>JAJNPS010000037.1 GCA_021155205.1 Rhodobacterales bacterium
CTTCCTTGCCTGGAACCAAGGGCGCGATGGCCGCCCACTGCCTGTCCGTCAATGTCCGTCTGCTCAAGATCGCCTCCGTTTTCGATCTTGAATCAGAACTTAACTCAAAGCGGAATCCCTCAAATGCAGACGCCGCCTAGCCTTCGACCAGCCGGCTGATCACCACGGTCACCTCGGGCTTTTTCCCGATCTCTTCCATCGCGACCTGTCGCACGACACGGCGCAGCGCCTCGTCCAGCTTTGTGTCGTCGGACAACAGCTTGCGGCCCGCCGCGCTGACGAACTCGTCCAGCTCCGCCTCCATCATCTCGGCCAGGGGTTGCCCGCGCCTGCCTGTGACCGGCAGGCCCATCAGTTCGACCCAGGGCTCGCCCATCGGCTGTTCGCCGTCGTCGATGATCACCGTCACCAGCACATGCCCGCCCAGGGCCATGCGGATGCGGTCGCGGACCACGCCGTCGCGGGCGCCAATCAGCACCGTGCCGTCAAGGTAAGTCCGGCCAGTGTCGATGCGTTCGACCACTTTGGGCACTTCGCCGGTGATGTCGATCATCATGCCGTTGGTGGCGACGATTGCCTCGATCCCGGCCTCGGTCGCCAGACGCGCATGTTCGCGCAGATGCCGGTGTTCGCCATGCATCGGGATCAGCATGTCGGGCAACAAGAGGCGGTGGACATGTTCCAGGTCGGGGCGGTTGGCGTGGCCGGACACGTGATATTTGCCGCCCGTATCATCGACGACATCGACGCCCATCTCGGAGAACCCGTTCACGATCTTCAGCACGTCGCGTTCGTTGCCCGGAATGGTTTTCGACGAAAACAGGAACATGTCCCCCTCTTTCATCTCGATCCCGAGGTATTTTCCGCGCGCCAGTTGGGCCGATGCGGCCCGCCGTTCCCCCTGGCTGCCCGTGACCAGCAGCATCAGGTTGCGGCGCGGCACTTCCAGCGCCTCTTCGGGCGTGATGGTGGGCGGGAAGTCTTTCAGGACGCCAGTGTCCTGCGCCACCTGGACCATGCGTTTCATCGCACGTCCCAATAGGCAGACCGACCGGTCCGCCTTGCGCCCGGCATCGGCCAGGGTCTTTACCCGCGCGACGTTGGAGGCGAACGTCGTTGCCACCACCATCCCCGACGACGACGCCACCAGTTCGGCAATATTGTCCTTCAGCGTGCTTTCGGACCGGCCCGGCAGGGGTGAAAACACGTTGGTGCTGTCGCACATCAGCGCCTTGATCGGCTTTTCCGCGGCGATTTCGGTAAACCGCGCATCGTCCCAGCCCTCGCCCACGATGGGGGTCTGGTCGATCTTGAAGTCGCCGGAATGCACGACCCGTCCTGCCGGGCAGTCGATGACAAGGGCGGCGGATTCCGGGATCGAGTGGCTGACAGGGACGAACTGCACCGCGAACGGCCCCGCGGTAATCGTCTGGGGTCGCGCCTCGACCACGGTGATCGTGTCCGCTGGCAACCCTGCCTCGGCGCATTTCAGGCGGCCGATTTCTGCTGTGAAACGACGCGCATAGACGAGTTTCTTCAGCTGCGGCCACAACAATGCCAGCGCGCCGATGTGATCCTCATGCGCATGGGTGATGAAGATCGCCTCAAGCCGACTGGCGCGTTCCACCAGCCAGGCCATATCGGCCATGATCAGATCGACGCCGGGCGTGCTGTCCATGTCCGGGAACGTCACCCCCATGTCGACCAGGATCAGCCGCTCGCGATCCTTTGGCCCATAGCCGTAAACATAGGCGTTCATTCCGATTTCGCCCGCCCCCCCCAGGGGCAGGTAGATCAGCCGGTTCGTGTCCATCGGTCGTCCTTCGTCGCAATTGCGGGGTTCGCCCCCCGCGGGCTATGTGTTCAGGTCGTGGATCAGGACGAGACCATGCATGGTCAGATCGTCCTCGACCTTGTCGAAAATCGTTGTTCCCTGGTCGAAGAGGGACGCAAGTCCCCCCGTGGCGATCACCTTCATCGCGCGCGCGCGTTCTTGCCGGATGCGCGCCACCACCCCCTCGACCAGACCGACATAGCCCCAATACACACCCGACTGCATGCAGGCCACCGTATTCGTGCCGATCACGGATTGCGGTTTGGCGACGTCGATATGCGGCAGTGCGGCGGCAGCCATGTGCAGCGCCTCAAGGCTCAGGTTCACGCCGGGAGCAATGACGCCGCCGACATAGGCCCCGTCGTCATCCACCACGTCAAAGGTCGTCGCGGTGCCGAAATCCACCACGATCAGACTGCCGCCATGCCGGTCATGCGCGCCGACGGTGTTCACAAGCCGGTCCGGTCCGACCGTGGTACCGGGATCGACGCGGGGCGGCACCGGCAGGCGGCAGTCAGGTTTGCCCACGACCAGCGGGCGGCAGCCGAAATAGCGATTGCACAGCACCCGCAGGTTGAAGACGACACGCGGCACGGTGGAGGAAATGATCGCGGCAGTGACCTTTGCCTCGGTCTTGGTCAGCATCATCATCGACGACAGCCAGACGTAGTATTCGTCTGCCGTGCGCCTGTGATCGGTTGCGATGCGCCATGTGGCCAAAAACCGCGACCCGTCCCAGATCGAGAACACGGTATTGGTATTGCCGCAGTCGATGGCCAAAAGCATGGCTTTCTCCCAATAACTGTCCTTTCCTCCAAAATTTTTCGGCGAAAAATTCTGGATACCCGCCGTCAGAAAAACACGTCCGCCGCCGGGATCGCCAGCCGGCCGCGTGCGGTCGACAGCACAAGATTGCCCGCAGGATCAATGGTGTCAAAGGTGCCCTCATGCGTCTCGCGCATGGTGCGGGCGCGGATCAGGGTGCCAAGGCGGGCCGCATGGGCCAGCCATTCGACGCGCAGGGGGGTGAACCCGGCGGTTCGAAGCACACTTTCCCATCGCGCAAAGGCCGGGGCAAGGTGGTCAAGCAGCAGGCCCGGATCAAGGCGCAGGCCGGTTTCCGACAGCACCGTGACCGCTGGCAGCGCGCCCGGTTCCAGATCAGAGGCGGCGGGGGCCGCGATCAGGTTGACCCCGATCCCCACCGCCAGATGCGCGCTGCCATCGCGCTGGCCGTTGTTTTCCAAAAGAATGCCCGCGACCTTGGAGCCGTTCAGCAGGACATCGTTCGGCCATTTGAGGGTAAAGGCATCCGGCAGCCCGCTCAGCGCCACCAGCGCCTCGCGCAGGGCCAGCGCCGCCGCAAAGGACCGCAGGGCGATGACGGCAGGCGGTTCGGCCAGCCGCATCACCAGCGTGGCGTGGAAATTGCCGCGCGGCGAGGCCCAGGCACGGGCGCGCCTGCCCCGGCCCGCCGTCTGTGTCCCCGCCAGATACCAGGCGGGACCGATCAGGTTCGGCGCCTCGCGCAGGGCATGGGCATTGGTGCTGTCCACCGTCGGCAACGCGTGGCGCGCCACCCCGGCGGGCCAGGCAGGCTTATCCGACAAGGGCTTCGGCGGCGGTTGCGGCCAGCGCCTCGATCCCGAACAGGTTCACGATGCCCGCCAGCATGATCACCGCCGACACCACCATCGCAACCCATTGCACCGGGGCCATGCGGCTGGTCACACCCGCACCCTCGGCCCCGAAATACATCAGGTACACGATGCGCAGATAATAGTAGGCGCCGATGACCGAGGCGACGGCCCCCGCAATGGCAAGCCAGGTCATGTTGGCGTCAACTGCCGCCTGCAGGACGTAGAACTTGCCGAAGAACCCCACCATCGGCGGCACGCCCGCCAGGCTGAAAAGCAGCACCAAGAGGGCCAGCGCCTTCATCGGTTCGGTTTTCGAGAACATGTTGAGGCTGGCGATGTCGGTCACGGGGCGCCCGTCACGCTCCATCGACAGGATGAAGGCAAACGTTCCCACGTTCATGGTAACGTAGATCGCCATGTAGACCAGCATCGCCTGCACACCGCCCACCGTGCCGGCGGCCAGCCCGATCAGCGCATAGCCCATATGGGCGATGGAGGAATAGGCCATCAGGCGTTTAAGGTCCTTTTGCCCGATCGCGGCCACCGCCCCAAGGAACATCGAGATCACCGACAGCGCCGCCAGCACCTGCCCCCAGTCGCCGGGGATCGCGCCGAACGCATCCCAGGTCAGCCGCGCGATCAGGGCCATGGCCGCGACCTTGGGGGCGGTGGCAAAGAACATCGTGATCGGCGTGGGCGAGCCTTCATAGACATCCGGCGTCCACATATGGAACGGCGCGGCCGAGACCTTGAACGCAAGACCCGCCAGCATGAACACCAGGCCAAGCAGAAGGCCGATCCCGGCCTTTTCGCCCAAGGTCGACAGGATGCCCGAAAAGAGGGTCGTGCCCGCATAGCCATAGACCAGCGACGCGCCGTATAGCAGCAGGCCCGACGACAGCGCGCCAAGGACGAAATATTTCAGCCCCGCCTCGGAGGATTTTGCGCTGTCGCGCCGCAGGGATGCGACGACGTAGAGCGCCAGCGACTGCAGCTCCAGCCCCATATAGAGCGACATGAGGTCCCCGGCCGACACCATCATCATCATGCCCAGCACCGACAGCGCCACGAGGATCGGGTATTCAAACCGCAACAGATCGCGGCGCTGCATGTAGTCCTGCCCGACCAGCAGCACCGCCGCCGCCGATACCAGGATCGTGATCTTGGCGAACCGCGAAAACGCATCGTCGATGAACATGGCCCCGAAGGCCGGGTTCGTGCCCTGCCCGTTCAGCCCGATCCAGATTGCCATTGCCACGAACAAACCCGCCGTGACCTGCAGGATCAGCCCGGCCACCTTGTCCTTGGTCGTGTAGGCGCCGAACATAAGCGCGGCCATGGCAAAGACCGCCAGCACCATTTCCGGCAGGACGATGGAAAAATCGGTGGACAGCATCAGCGTTCCTCAGTTCTGGGCCACGGCCTTACCCGGTACGGGCAAGGCGGCGTGGTAGTCAGCCACAAGGGCGGCCACGGACGGGCCGATCTTGTCGGTCACAAGCGATGGGTAGACCCCAAGGATCAGCGTCATCGCGATCAAGGGGGCAAAGATCGCGCGCTCGCGGCCGGTCATGTCGGTGATGGATTTCAGCGCCTCTTTGACCAGCGCCCCGAACGCCACCCGCCGGTACAGCCACAGCGCATAGGCCGCCGACAGGATCACGCCCGAGGTCGCGACAACGGCGACCCAGGTGTTGACCTGAAAAATCCCCACCAGGGTCAGGAATTCGCCGATGAACCCGGATGTCCCCGGCAGACCGACATTGGCCATGGTGAAGAACATGAACACCAGCGCATAGGCAGGCATCCGGTTCGCCAGACCGCCATAGGCCGCGATCTCACGCGTGTGCATCCGGTCATAGATCACGCCGACCAGCAGGAACAAGGCACCGGAAATGAAGCCGTGGCTGATCATCTGGAAGATCGCGCCATCGACGCCCTGCTGGTTCACCGCGAAGATGCCCATGGTGACGTAACCCATATGCGCGACCGAGGAATAGGCAATCAGCTTTTTCATGTCGGTCTGCGCGAGCGCCACAAGGCTGGTGTACACGATCGCAATCGCCGACAGCCACAGGACCAGCGGCCCCATCACGTCCGATCCGACCGGGAACATCGGAATGCTGAACCGCAGGAACCCGTAACCGCCCATCTTCAAAAGGATCGCCGCCAGCACCACCGATCCGGCCGTCGGGGCCTGCACGTGCGCGTCAGGCAGCCAGGTATGAACCGGCCACATCGGCATCTTGACGGCAAAGCTGGCAAAGAAGGCAAGGAACAGCATCGTCTGCAGCCCCCCCGTCACACTGATGCCAAGGACCGACAGCGGCGTTGAGTCAAAGGTGAACGCCAGCAGCGAGACCGTCCCCTCGGGACAGGCGCCGATGCAGGTGGTGCCCGCAGCGCGGTACATCGCGATCATCGCAACCAGCATCAGGACCGACCCGAGGAAGGTGTAGAGAAAGAATTTGAACGCCGCGTAGATGCGCTCCTTGCCACCCCAGATGCCGATGATCAGGAACATCGGGATCAACCCGGCCTCGAAGAACAGGTAGAAGAGTACGAGGTCGAGAGCGACGAAGACACCAAGCATCAGCGTCTCCAGCACCAGAAACGCGATCATGTATTCCTTGACCCGAACTTGCACATCCCAGCATGACCAGATCGTCAACGGCATCAGGAACGTCGTCAGCAGCACGAACAGCACCGAAATGCCGTCGATGCCCATCCGGTAGGACAGGCCCAGGATCCAGGTCCGCTCCTCGACCAGCTGGAACCCGGTATTGGCGGGGTCGAACTCCGCCAGGATGAACAGCGACATGATGAAGGTCGCGGTGGTGGCAAACAGCGCCAGCCGCTTGGCGTTCAGGCGCGACGCCGCATCGTCACCGCGCAGGAACAAGGCCAGCACCGCCGCCGCCACCAGCGGCAGGAACGTGATCATCGAGAGAAGATTGCCCATGATCCGTCCCTAATTCGCAACAAACAGCGTCATCCAGGTCACGAGGAGAACGATCCCCAAGACCATCGCGAATGCGTAGTGAAAGATGTAGCCCGACTGCGCCCGACCGGCCAGGCGGGTAAAGAACGGGATGATCCCCATCGCCACGCCATTGATCGAGCCGTCGATCACATCGCCGTCGCCGCGTTTCCACAGCATCTCGCCAAGCCAGCGGGCGGGGCGGACGATGAGGAAATCATAGATTTCGTCAAAGTACCACTTGTTCAGCAGGAACTGGTACAGATGCCGCTGCTGGGTGGCCAGACGAACCGGCAGACTGGTGTCGCGGATGTAGAACATCCAGGCCGTGAACAGCCCGATCAGCATCGCGATGAATGGCGACAGCTTGACCCACTTTGGCACTTCATGGGCTTTTTCAATCACCAGGTTGTCGGCGCGGATGTAGATCGCGCCCTTGGGGGCCGTGCCGGTGACGGTGACAGCGCCGGTGGCAAGGACGGCAGCGGCGGCGCCGGCGGCCGGTGCTTCGGCGGCGGGGGCTGCTTCGGTCTTGGCCGCCGCTCTATCTGCGGCGGGGGCGGTTTCGGTGGCCGCAGTCATGCCCTCGGCAGGGACCGCTTCGGTCGTCGCCACCGGCTCACCCTGCGCCTCGGCCCCGCCAGAGGCCTCGCCCGTGGTGGCATGCGCGGCACCCGGCTCCATGCCGAACCAGGCGCGAAGCTTGTCGACCTCGCCGAAGAACACGCTGTACCAGACCATCCCCGAGAACGTCGCCCCCAGTGACAGCACGCCAAGCGGCACCAGCATGGTCATCGGGCTTTCATGGGGTTCATGCCTGTGGTCGTCGTGACCATGCCCGTGATGGCCATGCGCCGGCGCGCGGCTTTCACCATAGAACGTCATGAACATCAGCCGCCACGAATAAAAGCTGCTGAAAATTGTCGCAACCAGCAAGAGCCCGAAAGCGTAGGACGACCCGACAAAAGCGGTCTCGATCACCGCGTCCTTCGACAGAAATCCGGCAAAGCCATAGCTGGTCAGCGGAATGCCGACGCCGGTGGCGGCCAGCGTGCCGATCATCATCGCCCAGAATGTCAGCGGGATCTTTTTGCGCAGGCCCCCATAGTTGCGCATGTCCTGTTCGTGATGCGTCGCGGTGATCACCGAGCCTGCGCCGAGAAACAGCATCGCCTTGAAGAAGGCGTGGGTGAAAAGGTGGAACATCGCCACCGAATAGGCCCCCACCCCCGCCGCCACGAACATGTAGCCCAGATGCGAACAGGTCGAATAGGCGATCACGCGCTTGATGTCATTCTGCACCAGCGCGACCGACGCCGCAAAGAACGCCGTCGAAGCCCCCACCACCACGATCATCGTCTTGGCCTCGGGCGCGTATTCGTACAAGGGCGACATCCGGCAGACCAGGAACACGCCCGCCGTCACCATCGTCGCCGCGTGGATCAGGGCGGAGACCGGCGTCGGCCCCTCCATCGCGTCGGGCAACCATGTGTGCAGGAACAACTGCGCCGATTTGCCCATCGCGCCGATGAACAGCAGCACACCGACCAGATTGGCGGCATTCCAGTCCGTCCAGAGGAAGCTGACATTCGTCTCCGCCAGCACCGGGGCAGCGGCGAACACATCATCAAGGCGCACCGAGTCCACCAGGAAGAAAAGCGCGAAAATCCCGAGCGCAAAGCCGAAGTCGCCCACCCGGTTGACGACGAACGCCTTGATGGCGGCGGCGTTCGCGGACGGCTTGCGGTAGTAGAATCCGATCAAGAGGTAGGACGCGACCCCGACCCCTTCCCAGCCAAAGAACATCTGCACCAGGTTGTCGGACGTCACCAGCATCAGCATGGCAAAGGTAAAGAACGACAGGTAGGCAAAGAACCGGGCGCGGTAGGGTTCGTCATCCCCCCAGTTCTCGTCATGCGCCATGTAGCCGAAGGAATAGAGGTGGACGAGCGCCGAGACGGTGTTGATCACCACCAGCATGATCGCCGTCAGCCGGTCCAGCCGGATCGCCCATTCGATGCCGAGCGACCCGCTTTCGATCCACCGCATCAGCACGATCTGTTCCCGCACGGGTTCCAGCGTCAGGAAGATGTACCAAGACAAGATCGCTGCCAGAAACAACAGCGCCGTCGCGATGACCTGACCGGCGCGCTCGCCGATCAGCCGCCAGCCGAACCCGCAGATCAGCGCCCCGATCAGCGGGGCAAAAAGGATGATCGTCGCCATCGGGTCAGCCCTTCATCACGTTGACGTCTTCGACGTCGATCGTCCCGCGGTTGCGGAAGAATACCACCAGGATCGCCAGACCAATCGCGGCCTCGGCCGCAGCCACGGTGAGGACGAACATGGTGAAGACCTGGCCCACGAGATCGCCCGAGAACGAGGAAAACGCCACGAGGTTGATGTTGACCGCCAGCAGCATCAGTTCGATCGACATCAGGATGACGATCACGTTCTTGCGGTTGAGGAAGATGCCAAAGATGCCGATGACGAACAAAGCCGCCGCGACGCTGAGGTAATGTTCCAGTCCGATCATCGTTCGTCCCTCATAGGCGGTTGTGCCCGTTTGTTTTCGTCGCGGATCGCTCCGCCCTACAGCCCCTGCCCCGGCTTCACATCCACCAGTTCCATCGCCTTCGCGGGATCGCGCCACATCTGATGCAGCACGTTCTGGCGCTTGATGTCGCGGCGGTGGCGCAGGGTCAGAAGGATCGCGCCGATCATCGCCACCAGCAGGATCATCCCCGCCAGCTGGAACAGAAGGATGTACTTGTCATAGACCAGCATCCCCAGCGCGCGGGTATTTTCCACATCGGGGATTGCGGGGGTGACGGCCTGGCGCAGGGCTTCGGCCTCGGGGGCGACCTTCCAGACGCCGACACCGATGGCGATCTGCATCAGAAGGATGACGCCGATCAACAGGCCCAGCGGCATGTAGCGCGCCATCTCGCCCTTCAGTTCGGCAAAGTCGATGTCGAGCATCATCACGACGAACAGGAACAGCACCGCCACCGCGCCGACATAGACGATGACCAGCAGCATCGCGACGAATTCGGCCCCGAGCAGCACGAAAAGCCCCGATGTCGACAGAAACGCAAGGATCAGCCACAGCACCGAATGCACCGGGTTGCGGCTGACGGTGACCATCAGTCCCGCCGCGACCGTCACAAAGGCAAAGACGTAGAATGCGAATGCGGCGACGGTCATGCGGGTTTCTCCCCAGATTTCTCGGCGGTCTCGGCGAACACGGCTTGCGCCAGTTCCAATGCCTTTTGCATCGCGGGCATACCGGCGAACATCGACATCTGCCAGATCACTTCGGCAATTTCACGTTTTGTCGCCCCTGCGGCCAGCGCGTTCTTGATGGTCAGGCGCAGCTGCGGCTCACCCATGGGCCCCAGCACCGTCTGCGCCGCAATCGTCACCAGGAAGCGCGTCCGCGCGTCCAGACCTTCGGGGTTGAAGGTCTTGCCGAACCACATTTCCAACAACTCTTTCGGCATCGCTGGAAACAGCTTTTCAAACGCCTTCACGTCGAGGTTTTCCATGCCGGGGGCGAAGGCCCTGGCCATCTTTTGCCCTTGCTCCAGCATGGTCGCGAACATCTTGGCAAAGTCGTCGGTCATGGGATCACCGATACGGCGCGTCAAGTTCGAGGTTGCGGGCAATCTCTGCCTCCCAGCGGTCGCCGTTCGCCAGAAGCTTGTCCTTGTTGTAGAACAGTTCCTCGCGCGTTTCGGTGGAAAACTCGAAATTCGGCCCTTCGACGATGGCATCCACGGGGCAGGCCTCCTGGCAGAACCCGCAATAGATGCATTTCGTCATGTCGATGTCATAGCGCGTGGTGCGGCGCGACCCGTCCTCGCGCGGTTCGGCGTCGATGGTAATCGCCTGTGCCGGACAGATCGCCTCGCACAGCTTGCAGGCGATGCAGCGTTCCTCGCCGTTCGGATAGCGGCGGAGCGCGTGTTCGCCGCGGAAGCGGGGGGACAGTGGCCCCTTTTCATGCGGGTAGTTCAGCGTGGCCTTGGGGGCGAAGAAGTATTTCATGCCCAGGCCGAAACCCTTGATGAAGTCGAACAACAAGAAGTATTTTGCCGCGCGGGTATAGTCGGTGGTGCGTGCCGGACCCATGATCAACCCCCAATCGCCCAGCGGGCCCAGAACCCGCCAAACACTTCGAACTTCGCCAGGAATGCCACGATCACCACCCAGACCAGCGACATCGGCAGGAACACCTTCCAGCCGATCCGCATCAACTGGTCATAGCGATACCGGGGCACGATGGCCTTGACCATGGCAAAGAGGAAGAAAAAGAACCCCATCTTGGCGACCATCCACAGCGCCCCGTCCGGCAGGCCCGGAATGGGGGACAACCAACCGCCAAAGAACAACAGCGACATGAGCGCACACATCAAAAAGATCGCGATGTATTCGCCAGCCATGAACAAAAGATAGGGGGTCGAGGAATATTCCACCATGAAGCCCGCGACGAGTTCGCTTTCCGCCTCGGGCAGGTCGAACGGCGGGCGGTTGGTTTCGGCCAGCGCCGAGATGAAGAACAGCGCCACCATCGGCAGATGCGGCAGCCAGTACCAGTTGAACAGGCCGAAATCGCCGCGCTGCGCCTCCACGATCGCGCCGAAATTCATGCTGCCGGTCGAGATGATGATGCCGATGATGATCAGGCCAAGGCTGACCTCATAGCTGATCATCTGCGCCGCCGACCGCAGCGACCCGAGGAACGGATATTTCGAGTTCGACGCCCAGCCGCCCATGATGACGCCGTAGACCTCAAGCGATGACACGGCAAAGACGAACAGGATCGCCACGTTGATGTCCGACAACACCCAGGTCGCGTTGAACGGGATCACCGCCCAGGCCAGGATCGCCAGCACAAACGACAGCATCGGGGCCAGAAAGAACACCGGACGGTCGGCGCCCGCTGGCACGACGATTTCCTTGACCACGTATTTCAGCGCATCGGCCACCGATTGCAGCAGGCCAAAGGCCCCGACCACGTTCGGGCCGCGCCGCATCTGCACGGCGGCCCAGATCTTCCGGTCGCCATAGACAAGGAACAACAGGCTGATCATCACGAAGGCCGTGACCAAAAGGCTTTGCGCCACGATGATCAGCGCCACCCCCGCCCCTGTCGACAAAAACCCGTCCATCAACCTGTTCCTTATCCTTCAGACCGTCGGGATACCCTGTTCGCCGCAATCGCGCACTGTGACCTCGGCGTCAATGGTGCGAAAGCCGCGCGGCAACGCGGCAGAGATCGTATAGACCGCATCGCCGCGCCAGACCTCGCCGTCGCGGGCAACCGTGGTGCGGACCAGACGCGCAAATCCGAACCCGCGGATCAGCGCATATTGCGCGGCCGCACAGCGCGCATAGGTCGCCACATCCGCGTCATTGCGCGCGCCGGTCATCTTGACGCGGAAATTCACCAGATCACCGTCCAGAAGCAGTGTCTCGATGCCCTGATAGGCGGGCCGGAACGCACCCGCCTGTCCGGCCGGGGGGGTGCATGCGCTGATCACCATGAGCGCGGCGACACACCCGGCAAGGACCAGCGCCTGCTCCATCCTATTCCGCCGCCATCGCATTGTGGCCCCGCAACGCCTGCATTGCCGACAACTCCGCCATCACCTTGCTGGCGCGCGCAATCGGATTGGTCAGGTAAAAGTCCCCGATGGCATTGCGGAATGTCGCCTTGCCCATGTCGCGCGCCGGCGGCAGGGTCCAGCCGTTGTCGGCGACCTCGTCGATCCGGCCCAGATGCGGATGCGCTGCGACCAGCGCGATACGCAGTGCGGCCAGGCTGTCCCAGGGCAGCGCCGCGCCCAGCTCTGCCGACAGGGCGCGCAGCACGGCCCAGTTTTCCTTGGCCTCGCCCGGTGCGAAGCCTGCACGCATCGCCAGTTGCGGGCGGCCTTCGGTGTTGACGAACACGCCGTTTTCTTCGGTCCAGGCCGCCCCCGGCAGGATGATGTCGGCGCGGTTGGCACCCCGGTCGCCGTGGCTGCCCTGATAGATCACGAAGGGACCGGGTGCGATGTCGACCTCATCCGCGCCAAGGTTGTAGATCACCTGCGCGCCCTCGGTCGCGGCCGGCAGCCCGCCCTCGGTCACGGCCCCCACGTCCATCGCGCCGACACGCGAAGCGGCGGTGTGCAGGATCAGCAGCTTGGAGTTGGAGTTTTCCGCAAGCTTCATCGCATGGGCCAGGACAGCCGCGCCATCCGCCTCGGCGATGGCACCCTGCCCGACGATGACCAGCGTCGGCCTGGCCTTGGTCTCATCCGAGATGACCTGCGACGACAGCTTTTCCAATGCCGCACGGTCGGTGCCGACATGGATATAATCGTAAGTCAGATCGACAGCCTCGCCTACCAGCCCGACGGTCGCGCCATGCGACCAGGCCTTGCGGATGCGAGCGTTCAGCACCGGGGCCTCGAGGCGCGGGTTGGTGCCAATCAACTGGATCATGCGGGCGCTGTCGATGTCCTCGATGCGCGCGGTGCCGACATAGGCCGAACGATTGCCGATCGGCAGCTTTGCCCCATCCGTCCTGCATTCCACATGACCGCCGAGGCTCTCGATCATCAGCTTGAGGCTGTAGGCGGCCTCGACCGGCACCAGATCACCGACCAGCCCGGCAACGCGCTTGCCCTTCATCGCCGCCGCCGCCGCCGCCAAGGCCTCGCTCCAGCCGGCTTTGCGCAAGCGCCCGTTCTCACGGATATAAGGCGTGTCGAGCCGTTGACGGCGAAGGCCGTCCCAGACAAAGCGGGTCTTGTCGGAAATCCATTCCTCGTTCACGCCGTCATGGTTGCGCGGCAGGATGCGCATGACTTCGCGGCCCTTGGTGTCGATGCGGATGTTGGACCCCAGCGCGTCCATCACGTCGATGGATTCCGTCTTGGTCAGCTCCCAAGGACGGGCGGTGAAGGCATAGGGTTTGGACGTCAGCGCGCCGACCGGGCACAGGTCGATGATGTTGCCCTGCAGGTTGCTGTTCAGCGTCTCGTTCAGATAGCTCGTGATCTCGCTGTCTTCGCCGCGGCCGGTCTGGCCCATCTGGGTGATCCCCGCGACCTCGGTGGTAAAGCGCACGCAGCGGGTGCAACTGATGCAGCGGGTCATCGTGGTGGCCACCAGCGGCCCAAGGTTCAAATCCTCGCTGGCACGCTTGGGTTCCCGATAGCGGCTGAAATCCACACCGTAAGCCATCGCCTGATCCTGCAGGTCGCATTCGCCACCCTGGTCGCAGATCGGGCAGTCGAGCGGATGGTTGATCAGCAGGAACTCCATCACCCCTTCGCGGGCCTTCTTGACCATGGGCGAGCGGGTCTTGACCAGCGGCGCCTCGCCGTTCGGGCCGGGGCGCAAATCCTTGACCTGCATCGCGCAGCTTGCGGCGGGTTTCGGCGGGCCACCGACGACCTCGACCAGACACATCCGGCAGTTTCCGGCGATCGACAGCCGTTCGTGATAACAAAAGCGCGGGATTTCCACGCCCGCAACCTCGGCCGCCTGGATGATCGTCATCGCGCCGTCAACCTCGACCTCGATGCCGTCGATGCTGATCTTCTTGAGGTTGGACATGTCGACTCCTGTTCCTTCTGCCGATCAGGCCGCTTCAGGCCAAGCGCAAAACACCACCGGATTACCCCGCCACGATTGCGCGCACAGATGCCCCAGAATCGCGCCGGGCGAAAGGGTCATGGACCCACTTTTGACGTTGTCGGCCGCAGAACAGGTGCCTTGTCGATCACGACGATCGAGTCATGCACATGAAAACCCGTCATCCAGCGCCCCAGATTGCTGTTGAGCATCGGTTGCGGATGATACCAGCGATGCATGTCGTCGATCAGGCGGTTCAGCAACCGAAAGAAATTGTCGGGCGATTCCAGCCCCCCGCCAAAACCGGACATATAGGCGGTGTGCAGGTCCTCGATCATGTAGACGCCGCCGACCGTCAGCTGGGGGAACAGAACTTCCAGACTTGCCCGCACATGCGCCATCTGGTGACTGCCATCGTCCAGCACGATATCGACCCCGCCCATTTCCTCGACCACACGCTTCAGGAACTTGGGGTCATCCTGGCTGCCGATCCTGACCTGCCCGTCGATGCCGTCATGCACCCGGCATCTGGGGTTGATGTCGATGCCGAAGATCACCGCCTCGGGGCCGAACCATCTGCGCCACATCGACAGGCTGCCGCCGCGCGAAACCCCGATTTCCAGAAACCGCACGGGCTTGCCGCGCCAGGGACCGAAATAGCGGTCATAAAGCGGCAGGTAGTGGTGCCATTTGTGGATCAGCGTACCCTTGGTGCTGGTGTAGATGTCGACAAGATCACCGGTATAGCCGAACGACTGTGCCAAGTCCTCGGCAATGTCGCGGTCGGGGGGGAAATTGAACTTCCTCATCGCGTCATTCCGCGGCAACCCGGCTGCATCCATGCGCCTTCCACAGCCGCGCCTCCTTCAGATAGGTCCACCCAAAGGCGTGGTCACTGTCGCCATTTGCCTCAAGATGCGCCAGCCGCGCCAGCGCCTCGTCCAGCCTGGGCCTGTGCCCGGCTGGCACCCACCACATGACAAAGTGCATCTTTCCCAGCACCTGAAACCATTCCTGACGGCGCTCGTAGAACGCGCGGTGAACGGTGTTCCAGACAAAGTTTTCCAGCGTCTCGACGCTTTCCCACACTGTCAGGTTGCTGACATATTGCGGGTCGCCGCCGATCTTGGCCTCGGTATTGCCCGTCCCCGGCTCGCCCGAACCTTCCATCATCCAGACAAAGCCGGGCATCCGCTTGCCCAGACCGTTGACCCGGTCCAGCGCACCCATGAACTCGGCGACGCGCGGGTCATCGGTGGGGGCCAGCAGGCGCCCCACGTTCAACTCGGCCAGGTGCATCGAACCTGTCATCGCTGCACGCAGCGGCCCTGCCGCAACAGCACACCCTCGGCCGTGAGCAGCGTTTTCGCATCCTGCAACGGACCGTCCGCCCAGACCACATCGGATCCGGCAAAACGGTCCATGCAATAGAGCGTCGCCTCGTAGCGCGCAGCGCGGGCGGCGGGGCCCGGCTTGTCGGCGGCATCGCGCACGACGACATCAAAGCCGCGCCTGTCATCGCTGGTGGCGCTGACCTTGGCGGTAATCTTCATACCGTCGAACAAGACCGGCGGCGGGCCGCCGCAGGCCGACAGCATCGTTGCAAGCCCCAAGCCATAGAATGCCTTCACGCGCAGCCCTCCACAAAGACCCAAGCCCCAGCGTCATAACGGTCATAGATCGACGATTGCAACCGCTGCCCGCGCGCGGCGCAGGCCGCCTCGGCCAGCCTGCGGGCCGCAGCCCCTTCGAAATTGGCGAATGCCGCATCCCCGTTCATCACGGCAAGCGGCCTGCGATCCGCAGCGGGAGGTGCTGCGGGCGACGCGGCGCAGGCGGCCAGAAGGCCTGCCCCCGCCACGCCGATGACGCCAGACCGGATCATGCGCGCCCCGCCCGTCCGCCAGACCGCGCCGATCGGCACAGCGTGGCATCCGTCGGAAGGGGCGCAGGTTCCGTCATTGCGACGACCGCAGCAGTTTGCCGATCATGCTACCCTTCGCAATCTCGTCCCGCCCGACCCTGCAAAAGCTTTCAGGATCGCCCTCGATCGCACCCGCCGCAGCCAGATAGGCCGCCGCCTCGGCCTTCAGGCGGGCCTTTTGGTCGGGGTTCTTGATGAACGCCTCGACCTCGTCGCGGGAATAGCCCTTGTCGAGCGCATAACCTTTCAGGTCCTCGATCTTGCCCAGCACCACGAACATCCGCGCCGAAATCGTCGGGCAGGTCTTTCGGATCACATCGCCGATCCGCCCGGCGCGCAGGCTGTCGTTGATGAACGTTTCTTGCTGCAAGGGTTCCAGCGCAAGCGCGGGGGACGTTGCGGACAAGAACGCCGCAAAGCCAAGCGTCAGGGACAGTCGTTTCATGGGGGCCTCCATCTCATGCCTGCCCACTATGTGGTGCCTCATGGACTGCTATGCGATGACAAAGGCCTTGATTGCGCATAGCGGCGGGCATCCGTGACCCGGATCGACAGGGCTGGGCCAGATGGCGCTGTGGAGCGGAACCCCGCATGGTCACTCCGCTGCCATCGCGCCCATACGGCCGGTCTTTCTGGCCTTGATGCGGTCCTCGATTTCCTCGCGGAAGGCCCGCACCAGGCCCTGGATCGGCCAGGCGGCGGCATCGCCAAGGGCGCAGATCGTGTGGCCCTCGACCTGTTTCGTCACCGAGATCAGCATGTCGATCTCCTCGACCTCGGCCTCGCCGCGCACCAGACGGTCCATGACCCGCATCATCCAGCCGGTGCCTTCGCGGCAGGGGGTGCACTGGCCGCAGCTTTCGTGCTTGTAGAACTTCGACAGCCGCCAGATCGCCTTGATCACGTCGGTCGAGCGGTCCATCACGATCACCGCCGCGGTGCCCAGACCCGAGCGCTGTTCGCGCAGCCAGTCGAAATCCATGATCGCGTCGTCGCATTGCGCCTGCGTCAGCAGGGGCACGGATGACCCGCCGGGGATCACCGCCTTGATGTTCTTCCAGCCGCCCCGCACTCCGCCGCAATGCCGGTCAAGCAGTTCCTTGAGCGGGATCGACATCGCCTCTTCGACGACGCAGGGGTTGTTCACATGGCCGGATATGCCAAAGAGCTTGGTGCCGGTGTTGTTCGCACGGCCAAAGGACGCAAACCAGTCCGCCCCGCGCCGCAGGATGGTCGGGACGACCGCGATGGATTCCACGTTGTTCACGGTGGTCGGGCAGCCATAAAGGCCGGACCCCGCCGGAAACGGCGGTTTCATCCGGGGCATGCCCTTTTTCCCCTCGAGGGACTCCAGCAGCGCCGTTTCCTCGCCGCAGATATAGGCCCCTGCACCGTGGTGCAGGTAGCAGTCGAAATCCCAGCCGGACTTGGCGGCGTTCTTGCCCAAAAGCCCCGCGTCATAGCATTCGTCCAAGGCCGCCTGCAGCGCCTCGCGCTCGCGGATGTATTCGCCGCGGATGTAGATGTAACAGGCATTGGCTCCCATCGCGAAGCTGGCGATCAGGCAGCCCTCAATCAGGGTATGCGGATCGTGCCGCATGATCTCGCGGTCCTTGCAGGTGCCGGGTTCGGATTCGTCGGCGTTCACCACCAGATAGGACGGACGGCCATCCGACTGTTTGGGCATGAAGGACCATTTCAGACCCGTCGGAAACCCTGCCCCGCCGCGCCCGCGCAGGCCGGATGCCTTGACCTGTTCGATCAGCGTATCGCGCCCCCGCGCGATGATCTCGGCGGTGCCGTTCCAGTGGCCACGCTTTTTCGCCCCCGCAAGGGAGCGGTCATGCATCCCGTAAAGGTTGGTGAAAATGCGGTCCTGATCTTTCAGCATTGCTGCCTCTTTCCCGTTAGGTCCGGCGCTTCCGCCAGATCCGATATGTCACAATCATGGCCCAGACAAAGGCGGCCATTGCGGCCAGGTCGAACAGAAAGACATAGCGCGTCTCCCACCCGAACTTGCCCCCCAGCCATTGCGCGCCCAACCACAGGACCGTCGTGCCTGCGATGACGATGGCCACCAGCCGCGCCTGGCGCGCCAGTTGGCGGTCGAGATCGGGGTCGGGCGCGTCTTTCACATCCCGGCCTCAGAATTCGTCGCCTGCATCGAGCCGCTTGAGGAAGTCGTCAGGGCCAAGCCTGACGATCGCCTTGGCCTGGGGCACCCAGCGGTCGCGGGTGACGCGGCCCTTGAACCCTTCAAGGTTCTGGTCGACCCATGCGATTTCGTCGGCGTTCCAGCTTGCCACCTGGTCAAAATGGAAGAAGCCGAGCTTGTGGCACAGCGTTTCCAGTTTCGGTCCGATCCCCTTGATGATCTTGAGGTCGTCGGCCTTGCCGCCGCGCGCGGCCTTGAGCGCCTCGGGGCGCGTGCCGACACCGGCGGGCGACATCACCGCCACCGGCGTCGGGGCAACGGCGACGGGCGCGGCAGCGGGTGCAACGGGCGGCGCGGGAGCAACCGCGGTCGCTGCCGTCACCGCGACGGGCGCCGGGGCCGGTTTCGCGGCCGGCATGGCCTGACGAGCCGGGGTCCGCACCCTGGCGCCCCACGGCATCCCCATCACCAGACCCGCAAGCAGCGCCACGATCACCCCGATCGCGACCGATCCCGGCGTCGAGATCAGCACCACGACCTTGGCGACGCCAAAGGCCACGACCCCCATCCCGACCCCGATCGCCCAGCCCGCAAGATTGGGGGCATTCTTGTTCTCTGCCGTTTTCATTCCGTGTCACTCCCCTGGTGGTTCGGCCCTCTGCGCGGGACCCTGAAGTCGTTTCGTCGCTATGGCCCGGCGCCGCCCTTTGCCAGCACTTTGGCCTGTTCGACCCATTTGTCCCGCGTCACGCGCCCCTTGAAGCCTTCAAGATTGTCATCGACCCAGGCGATTTCCGCATCGGTCCAGGCCGCGATCTGGTCGAAATGAAAAAACCCGAGCCTGTGGCACAGGATTTCCAGTTTCGGGCCGATGCCGAGGATGACCTTCAGATCGTCGGGTTTTCCGCCACGGGCGGCTTGCAGGGCCTTGGGCTGTACCTTCGCGACTGCTGCCGGGGCTTTCGCGTCGGGCGTGGCCGGCGGCGTTGCCACGGATTCGTTGCCTTGTGCCACGGGCTTGCCCTTGGACCGAGCGGGCGCTTCCTGGACCGTCACGCCAGATGCGTCTGCCACGCGGCCGGCGCCAGGTTTCGGTTCTTTTGGTATGCCCTTGGCGGGCGTGACGGGGGCGGCGGATTTGGTCTTGGCCGTCTTGCCCAGCCAGGGCGTTGTCAGCACAACCTCGGTCCCGTCGATCCGCTTCACTGTATCGCTCAGCTCCACCGCCGCCTGCGCGCTGGCATTGTACTGCCGCCGCCCAGACTCGAATTCCTTCAGGCTGGTCAGACCGCTGGCCGGTTCCGCCGCATAGCGCCCGTTCTGCGGCCCCGGCACCGGCACCTCGCCCTTGCCGAACCGCGCGATCAGGTCGGTCAGTTTTTCCGGCGTCAGGTCTTCGTAATAGTCCTTGCCGATCTGGGCCATCGGCGCATTGGCGCAGGCGCCGAGACACTCGACCTCTTCCCAGCTGAACTTGCCATCCGCCGACAGGGTATGGGGCTGGCGGGCGATCTTGTCCTTGCAGACCGCGATCAGGTCTTCGGCCCCGCAGATCATGCAGGACGTTGTGCCGCAGACCTGGATATGCGCAACAGACCCAACGGGTTGCAGCTGGAACATGAAGTAGAAGGTCGCCACCTCCAGCGCACGCATATAGGCCAGGTCGAGCATGCCCGCCACGTATTCGATGGCCGGACGGGACAGCCACCCTTCCTGCTCCTGCGCGCGCCAGAGAAGGGGGATGATGGCGGAGGCCTGACGGCCTGCAGGGTATTTGGATATCTGTCCTTTGGCCCAGGCGAGGTTCGCGGGGGTGAACGCAAATGTGTCGGGCTGGATGGCGTGAAGGCGGCGTAGCATTAACGATCAATCTCCCCGAACACCACATCCATCGTCCCGATGATCGCCGACACGTCGGCCAATTGGTGGCCCTTGCAGATGTAGTCCATCGCCTGCAGATGCAGGAACCCGGGCGCGCGGATCTTGGCGCGGTAGGGTTTGTTGGTGCCGTCGGCGACCAGATAGACGCCAAACTCGCCCTTGGGGGCCTCCACCGCCGCATAAACCTCACCCGAGGGCACGTGGAACCCTTCGGTGTAAAGCTTGAAGTGGTGGATCAGCGCCTCCATCGAGGTCTTCATCTCTCCCCGCGGCGGCGGGGTGATCTTGCCGCGGGCAAGGACATCGCCCTTTTCCACGCGCAGCTTGGCGACCGCCTGACGGATGATCGAGGTGCTTTCGCGCATCTCCTGCATCCGGCACAGATAGCGGTCATAGCAGTCGCCGTTCTTGCCGACCGGAATCTTGAAGTCGAACTCGTCATAGCATTCATAGGGCTGCGAACGGCGCAAATCCCAGGCGAGGCCCGACCCGCGCACCATGACGCCGGAGAACCCGTATTTCTGGATGTCATCCTCGGTCACAACGCCGATATCGGCATTGCGCTGCTTGAAGATGCGGTTTTCGGTCAGCAATCCGTCGATGTCGTCCAGAACGCGGGGGAACTCGACCGCCCATTGGTCGATATCCTCGATCAGCTGCGGCGTCAGGTCGACATGGACGCCACCGGGGCGGAAATAGGCGGCGTGCAGGCGCGCGCCACAGGCCCGCTCATAGAACACCATCAGCTTTTCACGTTCCTCGAACCCCCAGAGCGGCGGGGTCAGGGCGCCCACGTCCATGGCTTGCGTGGTGACGTTCAACAGATGGTTCAGCACCCGCCCGATTTCGCAGAACAGCACCCGGATCAGCGATGCGCGACGGGGGATGTCCACGCCGGTCAGTTTTTCGATCGCCAGGCACCAGGCATGTTCCTGGTTCATCGGCGCCACGTAATCCAGCCGGTCAAAGTACGGCAGGTTCTGCAGATAGGTCCGGCTCTCCATCAGCTTTTCGGTGCCACGGTGGAGCAGGCCGATATGCGGATCGCAGCGTTCCACAATCTCGCCGTCAAGCTCCAGCACAAGACGCAGAACGCCATGTGCCGCAGGATGTTGCGGGCCGAAGTTCAGGTTGAAATTGCGGATCTTCTGTTCGCCGGTTTCAAAATCCCTGGAGCCGTCGTCATAGCTGTTGGTGCGGATATCGCCGTCCATCATGGCTTTGCCTCTCCCGGCGCGCCAGCACGCGCCTTGTCATCACCCGGCAGGATGTATTCGGCACCCTCCCATGGCGACATGAAATCGAACTGCCGGTATTCCTGCACCAGCATCACAGGTTCATAGACGACGCGCTTCAGCACTTCGTCATAGCGGACCTCGGTATAGCCGGTGGTCGGAAAATCCTTGCGCAGGGGATGTCCGCGAAAGCCGTAGTCGGTGAGGATACGGCGCAGATCCGGATGGCCGGAAAACAGGATGCCGAACATGTCGAACACTTCGCGCTCGAACCAGTTCGCCGATGGATGGATGGCCTGGATCGACGGCACCATGTCCGTCTCGCGCAGGGCCAGTTTCAAACGGATGCGGTGGTTCTGGTACATCGACAGGAAATGGTAGACGACGTCGAACCGTTCCACCCGCGACGGATGGTCGATGGCGGTGATGTCCACCAGCGAGGTGAACCGGCAGGACGGGTCGGTTTGCAGAAACTCCACCAGATCCTCAAGATGCGCCAGCGTCACATGCAGCGTCAGTTCGCCATGGGCGATGTCATGCGACTGCACCGCATTCGGGCGGCGCAATGCAATCAGTTCGGCAAGGTCGTTCAGGGCGTCGGACATGGGGGCGCTACCTTACCAGGGTGCCGGTGCGGCGGATTTTGCGCTGCAACTGCAGGATGCCGTACAGCAGCGCCTCGGCCGTGGGCGGGCAGCCGGGGACATAGATGTCCACGGGCACGATCCGGTCGCAGCCGCGCACCACCGAATAGCTGTAATGATAATAGCCGCCGCCATTCGCACAGGACCCCATGCTGATGACATAGCGCGGCTCCGGCATCTGGTCATAGACCTTGCGCAGGGCCGGGGCCATCTTGTTGGTCAGTGTGCCCGCCACGATCATCAGGTCGGACTGGCGCGGGGACGCGCGCGGCGCGGTGCCGAACCGTTCCAGATCATAGCGCGGCATCGAGGTATGCATCATCTCGACCGCACAGCAGGCGAGGCCAAAGGTCATCCAGTGCAGGCTGCCGATGCGCGCCCAGTTGATGATATCCTCGGTCGAGGTCAGCAGGAACCCCTTGTCCGCAAGTTCCGCGTTCAGCGCGCGGGCTGCCACGTCGGCATCGCCCCCGGCCGTATTGGCTCCCGCAACCACACCCATTTCGGCGATCCCTTTTGACAACGACTGGCGACAACGCAAAGCGTCGTTGCAGTTAGAAACAACAAGTTCTTCCGGCGCAACCCAACGAGCCCTGCGTTGCACCTGTTTTCGACCGCCCTGCCCGTTCGGCTTTGCACGCGCGTCACGGCTGCGCAAACACTGGACAATCGCTCACGCTCAATACCTCTCCCTCCATGCAGGGTCAACCAAAGGTACGCCGTTCCTTTGTGCTGCGACGCCATGTCAGGACCGTCACGGATGGCGGCCGCTGCACCGGGCATCCTGCCGGGCACGGTTGTCGCGCGGTCTTGCGGCGGTGTTTCGCCCGCGTTCCTTCGGCGGAGGGAACTGCAAGGCGGTCTTTCCGTTGGTCACGGTCGCATTGGGCGGCACATCCAACGAGGAAATGCAGAAATGAAAGCTTTCGAAAAAGTGCTTGCGGCCGGCAGCCTGGTCCTGGCAAGCGTTGCCCCGTCGTTTGCGCAGACCGCCATGGTTGATCCGATGACCATGACCTGCAAGGACTACAGCGCCATGGACAGCGCAGGCATGATGTCATCGACCCAGATGATGGACATGATGATGGCCATGACCCCCGAAGAGCAAGCTGCGGCCATGGCCATGACGCCCGAACAAAAGACTGCCAAGATGACCGAAATGCAGTCCAAGATGGCGGCGATGACGGCTGAAGAAAAGACGGCCGCAACCACAAAGGCCACGGAATCGATGAAAAAGATGGTGGAAGCGTGCAAAGCCAAGCCGGACGGCACGGTGATGGACGCCGTAAAGGGCACCATGTAACGAAAGTTCGCGGGTCGTGTCGCGCAAGCCGCGCGGCCCGCGGCCTCCGGTTCCCCGCAGCCGACGCCCGGCACGGGGTCAGATCAGGTAATCGTGCGCCCTGCGGGCGTGAATGCCGTCATTCCCATTCCAGCGCACCCTTTCTCCATTCATAGGCAAACCCGATGGTCAGGACGCCAAGGAACACCATCATCGACCAGAACGCCGCCATGGAAATCTCGCCGAAAGCGACGGCCCAGGGGAACAGGAACGCCACCTCAAGGTCAAAGATGATGAACAGGATCGACACGAGGTAGAACCGCACATCGAACTTCATCCGCGCGTCGTCAAATGCGTTGAAGCCGCATTCATAGGCCGACACCTTTTCGGGGTCAGGATTGCGCACCGCCAGCACCACGGCGGCCATGATCAGCACCAGTCCCAGACCCGTCGCCACGCCCAAGAGGATCAGAATGGGCAGGTATTCCCGCAGCAGGATGTCCATGCGCTTGCTCCTTGATATGTCGACTGGCGCGGGCGACCCTGCGCCGGGGGCGTCTCGCTGGCCAAGGGTTTACTGTGCGCGCCGGCCGGGGTCAACCAAAGCCGGGGCAGAATTATCAGGTGCGGCAAGGGGAAGCGGCCGATGTGGCACCCCGCGACCCGCACGCTTTGCCAGCCGGTTTGGCTGTGCCTCAGGTGTTGGATCGCGCAGCCGCGTCCCTGCACCAGCCTTGCCGCCGGCCGCCGTCATAGGCCCGCGCGTGACCCGCTGCGATCATCTGGCTGGCCACCGACCGGCCATCCAGCTTCAGCGTCACCAGCGCCCGGTCATATCGGTCCTGCCCCTCGATTATGATGTCGATGCTGGCTGACTGAAAGATCATGCCGCGCAGGGCCCAGGTCGCCCTTTGCGCCGCGACAAATTCCGAGCCGCAGCCGGGAGAAAACAGCTCTGGCGTATCAAAGCCGACAAGCCGGGCCCGTTCCACCCCGCGACCGCCGCACCAGAGCGAGATCGTGTCGCCATCGATCACCGACAGGATGCGACAGGAGCCGTCGGCGCTGCGGGCCGGTTTCAGCGCGGCGTTCACCGCATCCGCACCCAGGGGCAGCACGACCAGGGCAAGCGTACAAAGAACGATGACAGCCTTGAGGTAAAGGGCCGGATCGACAAGGCGACCGACGATCCTGCGCCAGCGCGATGGCGGTCTGCGGGGTGGCAGGCCCATCCCCCAGCGCGGCGGGCGGCGATAATCGCGACTGAAGGGAATGACGGCCGATCCGCGACGGCGTCTGGGGGCCATTCCGCAATACCGCCTATTGCGACGTGGGCAGATCTGCGCGGTCGGGATGTTCGCCCTGCCCCGTCACCAGCACCTCGGCCCGGATGATGCGCGCGATCACCGCGACATCGTCGGGCGAAAAGGTCAGCGGCAGGCGCATGTCGATCAGTCCCGCCAGCACCCGGTCAGTTTGCGGCAGGGGGGTCGGGTTGGCATAGGTCCAGTGCGCATAGCGGCTGGTGAACGCCACCGGGTCTGCCGCGCCGAACCATTTCAGCTCCACCCCCCGCGCGGCACAGCGCGTGACCATCGACGTGACCCGGGCAGGTTCCCATCCCGGCAGGATGAACTGAAAGGACGAGCCGACATAATCCTCGTGCGCTGGGCGCGGGATCAGCCGCAGGCCGGGCGTATGGGCCAGCCCCGCCTCCATGCCGCGATAAAGCATGCCCCAGCGCGCGCGGCGGTCCGCCAGCGTCGCCAGTTGCGGGCGCAGGATGGCCGCGCGCAGGTTGTCCATCCGGCCCGAGATGTTGGGCACCTGAAGACGCAGGCGTTCGAACACCTCTGCCGGGGGGGCCGCGCGGTGGCGCGCATAAAGCATATAGGATCCCGACAAAAGGATCGCGCGGGCGGCAAGTTCGGCATCATCCGTGACCAGAAAACCGCCCTCGCCCGAATTCATGTGCTTGTAGGTCTGCGTCGAATAGCAACCGATCACCCCATGACGCCCCGAAGGCACCCCCCGCCATGTCGCCCCCATCGTGTGGGCGCAGTCCTCGACAACCTTGATCCCCATCGCGTCGCCGGCCGCCATCAGCGTGTCCATGTCGCAGACGTGCCCGCGCATGTGGCTGAGAAGCAGGACGCTGGCGCCGCTGGCCTTTGCCTGTTGTGCCAGATGATCAAGGTCGATGGTCAGATCCTCCGTCACCTCGACAAAGACCGGGCGCGCGCCCACCGACGCAATCGCGCCCGGCACGGGTGCCAGGGTAAAGGCATTGGACAGCACCGGCTGACCCGGCTGCACCTGCAGCGCGCGCAGCGCGGTCGCCATGGCATAGCCGCCGGACGCCACCGCCAGGCAATAGCGCGCGCCCGTCAGGGCCGCGAACTCCTCCTCCAGCAGTGCAGTTTCCGCCACCTCGCCCGGCGCGGTGTTGTAGCGGTGCAGCCGGCCGTGCTGCAAAACCGCCATCGCCGCCGCGATCCCGGCCTCGGGGATCGGTTCCTGCTGGGTAAAGCTGCCGGTAAAGCGTTCCATCATGGTCCCCGGTTCGCGGCCGACCGCCGCACCACCGACAGATAGAGCGCCAGCGTCGCCGCCAGCAGCCCCGCCGCCAGATAAAACGCGACATTGGGCGATGGGTTACCCCGCGCCTCTTGCATGAAGAACCCGAACACCTGAGAAAAGATGATCGTGCCGATCAGCATCGCGACGTTCATCACTGCCGAAATGCCGCCCTGCAATTCGCCTTGCGCATCCTCGGGCACCGCCTTGGACATCATCGCGACCAGCATCGGATGCACGAACCCCTCGGGTCCATGGATGACCATCAGGACCAGCACCGCCGCCAGCGACCCCGCCAGCCCATAGCCTGCCGCGACGATCACCGCGATGAACAGACCGAAAACGCAGACCCTCCATTCGCCGAACCGGGCGACCACGGGTCCGGTCACGGCCCCCTGAAAGATCGCCGTGATGATGCCAAAGGCCGCCAGCGACAGGCCGACCATCGCCTCGGACCAGCCGAACTTGGCCATGCCCCAGAACGGCCAGATCGCAGGGTAGACCGCCGACGCCCCGAAATAGACGAACAGCACCGCGCAAAGCGGCACGACACCCTGGTAGTGCCGGAACACCTTGAATGCACCAAAGGGGTTCGACCGGCCCCAGTCGAACGCCCGGCGCTTTTCCGGCGGCAGGGTTTCGGGCAGCACGAACCAGCCATAGATCAGGTTCAGCATCGAAATCCCGGCCGCGACATAGAACGGCACCCGTGGCCCCAGTTCCCCCAGCAGTCCCCCGATCGCAGGTCCAAGGACAAACCCCACGCCGAATGCCGCGCCGACCATGCCGAACGCCCTGGCGCGGTCCTGAGGGGCCGTGACATCGGCGATGTAGGCGTTCGCGATCACATAGGATGATCCGCAAACGCCCGCGATGACGCGCCCGATGAACAGCCAGAAGATCGTCGGGGCCAGCGCGGAAAACAGATAGTCCACCCCAAGGCCAAGGATCGCCAGCAACAAAAGCGGGCGGCGGCCATAGCGGTCCGACAGATTGCCCATCAGCGGGCTGAAGGCAAACTGCGCCAGCGAGAACGCCGCGAACATCCAGCCGCCGATATAGGCCGCATCGGCCAGGTCCATGTGCCCGACTTCGGTGATCAGGGCCGGGAGGACGGGCATGATCAGCCCAAAGCCGACCATGTCCAGAAAGACCGTGATCAGCACAAAGGTCACGGCGTGGCGTGACGCGGCGGGGGCGGCAGTGGTCTGCATGACGAGGAACGCTAGGCCTGGGCCACCGGACTGTCAAACCTTGGCATCACGGCACCAGACGCGCGGCGAGATCGGGCAGGTCGTCAAAGTGGTCAAGAAGCGCCTCGGGGGTCAGCCGCGCGACCCCGCGGCCTTCGGGACCGAACGTCACCAGCGCCACCGGCACCCCGGCGGCAAGGCCGGTCCTGCGGTCGGTTTCGGTGTCGCCGACCAGCATCGAGCGCGCCACCGTCCCCCCCGCGCGCGTCACCGAGGCGACATAGGGGGCGGCGTCAGGCTTGCGCGACGCCAGCGTGTCGGCCCCGACCACCGCGCCGAAAAGGTCCAGCACTCCCAGTCGGCGCAGCAGTTCCAGCGCCAGCGTCTCGGGCTTGTTGGTGCAGACGGCAACGGCATAGCCCTGTCCGCGCAGGGTCTCGACCGCGCCCACGGCACCGGGATACATCACCGTGTGGTGATCAAGGCCATCGGCATAGGCGGCCAAAAGCGCGGGATATGCGCGATCGACATCCGCCTCGCTCCAATGTCCGGGCAACCGAGAAAATCCCAGGCGCAGCATCGCCTTGCCGCCGTGAAATGCCGTCAGCGCATCACGACCGTCCAGAACATTACCCTGTCCCAGGGCGCGAAAACAGGCATTGGCCGAGGCCAGAAGGTCCGCCGACGTATCCGCCAAAGTTCCGTCAAGATCAAAGACGACTGTGCGCATGCGGCGTACCCTGTAACACCCTGTGAAGCGACGGCCCCTTGCGGCCCGTGCGGTCGTCGGTAAAACGGGCACCACAAGAAGAAAAGAGGGCATATGCAGGTCTCGCTTATCATTCTGGCCGCGGGCCAGGGCACGCGGATGAATTCCGACCTGCCCAAGGTCCTGCACAAGGTGGCCGGGGCCCCGCTTCTGGTTCATTCGATGCAGGCCGGCGCAAGCCTGCAGCCCGCGCAGACCGTCATCGTGACGGGGCACGGGGCCGAGGCCGTGGCCCGCGCCGCGCGCGACCACAACCCGGAGGTGATGATCGCGCTGCAGGACCGGCAGCTTGGCACCGGGCATGCGGTGGCGCAGGCGCTGCCCCTGCTGGCGGATGCGACGGGCCGGGTCATCGTGCTTTATGGCGACACGCCGTTCCTGATGCCCGAAACGCTGGAAAAGCTGGCGGCGTCGGCGGCGGACGTGACGGTGCTGGGGTTCCACAACCATCGCAACCCGCCCCGCTATGGCCGCCTGATGATGGACGGGGACGATCTGGTCAAGATCGTCGAATACAAGGATGCAACCGCCGACCAGCGCGCGATCACGCTGATGAACTCCGGCGTCATCGCCTGCGACATCGCGGTGCTGCGCGTCCTGGTGGCCGGGCTTTCGAACGACAATGCGGCGGGGGAATACTATCTGACCGACATCGTGGCGGCGGCCCGTGCGCGCGGCCTATCCGCGACGGCCGTGACCTGCCCCGAGGCCGAGACGCTGGGCGTCGACACCCGCGCGGGCCTGGCCGAGGCCGAGGCGATCTTTCAGGCGCGCGCCCGTGCCGAGGCGCTGGAGAACGGTGTCACCCTGACCGACCCCGGCAGCGTGTATTTTGCCTTTGACACCCATGTCGGGCGCGACGCTGTGATCGGCCCGCATGTGGTGTTCGGCCCCGGCACCACGGTCGAATCCGGCGCCGTGATCGAGGCCTTTTGCCACCTGACGGGCTGTCACATCAGCCGGGGTGCGACGGTCGGACCCTTTGCCCGCCTGCGCGCCGGGGCGGAACTGGCCGAGGATGCCCATGTCGGCAATTTCGTCGAGATCAAGAATTCGGTGCTTGGCGAAGGCGTCAAGGTCGGGCACCTGACCTATCTTGGCGATGCCGAGGTGGGCGACCACACCAATGTCGGCGCGGGCACCGTCACCTGCAACTATGATGGCGTGATGAAGCACCGCACGGTGATCGGCAAACGCGCCTTTATAGGGTCGGCGACGATGCTGGTGGCGCCGGTCACACTGGGCGACGGCGCGTTGACCGGATCGGGGTCGGTGATCACCGAGAACGTCCCGGCCGGGGCTGTCGCGATCGGCCGCGCGCGGCAGGTCATCAAGCCCGGTCTTGCACCAAAATTGTTTGAAAAGTTAAAGGCTATCAAGGCAGAAAAGCAAAAAGGTTAGTGAAAATGTGTGGTATTGTAGGGGTCCTGGGGCATCATGAGGTCGCTCCGCTGCTGGTCGAGGCGCTGAAAAGGCTGGAATATCGCGGCTATGATTCCGCCGGCATTGCCACGGTCAACAACGGGCATCTGGACCGCAGGCGGGCGGTGGGAAAGCTGGTGAACCTGAGCGATCTGCTGGTGCATGAGCCGCTGGCGGGAAAATCCGGCATCGGGCACACCCGCTGGGCCACCCATGGTGCCGCAACCGTGGTGAACGCCCATCCGCACAAGGCCGGCGGCGTCGCGGTCGTCCATAACGGCATCATCGAGAACTTTCGCGACCTGCGCGCCGAACTGGCCGAGGCGGGCTACGCCCAGGAATCCGAGACCGACACCGAAACCGTCGCGCTGTTGACCCGGCTTGGCCTGGACCGCGGCCTGACCCCGGTCGAGGCCGCGCGCGCCACGCTGAAGCGGCTCCACGGGGCCTTTGCCTTGTGCTTTCTGTTTGACGGAGAGGATGACCTGATGATCGCCGCGCGCAAGGGATCGCCCCTGGCCATCGGCCACGGCACAGGCGAGATGTTCGTCGGCTCCGACGCCATTGCGCTCGCCCCGATGACCGACCGCATCACCTATCTGGAAGAGGGCGACTGGGCTGTCGTCACCCGCAAGGGCGCGCAGATCTTCGACGCCGCGGATCGCCTTGCCAACCGTGCCGAAACCCGCATCCAGATCGACAGCACGCGGATCGAAAAGGCCGGCTACAAGCATTTCATGGCCAAGGAGATCGCCGAACAGCCGGTGGTGATTGCCGACGCGCTGAAGCGGTATACCACGCCGGAAGGCGGTTTGAACCTGCCCCAAGGGCTGGATTTCGGCCGCATCGACCGGATCACGCTGGTCGCCTGCGGCACCGCGTCCTTTGCCTGCCATGTCGCGAAATACTGGTTCGAACAGATTGCGGGCCTGCCCTGCGACATCGACATCGCATCCGAATTCCGCTACCGCGAGCCGCCCTTGTCGGCAACGTCCTGGGCGCTGTTCGTCAGCCAGTCGGGCGAGACGGCCGACACGCTGGCAGCCTTGCGCTATGCGCGCGACAAGGTGGCCAGGATCGTGTCGGTGGTGAACGTGCCGACGTCGTCCATTGCGCGGGAAAGCGATCTTGCGCTGCCCATCCATGCCGGGGTGGAGGTGGGTGTCGCCTCGACCAAGGCGTTCACCTGCCAGTTGACCGTGCTGGCGCTCATGGCGATCAAGGCGGGGCTGGACCGGGGCCGTCTGGACACCGCCGCAGTTGCAGGTAACGTCGAGGCGCTGAACGCGCTGCCCGGCCTGATGAACCACGCCCTTGGCCTTGGCCGCCCGATTGCCGACATCGCGGACGATCTGGCCAAGGCCCGTGATGTCCTGTTCCTGGGCCGCGGGCCGATGTATCCTCTGGCCCTTGAAGGCGCCCTTAAACTAAAGGAAATCAGCTATATACACGCCGAAGGTTATGCGTCTGGCGAACTGAAGCACGGCCCCATCGCCCTGATCGACGAGGCGGTGCCGGTGATTGTCCTCGCCCCGCGCGATACGCTCTTCGACAAGACCGTGTCGAACATGCAGGAGGTGATGGCGCGGCACGGGCGGGTGCTCTTGATTTCGGACGCGGCCGGCGTGGCCGAGGCGGGCCATGGTGCCTGGCGCACCTTGACCCTGCCCGAGGTCGCGCCCCAGTTCGCGCCGATCCTCTATGCGGTTCCGGCGCAACTGCTGGCCTATCACACTGCCATCGCCAAGGGCACCGATGTGGACCAGCCCCGGAACCTGGCAAAGTCGGTCACGGTGGAATAGATGCGCAATGCGCTGGCCGAATTGGAGGCGCTGGCCGATCCGGCCCGTGCGACCGAAATGGCGGCCTATCACAAGGTGGATCGCCCCTATCTTGGCGTGCCGGTCCCCGCCATCGAAGTGCTGACGGATCGTTGGCGCGCGGAATCTACGCTGGACGATCGTCTGGCACTGGCATCGGACCTGTGGTTCACGAATATCCACGAGGCGCGGGTGGCCGCAGCCAAGCTTTTGACGCAGGCGCGGATCCGGCCCGATCAGGCGGCCTGGGCGCTGATCTGTTCCTGGGTTCCCGATTTCGATGCCTGGGCCATCGCCGATCACGTGACCATTGCGGGGCAAAAGCGGGTGATGGCGGATCCTGCGCGGATGGACACGGTCGAGGGCTGGACGACGTCGCCGCATATGTGGACCCGCCGCGCAGCACTTGTCATCGCCCTGCCCTGGGCCAAGCAGAACCACCCCAAACCGGACGAACTGGCGATGCGCGACCGGATTGTCGGCTGGTGTGCCAGCTATGCCGATGACCGCGACTGGTTCATCCAGAAGGCGATCGCCTGGTGGGTACGCGATCTGTCGAAACATGACCCCGTGCGGGCGCAAGAGTTCCTTGATGCGCATGGCGCAAGGCTGAAACCCTTTGCCCGAAATGAGGCATCGAGGTATCTGCGCGGCGGATCCGTCAGTTGATTTGCCCTGGAGGCGGGTACCGGAATCGAACCGGTCTACTCGGATTTGCAATCCGGTGCATAGCCTGCCTGCCCACCCGCCCCAAGGCCCGGACTGATTAGGCCCAAGGGTCCGGCCCGTCAAGCGCCTGTCGGCGAAAACGGGCCGGGTCGGGGGTCAGCCCGCCACCTCGGACATCTTGACGGTGCGTCCTTCGGCGACCGATTTCAGCGCCGCCTCGGCCAGTGCCAGCGCCAGAAGTCCATCCTCGCCCGAGGGTTCGGCCTTGGCCTTGCCCTGCACGGCGGCGATGAAGGCGGCGATTTCGGCGGCATAGGCCTCGGTATAGCGGGTCATGAAGAAATCGTGCAGCGGCGGCCGTGTGTAGCCCGCACTGGTTGCAACCTCGATCGACACCGGGCGCTGGTTTTCGGCGACCGCCGCCCCTTTCGACCCATGCACCTCGATCCGCTGGTCATAGCCATAGGTCGCACGGCGCGAGTTGGAGATGAGGGCCAGCTTGCCCGTCGCGGTCTTCAGCATCACCTGGACAGAGTCGCTGTCGCCGGCCTTGCCGATGGCCGGATCGACCAGCACCGAGGCCATTGCGGAAACCTCGGCCACTTCCTCGCCCAGAAGGAATCGCGCCATGTCGAAATCGTGGATCGTCATGTCGCGGAAAATGCCGCCCGACCGGCCGATATAGTCCAAGGGCGGCGCGCCGGGATCGCGGCTGGTGATCGTGACCATCTCGACCAGCCCGAGGGTGCCCTTGTCGATCTCGGCCCGGACCGCCTTGAAATGCGGATCGAAGCGGCGGTTGAAGCCGACCATCAGCACGGCCTTGGTCTTGCGCACCACCTCGAGGCAGGATTTGACCCGAGCCAGGCTCAGGTCGATGGGTTTTTCGCAAAAGATCGCCTTGCCTGCCTTGGCAAAGGCTTCGATCAGGTCGGCATGGGTGTCGGTTGGCGTACAGATCACCACCGCGTCGATGTCGGTTGCCGACAGGATGGCGTCGATGCTGCGCATGTCGCAGCCATAGGCCGCAGAAATGGCCTCTGCCGCGGGTGCCATGGCATCGGCGACCGCCACCAGCCTGGCATTGGCGTCGCTGCTGATGGCGCGCGCATGGACCTTGCCGATCCGGCCGGCCCCCAGAAGACCAAATCTGATTGTCATCTTGCTCCTTGCTCCGGGCGCGGCCCGGCGATGTTCGGGGTCATGTTGCATCCGCCGCAGCGGCAGGCTGCACTTGCCGCTGGACATAGCGCAGCGCGCCGGAAAATGGAACAGATATTCCATTTTTTTTCGATGTCGTTCCGGCTGAACCTTGGCTGTCTGCCCCGTGCCGCCGATCCTGCAAATGATCCGATCCGCAGGACTTCGCGCGCGCGACCTGGTGGGGCGCGAGGCCCGACATGCGCCGACAAATTTGCCCTGCTGCGAATCGAATGCGGCAGAAAACGGCACAGAACTGGACCCGAACGTGCCCGTTCTCGCGGATATGGCAACGATCCGTACCAGAACGTTGCATTACAAATGTACAACAAGCGCCACCTGTCCAATTAGACACGTCTCAAAATGCAACTATGCAGGGTGCCCCAAATATGGGATTTCGACCCCCGTGAAGTGTGTCGGTGCCGGAAAGTGTTCCGGTTGTGTGTATCAAGTGGATTTGGGTGTAGATTGTGAGTGCAAGTGTTTTGGTGATGAGTGACCCAAAAGGTAAGCCAGTTTTTCCGACGCTTCGCAAAGCGGACGAAACGCGCCGTGTCGCGGCGCGGCAAAGTGCCGGCGCCATGATGGGGCGGTTCGTGGTCCTGTTGCAGAACGGGAAATCGACCATCCCATTTGTCGAACTTGCCATTCTGTTCGGCTTTCTGGCGCTGGTCTTTGCCTAGCCCCCGCGGCAGGAGGATCAAGCCGTGTTTCAATCCTGATCGGGAACGGCGGACGGTCTGGTGCCCCCGGTCGTTTCTGCCCTCAGGATGATGCTGGCGGGGGCCAGCCTGCGGCGCCGCATCAGCCAGGCCACCCCGACCAGATCGACGATGCCGACCAGCGCGCGACGCGTATTGCTGTAGTTTGACCGGCCCGCATGGCGTTCGGCATGGGTGACGTCCATCACCATGACCTTCAGCCCCTCGCGCTTGACCATCGCCGGCATGAACCTGTGCAGATGGTCGAAATAGGCGATGTCCAGATAGACCTGGCGCGGAAAGGCCTTCATGCCGCAGCCGCTGTCGCGCACCCCGTCGTTCAGGAGGGCATTGCGGATGCCGTTGGCAAGCCGCGATCCCATCCGCTTGGACCAGGTGTCCTGGCGGCCGAGGCGCTGGCCCTGCACGAGGCCCAGAAGGGGGTCGGCGCCCGGAGCAAGGAACGGGGCCACCAGTCCGGGCAGATTGGAAGCCGGGTTCTGCCCGTCGGCATCCAGCGTGGCGATGATGCGGCCCCGCGCGGCCCGGACGCCGCTGCGCAGCGCCGCTGACTGTCCGCAGGATGCCGCATGCCGGATCAGGTTCAGGCCCGCAATGTCACCGGACAGCGCCGTCACGGCGGCGATGGTTGTGTCGCTGGACCCGTCATCGACCACGATGATTTCGTGCGCAACCGCCGCCAGCGCAGCGGCTATGTCGCGCAGCACGATCGGCAGGTTCGCCGCCTCGTCCTTGGCGGGCAGGATGACGGAAACCTCGGGCACTGCGGGCGGGGTCATCAGGGTTGGACCTTTGCGACACGGTAAAGGCGATATGGCTTGCCCTGGAAATCACGCTGGTCAAGCAGGGTCAGACCCGGATCGGCCAGATCCCCGCGCGCGACCACGATGCCGCCGGGATTGGCCGCCATCCAGGCACGGCGGGCGTCATCCGATGCCAGCACGGTGATCGGCCCGGCCAGCCGTCCGGCAAAGGTGAACTGCCCGGCATAGCCTGTGTCGGTGGTGGCAAGGCCAAGCGGCTCGCCCTGCGCCAGTGTCGCAGCAAGCGCGGCCGGATCGTAGCCGGACCAAAGAAGGCTGTTCAGCACCAGATGCAGGGCCAGGGCCGTCACCGGCGCTGCCGCCGCCAGGACGATCACCGGACGGTCCAGACGGAGGACCGCAATCACCAGCCCTGCAACCACCGCAAGCGCCAACGCCAGCATCCAGACCGGCATCGCCGCGCCATTGGCAACCGCATCTGGCACCAGTCCCAGCCAGATCGCGATCCCGGTGCCGGCCACCGCCAGCGCCGGGACGACAAGCACGGCCTTGCGCCACCATGATGCGGCGGCAACCGTCATGGCGGACAAAAGCAGCGCCAGCGCGGGCAGTTCGGGGATCAGGTAATGCACCTGCTTGCCGCTGATCAGACTGAACGCAATCAGCCCCCCCGCCGCCCAGACCAGCACCATTCGCGACGACTCGTCGGCAATCAGCCGGCGCGGGGCAAGGGCGGCCAGTGCGGCGCGGCTCCACCCCCAGGGCCAGGCAAAGATCGGCAGCAGCGCCACAAAGAACCAGACCGGACGGTCATGGGCAAAAGAGTCCACCATCCGCCCGGCACTTTGCCGCCACAGCACATCCGCGCGGTATTCGGCCCCGCCCAGCACCAGTGCCGGACCCAGCCACAGGCCGACCAGCGCCAGCGCCACCAGAATGGCAAGGCCAGTGCCACGATACCAGGGCCAGGCTGCGGGGCGTGTCGCGCGGTCGGCCCAGAGCGGATAGAAAAGAGCTGTCGGCAGCACATGCACCAGGATCACCGGCCCCTTGGCATAGACGCCCAAGGCCAGCGCCGCGCCAAGGCCCAGCGTGGGCATCAGGCCCGGCGTCCGGCGCATCGCGACCAAGGCCAGCATCGCCGCCAGCGTCGCCGTGGTCAGCATCGTGTCGAACATGGTGGCCGAGCCGTAGGTCAGATAGACCAAGCCGCTGGCCAGGATCAGCGCCGCCAATCCCGCACGGTCGGGGCTGTCGGGCCAGAGCCTGCGCGCCAGAACCGCGGTCAGCCCGACGCTGGCCAGACCAAAGGCCGGGGCCACCAGCCGCGCGCCAACCTCGGTGACGCCGGTGACGGACCAGACCACGTTCATCAGCCAGAACAGCAGCGGCGGCTTTTGGGTGTAAAGGTCGCCGTTCAGATGCGGCACCAGTTTTGATCCGCCCTGCCACATCTCCCAGGCAACGGTCAGATAGCGCGTCTCGTCGACCGGCAAAAGCGGGCGCAACAGGACCAACACCAGCACCGTGACACCAAAAAGCGCCAGCGCCAGCCACAGCGCACCCCGTCCTGAGGTCAGGTTCATAGATCGACATCCGGGGTTGCCCCGGCACGGTCGGACCTGCGCTTGCTGCGGATCAGAAAGAGGTTGCGGGTATAGACCAAAAGCCCGAACGCCTGCCCGGTGATAAAGACCGGATCCTCTTGGTAGATCGCATAGGCAAGCAGGGTGACGCCGCCGCTGATCGAAAACCACCAGAACGCCACCGGCAGCACGCTTTCGCGCTTTGCCTCGCTGACCAGCCACTGGACCAGAAAGCGGCCCGAAAAAAGCGCCTGCCCCAAAAAGCCGATGCCCAGCCAGATCGTCTGTTGCATGATGTCGACCGCTCCGTTGCCCTTGCGCCTGCCGCGTTGTCCTGGTGGTTTGGCGGGACGGCCTGCGCAAGGCGCCGCATAAATTTGCGGCAGGGTATACCGCTGGTATCGCGCCGACGCCACACCCATTGAACGGCCCGCAGCACGACTGCACAAGGTGGTGCCGGGGTCATCCGTGATTTCCATGTCAGATGCGGTGTTCTAATCATGTTCTTGCCATGCGTCCCGATCCTGCACCCCGCTCCCGCTTGTTCCCGCCTGGCCCGCCTGCGCTTGTTCCCGCCCGCGTGCATGAAGCCACCGGCCCCGGCGCCGTGGCATTCGCGCTGATGCAGGCGGCGCGCCAGATCTGCCCCGGCGCCTTGGATCACGCCCGCGCATGAAGCGGCGGGTCTGCTGCCTGCGTTCATGGCGCTGTTGCGCAAATCAGCCTGAAGTCGAGTTTTTCCTTGCCATGGACAGCGGCATCCTGCGGGCTGCATTCGGGGCGTTCCGTGGTCGGTCCAGGGAGATGAGTAATCGCCTTCAGGGGATTTGCGCATCAAAGACAGTTAACGCTGTCCAACCCGCAGGAGCTACCTTTAGGCAAGCCACAATCGGGGGTTCAGCGCAGGGCTTGCTCGGACGCAAGGGTCCGCATCGCATCATATTGCGACAGGAACACCTGACCGGTCAGCGATTCGAGGAACTGGGATTTCTTCAGGCGATCCATGACCGGGCCTTTGACTTCCGACAGATTCAAGTTCACGTCTATCGTGTTCAGGCGATGGTTGATCGCCTCGAGGCTTTCCAGCGCGCTGAGGTCGATCTCGTTGATGGCCGAGCACATCAGCACGACGTTCTTGATGTGGCAGTCCGTGGCGACGCGATCAGCGATGTAATCCTCCAGAAAACGGGCATTGGCGAAGTAGAGGCTCTCGTCGATCCGCAGGGTCAGAAGGGTCGGGTCCGTCAGCACCTTGTGCCGGTGGATGTTGCGGAAATGCTGGGTGCCGGGCACCAGGCCCACTTCGGCGACATGCGGCCGTGACGTCTTGTAAAGATGGAGCGCGATCGACAAGGCCACCCCTGCCGATACGCCCGCCTCGACGCCCAGACCCAAGGTCACAAGGATCGTGGCGGCGACCGAGAAGAAATCGGCGCGCGAATAGGTCCAGCTGCGCGTCAGGATCGAGAAATCGACCAGTGACAGAACCGCCACGATGATGGTGGCCGCCAGCGTCGCCGTCGGCAGGAAATGGATCAGCGGGGTCAGCGCGACGGCCGCAATTGCCAGCCCGATGGCGGTAATGGCACCTGCTGCCGCCGTTTCGGCCCCGGCATCGAAGTTCACCACCGACCGCGCGAACCCGCCCGTCACCGGATAGCCCCCTGTGAACGCCGCGCCGATGTTGGCCGCACCAAGGCCGATCAACTCCTGGTCGGGGTCGATGCGCTGTCGTTTCTTGGCCGCAAGGGTCTGTGCGACCGAAATCGACTCCACAAAGCCGATGACCGAAATCAGTAGCGCGGGCAGCACCAGAAGCTTGATCAGGTCAGGGGAGAATGAGGGCAAGGTCAGCGGCGGCAAACCTTGCGGCACGATGCCGACAATCCGCACGCCTTGGGCATCGAGACCAAAGGCCCAGACAGCGACAGTCGATGCCACGACGGCCACAACGGGTCCCGCCTTGGTCAGCATGCCAGCGGTGCGGGGCCCAAGCCCGATCCGTCGCAGCAATGGCTTCAACCCCTTGCGCACCCAGAACAGGAAGGCCGTCGCCGATACCCCGATGGCGAGCGTCATCGCGTTGGTCTGGTCCAGGTTCTGCACCAGCGACGCCACCATCTCGGGCAGGGTGTCACCGCCTGCGCTGATCCCCAGCAGATGCCGCAACTGGCTGGTTGCAATCAGGATTCCAGAGGCCGTGATGAAACCACCGATCACGGGATGCGACAGGAAATTGGCCAGAAACCCCAGCTTGAGCAAGCCCATCGCCAAAAGGATTGCGCCCGACAGCGCCGCCAGGGTCAACGCCGCGACCGCATATCCCATGGTCCCTTGATCTGCGATACCGGCGATGGCCGATGCGGTCATCAGTGACACAACAGCAACCGGCCCCACAGCCAATGCCCGGCTGGTGCCGAAAATCGCATAAAGAATGATGGGTGCGATCGAGGCATAAAGCCCGGCCTCGGGCGGCAACCCGGCAAGCAGCGCATAGGCCAAGGACTGCGGGATCAACATGATCGTCACGATCAGCGCCGCCATCAGATCGCCTGACAGCGCGTTGCCGTCATAGCTTCGGGCCCATTTCAGGACCGGAAAGTAGTCGGCGAAAGGCTTGGAAAACATGGGAAACGACCCGTACTTGAATGGGATGCAACGCTGCTTCGCACTGTCGAAAGAATGTGCGAAGGACCGTTGCCGCGTTGATTGACGGCCCGGCAACGACTGCCAGCGCCTTGGCGTTTTATGCGCGCGACTTTTCCCACATCGCCGCAGAGCGTCCGCCACTGCGGCAATAGCCCAGCACTGGTGCAGGAAGCTCCTTGATGGCGCGTCCGAAAGCCGCCACGTCCGCGACGCCTATGGAGTCTGGTCTGACCGGGATGTGGCGCGCCTCGATCCCGACCTTGGCAGCGGCGGCGGCAATCTCGGCAAAGGAAGGCTGGCCCGGGTCTTCGCGGTCCGGCCGATTGCAGATGATGGCGCGAAACCCTTTGGCCTTCAGTTGCGGCAGGTCGGCCGGCAGGATTTGCGAGCTTACGGAAAAATCATGCGTGAGGGGTCGGATGTTCATGGGAGTTACCTATGGGATTGAAGTGGTCAAAGGCCGTTGACGGGCACTTTCAGCACCGGACGGCCGTCTTTGTCAGTAGGCAATTCACCTGCGCGCATGTTGACCTGGAGCGATGGAATGATCAGGCGCGGCATGGCCAGCGTGGCATCGCGCGCGGTGCGGAACTTGATGAAGTCTTGCTTCGTCTTGCCGCCGCCGACATGGATGTTGTGCGCCTTTTCGGCGGCCACCGTGGTTTCCCACTGGATGTCGCGGCCGTTCGGGCCGTAGTCGTGGCACATGAAGAGGCGCATCTCGTCCGGCAGGGCCAGCACCTTCCGGATGCTGTCGTAAAGCGTGCCTGCATCACCGCCGGGAAAGTCGGCACGGGCCGACCCGCCATCGGGCATGAACAGCGTGTCACCGACGAAAGCAGCGTCGCCCATCACATGCACCATGCAGGCTGGCGTGTGGCCGGGGGTATAGATCGCCACCGCCTTCATCTTGCCGACGGAGTAGGTGTCGCCATCCTTGAACAGCGCGTCGAACTGGCTGCCGTCGCGCTGGAACTCGGTGCCTTCGTTGAATATCTTTCCAAAGGTTTCCTGCACGACCATGATCTTGTCGCCGATGCCGATCTTGCCGCCGAGAGCATTCTGGATATAGGGCGCGGCGGACAGATGGTCGGCGTGGACATGGGTCTCGATGATCCACTCCAGCGTCAGGCGATGCTTGCGGATATAGTCGATGATTGCGTCGGCATGATCATAGGTGATCCGCCCGGCGGCATAGTCGATGTCCATCACGCTGTCGATCACCGCGCAGGCATCGGATGCCGGGTCCTTGACGACGTAGCTGATGGTGTTGGTGGCCGCGTCAAAGAAGGCTTCGACCTGCGGCTTGACGGACATGTTGATGGGATAGTCGGTCATGGCGTTCTCCTCGTCTTTCATGATTCACTGCGCAGCAATCGCGCTGCCCGCGCGCCGCTGAGGGCCATCAGGCCCTTGGCGACAAAAATCCCGGCGATCAGGGCGGCGGCAAAGGCCATCACCTCGAACCGGCCCGTGCCCAAGGCGGGCAAGGCACCCCCCGGACAAAAGCCCGCGATCCCCCAGCCGACGCCGAAGACGGCGGCCCCGCCAATCAGGCGGCTGTCCAGATGGGTGCTTTCCGGCAAATGGAACTTTGTCTCCAGAACCGGCGCGGGTCTGGACAGGATCATCCGGTAGCCGATGAACGTGACCACCAGCGCACCCCCCATCACCAGGATCAGGCTGGGGTCCCAGGCGCCTGCAACATCAAAGAAGTTCAGCACTTTGGCCGGATTGGCCATGCCCGAGATGGAAATGCCGATGCCGAAGATCAGCCCGATCAGGTAGCTTGCGACAAGACGCATGGCTCATGCCCTCAGAACGTGACGAATGATGAAAACGGTGGCGCCGGTCGTCAGCATGAAGGTCAGGGTCGCGGCGATCGAACGGCGCGACAGACGCGCCATCCCGCAGACGCCGTGCCCCGATGTGCAGCCCGACCCGTAGGTCACGCCGATGCCGACCAGCAAGCCGCCGACCAACAGCATCGGCATCGAGACCGGTACCTCGATGACCGGCATCTGGCCGGTCGCCAAAAGCACCGCGGCCGGTCCACTGATCATGCCCAGCAAGACCGCGATCCGCCAACCGAGGTCGGGGTGTGCCTTGTGGGTCAGCACACCTGCCAGGATGCCGGTGGCCCCCATGATCCGGCCCAGAAACAGCATGAGCAGGACAGAGGCGATCCCGATCAGGATGCCGCCGCCCAAAGACTTCCAGGGAGTGAAGACTGTCTCGATTGCGGTCATGACGGGTTGCTCCAGTGGTTGCATGGCACGCTGGGCGGGCAGGGACTGATCCTTTCGGCAGCAGGCGCCGACCACATGGAAATGATCCCGTTTTCTGACGCCGACGTTTTGATGCAGCGCAAGTCGTTGGGCATGGCCCAGGCGAAAGGCGGGTATTCAACCGCACCAAACGCCCGGCTTGCTGGTCCTGAAAGTGTCATCCTGATTCTGCTCAACTGCTGATTTGGCCATCCGTATAGCGGGCGGCGCAGTGGCGTTCAGTGATGTTGTTACAAAGCCACGAGCCTGTCAGGGTAGGCCGGAGCCGCGTGCGTGCCGGGTGCGTTCAAGACGGCCCAAGTGCGGCCAGTCGTTCAACACCGGCAACGTCCAGCAGCTCGATCGCGCCACGCGTCTGACCGACCCAGCCACGCCGCTGAAACTCGCCCAACTGGCGCGAGATGACTTCGCGGGCGGTGCCGAGTTCTGCAGCCAGCTGCTGATGCGTGGCCTGCACCCGCCCGGTTCCCCGCGCTAGATCGACAAGCTTTTGTGCCAACCGGATATCGACCCGCTGAAACGCGATGTCCTCGATCACCTGAAACAGGTCCGTGATCCGCTTCGAATAGGCGCGAAAGATGAAGTCGCGAAACGTCACCGACTTTGACACCAGGTCATCGAAGACCGCCCGTGGAATGGCGACGGCGCGCACATCCGTTTCCGCGATCCCTTCGGCAGAGTAGTTTTCGTGGGCCAGCATGCAGGCGGTGGTCAGCACGCAGCTTTCGCCAGCCTCGACCCGATAGAGCACGATCTCGCGGCCCGCTTCCGAGACCTGCTGCACCCTCACCCGGCCTTCAAGCAGCAAAAGCAGATGTTCCGGCGATTTGCCCGGCCCGAAGATCACCTTGCCCTCAGGGACGGTGACTATGGCGCTTTTTCGGGTCAGAATGTCGCGGATTGCGGGCTCCAGACGGGACAGGCCCGGAAACTGGGTGATCCAGTCTGCGCTCATGGTACTGGCCCCATGTCGACGCGCGTCGGGGCCGGGTTCAGGCGCGGGTGGGTTTCTTCGCCCCAGTAGACCAGAATGCCTCCCGAGGCAAACATCGATAGCGCCACGAACCAGAACGCCGCTTCCAGCGCGCCTGTGACATGTGCAACGAGGCCAAGACCAACCGCGCCGATCCCGTAGCCGAGGTCGCGCCAGAAGCGGTAGATGCCGATCGCCGATCCGCGCCAGGCCGGTGGCGTGATGTCGGCCACGGCAGCCCCGAGGTTCGGGTACAGCAGTGCCATGCCGAAGCCTGCGATCCCGGCAGAGAGCGCCCACCAGAATGACCCGTCGCTCAGAACGACCATCAGGACACCGGCGCCACAAATCCACATGCCCAGCACATTGGGCCAGAACCGCCCCACATGGTCCGACAGCCGCCCGGTAAACAGTTGCGACCCGCCCCAGACAAAGCCATATGTGCCGACGATCCAGCCCATTTCGGTCAGGCTGGCGCCCCGTCCAACCAGAAACACCGGGAAAATCACCCAGAACAGCGCATCGACGAACTTCTCGACCAGCCCCGCCTGCGAAAGGGCCACAAGTCGCCGGTCGCGCCAACTCATCACCGCAAAGATCTCGGCCGTCGCCGGGCGTTCGGACATGCCTTGCGGATAGCGCGGCGCGAACTTTGGTGTGGCAGTCTTGTGCGCTGCCGTTTCAGCCCGCGCCCATGGCAAGGTGTCCCTGACCCAGAATACGGTCAGGACCAGTGCTGCGACGACAACGGCCATCCCGAACACCAGAAGGCCCAGCCGCGCGCCCATCGCTTCGGCGGCATAGGCGGTGACCACCCCCGCCAGCGCCACGCCCACATAGCCCGAAAACTCATTCAGCCCCATCGTCAGCCCGCGCTGGTCGGCCCGGGTGATATCCAGCTTGGCGGTCTGCGTCATCGACCAGCACAGGCCCTGATTGACACCCAGCAGCACTGTCGCCGCAACGATCCAGCCCCAGTTCGGCGCGGCCCAGATCATCACCGGAACCGGCAGCGCGATGAGCCAGCCCCAAAGCAGCACCTGCTTGCGCCCGATGCGTTCCGACAGTCGGCCCGCCACGAAGTTCATCACCGCCTTGACCACCCCGAACGCCACCACAAAGGCGGTCAGCAGCAGGAACGACCCCCGCGCCACGCCAAACTCGCTTTCGGCCAACGCCGGGACCACGGTGCGCATCATGCCCAAAGCAAAGCCCACCAGCAGCACCTGGATCAGTTGATGCACGAATTGCGTCAGGTTTTCCCGGATGCCCAGCGACAGCATCGCACTTGCCCCTGGCGCTGGTCCGGTCATTGCACCGATACCGGATAGCCCGCATTCACCGCGCGGATCTGCGACGCACCGGGGAGTGGCTGCGGAATGCCTGCGGCCATCATCCGCAGGAATTCCGTCTCGTCCTCGATCCCGAATGCCCTGTTGTTGCGCCGCTCGAACCCCATGGTCGAGGCGGGCTTGCCGCTCAGGCTGCGGCCAAGATCGCCCACCATCAGCGTGTGGCCGGTCAGGATGAACCATGGATCCGCCGACCGGATCCTGTCGGTCACCACAATCGAGATATGTTCAGGCGTATGGCCGGGCGTGTGCATGATCGCCAGCGCCACATTGCCAAGGTCCAGAACATCGCCATCCTGCACGCCCGCGAAAGCATAAGAGGTATCGGCCCCGGCCTGCAGCACATACCGCGCCCCTGCAGCTTCGGCCAGCGCCCGCCCGGCCGAATGATGATCGGCATGCAGATGGGTGTCGATGACATAGAGGATCCGCATCCCCGTCGCTTCGGCAGCTGCAATATGGGGGGCGATATCGCCCGCCGGATCGACCACCGCGCCGGCGGACTGGCCGCCGCAGCCCAGAAGATAGGATGCCGTTATCGGATCCGTGTGAAGGAACTGGCGCAAAATCATGACATTCCTCCGGGAGCGGACGACCTTGAGGCTCTTGCGCCACGGACCGTCCCGATTTACAGTCAATTATTATGTTGATTGAGCTATCGTGGAGATGACCTGCATGTCAATGGGTCCGAAGCAAGCCATTCTGGCCGAGTTTGCCGGGGTCGCCCGCGCCCTGGGGCACCCGCATCGGCTGGACCTGCTGGAGCACCTGGGTCAGGGCGAACGCGGCGTCGATGCGCTGGCCGCCCGCGTCGGGCTGTCGCTGGCCAATGTGTCACAACATCTGCAGCAACTCCGCCGCGCCGGTCTTGTCGCGAACCGCCGCGACGGCAAGTTCATCCTTTACCGGCTGGCCGATGCCGGGGTGACGGACCTGCTGACAGCCCTGCGCCGGCAGTCCGAACGCAACCTGGCCGAAGTGGACCGCATCCGGCGCGGCTACTTCGCGGACCGCGACAGCCTCGAGCCGGTGACGCGCGAAGACCTGCTTGATCGGGTCGCGGCCGGATTGGTGACGGTGCTCGACGTCAGGCCAGCAGACGAATTCGGGCAGGGGCATCTGCCCGGTGCCGTCAACATCCCGCTGGCCGAGTTGCTGGACCGGCTGGCCGAGCTTGACCCGGACCGCGAGGTGATCGCCTATTGCCGGGGCGCCTGGTGCGTCCTTGCGTTCGAGGCCGTGGCCGCCCTGCGCGCCCAAGGCCGCCCCGCGCGGCGGCTGGTCGATGGTTTTCCCGAATGGCGCGCGGCGGGTCTTGCCATCGCAACCGCAAGCGCCGGCAGGCCCGAAGTGGTCGAGTGATCGGAAGCCCCATACAATAGAAGGCAGGACAGTCGTTGAACAAATCACCCTCCGGCAAAACCGGGGCGGTTCAATGCGGGGACCATCGTGAACATCACCTCAATGCTGGCCTATGGCGGCCCGCCGTTCCTGCTGGCCTATGCCGCATCCAAGGCGGCGATTGTAGCCCTGACCAAGGGCACCGCCAACACGGTCAAGCGTGATGGCATGCGGGTGTTCGGCATCAACCTTGGCTGGACCTGGACCCCGGCGGAACAAGAGGTGCAGACCCGCCTGCACGGCCTGCCGGAAAACTGGTCGGAGACGCTGGGGGCCAAGCAGCCGTTCGGGCGGCTCTTGATGCCCAAGGACCCGGCGGCGCTGATTTCGTTTCTGGTGTCGGAGGATGCGCGGATGATGCGGGGGCGATCATCGACCTTGATCAGTACGTCGCAGGCACCGTGGACGACAACCCGGGGACTTAAAGCCTGTCCGACAAACGTGGCGCGCGGTTTTGTCGAAAGACAGGCGGCCAGCAAGGAACCGAGAGGATGGCCGACGCTTCTATCCGCGTGGGACAGACTCTAGGTCTTGTCGACCGGGCGCGACCGCATGCGGCTGACCGTTTCGCGTTCGGCCCGCTTGCAGCGCTGCGGCGGCAAACCACGGTCCATCAGGTCCATGTCCTCCAGTACCATGTCGCCCATCCGCTTTAGTGCGATGTCCAGCGCCCCGGCCCTGTGGGCGGATCGCAGGAACCCGCGCAGGGTCCGCACCGGATGATCGGAGGGAAGCGGCTCTTCCGGAAAGACATCGCTTGCGGCGAAGATGTGTCCGGACCGCACCGCCGCGATCAGGTCGTCGAAATTGACCACACCTGCCCGGCTGAGCAGGATGAAGACAGCCCCCGGTCGCATGCGGGCAAAGTGTGCAGCATCCAGGAACCCCTCGTTCTCGCCGGTCACCGAGGCAACGCAGAACACCACATCGGACCCCGACAGCACAACATCCAGACTGGCCGGTTGCGCCCCGTGATCGCGGATGACGGACGGCGGCAGCCATGGGTCATAGGCACTGATCTGGCAGTGAAATCCGGTCAGCACCCGCTTGACCGCGCGCCCAAGGTCGCCGAACCCGATCAGCCCGACCGTAGCGCCCGTCAAAAGGCGCGCCTGTTGGTTGCCCGCAAAACCCCAAAGCTCGTGACCTTGGCGAAAGGCCAGATCCGCATCAACGACGTCACGCAACAGGTTCAACGCAAACGCCAGACCGATCTCGGCAACCGGTTCGGCAAAGACCGCCCCCGTGGTCAGCACGTGGATGCCGCGCTGGAACAGGATCTCGTAGGGCATGTTGAGGTAAAGGTTGCTTTCAACATTCAGCACCGCCCTAAGGCCCGTCATCCGCGCCAGCAGCTCCGCCGGGATCGGCGGCTGGCCCAGCACGTAACGCGTCTCGGCCAGCGTGGCATCCGGCAGGGCGTCCAGCCCGTCTGTGGCCGCCTCGACGATCCGGTAGCGGTCGTGCAGCACTGCCTTGGCGGGATCGGTAAAGATCATGTCGATGCTGCGCGGGTCCGGCGATGACAGGATCAGCGGTCGTTCCATCAGGCGTGGTCCATGCCGGTGATGATCCGCTCCACCTGTTCGACCGTCGTGGTTTTGGGGTCGATGTCGTCGGCGACGACGCTGCCCAGACGCATCACCACGATGCGGTCGACGACCTGAAACACGTGGTGGATGTTGTGCGCGATGAAGATGCACGAATGCCCCGAATCCCGCGCCTGGCGAACAAAGTTAAGCACGCCTTGGGTTTCGGCCACGCCAAGGTTGTTGGTCGGCTCATCCAGAATGATCAGGTCGCTGTCGAAATGCATCGCGCGGGCAATCGCGACGGCCTGCCGTTCCCCGCCCGAAAGGGCCGAAATCGGCGTCGTGGGCGGAATGTTCTTGGTGATGCCGACTTGCCGCAACAGGGCCGTGGTGGCCGCGCCCATCGCGGCGTGATCCAGCCGTCCGAGCGCGCCCTTGACCGGCTCGCGCCCCAGAAAGATGTTGCGCGCGATGGACAACTGCGTGACCAGCGCGGAATCCTGGTAGATGGTCTCGATCCCGTTGTTGATGGCGTCCGAGGTCGAGTTCATCTCCACCTTGCGTCCGCGCACGAAGATGTCACCGCTGGTGGCGCGAACTGCGCCGGACAACACCTTGATCATGGTTGATTTTCCGGCACCATTGTCACCCAGAAGGCCCACGATCTCGCCTTCGTTGACCGTCAGGTTGGCCCCGCGCAAGGCCTGCACGCGGCCATAGGATTTCGTGACATTGACCATCCGGACCAGCGCGTCGCCCATCTGTCATTCCCCCGAATGATGGCGGCGTTCCAGCCACGAATGCAGCGCCATCATGCCAAGGATGATCGCGCCGATAAAGATGTTGTAGGCCAGCCCCGGCACCCCGATCATGACGATGCCGTTGCGCATCAGCCGCAGGATAAAGATGCCTAGGATGGTCCCGATGATCGTGCCTCGACCGCCCAGCAGCGAGGTGCCACCGATGACGACCATGGCGATCACCTCCAACTCATACCCCGTGCCCGAATTGGGATTGGCGGCAGAGGTTCGGATCGAACTGATAATGCCTGCAAAGCCAGACAGGAACGCGCTCAGCACGAACAGCCCGATCTTGGTGCGCGCCACGTTCACACCGCGCGCGCGGGCCGCGTTGGCATTGCCGCCGGTCGCCTGGATCCAGTTTCCCAGACGGGTGCCGGTCAGCACGTAATGCAGCAGGAAGGCGAATGCGATGAACCAGAACAACGACATGTAAAGCCTGAGCGATCCGAACTGCACGTCGCCCACCAGCACGGATGCCAGCCACTGGCCCTCGGCACTCCAAGTGCGTTGCGGGAAACCGTCGGTGATGTAGAGGGCGGTACCGCGCGCCACCAGCAGCATGCCCAGCGTGACCAGGAATGACGGGATTTTCAGCGCGGTCACAAACCAGCCGTTCACCACGCCGATGAAAACCGCGATGCCGATGGCAACCAGGAATGCCACGGGCAGCGATGTGGCACCTGAATTGAACAGCGCCCACATCAGGACCGGCGTCAGGCCGAACACGGCCCCGACCGACAGGTCGAACTCGCCCGCCGTCATCAGCAGCGTCATCGCCAGCGCGATCAGTCCCAACTCCACTGTAAATGCCAGCGTGTTGGAAATGTTCAGGACCGAAAGGAACGCCGGGTTGATGGCGGTAAAGACCACAATTTCCAACAGCAGCAGGATCGCGGGGCCTGCTTCGGGGCGGGCGAACAGCCGTCGGGCCAGGCTTTGCGGTTCCAAGGGGGTCTCTTTGTTCAATGTCATGAAGGGCGCGCGGCCAGGGTTGCCCCGGGCCGCGCAACTGAGGATTACTTGCCGCTCATGATGTCGTCATAGACCTGCGCGGTGTCCTTTTCATAGAGCGCGCCGGTGATCACATCAAACGCCGCTGGCGTGCCGCCTGCCTGCATTGCTGCCAGGGAAAGCGCCACATAGCTCGTCGCCTGCGGATCTTGCCACTGGGCCGCATTCACATAGCCGTTCAGCACGGCCTGTGTCGTATCCAGCGAATTGCCCCAGCCGACCACAGGGATTTCACCGGCCTTCACGCCGACCTGATCAAACACGCGGGGTATGGAGCCAGTCACAAGGTCGCCCAGTCCGATGATCGCCTGCACCTTGTCGCGATTGGCGGTCAGGTAGTCCGACATCCGGGTAATGATCTCGGCCTGGTCGAGGGTGGCGTCAGTCACCTCCCACGTGATGTTCAGCGGGGTGAAGACGGACGCGATGCCTGCCTCTTCCTGGACGCCATAGGTGGCACCTGGCACCTCGACCGGCATCCAGACGAAATCGCCCTCTTTCACCAGGCCCTTGTCGACCAGATACTGCGCCCAGCCGGCTCCAACCACTTCCAGATCGGCTCCGACATAGGCGTCGAAATCCGCCGTCGGATCGGGCGTGTTCATGTTGATGATGGGGATTCCCGCGGCAACGGCCTCGGCTACCACCTCGACCAGCGACCCCGGATCGGGACTGGACGTCACAATGCCGTCTGCGCCGGATGCGATGGCCGCGCGCACAGCTTCTTGCTGCGACGGCACGTCGCCGGAATGGAACGAGGTGTTCACCGTGTTTCCGGTATCGGCGGCCCAACGGTTGGCCCCGTCCAGGAAATAGGTCCAGACGGGATCGGCGGGCGATCCGTGTGACACCCAGTAAAATGTCTTGCCCTCGGCCAGCGCGACCGTCCCGCTAGCCACAACTGCAACAAGCGCTGTCGTAAGGCCGAAAAATGTTCTTCGAAGCATGCTGGTCTCCTCCTCTGACCGAACACGGGCAAGTTTGCCCGACTGGTTGAGCGCGCAAACGTCATCACAAGGCGCGCATCTGCGGTGTGACTGTGCCGCGACAATGGGCCACACATCTGTTCGATAGACGGTGAATGTCCGATGGATCGGACGCAAACGCAATTTACATCAGAACCCATCACGCATGATGGAAATGTTGCCGCGCCTGGATCATGCCCACGGCATGGCTGCGAAAGCTTGCGGTCATCTTTCTGTTTCCGCTAAATAAAAAATGACCATGCCCTTTGATAGCTCGCGACTGCATCCTGCCAGATTGATTGCGTTACATCATCAAAGCTGATGTGATATCCTCCGCTTGATGTGTCAGGGCATCCAGAAGTCGCGGCTTTGCCCCGCCCGAACGGAACCAGCATGCGCAAGGCCACCATCAGGGATATTGCCAACAGCGCAGATGTTTCGACAGCGACGGTGGACCGCGTCCTGAACGGGCGCGCAGGCGTATCTGCCGCCAACCGCCAGCGCGTCTACATGGCTGCGCGCGTCCTTGGCTACCTGCCGACCGAAGACAAGGTCACCCTGCCCTCACGCCCTGCCCATCTGGAATTCTTCATCCCCTTCGGGCACAGCGAATTCATGCACGACCTGGCGAACACGATCCGGGATTTTGCGTCCCACCTGCCACTTGTCGCGTCCTGTACCATCCATGCGCTGGATGGCTTGTCGCCAGAAGCTTTGGTTTCCGCGATAGAAAGGACCGCGCTGAAAGCCAGCGGCGTCGGGTTGATCACCGTCGATCACCCGATCACACGCAACGCCATACGCCAACTTTCCGACGCAGGCGTCCGGGTGATTACGATCGCATCGGATGTGCTGCAGACGCCGCGATCAGCCTATGTCGGGGTCGACAACCGGGTGGCAGGGCGGACGGCGGGTCTGATGATGGGGCGCCTGGTCGGCAGCAGCGCAGGGTCATTGGGCCTGTTCATGGGCTCGCGCGCTTATCACGGCCATGAAGAACGCGAAAACGGCTTTCGCGTCGTGATCACCGATCAGTTCCCGAAACTGCGATTGCTGCCGGCGGTGGAGACCCACGAGGACAACACCGTGTCATATGATGCCGCGTTCAGCCTGCTGCGCAACTGTCCCGATATTGTCGGCATCTATTGTGTGGGTGCCGGGCGGGCGGGCGTCGCGCGGGCGGTGGCCGGCATGGGACGTCCGCGCCCCTTCGTGATCTTTCACGATCTGACTGATCTTACGCGCAGCTATCTGGCCGACGACCTGATCGACGTCGTGATCGACCAGAATGCACGCCTCACGGGCGAGCAGGCAGTCATCCGGCTGTTGGGGTCCATCGCGTCAACCGCACCCTTTTTGACGCTGAAGTATATTGAGCCGCGCATTATCTTGCGCGAGAACATTCCGGTGCGTTGAATTTTGACTCGGCCGTGTCCCCGCGGTGGCCAGCCGGTCAGACGCGGGATTTTTACTCTAACTCTCAAGCTCTCTGCCAAATCCGCCTGAGAATGCAAAGTTTCCCAGCCACTTATAGTCAGGACCTATAAATTTTCTTGAGCGCCCTTCTCATCGACAACGTGGATCGACGTCGTCTTCGATACGCCCAACGCGGCAAAGGCAGTCATGACTTCGCAAGTGGGCAAGTGGCGGAGGAGGTGGGATTCGAACCCACGGTAGAGTTGCCCCTACGTCGGTTTTCAAGACCGGTGCGTTAAACCGCTCCGCCACTCCTCCCGATGGCGCGGGCATAGCGGGGTGCGGGCGATTCTGAAAGGGGCGGACCTGTTGGCAAAGTGATGCTAGCGCGCAAAGGCCGCTCTTTCCTCTGGACCGCCAAGCCGGTAGTATGCGCCGCAACCAGGGTCTGCAGCGGGCAACCTGCCGGGCTGGCGGCGGCAAGCAGGCACCGGGGGCAGGAACAATCGCGGCACAGAACGCGAAGGCAAGGGCAGAGCATGGCACATTCATCGTTGGGGTTATTCGGCGCGGCATCTGTCGCCGTCCTGTTGCTTGGCGGGTGCCAGGGCGGTCAGGGGCCCTTTGCGGGCCTGGGCAAATCCGCCGGGGCCGGCACGGACGCCCGGGCTGACGGCGCCACCGCGGCGAACACTTCGACCCGGCTGGTGGACCGCGATGTCGAGGCGCCTGACGTGTTCCAGGTCGAGGATACGGCCCTGTGGGACGGGAGGCCGTCCCTGGGCGGCGTCTGGGTTGCCTCGCCCGCGGCCAAGGACCCCGAGCGCGTGATCATGCGCAACCCCGAGAACGGCAAGTTCGTCATCGGCGCGCTGTTCCGGCGGGAACGTGACAATCCGGGGCCGGAACTGCAGATTTCCTCGGATGCGGCCGCCGCCTTGGGTTTTCTGGCCGGACAGCCCGGCAAGATCAGCGTGACCGCCCTGCGCCGCGAAGAGGCGCCGCCGGAAACGGATGCCAGTCAGCCCATCCTTGATGCCGCCGAAACCGTCGAGACGACGCCAATTGACCCGATCGCAGGGGCTGCGGCCGCGATTGACCGGGCCGAAGGTGTCGCCCCGGCGACCGATGTGGCCGCCGCCCCCGCGACCGGCAAGCGCGTGCCGAAGATGGACCCCGGCGCCATCGCGGCCGCCGGACCCGCCATCGCCGACGCGCCAGCCCCCGCACCGGCTGCGGCCACCGGCGGCACCCGCATCCAGATCGGCATCTTTTCGGTCGAGGCAAACGCCAAGCGCGCGGTCGACGCCCTGACCAAGGCAGGCATCACCAGCACGATCCGCAAAGAGGAAAGCCAGGGCAAATCGTTCTGGAGCGTAATCGCACGCGGCGACAGGTCGACACTGGCAAAGGTCAAGTCGGCAGGCTTCGCCGATGCCTATGTTCTCAAGGGCTGAAGGAGACGCTGAACAATGTGCAGGATTGTACGGATGGCGGCAATGATCATTGCCGCGGTCCTGACCCAGGCGACGGCCTCTCTGGCCTTCGAGACCGCGGCCACGGCGGCCTGGGTCTATGACATGACGACCGGCACGGTACTGATGGACAAGAACGCCGACCAGCCGCTGCCCCCGGCCTCGATGTCGAAGCTGATGACGATCAACATGCTGTTCGAGGCACTGAAGGATGGCCGGGTCACGATGGCCACGACCTTCGCCGTCTCGGAAAAGGCCGTCCAGATGACCCGCGACGGCGGCTCGACGATGATGCTCCAGCAAAGCGACCGCCCGACGGTGGAAGAACTGATCCAGGGCGTCGTCGTCAACTCGGGCAACGACGCCAGCGTGGTGATCGCCGAGGGCTTGGCCGGAACCGAAGAGGCGTTTTCGGCCCAGATGACCCAGCGCGCAGAGGCGCTTGGCATGACGGCCTCGGTCTTCACCAACGCCAGCGGCTGGCCCGACCCCAGGCATCGCATGTCGATGCGCGACCTCGGCATCCTCAGCAAGCGCCTGATCGAAGAGTTCCCGGAGTATTACCCGGTCTTCGCCGAGACGGAATACAGCTACAAGGGCCGCTCGCCCGACAACCGCTTCAACCGGAACCCGCTGCTGAGTCTGGGGATCGGTGCCGACGGACTGAAGACCGGCCACACGATCGAGGCAGGCTACGGCCTTGTCGGGTCGGCCAAGCAGGGGGACCGCCGGATCGTCTTTGCGTTCGCCGGGCTGGCCAGCGACCAGGCCCGCGCCGAAGAGGGCGAAAGGATCATCAACTGGGCCTTCCGGCAATTTACGCAAAAGACCGTGGCCAAGGCGGGTGTCCGCGTTGCCCAGGCCGATGTATGGCTTGGATCGGCGGCAACGGTCGGGCTGGTCCCGGCGGATGATGTGCGGCTTTTGGTGCCCGCACTCGTGCAGGATACCGTGACCGCCGAGGTGATCTACAGGGGGCCGCTGGCTGCTCCTGTCGCCGCCGGGGACCAGATTGCGGAACTGGTGATTCAGGTGCCGGGACTGCCCAGCGCGCGCGTGCCGCTGATGGCCGAGGCGGATGTCGCCAAGGCCGGGTTCACGACCCGCTTCATGACCGCTGCGCGCGTGCTTTACCGGCGCGCAAACAGCCTGATGCCGCAGTCGTGAGCGGACCGGGCGGGGGCGTCTTTGTCAGCCTTGAAGGCATCGATGGGTCGGGCAAATCGACCCAGGCGCGCCGTCTGGCCGAGGCGCTGACCACGCGCAACATTCCTTGCCTTTTGACGCGCGAGCCGGGGGGCAGTCGGGGGGCCGAGGAAATCCGGCGGCTGGTGCTGGAGGGCGATCCGGACCGCTGGTCGGCAGAGACGGAAATCCTGTTGTTCACCGCCGCGCGCCGCGACCACCTTGAAAAGACCATCCGCCCGGCCCTGGCGCGGGGCGAGGTGGTGATCACTGACAGGTTTGCCGACTCGACGCGGATTTTCCAGGGCATCACGCGCGGCGATCTGGCCGGCACCGTCGATGCGCTGCATGATCTGATGATCGGCGTGGAGCCGGACCTGACGCTGCTGATCGACATTGATCCCGCCCTGGGGCTGCACCGCGCCACGGCGCGCGCCGGGGCGGAGATGCGGTTCGAGGATATGGGGCTGGCGTTCCAGACGCGCGCGCGGCAGGGGTTTCTCGACCTTGCCGCGCATCACGCCCGGTTCTGGATCATCGACGGCGCGCGCGGGGCCGATCTTGTGGCTGCCGACGTGCTGCAGGCCGTCCTGCACCATCTGGGGCCGCGCGCCGCAGATGTCTGACGAGGTGCCCGAACCTGATCGGCTTGACGGCGCGCCGCATCCGCGCGAGACGCGCCAGCTCTTTGGCCAGGATGCCGCCGAGGCTGCGTTCCTGTCGGCCCATGCGTCGGGCCGGTTGCCCCATGCCTGGCTGATCACCGGCCCGCGCGGCATCGGCAAGGCCACCTTTGCCTGGCGCGCGGCGCGGTTTCTGCTGGCGACGCCCGAAGCCGACGGTGGCCTGTTCGGTGCCCCACCGCCGCCCGCGACCCTTGCTGTCGATCCTGATCTGGCTGTCGCCCGCCATGTCCGTGCTCTGACCCATCCGGGCCTGTTCCTGTTGCGGCGCAGCTGGGACACCGAGCGCAAGAAGATGCGGGCACAGATTGTCGTCGATGACATGCGGCAGATGAAGGGGTTTTTCGGCCTTTCGGCAGCCGATGGCGGGCGGCGCATCGTCATCATCGACGATGCCGACGAAATGAACCCCAACGCCGCCAACGCGCTGCTGAAACTGCTGGAGGAACCGCCGCCGGGCGCGGTCCTGTTTCTGATCAGCCACCAGCCGTTCCGGCTGTTGCCGACGATCCGCTCGCGCTGTCGTGTGTTGCGGCTGCAGACATTGGGACCGGACGATCTGGACCGTGCGCTGGCCGGGGCGGGCGGCCAGACAGGCACCGCAAATGCCACGTCCATGGCCGAACTGGCGGGCGGGTCGGTCGGGGCGGCGCTGCAGCTGACGGCGCAGGGCGGCCTTGACCTCTACGCCGACATCGTGGGCCTGATGGGCACCCTGCCCCGCATGAGCCGCCCGCGCGCCATCGCGCTTTGCGAGGTGGCAGCGGGTCGCGCGTCCGAGGTCCGGTTCGATCTGACCGTGACCCTGATTGACCTCTTCCTGGCGCGTCTGGCGCGCACCGGAACCACCGGCGCCCCGCCGCCCGAAGCCACACCGGGCGAAGCCGCGATCCTGCAGCGTCTTGCACCGCATCAGGGGGTCGCGCGCGCCTGGGCAGATTGCGCGCAGACCCTTGGCAACCGGGCGCGCCGGGGCAAGGCGGTCAACCTTGACCCTGCGGCGCTTCTCATGGATATGGTGCTGAAGATCGACGAGACGGCGGGAACCCTCGCCCCAAGGTAGGCAAGATGCCCCCCGACAGCCCGGACATCGCGGACAAGCCGGAGTTGGTAGACAGCCACTGCCACCTTGATTTTCCCGATTTTTCCCAAGATTTGCCCGATATTCTGGCGCGCGCGCGCGCCGCCGGGGTGCGCCGCATGGTCACGATCTGCACCCGCCTTCGCCTTGAACCCGCTGTCCGCGCGCTGGCCGAGACGCATCACGGCGTGTTCTATGCCGCAGGCACCCACCCGATGAGTGCTGCGGACGAACCCATGGCCACCGTCGAGGCGCTGGTAACGCTGGCGCGGCACCCGAAATTCGTCGGCATCGGCGAGACCGGCCTTGACTACCATTACACCGCCGACAGCAAGGCCCTCCAGCAGACCAGTCTTCGCATCCACATCGAGGCCGCGCAGGAAACCGGCCTGCCGCTGATCATCCATGCGCGGGATGCGGATGACGACATGGCCGCAATCCTGGCCGAAGGGTTTCGCGACAAGCCCTATGCGTGCGTCATGCATTGCTTTTCGTCGGGTGCGGGTCTTGCGCGTCAGGCGCTGGACCTTGGATTTTACCTCTCGATGTCCGGCATCGCGGCCTTTCCGAAGTCCCAAGGTCTGCGCGACATCTTTGCCGCAGCACCCGTGAACCGCATCCTGCTGGAAACCGACAGCCCCTATCTTGCCCCCCCACCCCATCGCGGGCGCCGCAACGAGCCTGCCTACACCGCCTTTACCGCGCGGATCGGGGCGGCCGTGTACGGACTGTCAGAGGCCGAATTTGCAGCCACGACGACCGCCAATTTCGACCGGCTGTTCACCAAGGCAGTGTTGCCGGCAACGGTCGCATGATGGCGAAGATGACCTTTACCATCCTTGGCTGCGGGTCATCCGGGGGCATTCCGCGCCTTGGTGGCGACTGGGGCGATTGCGATCCGGCAAACCCCAAAAACACCCGGCGGCGCTGTTCGCTGCTGGTGGAGCAGACAACGGATGCAGGCACCACCCGCGTCCTGATCGACACCTCGCCCGACATGCGCGCGCAGTTGCTGGATGTGGGGATCGGGACGCTGGACGGGGTGGTCTATACCCATGCCCATGCCGACCACACCAACGGCATCGATGACCTGCGCCAGATCGTCTTCAACCTGCGACGCAAGCTGGATGTCTGGGCCGATGCCCCGACGCGATCCGATCTGTTGACCCGGTTCGGCTATGCCTTTGAACAACCCGAGGCGTCGGGCTATCCCGCCATTCTGACCATGCACCTGATCAACGGCCCGGTGACAATCGCGGGCGCGGGCGGAGAGGTGACCCTGGTGCCGTTTCGCGTCGGCCATGGCGGCTCTGATGCCTTGGGTTTTCGTATCGGCGATCTGGCCTATCTGCCCGATGTGGTGGACATACCCGCGGAAACATGGCCGCTGCTGGCCAATCTCGATTGCTGGATCCTCGACGCGCTTCGCCGCACACCGCACCCGACGCATGCGCATCTGGCGCTGTCGCTGACATGGATCGCGCGCGCCCGGCCTGCGCGGGCCATCCTGACCAACATGCATCTCGACATGGACTATGCCACCCTGTGCGCCGAGTTGCCCGCACATATCCGCCCGGCCTTTGATGGCCTGACAATCACCTGTGAGGATACCGCGTGAGCGTCCTTCTGGACGTCATCCTGCCCGTCTTTCTGGTGATCGGATTTGGCTATGCCGCCGCGCGCTGGGGCCGGTTTTCGGAAAGCGCGGTCGACGGGGTGATGATCTTTGCGCAGACCTACGCGCTGCCGACGCTGCTGTTTGCCTCCATTGCGCGTCTGGACCTGGCCCAGGCCTATGAGCCCGGGCTGATGATCAGCTTTTACGCAGGCGCATTCGCCGGGTTTCTGACCGGGTATCTTGGCGCGCGGCACCTGTTTGGTCGCCCGGTCACGGATGCCATTGCGTTCGGGTTTGTCGGGCTGTTCTCCAATTCCCTGCTGCTGGGGCTGCCGATCACCGAACGCGCCTATGGTCCGGATGCCCTGCAGGGCAACTTTGCAATCCTGTCGATCCATGCGCCCTTGTTCTATGCCTTTGGCATCACCCTGATGGAAGTGGCCAAAAGCCGGGGCAAGGCGCTGTCGGCCGGGGCGGTCGCGGGCCAGGTCCTGAAGGCGATCCTGAGCCAGCCGCTTGTCCTTGGCATCCTGACCGGGTTTGCGGTGAACCTGTCGGGCGTCGCTTTGCCCGGCGTCGCATGGTCCGCCGTTGACCTGATCAGCCGCGCCGGTCTGCCTGCCGCGCTGTTCGGGCTTGGCGGGGTGCTGTGCCGCTATCGCCCCGAAGGCGACATGAAGGCCATCGCCTGGCTGTCGGCGGCATCGCTGGTCGTGCATCCGGGCCTGACGTGGATATTGGGCACGCAGGTTTTCGCGCTGGACACCGCGGCGCTGCGATCCGCGGTGCTGACCGCCGCAATGGCACCGGGGGTCAACGCCTATGTCTTTGCCAATCTGTACGGCGTGGCCAAGCGGGTCGCGGCATCGACCGTGCTGGTCGCCACCGCCCTGTCGATCGGGTCGATCTGGGTCTGGCTGCAAATCCTGCCATAACAAGAAAATGACCCGCTCATCGCTGAGCGGGCCGTTGTCAGAACGCCTGGTGCGGATGAAAAGACTCGAACTTTCACTCCGGTTAAGGAACAGCGACCTCAACGCTGCGCGTCTACCAATTCCGCCACATCCGCAAAAGGGGCATCGACGCGGGGGGTTTAGCGAAGCCTGCCCGATAAGGAAAGGGGGATTTTCGCCCCCCTGCCCCGTCGGCGGAGGTCAGTTTCCAAAGATCAGCATCGGCAGCTTGACCGCAAGCGACAGTGCCGCGCCGCCGGGATTTGTCATGGGGTCGGGCAAGCTCGGGGCGGTTTCGGCAAATGTCACCGGATCGCTGCCAAGGCCCGTTTCCGGCACAGCCGCCGCCTTGGCAGGCACGCCGAACTCTTCAAGCTCGGGTGCGATGGCAGCATCTTCGGGGGTGACACCAAAATCGGGCAGGCTTGCCTCTTGCATCCGGGGTTCGGGGACCAGTTCGGCGGCGCGCCCGTTCAGCGTATAGGATGCCTTCTGGATGACCTCGGAGCGGTCGGCCATGCCGGGCGCAAAGACCGCCTGACCCTGCCCGATGGCCGCAAGGCCGATGTCGTACCAGCCCATCGCCAGATCGGGCCGAACGGTGGCGCCAAAGCCCTGGCTCAGATGATGGCCCAGAAGCTCGGCATAGCCGCGTTCGCCCATCGCGGTCAGCAACAGCGCCGAGCCGATGGCCACATCCATGTTGTCCGTGGTGTAGCCAACCCCGAGGCAGACCTTCGCGGTTCCCGACAACTGCACCGGCGACATCCCCGAACCGGCTACAAAGTCGGTGACGCCCGCCTGCACGACATCGGCGGGCTGCAGCGACAGGGCTGCGACATGCTCGGCCAGCACATTGCCAAAGGCCAGACACTGGTCCGAAATCTGTGCGGCGGTGAACCCCGCGACCGAGGCCGCGATCTCTTCGCCCTGCGACATTGCATAGGTTCGCGCCAGGCAGAACTGTTCGGACAGCGCGAAATTGGGATCGGTCATCGCAGCGGCGGTCGTGTAGCCGCCATTGCCGTTGGTGATCAGGCTGACCTTGTTGCAATGGGACGCCAGCGACACCTGGACCGCACCCGATCCCATGAACGACGGCAACGCGCCTTCGGTGGCCGGGGCCTCTTCGGGCATCAGTTTGGGCAGGGCCGCCGCCGTGGCGGCCGCGATGGTGCCCGGCTGCAGCGGCGCATCCTCGGGGGCCACGGGCGCGGCGACAAACGCTTCGGCCTGCGGTGCCACAGCCGCCGGGGCAACCCCGGCCATTTCATCGCGCTGGACGATCAGGAGACCCTTGATACCCAGAGGATGCGTTGCCGCGGTCCGGGTGACAAGCGGTCCGCCCGCCATGCCGCGATAATAGGCCGTGACCAGCAGGCTGCGTTCATATTCGGTCAGCTGGCCCGTCGCCGGATAGCCCAGCGTCGCCTGATAGGTGGAAATGCCCGCCCGGCTTTTCGGGCCGATGGACCCGTCCGGCGTACCGACCGGAAAGCCAAAGTAATTCAGCGCCGTCTGCACCTCGCGGTTGGCCTCGCGCTGTGCCGAGGAAACGCCGGTCGATTTCGTTGATCGCGTCGATTTGGTGCTGCGTTGGGTCTTGTTGACCTCGTTGACGATGACCCCGCCGATGATGCCGCCGATGATGCCGCCCACCAGCGCGTCGCCATCCGCCATCACCGGCGCGGCGCGACCAACGGCCAGGGCAGCGATCATGGCCGACATTGCAATTGCCTTGAGTTTCATTGCATCACTCCCAGGATTGAAAAGATCGCCGACAATGCGGAAATGCTATCACGGGATGCCGGTGTGCAAAGTGAATTTTGCGCAAATCCGGCACCGCAGCCCCGCCAGCCCGAGGAAACCATGGTCGAATGGACCCATCTGCCCGGCCTGCGGCCTTATGCCGACACCCTGGCCGACATGGAAGAGCGCGTGGCCGCGATTGCGGCAGGCACGGCGCCCGAGGCGGTCTGGCTTTTGGAACATCCGCCGATCTATACCGCCGGCACATCGGCAAGACCGTCTGATCTGGTTGATCCCGACCGCTTCGCGGTGCATGTCGCGGGCCGGGGCGGGCAATACACCTATCATGGGCCGGGCCAGCGCGTGGTCTATGTCATGCTGGATGTGGGCCGGCGCGGGCGCGACGTGCGCCAGTTCGTCTGTGCCCTTGAAAACTGGGTCATCGACACGCTGGCGACGTTCAATGTCCGGGGTGAACGGCGGCCGGGCCGCGTCGGTGTGTGGGTCAGCCGCCCGGACCGCGCCGGGCCGGACGGCGCACCCGCCGATGACAAGATCGCTGCCATCGGGGTCAAGCTGCGTCGCTGGGTCAGCTTTCACGGGCTGTCGATCAACGTCGATCCCGACCTGTCCCATTTCGACGGCATCGTGCCCTGCGGCATCCGCGACCACGGTGTCACCAGCCTTGTCGATCTTGGCCTGCCGGTCACGATGACCGACCTCGACATCGCGCTGAAGGCGGCTTTTGCGGCACATTTTCCCAAACCGACATAGGATAACGCGTCCCGTGGCATCGCGCGCTATTGCATAACAATCGTGCGCGCCCTTCATTGGTGTCAGGGCGCGACTGCGGACCAACCTGCGCCGCTGCTGATGAGGATGACATGACGAAACTGACGCCGATCCTAACCCTGGTGCTGGCCATGCTGGCCGGCCCGACGCTGGCGCAGGATGCCGCTGCCGGAGAAGTGGTTTTCGCGAAATGCAAGGCCTGCCATTCGGTCATCGGACCGGACGGGACCGCGTTTCAAAAGGGCGGCAAGACCGGCCCCAACCTTTACGGCGTGATCGGGCGGCCCGTGGCGTCCGTGGCCGGCTTCAAGTATGGCGATTCGATCCTGACGGTAGGCGCATCGGGCGCGGTCTGGGACGAGGCGAGCCTTGCGGCCTATGTCGCCAATCCCGCCGCCTGGCTGCAGGAAAAGACCGGCGACAGCGCCGCGAAATCCAAGATGTCGTTCAAGCTGGCGGAGGGCGGCGCGGATGTCGCGGCCTATCTGGCATCGGTCAAATAGCGACACGGAATGATCCCCGGCAGGTCTGGCCGGTCCCGCGAGCCGGATCGGCCACTGCGCCAATTTACCCCAGGCCCGGCGCTGTCCAACGCCTTGCCCTGCCCCGAATTTGCCCCTAGAAGCAGGGTCAAGGCGCCGCTAACGGTCGCCACGGGAACCGCGCGGGACCAAATCCCGCCAGGCAAGACAGACGAGGAATGCCCATGGCTGACGCCGCCATTGACCATCATCAACACAGACCCGGCTTTTTCGTGCGCTGGTTCATGTCCACCAACCACAAGGACATTGGCATCCTTTACCTGTTCACGGGCGGGTTTGTCGGCCTGATCTCGGTGATCTTCACGCTCTATATGCGGATGGAGCTTATGTATCCGGGCGTGCAGTACATGTGCCTTGAGGGCGCGCGGCTGACCGCAGCGGCGGTCGGCGAATGCACCCCGAATGGGCAACTGTGGAACGTGATGATCACGGCTCATGGCGTGCTGATGATGTTCTTTGTCGTCATTCCCGCATTGTTTGGGGGATTTGGCAACTATTTCATGCCGTTGCAGATCGGCGCGCCGGACATGGCTTTCCCGCGGATGAACAACCTGTCCTACTGGCTTTACGTGGCGGGCACGACGCTGGCCATTGCATCGGTTTTTGCGCCCGGCGGCAATGGCCAGACCGGCGCAGGCATCGGCTGGGTGCTCTATCCGCCGCTGTCGACCACGGAAAGCGGCTATGCGACGGATCTTGCGCTGTTCGCGGTCCACCTGTCGGGTGCGTCCTCGATCCTGGGCGCGATCAACATGATCACGACCTTTCTCAACATGCGCACACCGGGCATGACGATGCACAAGGTGCCGCTGTTCGCCTGGTCGATCTTTGTCACGGCCTGGCTGATCCTTCTGGCGCTGCCGGTGCTGGCGGGGGCGATCACCATGCTGATCACCGACCGCAATTTCGGCACCACCTTCTTCAATCCCTCGGGCGGCGGCGACCCCGTGCTTTACCAGCACATCCTGTGGTTCTTCGGTCATCCCGAGGTCTACATCATCATCCTGCCGGCCTTTGGCATCATCAGTCAGGTCGTCGCGACCTTCAGCCGCAAGCCGATCTTCGGCTATCTGCCGATGGTCTATGCGATGGTCGCGATCGGGGTGCTGGGTTTTGTCGTCTGGGCGCACCACATGTACACCGTCGGCCTGTCGCTGACGCAGCAGAGCTATTTCATGCTGGCCACCATGGTGATCGCGGTGCCGACCGGCATCAAGGTCTTTTCCTGGATCGCGACGATGTGGGGCGGGTCGATCGAGTTCAAGACGCCGATGCTGTTTGCGTTCGGGTTCCTGTTCCTGTTCACCGTAGGCGGCGTGACCGGCATCGTTCTGTCACAGGCCGCCGTGGACCGCGCCTATCACGACACCTATTACGTCGTGGCGCATTTTCACTATGTGATGAGCCTCGGTGCGGTGTTCGGCATCTTTGCCGGGATGTATTTCTGGATCGGCAAGATGTCGGGCCGCCAGTACCCCGAATGGGCGGGCAAGCTGCACTTCTGGATGATGTTCATCGGATCGAACGTCACGTTCTTCCCGCAGCATTTCCTCGGCCGCCAGGGCATGCCACGCCGCTATATCGACTATCCGGAGGCGTTCGCCTACTGGAACTACGTTTCGTCGGTCGGGGCCATGATCTCGTTCGCGTCCTTTGTGTTTTTCATCGGCATCGTGTTCTACACGCTGAAATGGGGCAAGCGCGTGACCGAGAACAACTACTGGAACGAATATGCCGACACGCTGGAATGGACCCTGCCCTCGCCCCCGCCCGAACACACGTTCGAGCAATTGCCCAAGCGCGAGGACTGGGACAAGCAACACGCCCACTGACCGGGCCACAGTTGACCGGCCCCGGAGCGATCCGGGGCCGTTTGCATTCTGGGGGAAAGCGCGATGCCTTATGAATGGTCCGCCTCGGACGGCGATGCCCGCCACCTGCGCCTGTGGCCCTATCGGTCGCTGAGCCAGACCGGGTTTGTCTGGTTCATCGGCATTACCGCCGCGCTGACCGCGCTGCCCTTGCTGATGATGGTCGGCCATCCGGTCCTGTGGGGTCTCTTGCCGTTCGTCGTGGCCGCCGTCGCGGCGATCTGGTGGGCCTTGCGCGCCAATGCCCGCAATCGCGCCGTGGTGGAAGAACTGTCGCTGTCGCGCGACCGGGTCACGCTGGTGCGCCACAACCCGCGCGGGCGCCAGCAACGCTGGCAGGCCAATCCGTTCTGGGTGCGCCTGAACGTGTATGCGACCGGCGGGCCGGTGCCCTATTACGTGACGCTGAACGGCAATGGCCGCGAGGTGGAGATCGGGGCCTTTCTGTCGGAGGACGAACGCGTGGCGCTGGGGCGCGAACTGGGTGCCTGCCTGTCAGCGTTGCGCTGAGGCCACGCGCCGCGTCAGGTGCAGCCAGATGCCCGCACGCGACCGGACCGTCAGATGGGCCACGGGCACCGGCACCCGCCCCCCGACAGGACGCAACCGCCAGTCACGCAGCAGCGCCGCCAGCAGCAGCACCCCTTCGGCCATCGCAAACCCCGCACCCGTGCAGACACGCGGGCCCGCCGAAAACGGCAGGTAGCCGTCGCGCTGGGATGTCCTTGTTTCCGCGCGCGTCCATCGGTCGGGGTCAAATATGTCGGGGGTGTCCCAGATCCGGTCATGCCGGTGCAGATGCCACGGGCTGATCACGATCTGCGCGCCGGGCCGCACCGCCCTGCCCCGCAACAGTTCGGGGCGGGCGTTCTCGCGCACCATCATCGGCACCGGCGGGTAAAGCCGCAGGGTTTCGCGGAACACGTCGCGGGTCAGGCGCAGGCGCGACAGATCGGCCATGCCCGGCGCCTCCGGCAGCCCTGCCACCTCATCTGCGACCCGGTCCTGAATCTGGGGGTGCGTCGCCAGAAGATACAGCGCCCAGGACAGCGCCGAGGCCGAGGTTTCGTGCCCTGCCAGGAAAAAGATCGCGACCTGATCGACCATTTCGGCGGTGGTGAAGGTCTGGCCCGTTTCAGGATCGGCGGTGGTCATGATCTTGGTAGCCAGATCATCAGGGGCCGTCCCGTCCGCGATAGACCGGCCGCGGGTATTGCACAGCGCACCGATCAGGGCGCGGATCGTGCGTGCCGACATGCGGGTCGCGCGGCGGTGCAGCCGGGGCATCCACCACGGCAGCGGCAGAAACGCCGCCAGATTCACCAGGGGCTGCGTTCGCTGATAGGTCTGGAACGCGGCATAGACCTGCGCCGCCAGCGCATCGTCAATGGGGATCGAGAACAGCGTGCGAAAGATCACGTCGGCGGCGGCGTGGGTTGACGACGGCTCGATATCCTGCGGGCCTTCGGTCAGGCGCGCGGCGGCGGCGGTGGCAGCGGCCCAGATGCCCGGCACGGCGTGATGCAGCCTGCCGCCCGCGAAGGCAGGGTCGATGATCCGGCGCTGGCGTTCCCAAGCCTCCCCGTTGGTCAGAAACACCGACTGGCCGAGCAGCGGGCGCAAGCCTTCGCCGATGCGGCCCGATTTCGGAAAATCGCGCGGCCGCTCCGAAAGGACGCGCGCGACAAGCTCCGGGTCGTTGCACAGATAGCTGCGAAAGAACGGGGTGCGGAATTCGGCCATCCAGGCGTGGTAAAGACGCGCCGGCTGCGCCGAGAGGATGTCGGTCCGAAAAAGCCGCAGGTACTGGCGCAGCGATACCTTGTCCGCGCGTGCAGGGGGTTTTGGCGGGATCATGCGAGAGACCGGTAGCCGGACAGCGGCGTCTCGATCCGGCTTTTGGACGGGACACGGTCGCGGTAGCGTTCGGCGAGGGTCAGGGGGCCGGCGGTGATCTGGAAATAGTCATAGTCACCGGGCCGGTCAAACGCGCAAAGATACTGGAAATGCAGGCGAAAGAACCGCCAGCGCAACGCCCGCCAGCGCTCCGGCGACAGCGTCCGCGTAAAGGCCGCGGAAATCACCAGCGGCCAGCGCTTGCCGGTTGGAGCCACCCCGCTGACGGCGACCGGATCACACAGCGCAAAGGCGCAGCCATCACCGGGGGCGGTCACGTCAATCCAGGCAATATCGTCCTGTGCGGCCATCAGGGTCAGATCGGCCCGCAACCGTGTCGCGCGCGGCAGAAACGACACCATCGGGATCACCTGCCCCAGCGACAGGAACGCCAGCGCCGGACGGCCCGGCGGCAGGCCTTCGCGCAAAAGGTCAGCCAGGATCGACACCGCAAGATGCGCGCCGGACGAATGGCCGACCACCAGAACCTCGTCCAGACTGTCGCGCATGCTGGCTCGGACGGTCGCCCGGAACGCTGACAGCCGTGTTTCCAGCACTTCCGGATAGGCACCGCCCGCCTGTGCGGTAAAGGCATAGTCATGCATCAGGTAATGGGCGAACACCCGACCGTCGAGGCGTCGAAATCCGCGCAAGACAGCCACAGCGGCGACCAGCCCCAGCGCCAGCGATCCCGCCAGCCCTGCCGTCCCCGGCCAGAACCTGATGCCGGTCTGCACGATCCCATAGGCAAGACCCGCCGCCGCCAGCGCCTGCAGGACCAACAGCACGACGGGATAAAGTGCTGCAATCATCGGGCCCTTGCGCAGCCCTGTCAGCCGGATCAGTGCGCCCGACGCGAGATAGGTCCAGGCCGTCCGGGCCAGCTGCAGGTAGGTGGCGACGATCCCCCGCTGCATCGATCCCTGCACGAGGTCGGACCAGACCAGCACGTCGATCCGCGCCTCGGTCGCGCGCCCGCCAATCTGCGACGTGACCGCCCAGCCGACGCCGCCGGCCCCCGGCACCAGCGCGATTCTGTAGCCGGTTATTGCCGCCTGCGCCGTCGCCTCGGCCCGGTAAAGCTCGCGGTAGCGCCGGGGGGGAAAGGGGTCATAGCCGGGAATATAGAAAACCTGCCGCCGGAACGGGCGCCCGGGGCTTTCCGCCTTGTCTTGTGCCGGACCCGACATGCCGCCCCTGCCCTTGTGGTCTGGCAGCATAGTGGCACAAAATGCCGTGGACAAAAGGTCCATCGCGACGGGCGGCGCTATCCCAGAAGCGGGATGCCCAGCGCACCGAATATTTCCAGCAGCCACCAGCTGAAATCGGTGAAGGCCCCGCTGATCAGCGCGATCCCAACGATCAGCAACAGCACGCCCATCGCGCGTTCGATGATGCGCATGTGCCGCTTGACCCGCACCATAACTGCCATTGCACGCTCGATGAACAGCGCGGCAAACAGGAACGGCACGCCAAGGCCCGCCGCATAGACCGCCAGCAGCCCCGTGCCGCGCGACAGGCTGCCCTCTTGCGCGGCAATGGACAGGATCGCACCCAGTTGCGGGCCGATGCAGGGCGTCCAGCCGAAGGCAAAGGCAAGACCAAGGACATAGGCCCCCAGCGCCGAACCGCCCTGGTCTCCCGCGTCCAGACGCGCCTCGCGGTCAAGGATGGGAATACGAAAGATACCAAGGAAATGCAGCGCAAAAATCAGGATCAGCACCCCGGAGATCCGCGTGAACCATATCTGATAGGTCAGAAAGAATACCCCGAACGCCGATGCGGCAAAGCCCAGAAGCAGAAAGATCGTCGACAGCCCCAGCACGAAGAACAGGGCGGGCACCACGACGCGGTGGCGTGACCGCGCGCCCGCGGTCAGTTCGCCCATGCTGATGCCGCTCATATAGGCAAGGTAGGGCGGCACGACCGGCAGCACGCAAGGTGACAGGAATGACAGAACGCCCGCGCCAAGCGCGATCAGAACGGCGGGCAGCAGCCCGGCATCAATCAGGTCAAATCCGAACATCTGCACTCCTTGCGTCAGGCATAGCTTCTTTGATCCGCGGCGTCACTCGCGCCATGCGTCACGTTGCCGTGGCCTGCCGGAATTGGCGCGGATATCGCCCTGGCGCTGGCATTTTACCGGCGGCAAGGATAGACGGCGGGCCATGCCATCGCGGAAAGTCGGCGCCATGCAGTTTGACGAGGAATTGGATTGCGAGGGGCTGTTGTGCCCCCTGCCGGTCCTTCGAGCGCGCAAGCGTCTTTTGGCGCTGCCTGCGGGCACGGTGCTTTGCCTGCGCGCGACCGATCCGATGGCCGCAGTGGATGTCCCGCATTTCTGTGCCGAGGCGGGCCATGTCTATCTTGGCAGTGATGCCGATGGTGCCGTCAGCCGCTACTTCATCCGCGCAAAAGGATAGGGCGGCACGTTTCCGCGCCGCCCCTCGATCTTGCCATCGGCCCGGCTAGCGGCCGAGCGACCACCAGCCCTTGCGCTTGGGCTTTGCCGGGTCGTCGGCGACCTCGGCGGCGGCTGGTGCCGCAACTGCGGGTTCGGGCTTTGCCGGGGCTGGTTTATCTGCAACCACTTCGGCGACTGCCTCTGGCGCTGCCTCGGCAGCAGCGGCCTTCGGCTTGGCACGCGAGGCGCGTTTCCTGGGCTTTGCCTCTTCGGCCGGCGCAGCTTCGGCTGGGGCTGCTTCGACCGAAGCGGTGTCTGAGGCAACCTCAATCGCGACCGTTTCCACCACGGCAGTCTCGACCACAACAGGCGCATCACCAACGGGTGCCGACTTCGCTCCGCCACGACGGCCGCGACTGCGGCTGCGCGACTTTGCAGGTTTCGTGGCATCGGCGTCGGCATCCGACGCAGGGACCGCTTCCGGTGCAGCATTCCCATCATCGTCGCCATCATCGTCGCCGGCCTCACCCGACGCGTCATCACCACCCTCAACGCCATTGCCGTCACGGCCGCCCTTGCGCCGACGGCGGCGACGGCGACGTTTCTTGATGCCCCCTTCGCTGCCTTCGGCACGCGCGGGCTGCGGCGTATCGCTGCCAGCGCTTTCAGCCTCGACCTCGGCATCCTCCTCGATCAGATCCTCAATCGGATCCTCGTCGTCGAAATCATCCACCGGCGCGCCCATCAGGCTCGCGTTGCCCGAAATCGCCGCCGGGGCCTCATGCACCACGCGCGTCGCGGTCTTGAACTTTTCGATGGAATGGTTCGGGCTGATCAGCATCGGATCGGCCTCGATCCGCACCGACATGCCGTAGCGCGCCTCGATCAGCGCGATATGCTCGCGCTTGTTGTTGATCAGGAAGTTCACGATGCCGATGGGGGCCTTCAGCAGCACTTCCTTCGACCGCTTGCGGGTGCCTTCCTCTTCCAGCGCGCGCAGAACGCTCAGCGCCATGCTGTCGTCGGACCGGATCAGGCCGGTGCCATGGCAGCTGGGGCATGGCTGGGTCGTCGATTCCAGCATGCCTGGGCGCAGCCGCTGGCGCGACATCTCCAGCAGGCCAAAGCCGCTGATCCGTCCGACCTGGATGCGGGCGCGGTCGGTTTTCAGCTTGTCCTTCATGCGCTTTTCAACCGCGAGGTTGTTCTTGCGCTCTTCCATGTCGATGAAGTCGATGACGATCAGACCGGCCAGGTCGCGCAGGCGCAACTGGCGGGCGACCTCCTCGGCGGCCTCGAGGTTGGTCTTGAGTGCGGTGTCCTCGATCGATCCCTCTTTGGTCGCCCTCCCTGAGTTCACGTCGACAGCCACCAGCGCCTCGGTGACGCCGATGACGATGTAGCCGCCGGATTTCAGCTGCACCACCGGGTTGAACATCGAGGCGAGGTAGCTTTCGACCCCGAACTTGGCGAACAGGGGCTGGGTGTCGGCATAACGCTGCACCTGCCGCGCGTGGCTCGGCATGATCATCCGCATGAAGTCCTTGGCGGTCCGGTATCCGGCCTCGCCCTCGACCAGAACCTCGTCGATCTCGCGGGTGTACAGATCGCGGATCGACCGCTTGATCAGGTCGCCTTCCTCATAGATCGCGGCCGGAGCAATGGATTTAAGCGTCAGTTCGCGGATCTGCTCCCACAGGCGCATCAGATATTCGTAGTCGCGCTTGATCTCGGGCTTGGTGCGCTTTGCCCCCGCCGTGCGGATGATCAGGCCAGCGCCTTCGGGCACCTCGATCTCGCCGGCGATTTCCTTCAGTTTTTTGCGGTCGGCGGCCTGGGTGATCTTGCGGCTGATGCCGCCCCCGCGCGCGGTGTTGGGCATAAGGACGCAATAGCGACCGGCCAGCGACAGATAGGTGGTCAGCGCCGCCCCCTTGGAGCCGCGTTCTTCCTTGACCACCTGGACCAACATGATCTGGCGGACCTTGACCACCTCTTGAATCTTGTAGCGGCGGGCGCGGGGTTTGCGCGGGGCGCTGATCTCGTCGGCCACGTCCTCTTCGGCAATGGACTCGATTTCGTCGTCGGTCTCGCTGGCGTGGTCTATCGCGTGATAGGCACCATTGCCATTGTCGCCACTGGCTTCATGGTGTTCGGGATGGTCGTGATCGGCCTGGTCGTGCGGTTCATGATCCGCAGACCTCGACTCGCCGGCCTCGGCTTCGTCTAGATCGACTACGTCCATGCCGGAGGGACCGTTCCGCACGGCATCACCTGCCGCAGCCCCCGAACGTTCGGCGCGCGCCTCGGGTTTCGGGCCACGTCGACGGGGACGGCGGTTGTCCTCCTCATCTTCGGCACGGGCCAGCGCGCGCTCTTCTTCAAGCAGGGCTTTGCGGTCGGCGACGGGGATCTGGTAATAATCGGGGTGGATTTCGGCAAAGGCGAGGAACCCGTGCCGGTTGCCGCCATATTCCACAAAGGCCGCCTGCAATGAGGGTTCGACCCGCGTCACCTTGGCCAGATAGATGTTCCCGGCAAGCTGGCGCTTGCTCAGGGTTTCAAAGTCGAATTCCTCAACCTTGTTTCCGTCGACAACGACCACGCGAGTTTCCTCGGCATGGGTCGCATCAATAAGCATTTTCTTTGACATTTGGGTCCATTGCGCCCCGATCGCATGACGCCCCCCGGCGGACCGGAGGGGGCATCAGAACGGGTGAGGCGACTTGTTCGGGCGGGGGCGCGGTCCGGCAACCGATCAACGCTGCCCAAGGGGCAGGTTCGGCCGGTCACTGCTGTTTTCGCGCGCCTCATCGCGGTTCACGTCAGAAGGGCATTGCGGCCCTTCGCCTTGTAAAGCCCGCAAAATCAGAGATTTACGAGCAATGTGCACAACCTTGCGGTTGATCCGGCTCCCCCCTGTCTGCGGCGCTGACAGCGGCACCTGGCATCAAGGGTGGAGAGAATTTCGGGCAGCAGGCCAAAGCATGCCGTCCCGGACCCTAGCGGCAAAGCCGCGACAAACACAATGGGCAATTTCGCCACGGCGAAACAATCAAGGGTTGTCCACTGCCCTGTCTCCCACGCCTGACAGCGCCGTCAGGGCGTGCCTGCCCACCCACCCCGTGCCGTCATGCGGGTCGTCAAGGAAATGTCCGACCAGTGAATGCCATTCGATGCCGACATGAATCTGGTCCAGAGCCTGTACGGCGTTGGATGACAGCATCGCGTAAAGTTGCCGATCGCGGCACAGCCGGGTCATCGCGTCGGCCAATGCGGGCGCATTTCCGGCCGGGAACTGCAGACATTGCGTGCCCACCGCAAGCCGCCCGCGAAATGCCGGGTGATCGCTGACAATCAGCGGCGAGCGTGCGGCAAGCGCCTCGTAGATGGTGTTCGGCAGACCTTCGGCATAGCCGTGGCGCGACGGCACCACCATAATATCATGCTCGCGCATCATGCGCCGCACCTCGCCGTTCGGGACGATGCCCAGAAACCGCACCCGTTCCGCGATGCCAAGGCGGGCCGCAGCGTCCTGCCAGGCGGCCACGTCACCGGGACCGGCAAACGACATCGTCAGGTTCAGGCCAGCGGCCGCAACTCTGGCGACCGCGTCCAGACAGTCCTGCACGCCCTTGTCGACCGTCAGCGCGCCCGCAAAGAACGCGGTCGGGGCGTCGGGATCGTGGGGTCCCGTCTTTCCGGTGGGCTCGGCGCGCACCCGGCTCCAGTCCCAGGGCACAATCCGTTCCGGCGGATATTGCAGGTCCGATGCGACCGAGCGCGCGGCATTCAGGTTGTGATTGGCCACGCAGGGAAAGACCGGGCTTTCAAGAACCCGGCGCAAGGCCCGGTTGGACAGCCACGCGCGCAGGCCTGCCGAGGTAAAGGTGTCGGCAAAACAGGGCAGTGTCGGAATGTTGCGCGCGCTGAGTGCCGCCAGAAACGCGCGGTGCGGCGTGATCACGACGGCTGCATCGGGTTTTTCGCGCGCGAGGAATGCGCTGATCCACTTGCGTTTCAATTCGGCGTAGGGAACCGAAAGGCAGCGCAAGCCGTCGGCCAGCACATCATCAGAATGCCCGTCGCGGATCACCAGGATGACGACCTCGTGACCATCGGTCAGCGATTCCACATAGTCCACCGCCCGCCGCTGGTCGCGGTAGGTTTCCGATGCGCCCGATTTCAGCCTGCGATAGGCCTCGGCATAGTCGCCGTACTGGATGAACAGGATCTTCATGGGTGACACATCCAGAATCGTAAACCTGCACGACGCCGCGAGCCTAGGGCCAGAACCTCACGATCACACGTAATCCCCGCGTGTCAGGCCATATTTTGCCATCTTTTCATTCAAAGTACGGCGGGGCAGGCACAGTTCGTCCATCACCGCGACGATACTGCCCTTGTGGCGGCGCATCGTGTTGTCGATCAGCATGCGCTCGAATGCTTCCACATAGTCCTTCAGCGGCTTGCCTTCGGTGGTCAGTGCCGGGGCAGAAGTTTCGTTGTCGGCCATCAGCAGGCTGGCGATGGACCCCGACCCGCGCCGGTTCTGCAGGACCGCGCGTTCGGCGATGTTCACCAGCTGGCGCACATTGCCGGGCCAGGGTGCCTGCAAAAGCTGCGCCGCCTCTTGCGCCGTGACCTGCGGGGCCTCGCAGCCATATTCCTCGGCAAAATGTTCCGACATGCGGTTGAACAGCGTCAGGATATCCTCGCCCCGGCTGCGCAGGGGCGGCAGAACGATGGTCATCGCGCCAAGGCGATAGAAAAGGTCCGGCCGCAGCACGGCCTCCAGCGTGGTGTCGGGCGCATGTTCGTTGCAGATCGCGATGATGCGTGTTTCGGGCGGCGTCGACTGGTCGTTGATCAGCGCCAGCAGACGCGCCTGCAATCCGTTCGACAGATCCTCGATGTCCTCAAGACACAGCGTCCCGCCCCGCGTCTCTTCGACAAGGGGCAGGCTGCCATCCTCGGTCGGTCCGAACAGCTTGGCCGCCAGTTCCGCCTCGCCCCAGGCGGCACAGGAAATCGTCTGGAACTTGCGGCCCGCACGCGCGCCCACCGCATGCAGCGCATGGGCCACCAGCGTCTTGCCGGTGCCGGTCTCGCCGTCGATCAGCACATGGCTGTCGGCCTGCCCGATATCGAGGATGTCTTCGCGCAGGCGTTCCATGGCGGGCGACGAGCCCACCAGTTTCTGCATCAGCGTCGATCCTTCGGACAGCTCCTTGCGCAGGGCGCGGTTGTCCAGTGTCATCCGCCGCGCCTGGGTCGCGCGCTTGGCCAGTTCGGTCATCCGGTCGGGATTGAACGGCTTTTCCAGGAAGTCATAGGCGCCGACGCGCATCGCCTCCACCGCCATCGGCACATCGCCATGGCCGGTGATCAGGATGACGGGCAGGCCGCTGTCCTGGCTGAGAAGCCGCTTCAACAGCGCCATCCCGTCCATGCCGGGCATCTTGATGTCGCTGACCACGACGCCGGGAAACTCCGGCCCGATGCCGCGCAGCGCATCCTCGGCCGAGGCGTAGGTTTCGGTGTCGAACCCCGACAGCGCCAGCCACTGGCTGATCGACTGCCGCATGTCGGCCTCGTCATCTACGATTGCGACTTTCATTGCCCGTGCCATCTGGTCCTCATTCCGCTGCTTCTTGTTTGTTGGCCAGGATCGGCAACTGCATCTCGAACACAGCCCCGCCCCCTTCGCTGTTATGGGCGGTCAGGCGACCGCCCAGATCGGTGACAATGCCGGAGGAAATCGCCAGGCCCAGACCCACGCCCTCGCCCGGTTTCTTGGTCGTGTAGAACGGCTCGAACAGGTTCTCGAGATCGACAATTCCCGACCCGTTGTCGCGCACCGAAAGCGTCGCCGTTTCGCCCGCCGACAACAGGATGTCGATCTGCGGGTTCTGTGCCCCCTTGGTCGCATCCAGCGCATTTCGCAACAGGTTGATGATCACCTGCTCCAGCCGCAGCCGGTCGGCCATGACCATCACCGGCTGGCGCGGCAGGGCGCGGGTGATCCGCACCACGCGGATTTTCAACTGCGGCTCCATCATCGACAGCGCCGAGGACACGCAGGCGCGCAGGTCGACCGGCTCGAACGCCTCGCCGCCCTTGCGGGCATAGGATTTCAATTGCCGGGTGATTGCGCCCATGCGCTCGATCAGATCGTCGATGCGCTGGAACGATGACAGCGCCTCTTCGTGCCGCTTGCGCTGCAGCAGCAGGCGCGCGCCGGCAAGATAGGTCTTCATCGCGGCAAGGGGCTGGTTCAACTCGTGGCTGACCGCCGCCGACATCTCGCCCAGCGCCGCAAGCTTGGACGATTGGGCGAGCGTCAGTTCCGCGACGGCCAGGTCCTTTTGCACCTTTTCGCGTTCGGCGATCTCGCGCTGCAGCCGCGAGTTCAACTGGCGCAGTTCGACGGATTCCCGCTGAAGCTGCACGCTTTGGGACATGGCACGCCGCGACAGCACGTAGAATGTGACTGCCAGAGCGATGGCAAAGCCCATGATTTCCAGCGCCAGCACGCCGTTGACCTGTTCGCGCACGGAATCATAGGCGGTAAAGGTGACGATCCTCCAGCCGCGGAACGGCACGCGCGCATCGGTCTTCATCACGGCTACGCCGCGCACATAGGCGTCGGGCGGGTTCTGCGCCCAGTTTGTCGTCGCCTGCAGCGCGCGCGCGATGGCCGATGGCGGGTCGCGACGGGCCAGCGCCTCTTCCTGCGGCAGGCCGCGCCATTGCGGTTCGGTCGCAAGCACCACGACCCCGGCGCTGTCCGTCACCAGCACGGCATCCTGCAGGCCCGACCAGGCCCGTTCGTATTTCATCAGATCGACCGACACCACGATGACGCCCAGCATCACGCCATTGGCCGACACCACCCGCGAATAGCTGAACTCGAACCCGCCGGTCGCCCGTGGCGCCGAGGTAAAGACAGTGTCTCCGGACCGCAGCGCCTCGACGTAGAACGGCGACTGCCGCAGGTTGCCGCCCAGGATGTTGCGATTGGTCGCCGCCACGATGCGCCCCTGTTCGTCCAGAAGCTGAATGGCGGCCACGCCGATTTCCTCTTGCAGTCGGATCAGGTTGCCCGTGGTGACGGAAAAATTCCCCGCCTGCAGCGCCTCGATCAGGTCGGGGTCGCGGGCCAGAAGCAGCGGCACCACCGATGTGCGCTGCAGTTCCGAAATCAGGTTGCCGGAATACAGCGCCAGCCGCAGTTCGGCCCGGTTGCGCGTGGATTCGATGAACCGATCGGACAAAAGACGATTTGTCACCAGCACAACGCCAGCGGCCACCAGAAGCAATGCCGCGATGATCAACCGCAACCGCCAGGACAGGCCCAGCCGCGTTTCAGAATTCATGTCAGGTGTCGCCGTTTGCATGCCCTCGTTTCTAGGCTTGTGGGCAAGGCCCCTCAAGCAACCGCGGGTCAGGCAAGCGCCATACCGCCCATCAGGCTGGCGAACACTTTCGCACCATCCGTGCTGCCGTGCAACGGCTCCACCGCGCGCTCGGGATGCGGCATCATCCCGAGAATACGGCGATTTTCCGAAAGCACCCCGGCGATGTCGGCGACCGATCCGTTGGGGTTGCCGATATAGGTCATGGCGATGCGGTCCTCGGCCCGCAGGCGGGCCAGACCTTCGGCGTCGATGGTGTAGTTGCCGTCGTGATGCGCGATCGGCAGGGTGATTGCGTCATGGCGCGCATAGCGGCTGGTAAAGGCCGATGCCGCCGTCGCGATCCGCAAGGGCTGGCGGCGGCACTTGAAGGTCAGTTCGGCATTGCGCATCAGCGCGCCCGGCAAAAGTCCCATCTCGGTCAGGACCTGGAATCCGTTGCAGACCCCCAGCACATAGCCACCCCGCCGGGCATGGGCCTGCACCGCTGCGGCTATCGGCGACTGCGCCGCAATCGCACCGCAGCGCAGATAGTCGCCAAAGGAAAATCCGCCCGGGATGCCCACCACATCGACCCCGTCGGGCAGCGCCGTCTCCTTGTGCCAGTTGCGCGTGACCGCGAACCCCGCCAGCGCGAAAGCCTGCGCCAGATCGCGGTCGCAGTTGGATCCGGGAAAGGTGATGACGGCGGCCTTCATCGCATGTCCCCTGCTGGCGGTTTGGCATTCCTCTATCCCAGCGCGGGCGGAGGTTCCAGCGCCTTGACGGCAATGTCGCGCAGCACGTCCGCCAGATCGCCATAGCCGGTCCAACGGCGTTCATAGGCCAGCCCAAGGCGTTCGGCACAGTCGGCTGCCTTGGCAGACAGCACCGGATCATCGGTCTGCGCCAGATAGACAAGCTTGGTGTAATTGCCGAAATACGTGTCACGCAGACCGGGATGGCGGTCCAGCCCCATCGGCCGCCAGACAAAGGCATCGAACTGCCGCACCAGAAAATCGGTCAGGTAAAAGGCGGTGAACTCGGTTTCGGCACGGGCGGCAAAAGTCGCGTTGCCTTCAAAAAACGAATAACAGTGCGGTCCTTCGACCATCTCGATACCCAATTCCTTGCACTTTTTCTGCAAGATGCCGCCGGTGCCGCAATCGGCATAGACGACCATGATGCGGTCATAGCGCGCGCGGTACTCCGTGACCGCCGCTTCGACGGCCGGGGTGATGCGGTCGGGATAAAGGTGCAGGTTGGCGGGCAGGCACTGCAAATCCAGATGGTCCCAGCCGTTTATGCGGATCAGCGCCAGGATTTCATGCGCCAGCGCCCCACAGGCGATCAGAAGCGCGCGGCCCCTGGCGATGCGGGCAAGTCCGTCCTGCGTCAGGATGTCGTCATCGGGCAGCATCATGTCACCCTGACAATGAAAGTCCGCGCACGGCCCGCCCGGTGCCTTGGCCGCCGACCCGTCGCTGTCAGCGCATATGGCGTTGCCAGGTCAGGATCAGGCTGCCCGCCAGCGCGGCAAAACCCAACGCAACCAGCGGCACATTGGCCCAGAACGCCAAGAACACGGTCGCCCCGGCGGCCAGGATCACAAAGGCAAGCATTCCAAGAAACATGGGAACGGGCATCGCGGCGACTCCTTTTCCCTAATTTGGGCCACTTTGCCCGCGAATCCAAGGGCCGAGACCGCGACAGGGACACCAGGCCGCAGGTGCGGCGAAAAGACGCCGGATCAGGCGCTGATCTGGTTGTGCTTGCGCAGGACAAAGGCTTTGGCCGTTTCCACCGCGACGGCGGCATCGCGGCAATAGGCATCCGCACCGATGGCACGTCCGAATTCTTCGTTCAGCGGCGCCCCGCCGACCAGCACGATATAGTCGTCGCGCATGCCCTTTTCCTTCATCGTGTCGATGACGACCTTCATGTAGGGCATCGTCGTGGTCAAAAGCGCGGACATGCCAAGGATGTCGGGCTTTTCCTCTTCCAGTGCTGCCAGGTATTTCTCGACCGAATTGTTGATCCCCAGATCGCGCACCTCGAAGCCCGCGCCTTCCATCATCATCGAGACGAGATTCTTGCCGATGTCGTGGATGTCGCCCTTGACGGTGCCGATCACCATCTTGCCCATGCGCGGTGCGCCGGTTTCGACCAGCAAGGGCTTCAGGATGAACATGCCCCCCTTCATCGCGTTGGCGGCCAGCAACACCTCCGGCACGAACAGGATGCCGTCGCGGAAGTCCGCCCCCACGATGGTCATGCCCGCGACCAGCGCCTTGGTCAGCACGTCATAGGGTGTCCAGCCGCGCGCGATCAGGATGTTGACGCCCTCTTCGATCTCTTCCTTGAGACCGTCGTAAAGGTCGTCATGCATCTGCAGGACCAGCTCGTCATCCGACAGTTCGGACAGGATGATCTCGTCGTCGTCGGCCATGATGCGGTTCCTTGGGGAAATTGCTTCAGGGTGCATGGGCTTAAAGCGGCGCGCCCACTTTTCGGATAGCGACATACACCAGATGAAAGCCGACAGAAAGCGGGTGCGCAGTGCATTCCGCTGGCAAATGTTCATCTATTGTTCTAGTTTTGCCGTATGGATGACCGCAAAGGCACCCTTTATCCCGGCCAGCGCCTGCGCGCGCGCGGGGCTGCGACGAACGCCTCGGGCCGGTTCGAGCCGGAAAGCCGCGAGGGCTTTGCCGATGATTGGGACATCCCCGAGGATGACCGCCTGATCCGCACCGAAACCCGCCTCGAACGCCCCCGCTCGGCGATCACCTGGCAGAAATCGCCCGACCTGCCCTTCGACCGCTCGATCAACCCCTATCGCGGGTGCGAGCATGGCTGCATCTATTGCTATGCAAGGCCCAGCCACGCCTTCCTGAACCTGTCGCCGGGCCTTGATTTCGAGACGCGGCTGATCGCGCGGCCCGGCATCGCCGAGGTTCTTGCCAAGGAAATCGCACGCCCGTCTTACAAGGTCGCCCCGATTGCCATCGGCACCAATACCGATCCCTACCAGCCCATCGACGGCACGCATGGCCTGATGCGCCAGATCCTGCAGGTGCTGGCCGATCATCACCATCCGGTCTGGATCACCACCCGCGGCACCCTGATCGAACGCGACATCGACCTGATCGCGGCCATGGCCGCGCAGCGTCTGGCATCCGTCAGCATCTCCATCACCACGCTGGACGCAGGCCTTGCGCGCCGGATGGAACCCCGCGCCCCTGCCCCGAAGCGGCGGCTGGATATCATCCGCAACCTGGCCGCCGCCGGGATTCCGGTTCGGGTTCAGGTGTCTCCCCTGATCCCCGCGCTGACCGATCATGAACTGGAGGCCGTGCTGGAGGCCGCCGCGACGGCCGGGGCCACGCATGCCACCTCGATCCCGCTGCGCCTGCCGCGTGAGGTGGCGGGCCTTTTCCGCGACTGGATCGAGGCGACTTTTCCCGACCGCGCCGCCCGCGTGATGGGCAGAGTGCGGGAGTTGCATGGCGGGCGCGACTACGACCCGGCCTTTGGCGTGCGGATGACCGGCCAGGGTATCTGGGCTGACCTGATCCGGCGGCGGCTGGATATTGCGCGCAAAAGACTGGGCCTGATGCGGGGATTGCCCGCGCTGCGGACGGACTTGTTCGGTGTGCCGCCAAGGGCCGGGGATCAGCTTTCGCTCTTTTGATCCAAGTTTCTTCGTAGAAATTTGCAAAATCCTTCGAAGGATTTCAGACTTATCCCCGCCGTCCGCGACGTTCGCGTTTGGGATCGCCCGAGGTGTCGCCGGTCCCATCCGACGCGCTGGAGAACCCGCCCAGATGCGCCGAGATGTCCTCCAGCGTCGGGCGCGGGCCTTTCGGGCGCGACTCCAGCGCCGCCCGCATCGCGCGCAGATGGTCCGGCATCGTGCCGCAGCAGCCACCGATGATCCGCACCCCTGCATCGCGTGCCAGCACCGCATATTCCGCCATCAGTTCCGGCGTGCCGTCATAGTGGATATGCCCGTCATGGTATTTCGGGATGCCGGCATTACCCTTCGCGATCAGAGGCCGTTCGCTGCCCACGGCGACAAATCCCAGCACCGTGCGCATCAGGTCGGACGCGCCGACCCCGCAATTCGCGCCAAAGGCGATCGGCGGGTTGGGCAGCTTTTCCACCATGTCGGCCATAGCGGACGAGGTGACGCCCATCATCGTCCGGCCCGCCGTGTCGAAGCTCATCGTGCCGCACCAGGGCATGTCGGCCAGCCGGGCAGCCTCGGCGGCAGCCCTGTATTCCTCGGGCGCGCTGATGGTCTCAATCCAGAGGACATCGACGCCGCCCTCTTTCAATCCTTCGGCCTGTTCGTGGAACATCTCCACCGCGACGGCATGGGTCATCGTGCCCATCGGTTCAAAAATATCGCCTGTCGGCCCGACCGACCCCGCCACGACCACCCTGCGCCCGGCGACATCGGCCACCTCACGCGCCAGCGACGCGCCGATGCGGTTCAGCTCCCGCACGCGGGATTGCGCGTTGTGGAGCTTCAGGCGGCTGGCGTTGCCGCCAAAGGTGTTGGTGAGAAAGATGTCCGACCCCGCCTCGACCGCACCACGATAAAGGGTGCGGATGTTGTCGGGGCGGTCGACATTCCAGAACTCTGGCGGCTCGCCCGATTCCAGGCCCATGTTGAACAGGTTGGTGCCGGTGGCCCCGTCGGCCATCAGCCAGTCACGCGATTGCATGAGCAGGGACAGTGCATCTTGGGGCATGGCGGGTTCCTTGCGGTCATCTCTCGGGCCAGCTTTGCCATGCGGGCCGGGCAAGGGCAAATCCATATTCCGCATCTTGTGTTGGCCTGCGCGGCATGATCCGCGAAAGGACGGATGTCAGATTTCCGTCATCAGCTGCGCCTTGGCCACCGGCAACAGCTCTGCCATCTTGGCGCGGATCGCATCAGCGGAAGCCAGCGTGCCAAGGTCCGCCGACAGCTTGCGCACGACATCCTCGATCCCGGCCTCTTCGAAATCGGCACTCACCACCTCCATGGCGTAGGCCGCCGCAGCGTCGCCCGATTTGCCCAAAAGGCCCGCGGCCCAAAGCCCCGCCAGCTTGTTGCGGCGCGCCTCGGCCCGGAACTGCATTTCGGTGTCATGGGCGAACTTTGATTCGAAGGCGTTTTCGCGGTCGTCAAAGGTCGTCATCGGGGGCCTCGCTGTGATTGAAAAGTGCTTCGCTTCATATGCCCTTCAATCCGGCGTGCTTCAAGGGTGGCCGACAAACCGGCAATCTCCAGCGCCCCCACGTTCTTGCGGCGGACCCTGCCATCGCGTATAGCGCGGGAAGAATGCTTCGGGTGGCCTGCCGCCAACCGTCGCCATTTGATCGGAGAGTTCATGGCACGTCGCAAGAAGGTCTACGAAGGCAAGGCCAAGATCCTCTACGAAGGCCCGGAACCGGGCACCCTGATCCAGTATTTCAAGGACGAGGGCGCGCCGACCGTGGTGCCCACCGACAACGTCCTGCAGGCCGCGGTCGAAGGCAAGGGGGTGCTCAACAACCGCCTTTCCGAATTTTTCATGGCCGGTCTGAACTCCATCGGCGTGCCGACCCATTTCATCCGCCGCCTGAACATGCGCGAGCAACTGGTGCGGATGGTCGAGATCATCCCCTTGCAGGTGGTGGTGCGCAACTTTGCCGCCGGGGATATTTCCAAACGCCTTGGCATTCCCGAGGGCACTGCCCTGCCCCGCCCGATTGTCGAATACTACTTCAAGGACGACAATCTGGGCCTGCCGCTGGTATCCGAAGAACATGTGATCGCGTTCGGCTGGGCCAGCCAGCAGGATCTGGACGACATCGTGGCCCTGGCCCTGCGGGTCAACGACTTCCTCAGCGGTGTGATGATGGGCGTGGGCATCCGGCTGGCCGATTTCCAGATCGAGGTCGGCCGCATCTGGGAAGGCGATTTCATGCGGCTGATCGTGGCGGACGAGATCAGCCCCGACAGTTGCCGTTTGTGGGACATGCGTGCCAATCAGGACCGCGCCGAAGGTGCGCCTGCCCCCGAGGTCGGCCCCCTTGCCGATGTCTATACCGAATTGGCGCGGCGTCTGGGTGTGCTGCCGTCGAACGTCACCCATACCACCAAACCGACCCTGATCAACTGACCGGGTTCGCAACCCCAATCTGCAGGAGCCAGCCATGAAGGCGCGCGTGACCATCATGTTGAAATCCGGCGTGCTGGATGTTCAGGGCGAGGCTGTGCGCCATGCCCTGGGCACGCTGGGGTTTTCTGGCGTCACGGGTGTGCGGCAGGGCAAGCTGATCGAGGTTGACCTCGCGACAGACGATCGCGCCAAGGCCGAGGCCGAGGTCAGGGCGATGTGTGACAAGCTTCTGGCCAACACGGTGATCGAAAGCTATCGGGTCGAGATCGCCTGACGGTCAGGTCGCGGCCAGCAGCGCGCCTGCCGCAGCACGGGCTGCATCGGTAACGACATCCCCCGCCAGCATCCGGGCGATTTCCTCGACACGGTCGTTTTCAGGCAACGCGGTCACGGCGGACAGGGTCTGCCCGGTCTTGTCCACGCGCTTTTCCACCCGCCAATGATGCCCGGCCTGCGCCGCCACCTGCGGCGAATGGGTGACGACCAACACCTGCGCGCCTTCGGCAAGGGATCGCAGCCGGCGTCCCACCGCATCGGCGGTGGCGCCGCCAACACCCCGGTCAATCTCGTCAAAGATCATCGTGAGGCCCGGCGTGTTCTGCGTCAGACACACTTTCAGCGCCAAAAGGAACCGGCTGAGTTCCCCACCAGAGGCGATCTTGTTCAATGGCCCCGACGGTGCGCCGGGATTGGTGGCGGCGGTAAACGTCACCAGATCGACGCCGTCCGGACCCGCCTCGCCCGGCGTCACCTCGGTCAAAAAGACCGCACGGTCAAGCTTTAGCGGGATAAGTTCACGCGCCATGTCAGCATCGAGCCGGGCGGCGGTGGCGCGGCGGCGGGCGGTGATGTCGCCTGCCTGTGCCTGATAGGTCGCCTCGGCTGCCGCCAGCGCCTGCTGCAGGCCCGCCAGATGCGCCGCACCGTTGTCAAGGACCGCCAGGCGCGCGCGCTGGTCGGCGGCAAAGGCGCCAAGGTCGTCGGCCAGAACCCCGTGCTTGCGCGCGAGCGCCCGGATCGCGAACAGCCGTTCTTCGCAGCGTTCCAGATCGTCGGTGTCAAACGTCAGCGCCTCAAGACACGCCTCGACGCCCGATTGCGCCTCGGACAGTTCGCCCATGACGCGCGACAGCGCCGCCAGCGGGGCCTCCAGCCGCCCCTCGGCCCGGTCGGCGACCCCTTCCAGCCACCGGCGCGCGTTCCGGATGGCGCCCTCGGCCCCGTCGTCCCCCAGCGCCGCCGCGGCGCGGACGATGTCGGCGCGGATACGTTCTGCCGCCTGCATCAGGCGGCGCGCGGTGTCCAGCGCCGCCTCTTCGCCCGGCTGGGGGTCCAGCGCATCCAGTTCGGCTACGGCATGACGCAGAAAGCTTTCCTCGGCCCTGCCGGTCGCCAGCGCCGCCTCGGCCGCCGCCAGGTCGGCACGCGCCTGACGAAGGGTCGCCCAAGCCTGCCGAACCGGGCCAAGGTCAAGCCTGCCCACCGCATCCAGCAAGGCGCGGTGTCCGCGCGGGTTCAAAAGACCGCGATCGTCGGCCTGCCCGTGCAACTCCACCAGTGTCTCGCCCAGATCGCGCAAGATCTCGGCCCCGGCACGGCGGTCGTTCACAAAGGCGGACTTGCGGCCATCGGCGGCGATGCTGCGGCGCAGGATCAGCGTGTCGTCGCCGGGCAGACCGGCCGCCTGCAAAACCGCTTGGGCGGCGTGGTCCGCGGTGATCTGAAATGCTGCGGTGACTTCGCCCAGACTGGCCCCGGCACGCAGCACATCTGCCCGCCCCCTCCAGCCCAGCACGAATCCCAGTGCATCCAGCAGGATCGACTTGCCCGCCCCGGTTTCACCCGTCAGTGCGTTCAGGCCGGGCTTGAGGTCCAGCGTCAGCCGGTCGATGATCAGGATGTCGCGGATGTCGAGCGTGGTCAGCATCCGGCGCGCCCGCACCCGCAGCGCGTGCGGTCCTGCACGCGACACGCTATGTCTGCGCCTGCACGCACCGCTAGAGCCATTCGCCCCGGATCATCTGGCGATAGACTGCGGCCAGCCAGCTTGACCCCTTGGCCTCGGGCGACAGGCCCATCCCTTTGAGCAGACGGAACGCATCATCATAGAAGGGGCTGGCCCGATAGTTGTAGCCCAGGATCGCCGCCGCCGTCTGCGCCTCTTCCGTCAGACCCAGCGCAAGATAGGATTCGACCAACCGGAGCAGCGCCTCGGCCGTGTGCGTGGTGGTCTGGAAATCCTGTACAACGGTGCGAAAGCGGTTGATCGCAGCGGTATAGTTCTTGCGTTTCAGGTAATAGCGCCCGACTTCCATTTCCTTGGCCGCAAGCTGGTCGAATGCAAGTTCGAACTTCAGCGCCGCGGAACGCGCATATTCGGTATCGGGATAACGCTCGATCACCACGCGCAGGGCCTGCAGCGCCTGGAAGGTCAGGCCCTGATCGCGACCGACCTCGTCGATCTGGTCATAGTATGTCAGCGCCATCAGATATTGCGCATAGGCCGCGTCTTCGTCGCCGGGATAGAAATCAAGGAACCGCTGCGCCGCGGACCGTGCCTCTTCGTACTGCTTGGATTTGTGAAGGGTGAAGGCCTGCATGATCAGCGCGCGCTTGGCATATTCGGTATAGGGGTAAAGGCGTTCAACCTCCTGGAAATACCGGACCGCCTCTTTCGGGGTCTGCGTCTCCAGCGTGACTTCGCCGCGCTTGAAAATCTCTTCGGCAGTATAGCTTTCCAGCGGCGCTTCCTGCTGGCTGCCCGCGCAGGCGGCCAGGCCCAGGACCAACAGCGCCGTTGCAGCACGTGACGCGCTTTTCAGTCCGCCTGTCATCTTCCGCCTATCCCAACATTCCGGCTTGTCCCGAGGGCCGCGCGCGGCCTTCCGGGCGATTTGAAATTTGTCGTAGCACAGAAAAATTGCGGGCGCAAAACGCCTTTGTCAGTCCTGCAGCGGGAAAATGACGGATCAGCGACGCGCAGGAAGATCGCCACGATGTACGCCGACACCGGGAAGCTTTTCCACCGTCATCGCGCCGCAATCGACCATCCGGTAGGCGTCGGGACGCGCGAAAAGCGCCCGCAGCAGCCGGTTGGTCAGCGCATGCCCGGCACGGATGCCGGTATAGAGACCCAGGATCGGTCCGCCCGCCAGCGCAAGGTCGCCCATCGCATCCAGCATCTTGTGACGCACGGGTTCGTCCACATGGCGCAGCCCGCCGGGGCTGAGGACCTGATCGCCCTGGAACACCACGGCATTGTCGAATGTGCCACCCAGGGCCAGTCCATTCGCGCGCATGGCGTCCACGTCGGCCTGCAGGCAGAAGGTACGGCTGTCGGACAATTCGCGCACAAACGCCCCGTTCGACATGTTCAACTGGCGCGACTGCCGGCCAATGGCCGGGGCCACAAAGTCGATCTCAAAGCTGATTTCCAGCATGTCAGAAGGCTCGAGCCGCGCCAGCGCATCGCCGTCCCGGACCTCAACCGCCCGCAGCACGCGGATCGCGCGCACCGGGGCCGACTGCTCGATCAGGCCACGCGCCAGAAACCTTTCGACGAAAGGCGCCGCAGACCCGTCAAGGATCGGCACCTCGGGCCCGTCGATTTCGATCATCGCATTGTGGATGCCACAGCCTGCCAGTGCCGCCATCAGATGCTCGATGGTGGACACAGAATCGCCCGCCGCGTTCGCGATCACGGTACACAGCCGCGATGGCTGCACGGCCGACCAATGCGCCGAAATCAGCGCGTCGCGATCCAGAATGTCGGTACGGCGAAACCAAAGGCCATGTTCTGCCGAGGCCGGGCGCACAGCCATGCGCACCGGGCGTCCGCTGTGCAGACCCCGACCGGAAAAACTGACTGCTGCCTTCAACGTATTCTGCACATCCGTGCCTTTCGTGGCGTCGTTTCTGTGTCCGGTCAGGATTGCGCCCTATGCCGGTTTTCGCCCCAGATAGCTAAAGCTGCGCCCGCGTTTACACAACTCACGCTTTGTGACGCGATGTGACAGCGCAGAAACATTCACCAACCCTTTGGCTCAAAAGAAAAAGGCCCGGACGTCCGGGCCCTGATCTGATTGGTTGCCGCATCGCCCCTAATTCGCCTGGCGGCGCAGGAAAGCGGGAATCTCGATGCGTTCCTGATCCGCGCTCAGCTCCGGCTCGTCATCATAGGAGGTGACGGGGGGCTGCTGGCGGGGGGTCGGGGGGACGTTGCGTTCGCCTTGTGTTTCCAGATGACCCGCCATCCGGTTGATCAGCGTTCCGATGCCGAACCGCGGCCGTTCGGCAACCTTCGCGGCAGGTTGCGCCATCGGCGCTGCCGCGGCCGGACGCGACATCGGGGTCGAGCCGCGCTGTGCGCCCGGGTTCTTGCTGACGGCAGCCTGCAGGCGGGCCAGCGCCTCGGGCGAGGGTGTTCCAGCGCTGCGCGGGCGCGGGGCCACGAACTCGGCTGCATCCAGATCGACACTGGCGGGCGCCGGCCGCGCGGCAGGCGCCGCTGCCACTTGCGGGCGATAGGCCGGGGCGGGCAGACCGTCCTCCTCGACCGCCTCGGGTTCGGGCGCGGGGCTGAATGTCGCCACGTCCCGGTCAAAAAGTTGAGGCTCGGGCGCGGGCGCGGGCGGGCGCGCAGGTGCGGGATCTCGCTGGCGCGCCGGTGCGGCCGCAACCGGGGCCTCGCGGCGCGGCTCGGGCGACGGCGCGGTGGTGCCCAGCGACAAGGGGGCCATGGTCCGGCGGGCGACCGGGGCGTCGGCCCGCATTGCAGCGGTGGCGTCGATGCCTGTGGCCACGACGGACACGCGCAGACGCCCCTCCATCGAGGTATCGAGGGTGGAGCCGACGATGATATTCGCCTCGGGATCGACCTTTTCGCGGATGATGTTCGCGGCCTCGTCCAGTTCGAACAGGGTCAGGTCATAGCCGCCGGTGATGTTGATCAGCACACCCTTGGCGCCATGCAGGCTGATCTCGTCCAAGAGCGGGTTGGCAATCGCCTTTTCGGCGGCCTGGACGGCGCGGTCTTCGCCCTGCGCCTCGCCCGTGCCCATCATCGCCTTGCCCATTTCGTCCATCACGGCGCGAACGTCGGCAAAGTCGAGATTGATCAGGCCGGGCCGCACCATCAGGTCGGTGACACCCTTGACACCCTGGTAGAGAACATCATCGGCCAGCGCGAAAGCCTCGGTAAAGGTGGTCTTTTCGTTCGCCAGCCGGAACAGGTTCTGGTTCGGAATGATGATCAGCGTGTCGACCACCGCCTGCAGCGCCTCGATGCCCTCTTCGGCCTGGCGCATCCGCTTGGCCCCCTCGAACTGGAAGGGTTTGGTGACGACGCCGACGGTCAGCACGCCCAATTCACGCGCGGCCTGCGCGATGATCGGGGCAGCACCGGTGCCGGTGCCTCCGCCCATGCCCGCAGTGATGAAGCACATATGCGCGCCGGCGAGGTGATCGACGATTTCCTCGATCGTTTCCTCGGCGGCGGCGGCCCCCACGGTCGGGCGCGCACCGGCCCCGAGACCCTCGGTGACTTTGACACCCATCTGGATGCGCGCGGCGGCACGGCTTTGCTGCAGCGCCTGCGCGTCGGTGTTCGCCACCACGAACTCCACTCCTTCAAGCTGCTTGTCGATCATGTTGTTGACCGCGTTGCCGCCCGCGCCACCGACACCGAACACCGTGATGCGCGGCTTCAACTCTTCGCGGTCGGTTGTCATCATCAGATTGAGTGTCATGTCCCTACGCCTGCTTTGCTATGTCGCCAGTTGTGATGCGCGAAAAGTGCGCGCCGACCCTTGCCCCGCCCGTCCCTGACGAAAAAGTCCGGATTCTGACGGAAATTATAGAAAACCAGCACCAAGGTCACGCGGAAAAGACGAAAACACCACAAAATCTAGGTAATTGTTGCCGAATTTCAGCGGTATTTCGCCGCCCCTACCTGATCTTGTGTTCACCAGTTCTCCTTGAACCATTTGACCACGCGGCGCACCGACCGCGCGGGGTATCCCTGCAGCGGAACTTCGAAATCCCACCACTCGTCCTGCGGGTATGCGGCAAAGAGGCTGAGGCCGACGGCACTCGAAAACGCGGCCCCTGTCGCCGCCTGCGGCAGGCCCTGCACGCGCAAGGGCCGCCCAAGGCGGACGCGCTGGCCCAGGATGCGCGCGGCAAGGCCATCAAGGCCGGGGATCTGGCTTGCACCGCCACACAGCACGATCTGCTGGCTGGGCAGGTGTTCGAATCCCGCCGCGTCCAGGCGCGCGCGCGTTTCCTCCAGGATTTCCTCGACGCGGGGGCGTATGATCCCGATCAGTTCGGTCCGGCTGATCTTGCGGCGGTCCTTGTCCCAGTCGCCGCTGTCGCCGCCGACCTCGATCATCTCGCGGTCATCCATGCCGGTCGCATAGACGCCACCCGACCGGGTCTTGATGCGTTCGGCCACCGTCAGGGGCACCTGCAGTCCCTTTGAGATGTCCGCCGTGACATGGTCGCCGCCCATGCGCACCGAATCCGCATAGATCATGTGCTTTTTGATAAAGATCGAAAGGCCGGTGGCCCCCGCCCCCATGTCGATGCAGGCCGCCCCCAGTTCCTGTTCATCCTCCACCAGGCTGGAAATACCCGACACATAGGCGGATGACGCGATCCCCGCGAGTTCCAGATCGCAGCGTTTCACGCAGTAAAGCAGGTTCTGGATCGCCGCCGCATCGACCGACAGCATGTGCATGTCGACCACGAGGCGGTTGCCGATCTGGCCGCGCGGATCGCCAAGGCCCGACCGATGGTCCAGCGCAAAATTGACCGGCTGGGCGTGCAGCACCTCGCGCCCGGGGCCGATATCGGGGACATCACAGGCCGCCAGCACCTGCGCCACGTCCTGTTCGCTGACCACCGAGTTCTGCAAATTCCATTCGCCGGCAAGGCCATAGCTGCGCGGCTCGCCGCCCGACAGGCAGGCTATCACATGATCGACGCGGACATTCGCCATTTTCTGCGCCGCCTGAACGGCGGTGCGGATGGCACGTTCCGTCTCGTTCATCACCGCGATCTCGCCGAACCGCACCCCGCGCGACCGGGTTGTCGCAGCACCGATCACGCGGAACTGCGACTGCCCCGCCATTGGCCCGACGCCGTCCTGTTCGCGCAGCCGCGCCTCACCGTCAAAGCGCAGGATCAGGCAGGCAATCTTTGACGTGCCTACATCAAGAATGGCCACCACACCGCGCTGCATCGCGGCCTGGCGCATGTTGCGCATCGCGCGCTGGGATCTGTAGATGTCGGTCATAATTCGCTCTCCGATATGTCGATGACGCCGGTGGCACGGCGCAATTCCGTCAGGGCGTTCGGCGCAAGGCGCAGGCTGGGCCGCACCTTCGAGCGCAGATCGACGACCAGCACATCGCGGGCAAGCAGGTCCTGTGCGGCGTCGAGCGCGATCAGCCCCTCGATGGCGCGCACCGGGTCTTCGGCCGGCAAGAGAATGCGCTGGTTGCGCTCCATCACCAGATCCCAGCGCCTGTCGCCCATCCGCATCAATCCACGCAATTGCGGGATCAGCGGCTGCGCTGCGGCCAGAATGTCCAGCGCCTCGGGCACCACCCTGTCGGCCCCTTCGCCCGCGATCAGCGGCAGGTCGGGCCGGTCGCTGCGCGCGGCAAGACCCGCAACGCGGTGCCCGCCATCATCAACCAGCGTAAGACCGTCAGGCATCCGCCAGATTGCGACGGGCCTGCGTTCGGTGATCACCACCTGCAACACGCCACCCGACCGTACCCGCAATTCGGCTGTCTTGACCGCATCCAGGCTTTCGGCGCGCTGGCGGGCGGCGTCGAGGTCGATGTCAAAGGACGACTGCGGCAGGGAAAGGTTCAGCGTGGCGCGCACCGCATCAGCGAGTTCGGTCGTGGCGCCCTCGATGGCGACCAGACGCACCTGAAACTCGGGCCGCGCCTCGAATTTATCGCGCAAGGTGGCGACACCTGCGGTCAGGCTGGCGCGGCGGTCGGCACTGGCCAGAAAGATGCCGACCGACAGGAACACCACCAGCGTCGGCACCCCGATCCGGCAGACCCGGCGCACCATCGGGGTCATCCACAGCCGGTGCAGCCGGTAAGCCCAGCGCGAAGGGGCCGGGTCACGGCGGGGGCGGCGCGGGGTCAGCGATCGCATGAGGCGTCCTTTACCATCCAGGCGCAAAAGTCGGGAAAGCTGATGCCCTGATGCGCGGCCTGTTCGGGTGCCAGCGAGGTCGGCGTCATGCCGGGCTGGGTGTTGGTTTCCAAAAGCACCAGGCCCGCCAGCCCCCTTGCCTCGTCCCAGCGGAAATCGGTGCGGCTGACGCCCCGACACCCCAATGCCACATGCGCGCGCAGGGCGTAGTCAAGGCAAGCCTCTGAAATTTCAACCGGAATTTCTGCCGGAATGACATGGCGTGACCCGCCGACACTGTATTTCGCTTCATAGTCGTACCAGCCCGAGGTGATGATGTCCGTCACTCCCAGCGCGCGGTCGCCCATCACGGTCGTCGTCAGTTCACGCCCCGGCACATAGGCCTCCACCATCACCATCGCAGGCATGGACGCCGCCAGGCGCGGGGCGTTCGACCCTTCGCGCACGATATAGACGCCAACCGATGAGCCTTCGTTGTTCGGCTTGACCACATAGGGCGCAGGCATCACATGGCCCGCCTCGACATCCTCGCGCGGCACAATTAGCGACGACACGACCGGCAGGCCGTTTGCCGCATAGATGTCCTTGGTCCGGGCCTTGTCCATTGCCAGAGACGATGCCAGAACTCCGGAATGGGTATAGGGGATGCGCAGCCATTCCAGGATGCCCTGCACGCAGCCATCCTCGCCCCAGCGGCCGTGCAAGGCGTTGAAAACGCAGTCGGGTTTGGCATCGGCAAGACGCTGCGGCAGGTCGATGCCTGCATCAACCTCCGCCACGTCGTACCCCGCCTGCCGCAGTGCCGCCGCGCATTCGCGGCCCGAGACGAGCGAGACCCCCCGTTCCGCCGAGAGCCCGCCCATCAATACTGCAACTTTGGGGGGCGATTTCACTGCCCTGCCCGCCATCGACCGCCTCTGTCCCGGGTGCTGGCCACCCGTGGTATTCTTTGATTTCAGGGGGCCATTTCGCCGACCCGCATGATTTCCCACTCTAGCGTGATGCCGCTGTGTTGGAAAACCCTTTTTCGCACCGCTTCGCCCAAATTCTCAAGATCGGCTGCCGTCGCCCCGCCGGTATTGATCAGAAAGTTGGAATGCATCGGCGACATCTGTGCGCCGCCCAGCTTTGCTCCGCGCATGCCGGCGTCGTCGATGACTTTCCAGGCCTTGAGATCGTGATGGTCACCGGGTTGTCCGGTGGAGGAAAAACCTGCCGGATTGCGGAAGGTGGAGCCTGCCGAGCGGTCTTTGGTCGGCTGGCTGGCGTCGCGGCGGGCGATCTGGTCATCCATTTTCTGCTGCAGGATCAGTTGGTCGTCTGATGAAGCTGAGAATGTGGCTGAGGTGATCACAGCCCCCTGCGGCAGGTCCGACTGGCGATAGCGCAAGTTCAGATCGGTTTTGGTCAGGGTGCGGATGTCGCCCTCGCGGGTAACGATCTGCACGCTTTCCAGCACATCCGCGACATAGGACCCGTAGCAGCCCGCGTTCATCCTGACCGCCCCGCCGATGGAGCCGGGGATGGTCCGCAGGAAAGTCAGGTCAAGCCCCGCCTCGGCGGCTTTCCGCGCAACGTGGGCGTCAAGGGCGGCCGCCCCAGCCGTTACACGTTGTCCTGTGATTTCAATGGCGTTGAACGCCCGCCCAAGGCGGATCACAACCGCGCGCAGCCCCCCGTCGCGGACAATCAGGTTGGACCCGACCCCCATCGGAAAGACCGGGATCGCGGGGGCGAGATCGCGCAGGAACCGGGCAAGATCGTCCAGATCGGCGGGCTGGAAAAGCCAGTCCGCAGGACCGCCAACGCGCAGCCAGGTCAGGTCCGCGAGCAGGCGGTCGGACGTCAGCGTTCCGCGTGGGGAGGGAAGCGGGGTCATGGGCGGGTGGTAGCCCGGAGGCGGGTGCGGGGCAAGTGGGTGGGGGCATTTGGCATGGCAGCGGGTATGCGCGGAACCTGTGCCAAGACTGTGGGCGGAACGTTTCGGGCATGCGACCTTTTTGAATGCATCCCCTATCGCAAACACATCCCCCCGCGTTGACCCGCCTTGCGTTCCATGCTCTGATCCCGGCCATGCGCAGGTATCATGTTGTTCTGGCAAGCCCCATCGGGATCGAGGCCACCCGGCGGGACGTGCAGGCGGGCTTGCGTCCGCGCCATTTCATGCTGGAATTGGCGGCACGGCTGGACGCGACCATCCACGAGCCGTCGGAGACGACCGCCCCCCCGGACCTGTTGCACAAGATCCTCAAGACCCCCGGCCCGGTCATCGACCTGGCCCGGCGCGTGGCGGCGGCCTGCCAGGACGAGGACGTGATCTTTTGCAATTCGGAATCGGTCGCCCTGCCGGTGGCGCAGGCGCTGATCAAGGCGCGCAAGGGCGCACGGCTGGCGTCGTTCGGGCACAATCTTTACCGCCCGCGGATCGCGCTGGCCAAACTGTTGAGCGGCGCGTTCAGGCGGATCGACAGGTTCCACGTGATCTCGAAAGATCAGCTGCGCGATCCGGACCGCCAACGCCTCTATCTCGAACAGGTCGATGACCGCTTCTTTACCCCCCGTGGCAAGGCCGAGCCTGCCCCGGGACCGAACGCGCGCCCGCTGATCGTCAGCGTGGGGCTGGAACAGCGCGACTACGTGACCCTGGCCAACGCGACCAGCGACATGGATCTGGATGTGCGGATCAGCGGGGCGTCCAGGGATGCGCGGGTGCTGCGCGAGACCTTTCCCGAAGTCATGCCGGCCAACATGGACAAGCAGTTCTATTCCTGGCCCGACCTGCGCGATCTGTACCGCAGGGCCGATCTGGTGGTGGTGCCGGTGCGGCCCAACAGCTATGCCGCCGGGATCACCTCGATCCTCGAGGCGCTGGCGGTGGGCAAGCCGGTGATCGCAAGCCGCACCACGGGGCTGGACGGAACGCTGGCGGATGACGCGGCGGTGGAATGGGTGCCGCCTTCGGATGCGGGTGCGCTGCGGTCCGCCATCGCGCGACTTCTGCAGGATGCGCCGGCGCGCGATGCGCTGGCCGAAAACGGTGCCGCGATCTTTGCCGGCCACCACCGCAAGGACCTGCGCGTCAGTTATATGGCGGATGACCTGAAGGGGCTGTGACGCGGGCGGTCATTCGCCGGGCTGCTGGACCTTGCGGCGCAGCCAGCGCCAAAGATGGATCACCGGCCAGCGCAGCACCGACACCCCCGCCGCCAGCATGATGAGGCCCCAGACCGGGCCGGTCTCATACGTGACCCAGCCGACCAGCGGGATGCCAAGCGCGATCAGCACATAGGCCGCGCGCCAGTGATGATCGCGACTGGGCAACATCGCGATGACATTGGCGATGACAAGCCACACCAGCCCAAAGGTCAGCGACAGCGTCATGGTTCGGGGTCTTTCGGAACTTCGACAGGTTTGCCCATGGCTTTTTTTGCAAAATAGATCAGCGGATTGCGGAACATGCTGAGAAAAGCGGCAAGGGCTACGGCGCCAACCCAGGAGCCATGCGTCCAGGCCAGCCAGGCGATCAGGACCGGGGCCAGGATCAAAAGCGTGATGCCCGGCGCATATTGGCGGCGCATCGGCAGCATCGCGGTCGCGGCCGCGGCAAGCACCCAGATGCAGGCGGTGATCAGCGCGGCACTCATGCAGCGTGTCCCATCAGGCGCGCGGGCAGGTTGTTGGCCCAGGTGGAGATCGTGCCGGCACCGAGGCAGACCACCATGTCGCCGGGGCGGGCCTGTTCCTTGACGAGGCGCGCAAGGTCGGCCTCATCCTTGACCGCGCGGGCGTGGCGGTGGCCGTGGGCGATCAGGCCAGCGACAAGGTCATCGCGGCTGGCACCCGGTATCGGGTCCTCGCCGGCCGCATAAACTTCGGCGATGCCGACGACATCCGCCTCGTTGAAGCAGGCGCAGAAGTCTTCGAACAGGCTGGAGAGGCGCGTGTAGCGGTGGGGCTGGTGCACGGCGATGATGCGGCCCTTGGTGGCCTGGCGGGCAGCGCGGAGGACGGCGGCGATCTCGACCGGGTGGTGGCCGTAGTCGTCGATGATGGTGACGCCGTTCACCTCGGCCACCTTGGTAAAGCGGCGGTTGACGCCTGCGAAACCCGCCAGCGCCTCGCGGATTTCCTCGCGCTTCATCCCCAGATGGCGGGCGACGGCAACGGCAGAAAGGGCGTTGGAGACATTGTGGTCGCCGGGCATGGGCAGAGTGCAGTTTTCAATTTTCGAACCTGTCCCTTCGCCCTGAAGCAGGATGTCGAAGTGGGCTATACCATTTTCGAACCTGAGGGCCACGGCGCGCACATCGGCCTGGGCGTTGAAGCCAAAGGTGACGACACGCCGGTCGGTGATGCGTCCGACCAGCGCCTGCACCTCGGCGTGGTCGGTGCAGCAGACCGCAAGACCGTAAAAGGGGATGTTGGAAACGAAATCGTAGAAACCTTTGCGCAGGGCATCGAACGTGCCCCAGTGTTCCATATGTTCGGGGTCGATGTTGGTGACGATGGCAATGGTGGCGGGCAGGCGGTTGAAGGAGCCGTCGCTTTCGTCCGCCTCGACGACCATCCACTCCCCCGCACCGGCGCGGGCATTGGAGCCGTAGGCGTGGATGACGCCGCCGTTGATGACGGTGGGGTCAAAGCCGCCCTTGTCCAGCAGGGTCGCGACCATGGTGGTGGTGGTGGTCTTGCCATGGGTTCCGGCGACCGCGATGTTGGAGCGCAGGCGCATCAGTTCGGCCAGCATCTCGGCCCGGCGGACAACGGGCAGCTTGCGGCGGCGCGCCTCTTCCAGTTCCGGATTGCCCTTTTTGATGGCCGATGACACGACCACGACGGCGGCGGTGCCGATGTTGGCGGCGGACTGGCCTTCAAAGAAGGTGGCGCCCAGCTTGACCAGCCGGTCGGTGATCTTGCTCGCCTTGGCGTCAGAGCCCTGCACGGTGTAGCCATGGGTCATCAGCACCTCGGCGATGCCGGACATGCCGATGCCGCCGATGCCGACAAAGTGAATCGGCCCCAGCTCCAGGGGCAGTTTGGTGGCAGCGTTCATCGTCTATCCCCTTGGGCCAGGGCCTCTACCAGATCGACCAGGCGGTCGGTTGCGTCGGGTCGCCCCTGCGCGAGCGCGTTCCTGGCCATCGTGGCGGCGGCACCGGGTTCGGTCAGGACGGTGGCGACTTGCGCCGACAGCGTGGCGGCGTCAAGCAGCTTTTCGGGGATCATGATCGCGGCGCCCGCGTCAACAAGGCCCCGCGCATTGGCGGTCTGGTGGTCGGCGGTGGCGGCGGCAAAGGGGACCAGGATCGACGGGCGGCCGATCGCGGCGATGTCGGCGACCGAAGATGCCCCGGCGCGGCTGATCACCAGCTGCGCCTCGGACAAACGACGCGGGATATCGGGGAAAAAGGGTTCCACCTCGGCGATCAGGCCGGCCACGGCATAGGCGTTGTGGACGCGCAGGCCATCCTCGTCGCGGGCCTGATGCGCGATCCGCAGGCGGCGGCGCAGCGTTTCAGGCAAAAGCGCAAGGGCGGCCGGAACCACGTCGGACAGGATGCGGGCGCCCTGGCTGCCGCCGATCACAAGAATGCTGATCGGATAGTCGCCGGGCGGGATATAGGGGGCGGCGGCCCGGTCCAGCACGATCTGGCGCACCGGATTGCCGGTATGGATGCCCTCGACCCCCACGGGCAGGACGGTGGGCCAGGTACCGCAGGCGACCCTGTCGACGCGGGGCGCAAAGATCTGGTTCACCCGGCCAAGGACGCCGTTCTGTTCATGGATCATCCGGGGCTTGCGCAGAAACCAGGCCGCAGCAAGGGCGGGGATCGACGGATAGCCGCCAAAGCCCACGACCACGGCAGGCGGATCGAAAAGAACGCGCCAGATCGCGGCGATCACGCCGCCTGCGATGCGAAAGGGGACAGCGATCTTTTCCAGCGCGCCGCCGCGGGCAAAGGTGGCCGAGGCCAGCTCCACCACCTCGACCGCCGGGGGGAAACCGCCCGCATAGCGCGCGCCGCGCGCGTCGGTGGACAGCTTGACCCGCCAGCCCCGCGACAGCATCGCCTCGGCCAGCGCCTGCGCCGGAAACATGTGTCCCCCCGTACCCCCCGCCGCGATGAGGAGGAGCGGCGCTGTCATCCGCGCCCGCGGCCCTGGAACACATCACCGATCTCGCCCTGCGGCCGGGTGCGGGTCAGCGCCAGCAACATGCCGATGGTGATCCCGGCGGCGATGATGGACGACCCGCCATAGCTGACAAAAGGCAGCGTCATGCCCTTGGCAGGCAAAAGGCGGACCGCGACGCCCATGTTGATCATCGCCTGCACGCCAAAGATGCAGGCCAACCCAGCGCCCGCCAGCCGCACGAACGGATCACGCTCGCGCGTCAGACGGATCAGGCTGCGCACGACGATCAGACCATAAAGCGCCAGGATCAGAATCACCAGGATCAGGCCGAACTCTTCTGCCGCCACCGCGATGATGAAATCGGTATGGGCATCGGGCAGCGACCATTTCACCTGTCCCTGGCCCACGCCGACGCCGAAGAGGCCGCCCTCCTGGATCGCGTTCGTGGCATAGCCAAGCTGGGTTCGCGGATCGAGGTCGGGGTTCAGGAACCCGTCGATCCGGCGGGCAAAGTGTTCTGAGTTTTGATAGGCGATCAGCCCCGCCCCGCCGGTCAGTGCCACAACCGAGCCGATCAGCAGGAACGGGGCACCGGCGATGAAATAGACCACACCCCAGGCGAACAGAACCAGGATCGCCTGTCCGAAATCCGGCTGCAGCGCCAGAAACACCACCACGATCAGCGTGATTGCGAACGAGGCAGACTTTCCCGGCGGGCCCTGGACATCTTGGCTGGCTGCGATCAACCAGGCGACCAGGACGACCAGACCCGGTTTCAGAAACTCCGACGGCTGGACCGAGGCAAAGCCAAGGCTGAACCAGCGCGTCGCCCCTTTGCCGTAATCGGTGCCAAAGACCGGCAGCAGGATCAGGGCGGCAAAGGCGATCATGAACCCCAGCACCCCCGCCCTGCGAACGAGGCTGGGGCTGAGCATGGAAAAGCCGACCATGGTGATCAGGCCGATGCTGCCAAACAGCGCCTGGCGAATGACATAGTGATAGGGCTGAAGGTCATTGCGTTCGGCCAGCGGCACCGAGGCCGCAACGGTCAGCAACATGCCGATGGCAAACAGCACCAGCACGGACGTGAGGGTCCATTTGTCGATCGTCCGCCACCAGCGTGGAATGACGGGCTCTGTCACCCTTGCGGGCATGGAGCCATAGACCATTTCCGTCATGGGAACCGCCTGATATTGCCTGCACTGCCTCGTGCCCGGATGTGTCCCCGGACTTGTCCAAAATCCTAGCGCGAAAACGGCACCTTGGCTAGCGGGAAAGCGGTGGCGCGGAATGCTCGGTTTGCGAAACTGTCAGGCTTGTGTCATCGCCGCGTCGCGGGGTCGCCGAATGCTGCAACGCCGATCCGGATGCCTGAACCCAAGGCATGTCTCGCTGCAGAAAACTATTGTGTTGTCGGCATTTGCCACCACCGCGCAGGTGGCCCGCCCGCGGCAGGTTCACCGGCCCTGCCGACAACGACGCCGCGGGTCGCGTGATGGGCGTGCCGGAGCTGCTGGCGGCGAAATAGCGGCGGGGCGAACCCCGCGCTACAGCAATTGCACGCAGGCGGTAAAATCCTCGCCGCGCTTTTCAAAATTCGGGTACTGGTCGAAACTGGCGGCGGCGGGGGCCAAAAGCACGACATCGCCCGGTTCCGCCTCGGCTGCCGCACGGGCGACGGCGCGGGCCATGGTTTCGCAGATCTCGTGCGGGGTCGCCCCAAGTTGCAGGGCAAAGTCGCGCGCGGAATGCCCGATGAGGTAGGCCTTGACGACCGACCCCAGATACGGCTGCAGCGCCGCGATGCCGCCGTCCTTGCCCATCCCGCCCGCGATCCAGCGGATGCGGGCAAAGGCCTGCAGGGCCTTGGCGGCTGAATCCACGTTGGTGGCCTTGCTGTCGTTGACGAACCTGACCCCTGCGCGTTCGGCGATCAGCTGGCTGCGATGCGGCAGGCCCGCGAAGCTGTCGAGGGCGCCCTCGATCAGTTTCGGCGCGATACCCAAGGCGCGGGTTGCGGCATAGGCGGCGCAGGCGTTCTGGTGATTGTGGGCACCCGGCAGGCCGGACATGGGGCGCAGGTCGATGGACGCGACCTGCCGCCCCTTGCGCCATTCGGCCAGAAACCCCTTGCGGGCAAAGACCGACCAGCCGAAACCGTCGAGTTTCTGCCCCGATGAAATGCGGATCACGCGGTCGTCGCCCGGCCCTTCGCCCATCTGGTCGGCGAGATAGCACCCCTCGACCTCATCCACCCCGATCACGGCGCGGTCGGGGCCGCCCTCGGCAAAGAGGCGCCGCTTGGCGGCAAAATAGCCGCCCATGCCGCCATGCCGGTCCAGATGGTCGGGCGACAGGTTGGTAAAGACCGCGATGTCGGGCGTCAGGCTGCGCGCAAGGTCGGTCTGGTAGCTGGAAAGCTCCAGCACGATGACCTCGGCGTCCTGGGCGGGGTCGATGTCAAGGACACCGCGCCCGATATTGCCGGCCATCTGCGTCGGGCGACCCGCCACCTGCAGGATGTGGTGGATCAGCGCGGTGGTGGTCGACTTGCCGTTGGACCCGGTCACGGCAATGACGCGGGGGGCGGTCTCGAAATCGTCCCAGGCGGTGGTGGCAAAGCTGCGGAAGAACAGACCGATGTCGTTGTCCACGCGGATGCCTGCCGCCATCGCACGGGCAATGATCGGATGGGGCGCAGGATAAAGATGGGGGATGCCGGGGCTGGTGATCAGGCAAGCGACACCCTCCAGCGCGGTGGCGCGCCCAAGATCGGTCAGGATGTGGCCGTCGGCTTCGGCCTTGTGTCGCGCCTCGGGGCTGTCATCCCAGAGGAGCGGCTCGGCACCGCCCGCCGCCAGTGCGCGCGCCGTGGCAAGGCCAGAGCGGCCAAGGCCGAGGACGGCGACCTTTTGGCCGGTATAGCCGATGACGGGGATCATGCGCGACCTCTGGCTGAAGCGGGGGTTTCACACCCCCCGCATCCCCCGTGGGATATTTGAGCAAAGGCGAAAGGGAAAGGGGAAATGGATCAGGCAGGATGCTGGAGACGTGCCTGACAGTCGGAACAGGGACCGACGCCGAAACTGGGCAGGCGGGTGATGGGGGCGCGCAATTACCGCGCCCCCTGCCGCCTTCGTCCTATTTCATCATCATCGCGTCCATGGCCATCATGTCGGGCTTGCCCTCGCAATTGGTCATGGTCATCTTGACGGCTTCTTCCGCCATGGCTTTGTCCATCATCTTGCTGGCATCGGGACCAGCCATGTGCATGGCTTCGGTGGCCTTCATCATGCCATCCTTGTCCATCGCGGAATACTCCGCGCAGGTCATCTTTGCCGGGTCCGTCTGTTGGGCAAAAGACAGGGTCGGGAGGGCGAAAGCGCTGAAAAGCGCCAAAGTGCCGAGTGCAAGTTTCATATCGGGATCCCCGTTGCGTATGGTTGACGTGACGCATCCTGATCGGATGCATATCCGCACTAGCATCAGACCCGTTCACGTGGCGTCACAGGCGGGTGTGCGCGCGAAATGGTGATCGGGAGGTGAGAGGTCACGCTGCCGTTCTGCACGATCCGCCAGGCCAGCCGGTTCCGAACGCGGCACGGGACCACATCCAGCCAGGGCAGAAAGCCGCGGGTCATCGCAGGACACCGGGTCTCGTGCAGGTCCGCGCGCCCAGCAGGCCAAAAGAGTGCCTACCGCACCTTGAGCGTTGCGAGGCCAATCATCGCCAGGATCAGGCTGATGATCCAGAAACGGATCACGATCTGCGGTTCGGCCCAGCCGCGTTTCTCGAAATGGTGGTGAATCGGGGCCATCAGGAACACGCGCTTGCCGGTGCGCTTGAAATAGAGCACCTGGATGATCACCGACAGGGCCTCGACCACGAACAGCCCGCCGACGATGGCCAGCACGATCTCGTGCTTGATGCTGACGGCCATGGCGCCGAGCGCACCGCCAAGTGCCAGCGATCCGGTATCCCCCATGAACACCGCTGCGGGGGGTGCATTGTACCACAGGAAGCCAAGGCCTCCGCCGAAAAGCGCGGCAGAAAAGATCAGCAGTTCCGACGTGCCGGGGACGTAGTTCACATCAAGATATTCGGTAAAGTCGACCCGCCCGACAGCATAGGCGATGATGCCAAGGGTGCCAGCCGCAATCATCACCGGCATGATGGCGAGCCCGTCAAGGCCGTCGGTCAGGTTGACGGCATTGGCCGCGCCCACGATCACGATCATGCCGAAGGGGACAAAAAACATGCCAAGATTGATGAGTGCCTCCTTGAGGAACGGCACGGCTAGCTGGTTTGTCAAGGCCGGCGGGTGGAACTTTGCCGCCGCGTAGGTTGCCATCGCCGCGATCAGCAGGCCGAGGCCGAACCGGACACGCGACGAGACCCCCTTGGTATTCTGCCGGGTGACTTTGGCGTAGTCGTCTGCGAACCCGATCAGGCCGAAGGCCAGCGTCACAAGGACCACGATCCAGACATAAGGGTTGTCAAGCCGCGCCCAGAGCAGCGTGGACACCATCAGCGCCGACAGGATCAAAAGCCCCCCCATCGTCGGTGTTCCGGCCTTGACGGAATGGCTTTGCGGGCCGTCATCACGGATCGGCTGGCCCTTGCCCTGGCGGCGGCGCAACAGGTCGATCAGCGGGCGTCCAAACAGAAAGCCGAACACCAGCGCGGTCGCAAAGGCGCCGCCCGCGCGGAACGTGATGTAGCGAAAGAGGTTGAAGGCATCGCCCCCGTCGGAAAACTCGGTCAACCAGAACAACATTCAGGGCGCTTCCTCTTTTGCCGCCGCATTCGCCTGCCCGAGTTTGCGCAGGGCGTCAACGACCAGGTTGACTTTTGATCCCTTGGACCCCTTGACCAGGATGATGTCGCCGGCATCGATCAGGGCGCGGACACGGGGCACGAGTTCGGCTGCGGTTTCGTACCAGTCGCCGCGCTGACGCCGCGGCAGAATGTCCCAAAGCGCGCGCATCCGGGGGCCGACGCAATGGATCGTGGCGACAGCCTCCAGGCCGGGTTGGCGGACGATGGCGGCATGCAGCGCGGCCTCGGTCGAGCCCAATTCCAGCATGTCGCCCAGGACCGCGATGCGCCGACCCGCCCCGATGCGGCCGATGCCGTCCTCGGGGCGGGTGGCGATCAGCACGGCCAGGCTGGCCGCCATAGACGCCGGGTTGGCGTTGAAGGCGTCGTCGATCAGGAAGAACCCGCTTTCATCCACCGGGTCGGTGATGATGCGTTCGCGTGTACCGCGCCCGGCGGGCGGCGCCCAGTGGCCAAGGTCGCAGGCGGCAATGACCGGGTTCAGGCCAAGCACATCGGCGACAGCCAGGGCGGCAAGGCCGTTGGCGGCAAAATGCGCGCCGGGTGCGCCGACCTTGAACAGGACGCCGTCGCCGTGGCGGCTGGCATGGATGACCGTGGCATCGGCAGCCAGTGTGACCTGATCCAGACGGTAATCGGCATCGTCCCTGTGGCCAAAGGACAGCACGCGCGCGCCGACCTTTTTCGCCTGCTGGAAAAGGATGGGCGCGGTTAGCACATCGGCGTTCAAAATTGCGGTGCCGCCCTTGCGCAAACCGTCGAGGATCGAGGCCTTTTCGCGGGCAATATCCTCGACGCTGTCGAATGCCTCCAGATGCGCGGCCGCGACGGTGGTGATCACCGCGACATCAAGGTCTGCCATCCGTGCGAGGGGCGCGATTTCACCGGGATGGTTCATGCCGATCTCGATTACCGCAAACTCGGTATCGGCGGGCATCCGGGCCAGCGTCAGGGGCACGCCCCAATGGTTGTTGTAGCTGGCGGCCGACACATGCGTGCGGCCCTGCCCGTCCAGGATGACGCGCAGCATTTCCTTGGTCGAGGTCTTGCCTGCCGATCCGGTCACGCCGACGACCCTGGCCCCGGTGCGGGCGCGTGCAGCGCGGGCCAGCGCCTGAAGGCCGCCAAGGACATCGGGCACGATCATGAGCTTGGCACCCTGCGGCAGGCCTTCGGGGACATGGCTGACCAGCGCGGCGGCAGCCCCCTTCGCCAGAGCTGCGGCGACAAAGGCGTGGCCGTCGCGTTCCGCCGCCAGCGCCACGAACAGATCGCCGGGCTGCAGCGTGCGGGTGTCGATGGACACGCCGGTTGCAGCCCAGGGCGCGGTGGTACGGCCCCCGGTGGCGGCGACCACGTCCGACGAGGTCCAGAGCGGCGTCATATCAGCCCGTCCAGTGCCGCGACGGCGATGCTGGCCTGTTCGGCATCGTCAAAGGGAAAGACATCCGCGCCGATGACCTGGCCCGCCTCGTGCCCCTTGCCAGCGATCATAAGGGCATCGCCGGGGCCAAGCGCATCGACGCCGCGCAGGATCGCCTCGGCGCGGTCGCCGACCTCGTTCGCGTCGGGACAGGCGGCGAGGATCGCGGCGCGGATGGCGGCGGGGTCCTCGGTGCGGGGGTTGTCATCGGTGACATAAAGGACATCGGCATGGGCCCTGGCGGCAGCGCCCATCAGCGGGCGTTTGGTGGTGTCGCGGTCGCCACCTGCACCAAAGACGATGACGATGCGCCCCATCACATGCGGGCGCAGTGCCTGCAGGGCGGTGGCGATGGCATCGGGGGTATGGGCATAATCGACAAAGACCGACGCCCCGTTGGCACGGCGGGCCACCATCTGCATGCGGCCCCGCACGCCGGTCAGGCGCGGCAGCACGGAAAAGACATCGCCGGACGGGGTGCCGGAACCGATGCACAGGCCTGCTGCGACCAGCACGTTTTCGGCCTGAAAGCCGCCGATCAGGTCGAGGCGGACCTGATGGGCCTTGCCCGCATGGTCAAAGCGCAGGTCTTGCCCCGTGGCATCGAACCGCTGGCCGGTGATGCGCAAGGTGGCGTCCGGGCCTTTGCCTATGGTGATGGTGCCAGGGCCCCTGCCCTGCAGCCGTTCCAGCATCTCAGCCCCGCCCGAGGCGTCGGCGTTGATCACGGCCACCCCGTCGGGCGGCAGGATGCGGGTGAAAAGGGCGGCCTTGGCCTCGAAATAGGCCCCCATCGTGTGGTGGTAGTCGAGATGGTCCTGCGTCAGGTTGGTAAACCCCGCCGCCCGCAGGCGAACGCCATCAAGGCGGCGCTGGTCGAGGCCGTGGCTGGACGCCTCCATCGCGGCATGGGTGACGCCCGCCCCGGCGGCGGCGGCCAGCATCCGGTGCAGCACGATCTGGTCGGGGGTCGTGTGGCTCGAAGGGGCGGTCCAGGCTCCCTCGATCCCCGTGGTGCCGATGTTGATGGCAGGCTGGTCGAGCGCGGACCAGATCTGGCGCGCAAAGGTCGCCACGGATGTCTTGCCATTGGTGCCGGTGACGGCGACCATGCAGTCCGGTTGCGCGTGGAACCAGAGTGCGGCGGCGCGGGCCAACGCCTCGCGCGGGTCGTCGGCGATGACCAGCGCGGCCTTTGCCGCAGCCAGCGGTTCGGCGGCGAGGCGCGCACCGGCGGCATCGGTCAGAATGGCGGACGCCCCCATGCGCAGGGCCGGGCCGATGAACTCTGCGCCGTGCATGCGGCTGCCGGGCAGGGCCGCAAACAGCGTGCCATCGCGCACCGCGCGGCTGTCGAGCGTCAGGTCGGTCACGCGCGCCTCGCGCCCGCCCTGCGCCATCAGGCCAAGTTCGGCCAGGCTGACCACCTTTTGCGCCATTCCCGTCTCCGTCCCGCCGGGCATGGTGTCCATGGTCCCGGCCTAGTTGCTGACGGCTGTTAGCCCATCCAGGGGGATGGGTTCAACCGTGGGGCGCAACCCCAGGATCGGCGCGATGCGGCGGATCACTTCGGCGGCAACCGGAACCGAGGTCCAGCCGGCGGTGCGCCGCGGCTTGGAGCCGGAGGTTTCCACCGGCTCGTCCAGCGTCAGCACCAGCACATAGCGGGGGTCAGATGCCGGAAACGTGCTGGCAAAGGTGTTGATCACCTTTTCCTCGGTATAGCCGCCCTTGCTTGGCTTGTCCGCAGTGCCGGTCTTGCCCGCCACCTCATAGCCCTTGACGTCGCCCATCGAGGCCGTCCCCTTGGTCACGACCAGCCGCAACATCTTGACTGCATCCGCCGCGACCTTGGCGTCCATCACGCGAACGCCCTCGGGCGGGGTATCGCGCCGCAACAGGGTCGGCGCGAGCAATACGCCGCCATTTGCAATCGCCGCATAGGCAGCAGCCAGGTTCATCGGCGACGAGGCGATGCCGTGGCCGTAAGAGGCCGTGATCGTCACGATGTCGGGCCATTTGTCCGGCACGATGGGCTTGGCCTTGGAGGCTTCGACGACCTCCACCGGCGATTGCGACAAGAGGCCCAGTGATTGCAGAAACTCCCGTTGCCGCACGCCGCCGATCATCAGGCCGATACGCGCCGTCGCGACGTTGGACGATTTCGCAATGACGTCCGACACGGACAGCAGCGGGCCATAATTCTTGCCCTCGAACTCCTTGATGGTGAATCTTCCCCAGCGCATCGGGGCATTGGCGTCGACCATCGTGTCGGGCGTTACCAGCCCGATCTGCATCGCCTGCGAGATGGCAAAGATCTTGAAGGTCGATCCCAGTTCATACATGCCCTGCACCGCCCGGTTGAACAGCGGGCTGTCGGCGGGATCGCCCGAAGTCGCCGGCGGCGGGCGGTCATTGGGGTCAAAGTCGGGCAGCGAGACCATCGCCAGCACCTCACCCGATTTCACGTCCATCACGATCGCGGTCGCCGCCTTGGCGTTCATCATCGCCATGCCGGCCTGCAGCACCTCGGCGACGGTGGCCTGCACGGTCAGGTCCAGCGACAGTGCCAGGGGTGTATTGGCCAGCGCAGGATCGCTGAGCCGGGCATTCATTTGCCTTTCGATGCCTGCAGTACCGATCAGTTCGGCAGACGCGACCGCCTCGGCCCCGAAGCTTGTCCCGCCCAGTACATGGGCGGCAAGGCGACCATTGGGATAAAGCCGCATCTCGCGCGGACCGAAAAGAAGCCCCGGATCGCCGATTTCATGCACGCGCTGCATCTGTTCGGGGCTGACCACCCGCCGGATCCAGACAAAGCTGCGCCCGTCAGTAAAGCGGCGGGCAAGGTCGGCGGCATCAAGCTCGGGGAAGATCGCCGCCAGTTCCGACGCCACGCGCCCCGGATCGACCATGATCTTGGGATGCGCATAAAGCGCATTCGTCGTCATGTTGGTGGCCAGGATGCGCCCGTTGCGGTCCACGATTTCGGCACGCCCGGCCACCACCTCGGCGCCGGAAGCCGCACTTTGCGGTTCGGCAGGGACGTCCCAGGACAACATGCCCATGCGCCCGCCGATGGTGGCAAAAGCCATGGCAAAGCTGATGCCCAAAAGCAAAAGCCGGATCTCGGCACGCGACCGGGCGCGGTCCCGGCCGGCCTCGTTGCGCAGGCGGGCATTCTCGCGCTGGATGCCATCGGGATTTTCGCCCCGCGCGCGGGCATTCAGGATCAGTGCGAGGGGGCGAAGGGGGGTGCGCATCACAGGCCGCCCCCGTCCTCGGAGCCGCTGACCGACACCGCTTCGGTCAGGTTGGGCGTCTGGGGGGCCAGTGCCGGGTAGGCCACCTGAGCGATGGCGCCGAACTGGCCGGGTTCCATCGGCATCAAGCCAAGCCGGTCAAAGTTCAGGTCGGCCAGCTCGCGCAGACGGTCGGGGCGGTTGAGATAGGCCCATTCCGCGCGCTGCACGCCAAGGGATTCCCGCAGGGCCGCGATCTCGGCCTGCAGGTCGCGCAGGTCGCGCAGCGCGGTCTGCGTTTCATAGTTCTCGCGGTAGGCCCAGAACCCTGTTGCGATGACCGCAAGGAAAGCCATCACGGCAAAAACGGGGCGCATCATCTGCGGCGTCCTTTCTGGGGCAGGGTTGGCACGGCGATCCGTCCCGTGTCGATTTCTTGTGCCGGGCCGGCCAGCCGTTCGGCGACACGCAGCTTGGCGGACCGCGCCCGGGGGTTGGCGACAAGTTCATGCGCGTCGGCCGTCACCGCGCGGCGCGTGATCAGGCGGTAGCGCGCGGCATCCTGGGCGGCGGGCGGGGCATAGCGGTTGGCGTTCGGATCCTGGCCCGAGGCGAGCTGCAGGTATTGCTTGACGATGCGGTCCTCAAGGCTGTGGAACGTTACCACCGCCAGCCTGCCACCCGGCACCAGTGCGCGCTCTGCCGCAGCAAGGCCTTGGGCTAGTTCGGAAAATTCGGCATTCACCGCAATGCGGATGGCCTGAAAACTGCGTGTCGCGGGATGGCTCTGGCCCGGTTTCGGGCGCGGCAGGCAGCGCGCGATGATTTCGGCCAGTTGCAGCGTGGTCGCGATGGGACCGGCCGCACGGGCCGCCACGATCGCGCGGGCGATCCGGCGCGAGGCGTGTTCCTCGCCGAAAACATAAAGGATGTCGGCAAGGTCGGTCTCGTCGCTGCCATTGACAAGGTCGGCAGCCGAGATGCCGTCCTGGCTCATCCGCATGTCGAGGGGGCCGTCCTTCTGGAATGAAAAGCCGCGTTCCGCCCGGTCGATCTGCATCGAGGACACGCCAAGGTCGAGGACGACACCGTCGACCTTGCCGCCCGCAAGCCTGTCGAGATCCGAAAAGGTGCCGGCGATCAGCGTCAGGCGAGGGCCGTAGGTGTCGGCCCAGCCAGCGGCCATGGACAGTGCCAGGGGGTCGCGGTCGATGCCGATGACGCGGGCAGCACCAGCCTCCAGCAGTCCACGCGCATACCCGCCCGCCCCGAAGGTGCCGTCGATCCAGACGCCGCTGACCGGCGCCACGGCGGCCAGCAGCGGGCCGAGCAGGACCGGGATATGGGGGGGCTGGGCGGAGCTGGCAGCATCCGGGCGCGCCATGTCAGCGCCCCTTCAGATGCCTGCCGATCCGGGCCCGCGGGTCCAGATCATCGTCTTCGTCGTCATCTTCGCTTGCGGCGATGGCATCAAAGGTCTCGCGGCGATACATCTCGAATCTGTCGCCCTGCCCTGCAAAGGCGGCTTCGGCGCCCCGGGCGATGTCATCGGCGGTCAGGCCCATCTTTTCGCGCACCTTGGGAGGCAGCACGACACGGCCGTCGGGCTCCACCTCGACCACCACAGACCGCTGGATCATGTCGCGTTCGGCCTTGGCGCGGTCCGGGCTGTCCATGTCCATCGACAGGATCTGCGCCGTCACGGCGTCCATGCCCTGCCGGGAATAACATTCGACAAACTGGCGACGCTTGCCGCCATAGACCATGTAGACGCGCGGGCGGGGATATTCGGGGGTCGCGGGATCTTCCGCTTCAAGCGCGCGCCGAAAGACCGCAGGGATAGAAACCCGCGCCTTGGCATCTACCTTTTGGTAGTATTCGCCCCTGAAGTCCCCTGACATTCGCCCTGCGGGCTCCCTTGTTCTTTGGCCGCAAGGCCCCATTGCGGGGGCCGAAAATAAGAACGGCGGACCGAGCTGCTGCCACTGCTCGATCCGCCGCCTGTCCCATCGCTGGGCGTCCAGCTACGCGTGCCACCTGGGGGAGATGTCTGCTCGCTCGCGCGCCGGATCTCTTGATTCGGTGAAAGGGTTTGCCTGTATGTAACTGCCTTGTTCGCCTGTTCGGGGTCTTGAGCTGCCCCTGCTTCTTCGTCTCCGTTCACCGTGCAAAAGGAATGACATGGGATTTCATGGGTGGCAACAAAAAAATCCGGTAAAAATGCGTAAATCTTGTGTTCTGGCCCGTCGACTTTCAGCATCTTGTGGCTGTGTTCTGCAAGATATCGGTCCAAAATGCCTTAAATAACGGCTTTAGGCCCCATATTTAGTATTCCTCATTACAGTTAGAATCTCCCGTGTTTTCCCATCCAGTTCTTGATTTTCAGCCAGTCGGGTACGTATTCTACAAAATGTTCACTTAATGTTCCAATATATGGAGCCGAATCACCGCAAATTGATCCGGCTTGATGCCGGACCCATGATTTCCCATACGATTGATTCGGCCGCAGGAGGGCCCGGCGGCGGTGCGGATCGAAAGATAGGTCTGGAAGATCTCCTGCACCGTCCTTCCCGCCACGCAGGAAAAATCCGGCAACGCATGTCCAGAAGTCTGCGGCGAAGGTCTAGATGGGCAAAGACCCGGTCCAGCGGATCGGTTGGCTGTCATAGTCGTGTGCGGCGAACATCGCGCCGGTGATTTCGGTCCGGTGCCGCACCATCGCGACGCCCAGCGCCTCTTTGGACACGAGATGGTGGAAGAACGCTCTTTTCTTCGCCCCCGCCGCGGCGCAAAGGTCGTTGACCGACGTTCCGGCAAAGCCCTGACGGCGGATCAGGTCCATCGCCACCGTCAAAAGAAGCATGCGGGCCTCGCCGCGGGGGGACTGGTCACGCAGGTGCGCGCACGGCGGCCTCGATGGCGGCGATGTCGATCTTTGTCTGCTTCATCATCGCGGCCATGGCCCGGGCAGCGACCGTCTTGTCCGAACTCGTCGTCAGTTCGATCAGGCGGCGGGGAAAGACCTGCCAGGATACGCCATAACGGTCCTTCAGCCAGCCACACCGGCTTTCCTGACCTCCATTGGCGGTCAGGGCATACCAGAGCCGGTCACTTTCGGCCTGGTCATCGGTTTCAACCGAAATCGAGACCGCTTCGGTCAGGGCAAAATACGGACCGGCATCCAGGATCTGGTAGGGGGTGCCGCCAAGGCTGAAGTCGATCACCGCGAAGTTCCCGCCACCCATATCACTGGCACCATTGTCCCCTGAAAACACCCGCCCCATGTGGCTGCCGGGGATCAGGCTGCAATAGAACTCGGCGGCCTCACGGCCTCGACCGTCCTGGAACCAGAGGCAGGTACGGATGGAACTCGGCATGGGACACCTCCTTGTTTCATGGTGGACCCTGTCTTGGGCAGTCGAACCGGCATCTGTCTCGCGCCGCGCCGGACGCATCAGGAAGATAGCGCCCGATTCAAAGGGAGTCAGCCGATTCATGCTGGTGCCTTGCACGGTGCTGCTTCTGGCGAAAGTCAGGCCATCCCGCCCGCAACCAGCCGGGCGGCAAGCCGCGCATAGGCGTCAGCCTGTGGCCCCTGCCCCGCCGCGATGGGCGTGCCGCTGTCACCGGCAATGCGGACCTCCAGCGCCAGCGGCAATTCACCGAGAAACGGCAGATCAAGACGCGCCGCCTCGGCCGCGACGCCGCCATGGCCGAAAATGTGCGCCTCGTGCCCGCAATTGGGGCAGATATAGGTGGACATGTTCTCGATCAGCCCAAGAACGGGCGTTTTCAGCTTGTCGAACATGTCGAGCGCCTTTCTCGCATCTAGCAGGGCCACGTCCTGCGGAGTCGACACGACGATGGCCCCGGTCAGGTGTGTGCGCTGGCACAGGGTCAACTGGATGTCGCCGGTGCCGGGCGGCAGGTCGATGATCAGGATATCCAGCCGCCCCCAGGCCACCTGGCCCAAAAGCTGCTGCAGTGCGCCCATGATCATCGGGCCGCGCCAGACGACGGCTTCGTTTTCCTTCAGCATCAGGCCAATCGACATCATGGTGACGCCATGGGCCACCAGCGGCTCGATGATCTTGCCGTCTGGACTGGCGGGGCGTTTGGACACGCCCATCATCTTGGGCTGGCTGGGGCCATAGATGTCGGCATCCAGCAATCCGACGCGCCTGCCCTGCCGGGCCAGCGCGACGGCAAGGTTCGAGGCGACCGTGGATTTGCCGACCCCCCCCTTGCCGGATGCGATGGCTATGATGCGGTCGATGCCGGAGATGCGCTGCGGGCCGCCCTGTTGCGGCGCCGGATGCTGGCCGATCTTCAGGCTGGGAGGGGCGGGTTTGGCCGCAGGCCCGTGGGCCGTCATCACCACCTGCACAGACGTAACGCCCGGCAAAGCTGCAAGCGCCGCCTCGGCCGCTGCCTGCACGGGACCCAGCGCGCGCGCCTCGTCCGGGGTGGCGGCCTCGATCACGAACCGCACCGTGCCGCCCTCGACGGTCAGCGCGCGAATCATGTCGCGCCCCACCAGATCGCCGCCGCCCGGCAGCGGGATGCGCGCCAGAACCCCAAGCACCCCGTCGCGATCCACTGCCATCTGTTCCCCCGCTGCACAAACCTTGGACTAAGGTCACGTTCTTTGCGCAGAAGGGCAAGCACTGCTTGACCAAACGCTCAAAAAACCGGCGAAGTCATTCTGAATTATGACAAATTTGTGAAGTTCAGCCATGCGGTTGCCGCATGGCAGCATTGCGCACGGGTCCATTGTGCAGGCGCAGCAATCAGACCATGTTACCCCTAACAGCGCGACAGAACGCATTGTGACATACCTAACCAGAGGCTTGAGTATCATGGCTACCTTCGTAAACAGCACCACCGCCGCCAATGTCGGACTTGTCGAGCGCCTGCTGGCGTTCAGCCCGGCCGTGGCAACCGCCATCCGCAAGCGTCGGCTGTTCAACCAGACGATGTACGAGTTGAACCTGCTGACGGACCGCGAACTGACGGACCTTGGCATCAGCCGTCTGTCGATCGCCGATGTGGCCCGCGAGGCCGCCTACGGCAAGTAAGTTTTTGCGGGGTTTCCTACCTCCTCCCGGGGAACCTTTGCGATCAGCGGCGATGCCCTTCCTCCTCCCTGGCATCGCCGCGCTATTCTGACGGGGCGCAGGCCCCAATCCTTTAGGTGATCCTCCCTCCTCCCTGGATCATCTGAAACCGCGGCGGCCCCGCCCTCCTCCCAGGGGTCGCCGCACCCCGATTTGGTCCGGCATCTACACTCCCTCCCGAGAGATGTCCGGACGAAAGGCGCGGTGGTTCCCGATCTCCTCCCCGGGGATTGCCGCAATTTCAGGACCGCGACCGGCGCACCCTCCTCCCTTGGGTCCGGCGCGGAAAGTTGGGCGATACCCGGTCCTCCCCCGGGTATCGCCTTTTTTATTGCGGCGGTGGGTTGTGCGCGTCGCACCGCTTTCCGATAGTCCGGTCGCGGTCACCGGGGCGGGAATTGCGGATTTCATTGTTCAGTGCGGCGCTGGTGGCGGCCCTTGTGGGTTACGGCGCCTCGATTGCGCTGGTCCTCTCGGCGGCGGCGGCGGTCGGCGCAAGCCCGGCCCAGACCGCAAGCTGGCTTGTGGCGGTGTGCTTTGCCAAGGCCATCGGCACCGCGCTGTTGTCGTCCTGGCACAGGATGCCGATGGTGCTGGCCTGGTCAACACCGGGGGCCGCCGTCATCGCCGCAACCAGCGGCATCACCTTTCCCGAAGCGGTCGGCGCATTTGTCGTGACGGGCATCCTCTTGGCGCTGACGGGCGCGCTGCGCCCCCTTGGTCAGGTGATCGCGCGCATTCCCGAAGGCATCGCGGGCGGCATGCTGGCGGGCGTGCTCTTGCCCTTTTGCCTGAAGGGCGCGCTGGCGGCGCAGGATTTGCCGGGGATCGTGCTGCCGATGGTGGCGGTGTTTGCGCTGGTGCGGCCGTGGAATCCGGCCCTTGCGGTGCTGGCTGCGTTTGGTCTGGGGCTGGCACTTGCTTTTGGTGCCGGGGCCGCACCGCCGCCCGGCCTGTCGCTGGCGTTGCCCGTGCCGGTCCTTGTCACGCCGCAGTTCCGCCTGCCCGTGCTGATCGGCCTGGCGCTGCCCTTGTATTTGGTCACGATGGCCTCCCAGAACCTGCCGGGATTCGCCACCATGCGCGCCGCCGGGTACGAACCGCCCGTCGCTTCGGCGCTGATGGTGACGGGCGGTTTGTCGACGATCTCGGCTATTTTCGGCGCTCATCCGATCAACATGGCGGCGATCACGGCGGCGATCTGCCTCGGCGATGACGTGCATCCCGACCGCACCCAGCGCTGGAAGGTGGGCTTGGCCTATGGCGCGGTCTGGATGGGCCTTGGACTGGCGGGGCCGTTCGTTCTGGAGGTTCTGGCGGTGCTGCCGCGGGATGTAATGGCGGCGCTGGTGGCGCTGGCGCTGGTCGGGCCGCTGATTGGGGCGCTGACGGTGGCATATGGCGCGCCGCCACAGCGGTTTGCGGCGACAATCACGCTGGTGGTGACGGCGTCAGGCGTGGTGGCGCTTGGCATCGGCGCTGCGTTCTGGGGACTGGTCGCGGGGCTGGTGGTGTTCGGGTTGGATCGTTTGCAGCGATGAGAACACAAAATTCTTCGGCGAAAAATTTTGGGTGGAGATGTCAGAATGGGATGCTGTCGACCTGGTTTTCCGGAATGACCCAGCGCGCGACGATCTTTTTCGCGCCGGCCTTGTCAAAGTCGATATCCAGCTTGTCACCCTCGATCCCGATGATCTCGCCATAGCCGAATTTCTGGTGGAACACCCGGTCGCCGAGGATATAGGGAGAGATGGCTTCGGCATCTATCGTCATCGTGCGCGCCTCGCGCGGCTGGGCAACGCCGCGCGAAGCCTGGCGTTCGGTGAGGCGTTTCCAGCCGGGGGAATTGTAGACATCTGCCGATGCCACTCGTTCCTCGAGGTTGGAGCCGAACCCGACCGATGCCGCTGCGCCAAAGCCCCCGCCGTAAAGACCGGGCGGGGTCAGGACCTCGACATGAGCCGATGGAAGTTCGTCGATGAACCGGCTGGGAAGCTGGCTTTGCCACTGGCCATAGACCCGGCGGTTCGAGGCGAAGCTGATGGTGCACAACTCCTCCGCCCGCGTGATGCCGACATAGGCGAGGCGGCGCTCCTCCTCCAACCCCTTCAGCCCGCTTTCATCCATGCTGCGCTGGCTGGGGAACAGGCCATCTTCCCAGCCGGGCAGGAAGACCACCGGAAACTCCAGCCCCTTGGCGGCGTGAAGTGTCATGATCGTGACCTTTTCCGCCGCCTCTTCAGTGTCGTTGTCCATGATGAGGCTGACATGTTCGAGGAACCCTTGCAGATTGTCGAACTGTTCCAGCGCCTTGACGAGTTCTTTCAGATTGTCGAGCCGCCCCGGCGCCTCGGGCGTCTTGTCGTTCTGCCACATCTCGGTATAGCCGGATTCTTCGAGGATCTGTTCGGCAAGGCGGATGTGATCGTAGTCAGGGTTACGCGTCACGAGATGCCAGCGGTCCACGCCTTCAACAAAGACGCGCAGTTGCGATGACCCTTTGCCGCCGATCACGCCATGCGCCACAGCCTCGCGCGCACCTTCGAGGAGCGAGGTTTCGGACTTGCGCGCGATGCGCTGGATGTCGGCCTGCGCCTTGTCGCCGAGACCCCGTTTCGGCAGGTTGACGACCCGTTCGAACGCCAGATCATCCTCGGGGCTGACGGCCAGCCGGAAATAGGCCATCGCATCCCGGATTTCGGCGCGTTCGTAGAACCGCGGGCCGCCGATGACGCGATACGGCAGACCGATGGTCAGGAACCGGTCCTCGAAGGCGCGCATCTGGTGGCTGGCGCGCACCAGGATCGCCTGCCCGTTCAGGTCCACCGGGTCCATGCCGCGCGTGCCGCGCTGGATCGCCTCCACCTCTTCGCCGATCCAGCGGGCCTCTTCCTCGCCGTCCCAATGACCGATCAGGCGGACCTTCTCGCCGGTTTGCGCCTTGGTCCATAGGGTCTTGCCAAGTCGCCCCTGATTGGCCGCGATCACCCCCGACGCGGCGGCCAGGATATGCGGGGTGGAGCGGTAGTTCTGCTCCAGCCGGATCACCACGGCGCCCGGAAAATCCTTTTCGAACCGAAGGATATTGCCGACCTCGGCCCCGCGCCAGCCATAGATCGACTGATCGTCATCACCGACGCAGCAGATGTTGCGGTGGGACTGGGCCAAGAGCCGCAGCCACAGGTACTGGGCGACGTTGGTGTCCTGGTACTCGTCGACAAGGATATAGCGGAACCAGCGCTGGTATTGCGCCAGCACATCCTGATGCGTCTGAAAGATCGTGACACAATGGAGAAGGAGGTCGCCGAAATCCGTGGCGTTCAGGGTTTTCAGGCGTTCCTGATAGGCCTCATAAAGCTCGGTGCCATGGTTGTTGAAGGCCGATGCATCGGCGGCAGGCACGCGGTCGGGGGTCAGCGCACGGTTTTTCCAGCCGTCGATCAGACTGGCCAACAGCCGCGCGGGCCAGCGTTTTTCGTCGATATTCGCGGCGGCGATCAGTTGTTTCAGCAGGCGGATCTGGTCGTCGGTGTCCAGAATGGTGAAGTTGGGCTTGAGGCCCACCAGTTCGGCATGGCGGCGCAGGATTTTCGCCGACAGGGAGTGGAATGTGCCCATCCAGGGCATCCCTTCGGCCACCTCACCCAGCATGCGCCCGACCCGCAACTTCATTTCGCGCGCGGCCTTGTTGGTGAAGGTGACGGCAAGGATTTCGTTGGGCCGCGCCTTGGACAGGCGCAACAGATGCACGATCCGCGCGGTCAACGCCTTGGTCTTGCCGGTCCCCGCGCCCGCCAGCATCAGGACCGGACCGTCCAGCGCCTCGACCGCCGCGCGTTGCGCGGGGTTCAGATCGTCCAGATACATCGCCTGCCGCGCCGTCATGGCACGTTGCGACAATGGAACTGCGGCCCCACGGGCCTCGGCCTTATCCGACGGATTCATGTCGGGCAGGATAGACCGTCTCGCCGTGGCAGAAAAGGGTTTGTTCGGTGAATGTTCCTGCCATCTTCGCCCGCCTGTATCCCCGGGACAGGTGACATTACCTGAATCGCCTGCTAGGGTGACTACATAAGGGAGAAACGCCATAGGTCGCCGCGCTTTCATCTGTCTGTCTGCACTGATCCTGTCGGCGGCTATTGTCTCTCCCGGATTGGCGCATGAGTTCGATCTTCTGCTGCTGGCACCGGCGGCGGCCCCGCAAAGCGATCTGGACGACATGCGCGCAGCATTCCTGATCGCCTCGGCAGAGCGGGACAGCCATGCCAACGAAACCTCCGAAGGGCATCTAGGCGGTCTGGATGTGCAGTTGATACTGGCCAGAATGGACGACCTGCCGGCAGACGCGACACCTGACTTCGTCGTGGCACCCTTTGCAGAGGTCGGTGACGCACAGGTTGCGGCACTTGCGGCTCCTGGCGATTCGGTGGTCGTGGATGTCCGTGTGCTGGCCGCCCCGGCGCCGGCAGAGCGCGAGGACCTGCCCCCATTTGCCGAGCGGTTCCTGGCGGAAACGGGGCGCGTGGCCGGACCGGCGGCGCTTGGGACATACCGGGCGGCCCGCGCGGTCGATCTTGCTGTGCGGGCGGTTGATTCGGTCGATGACCGCGGTGCCTTGCGCCGGGCGCTTGCGCCCTGATCGTCGCTTCGGGCCACCCTGCCCCGTTGGTAGGCCTTGCTTTCACAATCTTTCCGGCCCCGTGACCGCGCACCCTTGCGCTGCACCGCAGCACCCCTAGAGTGACGAAAGTCTGCGCGAAACGTTCCGGGGGGACCGATGCCCGAATTCAAGAAGATCCTGATCGCCAACCGGGGCGAGATCGCCATCCGCGTGATGCGTGCCGCCAACGAGATGGGCAAGAAGACGGTCGCGGTCTTTGCCGAGGAAGACAAGCTGAGCCTGCACCGCTTCAAGGCGGATGAGGCCTACCGGATCGGCGAGGGGCTGTCGCCGGTGGGCGCGTATCTTTCGATCCCGGAAATCATTCGCGTGGCCAAGATGGCGGGGGCGGATGCAATCCATCCGGGCTACGGCCTTCTGTCGGAAAATCCAGATTTTGTCGAGGCTTGCGATCAGGCGGGCATCACATTCATCGGCCCGCGTGCGGAAACGATGCGCGCGCTTGGCGACAAGGCGTCGGCCCGGCGCGTGGCGATGGCGGCGGGCGTGCCGGTGATCCCGGCGACCGAGGTGCTGGGCGAGGACATGGCGCTGGTCAAACGCCAGGCGGCCGAGGTCGGCTATCCATTGATGCTCAAGGCGTCCTGGGGCGGTGGAGGTCGCGGCATGCGCCCGATCAACTCCGAGGAGGAGTTGGAGGCCAAGGTGCGCGAGGGCCGCCGAGAGGCCGAGGCCGCTTTCGGCAACGGCGAGGGCTATCTGGAAAAGATGATCCTGCGCGCGCGGCATGTCGAGGTGCAGATCCTGGGCGACAAGCACGGCAACATCTATCACCTGTGGGAGCGCGACTGCACCGTGCAGCGGCGCAACCAGAAGGTGGTGGAACGCGCCCCTGCCCCCTACCTGACCCCCGAACAGCGGGCCGAGGTCTGCGAAATGGGCCGCAAGATCTGCGCCCATGTGGATTACGAATGCGCAGGGACTGTCGAGTTCCTGATGGATATGGACACCGGGCGGTTCTACTTCATCGAGGTAAACCCCCGTGTGCAGGTTGAACACACCGTCACCGAAGAAGTGACCGGCATCGACATCGTGCAGGCGCAGATCCTGATCGAGGAAGGCAAGACCCTTGCCGAGGCGACCGGCATCGCGCGGCAAGAGGACGTGATGCTGAACGGCCATGCCCTGCAGTGCAGGGTGACGACCGAAGACCCGCTGAACAACTTCATCCCCGATTACGGGCGGCTGACGGCCTATCGGTCGGCCACCGGCAACGGCATTCGCCTCGACGGCGGCACGGCCTATGCGGGGGGCGTGATCACCCGCTATTACGACAGCCTGCTGGTCAAGGTTACGGCCCATGCCCAGACGCCGGAAAAGGCGATTGCGCGGATGGACCGGGCGCTGCGCGAATTCCGTATCCGCGGCGTGGCGACGAATATCGAGTTCGTCATCAACCTGCTGAAGCACCCGACCTTCCTCAATGACACCTACACGACGAAATTCATCGACACGACGCCGGATCTCTTTCTGTTCAAGAAACGCCGCGATCGCGCGACGAAAATCCTGACCTATATCGCCGACATCACGGTCAACGGGCATCCCGAGACCGCTGGCCGCCCCATGCCGCCCGCCGAAATCCGCGCCCTGAAACCGCCGGTGCCAAAGGCGGAACCGCCGATGGGCACCCGGAACCTCTTGGAGCAGAAAGGTCCGCAGGCGGTTGCCGACTGGATGAAGGCGCAGAAAAAGGTCCTCATCACCGACACCACGATGCGCGACGGGCATCAAAGCCTGCTCGCCACGCGGATGCGGTCGATCGACATGATCCGGGTGGCCCCGAGCTATGCCGCCAACCTGTCGCAGCTCTTCAGCGTCGAATGCTGGGGCGGCGCCACCTTTGACGTGGCCTACAGGTTCCTGCAGGAATGCCCGTGGCAGAGGTTGCGCGACCTGCGCGCCGCGATGCCCAACGTCATGACGCAGATGCTGCTGCGCGCGTCGAATGGGGTGGGCTATACCAACTATCCCGACAACGTTGTTCGATCTTTCGTACTTCAGGCTGCCAAAACCGGGGTGGACGTGTTCCGCGTGTTCGATAGCCTCAATTGGGTCGAAAACATGCGCGTGGCGATGGACGCGGTGGTCGAGGCCGGAAAGGTCTGCGAGGGCACGATCTGCTATACCGGCGACCTGCTGGACCCCACACGTCCGAAATACGACCTGAAATACTATGTCGCGATGGGCCGCGACCTGAAATCCGCCGGCGCGCATGTTCTGGGCCTGAAGGACATGGCGGGCCTCTTGAAGCCGCATGCCGCCCGCATCCTGATCAAGGCGCTCAAGCAGGAGGTCGGCCTGCCGATCCATTTCCACACCCACGACACATCAGGTGCCGGGGCTGCGACGATCCTCGCGGCCTGCGATGCCGGGGTGGATGCGGTCGATGCAGCGATGGACGCCTTCAGTGGCGGCACCTCACAGCCCTGCCTTGGGTCCATCGTCGAGGCGCTGAAGAACACCGAACGCGACACCGGCCTCGACATCGCCGCCATCCGCGAGATTTCCAATTACTGGGAGGCGGTGCGCAGCCAGTATGCGGCGTTCGAGTCCGGCCTGCCCGCCCCTGCCTCCGAGGTCTACCTGCACGAAATGCCGGGCGGGCAGTTCACCAACCTCAAGGCCCAGGCGCGGTCATTGGGGCTGGAGGAACGCTGGCACGAGGTCGCCCAGGCCTATGCCGACGTCAATATGATGTTCGGCGACATCGTCAAGGTAACGCCCTCGTCCAAGGTCGTGGGCGACATGGCCTTGATGATGGTGGCGCAGAACCTGTCCCGCGCGCAGGTCGAGGACCCGGAAACGGATGTCGCTTTTCCGGAAAGCGTCGTCGACATGCTGCGCGGCAACCTCGGCCAGCCCCATGGCGGCTGGCCCGAGGGCATCATGGCCAAGGTGCTGAAGGGCGAGGCCCCGCTGACCGACCGCCCTGGCAAGACCCTGCCCCCGGTGGATCTGGAGGCGGTGCGCAAGAAGCTCGCGGCCGACCTGCTTCTGGGTCAGGAAGAGGCCGATGGGGAGACGGTCGATGACGAGGACCTCAACGGGTATCTCATGTATCCCAAGGTGTTCATGGACTACCGCGCCCGGCACCGGATGTACGGGCCGGTGCGCGCCCTGCCGACGCGGACGTTCTTTTACGGCATGGCGTCGGGGGACGAGATTACCACCGAGATCGACCCCGGCAAGACACTGGAAATCCGCCTGCAGGCCGTGGGCGAGACGACCGAGGATGGCGACGTCAAGGTGTTCTTTGAACTCAACGGCCAGCCCCGCGTCATCCGGGTGCCGAACCGCGCCGCCAAGGCCAAGACCGCCGCCCGGCCCAAGGCGATGGAGGGCAACCCCGCCCATGTCGGCGCGCCGATGCCGGGTTCGGTCGCCTCTATCGCGGTGGCGGCCGGGCAAAAGCTCCGCGCGGGCGATCTGATCCTGACCATCGAGGCGATGAAGATGGAAACCGGCCTGCATGCCGACCGTGCCGCGACCGTCAAGGCGGTGCATGTGCATCCAGGGTCGCAGATCGACGCAAAAGACCTGCTGGTCGAACTGGAGTGACACATCAAGGCGACGCGGTGGGCGCCAGTCGTCGGAGCTTGCGCCCGGACGGGCTGCTTGCGGCTTAGGCCGGGGCCTGTCCCAGCCGCTGGATGTGCCGCTTGTCCTCGGGCAGGCGGTCGCGGTTCAGGATGTTTTCGCCCTCGTCGACAAAGCCGTTGGTAAAGTCGGAAAAACCGCGGACGATGCGGTCGGGATATTGGTCGGCCTTGGCACCGTCCTTGACAAAGACCGCGACGTAGTCATTCCAGCCCTCTTTGCCCTGCTTGCCCCAGAAACACTCCAGCACCTTGGGTGCATAACCCATGCGCCGCGCCCAGCGCGCCATGGCCGCTGCGGAATCGGGATAGAACCGCCAGCAATCGACCGGATAGCGGTGGAATTTGCCGTTCGAGGGGGAGTTCATGTAGAAAAGCCCATGCGGTTTCAGGATGCGCATGACCTCGGTGAAGGCCAGCCAGAAGAACTCGGCATGTTCAAAGCAGGATGAACTCACGCAGATGTCAAAGCTGTTCGGCTCAAACGGCAGGGCATAGGCGTCCTGCAGGATGACATCGACACCATTGCCCGGTGCAAAGTCGGCACCCACATAGCTGCAATCGGCGGGCGCGAGGCTGCGAAGCGAGCCGTTCACGTCCAGCGCGCCCAGATCCAGCACACGCGCGCCCGACACATGCGGTGCGTAAGTGTCGAAAAACAGCTTTCCATGCATCATGGCCGACTTGTGCATCGCTTGACCTTCCTTCGGCGGCAAAGTGCTCTGAAACAACCTGCGCACGATTGCCTAGCATGGCAATTCAGCGTGAACCACTGGTTTAAGGAGGTGCGCCGCCGATGCGTCCGGCGTGTTGCATCCAGAAACCCGCGCCGTTAATCCCCGGCCATCCCGGCCCCGCAATTTCTCCCTTGAACCCTGCGGCCTGCTTCTGTACATCGCCACCATCCAATCCGGTGCGGGCGTAGCTCAGGGGTAGAGCATAACCTTGCCAAGGTTAGGGTCGTGAGTTCGAATCTCATCGCCCGCTCCAGTTTGGATCAATAAAATCAACTGCTTAAAAAGCGCCCTCCGGGGCGCTTTTTGCTTAGATCACTTCCCTAAGCCGCCAATCCAAGCAAAATCCAAGCATTTGGAAGAAAGTCGTGGCGTAGAGTCGGCGGCAGATTTCGTTGCCATAGCAGTGCCGGAACAGGCACGATTGGTCGCTCGCCTAGGAGGCCTGACCTGCATCAGACGACGCACGAACAGAAAACGGAAACCTTCGCTTCCGTTTGATCAGGTTGGCAATTTCGGGATGTGATGGGTGTTCGCGAGTTGGTCGCGCCGCGCGAGGGGGTGAGCGACAGCACCCCGACGCGCAGCCACCAGTGCTGTACGTCAGTTTGCCGACAGGCTTTTAGCACTGGTGGCGACTCGCCGACCTTCCTATTTGGCCGAGGAACCCGAACGCTTCGCCTTTGCGAAGCCGCGATCCGTTGCCATGAAGCGTTCGATCATCGGCACGATGAGCTTGGCCGGCGCGCCGACGGGTTTGCCTGTCTCCCGCGCCAGTGCTTCGGCATAGGCGACAAGGTCACGGTGCGCGGAAGCGGGCAGCTCGACGGTCAGTCTGACCGGTTTGTCATCGGCAAGGGTCCGAGTTTGAGTTTCTGCATGACTACCTCCCATAGGGTTCGAGGATCAGATCGCGCGTGACAATGACACGGAGTTGAAAGCCGGGGCGGATCGTCAGGGTCGGCGGGATGGCGAGTTGCTGGCGGACGATTTCCTCGCCTACCGCGCCGATCGTGTCCTGCGCGCCGTCGCGCAGGGCGGTTGCGATCGTGTCGCTTTCGTCGGTCGCGAGTTCCGCGCCGATGTTCAGGAGGGTCGAGAGGGCTGCGGCCTGGGCCAGGCCCCACCAGTGGCGATCGACGCGGTCTTCGAGACCGGCATAGCCCGACACATCCGCGCCTTGCAGCCTCTCCAGCACCAGTGAGGTGCCGTCCGGCAGGATCAGCCGCGTCCAGACCAGAAGCACCCGGCGCTGGCCTGCGCTGATGCCGCTGTCATATTCACCGACGAGACGCGCGCCCTGCGGGATCAGGAGATAGCGGCCTGTCGGGCTGTCATAGACATTCTCCGTCACCTGCGCGGCGATCTGGCCGGGAAGGTCGGAGCGGATGCCGGTGATCAGGGCGGCGGGGATGATGGTCCCGGCCTGCAGGATGAAGGGCGATGCGGGGGCAGCGAGGCGATCCTGCGTCACGGTCTGGCGGTCGGTGGGCGCGTTGAGGAAGGCTGTCCGGCTGTCTTCTGACATATCTTCCGCGATGTCGACGGAACCGGTTCCAGGCAGGCCAGCGGCAAGACCGCTAATCGGTGCCACCTCCGCAGATTGCGTGTCGAAGAACAAGGCGCTGGTGCGCGCCGCCTCAATTTCCGCGAGGCGGCGTTGTTCGGCGGGGTCCGGTCCCGGCAAGGGTGAGGCCGGGATCGGCTTGCCTTCTTCCATCGCCCGCAGGATCGGGCCGCCGAGATCGCCGGGCAAAGCGGGTCCAAGCTGCGGAATGCCTGTGTAGTCAACCGGCAGGCGCTGGAGCTCATCCGCCGTCGGGCGGTTCTCAGTGGTGAAAAGCTCGTTCTGACCCTCACCCGGATCGCGGCCCTGCAGCGCAAAGATCAATGCGCCGCCGATGCCGAGGCAGGCGGTCATCATCAGCACGGCGAGAACCTTGCGGGAGAGCCGCATCACCCGGGGCGGTTCCGCACGCAGGCGAAACGCATCCGCCGTGGCGTGGCGCGGATCGGACGGACGCGCGGGATTGGTGCTGCCGTCGCTCATGGCGCGGGCCTTGCGTCACTGCGGACGATCCGCACAACCTGCTGGTTGCGCCCGCCGAGCCGCAGCTCGGCAGCGGCGAAGAGGCGGTCGACGATCAGGACATTGCGGTAGACGCGGGCGTTCACCAGCTGCGCCGTGCCATCGGCGCCGATGACGAACAGTGGCGGCATCTCGCCTTGGACGATGCCTTGCGGGAAGACGACATAGACGCGCCGGGCATCATCGAAGACATAGATCGGCCGCCAGGGCGGATCGTCACCTTGCAGCACATAGCGATAGTGCCGCTGAGCCTCGGGCGGTATTGCGGGCGTGGTCGGCAGGTGCGGCTGCACGCGGTTTAGTATCTCCGGATAGGCCCAGGCGACCAGCGGCATGTAGTCGGACTCGCGCGACCGCAGTTCGATCAGGTAGGTCCGGCGGTCGGTGTTGATCACGAGGTTGGTGGTGATGTCCGGGCTTGTCGGCTTGACCAGGATCTGCACCCGGCGGTCACGCCCGGAACCGCTGATCGTATCGCCGATGATCCAGCGCGCGGTATCGCCTGCCGCAATCGGGCCGGAGCCGGTGAGACGCTCTCCCGGTTCCAGCGACAGGCTGGTGATCTGGCCGGGGGCGGCATAGACCTGATAGAGGGCACCCTCGCTGTAGGGGAAGATCTGGATCGCGTTGTAGTACCCTGCGCGGCGTGGTTCGACCCGGGCGGCGGCATTGGCCAGCTGAACGCGGGCCTCCGGCGCGGCGGCATCTGTGGCCCCGCCGCGCGACGGGGTCCAGGGCGGCGGGATATGCAGCGGTGGTGCTGCAGCCTCGATCACGGGCGGCGGGGGTGCATCCAGCGGCGGGACCGCGGCGTCATAGCCGATCTCGGGCGGTCTGTAGGTCGCGCAGCCTGAGAGGATCGACGTGCTGAGCAGTGCGAGGACCAGTGCTGTCTTGACTGGATGCGTCATTCTTCCAGCTCCTTCGACCAGTTGAGGGCATGGACATAGATGCCGAGGGGATTGGCGCGCAGGCGCTCGGCGGTGCGCGGGGGCTGCACGCGGATGGTCAGGATCGCGGTCCAGTGTTCCGTGCTGGTGAGCCTGCCGTCCTGATAGCGCCGTTCGGTCCAGGCGACCCGGAAACTGTCCGGCGAGGCGCGGATCACGCTGGAGACGTCGACGGCGACTTGCATCTCACCCACCTTGGTGAAGGGTCCTCGGCGCGGGCAAATTCGTTCAGCGCCAGGGCACCGCGATCGGTGGTGAACTCGTAGGCGCGCAGCCAATTCTGCCGCACCACGACCGGATCGGCGGTGATCGCCCGCACCCATTCGATGAAATGCGCCAGATGATAGGCGATCTGCGGATCGGAGGGCTCGTAATCGGCACTGGCAGGGGCCACGGCCTGCGCCTGGCCGAGTTCATCGACCTGTACCACCCAGGGCACTACGGTGCCACGGGCCGATTGCCAGACGAGACCGAACCCAAGCCCCGATGACAGGAACAACGCGCCGAAGGCCATCAAACGCCAGTTCTTGGCCTGTACACGAGCTGATCCGATGCGCTCATCCCAGACTTGCGCCGCCTTCTGGTAAGGAGTTTCCGGGTCCGGGGTCTTGCCATAATGGGTGCTGGAACGCTTGAACATCAGCTGTCCTTTTCCGAAAGGGAGATCGAGGTGCCGGAACCGGAGCCATCGCCGGATCGGACGGCATGGGCGGCGGCCGTCGCGCCGTGTCGCATAGATGCGGCGCGGGTCATCCGGCCTGCCCAGGCCGGTGGGCCGCTCCGCGCGGCTTGCGCTGACCCGTTTGCTCCGGGTCCGCTCGCTGCGTCAGGACCGGAAGGTGCGCCTGACCTGCCGACAAGCGCCGCGCCGCCGCGGGCGGCGCTGGCGATGCCGCGACCGGTCGCCCCTGCCGCCATGCCCGCGCCACCGATGCCGACTGCAGTTGCGCCACCCGCCGCGAAGCCTGTCCCAACCGCCGCGCCTGCGCCGAGCTGAGGTCCGCCGGAGATCAATCCGTTGGCGATGCCTGGGCCGAAGATGCCGAGGCCAAGGAGGGCGAGCGCGGCCAGCACGATGGCCATTGCGTCCTCGACATTGGGCTGCGCACCGCCGAAGCCTGCGGTGAATTCGGCGAAGAGCGTGGAGCCGATGCCGATGATGACAGCAAGGACGAGGATCTTCACGCCAGAGGCCACGACATTGCCGAGCACACGTTCGGCGAGAAACGCGGTCTTGCCGAACAGGCCGAAGGGGATCAGCACGAAGCCCGCGAGAGTAGTCAGCTTGAATTCGATCAGGGTGATGAAGAGCTGGACCGCGAGGAGGAAGAAGGCCAAGAGCACCATGATCCAGGCGAAGAAGAGGACGGCGATCTGGATGAAGTTCTCGAAGAAGCTGACATAGCCCATCAGGCCGGAGATCGACTCCAGGATCGGGCGTCCGGCATCGAGGCCGACCTGCGCCACGCGGCCGGGGCGCATCAGGTCGGCGGTGCTGAAGCCGGTGCCGCTGGCCTGCAACCCGAGACCGGCGAAGCTTTCGAAGACGATCTGCGCGAGGTTGTTCCAGTTGCCGATGATATAGGCGAAGGCGCCGACGAAGAGCGTCTTCTTGACGAGCCGGGCGAGGATGTCGCTGTCCGCGCCCCAGGCCCAGAAGAGGGCGGCGAGGGTCACATCGATGACGATCAGCGTGGTGGCGAGAAAGGCGACCTCGCCGCCAAGGAGGCCGAAGCCAGAGTCGATGTAGCGGGTGAAGACCTCGAGAAAGCGGTCGATGACGCCGGTGCCACCCATGGCGTCAGTCTCCCGCGCGGGTTGGGGATGCGGGGGTCAGGAAGCGACGCCGGGTCTCGGCCCAGAGGGCGAGACAGGTGGCATCCTTGGTCGCGGCCTCGCCCAAAGCCTGGCAGCGTTGGAGTTCGGCCTGATCGTGACCTGGAAGTGTTTGCGGATTGCTCACTGGAACGCGCGCGCCCTGCCGTTCACGGGTGAGTTCTCCCGTGACCCCGATGAGGATCAGCCCAAGGACCAGCGCGGCCCCGATCAGCATTAGGCCCTTGCCGACGAACGACCGGGTCATGGCCGGAACATCGTGGCATTGCCGGGCTGGTAGCCGTCACCCCGTTCCAGAAACCGGCGGCGCTGCTCGGCGGCCTGTTCCTGGGCTGCGGTCTCGGCAGCGGCTGAAAGGCTGTCGGCGCGAGCTTGCGCAGCCAGGAGGGCCGTCAGATCCATGATCTGGTGGGATTGCAAGGCGAGGATCTGGTTGCCGGCCTGGGTCGCCTGCAGGGCACCGGTCGCGTTCTGGCTGGCGCCCACGAGGCTTTCCATCTCGGCGCGCCCGGTCTCGAGATTGCCGACCACGCCCGCCTGCACCCGCATCGCGTCTTGCAGGCTGCCGACAGTCGTCTGCCAGCGGTCACGCGCGCCGTCGATCAGGGCCTGATCCGAGGCAGTGGTCGAGGCCGCACCGTAGTCGGTGGCAAAAGCCGCGTCGATGGCCCGGACGTCATAGGCGATCTTCTGCGCTTCACCCAAGAGTTGCTGGGTTTCCTGCACCGATTGCTGCAGGGCCTGCAGCGAGGATTGCGGCAGGCTGGCGAGATTGCGCGCATCGTTGATCAGCATCTGCGCTTCGTTCTGCAGCTGCGCGATCTGGTGGTTGATCTGCTCCAGCGCGCGGGCGGCCTGCAACACGTTCTGGGCGTAGTTGCTCGGGTCATAGACGATCCGCCAGGCGAAGGCGGGCTCGGGCGGGAGGGTCAGGATTGCGGCGGGCGCGGCGAGCAACAGGGCGGCGAGGCGGGAGATGTGACGGTGTCTGTAGGTCATAAAGATATCTCCTGTTCTGTTGGAAGGACGGGTTCCGGGATGGAGGACGACAGGACCAGTTCCGGGATCAGATCGGCGGCCCAGTCGAGGCCGCATTCGCGGAGCCAGGCGGCGGCAAAGCCGTCGCGCCCGCTCGCGGCGAGAATCCGCGCGATGGCGATCTGGTCGGATTTGGACGATGTGGCGGTGAAGGCGAGGGCGATCTCGCCGAGACCCAGATCGAAAAGTCGGTTGCCGCGCCGCGACTGGCAGTAGTAGTCGCGCTTGGGTGTCGCTTGGGCGAGGATCTCGATCTGGCGGTCGTTGAGGCCGAAGCGGCGGTAGATGCTCCTGATCTGCGGCTCGATGGCGCGCTCGTTCGGCAGGAAGAGCCGGGTCGGGCAGCTTTCGATCAAGGCAGGCGCGATGGCACTTCCGTCGATGTCGGAAAGCGACTGGGTGGCAAAGATGACGCTCGCGTTCTTCTTGCGCAGGGTCTTCAGCCATTCGCGCAGTTGCCCTGCGAACCCGTCATCGTCGAGCGCGAGCCAGCCCTCGTCGATGATGAGAAGCGTCGGCGCGCCGTCGAGCCGCGCCTCGATGCGGTGGAAGAGATAGGCGAGGACGGCGGGGGCGGCCCCGGTACCGATCAGGCCTTCGGTCTCGAAGACCTGAACCCGGGCGGCCCCCAGGTCCTCGATCTCGGCATCCAAGAGGCGGCCGAAAGGACCGCCCAAGCAATAGGGCTGCAGCGCGCGCTTGATCTCCAGCGATTGCAACAGGACGACAAGTCCGGTCAGGGTGCGCTCGCCGATCGGGGCGGAGGCGAGGGACGACAAGGCCGACCAGAGGTGATCCTTGACCTCCGGCGTGACCGCGACACCTTCGCGGGCCACCATCCCGGCGATCCAGCCTGCGGCCCAGCTGCGCTCTGCGGTGTCTTCGATTAACGCGAGGGGCTGCAGGGCGACCGGCTCGGCGGCATCGTCCGACAACGCCCCGCCGAGATCGTGCCAGTCGCCGCCCATCGCAAGCGCTGCCGCGCGGATCGAGCCGCCGAAGTCGAAGGCAAAAACCTGCCCTCCCGCGTAGCGGCGGAACTGCAGGGCCATCAGCGCCAGCAGCACCGACTTGCCCGCGCCGGTCGGGCCGATCACCAGCGTATGGCCGACATCGCCGACGTGCAGCGAGAAGCGGAAGGGGGTGGCCCCTTCGGTGCGGGCGAAGAACAGGGGCGGTGCGCCCAGATGCTCGTCACGCTCCGGCCCGGCCCAGACGGCGGAGATCGGGATCATATGGGCGAGGTTCAGGGTCGAGACCGGTGGCTGGCGGACATTGGCGTAGGCATGTCCGGGCAACGAGCCGAGCCAGGCCTCGACCGCATTCACCGTCTCGGCGATGCAGGTGAAATCCCGGCCTTGAATGACCTTTTCGACGAGACGCAGCTTCTCTTCCGCAATACGCGGATCGGCATCACACACGGTGACGGTTGCCGTTACATAGGCCTGGCCGATCAGATCGGTGCCAAGTTCCTGCAGCGCCTCGTCTGCATCCATCGCCTTGTTGCTGGCATCGCTGTCGAGGAGCGTGGAGGCCTCGTTGGTCATGATCTCCTTCAGGATCGCCGCGACGGACTTGCGCTTGGCGAACCACTGGCGGCGGATCTTGCTGAGGAGTTTGGTGGCGTCGGTCTTGTCGAGCAGGATGGCGCGGGTCGACCAGCGATAGGGGAAGGCCAGGCGGTTCAGATCGTCGAGAATGCCGGGCGTGGTGGCCGAGGGAAAACCGGTGACGGTGAGGACGCGCAGATGGGCCGGGCCCAGCATCGGGGCGAGGCCACCGGTCAGGGGTTGATCGGCGAGGAGTGCGTCGAGATGCATGGGCACTTCGGGGACGCGCACCGATTGGACCTTGGTCGAGATCGTGCTGTGTAGGTAAGTGAGGGTTTGCGGATCATCGAGCCAGGCGCACTCCGGCATGAAGCCTTCGATGAGTTGCAGCACACGGTCGGTGCGGTCGATGAAACCCGCGAGGATCTCATGAGCATCCGCGCCCGTTGTCTGGTCACGGCCTTCGTAGAGAAAGCGCTCGGCCCGTGCGGTTTCTTCGGCGGGCGGCAGGTAGAGGAAGGTCAGGAAGTAGCGGGACTCGAAATGCTCCGCGTTGCGCGTCGCCGCGGTATCGCCCGGCGGATCGCCATCCCGCTCCCCCTCGAACGCCGCCTTGCGTTCGGCCTCGACCAGCGCCGAGGCCGCGTCTGGGAAAGAACTGATCGGATAGGCGGTGGTCGCGCTGCGCTGCGCCTCGACGAAGACCGCCCAGCCAGATCCCAGCCGCCGCAGGGCGTTGTTGATCCGGCCCGCGACTGCGATCAGTTCGGCGGGCACGGCGCTTTCCAGGTCCGGCCCCCGGAACCGGGCGGTGCGCTGGAAGGAGCCGTCCTTGTTCAGGATCACCCCTTGGCCCACCAGTGCCGCCCAGGGCAGGAAGTCAGACAACTGTCGGGCGGTGCGGCGGTATTCGCGCAGGTTCATCATGAGCGCGCCCTCACACCGACAGATGCGCGGGAATGCGCAGATGGCGGCGCACCACATCGACGAACAAGGGATCGCGGCGGGCGGCCCAGACCGCAAGACCGTGGCCCAGGGCCCAGATGAGGATCCCGACGAGCCAGAGGCGCAGGCCGAGACCGACGGCTGCGGCCAGCGTGCCATTGGCGATGGCAAGCGCGCGGGGGGCACCGCCAAGCAGGATGGGCTCGGTAAGGGAGCGGTGAACGGGGACCGAGAAGCCGGGGATGTTGTCCTCTGCGTGCATCAGATTACCACCCCGCCGCCGAAGGAGAAAAACGACAGGAAAAAGGACGAGGCGGCAAAGGCAATCGAGAGGCCGAAGACGATCTGGATCAGGCGGCGCGCGCCACCGGAGGTGTCGCCGAAAGCCAGCGTCAGTCCGGTGATGATGATGATCATCACCGCGATGATCTTCGCCACCGGGCCTTCGATGGATTCGAGGATCGATTGCAGCGGCGCTTCCCAGGGCATCGACGAGCCCGCCGCTTGCGCGCCTGTGGCAAGGGTGAGCGCGATGGCTGCGGCGATGCCTACCACGGGGAGTGCTGTTGGGAGACGGGTCACGGACCTGTGCATCAGGCGGCTCCTTCAGGAACGGAGATTGCGAGGGTGAGGCGATAGTCGCCGGTCGGACCTAGACCCTCGACGCGGGCAAGCTCGATGAGGCGGCGGGAGGTGCCGCGCCCGGCCAGAACGGCGATGAGACTTATCGTCTCGGCGATCAGCGCGCGCGGCACGGTGATGACGGCTTCCTGGATCAGTTGCTCCAGACGGCGCAGCGCGCCGAGGGCGCTGCCGGCATGGATTGTGCCGATGCCGCCGGGATGGCCAGTACCCCAGGCCTTCAAGAGATCCAACGCTTCCGGCCCGCGCACCTCGCCGATGGGAATACGGTCCGGGCGCAGCCGCAGGCTAGAGCGGACCAGGTCGGAGAGCGACGCGATACCATCCTTGGTGCGAAGCGCCACAAGGTTCGGCGCCGCACATTGCAGCTCACGGGTATCCTCGATCAGCACCACCCGGTCGTCGGTCTTGGCGACCTCGGCCAGAAGCGCGTTGGTCAGCGTGGTCTTGCCAGTCGATGTGCCGCCCGCGACGAGAATGTTCCGGCGGGTGGCGACAGCGCTGCGAAGGCAGGCGGCTTCGCTGTCCGTCATGATACCTGCCACGACATAGTCGGCGAGTGTGAAGACCGCGATGGCGGGTTTGCGGATCGCGAACGTCGGGGCAGTCACGACCGGTGGCAGCAGACCCTCGAAACGCTCGCCGGTCTCGGGCAATTCGGCGGAAACGCGCGGCGCTCCTGCATGCACTTCGGCACCCACATGGTGCGCGACGAGCCGGACGATGCGCTCGCCATCGGCAGCAGAGAGGCGCTGATCAGTTGCGGCAAGGCCAGTCGACAGGCGGTCGATCCAGAGCCGACCATCCGGGTTGAGCATCACCTCGACGACCTCGGCATCCTCCAGAAACCGGGCGATGTCAGGGCCAAGGGCGGTGCGCAACATGCGGCTGCCGCGGGAGATCGCCTGTGGATGCTGGTGTGCCGTGGCCATCGTCGTCCCCGTTGTGGCAGGGTCAGCTGACGGCCCCTGCGTTGGGGATGATCAAGAAAGGCAGGATGGAGCGCCGCGCAACAAGGTCAGGCGGGGCGTAGGGCTATGGCGTAGAGAAACAGGGAAAGGGCGGAAGCGCGATGACGGGCGAACGACCTCACAACAGATGCCCGCCTGTCAGTTCTCTTTCCTGCTCACATCCTTCGGGATCTCATCCATCAGGTTCTGACCCTTCTGAATGCGCCGCCCCAGCGCCTCGATGAAGCCCTCATAGCGTTCCCGACCCTTCGCCTGAGCGGCAGGCTGCGCTTCGGTCGGCAATGGCGGCGTCACCGTCAACCAGAAGCGCACGAACAGTGCCAATGCCTCGGTCGAGATGCCGACGTTCCGTTCCAGCCGCTGAACCTGTCGGGTCAGGCGGTCGAGGCGGCGTGCGAAGGCGGCTTCGCGACGATCTGCCCCGTCGGGCGAAAGAAACGAGGCGACGGCGGCCTCGACGATGGCCGAGCGGGAGAGCTTCTGCCGGTCTGCAAGCTCTGCGATCTGCATCAGCATCTCGGGCGGGAAATAGACATTCATCCGGTTGCGCATGGGCTTTCCTTACATGTCGATGCCGTCATCGGGGTTCAGCGAGACCTGAACCGCTCCGGGTTTGCCGGAGGCTCCAACTTCTGAGTAGGATGGAGCATCATGAGCAAGACAACGAACAAGTTTTCCCCCGAAGTGCGTGAGCGCGCGGTGCGGCTGGTGTTGGACAATCAGGGCCAGCATGGATCGCGCTGGCAGGCGGTGCTGTCGATTTCATCGAAGATCGGCTGTGCACCGCAGACCCTGAATGACTGGGTCAACAAGGCCGAGGTCGACAGCGGCAAGCGGGCCGGTGTCTCCAGCGAGATGGCCGAGAAG
>JAJNPS010000018.1 GCA_021155205.1 Rhodobacterales bacterium
ATCTCCCGCCGCGTCCGGCCACTGGTCAGTGCGAGCCGCACCGCTTCACGCCGAAACTCCGGCGTCGGTCTGTTCCCGTTTCCCATAGAACACCTCCTGGTTCCTCAGTTGGTGCTCTCCACATTTTCCGGGCAAGTCCACGGGGCATCACTTGCCCGTTGCCCGATACACTGCGCTATCAGACGAGGGGCTGGCATCCATCAGGATACCGCTTCCCCATGATGGTGGCACGAGTGGACGGCGGCGCACGGTTTGCGGTGCATCGAACCTACCTGTCACCGGACGGCGGCAAAGCCCCAATTGACCTAAACAAGGCGATGTTAGGCGCTTGCGCTGGCGGCGCTGTGCGGGTCGCTGAAGGCAACGGGCCGCTTGTGGTAGCCGAAGGCATAGAAACTGCCCTGAGCCTTGCCTGTGGCCTTCTGGGCGGGCCTGCGACGATCTGGGCTGCCTTATCCACCTCTGGGATGCGCGGGCTTATCTTGCCCCCGATACCGGGGCGGCTGACCGTGGCGGCTGATGGTGACCAACCTGGCCGCGAGGCCGCATCGGCGCTTGCGTCACGGGCCGAGGCGCTGGGCTGGCGCGTCATGCTCCTGCCTGCACCGGATGGCCGTGACTGGAACGACGTGTTGGCACTGAAGGGCGGTGCGGCATGACTTTCCTAAATGCAGGAATCCCGTTTAGGGGCGAAGGACCGCAACCGCTGTTGCGCCCGATCCCTTCAGGCGCGGATTACCCTAAGAACGCCCTAGGGCCGCTGCGCGCGGCGGTGGAGGCGGTGCGGGGCATGACGCTGGCACCGATTGCTGTTCCTGCCCAATCAGCCCTGGCCGTGGCATCGCTTTCGGTGCAGGGCTTTGCCAACGTCGAAACCCTAGGCGGGGGATTTGCGCCCCCGTCGATTTACGCCCTGACCATCGCGCGGTCTGGTGAGCGGAAGTCATCCTGCGATGCGCCGCTAATGGCCGCCTTGCGCGACTATGAACGCGAACAGTCGAAGGCCCAGCGCGATGCCCTGACGCAGTGGCGCAACGCCCAGTCACTATGGAAGGGCGAGCGTGACCGCATTCTGGCCGAGGCCAAATCGGGCAAAGGTGAAAAGCGGGTGGCGGCGGAAGTGGACCTGGACCGTCTGGGGCCTGAACCGCTGGCCCCACCATCGGCTGACAGAACCGTGACCGAACCAACCTTTGAAGGTCTGACAAGACTGTTCGCGGAAGGGCAGCCGTCGCTGGGCATCTTCGCCGATGAAGGCGGGCAGTTCATCGGTGGCCATGCCATGAACAGCGACAACCGGCTAAAGACGCTGACCGCGCTGAACGATCTGTGGCAAGGCAATCCGATCCGGCGCACCCGTTCGGGGGATGGGGCATACACCCTCTACGGGCGGCGGCTGGCTGTGCATCTTATGATACAGCCGGAGGTGGCGCGGGGCCTTCTGGCAGACGGCACGGCAACCGGCACGGGCTTCCTGCCACGCTTTCTCATCACCGAACCGCCGAGCACCATCGGCACCCGCCTGTCATCCCTCTCACGACGCGATGACGCGGCGCTGGGCCGCTTCGGTGACCGCTTGCGCAGCATCCTTGAAACGCCCCTGCCGATGGACCCGGAAACCCGCGAACTGCAGCCGCGCGATCTGCGGCTGGCCCCCGATGCGCGCGCTTTGCTAGTGGCCTTTGCCGATACCATCGAACAGGAACAGCGCACCGGGGGCAGCCTTGCCCACGTCACAGGCTACGCATCCAAGGCAGCTGAACAGGCAGCACGCATCGCGGCTGTGCTGGCCCTGTGGGGCGATCTTTCGGCTCCGGCAGTCACGGTGCAGGATATGGCATCGGGCATCACCCTAGCGCAGTTCTACTTGGGCGAGGCCGTGCGGTTGTCAGATGCGGCGCTGATATCAGCCGAGACGGCACAGGCTGAGGCGCTGCGCGTCTGGCTTCTGGAACGCTGGCCAGAACAGGCGCAGCGGTTGGACCGCGATCCGGCAACCATCACGCCGAAGGACGCCATGCAATACGGGCCGAACGCTTTGCGCGAGGCGAAGGTGGCGCGGAAGTTGATGGCAACCTTGGCCGATAGCGGCTGGCGGTCGCCTTGCCGGAAGGCGAGGTTATCGGCGGCGCGGCGCGAAAGCTGGCCTACCGGATCGTGAGGTGAGGCGATGTGGTTTGATGTTGCGGCTGCGCTGGCGACACTGGACGGCGGCGAAACCGCCCCGGACCTTTCCGTAATGACGGAAAGAAAGAAGGCAAAGGTAGCGAAAGTAGCAAGAATAGCAGCACCGGTTGACCCGCAGCTGGACGATGAGGCCGCTATCCTTGCCGCGATCCTGACAGGGGTGCAGCGCCCTGGCGCAATCGCTACTGCAACCAAGATAGGGGCAACCCGCGTCTATCAACTTCTCGACCTGATGCGCGACGCAGGCCGTATCAAGGTGGCCCGTGATGGCCGAATCACAGCGAAACTAGTCAGTTGAAGCCGCAGGACGAAAATCAAAGGCTTAACCCGTCTGTGGCCCCCGATAAATCAAGAGGAAACCATGCCTGAACCCGATCCAAACGGCATAGAAGAGGGCCATAACTGGCCCCGTGGCGTTCTCGTCTATCACTGGCCATGCGGGAACAAAAAACACCGCAACGCCCGTGCGGTGCGCATCCTTCGCAATGCGCGCTGGGGCGAATGGTCATGCCGGGAATGCGGTGAGCCTGTGTCATTCACACGCCGGGCCGATGCCGTCTATTGCCGTGAAGGATGCCGTAAGCAGGCCCAGAGGCGGCGGCGAAACTGGGATAGCAAGCGTTGACCCGTCGCAGGCCTGTTGGCCCCCCAGGAGCGGCGTTGCGGGCCGCACGAAAGGCCGCCGGACTTTCTCAATCGGCGCTGGGCGCAAAAGCTGGCATTGGTCGGCAGGCGGTCAGCTACTGGGAATGCAAGCCGAACATAGACAAGAGGGGGTGGGCTGTGCAGCGGATGGCTAGGGCAGTCCAGCAGATCGCAGCACTTTTGCAGGGTCATGACACCAATACGCACGCGCGCGGGGTGGGTGTTAGTCGCGGGCTTTCAGGTCTGCCGCATTATTCCCGCCCAAGCGCGGGCGCGCGCGAGCTAGATGGGTTTTACCCTAGCAGCGAAATTGAAGCCGCCGTCGCTCTGGCCTTCGAGCGAGAGCATATCCGAAAGCAGGAAAAAGAAGCCCAGCGCCGCGCCCGGCTTCGCGTCATCTGCGGGGCCAGGACGACCCGGAAAGGGACGCCTTGCAAGAACAAAAGCGAGCCTGGTCGGTCGCGGTGCAAGTTTCATGGTGGCAGGTCGACCGGGCCTAAGACAGCCGAAGGTCGGGAACGAATTGCCGAAGCGCAACGCGCGCGTTGGGCGGAATACGGGCAAGCGAAGTTGAAGCGGGACCAAGAGCCAGAGGTAAAGGCTAACGATTCATGGTCAGTGAAAGGCACTTGATCGGTGGCCCATGTTCCTAGACCATCACAATGGCTGGTGGTCAGCCATGGGAGTGTTGCGTTGTGCGGAAACTATCCATCCTTTTCGGGTTGCTCTCCCTGTCGGCATGCATGGACACTCCTGGCTATGTCCCGCAATTCGAGCCGATGGACCCCACGCCGTTCATGAACCAGCCAAGACCTCAACCTGTCAACACGGTGTGCAATCCGAACTATTACGGCGGTTTCAACTGCACATCCTACTAGCGGTCGAGTGCGGCGAATAACCTCGCGACGATATCTCTAAGCACGCCGCCAAACACCAATGGCCTTTCCGTTATGATGGAAAGCCTTGTCCAGCGCCGGGCGCTTGTTTGGGCCGGGCCATCGAGGGAAGTGTATTCAGACCCTCATCATTGAAAAGCTGAGTGGGGGATATTCTGGGGGATATTCTTCGGCCGTCCGAAAATTTTATAAGCAAAAACAGCATCTTAAGGTGAGGCAATGGCGGACAGAGAGGGATTCGAACCCTCGAGACGGTTCCCCGCCTACACACTTTCCAGGCGTGCGCCTTCGACCACTCGGCCACCTGTCCGTGCGGATGGCTTTACACGCAAGGCCGACAAAGGATCAAGGGGGAACCGCCGCTGGGGAGTGTCTCAGTTTTAGTCACCTTTTTTCCGGTAAGGCCCGCGCGGCCTGGGTGCCGATGCCGCCGCGTCGATAACCCCCACAAGCCAAACCATGTCGTGCAGAGTGTTCGTCACGCCAGCGCCCATCGCCGGGGTCATCTTTTGCGTCTTGTGCATCCGCACGAAGTTGTAGTGCACGAAGTAAAGCGAAAGCATGTTCAGGTGATTTTCCACCTTCTTGCTGAATCCGTTGGCCGGGCCGGTGAAGCGGCGCATCCCCATGCGCATGGTCAGGTTCTGCCGCTCAACGTGACTGGTGCTGATCACGGCCGGACCGGGCTTGCCGAAAATTGGTTCCTTGACCGCGCCTGTGCATTCAGCGGGGGAATACTTGCACTCATGGCGCTTGGAATCCATAGGCTCGCCATACAGCTTGACCAACATGGCGTAATCGATATCAGCCGCGAAGGCATCGCCAACGGCCTTGAGGTAAGCCTCATGGCCGTCTGTGGTAAGCTGCACCCGGTTTGCCAGACGGTCGGCCAGATCAAGCATGAACCCCCGCGCGGTTGCCGCCGAACGGTCGCCAACCTCGAAGGCCAGGATCATCTTGCCGTCACGGTCAATCGCCGTCCATGTCCAAACGTCGCCAGCGCCATCAGGTGCGCAACGCGCGTCGGCAACGTTCTTGTCCTTGGCATAGACGAACAACCAGATTTCATTGCACTGGACCTGTTGCGCCTTCACGTTGCGCACGGTCATAGAGGATAGAGGAACCCGAGGCGCTGGGCGATACCCGTGTCAAGGTCGCGGGATTTCAAACTGAGACCCTAACCGGCAGACGCAAAAGGCGTCTCAGGGCGCGGGCGCGGGGGGGGTGGTGCCGTCGCCCAGGACCGCATCGACGCGCGCGATGGCGCGGTCCGTCATGTCGATCTTGTCATAGGACAGGATCACCGCCTGCTTGTCGAGGATTGCCACCGCGCCAAGTTCGGTCATCAGTTTCGCAAGGACCGGCAGCGCCACGTCGTAGAACCGGCGCCGGTCATCGGTGCGCTGGCGGGCAATCTCCAGCCCCTTGGCGTCCTGCGCGGCGCGAATGCCTTCTGCCTTGGCGTCAAAGGCCGCAGCAAGGGCGGTGAATTCGGCGGCGGGCGTGGTTGCGCGGCGCGCGGTCAGATCTTTCTCCTCGGCCTCAAGAGCCGCGAAAATCTCGCGGTTCTCGGCCAACAGCGCGGCCTCGTCGGTGTCGGTCCGCGCCGCCGCCGCTTTGCCGAACGCGCTTTGCAGGAACAGCCGGTCCTGGTCCAGCGTCAGGACCGGGGGGGGCACGGCGGGTTGCGGAGCCGTATCCTGCGCCGCCACCGGACCGGCAAAGGCCATTGCCAGCGCCAGCGCCGCGGCCGACCTGCGCATCAGAACTTGGTCGAGATGGTCAGGTCGAAATTCTGTTCCTTGTCGTAGTCTTCCTTGATCAGCGCCCTGGAGAAGTTAAACCGCAGCGGCCCGATGGGCGTGGTCCAGAACACGGACAGGCCGACCGACGACCGCAGGTTCATGCTGTCATCCACGGGTCCGCCGGTGCCGGCGATATTGTCCAGGCTCCAGACCGAACCGACATCGAAGAACGCCCCCCCGGTGATGCCGTATTCCTCGGGCAGGCCCAACGGGAAATCGGCCTCGAAGCGCGCGACGGCAAACATGTTGCCGCCCAGCGCATCGCGGTTGACGGCGGTCAGATCGCGCGGGCCGATACCGTTGGGTTCAAATCCGCGAATCTTGCCATTGCCGAAAAAACGTTCGCTGACACTGCTCGGCTCGTTGCCAAGGGTACTGATGACGCCGCCTTCGAACACGGCGCGCAACGTCACCTCTTCGTTCATCACGCGACGCTCGGCCAGCGCGAGGCCGGTGGTGGAGATATAGCTGGTATCCCCGCCAAGCCCCGCAAATTCCTGGCCAAAGCGCAACAGCACCCCGCCCAGGGGATTGGTCCCCGACACCCGCGAATCGTATTCATAGGTATAGCCCAACGCGCCGGTCTGCAGCGCGCCGCGCGCCTCTTCGGCGATCAGGATGGTAGAGCTGTCCGGCGAGACGTTGAAAATCTCATCCTGCGAGATGCGGAATTTCAGGTCCAGCCGCCCAAGTTCGCTGACCGGAAACCCGATGCCGGCCGAAAAGCCCAGGTTGCGCGTGTCATAGAAAGCATTGGAGTTGTTGGTCGTGCGGTAATAGCCGCCGACCGTGAATGACAGGTCGCGCCCGAGGAAGGCCGGTTCGGTAAAGCTGAACGAGGTATTGGCATTGTCGGTGCCGCTGGACACGTTCACCGCCAGTGCCTGCCCGCGGCCCAGAAAGTTGGTTTCGGAAAACCCGATGTTCAGGCCGACACCCGTTGACGCGCCATAGCTGACACCAAAGCTGAGCGACCCGGTCGGCTGTTCTTCCACGCCGACCTTGACGACAACCTGGTCAGGGTTGTTGCCGGGCTGCGCATCCACGGCAACATCCTTGAAAAAGCCCAGGGCCCGGATGCGTTCGGCCGACTGGCGTATTTCGCGTGGGTTGAAGGGGTCGCCTTCGACCGTGCGGAACTGGCGGCGGATGACCTGATCCAGTGTCGTTGCATTGCCCTCGATGTCGATGCGTTCGACAAAGACCCGCTCGCCCCGCACCAGCACGAACGCGATGTCAAGTGTGCCATTGCGGTCGTCGCGCGTCACGCGCGGGTCGACGCGGATGAAATTCAACCCCTTGCGCAGGGCCAGATTCTCCATCCGCGCTATATTTGTGTCGATCAGCGCCGGGCTCCAGGTCTGGCCGGTGCTGATCCGCTGGACGGCGGCAAATTCTTCGGCGTTGACGCCTTCGACCTCGGACAAGGTGGACACGGCCCCGATCCTGAACTTCTGGCCTTCGCGGATGTTGATGGTGACAAAGGTGGCGTCGCGTTCGCGCGTCACATCGCCGCTGGCATCGGCGACCTGCACATCCACATAGCCGCGCGACTTGTAAAAGTCGGTCAGCAATTGGCGATCAAGATCAAGCCGTTCCGCTACAAAGCTGTCGCGGCGCACAAAGGTGCGCAGCAAGCCTGCCTGTTTGGTCTCCAGCACCTGCCGCAGCCGGCGGTCGGAAAATGCGCGGTTGCCGACAAACGACAGACGCTCGACCTCAACCACGCGGCCTTCGCCGATCTCGAACACCAGATCGACCCGGTTGCCGTCGCGGCGGATGATCTTCGGCTGCACGCTGGCGGCAAGCCGGCCCTGCACGCGGTAAACCTCGGCAATCGCCGCCGCATCCTGTTCGGCCACCGCGGGCGAATAGACGCGCCGCGACTTTGACGAGATCAATTCGGCCAGCGCATCGTCCTTGATCCGCCGGTTGCCTTCAAAGTTGATGACATTGATCGTGGGATATTCCTGCACGACGATCCGCAGCGTGCCACCCTCGGGCGTCAGGGCCACCGTCTCAAACAGGCCCGAATTCACGATTCGCTGATAGGCGTCGTTCAATTGGGCGGCAGAGACCTCCTGGCCCTTGGCGATTCCCGCATAGGACAGGATCGTGGCCTGATCGACGCGCTCGTTGCCTTCGATCACGACATTGGAAAAGGCGAAGGCCTGCGCCTGTACGGGCGTGAAGAACGTCGCCGAAAGGGTTGTGGTGCCGAAGAAAAGTGCCACAAGCGCAGATCGCGCTGCGGTCCGGCCCGCCAGCACACGCCAGTCCACGCACCAGAAATTCCGCGCCATTCGCCTGCCCCGTCCCTGTCATTTATCTGACAGCCTGACTATCGGGAAAGACCAGCCTTGTCAAAAGGCTGCGGTCGGGATCAGGCCAGTGACGACATCTTGTGGATAACTTGGTGGACAAGCCGGTCAGGTCTGGACCAGCACCTGACCCAGAAAGGCCCCGGCCAACAGACCCGCCACGACCGTCAGGCCGGCAAAGATGCGGTCCCAGTTCAGACCCACCAGCAGCGACAGCCCGCGATAGCTTTTCATCACCGTCTGCATGGCGCGCCTCCTGATTGCGGATACGCAGGTGCGTATGGACACAATATGGCACCAGTATGGCGTACCGCTATGCCGTCGCGATCAGGTCAGACGCAAAAGAGATCGCTCGACAGTCCAAACAGCATCAGCGACAGCAACAGCATGACCCCGACTGACACCAGCACGCGCAGTGCCTTTTGGTTTGGCGGGCGACGGGCGATCGCCTCGTAGGCATGAAACACCAGATGCCCGCCGTCCAGCACCGGGATCGGCAGCAGGTTCAAGAGCCCGATGCCCAGCGACAGCGCCGCCAGTTGCTGAAAGAACTGTTCCGGCCCGGCCACGGCGGCATCGCCCATGACCGTGGCCATGCCGATCGGACCCGACAGGTTGCAGGTGCTGATCATGCCGGTCAGGATGCTCCACAGGGCCGACAGAGACGTCGACAGCACATACCAGGTCTGGCTGGCCGAGGTGCTGACGGTTTCCCAAACCCCCGGCGTGCGGGTCTGAAGGTCGATCAGCGGCGCGCTTGACAGCCCGACCAGCCAGCGCGTCTCGAACCCGCCTTCGGGCAACGGCACATCGCGCTTGCGCGGCGTCATCGTGGCCTCGAACACAGCGCCTGCACGCCAGACCGTCAGCGTCACCGGCCTGCCCTCCGTCGCCTTGATGATGCCCGGCAACTGGCGGAACACCTCCACCGGCTGTCCGTTCGCGGCCAGGATGATGTCGCCCTTGCGCAGGCCCGCATCGCCCGCAGCGGATTTGGGATGCACGTCGCCGACCATCGCGGGCGACGGGTTGGGCGCGTTGATGACCAGCCGCTGCCCGTCGCGGTCGATCGTCCAGTCGATCGTGGCGGTATCCGGCAGGGATTTGAACGCGGCGCCGAAGGCTTCGGTCGTCGGGGTCTCGATGCCCGCCATCGCAAGGATGCGGTCGCCGGGCAGCAAGCCCTGGCCGGTATAGTTTGTCGGTCGCACGGACCCGACAACGGGCGGGTTGGTCGGAACCCCCATCGTCACGAGGAAGGTGGCGAGGATCAGGAAGCCAAGGATGAAATTAGCAAACGGCCCTGCGGCCACCGTCAGCGACCGCGCCCAGAGCGGGGCGCCGGCCATGGTGCGCCGGCGCTCGGCGGCGGTAAAGCCGTCCAGCGCGCCTGCCTGTACCGAGGACGCATCCGCATCGCCCATGAACTTGACGAACCCGCCCAGTGGGATCGCCGCGATCTGCCATTTCGTGCCGCGCCTGTCCGTGCGGCTGGCCAGAACCGGCCCAAAACCCAGCGAGAACACCTCGGCATGGATCCCGGTCCAGCGACCGACGATGTAATGGCCGTATTCATGCACCGCGATGATGATCGACAGGGCCACGATGAAGATGACAACGGTCATCGCCAGTCCACCTGCCCCGGAAAGTAGCTCGATCAACGTTATGCCCCTATTGCCTGTTGCCTGTTGCCCGCGCGTATCCGCGCTGCCTCGCCCGCCCTGATGCGTGCCAGAACGTCCATCCCCTGAATGTCCTCAAGGGTCAGCGCGGCATTTCCAAGACGCATTTCGCCCGAAAGTCGAGCAAGTGTATCCTCAACCACGCCCGCCATGTCCTGAAACCCGATGCCGCCACCCAAAAAGTGATCCAGCGCGATTTCCTTGGCGGCGTTGAAGGCCGACCCTGCCAGTCCGCGGATCGCCATCACCTCGCGCGCGAGCCGCAATGCCGGATAACGCACCGGATCCGGCGCGCGAAAGGTCAGCGTGGCCACCTGCGCCAGGTCCAGCCGCGCCACCGGCAGGTCGGCGCGGTCCGGCCAGTTCAGCGCATAGCCGATGGAATGGCGCATGTCGGGCGCCCCCATATGCGCCATGATCGCCCCGTCACGAAACCCGACCATGGAATGGATCAGGCTTTCGGGATGGATGATGACCTCGATCCGGTCTGGGTCGATCCCGAAATATTCGCGCGTCTCGATCACCTCCAGCGCCTTGTTGAACATCGAGGCGCTGTCGATGGTGATGCGCTGACCCATCGCCCAGTTCGGGTGCGCCATCGCCTGCGAAACCGTTGCCGAGGCCAGCGCCTCCAGCGGCCAGTCGCGCAAGGCGCCGCCCGATGCGGTCAGGATGATGCGTTCGACCGCCGCGATGTCCTCGGCGTTCAGTGCCTGGAAGATTGCCGAATGCTCGGAATCCACCGGCAGGATGCGCGCACCATGCCGGGCAGCCTCAGCCAGCAGCAGCGGCCCGGCGGTGACGAGGCTTTCCTTGTTGGCCAGCGCCAGCGTGCGGCCATGGCGCAGGGCGCGCAGGCCGGGGACCAGACCCGCCGCCCCGACAATCGCGCTCATCACCCAGTCGGCGGGACGGTCGGCAGCATCGGCGATGGCTTGGGATCCGGCGGCGACTTCGGTGGTGGTGCCTGCCAGCGCGTCGCGCAAGGTTGCAAGATCGGCTGGGTCAGCGCACACCGCAACCTCGGCCCGCAGCGCCCGCGCCATTTCCGCCAGCCGGGCCGCGTTGCGCCCGCCGGTCACGGCGACCGTGCGGTAGGTCGCAGGCCCGCCCGCGCGCATCAGAAGATCGAACGTCTGTTCGCCGATGGACCCCGTGGCCCCGAAGATGGACAGGCTGCGCATCGCCTATGGCCCGATCGGCAGCGGCACGACGCGGGTCAGCACCATGACAAAGACCATCGCCCCCACCAGCGCGTCGAACCTGTCCATCAGCCCGCCATGGCCGGGGATCAGGCTTGAGGAATCCTTGACCCCGGTGCGCCGCTTGATCCAGCTTTCGGCAATGTCGCCCATCTGTCCGGCCAGCGCGAGAAAGGGCGAGATTGCCACCAGCCACCAGGTCCCATACCCTGCCAGTACAAAGCCAAGCCCCACAAGTGCCGCGCCAAGCCAGCCCGCAACCGTCCCCGACCAGGTCTTTTTCGGGCTGACGGCGGGCCAGAATTTCGGGCCTCCCAGCAGCCGGCCCGCGAAATAGCCCATCACATCCGACGCGATTACCACGCCAATCAGCCAAAGGATCGCCGGCGTGCCGCTTTCGTCGCGCAGCACGAAAAGGCCGTGACCCGCCACCATGATCGCCACCGCCAGGAGTGCGGCGGCCAGCCGGTTCCGGCGCGGCGTCAGATAGAATGCCAGCGCCATGACCGGGAAGAGCCAATAGGCCGGGACCGACGGCCAACCTTCGTCCAGGATCAGGCTCAGCGCGGCAAGGGCTGCCAGCGCCAGCGCACGGATGCTGTCGCCGGGGGCCGTCATCAAGGCCAGTTCCCAGACCATGATCGCGGTCAGCGCCGTGATCAGGACCAGGAACCACAGCCCGCCCAGCCAGATTTCCACCGCCCCCACCGCCAGCATCACTGCCGCCGAGATCAGCCGGGGCCGCAGATCGCCCCAGCGGCCCGGGGCGCTGTTCATCGGGCGACCCCGCCAAAGCGCCGCTCGCGGTTGCCAAAGCGGGTCAGGATTGCCTGCAATTCGGCGGGCGTGAAATCGGGCCACAGCGTTTCGGTGAATTCATATTCCGAATAGGCCGCCTGCCAGGGCAGAAAGTTCGATGTCCGCGTTTCCCCCGAGGTGCGGATGACCAGATCGGGATCGGGCAGGTGCGCGGTGTCCAGCCGGTCGGCCAGCGCCGCCTCGGTCAGCGCGTCGGGGTCAAACCGGCCCTGCGCGACCTCGGTCGTCACAGCCCGGATTGCGCGCAAAATCTCGTCCCGGCCACCATAGTTGATGGCGACCGTCAGGTGCAGCCGGTTCAGGCCTGCGGTGCGCGCCTCGATCCCGGCCATCAGGCGCTGCAATTTGGGGTCCAGCCGCGTGCGTTCGCCGATGAACCGCATCCGCACCCCTTCGGCCGCCAGCCGGTCCGCCTCGCGCTGGATATAGCGCGCAAAGATCGCCATCAGGCCCAGCACCTCTTCGGTGGAGCGTTTCCAGTTTTCGGTCGAAAAGGCGTAGAGCGTCAGATAGCGGATCCCGAGGCCGGGCGACGAGGCGACGATCTCGCGGACCCGTTCCGCACCCCGGCGGTGCCCGACCAGGCGCGGCCAGCCGCGATTGGTGGCCCAGCGGCCATTGCCGTCCATGATGATGGCGACATGCGTGGCCAGCTTAGCGCTGTCCGCAAGGGGGCCATGGGGCCGAATGTCATCCGCTGCGGCCACGCATCACCCTTCCTGCGCCCGAATCCCAAGATCCGGCACCCGCCCGGATATCAATCCGCATCACCATGTCCTAGACCTGCATGATTTCTTGCTGCTTGTGTTCCAGCGCGCGATCGACGGCGGCGATGGCCTTGTCGGTCAGCTCCTGCACCTCTTCGGACCACATCTTCTGGTCGTCCTCGGACATTCCCTTGGCCTTCTTGATCTGGTCCATGCCGTCGCGGCGGACATTGCGGATCGCGACCTTGGCGTTTTCGGCATAAGTTCCCGCGACCTTGGACAATTCGCGCCGGCGTTCCTCGTTCAACTCGGGGATCGGCAGGCGGATCAGCGGGCCGTCGGTCACGGGATTGATGCCGATGCCGCTTTCGCGGATGGCCTTTTCGACCTTGGCGATCATGCCCTTGTCCCAGACGTTGATCACCACCATCCGCGGCTCCGGCACGTTCACGGTGCCAAGCTGGTTGATCGGCGTCATCTGGCCATAGGCATCGACCAGGATCGGTTCGACGATGGAGGCGGAGGCGCGGCCGGTCCGAAGGCTGGCAAATTCGGTCTTGAGCGCGTTCATCGCGCCGTCCATGCGCCGCTGCAGCGCGTCGGTGTCAATTTCGATATCGTCGGCCATCACGTTTGTCCCAAGTTCCGTCGCAAGGATTTCGCGTTCTATAGCAGCAAGCCGCTCCCCTGGTACAGAGGATCAGCCAGCCGCCATCCCGCCACCTGCGTCCTCACGCCGCCGCGGCGCCTCGGCCTGCACCCGCGTATAGGTGCCCTGCCCCGACAGGATCGTCTTCAGACCACCCGGCTCGTCCAGCGAAAAGACGATGATCGGCAGGTCATTGTCACGGGCCAGGGCAATGGCGCTGGCATCCATCACGCCAAGATGCTTTTGCAGCACCTCGTCATAAGTCACGATGCCGTAGCGTCTGGCGTCGGGGTGTTTCTTCGGATCCTTGTCATAGACGCCATCGACCTTGGTGCCCTTGAAGATCGCCTGGCAGGCCATCTCGTTGGCGCGCAGGGTCGCAGCAGTGTCGGTGGTGAAATAGGGGTTGCCGGTGCCTGCGGCAAAGATGACGACGCGTTTTTTCTCCAGATGGCGCACTGCGCGGCGGCGGATGTAGGGTTCGCACACCTGGTCCATCGGGATCGCGCTGATCACGCGGGTAAAGACACCGAGGGATTCGAGTGCCGCCTGCATGGCAAGGGCGTTCATCACCGTGGCCAGCATCCCCATGTAGTCGGCCGTGGTCCGCTCCATCCCCTGCGCCGACCCCTGCAGGCCCCGAAAGATGTTGCCGCCGCCGATGACCATGCAGATCTCGACGCCAAGGTCATGTACCGACTTTACCTCGCGCGCGATGCGCTGCACGGTCGGGGGATGCAGGCCATAGCCTTGATCCCCCATCAATGCCTCGCCCGAGATTTTCAGCATCACCCGGGAGTAGGTGACGCCGGTTTCGGGGCCTTGATCGGTCATGGGATTTTCCCGGCTATCGTTTCGGACTTTGGTTGGCACGCAAAATGTCGCAAAACGGGGGCGGGTTCAACCGACGATCCGGGGCCCTTGACGGGGTGACGGCAGGATGAACGGACCGCAGGAACTTGCCCAGGTGTCGCGCGCGGCCCCCGTCCTGATCGCAGGGCCCACGGCCAGCGGCAAGTCTGCGCTGGCGCTGGCGCTGGCGGACCGCGACGGGCGCGTCATCATCAATGCCGACGCGCTGCAGGTCCATAGTGCCTGGCGTCTCCTGTCGGCGCGCCCGTCCCCGCATGACGAGGACCGCGCGCCGCACGCGCTTTATGGCCATGTCGGCAAGAAGGACGCCTATTCGGTCGGCCACTGGCTGCGCGAGGTCGCACCGCTGCTTGCACAACCCGTGGTCATCGTGGGCGGTACGGGCCTTTACTTCATGGCCCTGACCGAGGGGCTGGCGGTGATCCCGCCGATCCCGCCCGAGGTTCGGGCCGAGGCCGACGCGCGCCGTCTGGGCGGGGGCATCGCGGGGATGATCGGCGAACTGGACGCGGCGACGGCCAGCGGCATCGACCTTGCCAACCCCGCGCGCATCCAGCGCGCCTGGGAGGTGTGGCGCGCAACGGGGCGCGGGCTTGCCGACTGGCAGCGCGACACCGGCCCGCCCCTGCTGCCCTTGGCCGAGGCGCAGGGTTTGGTTCTGCAGGTTGACCGCGACAGGCTGAACGGCCGAATCGACGCACGCCTCGACGCGATGATGGTCGCGGGGGCGCTGGACGAGGTCAGGGCCAACGCCGCCGATTTCGACCCGGCAACGCCCTGGGCGCGGGCCATCGGTGCGGCGGAACTGATGCAGCACCTGACCGGCGCGCTGACGCGCGACAGCGCGGTTGCGCAGGCAAAGCTGGCAACGCGCCAATACGCCAAACGCCAGCGGACATGGTTTCGCAGCCGCATGCGGGGCTGGACTGCGCTGCAATCGGAGACCGATGACGGGAAAGGCGCTTGATTGTTTCGGATTTGTCGAAAAGACTGTAGAAATCGGATGATTGTCCCGGGATTGACAGATTGATTGTTCATTGTCCGGGCAAATTGGCCATATCCTCCTGCCCATGCCGGGGCGCTCCCCCCGCGTGCCGCATTTTTTGCTTGGGTTCGCGCGGTATCCCGGTCTATCTCTGGGCGGTCAGGACGAACGCGTCAGGACGAGGGGCATGCAGAACGTGACCAACATTTCGCAACTGCGCCTGGTGGCGATCCCGCGGCTTGCCGCGGGCGGTCGCTGGCGCGTCGAGGCGATGCGGTCCCTGTCCGAGCCATGCCTTCTGTGGTTCACCAAGGGCCAGGGACGGATCACCCTGCAGGGCTCGACCCGCGGCTACACCACGCACAACGCGATCTTTATCCCGGCAGGCACGATGCACGGCTTTGAAGCCGGGCCGCAGGTGTTCGGCACGGCGGTCTTTTTCGGACGCGACTGCGATGTGACGCTGCCAAAAGAGGTGCAGCACCTGCGCATCCGCGAGGTCCACGCCCAGCAGGAACTGAACATCATCCTTGACGCCATCCAGCGCGAGATGGACAGCATCAGCCCGGCGCATGACCGGGCGACGCGGCATTATCTGGGGCTGCTCGGGGTCTGGCTGGAACGCCAGTCGGCGCGGTCCGCACCAGAACAGGGCCGACCCGACGCCGCGCGCCGCCTCGTGGCACGCTATACCGCACTTCTGGAGCGGGACTTTCGCAACGGGCTTGGCGTCAGCCATTTCGCGGGCGTGCTGGGCGTCACGCCGACGCACCTGACGCGCTGCTGCCAGCAAGCCTGCGGCAGGCCCGCCTCGCAACTGTTGCAGGACCGCCGGATCTTCGAGGCGCGCAAGTTGTTGGCGGAAACGAATCTGCCGGTCCGGCGAATCGGCGAGATGCTCGGGTTCAACTCCGCCGCGTATTTCACCCGCGCCTTTCAGCATGTGACCGGCAAATCACCTACCGCGTTTCGTCGCGCGCCCTGAAACTCCTTGCGCCGCACCCATGCCCGATCCCCCGCCGCACGGCGCCCCGGGCAGCAAAAAGGCCTGCCCGGCGGCGCAGGGGACAATTGCGACAGGATACCGCCGCTTTCCGCTGACCACTTCGCAAATCGACAAAACTATGTCGCTAAATCACCGGGCCGGTCGCAAATCTGTGATGATGTGCCGAAAGCGGACGTTGACGGCACGCCGAAAAAGATGCGCAATGGTTCTCGGACGGTGCAATGCCTGCCCTTTCCTGCTGCGACGGGCCTGATCGGGTTCGGGCTCGGTGCAAGGGGTTGGCAGGTCTGCGCATCGCACACAAGAAACGTAAAAAATCATTCTTCAGGGAGACTGGTATGACCGACACCAACACCGCAACCGGACAACTTCACCCGGCGGCCAAGATGTATGCGGACGAACATCGCCGGGGCGAATTGAGCCGCCGCGAGTTTCTCAGCCGCACGACGGCACTGGGCGTATCGGCCGCCGCCGCCTATGGCCTGATCGGGCTGCAGGCGCCGGCCAGGGCACAGGACGCCAAGGTGGGCGGCGTGATCCGCTGCGCGATGGAAGTCAAGGCGCAGAAAGACCCGCGTACGGCCGACTGGCCCCATATCGCCAACGTCTACCGCGGCTGGCTGGAATATCTGATCCAGTATAATGCCGATGCCACGTTCGAAGGCCGCCTGCTGGAAAGCTGGGAAGCCAATGCCGACGCGACCGAATACACGCTGAAGGTCCGCCCCGGCGTGACCTGGAACAACGGCGACGCCTTCACCGCCGATGACGTGGTGCGGATGTTCACGCGCTGGACAGATGCCTCGGTCGAAGGCAACGCGATGGCGTCGCGCTTCCTGGGGCTGGTCAACCCGGAAACCAAGTCGCTGCGCGATGGCGCGGTGGTCAAGGTCGACGACATGACCGTCAAGCTGATGATGTCGCAATCGGACGTGGCCGTCGTGCCGAACCTGGCCGATTATCCGGCCGCCGTGGTCCATTCGTCCTATGTGGACGGATCGGACCCCTCGACCAACCCCATCGGCACCGGCCCCTACATCCCCCAGGAAGTGTCGGTCGGCCAGCGTGCCATTCTGGTGCGTGCCCCGAACCATACCTGGTGGGGCGGCACGGCGCCGCTGGATGAAATCCGCTACATCGACTTTGGCACCGACCCCTCGGCCATGCTGGCACTGGCGGGTTCGGACGAAATCGACACCAACTACGAGACCACCGGCGATTTCATCGAACAGCTTGATGCCCTTGGCTGGAAAAAGCTGGAGGCGGTGACGGCAGCGACCATCGTGATGCGGATGAACTCGGCCTCGAGCGACCTTTACAAGGACAAGGCCGTTCGTCAGGCCATCCAGCTGGCGGTCGATCCAAAGATCGTTCTGGAACTGGGCTACAATGGACTTGGCATCACAGCCGAGAACCACCATGCCAGCCCGATCCATCCCGAATACGCCAAGCTTCCGGCGCAGACGCTCAATCCCGGTGGCTTGAAGGCTGCGCTCGAGGCTGCCGGGCTGGGCGACACCGAACTGGAGCTGATTTCGCTGGATGACGGCTGGGAAGCGAACTCGACGGCAGCGGTCGCATCGCAGCTGGTGGATGCCGGGGCCAAGATCAAGCATACCGTGATGCCGGGTTCGACCTTCTGGAACGACTGGCAGAAATACCCGTTCTCGTCCACCACCTGGAACCATCGCCCGCTGGCGGTGCAGAACATGGCGCTGGCCTATACCTCGACCGGATCGTGGAACGAGACCGGTATGGCCAACCCGGACTTTGACGCGGCGATGACCCGTGCCCTTGCGCTGGCAGACGCGGACAAGCGCCGTGAGGAAATGGTGACGCTGGAGACGATCCTGCAAGGCGAAGGCTACATCATCAACCCGTTCTGGCGCTCGATCTTCCGGCACGCCAAGGAGGGTATCAACGTCGAGATGCACCCCTCGTTCGAACACCAGCACTACAAGTGGTCCGTGGCCTGATCCACGGGGCATGTGCCCGACGGGGGTGCCGCATCCGGCACCCCCACCCCCCATTCCAACTTGCGCGACCGGGCCCGGTGCCCCTGAACCTTGCGGCCCCGGCGCAATGAGGGTTACATCATGCTGACATTCATCGCGCGGCGATTTGGTTTGATGGTGCTGACCGCCATCTGCCTGACATTCATCGTCTTTTTCCTGACCAACCTGCGTCCCAATCTGGAAAAGCTGGCCCGCACCGAAGGCTCGGTCCGGATGACCGAAGAGGCGGTGGACCGTTGGATCATCGAAAACGGCCATGGCGGGTCGATGGTCGGGCGCTATGCGCAATGGATGGGCCTGGCGCCGGGCTGGGTGCTGACGGACGACAAGGGCGTCACCCGCGGCCGCTGCATCGACGCCGGCGTCGCGGCGGAGGCTGCCCCGCGCTATTGCGGCATCCTGCAGGGCGACTGGGGCTTTTCGACGTTCTTCAAGAAACCCGTTTTTTCTTCGGTGATGGAAAAACTGGGGGCCACTGCCTGGCTGATGCTGGCGGTGATGCTGGTGATGGTGCCGGCCTCGTTGCTGATCGGGGTCATATCGGGCATGCGCGAAGGGTCGCGGACGGACCGCGCGCTGTCGACCTTTGCCATCGCCTCGACCGCGACGCCGGAATATGTGTCCGGCGTTGTGCTGGTGGCGATCTTTGCCTCGGCCACGGCCGGCATCTCGCCGATCCTCACCGAATGGGGCTGGCTTGGCGGCGACGGCTTTCTGGGCGACCGCAAGACGCTGTTCCTGGGGTCCGCCACCTCTGCGCTGGACGGCATCACCTTCTGGAACTTTACCCTGCCGGTGCTGACCATCGCCCTTTACGGCATCGGTTACATCGCGCGGATGACCCGCGCCTCGATGACCGAGGTGATGACGCAGCAATACATCCGCACCGCCCGGCTGAAGGGCGTGCCCTTTGGGGCCGTGGTGATGAAGCACGCCCTGCGCAATGCGCTGATCGCGCCCTTTACCGTCATCATGCTGCAGTTTCCCTGGCTGTTGAACGGCGTGGTGATTGTCGAGAGCCTGTTCAACTACAAGGGCTTCGGCTGGACGCTGGTGCAGGCCGCCAGCAACAACGACATCGAACTGCTGCTCGGATGTTCGGTGGTGGCGGTGTTCGTCGTTCTTGTGACGCAGCTGATCTCCGACATCGGCTACGTGTTCCTCAACCCCCGCATACGGCTATCGTGAGGAGACCCTGATGGAAACGCTCACCTGGACTGGAAATGCCGGCACCTACCTCAACCCCGTCCTTGCCGCGGCCCTGGCGGCGTTCGGCGTGGCCCTGCTGGCGCAGATCGTTCTCGGCGTCTTTAGCGGTGCTGCGGCCAGCGTGTCGGCGCAGGGCAACACGCTGGTCGCGCGGCGCAGTCCCTTTGACTTTGCCGTGCTGGCGGTGCGCAGCATCGGGCTGCTGATCCTGGCGCTGGCCGTGCTTTACCTGGTGATCGGCATCGTGACGCCCGGTGTGCCCTCCAAGGGCATCATCGGTGCCGCATCGACGCAGTTCCTGCCCGTCTGGGCGGCGCTGATCGCGACATTCGTGCTGTGCATCCTCTACAAGCGCAGGCTGGGCCTGCTGGGCAAGCTGTTCGACAGCCCGGTCGGCATGGTCGGTTTCGGGCTGGTGATGTTCTGGGTCTACACGGCGATCTTTGCTGACTTCATCATCACGATGGACCCGATCTCGCAGTTCGGCCGGGTCAAGAACCCACCCCCCGGCACGCCCTTGGTGGCCCCCGCCGAGGGACAATACGCCTATTTCCTGCTGGGCGCCGACCATCTGGCGCGCGACGTCTTCAGCCGGGTCGTTATGGGCGCGCGGCGGGTGTTGATGATTGCGCCCGCAGCGACCGCGTTCGCCTTCATGGTGGGCGTGACGCTGGGCCTGCCTGCAGGGTATTTCGGCGGCAAGCTGGACACGATCCTGTCGTTCATCTCCAACCTCGTTTTGGCCTTCCCGGTGATCCTGCTGTTCTACCTGCTGGTCACGCCGGAGATCCGCAACACCGGCATCCCGATCTACCTGGCCGCAGTGCTGTTCTTCTTTCCGATCGTGTTCTTCTGCATCCTCTTTCAGTCGCGCTACTTCACCGACCCGCCCAAGCGGAACCTTCTGATCGGCGCGACGCTGGTGATCGGGCTCTGGGCCTATTCGGGGCTGGCCTTCAATGCCGATCCGATCCGCTATCTGATCGGTCGCCCCATCTGGTCGATGGACCCGAACCTCTTGAACGTGTTCGTGTCGGTCGTCTTCGTGAACTCGCCCACCGTGTTCCGCATCGTGCGGGGGATCGTGATGGACCTCAAGGCGCGCGATTATGTGGCGGCCGGAATGACGCGCGGCGAAAGCCCCTGGTACATCATGCTGTGGGAAATTCTGCCCAATGCGCGCGGGCCGCTGATCGTCGATTTCTGCCTGCGCATCGGGTACACCACGATCCTTTTGGGAACGCTTGGCTTCTTTGGCCTGGGCGTCAGCCCGGAAAGCCCGGATTGGGGATCGACCATCGACGACGGGCGCAAGCTCCTGTCGCTCTATCTGCACCCCGCCGTCACCCCGGCCCTGGCGCTGATGAGCCTGGTGCTTGGGCTGAACCTTCTGGCGGATGGGCTGCGCGAGGAATCCTTGCGGGACTGAAGCCCTTCACCGGTCATAAACATTCCGGGGGTCCGGGGGCTGGTCCCCGGGTTCCACCATCCAACCCAAGCGCGAGGCCGCCATGGCAGACTGGGACCCTTCTCAACCGATCCTCGACATCAGGAACCTGTCGATCTCGTTCTTTACGCGCATGCGCGAAATCCCCGCTGTGATGGATTTCTCCTGCACCGTTATGGCGGGCGAGGCGATGGGGTTGGTGGGCGAGAGCGGCTGCGGCAAGTCGACCGTGGCGCTGGCCGTCATGCGCTATCTGGGCAAGAACGGCGCGATCACGGCTGGGTCGATCACCTTCAAGGGCCGCGACCTGACCAACATGGATGACGAAGAGCTGCGCCAGATCCGCGGCTCCGAGATCGCGATGATCTATCAAGAACCGATGGCGTCCCTGAACCCCGCGATGAAGATCGGCGCGCAACTGGCCGAAGTGCCGATGATCCATCAGGGCATGTCCAGGGCCGAGGCCTGGAAACTGGCGCGCCAGATCGTCGCCGATGTCCGCCTGCCCGACCCCGACCGGATCATCAACGCCTATCCCCACCAGCTGTCGGGCGGCCAGCAGCAGCGCATCGTCATCGCGATGGCCCTGATGTCGAAACCTGCCCTACTGATCCTCGATGAACCCACCACCGCGCTGGACGTGACCGTCGAGGCGGGCATCGTCGATCTGGTCAAGGCGCTGGGGGAAAAGTACGGCACCTCCATCCTGTTCATCAGCCACAACCTTGGCCTGATCATGGATGTCTGCGACCGCATCTGCGTGATGTATTCCGGCGAGGCGGTGGAAACCGGCAACGTCACCGAAGTCTTTGACAAGATGCGCCACCCCTACACTCAGGCGCTGTTCCGGTCGATCCCGCTGCCGGGCGCCGACAAGAATTCGCGCCCGCTTGTTTCCATCCCCGGCAATTTCCCCCTGCCCCACGAGCGCCCGCAGGGATGCAATTTCGGGCCGCGCTGCGATTATTTCGAGGCCGGGCGCTGCGATGCCGGGGACGTACCGATGTCGGAGGTTCCGGGTGGCGACCGGCACGGCTCGCGCTGTGTGAAATGGTCCGAAATCGACTGGGACGCGCCCCTGGTGGCCAAGGCGCCAAAGGAAAAGGCCACCCTCGGCAAGGTCGTGCTGAAGATGGAGGACCTGAAAAAATACTATTCGGTGTCCGGTGGAGCCTTTGGCGGCGGCATGAAAAAGGTCGTCAAGGCCAACGAGACCCTGAGCTTCGAGGCGCGCGAGGGCGAAACGCTGGCCATCGTCGGTGAATCCGGCTGCGGCAAGTCGACATTCGCCAAGGTGCTGATGGGGCTGGAGACGGCGACCTCCGGCTCGATTCTTCTTTTCGACGAAAACGTCCAGTCCACTCCGATCCAGCAGCGCAATACAGATACCGTTTCATCGGTCCAGATGGTGTTCCAGAACCCGTTCGACACGCTGAACCCGTCGATGAATGTCGGCCGCCAGATCATCCGCGCATTGGAGATTTTCCATTACGGCAAGTCAGACGAGGAACGCCACAACCGGATGCTTGAGCTTCTGGACCTGGTGAAGCTGCCGCGCGCCTTTGCCGACCGGATGCCGCGCCAGCTGTCGGGCGGACAGAAACAGCGAGTGGGCATTGCGCGCGCCTTTGCGGGCGGGGCCAAGGTGGTGGTGGCGGATGAACCCGTTTCGGCGCTCGACGTGTCCGTTCAGGCCGCCGTCACCGACCTCTTGATGGACATCCAGCGCGAGAACAAGACGACGCTTCTGTTCATCAGCCATGACCTGAGCATCGTGCGCTATCTGTCCGACCGGGTGATGGTGATGTATCTGGGCCATGTGGTCGAGATGGGCACCACCGATCAGGTGTTCCAGCCGCCCTACCATCCCTATACCGAGGCGCTGCTGTCCGCCGTGCCGATTGCCGACACCAAGGTGATCCGCAAGCGCATCGTGCTGGAGGGCGACATCCCGTCGGCGATGAACCCGCCGCCGGGCTGCCCGTTCCAGACCCGTTGCCGGTGGAAATCCCAGGTGCCGGGCGGCCTGTGCGAACGCGACGTGCCCCCGGTCAAGGTCCTGGCCGGCGGGCATCAGATCAAGTGCCACCTGGGCGACGAGGTGCTGGCAACGATGGAGCCGGTGATCAAGATCGCGGCGGAATAGACGATTTTTCGGCATGCGTGTCCGGCGGAGCGGACCACACCACCCTATTCGAGGATCGCCACCACATAGGCGGTGGTCTCATCATAGGGCGGAACGCCGTCATACTCTTCAACAGCCGCAGGCCCGGCATTGTAGGCAGCCAGCGCCAGCCGCCACGAGCCGAACTTGTCATACATGCGCCGCAGGTAGCGCGCGCCGCCCTCGAGATTCTCGGCCGGGTTCGCAATGTCGACGCCCAGATGGTCGGCAGTGGTCGGCATCAGCTGCGCCAGACCTACGGCGCCTTTGGCCGAAACGGCGGACGGGTCCCAGCCTGATTCTCGCTGAACCAGGCGCAGGTACAGGTCTTCGGGCACGCCATGTTTGGCGGCGGCGGCCTTGGCGACGTCAAGATATTCGCCCCTGTACTTGCCGCGATAGGCCGGTGCGGTGTCGTCCCCGGCGGCGGCCTTCTTCTTTTTCGCGTTCGGGGTCAGACGTTCCGACCCGCTATATTGTGTGGCCAGCCGACCGTCGAGCAACTCTGCTTGTTTGCTGAAGATTGCGTTGCGCGATTGTGACGACCCGCTCAGGTTCAGGCCTTCGGACAGCACAGGACTGCCCGCAGGGGCCAGCGGCACGCAGAAGAAAAGGGTCGCACCAAGGCGGCCTGTCACCGATCGCATCCCACACCCAAACCAGCAGCGCCCCTATCCGGCCCTGCCATGACAGCGGGGGACTATAAGGGATCAGCCATGCTTTTCCAGCCCCCCGTGCCGGCCTGGTCCCAGGCCTCCCCTGCCCCGCGCGGACAACCGCCAAGCCGCTGGTTGAGGCCGCCCCCTGAACGCATTAAGAACTTCATTAACCAATTCCGGCGAGCCTGCCGGGGTCAAGGGAATCAGGGAGTGCGTCATGGCTGGGTCGGTCAACAAGGTCATCATCGTCGGCAATCTGGGGCGCGACCCCGAGGTGCGCAGTTTCCCCAATGGCGGCAAGGTGGTGAACCTGCGCATCGCCACGTCGGAAACCTGGCGCGACAAGGCATCGGGCGAACGCAAGGAACGCACCGAATGGCACTCGGTCGCAATCTTCAACGAGGCCCTGGGAAAGATTGCGGAACAGTACCTGAAAAAAGGCTCGACGGTCTATATCGAGGGCCAGCTTGAAACCCGCAAATGGCAGGACCAGTCGGGCGCCGACCGCTACACGACCGAAATCGTGCTGCGCCAGTTCCGGGGCGAGTTGACGCTGCTGGGCGGTCGCGACGGCGGGTCGGGTGGCGGCGGTGGCGGCGGGTATGAAGATCGCGGCGGCGGTGATGACTTTGGCGGTGGTCAGTCGTCCGGTGGCGGATCGCGCGGCGGATCGTCCGGTGGCGGTGGCGGTGGCAGCCGTCCCGACCTGGACGACGAAATCCCGTTCTGACGACGCCGGCAATCCGGCCCGGACGACCGGCAATCATTCGGGCCAGTTGCAGGGACGCATAGCCGCAACGCCCGCAGCAACTTGGGGTCTGCGACGGGCATGGGGTGGTACCACCTGCCCGCGTCGGGCGGCATTTCGCGTGACGAGCGCGCATCTGGACCTTGGCCGACTATTTCCCTATATATTCAGTCAGGATCAGCCTCCATGTCGGGCGGCTGACAGGCTCGGGCGATGGTCGGGCCAATACCCTTGCGAGAATGACATGACCCACCAGCCGCAGGACAAGATCGAAGGCGCGCCGCTGATCCGGCCGTCGAGCACCGACCATCCGCTATACGAGACGGTGGCCGATGCCTGTCGGACCGTGTTCGACCCTGAAATTCCGGTGAACATCTTTGACCTTGGGCTGGTCTACACGATCGACATCGACCCCGAAAATGCCGTCAACATCACGATGACGCTGACCGCCCCCGGCTGCCCCGTGGCGGGGGAGATGCCGGGCTGGGTTGCCGATGCGGTGGGTGCGGTGCCGGGCATCAAGCAGGTTGACGTCGCGATGACCTTCGATCCGCCCTGGGGCATGGACATGATGTCCGACGAGGCCAAGCTGGAACTTGGTTTCATGTAACCGCGCGCCTTGCCCGCGCCGCGCCAATCCCCGGCGTGCCACAAGGTCTTGAAACAGAACCGCTTCGGGATTATCTTCTCGCCAAGGAAAAGGACCATTCCCATGTTCGGCATTCCCGGCAAAGCCGCTGTCACCATCACCCCAGCGGCCCGCGCGCAGATCGCGAAGCTGATGGCGAAAGAGGGGTCGTCCGGGCTGCGCATCGGCGTGAAAAAGGGCGGCTGTGCGGGGATGGAATACACCATGGACTATGTGTCCTCGGTCAATCCGCTGGACGAGGTGGTCGAAGAGGACGGCGCACGGGTGATGATCGCACCGATGGCGCAGATGTTCCTGATCGGCACAGAGATCGACTATGAGACCGAACTGCTGTCCGCAGGCTTCAGGTTCCGCAACCCGAATGTCGCCGAGGCCTGCGGCTGCGGCGAGAGCATCAAGTTCAAGGATGTCGCCGCCGAATAGGCGCAACGGACGACCCATCGCGACCTTGCCCCGCCCGAGGATGCCTCTGGCGGGGATATTTTTGCCAGTCGGAAATGGCGTGGGGTTTTCCTTTGGGCCTGAGCGCGATACGCCTTTGGGCGAACTGGATTGGGGGAACACGATGCGCAAACTGGCGGCGGGCAACTGGAAGATGAACGGGCTTGCGGCGAGCCTGGCCGAGGTCAAGGCGCTGACCGAGGCGCACCCTGCCCCGGCTTGCGAGATGCTGCTGTGCCCGCCTGCGACGTTGATTGCGCAGATGGCGGGGGCGGCGAAGGGGACCGCGCTGATGGTCGGCGGGCAGGATTGCCATCCCAAGGCGTCGGGTGCGCATACCGGGGATGTTTCTGCCGCCATGGTCAAGGATGCCGGCGCAAGCCACCTGATCCTTGGCCATTCCGAACGCCGCGCCGATCACGGCGAGACGGATGCTCTGGTGCGCGCCAAGGCAGAGGCGGCGATGGCGGTCGGGCTGGTCGCGATTGTGTGTATCGGCGAGACCGAGGCGGAACGCGATGCTGGCCGAACCTTGAACGTGGTGGGCACCCAACTGGCGGGATCGGTCCCCGATGGCGCGACGGCGGCAACGCTGGTGATCGCCTATGAGCCGGTCTGGGCGATCGGCACCGGGCGGACCCCGACCCTGCCCGAGATCGCCGAGATCCACGCCTTTATCCGCGCACGCCTGACCGACCGGATCGGCGCCGAGGCCGCTGGGGTCCGGCTGCTGTACGGTGGGTCGGTCAAGCCGTCGAATGCAGTCGACATCTTTGCGCTGGCCAATGTCGATGGCGCGCTGGTCGGGGGCGCCAGCCTGAAGGCCGCGGATTTCGGCGCGATTGTTGCGGCGCTGTCGGCGGCCTGACAGCCGTTGTCGCACAAAGGACAGCGTGACCGGCGCAGGTTCGGCTAGCTGAGAGCATGACCCTGACCACCGCCGCGACCAGTCGCAACCTCTTGATCGCCAACCTGATCTGCCTTGCCTCGATGATGATCTGGGCGGCGGGCCTGCCGGCGGCCGGCTTGATCGTGCCCTACATGCCACCCCTTGCGCTGACGGCCGCGCGCGCGACACTCGCCGCCCTGGTGCTGCTGCCGCTCTGGTGGGTGGTCGAAGGCTGGGGCGCGGTGCGCACTGCAGACTGGCGGCGCGGCACCTGGGTCGGGTTCGTGACGCTGGGATTGGCGTCGGTGTTTGTGATCCTGGCCCTGACCTGGACTGACGCTGTCACTGTCGCCATCGTGACTGCGACCATGCCGGTGGCCGGCATCGCACTGGAATGCGCGCTGGATCGTCGTCCGTTCACCCGTGCGCTGGGGCTTGGCCTGTTGTTGTCCATTGCGGGCGGGCTGCTGGCGCTGGCAGGGGGGACGGTCAAACTTGACCTCGGGCTTGGGGCGCTGGCGGCGCTGGCCTCGGTCCTGTGCTATACATGGGGCTCGCGCGAGACGGTGCGCGCGCTGCCCCGCCTGACCTCGCTGGGACGAAGTGCCGTGACGGTGACTGGGGCGGCCGGGGTGATGCTGATGGCGGCGATGGGGGACGGAATGGTGCGCGATGCCTGGCCAGATTGGGGCTCCATCGGTCTGCGCGAGTTCACCGGCCTTGCGATCTTCGGCATCGGGTCGATGGCGGTCAGCCAGCTTTTGTGGATCGTGTCGGTCGGGCGCATCGGCATCGGGGCGGCCAGCCTGCACATGAATGCGGTGCCGTTCTATGTGATGCTGATCGTCTTTGCACTGGGCGGGCCATGGAACTGGTGGCAGGCGGCGGGGGCCGTGGTGGTGGTGACGGGGGCGATGGTGGCGCAGGGACTTGTGAGGATCCGCGTGTAAAACATGGAAATCCTGTCACAATCCCCGACGGATCCGATCTTTGTGCAAGACCCCTATCCGTTCTATGAGCGCGCGCGGCCGGCGGGGCCGCTTTTCCATTGGGCCGACTACGGGCTGACCTGCACCGGCAATGCGGCGGCGGTCAGCGCGATTTTCCGCGACCGGCGGTTCGGGCGCGAACCAGTGGAGCCGCTGCCCATCCTTGACCATCTGGCACCCTTCTACGCGGTCGAGGCGCACTCGATGCTGGAACTGGAGCCGCCCCGCCATACCCGCCTGCGCGGGCTGGTGCTGCGCGCGTTCACCTCGCGCCGGATCGCGGCACTTGCACCCGAGATCGAGACGCTGTGCCATCGGCTGATCGACGGTTTTCCACCAGGGCCATCCGACCTTTTGCAGCATTATGGCACCCGCCTGCCCGTCATCATCATCGCCCGGCTCTTGGGTGTGCCCGAGGCGCGCGCAGATGACCTTCTGCGCTGGTCCAATGCCATGGTCGGGATGTACATGGCGGGCCGCACGCGCGACACCGAGGACCGGGCCGTGGCCGCGGCCGAGGCCTTTGTGGCATTCCTGCATGGCCATATCGAGGCGCGTCGTGCGGATCCGGCGGATGATCTGATCACCCATCTGATCGCGGCGGAAGAAGCCGGCGAGAGGCTGACGACGGATGAGCTTGTTTCCACCTGTATCCTGCTGCTGAACGCCGGCCACGAGGCAACGGTCCACACGATCGGAAATGGCGTCAAGGTATTGCTGGAAACAGGGACGCCGCCAGATGCCCTGTCGCCAGACCGGGTCGAGGGGACGGTCGAGGAAATCCTGCGGTTCGATCCGCCGCTGCACATGTTTACCCGCTGGGCCTATGAGGACATCGACGTGATGGGCCACACCTTCCGTCGCGGCGATCAGGTCGGGCTGCTGCTGGCGGCGGCGAACCGCGATCCGGGGGTGTGGGAGCGGCCGGACCAGTTTGATCCTACCCGTCCGATCAAGCCACATGCAAGTTTCGGCGCGGGCCTGCACTTCTGCGTGGGCGCGCCGCTGGCGCGGCTGGAATTGCAGATCGCGCTGCAGGTACTGTTCCAGCGGCTGCCGGCTTTGCGGTTGGTGGAGGCCCCGGAATATGCGGATGTGTATCATTTCCATGGGTTGAGGAGGCTGATGGTAGAGGGGTAGGTGCCTCTCCCCCAGCGCCTCTCCGAGGCGGAGAGGGGAGAGGCGTCGCTTCATAGCGGCAGGACCGTCGTCGACTTGATCTCTTCCATGCTCAGAAGTGCCGTCACATTGTAGATACGCACCTCGGAAATCAGCGCCTGATAGAACGTATCATAGGCCCGCGCGTTCCTGACCCTGACCTTCAGGATATAGTCGATATCCCCCGCGAGGCGATGCGCCTCCAGCACCTCGGGGCGCGCGCGCAGGGCCTGCAGGAACCGGGCCTGCCACTCGGCCTCATGCTCGCTGGTGCGGATGAGGACGAAGAAACACGCCTCCAACCCCAGCGCCTCGGGATCGAGGATCGCGGTCTGGCGCAGGATCACGTCCTGGTCCTTCATCCGCCGGATCCTGTTCCAGACCGGCGTCTTGGACGACCCCACCTTGCGCGCGATTTCGTCCAGCGACTGTTCGGCGTCGGCCTGCAGTTCAGAGAGGATCTTCCGATCCAGATCGTCCAGTTGGGCTGCCATTCGCCAGAACCCCGATGTTGCGGAACCCCATTCCAGTTGTCGGCAGTATCGGAACAATCTTCCTTATCTGCAAGGGAGGCTGGTCCAAACATGGGAAAATCTTCTATATTGATCCGTGAAAACCGCCCTCGCGGGATCCCCGTCACCCCTGAACTCGAAAGGTGCTGCCATGACCCGCAGATTTACCCCGAAGGTCGTCACCGCGAATGACCTGCGGCTGGGGGATGTGGTCTATCTGACCGCCGACGACACCTGGTCGCGGCATCACCACGAGGCGGAACTGATCGAGGACGAGGCACATGCCCAGATGCGCCTTCTGCACGGGGCGGCGCAGCGGCAGGTCGTGGTGGGGGTTTACCTCGCCGATGCCAGGCCCGGCCCGAACGGCCCCGAACCGATCCATTTCCGCGAAGCGTTCCGCACCCGCGGCCCGTCCAACTATCCGCACGGCAAACAAGTCGATCTGGCGAACTGAGGCACCATGTATTCCTATTCCGACTTTGACGAGGCTTTCGTGCGGTCCCGCGTGGCGCAGTTCAGCGCCCAGGTCGAACGCCGTCTCGATGGCAGCCTGACCGAGGATGAGTTTCGTCCCCTGCGCCTGATGAACGGGCTTTACCTGCAACTTCACGCCTACATGCTGCGGGTCGCGATCCCCTATGGCACCGTCAACCCGCGCCAGATGCGCCAGATGGCAATGATCGCCGAGACATTCGACAAGGGTTACGGCCATTTCACCACGCGCCAGAACATCCAGTACAACTGGCCGAAACTGGAGGATGTACCGGCGATCCTGTCGGCGCTGGCCGATGTTGAAATGCACGCGATCCAGACATCGGGCAACTGCGTGCGCAACGTCACGGCGGACCACTTCGCCGGGGCTGCGGCGGATGAGATCGAGGACCCCCGCCCCTATGCCGAGTTGCTGCGCCAATGGTCGACCGACCATCCGGAGTTCCAGTTCCTGCCGCGCAAGTTCAAGATCGCGATCACCGGGTCGCCCAATGACCGGGCGGTAACGCGCGCGCATGACATCGGCCTGCGGATGCACCGCAATGCCCAGGGTGAGCCGGGATTCGAGGTCATGGTCGGTGGTGGCCTCGGCCGTACGCCGATGATCGGCCACACCGTGCGGGAGTTCCTGCCCGTCGCGGACCTGCTGCCTTATGTCGAGGCGGTGCTGTCCGTCTACAACACCCTTGGCCGGCGCGACAACAAGTACAAGGCGCGCATCAAGATCATGGTGCATGAGAACACCCCCGAAGTGGTGACGAAGCTGATCGAGACGCGGTTCGCTGAAATCCGTCCCCTGTTCGGTGGTGCGGACCAGAAACTGCTGGCCGAGATCCGCGAGGCCTTTGCGCCGCCTGCCTTCCGCAACGCGCCGGTGGATGCCTATGACGCCTTTTACAAGGCCGATCCGGTGTTCCGCGCCTGGGCGGATACCAACCTGACCCCGCACCGCAATGTGCAATACGCGATCGTCACGATCAGCCTCAAGGCGCATGGCGCGACGCCGGGGGATGCCTCGGCGGATCAGATGAGGTTGATGGCCGATCTTTCTGAAAAGTATGGGCATTCCGACCTGCGCATCAGCCATGAGCAGAACGTGATCCTGCCGCATGTCCACAAAGCGGACCTGCCGATGATCCATGCAGCCCTGGTGCAGGCGGGCCTCGGCACCGCCAATGTGGGCTTGATCAGCGACATCATCGCCTGCCCCGGCATGGACTATTGCGCGCTGGCCACCGCCCGGTCGATCCCGGTCGCGCAGGAAATCGCCCTGCGGTTCGACGCGCTGAAGCTGGAGCATGAGGTCGGCCCGCTGAAGATCAAGATCTCGGGCTGCATAAACGCCTGCGGGCATCACCATGTCGGGCATATCGGCATCCTGGGCCTCGACCGCGCGGGGGTGGAGAACTACCAGATCACCCTGGGCGGGGACGGGACGGAAACGGCCGTCATCGGCGACAAGACCGGCCCCGGTTTTGCCTATGACGAGATCACGCCCGCCATTGAACGGATCGTGCTGGCATACCTCGACCTGCGTCAGGACGCGGGCGAGACGTTCCTGCAGGCCTATCGCCGCGTCGGGCTGGACCCGTTCAAGGTGGCGCTTTACGGGGCGGAAGGCGAAAAAGATGCCGCGTGACCTGCATGCCGGCGACGTGTCGGAACGCGTCGCGGCGCTGAACGCGCGCTATCGCCACCATTCGGCGACCGCCGTTCTGGAACACAGCCTGAAGGATGCCGATCTGGGCCGCGTGGCGCTGGTCTCGTCCTTTGGCGCGGAATCGGTGGTGCTGCTGCATCTGGTTTCGGTGATCGCACCGGAAACCCCGGTTCTGTTCATCGACACGCGGATGCTGTTTGCCGAAACGCTGGAATATCAACGACTTCTGGCGGAAACCCTGCATCTGGGCGATGTGCGCACGATCCGCGCCCTGCAGCCGCGCCTGGCGTTCGAGGACCCTGACAACACACTGCATCAATTCAACACCGATGCCTGCTGCCATGTCCGCAAGGTGGAGCCGCTGGAACGTGCGCTGTCCACGTTCGACGGCTGGATCACCGGCCGCAAACGCTATCAGGGCGCGGCGCGTGGGACGGTTGAATTCTTTGAGGCCGAGGGCGATCTGCGCATCAAGGTGAACCCGCTGGCGCATTGGGGCCGCGAGGACATTGAGGAATACATGGTCGAGAACCGCCTGCCCCGGCATCCCCTGGTCGCCAAAGGCTTCCCGTCCATCGGCTGCGCGCCCTGCACTTCGGCGGTGAAACCGGGTGAAGACCCGCGTGCAGGCCGTTGGCGGGGTTCGGAAAAGACAGAATGCGGTATCCATTTCATCGACGGCAAGGCCGTGCGTGTCCCCCCAGCCCCCACGGAGTCCGCCGCATGAGCGTTCTTGTCACCGATCAGGGCTTTGGCCCGGTTCCCCAAACTGCAGCCGTTTTGCCGGCAGACATCGCCAATCACCAAGGCGCGGTCGATCTGGTCAATTCCGACGACCCCGAGGCGCTGACGCCCTATCTTGACGACCTCACCCTGATCCGCGTTGCCTTCCCCGCCTTCAACGACGGGCGCGCCTTTACCATCGCGCGTCGGCTGCGGATGGCCGGTTACAAGGGGGCGCTCCACGCGGTCGGCCCGGTCATCGCGGACCAATACGCGATGGCCCGCCGCGTCGGGTTTGACGCCGTGGAAATCCCCGACGACCTGGCCGCCCGGCAGCCCGAAAGCCAGTGGCTGTCCCGCGCGGACTGGCGCGAACATGATTACCTCTCGCGTCTGAAAGCCTGATCCTGGGCTTTTCAGCCCGCCGATATAACCCTATCAGACAAAGACCGCACATGACCGAAATTGCCCCGATGACCCATGCCGTCCAGTCCGCCACCCCGGCCAAGCCGCATCTGCCCGATGCGCAGACCGTGACGGCTGTCACGCACTGGACGGATCGCCTCTTTTCGTTCCGGGTGACACGGCCCCAATCCCTGCGGTTCCGGTCGGGCGAGTTCGTGATGATCGGCCTTTTGGGCGACACCGGCAAACCGCTCTTGCGCGCCTATTCCATCGCGTCCCCGGCCTGGGATGAGGAACTGGAGTTCTATTCGATCAAGGTCCCCGGCGGGCCGCTGACTTCGAAGTTGCAGCACATCCAGCCTGGGGACGAGATCATCCTGCGCCCCAAACCCGTGGGGACGCTGGTGCATGATGCGCTCTTGCCGGGCAAACGTCTGTGGTTTCTGGCGACCGGCACGGGCATCGCACCCTTCGCCAGCCTGATGCGTGAGCCGGAGACTTATGAGAAATATGATCAGGTCATCATGATGCATACCTGCCGCGAGGTGGCGGAACTGGAATACGGGCGGCAATTGGTCGAAAGCCTCAGGGACGATCCGCTGATCGGCGAAATGGTCGGGGACAAGCTGATCTACTATCCCACCACGACGCGCGCGCCGTTTCACCATATGGGCCGCGTGACGGACAATCTGTCATCGGGCAAGGTGTTCGCCGATCTGGACCTGCCGGCAATGACCCCCGCTGACGACCGCGCCATGGTCTGCGGGTCGCTGGCATTCAACCTCGATGTCAAGACGATCCTCGAAGGCTTCGGCCTGACAGAAGGGGCCAATTCCGACCCGCAGCAGTTTGTCGTCGAAAAGGCATTCGTCGGCGACGGCATCTGACGCCTCCGACTTGCAGCAAAAAGGCCGCGCCGGTTTCCCGGCGCGGCCTTTTCGACGAGTCCTGCCAGGCTTACATGCCCATCGCGGTCTTGATCTGGGTGATCACGTCACCGACCTTGGTCGCGTCCGTGCCAGCGGCGGTGATCGCCGCCTTTAGGGTGGTCTTGGTGGCGTCATCAAGCGTCGATGCGTCAATCATCGCAGTGACCTTGGCAGCGTCGAACGTGGCCGGATCCAGCATCGCGGCCATGTCGGCGGCCATGGTGGTGGCAGCAGTCGTCGCGGTGCTGGCGGCAGCTGCGGCTTCGTCTGCGGCTTTCTTGGCGGCGGCGGCGGCCGCTTCCTCGGCAGCCTTCGCGGCAGCGGCGGCATCTGCTTCGGCTTTGGCAGCGGCGTCAGCGGCTGCGGTGGCAGCTTCTTGCGCGGGCTTGTAGCTGAACTGGTAGTACCCGACCCCAGCCAGCAAGACGATCAGTGCACCGATGATCACGTTTCTGTTCATACTGTTTCTCCAATGACCGGTTGTTGTATCCGGATGTGATACCCATATGGCAGACCCAACTTGGTTTGAAAAGGTCCGCGCCGCATTGCAGCGCGATTCAGACTGCATTATTGCCTATTTGCGGTTGAAGCGGACGGCGCCCGCGTCTATCGTCCGCGCGCAGTCGTCAACCACCCAAGGACCATCACCATAGCCCGTCGCCCTCACAATGCCCCGCCTCAACGCGAAACCGGCCCCCGTATCAATGATCGCATCAGATCGCCCGAGATCCGGCTGATCGGGGCAGATGGCGAGAATGCCGGCGTCGTCACCCCTGCCCGCGCCATGGCCATGGCCGAAGAGGCGGGTCTTGATCTGGTGGAAATCTCGCCCAATGCCGAACCACCCGTGTGCAAGATCATGGATTTCGGCAAGTACAAATACGAGACACAAAAGCGCGAGGCCGAAGCGCGCAAGAAACAGCACATCATCGAGATCAAGGAAATCAAGTTCCGTCCGGGAACCGATATCCACGATTACGAGGTCAAGATGCGGTCGGTGGTGAAGTTCCTGACCGAAGGCGACAAGGTCAAGGTGACACTGCGGTTCCGCGGCCGCGAGATGGCGCACCAGGAACTGGGGCTGGAATTGCTGAAGCGGGTCGAGCAAGACGTGGCCGAACTCGGCAAGATCGAGTCATTCCCGCGGCTTGAGGGCCGCCAGATGGTGATGATGATCGGGCCGAAGTAAGTCCCAAATTCCTTCGAAGGAATTTGCAAAACTCTTCGAAGAGTTTTGGGGACCCCGGCGGGGTCCTTTTTGTTTTGGAAGGCGGATGTAAAAGGCCCGGGCGTATTGCACCCGGGCCCTTCATTCTGCCGCGTGACGATCAGCGCAGTGACGCCGACCGCATCAGGGGCGTGATCAACCGCACGCCGACCCGGCGGTTCAGCCGTTCATCACCTTGCGTCTCGATCAGCAGTTCGCCCTCGCCATATCCCTGCACCACCATGTTTTCCGGCGGGATGTCGAAGTATTCGGTCAGGGCCAGCGCCACCGATTCCGCACGGCGGTCCGACAGCAACAGGTTGGACGCCGCCGATCCGACCGCATCGGTGTGGCCTTCGATCAGGAACATCTCGGCGGGGTTTTCTGCAAGCAGATCGCCCATCGTGCGGCCAAGGTCGGCCAGCTTCCTCGCCTCGGTTGCGCGGATGACCGACGATCCGCTGTCGAACGTGATGCGCTCGGCGTCGATGGCGGCGGCAAGGGCGCGCACCTGCGGGATGTCACGGATCTGGCGCAGCGAGAAGGTCCGCCCGATCCGCGCAGCTTCTTCGGCGGCAAGTGCCGCTTTCAGCCTGGCATCCTCGTCGCGCGACGAGATGGTGATCGGGTCACGGTGCGGACGCGGCAGGTCGGTGACGATCACGCGCTCCTCTGGCACGAAATCATCGATCAGGACAATTTCGCGGCCCAGACGGTCATAGCTGGCGCGGCGCACAACGCGGCCCGTGGCATCGCGGATGGTGACGACCTGCGTGCCGTTGTCGCGTTCGACGATCGTGCGGGTCGATCCGTCACGGTAGGTTTCTGTCCGCACTGTCGATCCGGGACGGCGCAACAGCGTGTCATCGTCCTTGTAGACGCGGTAGGCGCCGTCGGGGTTGCGCACCACGACGCGGTCGCCCGAATTCGACACCACCTCGCGCCCGTCATTCAGGACCGCCCCGACGACCAGCGCGCCCAGCGCAATCAGCCCGACCTTTTCCAGGTCTGACAGGCGGTTCTTCTTGCCGGATTTCAGCGCGACCGGGGCGGCCGCGAATTCCTGCACGGATGACCGGGTATCCTCGCGCGTGATGATGGTGCTGAGCACATCGATGGGGGCGGTTTCTGGTGTCGCCGCCGGATCTAGCGTCGCATCGGGCGCGGCAAACGCCTCGGCCGCCGCTATGACGGGCGCAGCAGTCGCTGCACTGCTGTCGGCAGGTGCCGTCAGAAGCTCGGTCAGCGCCTCGACTGCGGTCGGCGCTGCCACCGGAGCGTCGATCGGCACGACAGGGACGGTTTCGGCCACCAGCGTTTCAACCGTTGCGGCTTCTTCGGCGGCCTTGGCGGCGGCCTCGACCGCATTTCCCTGCGCGGCGCGGGCGGCCTCATCTGCGGCGGCGGCGGCTTCGGCATCGCCCGAGGCCGCCGCCTCCTGCGCAAGACGCGCAGCCTCTTCGGCGGCAGCCTTGGCGGCGGCGGCGTCCGCATCGGCCGCGGCCTGGGCAGCAGCGGCCTCTTCGGCGGCGATGCGGGCGGCGGCTTCCTGTTCGGCGGTCAGGGCAACGACCTCGGCCTCGGCTGCGGCCTGAGCGGCGGCAGCCTCGGCGGCCGCTTGTTCGGCAGCGGCCGCGTCTTCGGCAGCGGTGGCCTCAAGTGCGGCCGGATCAGGTGTCGCCACGGGTTCGGCCGCAGCAGCGGCGGCGTCATCGGCGGCTTTTTGGGCAGCAGCAGCCTCGGCTGCGGCATCCGCCTCGGCCTGCGCAGCGGCGGCCGCTTCGGCGGCCTTGGCGTCGGCCTCTTCCTTCAGCACCTTCATGATCGCGTCCAGATCGCAGGCCGCATCAGCCGTCGGGGTACAAAGAACCGTGCCATCCTCGGCGATGACCGATCCGTCTTCGGCCAATGTCTGTGCAAACAGCGGCCAGGGCTGCACGGGGGCAAGTGCCATCGACAGCGCGGTCGAGGTTGAAAGCAATCTTTTCATGGTCGTCCTTTCAGGTCTTGCGGCGTTGCGGCAGCCGCTGCCGAATCCGTTGGCGGTCAGGTTATGCGGCCAGAATGCGCAGCCTTGACCGCGCTATGCGATATCAGCGCGGTGTTATCGGCCGTCATGTGCAAGAACGCGCCGATGGCCCGTCAGGTTCCGCCGGAGGCGACCTCGGCTGCGAGCCAGCTGCGAAACGAGGTCAGCGGCGCGCGTTCCGCACGGTCGGCGGGCCAGACCAGCGCATAGCTCGCCTCGGACCGGATGTGGTCGCCAAAGACCGGCACCAGCCGCCCTTCGTCAAGCTCTCGCCGGATCAGGAACAGTGGCAGGACCGCAAGGCCAAGCCCGTGCAGCGCGGCTTGCGTCATTGTCGCGAACTGGTCGAACAGCATGGCGGGCGGGCGCCTGTCCGCCAGCCCGTGATGCGCCAGCCACCGCCCCCAGTCGCCGATGCGGCTGTCAAGCTGCAGCAGCGGATGGTCCAGCACCGCGGCCGCATGCTCCAGCGCCCGTGGGACCAGTGCAGGCGATGCCACCGCCAGCACGTCCTCGTCCATGAGTTTCAGGGCGTGCGTTCCGGGCCAGTCGTGGCGCCCGTAATGAATGGCCGCGTCAAAGCGTTCGCTGGCGAAGTCAAAGGGCCGCAGGCGCGTGGTCAGGTTCAGCGTCACTTCGGGATGCGCACGCACAAATGCAGGCAGGCGCGGGGCCAGCCAGTACATGCCAAACGCCGGCAGAATGGCCAGATTCAGGCTGCCCCCGGTCGGGTTGGCGCGCAGGGTCAGCGCGCTGGTTGCCAGCATGTTCAAAGCCTTGCGAACCTCATGCACATAGTCCTTTGCGGCGGGTGTCAGCGATAGCCGCTGGCGTTCCCGGCGCAGAAGGGTCACGCCCAACTGCCCCTCCAGCACCTGCAACTGGCGGCTGATGGCCCCCTGGGTCAGCGCCAGCTCCGTGGCGGCAGCAGAGGCAGATCCCAGGCGATCCACCGCCTCAAGTGCCAGCAGGGACGGAAGCGACGGCAGATAGCGGCGCGGCAACATATGAGTTTTCCTCATGATCATGCGACAGCGTTTCGATAGCGGACCCAAAGGTTTCATGCAATGATCATGCATCCCCTGCATGAGGCCTGCCATGAACCAGATGCCCAGTATCACATCCAAGGACGCCCCCGATCTGGGCCGGTTCGACTGGCAGGACCCGTTCCGGCTGGAGGACCAGCTGACCGAAGAAGAGCGGATGCTGCGCGACGGCGCGCGCGCCTATGCACAGGAAAGATTGCAGCCCCGCATCATCGCGGCCTATCGGGATGAGACGACGGACCCCGCGATTTTCCGCGAGATGGGCGAGATGGGGTTGCTGGGTGCCACCATGCCCGAGGCCTATGGAGGGCTTGGCGCGTCCTACGTCGCCTATGGCCTGATCGCGCGCGAGGTGGAGCGGGTCGACAGCGGCTATCGCAGCATGATGTCGGTGCAGTCGTCCCTCGTGATGTACCCGATCTATGCCTATGGCACCGAGGAACAGCGCCGGAAGTATCTGCCGAAACTGGCAAGCGGTGAGTGGATCGGCTGTTTCGGTCTGACCGAGCCCGATGCCGGGTCGGACCCTGCCGGCATCAAGACCGTGGCGAAAAAGACTGCCGATGGCTATGTGCTGAACGGGTCCAAGATGTGGATTTCGAACGCCCCCATCGCCGATGTCTTTGTCGTCTGGGCCAAATCCGAGGCGCATGGCGGCAAGATCAAGGGGTTTGTCCTCGACAAGGGCACCAAGGGACTGACCGCGCCGAAAGTCGGAGGCAAACTGTCCCTGCGTGCGTCCATCACCGGCGAGATCGTGATGCAGGACTGCCATGTCAGTGGTGATGCGCTGTTGCCGCATGTCGAAGGGCTGAAAGGTCCGTTCGGTTGCCTGAACCGCGCGCGGTACGGGATCAGTTGGGGCGTGATGGGCGCGGCGGAATTCTGCATGACCGCCGCGCGCCAGTACGGCCTCGACCGCAGGCAGTTCGGCAAGCCCCTGGCCCAGACACAGCTTTTCCAGCTGAAACTGGCCAACATGTTGACCGAGATTTCACTGGGTCTTCAGGCGTCGTTGCGCGTGGGCCGCCTGCTGGACGAGGCCAACGCAGCGCCCGAGATGATCTCGATCATCAAGCGCAACAACTGCGGCAAGGCGCTGGAGGCGGCGCGGATGGCGCGGGACATGCACGGCGGCAACGGCATTTCCGAGGATTTCCAGGTGATGCGCCACATGGTGAACCTGGAAACCGTGAACACCTATGAAGGCACGCACGACGTCCATGCGCTGATCCTCGGGCGCGCGATCACGGGGCTGCAGGCGTTCTTTTGACCCTTGCCGCCTGCACCCGCCGCAGCACAAGATGCTGCGCATGAGACCGGGAAGCAGACATGCCGCCTGACAGGATTTCTCGCCCGGCCGGTGGCCGATGATGACCCGCGCGCTGGCGGTGTTGTGCGTGCGCAACGAGGGCGCGTTCCTCTTGGACTGGCTGGCGCATCACCGCGCCGTCGGATTCACGGATTTTCTGGTCTTTTCCAACGATTGCGACGATGGAACCGACCTGATGCTGGACCGGCTGCAGGCCATGGGCACCCTCACCCATATCCGCAATCAGGACCACGGCACCAAGGGACCGCAATGGTCGGCCCTGCGGCTGGCCGACCGGCATCCGGCCGTCGCGGCGGCGGAATGGGTGATGGTTCTCGACATCGACGAATACGTGAACATCCATGTCGGCGCGCACCGCCTGTCTGACCTGTGGGCGGCGGTGCCGCAGGCCACCGCCATCCCGCTGACCTGGCGGATGTTCGGCAATGCGGGCGTCATCACCGACCGGAATCGTCCGGTGACAGAGGTGTTCACCCGCGCGGCGCCTTCGGTCCTGTACTGGCCGTGGCGGGCGCAACTGTTCAAGACGCTTCACCGCAACGACGGCAGCTATCGCCGCCTCGGCGTCCACCGCCCGCGCGATCCGGATCCGGGCCGGCGGGCGTCGCATCGCTGGTTCGACGGCTCGGGGCGCGAACTGCCCGAAGTGTTTCACCGCGAACGGGTGTTTTCACCGCTTGGGCAGCACAGTCACCGGATTGCACAACTGAACCATTATGCGCTGGGGTCGATGGAGGGGTATCTTTTGAAAAGCGATCGCGGCCGCGCCAACCGCGAAGGCGCGGACTTCGACATGGGCTATTGGGTCGACCGGAACTTTTGCGATGTCGAGGACCGCACCGTATTGGCGCTTGACGCAATGTCAGAACGCGCCGCGCTGACCGCCGATCCGGTCTTGTCCTCGCTGCACAGGGCAGCCGTCGTCTGGCGGCAGCAGCGCGTTCGCACCCTGATGCAGGATGAGGCGTGGCGCGCGTTTTTCGGTCGCCTCATGATGACGCCGCCGACACGCGTACTGTCCGAAGTTGAGGCGCGCAGAATCTGGCAACCACAGGATGATCTGGCAGGCGCAAACCGGCCCGGATGAAACAATCGTCCATGAATGTTACCTGTTCCCGCCGGGACCGGCTCTTGCCATCGCCGCCGCGCGGATGTGACACTGCCGACAAGGCGTGCAACACAACCGGCAGTAGTTCAAGTCAGATGCCCCCCGTAGATGATGAGACCGATACCCTCGCGTCGGCGCGTGCGGCGGCGGCTGGCGGCTGGCTGCAGGCCATGGAAGCCAGCTCCGAGGAGGAAGGCTATCTCGAACCGCTGGGCGACCGGCACTGGGCGTTCTTTCTTGATGACAGCACGACCCTGCTGGTCACGTTCGAATCCGCCGCCGAGATCCGTGCCCGCCCAGGCAACATGCCGCGCGGCTATCACATCGCGCTGGCCCGGCGCTGGTCGCATCTGTGCATCATCGCCGAAGGACCGACCTGGTACCGCGACCGGCGGGTCTATGGCTATTTCGACCGGCTGGTGGATGACGCTTTCCTTGAGGATTTCGACCGTGTCGTGTTCTATGGTGCGGGCGGCATGGCGGGCTATGCAGCGGCGGCCTTTTCGGTGACGGCACCTGGCGCTGCGGTGCTGCTGGTGTCTCCGCGTGCGACGATGGATGCCGATCTGGCCAGCTGGGACGACCGCAATCGCGAAACGCGCCGGATGAATTTCACCGACCGCTATGGCTATGCCCCCGACATGACCGATGGCGCGGGCCGGGTGTTCGTGATCTGCGACCCGCATCATGCGCCCGACGCGATGCACGCGACCCTGTTCGCGCGTCCCTACGTGACGCGGCTGGCGATGCGCCAGTGCGGGGCGGCGACCGCCGGCATCGTCGAGGCGACCGGCATGGCCGAGCCGCTGATCGACGCGGCCATGGCCGGAACCCTGGACAGACCCGGCTTTGACCGCATCTGGCGCGCCATCCGCCGCAGCCACGCCCCCTATCTGCAGGCGCTGCGCGACGACAATGCCGCACGGGGCCGCGCGGTCAGGGCGGCCTGCCTTGACCGCTATGGGATCCTGCGGCGAAAATCGGCGGGCGGCGCGCTGCTTTCGGCCGCGCCCGCCAACACCGATACGCGCCCCAAGGCCTGAACCGAACCCGGCATGCCCCCCCCTTTCGGGCTGGAAATCGCGATGATGTTGCGCTAGTCCGCGTGGCATGACCGCCCGCATCGACATTGTCCGACCGGACGACTGGCATCTGCACCTGCGCGATGGGGCGATGCTGCGCGGCGTCCTTCCGGAATCCGCGCGCCATTTCGCCCGCGCGCTGGTGATGCCCAACCTGGTGCCCCCGGTGACGACGCTGGCCATGGCGGCCGACTACCGCCAGCGCATCCTTGACGCTTTGCCGGACGGTGCCGCCTTCGCCCCGATGATGACGCTGTATCTGACCGACACGACCGATCCCGCCGATGTTGCCGCAGCGGCGGCCAGTGGCCTTGTGACGGCGGCAAAGCTCTATCCGGCAGGGGCCACGACCAATTCCGGCTCAGGCGTGACCGACATCCGCAAGGTGACGCGGGTGCTGGAGCGGATGGCCGAGATCGGCCTGCCCTTGTGCGTGCATGGCGAGGTCACGGACCCGGCCGTGGACATCTTTGACCGCGAGGCGGTGTTCATCGAGACCGTTCTGGACCCTTTGCGCCGCCGCATCCCCGGCCTTCGCGTGGTGATGGAGCATGTGACGACCGCCGAAGGCGTCGCCTATGCCCGCGCCGGTGGCCCCGATCTGGCCGCAACGATCACGACGCATCACCTGGTCCTCAATCGCAACCACATCCTCGCGGGCGGCATCCGCCCGCACTACTATTGCCTGCCCGTCGCCAAGCGCGAAAAGCACCGGCTGGCGCTCAGGCAGGCCGCGACCAGCGGTGAGGCCTGCTTTTTCCTCGGCACCGATTCCGCGCCGCATGTGGACACGCTGAAGGAACATGCCTGCGGCTGTGCCGGCTGTTTCACCGCCACCAACACGATGCCGATCCTGGCGCATGTGTTCGAGGACATCGGCGCGCTTGGCCGGCTGGAAGGGTTCACCTCGCGCCATGGCGCTGCGTTCTACCGGGTCGCCCCGAACTCCGGCCGCCTGCGGCTGGTCAAGCACGATGCGCCCCATGCTGTGCCGGACAAGATCCTGACCGAGGCGGGCCCCGTCACCGTATTCGATCCCGGCTTTGCGGTGCATTGGCATGTCGAGGCCTGATTTCTGCTTTGCGCAAGTACTCCCGCCGGAGGCATTCTTGGCTGGCGACAGAGCCTCCGGCGGGGATATTTGCACAAAGGCGAATTGCAGCAAGAGGACGCCCCCGTGATCCCCACCAGCTTTCCGCCCCGCGACGAGATGGCCCGCCTGACCGCGCGCGCATTGCTGGAGATCAGGGCCGTGCATTTCAATGCAGGCGATCCCTTTACCCTCGCCTCGGGGCTTCCTTCGCCGACTTATATCGACTGTCGCAAGCTGATTTCGTACCCGCGCATCCGGTCGATGCTGATGGACTTTCTGACCGTCACCGTGATGCGCGATGCGGGGTTCGAGGCGTTCGACAACATCGCGGGCGGCGAGACGGCAGGCATTCCCTTTGCCGCCCTTGTCGCCGAACGCATGGCCCTGCCGATGACCTATGTGCGCAAGAAGCCCAAAGGCTATGGCCGCAACGCGCGGATCGAGGGCGCGATGGCGCCGGGCCAGCGCGTCCTGCTGGTCGAGGACTTGACGACCGATGGCGGATCAAAGCTGAGCTTTGTCGATGCCATCCGCGAAACCGGGGCCACCTGCGCGCATACGGCGGTCATTTTCTACTACGGCATCTTCCCCGAAACCACGCAGCGCCTGGCCGATCACGGCGTCACGCTTCACCATCTTTGCACCTGGTGGGACGTTCTGGCCGAAGCCCGCGCGCAAGGCGCGTTCGATGCCGCGACCCTGTCCGAAGTAGAGACGTTCCTGTCTGCCCCGCGCGCCTGGCAGGATGCCCGCAAACCGGCATGAATTGGCCGACCTGGGCCGGCAGCGGCTGGCGGAAATCTGTGGATATCCGCCGACCCGAATCGAAGTGCCTTCGACGGCTGGTAGTCCCGCTGTCTGATTGCGCAAATTGTGGTAGCGTGTATGCACAGGGTTGGACCAGGCCTGAGTCGCCCACAGGCTTGCCTACAGGCTTGTTCCCCCCTTGTAGAACAGGACGCGGATAGGGCAGTGAAGACGCGGGACAGCACGCACCAGAGAACAACCGGGCGTGGGATCAGGGGAAGAGAATGAACGAAGTTGCAACGTTGCGGCCCCTGAACCCGGCCCCGCAAGCCGAAGCCGATGCCCTGCCCCACAATATCGAGGCCGAGCAGCAGTTGCTGGGCGCGATCCTGACCAACAACGACATCTATGACCGTATCGCGTCCAAGGTGAAGCCCGAACATTTCTACGACTCGGTCCACCGGCGCATCCTCGAGATTGCCGCCGCCCGCATCCAGAAGAACCAGTTGGCCTCGCCGGTCACGCTCAAGGGCTATTTCGAGGATGACGCAGGCCTGCAGGAACTGGGCGGCCCCGCTTATCTTGTGCGTCTGGCCGGGGCCGCCATTTCGGCCTATGCCGCCGGTGACTATGCACAGATGATCTATGACCTTGCGGTGCGGCGCGAACTGATCGCGCTGGGGCGCGACATCACCGCCCGCGCGTCCAAGGCGGATATCGCGTCCGAACCCCGCGACCAGATCACCGAGGCCGAACAGCGGCTGTACACGCTGGGCGAACAGGGTGTTGCCGAACGCGGGTTCCAGTCGTTCCTGAAAGCCGCGGTCGAGGCTGTGAACATGGCCAATGCCGCCTATCAGCGCGGCGGCGGGTTGTCGGGCATCTCGTCGGGGCTGGTCGATCTGGACCGCCGGTTGGGGGGATTGCATGACAGTGACCTGTTGATCCTTGCGGGCCGCCCGTCGATGGGCAAGACCTCGCTGGCCACCAACATCGCCTTCAACATCGCCAGGGCCCACAAACGCGGGCGCAAGCCGGACGGGACCGAAGGCACCATCGAGGGCGGTGTGGTCGGGTTCTTTTCGCTGGAAATGTCCGCCGAACAACTGGCTGCGCGCATCCTGTCCGAGGCGTCCGAGGTTCCATCCGAACAGATCCGGCGCGGCGACATGACCGAAACCGAGTTCCGCCGCTTCGTCGATGCGGCCAAGGCGCTGGAAACCTGCCCCCTTTATATCGACGACACGCCCGCGCTGCCCGTCAGTCAGGTCGCCGCCCGTGCGCGGCGGCTGAAACGCACCCATGGCCTCGACATCCTGTTCATCGACTATCTGCAGCTGTTGCGCGGCACGTCCAAGGAAAACCGCGTCCAGGAAGTCAGCGAGATCACCCAGGCCCTGAAGGCCATCGCCAAGGAACTGAACATCCCCGTCGTCGCGCTGTCGCAGTTGTCGCGTCAGGTCGAAAACCGCGACGACAAACGTCCGCAACTGTCGGACCTGCGCGAATCAGGGTCCATCGAGCAGGACGCCGACGTGGTGATGTTCGTCTTTCGAGAAGAATATTACCGCGAACGCGAAAAGCCGGGGGATCACGACCTTGAGGCGATGGCGAAATGGCAGGCGATGATGGAACAGGTGCATGGCCGTGCCGAGGTCATCATCGGCAAGCAGCGCCACGGCCCGATCGGGACCGTCGAACTCAGCTTTGAAGGGCGCTTCACGCGGTTCGGCAACCTGGCCCGGACCTGGCAGGGGGACGGCCGCGAGGCACAGTTCTGACCGCCGGGCGCGCCTGCCGCTTTTTTGCCTTGAAGCACCGGCCCCAACCCGTCAAAACCGCCCCCATGGCCACTGCCTCCCTGACCATCGACCTTGATGCCGTCTGTGCCAACTGGCGCAGCCTTGACCGGCTGTCGGGTGCCGACGTGCAGACCGCCGCCGTCGTCAAGGCGGATGCTTATGGCTTGGGTCTAGTGCGCGTCGCCCGCGCGCTGGCGCAGACCGGGGCGCGCCGGTTCTTTGTGGCTTATGCCGAAGAAGGCGCCCAGTTGCGTCAGGCGCTGGGACCGGGGCCGCAGATCGCGGTGCTGTCGGGGCATATGCAGGGCGATACCGAGATGATCCACGATCTCGACCTGACCCCCATGCTGGCCTCGCTTGAACAGACGACGCGGCATCTGGAACTGTTGCCCGGCCATCCGTTCGGCGTGCAACTGGATACCGGCATGAACCGCCTGGGCATGGAGCCTTCGGAATGGGAGGCCGTGGCGCCGATCCTTCTGGGTGCCGACCCGGTCCTGCTGATGAGCCATCTGGCCTGCGCGGACGAGGCCGACCACCCGCAGAATGCCGCGCAGCTTGCCGCCTTTCATGCCATGACCGATGGCACGGGCGTGCCGCGCAGCCTGTCGGCGACGGGCGGCATCCTGCTCGGACCACAATATCATTTCGACCTGACCCGCCCCGGCATCGGGCTGTATGGCGGGAAGCCTTATGAGTTTTGCGCCCGCGTGGTCGGCCTGTCGCTGCCGGTGATCCAGACCCGCGCGGTCGCGCCCGAGGAAACCGTGGGCTATGGCGCATCCTGGGAGGCCGAGGCCCCCTCCGTCATCGCCACCGTCGCGGGCGGCTATGCCGACGGGCTGATCCGCGCGCTGATGCACGGCGCGGTGCTGTGGGACGGCGACGTCCCCTGCCCCATCGTGGGCCGCGTGTCGATGGACCTGATCACGGTGGATGTGTCACACCTGCCCGAACTGCCGCGGAGCCTGGACATACTTGGCCCGCACCAGACCGTCGATGACCTTGCCGATGCCGCGGGCACCATCGGCTATGAAATCCTGACCGCGCTCGGGCCTCGCTATCAGCGGCGCTATCTGGACCCCGTGGCATGACGGCGCTGGCACCGATCGCCACGCTCGGCCGTCTGTCGCTGGGCGGGCTGGCATCGGTCGGGCGGGTGGCGGTCTTTGCAGGCTTGATCCTGGGCCGGATGGTCCAGCCGCCCTTTTACGCCCGCGCGTTTCTGTCCGCACTGATGCAGATCGGCTGGTTCAGCCTGCCCGTCGTCGGACTGACCGCCCTTTTCACCGGCGGCGCGCTGGCTTTGCAGATCTATTCCGGTGGCGCGCGGTTCAATGCCGAAAGCGTAGTCCCCAGCATCGTCGCCATCGGGATGGTGCGAGAGCTTGGGCCGGTGCTGGGCGGGTTGATGGTCGCGGCCCGGGTCGCGAGTTCAATCGCCGCCGAGATCGGCACGATGAAAGTGACGGAACAGATCGACGCGCTGGTCACGCTGTCCACCGACCCGATCCGCTATCTGGCGGTGCCTCGCGTGCTGGCCGCCAGCCTGGCGGTGCCTGTTCTGGTGGCGGTCGGCGACACCATCGGCATCATGGGCGGCTGGCTGGTCGGGACCACACGGCTCGACTTCAACTCCGCCACCTATATCCGCAACACGATTGAATTTCTGCAGTTCTGGGATGTCGGCTCGGGCTTGGTAAAGGGGGCCGCATTCGGCTTCATCGTGGCGCTGATGGGCTGCTATCACGGCATGAACTCCGCGCGTGGCGCGCAGGGCGTCGGCGCGGCGACCAAGGCCGCCGTGGTGTCGGCATCCGTCCTGATCCTCGCCGCCAACTACCTTTTGACCGAAGCATTCTTCACCTCATGATCACCCTGACCGGCGTCCACAAATCCTTTGGCCCCAAGCGCGTCTTGCAAGGCGTCGACCTGACCGTGGGCCGCGGCACCAGCATGGTGGTGATCGGGGGGTCGGGGACGGGCAAGTCGGTGCTGATCAAATGCATCCTGGGGCTGGTAAAACCAGATGCCGGGACGATCATGCTGGACGGGCAGGACGTGACCAGGGCGGATCGCGATGCGTTCCTTGCCCGGTTCGGGATGCTGTTTCAGGGCGGGGCATTGTTCGATTCCCTGCATGTCTGGGAAAATGTCGCCTTCCGTCTGATGCAGGGCGCACTGAAACAGCCCGCCGACCAGGCCCGTGCCGTGGCGATTGAAAAACTGCGCCGCGTCGGCCTTGGCCCCGATGTCGCCGACCTTTATCCTGCGGAATTGTCCGGCGGCATGCAAAAGCGCGTCGGACTGGCCCGCGCCATCGCCGCCGCGCCGGAGGTGATCTTTTTCGACGAGCCGACGACCGGCCTCGACCCGATCATGGCGGGCGTCATCAACGACCTGATCCGCGAGATTGTGGTGGAAATGGGGGCAACCGCCATCACCATCACGCATGACATGACATCGGTGCGCGCCATTGCCGACCGGGTGGCGATGCTGCATGACGGGGTGATCCGCTGGACTGGCCCGATTGGCGAACTGGACGCAACATCAGACCCTTACGTGCAACAATTCGTGCGCGGCCTTGCGCAGGGGCCGATCAGTCCGGTGCGGTGACGGGCAGTCCCGGGCAAGCCGTCTGTCCCTGATCGGGCAAGGTTGCCGCGCCACGGCGCAGATGTCAGGTGCACATCGGAAGGCCCCGTAATCCGCCGCAATAATATCTATACAATAAAATATCCGCTGCTAGACTTGGGCAAATTCAGCCAACTGGGGACTCATCATGCCAATGCTTGACCGCCGGACCTTTCTGACCGGAACCGCAGGAATTTCGTTTCTTTCAGCCTTTCCGCGCATCGCGCTGGCAGGCGGCCATGGCGACACGCTGCGCGTGGCCATCGCGGGCGAAACCGGCGATCTGGACCTGTTGCAGAACGTATCGACCCTGTCGTCCTATTCCGCGGTTTTCGACGCGCTGATCCATTACGGCCCAGGCGGCGCGCTGGAGCCGGGTCTGGCGACGGCATGGATGGTGGCCGATGACGGGTTGTCGATCAGCTTTGATCTGCGCGAGGGCGTCACCTTCTCGGACGGCACGGCGTTTGATGCGACTGCCGCTGAATGGAACCTGAAACGCTGGATGGGCGTGGCGGATTTCTCGTGGATCGGGATCGCCGATGCCTATGAGGCCATCGTGATCGACGCGCCCAACAAGATCACCGTCAAGCTGAAGCGCCCGGTTCCGGCCGCTCTGCTGGAACTGACCATCGTGCGCCCGGTGCGGTTCCTGTCGCCGAAGGCGGCGGCGGGCCAGCCGATCGGCACCGGCCCCTGGATCGTGGAAAGCTATTCCTCGACCGAAACCATCCTGGTGCGCAATGATGCCTACTGGGGCGAAAAACCCAGCTTCGCGCGGATGGAACTGAAAGTGGTGCCGGACGAGCTGGCCCGCGCCAACGCGCTGCGCGCCGGAGAGCTTGATGTGATCGGCGGCGACTGGGTGGCGCAGTTGTCGCCCCGTCGCGCCAAGGCGCTGGAAGGCGAAGGCATGACCGTCGTGGCCGAACCCGGCACCGCGACGACGATCCTCGGGTTTTCGCCAAAGTCGCCGATGATGCAGGACAAGGCCGTGCGCGATGCGATCTACCTCGGCATCGACCGGGCGGCAGTGGCAGCGGTGCTGTTCGAAGGCTTTGCCGACGCAACCGTGGACATCTTCCCCGCAACCGTGCCGACGGCCGGCACCCGCACCCCGGTTCCCGCCCGTGATGTGGCCGCCGCGCAGGCTGCGCTGACGGCAGGCGGCTGGACCGGCGACGGCGCAGGCTGGACCAAGGACGGCAAACCGCTCGAGATCGTGTTTCTGGTGTCCGAGGAAGCCTTCCCCGGTTCGCGCCGCATCAGCGAGATGATTCAAGGCATGCTGACCGAGGTTGGCCTCAAGGCGAACATCGAATCGGTTGACCTTGCCACGATGCACGACCGCCGTCCCAAGTTCGACTATGACCTGACCTTCTTTGCCACCTATGGCGCGCCCTATGACCCGCATGGCTCGCTCGGGGCGTCCTTTGTCACTGCGTCCGATACCGGGCCGGACGGCAAGATCTATGTCCATCCCGACCTGGATGCCTTGGTCGCCACCGCGCTGGAGACCGGCGGCGATGCGCGCGAGGGCGCGATGCAGGCGGTCTATGACTGGATCCGCACCAACACGGCGGCCTGCCCGCTGGTCGTGGTGCAGCGCATCTGGGCGGTCAACCCGCGCGTGAAGGGCTTCAGCCTGCCCGCCACGGATTATGACCTGCCCTACAAGGGCATCACGCTGGGCTGAGGCCGACAAAGGGGGCAGGGCAATGCAACGCATGTTCATGCGACGGACGGGGCTTGCCCTGCTATTGATGCTGGCCGCCACGGCGCTGACCTTCTGGCTGGTCACGGCGGCCCCCGGCAACGTGGCCGCCCTGATCGCCGAACGGGCGGCGGGCGCGGGCGCCGATGGCGCGATGATCGCCAGGATCGCCAATGATCTGGGCCTGAACGACCCCCTGCCGGTGCGCTATGCGCGCTGGCTGGGCAACGCGCTGTCCGGGGATTTCGGCATTTCGATCCGCACCGGCAAGCCGATGGCAGAGGAATTCGCCGCGCGGATCCCGATGACGCTGGCGCTGCTGACGGGCGGCGGGGTGCTGGTGCTGATTCTGTCGCTGGTGATGGGCATTGCCGGGGCGGCGTCAAATGGCGGTCTGGTGGACCGCGCGCTGCACGGGCTGGCGCTGATCGGCGCCTCCACCCCCAACTTCTTTGTCGCCGCCATGCTGGTGATCGTGTTTTCGGTCTGGCTCGGGCTGGTGCCGACCTTTGGCGTTTCGGGCTTCACCTCTTGGCTGATGCCGTGGTTCACCATTGCCCTCTTCCCGGCCTCGGTTCTGGCGCGGGTGGTGCGGGTGAATTTGCAGGACACCATGTCGCGCCCCTTTGCCACCACGGGTTTCGCCAAGGGCCTGACGCGGCGTGCTGTCCTTTTCCGCGAGGCGCTGCCGAACATCGCCATTCCCTACATGACCACCTTCGGCGCGCAGTTCACCCTGATGATCATCGGTGCCATCGTGGTCGAACGGGTGTTCGGGCTGGCGGGTGTGGGATCGTTCTTCATCGAGGCGATCCGGTTCCGCGACTTCATCGGCATGCAGGCGACCCTGACGCTGTTCGTGGTGTTTTTCGTGTCCGTCAACCTGTTCGTGGACCTGCTGGCGATGCTGGCCGATCCGCGTCTTCGGAGGCCGAGAAAGGCATGAAAAACTGGCCCTGGGCAATCCTGACGCCTGCTATCCTGTTCGTTCTGATCGGCCTGTTCGCGCCGCTGATCATGACCCATGACCCCGCCGCGCAGGACTACAGTGCCTTGTTGTCGGGTCCTTCCGGCGCACATTGGCTGGGCACCGACTATCTTGGCCGCGACATGTTCAGCCGCATTGTCGGCGGCGCGCGCACCTCGCTGGTCGCAATGGTGTTCGTGCTGGTGGCGGCGCTGGCCATCGGCGTGGTGATCGGGTCCTTTGCGGGCTATGTCGGCGGCAAGACGGAACTCGTCATGATCTCGGTCATCGACATCGTGCTGGCACTGCCGTCGCTGATCATCGCGCTGGCGCTGATGGGTGTGTTTTCCGGCGACAATTTTGTCTGGCTGTCGGACTACTGGAAGATGATCGTGGCGCTGACGCTGGCCTGGTGGGCGAACTATGCAAGAATGAGCCGCGCCGTCGTGGTCGCCGAATTGCAGCAGCCTTACATCGAGGCGGCGCGGGTGATGGGGGCGTCCCACATCTGGATCTTCACCCGCCACATCCTGCCGCATGTGCTGGGGCTTGTGGTGGTCTATGCCAGCGCCGATGCGGGTGCACTGGTGCTGGCCATCGCCACGCTGTCGTTCCTGGGCCTTGGCGTCGCGCCGCCGACCCCGGAATGGGGGCAGATGCTGGTCGACGGCATGTCCTATATCGAGCAATATCCGGCACTGGTGATCATCCCCGGCCTGGCGCTGACCGCCGTGGTGGTCAGCTTCAACCTCCTGGGTGAGGCCTTCGCGCTGCAAAAGGTGCCCCGCGCGATGCGGGGCGGGCTTTTGCGGCGCAAGCGGGCCGCCCGTGCCGCGGAAGAAGCCGCCCGGAAGGCGGTGGAGGCATGAACGCGCCGATCTATGAAGTCGAAGGTCTGGTGATCGACCTTTACACCCCCACCGTATCGGTGCGTGCGGTGGACGGGGCGGGGTTCCACGTCGCCCCCGGCGAGACGCTGGCCATCGTCGGTGAAAGCGGATCCGGCAAGACGGTGATGACGCTGGGGCCTTTGGGTCTGTTGCCCGAAGGCGTGGCCGTCGATCTGCGGGGCACGGCGCGGGCGGACGGCAAGGACATCCTGTCGATGTCGCCCGCCGACCTGTCGCGCCTGCGCGGCGGTTTCTTCGGCGTGATCTTTCAGGACCCGATGAGCGCCCTGAACCCGATGCTGAAGATCGGCCCGCAGCTGGCCGAGCAATCCCGCCGCTTTGCCGGATTGTCGGCTGAGGAAGCGAAGAAGGAAGCGGTGTCGCTGCTGGCCCGTTCCGGCATCCCCGACCCCGAAGACCGCTATGACCGCTATCCGCACGAGCTTTCGGGCGGGATGCTGCAACGCGCGATGATCGCGCTGGCGCTGGCGGCGCGCCCGCGCGTTCTGATCGCGGACGAGCCGACGACGGCACTTGATGCCACGGTGCAGGCGCAGATCCTGGCGCTGATCCGCCAGATCCAGAAGGAGGACGGCATCGCCGTGATCCTGATCACGCATGACATCGGTGCGGTGTCGGTGCTGGCCGACCGGGTGGCGGTGCTTTACGCAGGCCAGGTCGCCGAAGAGGGCAGCGCCGTGGACGTGCTGACCGCCCCGGTGCATCCCTATACGCGCGGCCTTCTGGCCTCGGTTCCCGATTTCCGCAGCGACAACGCGACGGGTACCAGGGAAATCCCCGGCATCCCGCCCAACCAGGCGCAACTGATGCCGGGCTGCCGGTTCGTGGACCGCTGCGACCGCGCCATTGACGCCTGCAAGACGCGCCGCCCGAAACTGACCACCGTGGCGCGGGGTGTCGTTCCGCACCGCGTCGCCTGCCCCGTTGTCATCGCTGCCGAGGGGATCATGACCCATGACTGACGGTCCTGCCATCCAGGCCACCGGCCTCAAGGTGCATTTCCAGACCTCTGCCGGGCTGGTCCGGGCGGTGGACGGTGTGGACCTGACCGTCGCGCGGGGCGCCTTCCATGGCATCGTCGGCGAGTCGGGCTGCGGCAAGACCACACTTGCCCGCGCCGTGATCGGGTTGCAAAGCGCAACCGAGGGGCAGGTCAATATCCTTGGCCGCGACCGGGCCGAGTGGGCCAGAACCGACCGCAAGGGCTTTGCCCGCGCCGTGCAGTTCATCTTTCAGGACCCGCTGGGCTCGATGAGCCGCCGCCAGACCGTCGGGCAGACGCTGGAGGAGCCGCTGCTGATCCACGGGGCAGGTGACCGCAAGGCACGGCAGGCGCGGGTGCAGGAACTTCTGGACCTCGTGGCCCTCCCCGCAACCGCGCTGGACCGCCTGCCTCGCTCGCTGTCGGGCGGGCAGCGGCAGCGGGTGTCGATTGCCCGCGCGCTGGCGCTGTCGCCGCAGCTTCTGATCTGCGATGAACCCCTTTCGGCGCTGGACGTGTCGGTGCGCGCGCAGATCGTCAACCTGTTCGCCCGGTTGCAGGCGCAGCTTGGCCTGACCATCGTGATCGTCGCCCACGACCTTGCCATCGTGCGCGAGGTCTGTTCGTCGGTCACGGTGATGTATCTGGGCCGCGTTGCCGAGGAAGGGGTCGCGAAACCCCTGTTCGCCGACCCCGCGCATCCCTATTCCCAGGCGCTCCTCTCCGCCGTCCCGTCGCCCGATCCGCGGATCGAGGCGACCCGGCCCCGGATCCTGCTTGAGGGCGACCCCCCCTCCCCCCGCAATCCGCCGCCCGGCTGCCGGTTTTCCACCCGCTGCCCGGTGGTGGAGCCACGCTGCCGGGAGGCCGAACCCGCTCTGCGCGCCGTGCAGCATGGCGGGGCAGCCGCCTGCCATTTGGCGGATGCGCGCGCGCATGCGATGATCTGACCCATGCACGACCACACCCCCGACACCCGCCCCGCGACCCTGCACGCCCGCATCCGGGCCGAGGTCGAGGCACATATCCTGTCGGGCGACTGGAAACCGGGCCACCGCATTCCGACCGAGACGGAACTGATGCTGCGATACGGCTGTTCGCGGATGACGGTGAACAAGGCGATGGCCTCGCTGGCCAGCGCCGGGCTGATCAGCCGCAACCGGCGCGCGGGCACCACGGTCGCGCGGCCGAGGCTGCATTCGGCGGTGCTGAACATCCCCGACGTGCGCGCCGAGATCGAGGCGCGGGGCGAGACCTATGGCTATCGCGCCCTCTTGGACGAGATGCGCCCACCCTGCTGCATCCACCTTGGCGCCGAAGGGCACCAGATGGGGCGCAGCCGTTTCATACGGTCGGTGCATCTGGCGGACGAAAGCCCGATCCTGGTCGAGGACCGGCATATCTTTCTCGATGCGGTGCCCGCCGCTGCCGATGTCGATTTCGGGCAGGAACCGCCGGGGCCCTGGCTTCTGGGTCATGTGCCCTGGACCGAGGCCGAGCATCGCATCGCCGCCATTCCGGCCGATGCCATGACTGCCCGGGCGCTGTCGGTCCCGCTTGGGACGGCCTGCCTGCTGGTCGAACGGCGCACCTGGCGCGGGGCGGAAACCCTGACCATCGCGCGACAGGTGTTCCGCGGCGAGGCCTTCGATCTGACCGCGCGCTTTGGCCCCTCGCCGACCGGCGGCTGACGCCTCACAGCACCTTCCGCAACCTTGTGCGGTCACATCAGCTGCATCAGCTGGCGGACGGCATCCTCGCTGTCCCATTCCGCGGGGCCCTGCAGGCGCGCGACCTCGCGCGAGCGGCGGTCGATCAGCAGCGTCGTCGGCAGCCCGATAAAGCCAAAGGCCAGTTGCACGCGCAGCGGTTCGGCCCAGTAAAGCGGCAGGTTCGCTATCGCGATCTCGTCATAAAAGGCGCGACCCCTGCCGATGCCGCCCTCGTCGATGCACAAGGGCAGGACCATGAAATCCGCCCCCCCAAGCCGCGCCTGCAATCGGTCGAGCAGCGGCATTTCCTTGCGGCAGGGCGGGCACCAGGTAGCCCAGATGTTCAAAAGGATGACCCGTCCGGCAAAGTCGTCCAGGCCGCGACTGGTCCCGGCCTCGTCCACAAAGGGTGTCGACAGAAGGGGTTGCGGGTCATCGCGCAGGCGGAACGGAGGGCGCGCCTGGGCGGGGCGCGCGATCAGGCTTGTGCCAAGTACGGCAAGAACAGCACGGCGACCGACAGGGATGGGCATTGCCTGCTCCTTCAGCGTTGAACCGGGACCCGCAGACAGACCGCGGGTCCCGCAAATCTCAGGCAGACACCGCAAACTCGGTCATCATGCCCGAAGCCAGATGCGGCATGTGGTGGCAGTGCAGCATCCAGCGCGCCGCCTCGCCCGCATCGACCGCGACCGTCACCATCGCCATCGGCGGCACATGCACGGTGTCACGCACTGCACCGGCGATGCGCTGCATATTGACGCCGACCACCTGGAAGGCATGGCCATGCAGATGCATCGGATGCGGCATCATCGACATGTTTTGGAAGGTGATCTCCACCCGGTCGCCGGTTTTTGCCGTCACCGGAATGTGGTTGCCCCATATCTGGCCGTTGATCGTCCAGACATAAGGCATCATCGCCCCGTTCAGCATCAGCATCTGCTGTGCAACCGCCACCCGTTCAGGCAGCGGTACGACCGCACGCAGCGCGGCTTCCTGCGTCAGATCGCCGCTGAAGGCGGGATACTCGCTGTCGGCCAGACCGGCAATCCTTGTGACCGCCGCACCCGGCGTGGCCAGGATCACGCCGGTCCGTTCGCGCTCCCCTTCACGAAGCGCGAGGATCGGGAACGCCCCGCCCGCGCCCGGCACGTCCACCTCGATGTCCAGCCTCTGGCCCATGGCCACGCCAAACCGGCTGCCGGGCAAGGCCTGTACAGGCTCGCCGTCCACTGCGACCAGACGGCCCGGCAAGGTGCCGGTGTCGATCCAGAACACCGTCGCCGCCGCCGCGTTGATCACGCGGACCAGGACACGTCCGCCCTTGTCGACCGCCACCACCTCGGGGTCGTCCAGGGTGCGGTCATTGGCAAGGTAGGCGTCGAAGTTGAAATCGTTGAGGTCCATTTCCATGCCCGCCGGCGCGGCCATTCCGCCCATGCCCTGCATGTTGCCCATGTCCATGCCCTGCATGTTCATGCCGCCGTTCTCTTGCGCCTTGGGCATCGACATCGCGCCGGTGGCAGGCTGACCCATGTTCATGCCTTCCATACCTTCGGCGACCTTCGCACCTAAGATTTCCGCCAGCACCTCGGCCGCCGGGCGGAATGAAAAGTCGTGCAGGAACATCACCACCTCCTGCCGGTCAGCCGCCACATCCTCGGCGGTGCGCACGATCAGGGGGGCGGCGAGCAGTTCCATCTCCTGCACCGCAATATGGCTGTGCATCCAGTGCGTTCCGGGGCGCGGCGCGAAGTCATAGGAACGCATCTCGCCGGGGGCGAGGGCCGGCATCGGGATGTCGGGCACGCCGTCCTGGGCGTTGGGCGGAATCTGCCCGTGCCAGTGGATGATTGTCTTGGCATCCAGTTCGTTCGTCAGATCGACCCGGAAGCGCTGGCCGGGGTCCAGCACAAGACCGATTCCCCCGGCGGCGTTCACCGCGCCCTTCACCGTGGCGGCGCGGCCACCGATGTCGAGCACGCGCGTCGTCGCGCGCAGCGAAAGGACATCGCTGGCCGCGCGCGCACGGGCGGGAAGATACAGGGATGCGGTCATGGCCGCAGAAGCGGCGAGAAAGCCGCGGCGAGAAAGAGTAGGCATGTGAGTTCTCCAAAAGATCGCTGAACGCGTGAAAATGCGGAACAGGCGCAGGTGCTGCCGTTCCAGAAAGTCAGATCGCCGCGATTTTGGGAGGATGCCCGGGTGGTGGAATGGCGAGGGACGCGGCAAGGCGGCCACCTCCTGAAGCACTTGCCGAAGCGGGCACGATGTCGCCGGTTGCCCTGTCCGGCTGCGGCATTGTCGCAGCGGCAAAAAGGCAATGCTGCTGGCAAAGCATCATCTGCGGGTCGCCTGGCGTGCTGTCCGTCCTGTCCATCGGCGCAACATGCCCCGCCATGGCCATCATCGCAGCATGACCGGCAGGTGCGGCCGACAAGCCTTCGGCCATCGACAGCGCCGGCAGGATCGCCGCCAGAATGTAGGCGGCGATGATCAGGCCGTGGATGCGGAACGACGACATCTTCATGCGCTGCACATAGCAGGCCAGAGCCGCCCTGTCATCCGGCAGAATGGTGTCGCGCAGACTGAAAATGTCATCTGCAGCATGGCAGCGCCCCCCACGTGGTAGAATTTTCGTGATCGCGGGCAAGTTGGCCTATCTTTGCTCGCGGTGTCGTCCGGCAGCGGCTAGGCTGGTCGCAGATCATCCGACGAAAGGCATCCAGCATGACCCTATCGCGACGCAACGTGCTGGCGGCAGGTCCGCTGTTGATGGCGGTGGCCGCCACCCCCGGCCTCGCCGCAACCGATGACAACAGCATCCATGTGGTCAAGGATCCCGGCTGTCCGTGCTGCAACGGCTGGATCGGCCATCTGCGCGATGCCGGGTTCAGCGTCAGTTTCGAAGAGCGCAGCCTCGAGGCTCTGGCCGCCTTCAAGCGCCAACGCGGCATTCCCGAAGAACTGGCCTCGTGCCACACCGCGACCATCGGCGACTACACGGTCGAGGGGCATGTGCCCGGCCCCGACATCCGCCGCCTGCTGGTCGAGCGTCCCGCCGCCATCGGCCTTTCGGTGCCGGGGATGGTCGTCGGATCGCCCGGCATGGGCCCCGAGACCGAGCGCGATGCCTATGACGTCATCCTTGTCGCCAGCGATGGCAGCGGCAGCGTGTTTACCAGCTATCCCGCCGCCGTGTGACGCGGTTCAGTCCTTGCCGCGTGCGGTGGTGACAGCCTCGGCCAGCTGGGCCGTTTCGACAAAGCCGGGGATCAGCTGATTGCCGACGACAAAGGACGGCGTGCCGTTGAAGCCAAGCGCCGCGGCCAGGCGCATCGACGTGGCGATATGTTCCGCCACTTCGGGAGCCTGCATGTCGGCCTTGAGCTTGTCCACATCCAGCCCGATCTCTCCGGCCACCCGCAGCACCGTCTGTTCCTCGACCTTGCCGCGCATTCCCATCAGCGCGTCATGCATTTCGGCATATTTGCCCTGCTTGCGCGACGCCAGCGCAGCGCGGGCGGCAAAAGCTGATCCCTCGCCCAGGATCGGCCATTCGCGCAGCACCAGCCGCACCTGGCCGTCGTCCTTGAGCAGTGCAGCGACTTCGGGCATGGCGCGTTTGCAATAGGGACAGTTGTAGTCAAAGAACTCCACTACCGTCACATCGCCGTCGGGGTTGCCCTGAACCGGCGCGTTCGGATCACGCTCCAGCATCGCCCGCTGGTCGGTCAGGACGGCGGCGGCGGCGGCGGCCTCGGCTTCGGCCTGCCGCGCCTCAAGCGCCTGCAGCGCCTCGAGCACCAGTTCGGGGTTTTCGCGCAACGCCTCGGCGACGAGGTCCTTGATGCGGTCGTCGGAAATCTGGTCCGCCGATGCCGGAACGGAGAACGACAGCGCCAGGACGGCGGCTGTCAGGAACGGGGTGGCGCGCATGGAAGATACCTTTCGTGACGCGAGGCGGGTTCCCGCCGGGATGCACACTGCGCGAGTTGCAAAGACAAACGGGATATACTGGGACACAGACCCTTTGGCCAGCTTTACGGGTTCTCGGCCTCGGCGCGGGTGCGGTCCTCTTGTGCGGCCCGGACAGGATCGGGCCAGGTCGACTTGATGTAGGCGAGGACGGCCTCGATGTCTTCTTCGGTCAATGCGCTGCCGAAACCGGGCATGCCCGAGACAAATTCGACGCCCATGTTGTCCAGGACAGCCTGGCCGCCAAGGCGGATGTAGTCGCGCAGCATGGTATCGCCGTGGTGCCAGGTGTGGCCGGTCTCATCGTGGGGCGGCGCCGGATAGGTGCCATCCGCGCGCGGCGTCTGCCAGTCCGGCTGGCCCTGCAGGTTGGCACCGTGGCAGCTGGCGCATTTCGCCGTGTAGATCGCGCGGCCCCGCTCCAGGTCGGGCTGGTTGTGAAAAAAGGCGTGCGCTGGACCGGCCTGCAACAGAAAGACCGCGCCGGCAGCAAGCCCCGCAACGCGCCGCAGATGGCCTGCCGGTCGGCGGGCACGCCTCATGTCCGGCTGACCTCCGGGGACGCGCCATCGGGAGGCAGGATACGCTGAGACAACAGTGCAAGTTCCTCGCTGACACGGGTTCTTTGCGAAGCAGGGTAGGCATCGCCGGGCGGCAGGCCCCCATATTGGGCAAACAGCATGATGTCGCGCGCGATCGGCGCCGCGACGGTTGACCCGCCGCCGCCATGTTCAACCACGACAGTGACAGCAAAGCGCGGCGCATCAAAGGGGGCAAAGGCGACGAAAAGGGCATGGTCGCGGCGGTTCCAGGGGAGTTCGTCCTGAGCACGCACCCCCGAGGCGCGTTCCGCGGCGGTGATCGAAAACACCTGGCTGGTGCCGGTCTTGCCGGCCATCGCCCGCGCCGGATCTGCAATCCGGGACGCATAGGCGGTGCCGCGTTCATGGTTCGAGACCTGGAACATACCCTGCCGGACAAGGGCAAGGGCGTCGGCAGACAGGCCCAGCGTGGCTGGTCCGGGCACGTCCGGCGTCGTGCCGCCCACGGGCCGCACCAGCCGGGGCAGGACGGCGGTGCCAGAGGCCAGCCGGGCGGTCATCGTCGCAAGCTGGATCGGTGCGGCAAGGGTAAAGCCCTGCCCGATCGAGGCATTGATCGTGTCGCCGATCTGCCATTCCTCCCCATAGCGCTGCTGCTTCCAGTCCCGTGAGGGATTTGTCCCATGCACCATGCCCGACAGCGGCAGGTCATATTTCTGGCCAAGTCCAAGCCGGTCGTTCATCGCGAATATGCCGTCGATGCCGATGCGCTGCGCGACCTCGTAGAAATAGACATCGCAGGATTCGCGGAGCGCGCTCACCATGTCCATCCGGCCATGCCCGCCCTTTTTCCAGCAGTGAAACCGGCGGCCCGACACCTCGATATACCCGTTGCACGTGACCTTTTCGGTCGGGTTCATGACGCCCGTCTCCAGCGCCGCAAGTGCATTCGACATCTTGACCGTTGATCCCGGCGGATAGGCCCCCTGCACCGTCTTGTCGGCAAGCGGGCGGTAGACGTCATCGCGCAACGCCCCGTAGTCGCGGCCCGATATTCCGCGGACGAACAGGTTCGGATCGAAGGACGGCGCCGAGGTGCAGCCGAGAAGATCGCCATTGGTCACATCCATGACCACGGCGGCGGCACTTTGGCCTTCGAGCCGGACGCGCATAAAGTTCTGCAGATGATGGTCCAGCGTGATCTGCAGATCCGGCCCCGGTGTGGCGGGGTCCAGCGCCAGTTCGCGCATCGTGCGGCCCGACACGTTGACCTCGACAGAAAGCGTGCCCGGAACGCCGCGCAGGGTGCGTTCGTGGATGCGCTCGATCCCGGTCTTGCCGACCTCGAAATCCGGCAGGCGCAGCAGCGGTTCTTCGGCGTCTCCGCCTTTTTGCAGATCACTTTCGCTGACCGGACCGACATAGCCGATCTGGTGGGCGAAATCGGGACCGTAGGGATAGACCCGCGACAGGACCATTTCCGGCTGCACGCCCGGCAGTGCCGGCGCGTTCAGCGCGACGACCGACACCTCTTCCCAGGTGACGCGGTCCTTGACCGTGATCGGCGCAAATCCCGGCACCCGTCCGACCTGATCGCGCACGTTCTGGATGGCGTCGTCCTCCAGCGCCAGGATCAGCCGCAATCTGGACAGGATGGCCTCGACATCACGGGTTTCTTCCTGCACCAGCGTGATGCGGTAGGCCTGTTCGTTGTCGGCGACGATCTTGCCGGCCCGGTCGTAGATGCGCCCCCGGCCCGGCGGCACCAGCCGCAGGCTGATCCGGTTTTCTTCGCCCAGAAGATAGTACTGGTCCGCATCGCGGACGCCAAGCTGCCACATCCGCGTGCCCAGAACGCCGACAAAGGCGGTGATGGCGCCTCCCATCAGGACGCCCCGCCTTGTGATCACCCGCGAGGCAAGGGCATTCTGCTTTTCAGACCGGCGCACCATCGACCTCCCTTTCTTCCGCCATGGATCTTCCTTTGCCTCTGACGGTCTTTAGATAGGCGGCCGCCCGCAGAACCAGGACCGCGACGACCAAACCGACGAACCATGGCTTGAGCGGGTTGGGGTCCGGCACCGCGCGGTGAAAGCTGAGGAAGTGCATGAACAGGAAATAGGCGACATGTGCCACGGTCAGCCACCATAGCGGCAGGACACCCATCTGAAGGAATTTCCAGCCCGACGTGCCAAGCCTGCGCATCGCCAGGTCGCTGGATGTCGCAGCCAGCAGGATGGCAAGGACAAGGGCCGCAATCCCGATGGCATTGGCAAGACCGAATCCGGGCTGGAACATGACATAGACCAAAAGCTCGGGGTGCCATTCAAAGCCGAACAGCCGCATCAGGTCCCATTGAACCCAACCGACAAGGATGATGGTGGCATGTACGGCAGCCAGGATGCAGGCGTGAATGCCGATCTCGCGCCGGTACGGCAGGATGCGGGCGACCGGACGAACAAACCGTGTCAGCGGACCCAGCCCCATCGACAGCGCCACAAGCACCAGAGAGGCATCCCCGAAGGCACGGTTCCAGCGGTGCATCGGGCTCCACTGCGTATGAACGACGGCAAAACTGAATACCAGCCCCACCGCGATCAGCGCCACGACCAGATGGCGAAGGGCTGCGTTTCGGGTCCAGCGGCCGACCATCGCCCCCCGGCTGCGCACCAGCACATCGCTCATTCATGCCTCCCCTGAATACCGCCAACGGAACCATCGGCACCACTTTCTGCTTCACGTGCCTTGCCAAACGCCCGCCAGGCGCTGTTGGCGGCAAAGGCCATTGCGATCACGCCTGCCGCGGCAAGATAGGGGCGCACCGGGTCGAACCAGGCCAGCAGCGCCGGACCGCCAAAGATCAGCATCAGGACCTTGTTGCAGGTCGGGCAGGCGATGCCCAGAAAGCTTGCAATCCCGCCCGTCCCCGACGCGCGCAGGCTGCATTGTGGCACCCAAAGCGCTGCCGTAATGCCGGCAAGCACCGCCGTCAGGACTGTCGCCCCGAACTCCCATGGTCCGACCGGCGTCATGCGTACGAACAACGGGTTCGCCCAGACCGCCGTCACGGTGCCAAGGACCGCGAAAAGTGCGACTGCGACAAATGTTCCGCGCAGCCCCCTTTGCAGCAACTCCGCGCGCCTTGTTTCGAATGAATGTCGCTCAGCGAGCATCGAACTCCACCTCTGCAAACTCCTCGCCAAAGCCGACACTGGCGACCCAACGACCTGCCATCGGCACCTGGAAATTGGCCCTCCACGCGCCCGCCCCGACCAGTTCAAGCGGCGGATCGAACCCACCCATGTTCATCCCGACCATCGCAACGTAAACATCCGGGCGGATGTCAACTGTCGCCGTCTCTCCGGCGTCGGGGGTAAACTGGACTTCCAGACGGACATTCTGGTTGCCGGCCGCATAGATCTGCGCATCAAGTCGTCCATCCGAAAATGTGCCCGTCACAGAGGCAATCGGCGCGCTGCCAGAGGCCGAGGTCTGCAAGGACGCTGGCGGTCGCAGCGCGACCCAGACAAATGCCCCGACAAAGCCAAGCACCCCCAGAGCGATGACGCCCGCCAGTATCTTACTTCTCATCGGTCAAGTCCAACTCCGAAAAACACATGGCCGCCATCTGCGGGCCGGAACGCGGCAGCAAGGGCGCGGGCATGGTGCCGGTCCCGCTCGGCAGACAGCAGATATGTGGTGCTGAACTGCATGAAAAGCCCTCCGAGCCTCTTGAGTGCAAGGTCGAGGAGAGGCGAGGATCACGGAAGCGGGGAACTGCACCCTCGCGCCATCGGTCCCCGCCACGGACAGACGCCCGGATCAGGATCGTGGCGGCGGCAATGTAACGGAGGGGCCGCGGAACCTCATCTGCGACTGTGTGAGGTCGGGCTGCAACAGCGCCACGGCACCGGATGCAGGCGGCTGCGCGGCACTGTGGGGCATCACGGACACCGTGCAGGTCAAGCCTGCATGGCACGCAGGGGTCATGCCCTGTGTGCCCGCAGACCACGCCGAGACCTGGTCCGCTTTTGCCATAGGGACATCGAGACCCGCACGCGCCGAGGCCGACTGCGCCATAATCAGGCCAAGAACGACAATCATGGAAAACAGCCAGAACAGCACCAGCCGCACAGCCATTCCGGCCGGAGGAGACAGCAGTACAGACGATATGCTGCCCGCCTGCATCATCGTGTCAGATCAGCTTGACCTGTGTTCCAACCGGAACTCTGTCATAAACCGCCTCGATATGCTCGTTGTAAAGCCCGATGCACCCGTTCGACGCGCGACGACCGATCTTGCGGGTATCGGCGGTGCCGTGAATGCGGTAGTACTGCCACGACAGGTAAAGCGCACGTGTTCCAAGCGGGTTGATCGGGTCTCCACCAGGCACGAAGGCAGGCCATTCGGGATTGCGCTTGCGCATCGACGGCGTGGGGGCCCAGCTCGGATTGACCTTTTTGTCGACAACCTCGGTGTAACCCCTGCGCGTCAGTTCGTCCGTCAACGGCACCGATGTCGGAAAGATGTACATCTGGCCGTCGCTGGTCCAGTGCTGCATCGACCGGGTCGTGGTATCGGCGATGATGATGCCCAGACCAAGGCTGTCGAAATGGTCCTTCCAGTCGTGTACACGAAAGGATGAGAAGTTGTTGCGCACCGGCTCTTGGGGGAGTTGGGTGTCTTGCAGCGCAAAGGCAGCGCGGCCGGTCACGAACGGCGCCGCCAAAGCCGCAGCAATAACGAATCGACGACTCAGTTGCATGGCCTGCTCCTTATTTTTTTTTACCGGATGCAACACTCCAATGTGGGAAGGTCAAACATCTTTCGTCCGGCACGCCGTCACAAACTGGTGAAGGCGTGGCGAAATCGCCGATCCGGCGGGAAAGATGTGCATTCACTTCGATGTGATAACTGCAGATGCGCGGCCAACACGGTATTCTGTCAATATGTTTAGGATTCTCGTCTCGGTATGCGGCTTATTTGTAGTTGTTGCGCTGCTTGTCGGTCGCGCGCCAACAGGGCCGTGGCAACATGAGATGGGTGTACCCATGCATCAGGTTGCTGCGCTGTCCGAGAACGTCGAGATGGTCGAGATGGTCGAGTGTGGTGACACTTCCGGGCATGGCCAGTGTCAGATTGTCAGCACGGATCCGGGTTTTCTGCTCGCCATGTCGGCACCGCCTGCAATTCCCCGCCTTGCCACCGCGTCCGAGACCACGGCCAGCCAGAGCGTCGCCCCCTCCCTGCCTCCGCCGCGACGCTTTTCCTGAACGAAGACCACATCCATCCTTCCCCTTCAGGAGACACCATGATTTCCCGACGCTTTCTGATCGGCGGGGCTGCCGCTGCGGCACTTGCCACGCCGTCCCTTCTGCTGGCCCACACGACCGAACCCTTTGTTCTGGCCGAAGAGTTTCAGCCACGAGAGGTGCGCGTGCGCGAACAGCACGCGCCCGGACAAATCCTTGTTTTTCCGCGCAACTACTTTCTCTACCACGTCTTTGCCCCGGAACGGGCGACCCGTTACGGCGTCGGCGTCGGCAAGGCCGGCCTGGAATTCAAGGGCACGGCCATCATTGAGCGCAAGGCCGAATGGCCGTCCTGGCGGCCGACAAACGCCATGATCCGCCGCGACCCCGGCAAGTACAAGAAATTTGCCGGCGGCGTGCCGGGCGGTCCCGGCAATCCGCTGGGGGCGCGGGCGCTCTATCTCTACAAGGATGGGATCGACACCTATTTCCGCATCCACGGCACGACCGAGCCGTCATCCATCGGCAAGTCGGTGTCGAACGGCTGCATCCGGATGCTGAACGAACACGTGATCCAGCTTTACGATCAGGTGGCGGTCGGAACGCCCGTGTCGGTGTTTTGACCACGAGGCGCCGCGATCTCGTCGTCCTTGGCGGCATGGTTGCCGTGATCTGCGGTCTGCGCGCCCTGCCCCGGGACAGACTTCCGGGGCGTGGTCCGCGCCATGTCGCCATGGCCGGTCTGCCACCGTTTCGCCGTCTTGACGGCGGCGGGCAGACCTCGCGGGCAGACCTGGCCATGATCGGACTTTATCCGGCTTCCCAAGACACGGATCTTCGTCGCGCGCGGGCCGAAACCCTGCGCGCCGCTTCTTGCCCTGCGCCCTTTGGCACTGGCCGTCCGTGCCGGTGCCGGTTGCCTACTTCAGTGACTTCTTTTGTCCCTATTGCCGGGCCGGGGCTGGTGGTCGGACGAACCGTGGCGACGGGTGCAGTCCCCTACAGCCTGCGGCGCCGCATTGCCGACGACGAGGCATCCATGCCTGACCTGGTCTGCTGATGCCATGAACACGCCGTCGCACATGCTGATCGGGGCTGCCATCTTTGCACGGCCCCTGGAGCCGAAAACGCTGATTGCCGCGCTTGCAGGCGGACTGGTGCCGGACCTGCCGATGTTTGCCATGATCCTGTGGGCCACGCGCGTCGCCAAGGTGCCCGAGAACGAAGTCTTTGGACGCCTTTTCTTTTCCGACGAATGGCAGGCGGTTTTTGCGGTCGATCACGGCTTTCTGGTCTGGGGCGCGCTTTTGGCGGGTGCAGTCTGGCTGCGGTCCCTGACCTTGCGCGCCTTTGCAGGGTCCGGGTTGCTGCACGCCGCAGCCGACTTCCTGACGCATCGCGACGACGCCCGCCGCCAGTTCTGGCCGGTGTCGGACTGGATCTTCCGCAGCCCGGTCAGCTATTGGGACGCGCGTTACTACGGCGATGTGTTCGGACTGTTCGAGGTCGGGCTGGTGGTGGCGCTGACGGCACTTTTGTGCTGGCGGTTGCGGCGATGGCGGGAACGCGCATTGGTCCTTGCGGTTGCGGCACCCATCCTGGTGCCAGTCCTTCTGACCGGCGGCCTGCATGGTCTGCACGGCATGGGATAGCCCGGGTCAGCACCGCGCCGCCGCCATGTTGGCAGTGTAACGGTGTTGTCAGCCAACGGCCGGTCCGCACCGGCAGATAACGGGGGAAAATCGGCCCGGCGCGCAGCCTTGGGTTGTCGGACCAAGTTGGACTTGACGCAATCAAACCGTGACCGCGGTGCAGGTTCCGCTGCGGTGCGCGGCATGCGCCCCGCAGCGGGACAGTGCTTACATGCCCTTGGCGGCAAGCCACGCCTTCAGGGTGGCAATCTCGCCCTCCTGGGCCGCGATCACTTCTTCGGCCAGCTTGCGAATCTCGGGGTCCTTGCCGAATTCAAGCTGAACCCTGGCCATGTCGATGGCCGCCTGGTGGTGCGGGATCATGGCACGGGCAAAGTCAACATCGGCATCGCCGGTATAGGGCACCATCATGTTGGCCATCATGCCATTCATGACCTCACCATAGGCCTTTGACGACGGGCTGTTCATGTCGCCCATCTGCATGCCGCCCATATCCATGCCGCCCATGTCCGACTCGGCATAAACATAGGTTCCGCCCGCCACCAATGCCGCGAGCATTGCGCCGATCGCCAGTTTCTTCATCTGCTCTTCCTTTTTCTTGCCAACACCAAAGGTCTCGAATGTCAGGCAGGTACGTAACCCACCTCGGTCAAGGCAGCAACAAGCCGCTCCCGCGGCACGCCGGTCTTTACGTCGACCTTGTGCGTTCCCACGTCAGCCTTGACCTCGGCCGCCGGGTCGATCGACTGGATCGCTTTGGTCACGCTGCGCACACAGCCGCCACACGTCATGTTCTCAATATGAAACTGCATAGGTGCCTCCTGGGTTCCCTCTGATACTCGGTGAGATAGTGCTTCCTATCGTTGTAAGGTCAAGGGCTGATATCCGTGATCGCAGATGGAAAATGAGGTCTTGACCTTACTATCATTAGAAGGTTTATATGCAGTCCCGGATCAGTCCTGCAAGGAGTTTCCCCTGTGAACATGCAAACGAAGCAAACGTCTGGCACCGGGACTGGAAAGCTTGTCCTTGAGGTCGAAGGCATGACCTGCGCGTCCTGCGTTGCCCATGTCGAGCGCGCGCTGAAGGCAGTTCCGGGGGTCACGGGGGCAGCCGTCAACCTCGCGACCGAGCGGGCCGAGGTCACGGGGCCGGCGCTGGACCGCGCACTGCTGGTCAAGGCGGTTGCAGATGCAGGCTATGAGGTGCCGTCGCGGCCCGTCGATCTTGCCATCGAGGGGATGACCTGCGCCTCTTGTGTGGCACGGGTGGAAAAGGCGCTGAAATCGGTTCCGGGGGTGACTTCGGCGGCGGTGAACCTCGCCACCGAACGGGCGACGGTGACGGGAAGCGCCGATCTTGCCGCGCTGACCCGCGCGGTGGCGGATGCGGGCTATGAGGCGCACACCGCTGCCCCGGCGATGGCGACGGCGGACGAGACGGCGGCGAAGAAGGCTGCCGAAGAGGCGCTCTTGAAGCGCGACACCATTTTTGCGGCAGTGCTGACCGCACCCATCGTCCTTCTGGTGATGGGCGCGCATCTGATCCCCGCCGTAGACCGGCTGGTGATGGCGACGATCGGGATGCAGGCAAACTGGTATGTCCAGTTTGCCCTGGCGACGGTTGTGCTGTTCGGTCCCGGCCTGCGCTTCTTCCGCAAGGGCTTTCCGGCACTCGCCCGTCTTACCCCGGACATGAACAGCCTGGTCGCGGTCGGCACCTCGGCGGCCTATGCCTATTCGCTGGTCGCCACCTTCGCCCCCGGCCTGCTGCCGCCCGGGACGATCAACGTCTATTACGAGGCGGCGGCAGTCATCATCACGCTGATCCTGCTCGGCCGCTATCTGGAGGCGCGCGCCAAGGGCCAGACCTCGCAGGCGATCAAGCGGCTGGTCGGATTGCAGGCCAAGACCGCCCGCGTCCTGCGCGACGGTGTGGCGGTGGAAGTGCCGGTGGCCGAGGTGCGCCCCGGCGATCTGGTCGAGATGCGTCCCGGCGAGCGGGTGCCCGTCGATGGCGAAGTGACGACAGGCGCAAGCTGGATCGACGAAAGCATGATCTCGGGCGAACCCTTGCCGGTGGAAAAGACCGCAGGCAGCGCCGTCACCGGCGGCACCGTCAACCAGACCGGGGCGTTCACCTTCCGCGCCACGGCAGTCGGCGAGGCGACGATGCTGGCGCAGATCATCCGCATGGTCGAGGCGGCGCAGGGCGGGAAACTGCCCATTCAGGCGCTGGTCGATCAGGTGACGATGTGGTTCGTCCCCGCCGTGATGGCGCTGGCCGCGCTGACCTTCGCCGTCTGGCTGGTGTTCGGCCCCGATCCGGCGCTGACCTTCGGCCTCGTCAACGCCGTCGCCGTCCTGATCATCGCCTGCCCCTGCGCGATGGGGCTTGCAACGCCGACCTCGATCATGGTCGGCACCGGGCGCGGGGCGGAGCTTGGCGTCCTTTTCCGCAAGGGCGAGGCGCTCCAATCGCTGCAAGGCGTCAGGGTGGTGGCGCTCGACAAGACCGGCACCCTGACCGAAGGCAAGCCGATGCTCACCGATCTTGTCTTGGCGACGGGCTTCGACCGGGCTTCGGTGCTTGCCACCGTCGCGGCGGTCGAGGCGAAGTCGGAACATCCCATCGCCCGCGCCATTGTCGCGGCGGCGACCGCGGAAGGACTGACACTGCCCGAAGTCACCGCCTTCGACTCCGTCACCGGCTTTGGCGTCACCGCCGAGGCGGGCGGGCAACGGGTCGAGGTCGGTGCCGACCGCTACATGGTCAGGCTGGGCCTTGACGTGACCCCCTTCGCCGAAGCCGCCGCGCGGATGGGTGACGAGGGCAAGACGCCGCTGTATGCCGCCATTGACGGAAAACTCGCCGCGATCCTTGCCGTCGCCGACCCGATCAAGGAGACCACGCCGCAGGCGATCCGCGCGCTGCATGCGCTTGGCCTCAAGGTCGCGATGATCACCGGCGACAATGCCCGCACCGCGCAGGCCATCGCCCGCCAGCTTGGCATCGACGAGGTGGTGGCCGAAGTGCTGCCCGACGGCAAGGTCGATGCGGTCAAGCGGCTCAAGGCCCTTGGCACGCTGGCCTATGTCGGCGACGGCATCAACGACGCCCCGGCGCTGGCCGAGGCGGATGTGGGCCTTGCCGTCGGCACCGGGACCGACATCGCCATCGAGGCGGCCGATGTGGTGCTGATGACCGGGCGGCTGACCGCCGTGCCCGACGCCATCGCGCTGTCCAAGGCCACGATGCGCAACATCCGCCAGAACCTGTTCTGGGCCTTCATCTACAACGCGCTGCTGATCCCGGTCGCAGCCGGCGTCCTTTGGCCCGCCTTCGGCCTCCTTTTGTCGCCGATCATCGCCGCCGCCGCGATGGCGCTGTCGTCGGTCTTTGTCCTTGGCAACGCGCTGCGGCTGCGGCGCTTTGCGGCACCGGCGGTCTGATGCTGGAGGCTCCCCTTGCCGCGCCCGGCAAGTCGGGCGATGCTTGGCCCGGAACCGGAGCGCAGGGGAACGGCATGGGCGATTTCGACGGCGCGGCACGCGACCTGATCCGCCGATGGAAAGACGATCCGGCGGCGGCCTATCAGACCTGGTTCCTGTGGTCCGAGCGGGTGAAGAATTTCCGCTCGATCCGCCGGGGCCTTGAGGTCGTGGTGGCCGAGATCGAGGCCGGCAGCTTCGGCAACGCCTATCGCGGTTCGTCCTTGGAAACCGTGGTCCATTCCATCGCCGAACAGCGCCAGATCTTTCGCGGCGCCGATCATGCCTTTCTGTGGAAGCCCAAGCTGCGCATCCCCGACATCTATGAAAACCCGGCCAACCAGCGCGCTTTCGGCCGGCTGATCGACGGCTGCGCCTGCTGTTCGACCGAGGGCGAGATCATCCGCCATATCGAGGATATCGACCGCTGCTGCATCAAGGGTCTTGGCCCGGCCGTGGCCAACCTGCTGTATTTCCTGCATCCGACACTGGTGCCGCCCTTCAACACCCGGATCGTCGAGGGCTACAACCGCCTGACCGGGGCGCAGGTCAGGCTGGGAAGCTGGCCGCATTTCCTGGCGATGCGGCAAGGCATCCTCGACCTGAACGCCCGCTACCGCGACCTTTTGTCGAACGACCTCGGTGCCATCGGCGCGTTGCTGTTCGACATCGGCGCAGGCCGCTACCCTGCCCCGCCGCGCGACGGGACCGGTGCCGCGGCCTTTGCCGACCGGCTGCGCGCGGCGCGGGCCGCCGCCGCCGACCTGACCCCCGCCGAGGCGCGCAGCGAGAAGGACGAGGCCAGCCATTCCGAGGTGCAGTCCTGGCTGCGCGACCTCGGGACGGCCCTTGGCTACCGGGTCTGGATCGCGGCGAATGACCGCGGGCGGCTGCACAACGGCCGCCCTCTGGGCGAGGGCTGCCTTGAGGTGCTGCCCCCCGTGCTGATGGCGGCACCGGGCGCCGATATGGTGCGGCTGATCGACGTGCTCTGGCTCAGCCCCGATGCCGACCGGGTAACCGCCGCCTTCGAGGTGGAACACTCCACCTCGATCTATTCCGGCATCGTGCGGATGCTCGACCTTGCGCTTGGCCATGCCGACCCGCATGCCGAGGGCGGCCTGTTCCTCGTCGCCCCCGACGCGCGCGAGGCCGAAGTGCGGGCGCAACTGGCCCGCCCCGCCTTTGCCCGCATTGCCGACCTGAAGATCGGCTGGCTGCCCTATGGCGAACTGGCACGCCACCGCGAGGCCATTTCCCGTTTCGGCGAGGGGCTGAAGGCGATCCGCGCCATCGCCCGCCCGCTGCCCTGACCGCAAGGAGAGTGACCCATGAACATCGGAGAAGCCGCCAAGGCCTCGGGCGTTTCGGCCAAGATGATCCGCTACTACGAATCCGTCGGCCTGATCCCGACGGCCGGACGGACCCTGTCAGGATACCGCGTCTACACGACGACCGAAGTGCAGATGCTGCGGTTCATCCGGCGGTCCCGCGATCTGGGCTTTGCCGTGGAAAAGATCGAGGAACTCCTGGCGCTCTGGCGCGACCGCACGCGCCACAGCGCGGATGTCAAGCGGCTGGCGCTGGAACAGGTGGACGGCCTTGAGCGCAAGGTGCACGAAATGCAGGCGATGATCGACACGCTGCGTCACCTGGCCGATGCGTGCTGTGGCGATCACCGGCCCGATTGCCCGATCCTTGCCGATCTGGAAGCGGGCCATTCCGGCCCGACCGCACAGCGCCGTCCGACCGGCCTAGTGCATCAGTCGTGACAGACCTCCCCATGACGCGAGGCGCCGGGCCAAAAGAATAACGCCGACGCCGATGATCCAGATGATCACGATTGCAGGTCTGGCGATCCAGCCCAGAACCCCGAGCAGCCATTGTGCAATGCCCTCGGCGCGCGACGCCTCGATGACGGCGCCGACCTCCTTGCCAAGCCCGACCGCCCCGCCGACGGCGCTGCCGACATCAAGGACAGGTGCCACCATGCCACCCGCCCAGGCCAGAAACGGACCGACCAGCGCCCAGGCACCCCAGGCCAGCAGCGTCCAGACCAGCAGCGCGCCAAGAATCACGACGAAGGGAATCCGCCGCGGCGGTCCATAGCCGCGTCTGTCGGGCGCGTCATACCCGCCATCATAGCGTCCGCGCGGCGGCGGCGGTGGCGGGCGATAGCGGCTGTTGTGATGTCCCATTCTGCGTTCCGTCCCTTCAAAGCCGGGTTTCGCCCTCGGCCAGCCGCAGCGCCGCATCCTCGATCTGGATCGTGCAATGCGTGATCCTGAAGCTGTCGCGCATCACCGCCTGCGCCGCGATCAGCGCATCGCGCCCCAGCCCCATCTCCGCCACCACCAGATGACAGCTCATCGCGTCCAGCCCCGAGGTGATCGTCCAGACATGCAGATCATGCAACGCCGTCACCCCCGGCACCGCCAGCAGTTTCTCTTCCAGCAGTTTGATGTCGACCTCGGGCGGGGTGCCTTCCATCAGGATATGCACCGCCTGGCTGAGCAAAATCCAGGTGCGCGGGATGATGAAGAGGCCGATCCCGGCCCCGATGATCGGATCGGCCAGCGTCCAGCCGGTGGCCAGAACCACCACCGCCGCCACGATCACCCCCAGCGATCCCAGCATGTCGCTCAGAACCTCGAAATAGGCACCCTTCAGGTTCAGGCTTTCCTCGGATCCCGCCTGCAGCATCCGCATCGAGATCAGGTTGATCGCCAGCCCGACCACCGCCACCGCCAGCATCGGCCCGCCGATGATCTCGGGCGGGTTCTGGAACCGCCGGTAGGCCTCATACAGGATGTAGACGGTCAGCAGCAGCAGGACGACCGCATTGGTCAGCGCCGCCAGCACCTCGAACCGTACATAGCCAAAGGTGCGCTCGGGCGTGGCGGGGCGTTCGGCAAAGCGGATCGCCGCCAGCGCCAGCGCCAGCCCGCCCACATCCGTCGCCATGTGCGCGGCATCGGCCAGCAGTGCCAGGCTGCCGGTGACAAGGCCGCCGATCACCTCGACGATCAGGAAACTGCCGGTCAGCGCCAGCGCGAGCGTCAGGCTGCGCCTGTGCCTGCCCGCCGCCGTCCCCACTGGCGCAGGTGCCGCCGCCACGCCGTGTCCGTGTCCTGCGCCCATGGTTTGTTCCCTTTATTTGCGTCTGGTGCCCCGGTCAGTCGAACAGCCGCCCGAGAAAGGAGCGGCCATGGCGCCCGCCGTAGGACCGGCCATGATGGCTGCTGCCATGGCCACCATGGCCACCGCCATGGCCGCCGTACCCGCCATGATCGTCATAGTAACCGCCGCGCGGGTCAGGGGCATAGCCCGAAGGCGCCGCCTGCGGTGCGCCCGCCTGCGATGGCGCAGGCGGGGCAAGCGATGCCTCGGTCATGCTGCGCTCGATGATCTTGTCCAACTCGCCCCGGTCCAGCCAGACGCCCCGGCATTTCGGACAATAGTCGATTTCGATGCCCATCCGCTCGGACATCACCAGATCCACCCCGCAGACCGGACAATCCATCCGGGTTGCACGGGGCTCCGCAAGTTCAACAGGTTGTGCCATGGTCCGCTCCTCGACGTGGTGTCATCATAACATGGAACCTCTAGCACCTATAGCTGCAAGGCCGAAGTCCACACATTTGCGTCAGCATCGCCCACTGGACGCCAGAATCTTTCGCAACCGGCGGCGTTGGCCCTTGAACGGGATGGGAGCTGACCACCATCTGGCAACGGTTGGCAGATCGCAAGGACCGACCTGATCGAACCTGTGGTCTGCCCCCCCAAGTCCCCGTCAAGACACCGCATGATCCGCATTGCCAACCTTGCGCTCTTGGTCCTGTTCCCCGTCGCGTGGTTCGCGCCTCTCCTCCGTGCGGCGCTTTTGCCGATTTTCGGGATGGACGAAATCTCGGTCGTCACGGGTTTGCAATCCTTGTGGGGCACCGACGCCGGCCTTGCCCTTCTGGTCACGTTCCTGGCGGTCTTTGCGCCCTATGCCAAGACGATCGGGGTCGCGCTGGTCCATTTCGACCTGTTGAAGCCAAGCACCCTGCCCGCCCTGCACATTTTGGGCAAACTCGCCATGGCGGATGTGTTCCTGATCGCCATCTACATCGTGCTGGTCAAAGGCATCGGCCTTGCCACCGTGGAAACTGCCTGGGGATTGTATCTTTTCACCGCCTGCGTGCTGGCCAGCCTGTGGATCGGCCATGCCACGCCGCGGGCCTGATTGCGCCCGCTGCCGATCGCGGGCATGACTGCGCCATGGCGAAATCCTCACCCACCTTCACCTGTACCGTCTGCGCCGCCGCCCATACGAAATGGACCGGAAAATGCGATGCCTGCGGCGCGTGGAACTCCATCGCGGAGGAAGCACCCCTGTCCGCCGGACCCAAGGCGCTGGGGGCCAGGGGGCGCACGATCCCGTTGGGCGATCTGGGAACGGATGAGCCGCCGCCGCCCCGGTTCGGGTCCGGCATGGACGAGTTGGACCGCGTGCTGGGAGGTGGCCTGGTGCCTGCCTCGGCGCTGCTTGTCGGCGGCGATCCGGGAATCGGCAAGTCCACCCTGCTTTTGCAGGCTGCTGCAAGTTTCGCCCGCAGAGGTCTGAAATGCATGTACATTTCTGGTGAAGAGGCCTCGGCCCAGGTCCGAATGCGCGCACAACGCATTGGCCTGACCGACGCGCCCGTGCAACTGGGCGCCGAGACCAACCTGCGCGACATCCTGACCACGCTGGACGCGGAACGCCCCGGCCTCGCGATCATAGACAGCATCCAGACCATGTGGCTCGACTCCGTCGAGGCCGCCCCCGGTTCGGTCAGTCAGGTCCGTGCCGCCGCGCATGAACTGGTGACATTCGCCAAACGGCGCGGCGTTGCGGTCGTGCTGGTCGGCCATGTCACCAAGGAGGGCCAGATCGCCGGTCCCCGCGTGATCGAACATATGGTCGACACCGTCCTTTATTTCGAAGGCGAACGGGGCCATCAGTTCCGCATCCTGCGCGCGGTCAAGAACCGGTTTGGCCCGGCGGATGAAATCGGCGTGTTCGAGATGACGGGGGCGGGCCTGGCCGAGGTTGCGAACCCCTCGGCGCTGTTCCTGTCGGACCGAAACGCGCCCGTGTCGGGATCAGCCGTCTTTGCCGGGATCGAAGGCACGCGGCCCGTCCTGACCGAGATCCAGGCGCTGGTGGCGCCCTCCACACTGGGAACCCCGCGCCGCACGGTCGTTGGCCTTGATGGCGGGCGCCTGTCCACGATCCTCGCGGTCCTGGAGGCGCGCTGCGGCATCCCGTTCGCGGGCCTCGATGTCTTTCTGAACGTCGCGGGGGGCCTGCGTGTCAACGAACCTGCCGCCGATCTTGCCGTCGCTGCCGCGCTGCTCTCGGCCCGCGAAGATGTGGCAATTCCGCCAGATATGGTGCTTTTCGGGGAGATTTCGCTGTCCGGCGCGCTGCGCCCCGTGTCGCAAACCGAAAACAGGTTGAAAGAGGCCTCGAAACTTGGTTTTCAACAGGCAACCTTGCCTGCGGGGTCGAAAATCGACGTTGCAGCAGGTATGAAGATTGCCGAGGTGGCCGACCTGACCGCCTTTGTCGGGCAAAGATTCGGGGCGGGTTAGAACCCCGGGGAGAGGCGAATGGAAGGCTTTACCGTCATTGACGCCGTTGTTGCGGGGGTCATCGTGCTGTCGGCGATCCTCGCCTATTCGCGCGGTTTCGTGCGCGAGGCGATGGCCATCGTTGGCTGGATCGGGGCTGCGATCCTGGCCTTTGTCTTTGCACCATCGGTGCAGCCCCTGGTCAAGGAATTGCCGGTGGTGGGCAGTTTTCTGGCCGACAGCTGCGAATTGTCGATCGTGGCGGCGGCGGCCGGGGTGTTTGCCATCGGCCTGATCATCGCGGCCCTGTTCACGCCGCTTTTCTCGTCCGTGGTGCAGCGGTCCGCCCTTGGCGGCATCGACCAGGGCCTGGGGTTTCTGTTCGGTGTCGTGCGCGGCGTGCTGTTGGTCGCCATCGCCTTCATCGTCTATGACCGCGCCATGGGCAGCCAGCCCATCCCGATGGTCGAGGAATCGCGGTCGCAGCGGGTCTTTGCGTCATTTCAGGCCAACATCGATGCCAACATCCCGTCGGACGCCCCCGGCTGGATTCTGCAACGCTACAACGACCTGACGCAGGCCTGCGTCGGTGCCGCAACCGACGTCGCCCCCGCCGCACCGCCCGCACCCGACGCCGCACCCGTCACGGGGGGTTGACCCCCGGGGCGCAGACCCAGACTGCACGGCATTGGCATTCGCCTCCCCGTGACATTGGCGGGCATCCCGGCTACACCGGCGTCACAATTCTGTTCCACCCCGGAATCGGAGCCCGCCCATGCGCGCGATGCCCCTGACGCGTCCCTTTCGCGCCCATCCCTTTGACGACGACAAGCTGCGCGAGGAATGCGGGATATTCGGCGTCGTCGGCGTCGGGGATGCCGCCAATTTCGTGGCGCTTGGCCTGCACGCGCTGCAGCACCGGGGCCAGGAGGCCGGCGGCATCGTCGCCTACCACCCCGATCACGGGTTCAACTCGGCGCGCCGGTTCGGCTATGTGCGTGACAATTTCACCAAACCGGATGTGATGGACACCCTGCCGGGCAGCCTGTCCATTGGCCATGTCCGCTATTCGACCGCCGGGTCCAGGGGGGCCACCGCGATCCGCGACGTGCAGCCGTTCTTTGGCGAGTTTTCCATGGGCGGCTGCGCCATCGCCCATAACGGCAACATCACCAATGCCGTCGCCCTGCGGCGCGAACTGATCGAGCGCGGGTCGATCTTTCAGTCCTCGTCCGACAGCGAATGCATCATCCACCTGATGGCGCGCTCCATCCAGAAAACCCTTGCCGAACGGATCAAGGACGCGCTGCGCCGGGTCGAGGGCGCGTTTTCCGTGGTCGCGATGACCCGGACCAAGCTGATCGGTGTGCGCGACCCCTTGGGGGTCAGGCCGCTGGTGCTGGGCCGGATCGGCGATTCTGGCTGGGCGCTGGCGTCGGAAACCTGTGCGCTGGACATCATCGGCGCGGATTTCGTGCGCGAGGTCGACCCCGGCGAGATGCTGGTGATCGAAGGCAACAAGGTGGAATCCTCGCGCCCCTTTGCCCCCGCGAAACCCCGGTTCTGCATCTTCGAGAACGTCTATTTCAGCCGCCCCGACAGCATCATCCATGGCCGCTCGGTCTACGAGACCCGCCGCCAGATCGGTGTGGAACTCGCGCGCGAGGCCCCGGTCGAGGCGGATCTGGTGTGCCCGGTGCCGGACTCTGGCACCCCCGCTGCCATCGGCTACAGCCAGGAAAGCGGCATCCCCTATGCGATGGGGATCATCCGCAACCAGTATATGGGTCGGACCTTCATCGAGCCGACCGAGCATATCCGCAACATGGGTGTGCGGCTGAAGCTGAACGTCAACCGCGCGCTGATCAAGGGAAAACGCGTGATCCTGGTCGACGATTCTGTCGTGCGGGGTACCACCAGCCGCAAGATCAAGGACATGATCCTCGAGGCGGGTGCCGCCGAGGTCCACTTCCGCATCGCCAGTCCGCCAACCGCTTGGCCCTGTTTTTACGGCGTCGATACGCCCGAGCGCTCGAAACTCCTGGCCGCCACGATGTCCGAAGAAGAAATGCGCCAATGGATCGGCGTCGACAGCCTCAAGTTTGTCACCCTCGACGGCCTTTACCGCGCTGCGGGTGAGGCGGCGGGCCGCGACATGGCCGAACCCCAGTTCTGTGATGCGTGTTTTTCCGGCGACTATCCGGTGGCCCCCTATGACAAGATCGAAGAAGGGTTCGAGATGAAGGCGGCGGAGTGACGTCGCCTCTCTCTCATAGCCTGGCGTGCCGCCAACCCTCCCCTTGCCCTTTCTGATTGGCTCAAATATCCCCGCCGGAGGCTCCAACAGCCCCCCAAAGGATCACCCGATGACCCAACAAATCGCACTCGTCACTGGTGCTTCGCGCGGGCTTGGCGCAGCGATGGCCGAACAGCTTGCAGCGCGGGGCTGGCATGTCTTGGCGGTGGCGCGGACGGTGGGCGCGCTGGAGGAACTTGACGACCGTGTCAAGGCGATGGGCCTGCCCGGTGCGGGCGGGCTGACGCTGGCACCGATGGACATCAAAACCGACGACGCGATGCGTCATCTGTGCCGCAGCATCCATGACCGCTGGGGTGGGGTCGGTCTCTGGGTCCATGCGGCGATCCACGCAGCCCCCTTGGCCCCGGCAGGGTCGCTCGATGCCAAGGATTGGGACAAGTCGATTGCGACCAATGTCCGCGCCACGGGCATGCTGATCCCGATGGTGGAACCGCTGCTCCGCGCGCATCAGGGCACGGCGCTGTTCTTCGACGATCCGAAAATCGCAACAGCATTCCACGGCGCCTACGGTGCGACGAAGGCCGCGCAGATGGCCCTTGCGCGGTCCTGGCAGGCCGAAACCGTCAGGATCGGCCCGCGCGTGATGATCGCGACCCCTGCCCCGATGCCGACCGCGACGCGGGCGCGGTTCCATCCGGGCGAGGATCGGGCCAGGCTTGCTGATCCGCGCGCCGAAGCGGCGCGGATCCTCGATGCCATAGGCGACTACGGTCAGGCCCATAATCATGCTTGATCGAGCGATGGCGGGGTGATTCACTTTCCCAAAGCGGGGAGGGATCACGAGCGATTTGTTCTGGCTGTCGGAAGTGCAGATCGAGCGGTTGAGGCCGTTCTTTCCGAAGTCCCGAGGCAAGCCGCGTGTCGATGACCGGCGGGTGTTGAGCGGGATAATCTACATTCAGCGCAACGGGTTGATGTGGAAGCACGCACCAAGGGACTACGGCCCGCCGAAGACCCTCTACAACCGTTGGCAGCTCATGTCGCCCACGCTTGCCGGTCGGCTGCGCCGCCCAGGCCATGCCAGGATCGAACCAGATCGTCAACGCCCCGCGGCGCTTGAGAGCCTTGTTGCAGGATGGCCAGTTCAGGGTCTTGTAGGTCGGAGTGTTCGGTCTGCTCATCCACGCCAGCTATCACGCTGGATTCAAGAGATGAATCCCTGAAAGAGTTTATGCAACACGGCCCCCGGCGCCCACCAGTCTTCAGCCTCATATACCAAGTGCGGTGGCAAGTTGTGTGATTGGCGTAAGCAAGCAGGCCTATGTCCGGGACGTTGCCGGCAAAAGCAGTAGCACTATCCCGCGCCTGCCCCGTTCGGCGACGACCAAACTCTCACCAATTTGCCCCGCCAACTGTGATTTGAAACTGTGGCCTGCTTCCCGCTCCAAACATGCCCTAAATGCCATCGGAATACTAAGTTCGCATATCTGTAACGTCAACGGTTTCAAGCACATGCTATGAAGCTGCTAACAAAGAAAAAAAGGTCGCAATTTCTCGCGACCGTTTGATTTTGTTGAACTTTTATCCAGTTCTGCGTTAGCGCTTGGAGAACTGGAAGCTCTTGCGCGCCTTGGCCTTGCCGTACTTCTTGCGTTCCACCACACGGCTGTCGCGGGTCAGGAACCCTGCGGCCTTGAGTGCGGGGCGCAGGCTCGGCTCATAAAGCTGCAGCGCCTTGGACACGCCATGCTTGACCGCACCGGCCTGGCCCGACAGGCCGCCGCCGGCAACCGTTGCCATTACGTCGAACTGGCCTTCGACACCGGCCACCGTAAAGGGCTGGCGCAGGATCATCTGCAGCACGGGGCGGGCAAAGTATTCCGCCATGGTCTTGCCGTTGACCGTGACCTTGCCGGACCCCGGCTTGATCCAGACACGGGCGACGGCGTCCTTGCGCTTGCCCGTGGCGTAGGACCGGCCCAGCTTGTCGCGCACGGCGACACGGACAATGGCAGCGGGTGCAGCGGCGGGCGTGGCATTGCCCACGGCCGATTTGAGATCGTCGAGGGATTTGATATCGGCCATGCTCATGCGCTCCGGGTGTTTTTCGGGTTCATGGACTTCAGGTCCAGAACGGTCGGGGCTTGCGCCTCGTGCGGGTGGGCGGGGCCGGCATAGATGCGCAGGTTGGTCATCTGCTGGCGGCCAAGCCGGTTGCGGGTGATCATCCGCTCCACTGCCTTTTCGACGACACGCTCGGGGTGGGCACCCTCCAGCACCTGCCGCGCGGTGCGGCTCTTGATGCCGCCCGGATGGCCGGTGTGCCAGAAATAGACCTTGTCGTTGCGCTTGTTGCCAGTCATCTGCACCTTGTCGGCGTTGATGACGATGACATTGTCGCCCATGTCCATGTGCGGCGTGAAGGTCGGTTTGTTCTTGCCGCGCAGGATGTTGGCCACGATCGTCGCAAGACGGCCCAGAACCACGCCCTCGGCGTCGATCAGAACCCATTTCTTGTCGATGTCGGCAGGCGTTGCCGTAAAGGTTTTCATCGGTTTCGTCCCATGAAGGATGACGGGAAGCGCCGCGGGTCCAGCCCTTTGGCGCGGTATGGCGGTGTATCGCCGAAGCCCGCGGTCAGGTCAAGCCGCAGCTTCCAGAAAAAATCATTCAAAATCAGTTATTTGCAATAACGGTATCAAATTACCCCAAAAATTTCCACACCCGGACCGGCACAGTTCCGGGCTTGCGGGCGGCCCTAACGCAGCTTTGGCGGCCGCGCGGGGTCCATGCCGGGTGCCGGCCTGGCCGCTGCCTGCGCGGGCGCCTCTGATGCGGGCAGGTCGAACCGCAACGCGACCCGCGCCATCGACTGCGTGCCCGGCCCGTCCGACGCCAGGAACGCGACATCCATCTCGCCCGCCTCGATGCCGGAAAACACCAGCGCCTCGGACGCCGCCTGCGCCAGCGCCGTCTCGGCCCCCGCAAGGACGTCGAGAAAGGCCAGCATGTGCCCGCGCCGGCCGCCCTCGTAGGTCACGCCCGCCAGCAAAGCACCCGACGCCAGCGCGCCAGCGCGCGCAAGTTTTGCGTCCAGCGCGGCGATCAGCGCGTCCGGCAGGCCTGTGGGCGCGTGGAAAAGCCGGGGCCGCGCCTCGACGGGTTCGGGCGGGCTGTCCAGCGCCATGGCCAGCCATTCCAGCGCTTCGGGCGGCAGCAGCATCGACGACGGGGCGACGCCAAGGTTGACCCCAAGGCCGATGCCCTGCCCCTTCAGTTGTGCGGCCAGGACCCGGCCCGGCAGCGCGGCATAGGGTGCGACGCCGCCCGAAAACCCCGCCAGCCGTGCCTCGGTGTCAAAGGCCAGCACGACCGGGCCATCGGCCAGGGGAAAGACCCGTGGTTCGATCGCGCCGGTGCCCACGACCTCCTGCGCCAGAAGGACGTACAGTTCGCCATCTGCCAGACGCGCATAGAACTGCAGCCGCGCCGCATCCGATTGCGGGGCGGCGTCCGCCGCGGCATGGGCAAGGTCAAGCGGCGTCTGTCCGGTCATGTCACGCTTTCCAGTTCAGCCCTGATCCGCAGCCGCAGCGCAGGCACGCACTCGGCCTCGAACCAGGCGTTGCGCTTCAGCCATCCGGTATTGCGCCAGGACGGATGTGGCAAGGGAAAGACGCCCCGCGCGGCATGGTGGCGCCAGTCGGCCACCGCTTGCGTCACCCGCGAGGCACCAAGATGCCAGCGGATCGCGGCAGCACCGACCAGCAAAGTCAGCCGGATGCCCGGCAGCGTGGCCAAGACGCGCGCGCGCCATGTGGCCGCACAGAGGGGCGGTGGCGGCAGGTCGGCGCCCCGCGCGTCATAGCCGGGAAAGCAGAAAGCCATCGGCACGATGGCGATCCGGTCACGATCATGGAACGCCGCGGCGTCCAGCCCCATCCAGTCCCGCAGCCGGTCGCCCGAGGCGTCGGCAAAGGGCCGCCCCGAGGCATGCACCCGCGCGCCCGGCGCCTGCCCTGCCACCAGCACCCGCGCGCCGGACGTAAACCACACCACCGGACGCGGCGCATGCGCGGTTGCAGTCGCCGCAAAGCGCGCGGCGCACAGGCGGCAGGCTGACAACTCGTCGGTCAGGGTCATGGCGCGATCATGCGCCGGGGCCACAGGCAAGCGCAATCCTGCCGCGGCATTCTTGTGCCGCCGGGGCGTATTGGCTAGCGATGACAAAGGGCACCCCGCCCGGTCAGGATCGCGTGCCGCGATGTACCGTGTCTCTCCGTTCGTGCCCCATTTTGCCTGGGGGCTGCTGGGCGGCGCAGGATTGACGACGCTTTGGGTGAATGTCAGTCCCGCCACCTATTCCGACGCCGTCGAATGGCGGCTGGCCGATCTTGCCGTGCCGACCATTCTGGTGGCGGGTCCATTGAAGCTGACCGTTCAGGTGTTCGTGAACGATGTCCTGATGGCGGTCTTTTTGGCCTTCATCGGCAAGGAGGTGTGGGAAGCGTTTGTTCTGCGCAGCGGAGTCTTGTCCGGCCGCCAGGCTGTGATGCCCTGTGCGATGACCATCGGCGCAATGGCGGGCGGTGTGGTGGCGTTTCGGACGCGATCCGGGGCCGGAGACCAGCGAAGAGGCGCGCCGGCGTCTGCGCATCCACTGGCCCTACGGGCTGGCTGCGGTGGCACGCCGGGTCGGGGTGGCCGCCGCCGACCTGCCGCCTGTGCTCGGGCTTTTGCCCGTGATGCACCGTTCGGTAAGCAAATGGCGCTAGACCGGTGCAAGGGTTTGTCGGGCGACATGGCCCCGATCAAGGACCGGCGATGATCGCGTTTGAACAGGTATCAAAGTCGTTCTGGACCGGCACGCGCCGCAAGGTGATCCTTGACCAGGCGTCGTTCCGGGTTGAACTCGGGCAATCCATGGGGATCCTTGCGGGCAACGGCACCGGCAAGACGACCATCATCAACATGATGGCGGGCCTTGAAAAGCCGGATGAAGGCCGGATCATCACCACCTCGCGCATCTCGTTCCCGCTGGGCTTCATGGGCGGTCTGGTGACACGCCACACGGCGACCGAAAACGTGCGCTACATCGCACGGCTTTACAGCCTTGACCCCGATTACGTCGAAAGCTTTTGCCGCTGGCTTTGCGGGCTGGCGGAATATTTCGACATGCCGGTCGGCACCTACAGCCAGGGCATGCGCGCGCGGCTCAGCTTTGCGCTGCTTCTCGCGATCGAATTCGACATCTACCTGATCGACGAGGGCATGCCCGGCACCACGGATGCCGAGTTCAACCGCAAGGCCGGTACACTGTTGCAAGATCGGCTGCAAAAGGCGACGGTCGTCGTGGTCTCGCATGATGCGAAGATCCTGGAACGGTTCTGCAGCACGGCAGCGGTCTTGCGGGACGGGCGGCTTTACATGTTTGAAACCCTGCAAGAGGCAAAGCGCCTTTATGACTATGAAGCTGACCGCTAGCCGCTACCGCATCCGCCGCCTGGCCGATCCGCCGCCACCGGCCGGGGCGGGCGCACCGCCCCCGGCAGACCCCGCGCCCGCGCGCCCCGCCGTGGCGGCGTCTCCGGCTGGCGCCAACACCGCCGACGCCGACCTTCAGGCCATCCGCAACGAAGGTCTGACGGGCCGCCAGCTGCGGCTGGCACGGCGCATCGCCCAAAAGCACGACCTGCCCGCCACGTCGGATTTCGACGCGGTGCGCCTCTTGCGCCGTGCGGGGATCGATCCTTTCCAGCGCGCCAACATGATAGACCTGGTGGCCGGCGACGGCGGCGGTGCCGGTGCGCCATCCGCGGCATCGCGCGAACTGGCGCCGATCCCGGCCAACCCCGGCACGATGCCCACGCGGCCGGTCACCGCTGCCGGACCGCAAACCCGCGCCGAACAGGGCCTGATCGTCGAAGTGCAGAAGATTCAGCGAGACATCCTGCGCCGCCGCCGCCGCAAGGGCCTGCTGCTGGCGGTGCGGCTGTTCTTCTTCGTGGCGCTGCCGACGCTGTTCGCGGCCTGGTACTATTACCGGATCGCGACGCCGTTCTACGCCACGCGGTCGGAATTCGTGATCCAGCAATCCGAAGCGGTCGGGGGCAGCGGCCTGGGCAGCCTGTTCACCGGCACACAGTTTGCCACCTCGCAGGATTCCATCGCCGTGCAGGGCTATCTGCAGTCGCGCGACGCAATGATGCGGCTTGACCAGGACCTTGGGTTTCGCGCCCATTTCTCCGGCGCGAACATCGACCCCTTGCAGCGCCTGTCCCCCGATGCCACGGCCGAGGCCGCCTACAAGATCTACAAACGCAACATAAAGATTTCCTATGATCCGACCGAAGGGCTGGTCCGGCTCGAGGTTGCCGCGACCGATCCCGCAACCGCCGTCGCCTTTGCCAAGGCGCTGATCGGCTATGCCGAGGAACAGGTTGACCAATTGACCCGCCGCCTGCGCGACGACCAGATGTCGGGTGCGCGCGACAGCTATGACGAGGCCGAGCAGAAGATGCTGGTGGCGCAGCGCCGCGTAGTGGAACTGCAGGAAAAATACAAGGTCCTGTCATCAGAGGTCGAGGTGTCGCTGATCACGGGCCAGATCACCGAGCTTGAGGGGCAACTGATGCAGGAACGCCTGGCGCTCGCCCAGATGGAATCGAACGAGACGCCGAACCTGGCCCGCATGGACCCGGTCAAGCGCCGGATCAAAACTCTCGACGACGAGATTGCCACCCTGCGCGCCAAGCTGACCGAGGACAGTTCCAGCGGCCTGTCGCTGGCCAAGGTGCAAAGCGAGCTTTTGGTGGCGCAGGCCGATGTGCAGACGCGCCAGTTGTTGCTGGCGCAATCGCTGCAACAGCTGGAAACCGCCCGGATCGAGGCCAACCGGCAGGTGCGCTATCTGTCGCTGTCGGTGAACCCCTCGCCCCCCGATGAGCCAAGCTATCCTCGCGCCTTCGAAAACACGATGGTCGTGCTCTTGGTCTTTTCGGGCATCTACCTGATGATCTCGATGACGGCGGCGATCCTGCGTGAACAGATGACCGCCTGAACCCTTTCGCGCCCATCACCGATCCGGTATGGCGGCGATGAAGAAACCGGCGGGGGACCAACGCATATGACAGATGTGGCAATCGGCGGCCTGACCGTCGGCAATCATCGCCCCCTGCTGGTCATCGCCGGGCCCTGCCAGTTGGAAAGCCTGGATCATGCCCAGATGATTGCAGGTGTCATGGAGGCAGCCTGCAAGGCGGCGGGGGCGCAATACGTGTTCAAGGCCAGCTATGACAAGGCCAACCGCACCGCGCTGAGTGGCAGGCGCGGGCTGGGGATCACGGCCGGCCTGCAGGTTCTGGAGACCATCCGTGCCAGCGGCATCCCGGTCCTGACCGACATCCACGACGCAGCCCAGGCGCGCGAGGCGGCGACGGTCGTCGATGTGATCCAGATCCCCGCATTCCTGTGCCGCCAGACCGACCTTTTGCTGGCGGCAGGCGAAACCGGCGCCGTGGTGAACATCAAGAAGGGGCAGTTTCTTGCGCCCTGGGACATGGCCAATGTCGCCGAAAAGGTGGCCAGCACCGGCAACCGGCGCATCCTTCTGACGGAACGTGGGGCATCTTTTGGTTACAACACGCTTGTCACCGACATGCGCAGCCTGCCGATAATGGCGCGCACAGGATACCCGGTGATCATGGATGCGACGCATTCGGTGCAGCAACCGGGCGGCATGGGATCAAGCTCCGGCGGCCAGCGCGAGTTTGCGCCGGTGATGGCGCGCGCGGCGGTCAGTCTTGGCATTGCTGGCGTCTTTATCGAAACGCATCAGGACCCTGACAATGCACCATCGGACGGGCCGACCATGGTGCCGCTGGACCAGATGGCAGGCCTGATCACGAGCCTGATGGCGTTCGACCGGCTCGCCAAGGCGGATCCGATCCGCGTCTAGCGAAAAGGCCGACCTGGCCCGCGCAGACGAAGGCAGGTCCGACCTAGGCCCGCGCCACCAGAAACCGGCATGTCGCGCCGATCCGGAATGCCCCATCCGCCTGCCGGAAGGGCGCGATCGCCGCCCGATGCGCGTCATCGACGGCCTCGGCACCTGCCAGTCCCCGCGCCCTTGCGGCCACGCCCGACGATCCCAGACCGCGCAGCGCCGTCGCCTCGTCGGGGTAGCGCCAGGTGCAGTCCACATCCACGACATCCTCGGGGATCAGGCCCGCCGCCTCGGCCAGTCCGCGCAGCTTGGTCTCGTCCGACAGCGCGAACGGCCCCGGTGCGCCGGGCGGCGGGGGCGGCAACAGCGGGCGCAGCGACGCGACGATCGCGGCGGCCTCCATGCCCTCGGGTTGCCCCCAGGTCATCACCGCAACCTGGCCCCCCTTGCGCGCGACGCGCCGCGCCTCGGCCAGCGCGCGCACCGGGTCGCTGGCAAACTGAAAGGCGTTGAACCCCGTCACGACATCGAAGGATCCATCGTCAAAGGGAACCTCCTCAAGGTCAGCCAGCCGAAAAGTTCCCGATGGCACACGTTCGCGCGCGATCGCCAGCAATGGGTCCGCCGCATCGAACCCCGACACCGCCGCCCCCCGCGATGCCGCGATCCAGGCGGCCATGCCGGCGCCGCAGCCCGCATCCAGATAGCGCGGATGGTCGATTCCTTGCCTTGAAAAGGCATTCGAAAGCCTGGGCGAACGGGAAAGGTCCGCCTTTGGCTCACGCCACCTGCCCCGCCGCCCACCCTGACGACCACGCCCATTGAAAATTGTACCCGCCGAGCCAGCCGGTCACGTCCACCACCTCGCCGATGAAGTACAGGCCCCGCACCCCCTTGGCCTCCATCGTCCGCCCGTCCAGCGCATCCGTGTCGACGCCCCCCAGCGTCACCTCGGCGGTGCGATAGCCTTCGGACCCCACCGGCACCAGCCGCCAGTCCGACACCTGCCGCGCGACCCGGTCGAGAACAGTGCCGGGCATTCCGGCCAGCGGTCCCGACACCCCGCACACCGCTTCGAGATGACGTGCAAGGCGTTCCGGCAGCACATGGCCCAGGGCCGTCCGCATCATCCCCTGCCCCGCGCTGCCCTTGGCGCGGCGCAGGTCCGCCGCCATGTCGCGCCCCGGCGCCAGGTCCACCGTGATCGCCTGCCCCTCGCGCCAGTAGCTTGACACCTGCAGGATCGCCGGTCCCGACAGGCCCCGGTGGGTGAACAAAAGCGCTTCTTCAAAGGCCGGGCCCGACGCCCGCACCCGCGCGGGCACCGCCACCCCGGCAAGGGGGGCAATCCAGTCCAGTTCCTGCGGCGCAAAGGTCAGGGGCACAAGACCGGGCCGCGTTTCGACAACCGGCAGGCCGAACCGTTCCGCCTGCTGATAGCCCCAGGCCGTCGCGCCCATCTTCGGGATCGACTTTCCCCCCGTCGCGACCACGACCGATGCCGCCGCGACCGGACCCCGCACCGTCCCGACCCGGTAGCCTTGCACCACCGCCTCGATGTCGCCCACCGCGCAGCCCAGCCACAATGCGCCCCCCGCGCGCGCGAGATCACCCGTCAGCATCGCCACGACCTGCGTGGCGGGGCCATCGCAGAACAACTGTCCCAGCGTCTTCTCGTGCCAGGCGATCCCGGCCGCATCCATCCGGGCGATGAAGTCCCCTTGCGTGAACCGCGTCAGCGCCGAGATCGCGAACCGGGGGTTTTTCGACAGGAACCTGTCCGGCGCGATGCCGAGGTTGGTGAAATTGCACCGCCCGCCGCCCGAGATGCGGATTTTTTCGCCCGCAGCCCTGGCGTGGTCGATCACGACGACGCGGCGGCCCCGTCGCGCCGCCTCGATGCCGCACATCAGGCCCGCCGCACCCGCGCCAAGGATCAGCACATCACAGTCTGTCATCGCGCGACCTAAGCCCGGCCCGCGTCCCGTTGCAAGACGGGGCGGGCCGGAAAAACCGGGACAAGGCCCTTGCAGGCCAGGACCGCCTTGGATAAACACCGCGCCAGTTGGGGCGTCGCCAAGCGGTAAGGCATCGGTTTTTGGTACCGACATACCTAGGTTCGAATCCTAGCGCCCCAGCCAACCACTCCCTCGCATCGAGACGTCTGGCGGTTGACGTCCCAATAGCGCGCGCCTTCCGGGAGTTTGCCCGAGACGCGGAAGACCTGAGACCGGGAAAGACCTCGAACAGGAGGTTTCTGTCGCCCGCGTCTCGGAGTGCGGATTCCGGTCTGGCGTTTGGGGAAGCGCTCTGGCCGCGTCGGCCCAGGATTGCCCGAGCTAGCTAGCTCGTGATGTCCCTAGCCTGTGCGGCGTATTCTGTCGCCGCTCAGTTCGATCCCGCCGACATCGATACTGTTGTTCGACGGAGGCCAGACCTTGCCGTCATAGGTGCCGTCTCTTGCTGGCACCATGTCGATCACGATCTCTTTTCCCATGGTGTTGGACGCAAACGGGGCGCCATCCTTGAACCTTTGGGAAATGACGCCGCAGAAGGCCACGCCGCAAGGCGAGATGGTGACATGGGCATAAGCGCCGTCGTCTACTTGCGTCTGCCAGACGCCTTCGACAGGGTCGGCAAAGGCGTCGCTGGCGCCAAGACAAGAACGCCAGAAAGAACTCTACGGGTCATGGTGGTCCCTCCTCCCAAAGGTCATGCACCATTTGGGGAACGAGGGTCCGACACGGCAAGCATGACGTCGGGTCGCGAACCCCTTGGCAAGGGCCGCCGCCCATGCCAAACCCGCGCCGAAACCGGAGGCCGCCATGATCCTTTACCCCGCCATCGACCTGAAGGACGGCAAATGCGTGCGTCTGCTGCGCGGCGAAATGGCGGCGGCCACGGTCTTTGGCGACGATCCGGCAGCGCAGGCGGCAAAGTTCCAGGCGGCAGGCTGCGACTGGCTGCATCTGGTTGACCTGAACGGGGCCTTTGCCGGTCAGCCGGTAAATGGGGCGGCTGTCGAGGCGATCCTTGCCCGCGTCACCGTCCCCTGCCAGCTGGGCGGCGGCATTCGTGACATAGCCACGATCGAGATGTGGCTGGCCAAAGGGTTGGCGCGGGTGATCCTCGGGACAGTAGCGGTCGAAGACCCGGCGCTGGTCCGCAAGGCGGCGCGCGCCTTTCCCGGACAGGTCGCGGTCGGCATTGATGCGCGCGGGGGGACGGTCGCGACCAAGGGCTGGGCGACGGCAACCGACATACAGGCCACCGATCTGGCACAATCCTTTCAGGATGCAGGCATCGCGGCCATCATCTACACGGACATCGACCGCGACGGCGCGATGCAGGGCCCGAACATCGCGGCGACAGAGGCCCTCGCGCGCGCCGTCGCCATCCCCGTGATCGCTTCCGGCGGCATATCCTCCATGGCCGACCTCATTGCCTTGCGTGATACAGGCGTGATTGCGGGCGCGATCTCGGGCCGCGCCCTCTATGACGGCGCAATCGACCTGACCCGGGCCATCACGGCCCTGAACGCATGATTTCACCTCTGTCCAAATATCCCGGGGACGGCGCGCACAGCGCGACGGGGGCAGCGCCCCTTTTCCTTGCCCCCCACCCGCGCTAGGGTCGGACCATGCTCAAAACCCGCATCATTCCTTGCCTTGATGTCGCCGATGGCCGCGTGGTCAAGGGCGTGAACTTCGTCGGCATGATCGATGCAGGCGACCCGGTCGAGGCCGCGCGCGCCTATGATGCCGCGGGCGCGGATGAACTGTGTTTCCTTGACATCATGGCCACCGAGGAAAACCGCGGTACGATGTTCGACCTTGTGACCCGCACGGCCGAGGCGTGCTTCATGCCGCTGACCGTCGGCGGTGGGGTCAGGACCCATGATGATGTGCGCGCCTTGCTGCTGGCCGGCGCCGACAAGGTCAGCTTCAACTCTGCCGCCGTTGCCGATCCCGATGTGGTGGCCCATGCCGCAGACAGGTTCGGGTCGCAATGCATCGTCGTGGCCATCGACGCCAAGACTGTCAGCCCCGGCAAATGGGAGATTTTCACCCATGGCGGGCGCAGGGCCACCGGCATTGACGCGGTGGAATTCGCGCGAACGGTTGCGGCCAAAGGGGCCGGAGAGATCCTTTTGACCTCTATGGACCGCGACGGCACCAGGGCGGGCTTCAACCTGCCCCTGACCCGCGCTGTCGCGGATGCAGTCAGCATTCCCGTGATTGCCTCGGGCGGGGTCGGCACGCTCGATCATCTGGTCGCGGGCGTCACCGAAGGCCATGCCAATGCTGTCCTTGCCGCCTCGATCTTTCACTTTGGCACCTTCACCATCGGACAGGCGAAAAGCCACATGGCCGCCAAAGGCATCCCGATGAGGCTGTCATGACCGCCCTCGACCGTCTGGCCGCGACCATCGCCGCCCGCAAGGATGCCGATCCCGGGACCAGCTGGACGGCGAAACTGCTTGCGCAAGGCCCCGAGAAATGCGCCGGAAAATTCGGCGAAGAGGCCGTCGAGGCGATCATCGAGGCGGTCAGGGGCGACCGCGACCGCCTGACCGCCGAGGCGGCCGATGTCATCTATCACCTCCTGGTCATGCTTGCCGCGCGCGATGTGACGCTGGCGGATGTGCTGGCAGAACTGGAACGGCGAGAAGGCAGGTCAGGGCTGGCCGAAAAGGCCGGGCGCTGAGCCAGGTTTCTTGACCAAGAAACGTGGCAGAATCCTTGCACAAGGAATTTTACAGTCCCAGGCGCGGAATCTCGATTGCCGGGCAGCGATCCATCACCACCCGCAGCCCCGCCGCCCGCGCCCGCGCCGCCGCACTTTCATCGACGACACCCAACTGCATCCAGACAACCTTGGCCCCGGTGGCAATCGCCTCATCGACCACGGCACCGGCCTCTTCGCTGCGACGAAAGATGTCCACCATGTCGACCGGCCCCGCCTCGGACAGCGTCGCGCGCACGGTTTCGCCCAGCGCCATCTGACCCGCCTGCCCCGGATTGACCGGAATGACCCGGTAGCCGCGCCGCGCAAGATAGGCTGCGACGCCGTGGCTGGGCCGGTCCGGTCTGGGCGACCAGCCGACAACGGCAATGCTGCGCACCGTCGACAGGATGTCGCGGACTTCGGCGTCATCGGTCATGGGTCCATCCACCGCACAAAAGGACGCCCGGACCTGTTGGCCGGGCGCCAGTCACGGAACGAGGGACAGTGAAGAGAAGGGCGGAGTTCCGAGCCACCTTTCTGTCAAGGCAGATAGGAACAAAAGGTGGCAAATTAAGGGTCATTCGCAGCATTGTGATCGCACCACCCCCGGATCGGCGAAAAGACGCCGCCCGTCAGTCCCTGTTTACGGCGGCGGCATAGAGCCCGACGGCCGCCGCGTTGGACACGTTCAGCGATCCAAACGCCCCGAATGCCGGAATGCAGGCGACGACATCACAGGTCTCGCGTGTCTTGTCGCGCAGGCCCGGTCCTTCGGCTCCGAGGACCAGCCCGACAGCGCGCGTGCCTGCCAAGGACAGCGCATCGGCCAGCGCGACCGTACCGTCGCCGTCCAGGCCGATCAGCACATAGCCCATGGATTTCAGTTCGACCATGGCATCGGCAAGGTTCGTGACACGCAGATAGGGCTGGCGTTCCAGCGCCCCGCTCGCGGTCTTGGCCAGCGCCCCGGTTTCGGGGGCGGAATGATGGCGCGGTGCGATCACGGCACGGGCGCCGAAAACCTCGGCCGACCGCAGGACCGCACCGACATTGTGCGGGTCCGTCACCCGGTCCAGAAGGACGACCAGCGCGCGCCCGGCACCTCCGACACAAACCTCCGACAGGCTGCCCCAATGCAGGGGACGCACCTCCAGCGCCGCACCCTGATGCACCGAACCCGGATCAATCGGCACCGCGAAACTGCGTGGATCCATCACCTCGGGGGTCATCCCAGATGCGGCGACGGCACTTTCAAGCTTGTCCAGCGCGTTCTTCGTGACCACCAGCCGCAGCTTTTCCCGCGCCGTGTTCAACAGCGCGTCCCTGACCGCGTGCAAGCCGAAGAGCCACACCGTCTCGCGCGCCTCCGCCCTCCGGCCGCGTTCCTTGTCGATGACCCAGTCGGGCTTTTTCGATCCTGCTTTCATGGGTCCGCACGTCTGTGGTTTTTCGCGCCCGACATTGCGCGTGGCGTGGCGGAAAGGGCAAGCCCCAACCGTCCCCCTGCGGCATCCCTTTCATGCTTGACGCCCCTGCCCCCCTTGATTAGACCCACGCGCGGCGGGCGACGAGCTGCAAGGTGCGGCAGGGGACTGTAACTCCCCCGGGGCGACCCACGCCTGGTTCGATTCCAGGGTCGCCCACCAGGTTCTGCAATTTCAGGGCTTGGCTCCGTCTGGCGTGCTGCTCAGGCGGGGTTGCAGATGTCCCTGACGGATTGCAGCACGGCCTCGGGGGCAAAGACCCGCTCCAGCCAGTCGTCGCGGAAAATCACCGGGCGTGCCTGTGCGATGGCATGGAGCGCGCCGTCCGAGAACCTGCCTTCGGGAAAGACGCCAAAAGCGATCGCCAGTTCGATCGTCAGGTGACCGAGGATGAAATCCTTGGCGGCCTCATAGGGCACGCCGCGCCGCGCGGCCTCGTCCGTCGCCTCGCGCAGGGCCAGCGCCAGCGTCGCCCCCACGGTTTCCGACAGCGCCGGTTCCAGGATCGCCATCTGTTCGACCGTGCAGCGATGCGCCCGCATCACCGGGGCATAGATTGCGCGCGCCACCTCTTCGCAAAGCGCATAGTGGTCCTCGGGCCCCTGCATCAGGGCGCAGATGACGTGCTGGCGGGCCGCGATCCCGCCAAAGAAATCGGCCTTGCCCTCGGCCGTCACCTCGGCGTTGAAGATCGGCGGGTGGCAGGGATGGGTCACGAAATAGGTGATGTCGTCGCGCGCCGGCATCTCGCCGGCATGGGGGGCTGCGGCGTCCAGCACGATGACCGCCGTACCGGGCCGCAGATCCCCGACAATCTGGTGGGCGACCTTGCCGATGGCGCGGTCCGGCACCGCCAGCACCACCACGTCGGCGTCGCGCAGGGCCGTGTCGAGATCGACGCATTGCGCGCCCGTCGCCTCGGCCAGCCGCGCGCGCCCCTCGGGCGAGATTTCGACCGGAGAGATCGCAAACCGCGTTGGCTGCAGGTTCTTCATCAGCCGGACGCCCATCTTGCCGCCTGCCCCGAGAAGTGCGATTTTCGTCATGTTCCGTCCTTTGCATGGGCGGGGGCGATGGGGCCGTCCCGCGTGGCGATGAAAAAATCGGGGCCGCCCATCTGCCCGCCTTTCAGAACCAGTTCCATGGCTGCGGCGTCGGCGCGATGCGCATCCAAGAGCGGCGCCCCCGGCGCAATGCGGGCCTTGGCGATCAGCGCGGTGATGCCCAATGCGCGGGTCGCGTGGCTGGAGGTGTCGCCGCCCGCGATCACCGCGCGCGTCAGGCCCGCCTTGCGCAGGATGCCCGCAAGCATGTCGCCCATGGCCCCGGAAAGCTGCCGGTTGGCGTCGTCCGCAGCGATCCCGGCACTTGTCCGGGCGTCGGCAACGCTTGCCAGGACCGGATCGTCCGGGCCAAGGGCGGTGAACAGGATCGGGCTGCCGCCCCTGGCCAGGACATCCAGGGCCAACCTGGTGGCGCGCTTTGCCTCGGCGTTCCAGCCGCGGGGGTCGAGGGCCGCCCGCGCATCTACCCGAATGCCCGTGAATCCCTGCGCCTCGGCGAGCGTGATCTGGCGGGCGGTATCGGGCGAGGCGGAACCCGAGATCGCGACAATCTGGGTCACGCGATCCGCCAACGTGACCTTGGCGGCACGCGGACGCGCCGCCACCAGCGCGTATTCGACCCCCTGCGAGCCCAGCACGAAGAGCGCCGCCGCTTCGGCCGCCTGCCACAAAAGCTGCCCTGCTGCCGCCAACGTGGTGTCATCCATCACGTCGATGGCCACGATCCGCGCGCCCGCCGCGACAACCTCGGCCAGCCGCGCAGCCCCCTGATCCGCGCCCAGTGCGACACAGTCCACCATGTCAATCGCAAGATCGGTCTGGCGCGCGATGTGCCGGCGCACATCCGCCTCGTCCATCGGGGTCACGGGGTGGTGGCGCATCGTCGGATGACGGTCAAGCCGCGCCACCCCCTGCGGCGCGCGGGCGAAAAGATTGCCAAAGGCCTGCCAGCGGCCCAGCGCAGGGGCGGCAAGGATCATCGGTGCCCAGCCGCCGTCCGCCAGTCCGATCTCCGCCGCGCGGCCGATGGACCCGATACCGGGCGCGCTGTCCATGGTGGAGCAGGTCTTGTAATGCAGGATTCGCGCACCCGTCGCGCGCAGGGCGGCGAACATGCCGGGCAGATTTGCATCCATCCAGTCGGGGCTGCGGCTGCGGGCATCCCCCGCCACCCCGATGCCAAAGCGGTCCGGAAACCGCGCCAATGCCGCCGCGTCGGGCGCATCCAGGAACAGGACGGACGGATAGCCCGCAAACTCCAGCACCTCCATCACGGCGGCCGCCCCGGTGAAGTCATCGCCGTACCAGGCCAGAGCGGGGGTCGCCGGGTTGGTCATCGTGAAAAGCTGACGGCGGCGGCCAGCCCCTTGTCGTCACGGGCCGCGACATCGAGGGGGATGCCCGCCTGCGCTGCATCCCAGGCCGCACGCATCGCCGCCACGCCGCCAGCCGGTCCGAAGGGATGCGCCATGATGCCACCCCCGGCCGCGTGGATCAGGTCCACCGACCCCAACGCCGCCCAGGTGCCGTGTACCTGCGCCGCTGACTGCCCCGAGGCGACCACAGGCATCACCCCAAAGGGTGCATCCGGCCAGAGCGGTGTGCGCAACGAGCGTGCCGCGGCCACCACGCTGGCATCGCTTTCGCAGAATTTGTTCTGCAATCCGTTCACATGCATGTGGTCGACGCCCGCGATACGCCAGATCTTTGACCAGGCGGCATAGTCATGGCCCAGCATCGGTGCCCGCGTCAGCGCGCCCCAGCCGTTGCGATGGGCATGTACCGGCAGGACCGCATGCCGGCGCAGGGCGACTATCCCGGCGATGCCGACGCTGTTCAGGCTGGCCATCACGCAGGTGCCGCCGAGGGACTGCACCAGATCGTGCCGCCGCTGCATCTGGTCGATCTCGCCGGTCAGGTTGAAGGCATACATGACCTTGCGTCCCGTCCGGTCGGCATGGGCGTTGATCACCCGCATCACGGCGCGGGCGCGATCGTCGAACGGGCAGGCCGGCCCGTCGGATTGCAGTTCGTCATCCTTGATGAAGTCGATCCCCGCCGCACATAACTGATCGACCAGCGCCGCCGTGCCGTCCGGCGTCAGGCCGACCGAGGGCTTGATGATGGTGCCGATCAGCGGGCGTCCCTGAACCCCGCAGAGCCTGCGCGTCCCCTCCACGCCAAAGGCCGGGCCGGGATAAGCGGCCGCGAATGCCGCAGGCAGCCGCAGGTCCAGCAGGCGCAAGCCCGAAAACTGGCGCAGCTCGAACAGGTTGCCCGCCACGGTCGCCATCAGGTTCGGCAGCGACGGCCCGATGTTGTCCAGGGGCCAGCTGATCGTCAGGCGCGCCTGTCGGTGGGGGCGGTCGGCACGCCCCGCGCCCGGCAGGGACGGACCCGGCACCGGCCCAAGATCCTCCAGATGCTCGATGCGCGCGGCCGCCCGCGCCTTCAGTTCCGGCGTCTCTCCCGGCACCGGCAGAAAGGTTCCGGAGGATTGCTCGCCCGCCAGGGCTGCCGCCGCCTCGGACAGATCATAGGCCGTCTCGATCAGATAATCCGCCTCGATCCGCGTCATCTCGGGCCCGCCTCCTGCTGATCCACCGCAACAACCTGCCCGATGCTCGCCGACCGGATCGCGGCCAGTGTCACGGCAAGCGTGCCGATGTTGTGCGCACCCGAAGGCTGCGGTTCGGCCCGCCCGGCCAGCACGTCCAGCACATGCGCCTGAAACGCCACGACCGACTCCTGGATGCCGTGCCAGGGCCGCGCGCCCCAGACCGGCAGGTCGGGTTCTGCATTCTCGGGCGCAGTCCCCGCACGGTGGCGGATCAGCCGGTAGCCCGCCGTCAGTTCCAGCGTGCCGCCGTCGCCTTCGACCAGAGCCAGCGTCTGCGGGAACAGGTCGGGATCGCGCTGCGTGAAAAAGCTGCATTCCACGCTGCTGACAGCGCCCGATGCGTGGCCGAGCGAGGCAACAAAGGCGTCCCGACCCGCCACATGCGGGTTCAGCCTCTGGGTGCGGCAATGCACATTGGCAACATCCCCGACAAGGAACCGCGCCAGATCGAACAGGTGCAGGCCCACATCGGTCAGGGCAAGGTCTGCCACCTCAGCCAGATAGGGCTGGTTGAAATAGATGTCATGGCCATGGCGGAACGACAGGCGCAGGAAACGCGGCACCCCGATTTCGGTCATCGCGGCCTTCAGCAGGCGAAACGGTTTCTGCCAGCGAAAATTCTCATGCACCAGCAACATGCTGCCCTTGGCGTCGCAGGCGGCCACCATGGCCGCAGCATCGGCGAGGGTCTCGGCAAACGGCTTTTGGCAGACAACCACCGGCACACCCGCCGCAAGTTCCACCAGCGCGCGGTGCGACGTTACGGTCGTTGCGATGTCCACGATTTCGGGGCGCTGTTCGGCCAGCATCGTGGCCGCGTCCTGATAGGATCTGGCCACAGAGAAGTCCCGCGCAAAGCCGTCTGCCTTGTCCAGGTCACGGTCACAGACGGCGATCACCTCGGCGCCCAGTTCAGCCCAGGCCTGCATGTGGTTGCGCGCAAAGAACCCGCATCCGATCAGGGCAATTCTTGGCCTCGTCATTCCGCCCCCCTTAGAAAGGCAACTGCAAAGGGCGCCAGGGTCTGCGGCACCTGCCCCGGCTTTTGCAGCCAGTCCGGGTCGGCGCCCGCCGCCGGGACCGTTGCGCTCGACAGGACATGCGTGGCACCGCGTGGCATCGGCAGGGCCGCGCTGCCCAGATTGGCGACCAGGCCGCAGCCATCCTGTGCGATCAGACCCGCAAGCCCATCGCCCGCAACCCGGCGCGCCACCTGCCCCGACAGATCCGCCGCCGCGCGGATGACGTGCCAGATCGGGAACAGTTTTCCGCCCCCGCCGGGCGCCAACGGGCCTTGCAGCATCCCCAGGCACAGGCTGTCGACACCCTGCCCCGCCATCGCGGCCCATGCCCCGACCGTCCAGGCGGCACCGAAAAGCCCGCGTTGCCGGGGGTCGTCGCCGGCCATGGCGATCCGTGCCAGACCGGGATTCGGCGCGACACCTCGGCCATAGGGGTTTGACCGCATCCCGATGGACACAAGCCCCAGCCGCAGCGGCCGACCCGCCGCCAGCGCCTTGGCCGAGTCGAGGATTTGGGGCAGCGTCTCCAGCGTCTGCAGCACGGAAAGATCATCCGCCGCATGGACGATGGCGGTGGTCGAAAAGGTCACGAAATCCACCGCCGCCGCGTCCGGGCAACAGCGGTTCAGTTCGGTAAAGTTGGTCAGGGACCCGGTGCCGACCCTGGCGTCAGGAAACGCCGCGCGGACATGGGCGATCAGATCGCGCGGTGCGGGACCGCCGGGCCAGGGGCCTTCGGGCTGGTGGCTGGCCAGATAGGCCTTGGGCAGCGCGACCACGTGGCCCGGCACGATCCCCGCCCCGGCACAGGCGCGCGCAATGCTATCCAGGGCAGCATGGGGGTCCGACCCGTCCGGAATCACCACCTCCAGCGACAGCGCCCGTCCCCGAAAAGGTCCAAGCTGGCCCGCAGACACGCCCGGCCCGCAGCGCAACACGACGGGCAGGTCGCGCAGACCGGGCGCATCCTCCCGGTCCCCCGCATCCGCCGCCAGGGCCACGCCGGGACATCTCACGCCGGACGCTGCAGGCGATGCCAGTCCGCGCGGCCCTGGCACGCCCGACAGGGTCAGCAAGATGTCCTGCGTGACCGTTTCGCCTATCGCCATGCGATAGGGCCTGGGCAGGGACAGGGGACGGCAATAGGTCTTGAACGACGCGTCCGACCAGTTGCGCTGGTCCTCCATCTCGAACACATCGCCCGTGAAATCAAGGCTGACCTCGATGCCGTCGATGGCATGGCGCAGTCCCCTGATCCCCGACACCGGCTGGCCGGGCGAGATCAGCGCCGGAAAGCGCGACTCGCGGCGGGTGCCGTCTGCATGGATCACGCGCAACGGCTGACCTGCAACACCGGCCAGAGGGTGCAGCACGATGAACCCCGCCCGGTTGACGGTCAGGTCACGTTCCGCCGTCAAGACGAGCCTTGCCACCACCGCCGGGGTGCCGACCGACCTTGCCTCGACAACAAACTGACCGTGCAGCGCGCCCCCGCCCACCACAAACCGGCGGTCATAGTGCAGGTGCCCCGCCTGCTGGTCGATATTCTCGGCCAGGGTTTCGGTCGGCATCGTCGCCCAGTCGGCATCCCGCACCGGATAGGCGATGCGGCGCAACACTTCGACGCCGTGCCAGCCGATGCCGACAAGATCGCCCTCGGCAACCGTCAGGGTCAGCGGCCCCAGCGTGATCGGCCGCAGGGCTGGCTGACTGGCAGCGGTGCCATAGATCATGCGGGTGTCATCTGGCACGGCCGGTCCCCCCCTTGTCCTAACTGGTTATACCAGTTGAACGGGGTTGGTCAATCGGCGCGCGGCGCTGTCCGGCGATAAAGCGCGTTCGCCCGCAACAGGTGATCGCTCATCGCTGCCGCCGCCCTGTCTGGTTGGCCGCTTGCGATGGCCCCCACGATCAGGCGGTGTTCCTGCAGGGTCAGAGGTTCCAGCCCCGGCACGGCGACCAGATCGACATGAAAGTCGTTCAGCCAGCGAAACAGGGCCTCGGCAAGGGCCACCCAGATCGGATTGCCGCTGATGAAGGCCACTTCGCGGTGAAACCGGCCATCCAGCATGCGGAACCGCGGGGCATCCGCGATCGCCTCGGCCTGTTCGGCCACAATGGATTGCAATCGTTCAATATCCTGCACAGAGTGCCGGCGCGCCGCCAGTCGCGCCATTTCCGCCTCGAACGTCACGCGGGCGTCCTTCAGGTTCTCCAGACTGACCGGCGAATGCATCAGCATGTGGCGCATGCTGTCGCTGACCTGGCCGAACATCCGCCCGATGGAGGGTTCGGCCACGCGCGCGCGCCCGCCGTGGCGGATGGTGATCAGCCCCGACCGTTCCAGCGACTGCATCGCCTCGCGGATCGCGGGCCGCCCGACCGACAGGCCATCCATCAGCTCCCGCTCGGACGGAAGGGCGTCACCGGGACGCAGCGCGCCGCTTTCGATCATCCGCGCAAGATGCGCGCGGACATCTTCGTAAAGCTTGCGCTTGGGAACGGGTGATGGCGCGGTCATCACATGAGTTTGCCGTTTGCCTGCGGTCAATGCAAGCCGGTGTCAACGCCAATGCGCAAGCCTCCGGCGTGCGCGACCGGGCTGCAACCGGCTGCCCGGCGTCATCTATTCACAGGAACGTGAACGTCGCGCGCGGAAAGTCATGCAAATGTTAAGCATGTTAACACCCGTGGAGGCCGCCATGGATCGCCGCACCTTCAACCTCGGGCTGGCCGCAACCCTCGGATCGGGAGTGCTGCCGGGGATTGCACGTGCCGCCCCCGCCTATCCCGGCCCGAACGTCGTACTTGTCCGGTTCGGCGGCGGCGTGCGGCGCGCCGAGACCATCGACGAGGCAGCGACCTGGGCCCCCTATCTTCGGCAGGCGCTGGCGCCACGCGGCACCTTCATCCCCGACCTGCGCATCGACAGGCTGGACGGCGTCAACACCAGCCACGCCGAAGGCACGCTGAACCTGCTGACGGGGCGCTATCTGGCCTACCGTGATCTCAGCACCGAACTCCTGTCCGACCGGCTGGAGCCGACCGAACCCACTTTGTTCGAATACCTCCGCCGCCAGTTCAACCTTGCCTCGCATGAGGTGCTGCTGGTCAACGGCGAGGATCGTCCGCAGGAAGAATTCTTCGCCTTCGGCGTCAATGACCATTACGGTATCGACTTTCGCTCCGAAATGCTCAGCCTGCACCGCTACAAGCTTTACCGCACCAGGATGGCGCTGGCCGAGGGTGGGCTTACAGACGAGGCGCGTGCGAAAATCGAGGAAGAACGCGCCGGACTGCTCAAGGCCGATGCGCGCGGTGTGACCCCGGAACCCAGCCCGCAGGTCGAGGCGTTCTGGGCGCGCTGGCGGGCATCGTTCGGGGACGACGGGCTGCGCAATCCGCGTGGCGACCGGCTCTTGACGGAACTGTCGGTGCGGGCAATGGCGGAACTGAAGCCGCGCCTGCTGATGGTGAACTATCAGGACCCCGACTATGTGCATTGGGGCAACCCGACCCACTACACCCGGGCGATTGCCATCATCGACGAAGGGTTGCAGCGGCTGGTGGCGACGGCAGATGCCGACCCGTTCTACCGCGACAACACGATCTTCGTGATCACCCCCGATTGCGGGCGCGATGCCAACCCGCTGGCCGAAGTGCCGTTCCAACACCATTTCAACTCGCGCTCGGCGCATGAAACCTGGGCGGTGATCTTTGGCCCCGGCATCACGCGCGGCGTGGTTGACAAGACCGTCGATCAGTCCGCCATCGCCCCCAGCATAGCCGCCATGATGGGCTTTGCCGCAACCCGGGCCGAAGGCAGCGCCATCGAAGGGATGTTCGCATGACCGCCACCATCAGCTACCGCCCGTCGCGGCTGGCCCGGCTGGGGCGGCTGGTCGCAAACCTTGGCATCGGCGCCGTACTGACGACGCAAGCCCTCACATCGGTTCTGGCACTTGGCTGGCTTACCCGCCGCATGGGCTGGATCACACGCACCCGGATGGGGGCCGCCGAGGATGCGCCCGGCTGGCTTTTGGGTCCGCGCGAAAAGGGACGTATCGTGCGCGCCTTGGGCGGTCTGGCCGCGAATATCCGCGCCGGGGCGGTCACGCTCGCGGCGCTGCTGAGCTGGACGCTGCCCTTTTCGATCTTCTGGCTGGGCGCCTGGTGGGCAGGCTGGGAAAACTCGTTCAACAAGGGGTATGAGCAGGCCTTGGTCGGCCCGTCGGTCTTTCTGACCGGCATGGGGCTGGCCGCATTGATCCTGCCCGTCCTGCCCCTGATGCTGGCGCACGTCGCCACCGAGGACCGGCTGTCCGCCGCCTATGAGATGCGCCGCATCCGGGGCGTGGTGGCGCAGTCCGGCTGGCGACTGGCCTGGCTTTCCGCGGTCACGCTGGTCTTTGCAACGCCCCTCTTTGCTGTCCATGGCGTGATCATCATGGGTCACGAATTCTTTCCGGGGCTTGAGGACATGACCCCCGAGGCCGCGGCAGAGCTGAAAGGCCGGATCGTGTTTGGCGCGGCCGCAGTCACATTTGCCGCGCTGATGCTCCTGCGCGGGATGGCCGCGCGCATCTACGCCTTTGCTGCCCCCCGTGCCGCCGCCCTGCGACCCGGTCTCTGGGATGGCAGCGTGGCCTCCGATGCCGCCCGTCCGGCGCAGGGCCGGTCCCGGCTGGCGGTCGCGCTTTGGGTGGCGATTGCGGTGGCGTGCAGCGGAGCCTTTGCCTTTCTCATCCTGTCGACCCAGTTCCTCGACCATGCCTGGTGGCGCTGGATCACGCATCCCTACTTTGGGCTGCCCTGGCCCGGCTGAAGGGGTTGCACCGCCCGGCGCGGGGTGCGACACCTTTGCCGCATCCCTGCCCGGACCCCGCCGATGACCGACGCCTCTTACCGCTTTACCCATGCGATCACGCGCCGACCGGCTGCGTCGATCACCCGCGGACTGCGCGCGGTCGATACCGGCAGCCCGGACCTGGCGGTGATGCAGGCGCATCATGCCGACTACATCGCGGCCTTGCGGTCAACCGGAGCGACGGTCGTCGAACTGCCGCCGCTTGACAACTATCCCGACTCCGTCTTTGTCGAGGACACTGCCCTGTGCCTGCCGCAAGGTGCGGTCATCATGCGCCCCGGCGCACCCAGCCGTCTGGGCGAGGCGGCCGAAATGGCGCCGCACCTGGCCGCGCTTTATGCCGACATCCGCCCCATCACCGGCGCTGGAAGCTATATCGAGGGCGGCGACATCCTTGTCACCGAAACCGAGATTCTCGTCGGCAGGTCCGCCCGCACCAATGCCGTCGGCATCGCCGAGATGACGTCGCTGGTCGCCCCATGGGGCCACAAGGTGCGCGAAGTCATGACGCCGCCCGGTGTCCTCCATTTCAAGACCGATTGCTCATTGCTTGACGGCGACACGATCCTGTCAACCGAACGCCTCGCCGCATCCGGCTGTTTTCGGGACTACAGGGTGATCCACACCGCCCCGGGTGAAGAAGCGGCGGCGAATTCCATCCGGTTCAACGATCTGGTGCTGGTCCCCGCCGGCTTCCCGGCTACCCGCGACCGGATCACCGCCGCAGGCTTTGGCGTGCGCGAGATCGGCAATTCGGAATGCGCCAAACTCGATGGCGGCATGTCCTGCCTGTCCTTGCGCTTTTCGCCGCCGGCGCGATGACACCGTTCAACATTCTGGCCGTCGTCCAGGGCGGTCGCCTGCAATACGAGGCGATCCTGCTGTCCGCCTCGCTGCGCCTGACAAATCCTGATTTCAAAGGCACGCTTTTCCTTGCCGAACCCCAGCCCGGCCCACGGTGGAAGGATGACCCGCGCGTCACCGACCCCGCGGTCCGCGATCTTCTGACCAGCCTCGGCGCCGTATTCCTGCCGTTCGAGAACACGGCCTTTGGAGCCTCGTACCCCGAAGGCAACAAGATCGAGGCGCTGGACGCCCTGCCGGACGAGCCGTTTCTGTTTCTCGATACCGACACCCTGATCACCGGCGATCTGGCATCCATCCCGTTCGATTTCACCAAACCGTCGGCCTCGATGCGGCGCGAAGGCACCTGGCCGGTGATGGAACTTTACGGGCCGACCTATGCCGACATCTGGTCCTCGCTCTATGCCCGGTTCGGCCTTGACTATGAAGCGACGCTCGACCTCTCCCAGCCCGCCGAGTATTGGCAGCGGCATCTCTACTTCAACGCGGGCTGGTTCTTTCACCATAGTCCCAAGGCGTTTGGCGCGCGGTTTCTGCACTATGCCGAAAGCATCCGCGACGATCGCCCCGACCCGCTGGTCTGTCAGGAAATCTATCCCTGGCTTGACCAGATTGCATTGCCGCTGGTTGTCCACTCTTTCGGCGGAGGGCGACCGGGGCCGGAACTGGCGGGCCTCGATGGCGACGTCACTTGCCACTATCGCACCTTCCCGCTGCTTTACGCACGGGAATCTGACAGGTCGGTCGAGGTGCTGGAAACCATCGCGGGCGACAAGAACCACCGCCGGACCCTGCGTGACTGGGAACCCGTCAAGCTGATGGTCTATCAGAACAAGGGCCGCAAGGCGCGCGCCCTCTTTGATCGCGCCCATCTGCCCTTGCGCGAACAGATCATCCGCAACAGGTTGAAGCGCGAAGGTCTGTGGCTGCGCTAGAGTTGCAGGACGGGGATCAGCGACAGCACCAGCAAAACCGCCATCGTCCAGTTGAAGACGCGCAACCGCACCGGATCGTCCAGCCCGCGCCGCAGCACCTGGCCGGCCCACGCCCAGACCGACACCGAGGGCAGGTTTACGGCGGCAAACGTTGCCGCCACGATGCCGATGGTTGCCAGAGACGGCTCCGGCGCATAGGCGGCAATCGCCCCCAGCGCCATCGCCCAGGCCTTGGGATTCACCCACTGGAACGCCGCCGCCTGCAGAAAGGTGAAGGGCTTTCCCGCAGCGGCTGCCGTCCCCGGTGCCGCGGCATGCGCGATCTTCCACGCCAGCCACAGCATGTAGCCGACCGCCGTCACTTTCAGGACGATCATCAGTTGCGGGACGGTCTGGAACACCCCCGACAGGCCCAAGCCCACCAGCACCACCATCAGCATGTGCCCGATGGAAATCCCAAGCATATGCGGGATGGTCCGCCCTACGCCAAAGTTCACGCCCGACGCCAGCAGCATCATGTTGTTCGGTCCCGGCGTGACCGAAGTGACAAAGGCAAAGCCCAGAAGGGCAAGATACAGCTCTCGCGTCATGGGGCCATAAACAGGCAAAAGCCGAAAAATGGAACGGAAACATTGTGCGGGTGACATTGACATCCGGGTCAGTGTCGGCATGCCCGGTTCGGGTCGGTCATCCCGTTTTCGTTGCCCCGGCGGTGCTTTTCTTCCATGTCGGACCGCGATCCGAACATTCCGTCCCGATTCTTGTCGCCGGCGCCTCGCCCCCTTCACACCGCGAACGGCTTCCCCTACCGTGCCGCCCAATCAAACACGGGAGGACCTCCAGATGACACAGGGCTTTGATACCCAGCAAATCCACGCAGGCACCGCGCCGGACGCAGCCACTGGCGCGCGTCAGGTGCCGATCTACCAGACCACGGCCTATGTGTTCCGCGATGCCGACCACGCGGCGAAACTCTTCAACCTTCAGGAAGTTGGCTACATCTATTCCCGTCTGACCAACCCCACGGTCATGGCATTGGCCAACCGGATCGCGGCGCTGGAGGGTGGTGCGGGTGCCGTCTGCTGTTCATCCGGCCATGCGGCACAGATCATGGCCCTTTTCCCGCTGATGAACCCCGGCTGCAACGTCGTCGCCGCAACCAAGTTGTATGGCGGCACGATCCAGCAGTTTTCCAACACCATCCGCAAATTCGGCTGGTCGGCCAAATTCGTCGATTTCGATGACCTGAAGGCGGTCGAGGCCGCGGTCGATGAAAACACCCGCGCGATCTTCTGCGAGTCGATCGCAAACCCCGGCGGCTACATCACCGACCTCGATGCCATCGCCAAGATCGCCGACAAAGTGGGCCTGCCGCTGATTGTCGACAACACCTCGGCCAGCCCCTATCTCTGCCGCCCGATCGAGCATGGGGCCACGCTGGTCGTCCATTCCACCACGAAATACCTGACCGGCAACGGCACCGTCACCGGCGGGGCCATCGTGGACTCAGGCAAGTTCGACTGGTCGAAAAGCGGCAAGTTCCCCAGCCTCGCGGCCCCGGAACCCGCCTATCACGGCCTGAACTTCCACGCCGCATTGGGGGCCATGGCGTTCACCTTCCACTCCATCGCCGTTGGCCTGCGCGATCTGGGCATGACGATGAACCCGCAAGGCGCGCACTACACCCTGATGGGGATCGAGACGCTGTCCCTGCGGATGCAGCGCCATGTCGAGAACGCCGAAAAGGTGGCGAAGTGGCTTGAGGCGGACCCCCGTGTCGATGCCGTCACCTATGCGGGGCTGAAATCATCGCCCTATTATCACCGCGTGGCAAAAATCTGCCCGAAGGGGGCCGGGGCGCTCTTCACCTTTGCCGTCAAGGGCGGGTACGAGGCCTGTGTCAAGCTGGTCGACAACCTGAAGCTGTTCAGCCATGTGGCGAACCTGGGCGATACGAGGTCGCTGGTGATCCATTCCGCGTCGACCACGCACCGCCAGCTGACCGAGGCACAGCAGATCGCCGCCGGGGCAGGACCGAACGTCGTCCGTCTGTCCATCGGGATCGAGGACGTGGCCGACATCATCGCCGACCTGGATCAGGCGCTGGCCGCCGCGACCGCCTGAAGAAAGTGCGGGCCTGCAGGGTGTGATCCCGCAGGCCCGCCATCCCTTACTGCGCCAGAGCCCAGGTCATGCTGACCATCACCGTCATCGCGACCTCGCCGCCCGCGACCGGCACGGCACCCTGGGCGGGCGACGCCTCGGCCCGGAACATCGGCGACGGATCGGTATAGCCGCTCTGCTCGGAGACCGACGTGACAGCACCCAGCTTGACACCCGCCGCCTCGGCCAGAAGCCCGGCCTTGCGAACGGCATCCGCGACGGCCAGCTTGCGCGCCTCGTCATTCACCGGCTGCGGATCGGCAATGCCGAATGTCAGCCCGTTCAGCGTATTGGCCCCGTCCTTGATCGCGGCATCCAGCACCCCGCCCAGACCGTCCAGCGCACGCACCCGCACGTTGACCATGTTCATCGCCGTATAGCCGTTGATCGTGCCGGTGCTGCCGCTGGCGTCATAAGACCAGTTGGGGTTCAGCATCAGCCCCGTGGTCTGGATGTCCTTGGCCTCGATCCCAGCGGCGGTCAGGTTGGCCATGACCTTGGCCAATTCTTCGGAGTTTTTGGCCATCGCGGCTGCCGCCGTATCGCCAAACGTCGTTACCCCCAGCGAGATCGTCGCCATGTCCGGGCTGGTGGCAACGCGGCCCTCGCCGCTGACGCTGATAGTGGCCGGAGCTTGGGCCTGCGCCAGCGCAGCGGTTGCCGCCGCGACCGCGAATGTCGTGACCAGAACGAAAGATTTCAGAATGCGCATGGGATCCTCCTTGGAACAATCGCGACCATTCGTCTGTTGGACGCGCACCACAAGGCATTCCTTGGCCGTTTATCTTTCATTCGGCAAAAAGCTGCTGTAGTAGATCGACTTCGGGCGGGACCGCGTTTCCGCCGCTCCCAAGGCTGTGCTAGACCCGGACAATGAAACCGACATTTGCCCTGAACCTGTCGAACGAACGCGTCGCCCTATTGCATCGGACTGGCCGAGGCTGGTTGCAAGTCGGCGACGTGGCCTTTGACACCCCCGACTTGTCCGAAGCCCTCGACTACTTGCGCAAGACCGCCCTAGGGCTGTCGCCGCGCGGAGTGTCGACAAAGCTGGTGATCCCCAACTCGGAAATCCTGTATTGCGATGTCGAGGCACCGGGTCCCGATGACGAAACCCGCCGCAAGCAGATACGCGCAGGCCTTGCCGGTCGCACCCCCTATGCGCCCGAGGATCTTGTGTTCGACTGGCGCGGCAAGGGCACCATGGTCAAGGTCGCCGTCGTCGCCCGCCAGACCCTGACCGAGGCCGAGGCTTTTGCCGTCGAACACCGCTTTGGCCCGGTCTCGTTCGTGGCCCTGCCGGACCCGTCGCAATTCAAGGGCGAGCCGTTCTTTGGCCAGACCGAGGCCGCAAAGACGATCCTGGCCAAGGGCGAGGCGGTCGAACCCGACCGCGACGCAATGACCATCGTGACCCGCGATCTGCCATTGGCCGACGTCCCGACCGAGCCTGAAGAACGCCCCGCAAAGCGGTCTGAGCGCCATGAAAGACACAGCGGCGATCCGATCGCGGGGGCTGTCGAAAAGCTCCGCGCGGCCGCCCAGGCAGATGCATCTGCGGCGACCAGGACCGAGCCGGCCAAGAACGAGGCCGGTCCCGCACCGGCACCTGACGCGGCGTCGGCCAATGAGCCCACACCCGCCACATCAAGCGAAGCCGCCGCCGAAATCGCGCCATCCGTCGCGGTCGAGGCAGCCGCGCCCCCGGCGGCGCGCCCGATCGAGGACAAGCCTGTCCCTGTTGCGACATCCATGATCGACGAGGCCCCGTTTGCCGAAGTCATCGACACCCAACCGGCAGGACTGTCCGGTCCGGACGATCCCTTCGACGATCTGCCCCCGGCACCGTCACCTGCCGCGCAGATGGCCTTTGCCAGCCGTCGCAGTTCCGAGGAGGGGTTGCGCAATTCCCCTTCCGGCAGTCGTGCGGCGCAAGACAGGGGCTTTGGTGATCTACCCGGGGCGGCGCGCAGCGATCCGCTGGATAAACGCAGCATTCCGCCGATTCGATCCGATGCCCAGGTCACGGCACCCTCAATCCCGGGATCCAAAAAGCGCAAGGCAGGACCGTCATCTCCGCCGCCCGCTGTCGCCGCCGCCGCCGCGGCACTGGCCTCCAGCACCGCCACAATGGGAAAATCGACCAAGCCATTGACCCGCCCAGGTGGAACTTTTGGCGCCAAGCCATTGCCCCAGCGGGGAAAACCGCGATATCTGGGTCTGATCCTGACAGGGGTGCTGCTCGTGGTGCTGGCCCTGATCGCGGCCTGGTCATCCTATTCCCTGGTCCAGAACCAGACAGCGACACCGAACGACGCGACGGCGCTTGCCACCAACGCAATTGACCCCTCACCCGCGACTGCCCCCCCGTCGGTTACGGGCGAAAGTGTTTTGAATCAGAAAGATATACTGAATTCTTCTGATGTTGGATCAACTGTGGCGAATGCTGGCGGGGCCTCGGAAGCAGCGCTTGATGCCACCGCTGCCTTGCCTGCCGACGGTGTTGTGACCGCCGAGGACGAGGCCGCGGCAGATGGCGAGGCTGTTTCGGGGGCCGCGACCGTTGCGCCGGAACCCCGGCCAGACGCGGCTCCTGCGCCCGACGCCGGGCTGACGGTCGCCGGGTCAGAGGCGGCAGCCGATCCCGCTGCGGCGACATCGACCGATACCGCCATTGCCCTGGCGGCAGAGGCGACCCCAGCGCCGAATCTTGGCCTGGCAAGTGCCGCCTCCGGTCCGGAACCCCGCGCGGGCGACCTGCCGCCGGATGAGGTATTTCTGGCCACCGCCGACACGCCGCCGGCTGTTCTGGACGCGCTGCGCCTGCCCGACCCGGTCTTTCCGGCGGACGTGCTGCCCGCCGCCGCCCCGCCGCCGCCGCCCTTTGGCACCGTCTATCAGTTCGATGCTGCAGGTTTGATCGTGCCGACGCCCCAGGGCATCCTGGCGCCCGAGGGCTACATGCTGTTTGCGGGTGCGCCGCCGGTGACGCCGCCCGTGCGCAGCCCGGCCGTCACGGCCGCCGCCAATGCCGTTGCAGCGCTGCCGGCAGAAGAACCCGCGCCCGATGCGGATGCCTTGGCCGCCGCGGCCACCGCAGCCGCGTCGCTGGCAGCGCCTGTCGCAACCCCGCCGACAGCACCCGCCGACCCGGCCCTGGCAGGTTTTCGCCCGCGCCCGCGCCCCGACAACCTTTCCGTTCCCGCTGCCGCAAAAAGCGCCGATGACGCAAGCCTGTCGCCTGCCACTGGCACAGAGGTGGCAACCCTGCGCCCCAGGACGCGACCGGCGACGCTGGCGGTCGCGGGGTCTGCTGCGCGCAACGAGACAGCGGCCGCGTCATTGACGGCCCAGGCCAATGCCGCGGTCGAGGCAGCCGTGGCAAGCGCCGCCGATACGGGCAACCTCATGACGCTGGCCGTGTCGCGCCGTCCCGCCGCCCGGCCGCAGGACATGTCTCGCGCGGTGAATGCCGCCGTGGCCGCCGCCATCCGGGCGCCTGAGTCCGAACCCGAGGTTGCCCCCAGCAACGATGCCCTGCCCGAAGGCGACAACGAACCCGAACTGGCCAGGGTTGCGCCGAAAATTCCGACCAGGGCGACGGTGGCCAAGCAGGCGACCTTTGCGAACGCGATCAACCTTTCCAAGATCAACCTGATCGGCGTCTACGGCACGCCGTCCAAGCGCTATGCGCTGATCCGCCTGGCCAGCGGGCGCTACAAAAAGGTGGCGGTCGGCGACAGCGTCGATGGTGGCCGGGTCGAGGCCATTACCGCGACCGAGGTGCGGTATCAGAAAAGCGGGCGGCTGGTCTCGCTGAAGATGCCGCGGGCCTGACGACCCCGCGCGCCGATCCGCGCCATTGCACAAAACTGATGCATGCGACGTTGGTGTCCTGCATGATTGCAGATGCGTGATATGGGGCGCGCCCACGCGATCTTGATGCCGGGCGGGAAACCCGCCACCATGTGCAGGCGGTCTGGTTGAGGCCGCGCCGCATCCGCTTGCCATCGTGTAATTGTGCCCATGCCCGACGCCATACTTGGCCGGTTGACGCCCCTCGGCAAACCGTACGGGCATGCTCCCTTGACCTGTTGAGCGGCCGTTTGCCGACCCCCGCCCGATCCGCCCGCCAGCAACGGAGAGCCGATGGAAAGCAGCCTGTTCCTTGCCAGCCTTTACCTTGGGGCGGCCCTTGTGGTCGTGCCGCTGGCGGTTCGCGCCGGTGTCGGATCGGTGCTTGGCTATCTGGGCGCGGGCATCCTGCTCGGCCCGGTTTTCGGACTGGCGGGAAAGGCCGAGGACTTGCAGCACATGGCAGAAATCGGCGTCGTGATGATGCTGTTCCTGATCGGGCTTGACCTGGCGCCGCGCAGCGTCTGGGGCATGCGGCATGCCCTCCTGGGACTTGGCGGCGCGCAGATCGTGGGCAGTTGTCTTGCCGTCGCTGGCATCCTGGTGCTGTGGAACCAGCCCTGGCAGCAGGCGCTGGTCATCGGGATGGTGCTGTCGCTGTCCTCGACCGCCATCGTGCTGCAGATGCTGTCGGAAAAGAACCTGATGCGCCAGCGTGGCGGCCGATCGGCGTTTTCGGTGCTGCTGGCGCAGGACATCGCGGTCGTGCCGATGCTGGCGCTGATCCCGGTTCTGGCGCTGCCCGGCGCGGGCGGCGGAAATCTGACGCAGGCGGCGGCGGAAACCTCCGCGCCTGCCGAAGGCGTCGCCGAACCGCTGATCAGCCTTGTGCAATCCTTGCCCGGCTGGGGTGCAACGCTGCTGACGCTGGCCATCGTGGCCGCCATCATCCTTGCGGGGCATTTCCTGTCGCGCCCGGTGTTCCGGTTCGTCCATGCCTCGCGCCTGCCCGAAATGTCGACCTGCATGTCACTGTTGATGGTCCTTGGCATTGCGTTCCTGATGATGCTGGTGGGCCTTTCGCCCGCGCTTGGGACATTTGTTGCGGGTGTCGTGCTGGCCAATTCCGAATTTCGTCATCAGATCAAGGCGGACCTGCGCCCGTTCAAGGGCCTGCTCTTGGGCCTGTTCTTCATGACGGTCGGCGTCGGCATCGACTTTCGCGCCTTTGCCGCGGCACCCGTTGCGATCATCGGCGCGACACTGGCGCTGATTGCGGTCAAGGCGGTGATCCTGTTCGCGCTCGGAACCGCGGCCGGACTAAGGGGGCGCGACCGCTGGCTTTTGGCCCTTGGGCTGGCGCAGGCGGGGGAATTCGGGTTTCTACTGGTCAGCTTTGCCCGCAGCGAAGGCATCCTGTCCGGCGCACTGGGACAGACCACGCTTCTGGTCATCAGCCTGTCGATGCTGTTGTCGCCGTTCCTGTTTCTGATCTACGATCGGCTCAGCCTGCGCCAAAAGGGCCCTGACACCTCCGCCGAGCCCGACACCATCGACCGCAAGGGCCGCGTGATCATCGCCGGCATCGGGCGGTTCGGGCAGACGGTGAACCGGCTGGTGCGGTCGTCCGGGATCGATACCGTCGTGCTGGATGCCGACATCACCATCATCGAGACGATGCGCCGCTTTGGCGTCAAGGGGTTCTACGGCGATCCGACACGGCCCGAACTCCTTGCCGCCGCCGGTCTGGCCGAGGCCGAGGTGCTGGTTGTTGCCGTTGATGACCGCGACCACGCCCTGTCGATCGTGCGCCATGCCAGGCACGAACGCCCCGACCTGCACATCGTCGCCCGCGCGCGCGACCGGGTGCATGTCTATGAACTCTATCAGGCCGGGGCCAATGACATCGTGCGCGAAACCTTTGACAGCTCGATCCGGGCCGGGCGCTATGTGCTGGAAAACACCGGCTTCAGCGACTACGAGGCGTCGCGGATGTCGCAGACGTTCTACAAGGTTGACCGCGCCGCGATGCGCGATCTGGCCGAGCTGTGGGTGCCCGGCCAGCCGGTGCACCTGAACGAAGGCTATGTCGCGCGGGCCAAGCAGCTGGACCGCGACCTTGAGACCGCCCTGATCGAGGATCTGGACGAGGTTCGCCTGAAACCCACGGCGGCGGAATAGCCGTCAGCCGTCCGACACGCCCGCCTCGGCAAAGGTGGCCATGCCGGAATGGCAGGCCGCCGCCGCCTTGACGACGCCCAGCGCCAGCGCCGCGCCGCTGCCCTCACCCAGACGCAGCCCCAGCGACAGCAGGGGGTCCATCCCCAGATGCCCCAGCAGCCGCGCATGGGCGTGTTCGGCACTGACATGGCCCGCGATGCAGTGGTCCAGCGCACCGGGATGCAGCCGTGCCAGCACCGTCGCTGCCGCACAGGCGATGAACCCGTCCAGCACGACCGGAATGCGCAACATCCTTGCCCGCGCGATGGCCCCGGTCATTGCGGCGATCTCGCGCCCGCCAAGGGCAGCCAGCACCGCGAGCGGATCATCCAGAAGGGCACGGTGCCGCGCCACGCCGTCCCGCACGACATCGGCCTTGCGGCGCAGGCCTGCGTCATCGACCCCGGTTCCGCGCCCGACCCAGTCCTCGGGCGCACCGCCGCACAGCGCGCAAGCCAACGCCGCTGCAACGGTAGTGTTGGCGATCCCCATCTCGCCCGCGACAAAGACATCCGCATCCGCCGAAACCGCATCCCAGCCGACGCGCAGCGCGGCAACACAGTCGCCTTCGGACATCGCGGGGCCTTGGGTGAAATCTCCCGTGGGCCGGTCGAGATCAATCGGATGCACCGTCAGCCGGGCGCCGAAGGTTCGCGCAAACTGGTTGATCGCGGCACCTCCGGCGACAAAGTTAGCCACCATCTGGGCCGTGACCTCGGCCGGAAAGGCCGACACGCCAAGCGCCGCAACCCCATGATTTCCTGCGAATATCGCGATCTGGGGACGGTCGGCATGCGGGGTGGCGGTGACTTGCCAGCCCGCCAGCCACAGGGCCACCTCTTCCAGCCGGCCCAGCGCGCCCGGCGGTTTGGTCAACACCGCATCCCGTGCCCGTGCCCCGGCAATGGCTGCCGGATCGGGCTTTGGCATGTCCGCAAGATGCGCGCGAAATTCGGCAAGCGTGGAGAAATCCGTCATCATATCCTCAAGTTGCAGTCGCAAGGCCGACCGGATACCTGACGGGGGCAGGCTTGGCCAGCAAGGAAGGGGCATGATGGACAGCAATCGCGACGTCGCAAGTCGGCTGCCTGGCGATCTTTGGTCGGCGCTGGCCCTGCTGACGCGCCTGCCCGTGCCCAATCATGCGCCGCGCGGGGCGGATGCCGCCTGGGCCTGGCCTGTTGTCGGCATTGTGATCGGCGGCATCGCCGCGTTGGTGGTCGTGCTGGCCACGTTCATCGGGCTGCCCGCGGGCGTCACGGCGGCGCTGGCGCTGGCCACGATGGCGATCCTGACCGGCGCGCTGCACGAGGACGGTCTGGCCGACACCGCGGACGGCTTTTTCGGCGGGCGCGATCCGGTGCGGCGACTGGCGATCATGAAAGACAGCCATATCGGCAGTTTCGGCACGCTGGCATTGATCCTTGTCACCCTTGCGCGCTGGTCGGCGCTGGCGGCGCTGTGCGCGACGGGCGGGGCCGCCATGGCGCTGATCGCGACCGGGGCACTGTCGCGCGTGCCGATGGTGGCGCTTATGGCCGCACTGCCCAATGCGCGCGGCAGCGGATTGTCGCAATCGGTCGGACGACCGGATCGCGGGGTCGTCCTGATTGCGGTTGGCATCTCAGGTGTCCTTGGCCTGGTGCTGGCGGGCTGGATCGCCCTGTGGATCGTCCTGGCCCTTGCGGCACTGACGCTTGGCCTTGGCCAGCTTGCCCGGCGCAAGATCCGCGGGCAGACCGGCGATGTCCTCGGCGCCAGTCAGCAACTGGCCGAAGCCCTCTGCCTGGCGCTGCTTGCCGCCGCCTGACACGGACCCGTCGGTGCGCCCCTGCACAGCCGCCCTGATGGTCGCCCTCTGGCTTTCGTGCGACATCCGCGATATGGCCACGTCAACCCATGACGAGCGCGCAAGGACCACGGACAGATGCCCGGCGAACAGGATGACTATGCCGACGTGATCTCCTCGACCGAGGACATCATCGAGGATGCCCGCAACGGCCGGATGTTCATCCTGGTCGACCACGAGGACCGCGAGAACGAGGGCGATCTTGTGATCCCCGCGCAGATGTGTACGCCGTCGGCGATCAACTTCATGGCGACCCACGGGCGCGGGCTGATCTGCCTCGCGCTGCCTGCGGCCCGTATAGAGGCACTGGGCCTGCCGCTGATGAGCCCCAAGAACTCGTCCCGCCACGAGACCGCCTTTACCCTGTCGATCGAGGCGCGCGAAGGTGTCACCACCGGGATCAGCGCCGCCGACCGCGCGCGCACCGTGTCTGTGGCCATTGATCCGACCAGGGGTGCTGCCGACATTGCCACGCCTGGTCACGTCTTTCCCTTGCGCGCCCGCGATGGCGGCGTGCTGGTCCGCGCAGGCCATACCGAGGCGGCGGTGGACATCAGCCGTCTGGCGGGCCTGAACCCCAGCGGCGTCATCTGCGAAATCATGAATGACGACGGCACCATGGCCCGACTGCCGGACCTGATCAGCTTTGCCCAGCGCCACGGGCTGAAGATCGGCACGATTTCCGACCTGATCGCCTATCGCCGCCGACACGACAATCTGGTCAACGAAAAGGCCGTGCGCAGCGTCACCTCGACGCATGGTGGCGACTGGCTGATGCGGATCTTTTCGGATGACACCCAAGGTGCCGACCATGTCGTGCTGTCCAAGGGCGATCTGACCACGCCCGGACCCGTGCTGGTGCGCGTTCATGCGCTGAACCCGCTGGAGGATGTGCTGGGCATCGGCGGCGGGGGCGACCTGCCCGCCGCGATGCGCCTGATCGCGACCGAGGGGCGCGGCGCCGTGGTCCTGTTGCGCGACACCACGATGAAGATGGTGGGCGAGGGCGAACATTCGCCCCAGACGCTGCGGCAATACGGGCTGGGTGCGCAGATCCTGTCGGCCCTGGGCCTGTCGGAGATCATCCTTGTCACCAATTCCAGGGCGCCCAAGGTCGTGGGCCTTGAGGCTTACGGTCTTTCCATCACCGGCACCCGCCCGATCACGGAGTAAACCATGGCCACGCTTGAACCCCACTACACCCTGCCGCTGCCGGCCTTTGACAAGCCGGTCAAGCTGCTGATCGTGGTCGCCCCCTATTACCGCGCCATCGCCGATCATCTGGTCGCCGGGGCGCGGGGCATCGCCGCCGCCTGCGGCGCGGAGGTCGATCTGGTCGAGGTTCCGGGCGCGCTGGAGGTGCCGACCGCGATCGCCATGGCCGAGCGGCAGGCAAAGTATGACGGCTATGTCGCGCTTGGCTGCATCATCCGGGGCGAGACGACGCATTACGACACCGTCTGCAACGACAGTTCGCGCGCATTGTCGCTTTTGGGGCTGCAGGGGGCCTGTATCGGCAACGGCATCCTGACAGTGGAGAATTACGCCCAGGCCGCCATCCGCGCCGACCCCGCCGATCACGACAAGGGGGGCGGTGCGGCTGCGGCGGCCTTGCATCTGATCGCGCTCTCCCGCAAATGGGCGGGCCAGACCAAGGGGATCGGGTTTCGCCAATGACGACGACGGGCAAGGTCAGCGCAGCGGCGAAAAAGCAGATGAAATCCGCCGCGCGCCTCTATGCCGTGCAGGCGCTGTTCCAGATGGAAGCCTCGGGGCAGACGGTCGAGGGCGTGACGCGCGAGTTCGAGACCCATCGCTTTGGCGCCGTCTATGACGAAGAGGGTGAGTTTGCCGAAGGTGACGTTGACCATTTCCGCGCCGTGGTCGATCACGCCGTCAACCATCAGGCCCGCATCGACCAGATGACCGACCGCGCGCTGGTGGCGAAATGGCCCATCGCGCGCATCGACCCTGTGCTGCGGGCGCTGTTCCGCGCGGCCGGGGCCGAACTGATTGAAATGCCGACCCCGCCCAAGGTTGCGATCACCGAATATGTCGATGTCGCCAAGGCGTTCTTTCCGCATGGAAAGGAGCCGAAATTCGTCAATGCCGTCCTTGACCATATGGCGCATGAGGTCCACCCGGACCTTTGACAGCACCTATCGTGCCCCCTGAAACAGCGTCACCGCGCGCTGGTGAAACCGACGGCGCACGGCGGGAACCTCCATCGGCACCTCATGCGCGGCACCGGGATAAAGGTCGAGCTGCCCCATGCCCCATTGCGCCATGCGGGCATGCACGGGAACCGGGTCCACCACCGTCTCGACGGTTCCAAGCGCGCAGATCACCGGCAGGTTGGGCGACGGCAATACGGCAAGCGCGGCACATTCCTCCATCGCGGCACGCAGCCAGCCAAGGCTTGGCCCGCCAAGCTGCAGCGCCGGGGCCTCGACCATCTGGTCCCGCATCCAGGCATAGATCTCGGGATCCCGGGTCAGGACATTGCCCTCAAACGGCGTCACCACAAGATATGATGTGCCGCCTGTCGTCGGTGCATAGCGGTGGGACTGGCCGACCCATCGGGCCAGCGTGCTGACGATCCGGGCCACGGGGCGCATCGCCGGGGACAGCCTGATACCCCACATCGGTGCCGAAAAGACTGCGGCCCGGAACTGCCCCGGCAACCGGATCATGGCGCGCAGCGCAATGGCCCCCCCCATCGAATGCGACAGGATACAGAAAGGCCCTGCGGCCCCCAGCGTTTCGGCCAACGCCAGCATCGCGTCGACATCGCGCTGATATTCTGCGAAATCGCCCACATGCCCGACCATGGGATCGGCCAGCGCGCGATCCGACAGGCCCTGCCCGCGCCAGTCGATGACCAGGCAGGCAAAGCCCCCCGCCATCATGGCCACCGCCGTCGGGCCATATTTTTCGGCCGGTTCGGTCCGGCCCGGAAAGATCAGGACCGTCCCGCGCCCCGCGCCCGGCCAATGCACAATGCGCAGCCGCACACCATCGACCGTCCTGACCCAATGCGCCGTCGCCCCTTCGGGCCCGCGCGCGAGATCGGCATGAAAAGGGGCCGGGACAGGGTCCATTCTCACCCCAGCACCGCCCCCAGCCGCAGAGCCTGCCCCATGTCGCCGTCCACCGTCAGCTTGCCGGACATGAAGGCGGATGCGGCACTGGTCTCGCCGTCCAGGATCGCGCGAAAGACATCCGCGCTGGCGGTCAGCGTCACGTCCGCAGGCGCGTCGCCTTTGCGCACGCCAGCTTCGTCCAGCAGGATCGCGCCCTCGCCATCGATCACGAACTTGGCGACGCCGTCAAAGCCGCCTGTCAGCCGCGCGGACAAGAGTTCGACGGCCCTGTCGATCACCTCGCTCATTCCCGTCTCTCCTTCGTGACTGTGCGGGGCTGGCATTCTGCGGCATCCGCGTTACCATAGGTATATGAAACGCAGGACGACCTTTCTCAATGCTCTGCTTGCAGCGGCGTGGACGATTGTTTGGTCCGTGTCGCTGGCCTGGGCCGATTCCGCCAAACTGGACGAACTTTTCAACCGTCTTGCGACGGCCGACACGGCTGCGGCAGGCCGGATCGAGCAGGAGATCTGGATCGAATGGTCGAAATCCGGATCGCCCGCGATGGATCTGTTGCTGCAGCGCGGGCGCGCGGCGATGGAGGCGGGCGATCTTGTCACCGCAGTCGATCATTTCACCGCATTGATTGATCAGGCGCCGGATTTCGCCGAAGGTTACAATGCCCGTGCCACCGCCTATTTCCAGGAAGGCCAGTTCGGCCCGGCCGTGGCCGACATCGCCAGGACGCTGTCGCTGAACCCGCGCCATTTTGGCGCGATGGCAGGGTTCGGCATGATCCTGGAACAGACCAACCAGCCCGACCGCGCGCTGGAGGTGTATAATGCCGCACTGGCTATACATCCGAACCTCGTCGGCGTATTGGAAGCGGTAAAGCGGATCAAGACTGCGGCGCACGGGCGCGACCTTTAGGATCAGGCACCGAACATGCGTCAGACCGCGACGGTCACGGCGGTCCTCGGGCCGACCAATACCGGCAAGACCCACTATGCGATCGAGCGGATGCTGGCGCACCGGACCGGGGTGATCGGCCTGCCCCTGCGCCTGCTGGCGCGCGAGGTCTATGACCGTATCGTCGCATCGCGCGGGCCGTCGGTCGTCGCTCTGGTCACGGGTGAAGAGCGCATCGTGCCTGACCGGACGCAATACTGGGTCTGCACGGTGGAGGCGATGCCGCTGGAGATCGGCGCCGATTTCGTGGCGGTGGACGAGATCCAGCTTTGTGGCGATGCGGACCGTGGCCACGTCTTTACCGACCGCCTGCTGCGCGCGCGCGGGCTGCACGAGACGCTGTTTCTGGGGTCGGACACGATGCGGGGGGCCATTGCAGCGCTGATCCCGCAGGTGCAGTTCCTGAAGCGCGAAAGATTCTCGACCCTGACCTATGGAGGTTCGAAAAAGATAAGCCGTATCCCGCCCCGCAGCGCCATCGTGGGCTTTTCGGTTGAAAACGTCTATGCCATCGCCGAACTGATCCGCCGCCAGCGGGGCGGTTGTGCGGTTGTCATGGGGGCATTGTCCCCCCGCACCCGCAATGCGCAGGTCGCCCTGTACCAGAACGGCGATGTGGATTTCCTTGTGGCGACCGACGCCATCGGCATGGGGCTGAACCTTGACATCGCCCATGTCGCCTTTGCCTCGACCGCGAAATTCGACGGCCGCCGGATGCGCGGGCTTTATCCACAGGAACTGGCGCAGATCGCGGGCCGCGCCGGGCGGCATACCGAAAACGGCACCTTTGGCATCACGGGCGAGGCGCGCGAACCCGATGCCGACACCATCGACGCCATCGAGAACCACCGGTTCGAGCCGGTCCGCAAACTGCACTGGCGCAATGTCGATCTGGACTTTGGCACGGCGGATCGCCTGATCCGGTCGCTGGAAGAACCCACCGGCAACGACTGGCTGACGCGCGCGCGGGATTCTGACGACCTGACCGCGCTCAAGGTGCTGGCCGAACTGCCCGAGGTCCGCGACCGGCTGACCGGCCCCAGGCGCGTGCAGCTTTTGTGGGACGTGTGCCGTGTCCCGGATTTCCGCAGCAGTTCCACTGCTGAACACGCGGCCCTTTTGGCGCGTTTGTACGAGTTCCTTGTGGGACGCGGGCTGGGGGGTGGCAAGATCCCCAGCGCCTGGATGAAAACCGCGCTGGAGCGGATCGACAGGCCCGGCGGCGACATTGACGCGATCAGCAAAAGGCTCGCCTATATCCGCACCTGGACCTATGTGGCGCAACGTGCCGGGTGGGTCGAAGACGAAAGCCATTGGCGCGACGAGACGCGCGCTGTAGAAGACCGCCTGTCGGATGCGCTGCACGCGGCCCTGACCCAACGATTTGTCGACCGGCGGACATCAGTCCTTCTTCGCCGGTTGAAGCAGAAGGAGACCCTCGTGGCCGAGGTGAATGACAAAGGCGAAGTGACGGTTTCCGGCGAATTTGTCGGGCGTCTGGACGGGTTCCGGTTCCAGCAGGATGCCAGCGGGTCCCCGGACGAGGCGCGCACCCTGCGCCAGGCCGCCTATCAGGCGCTGAAGCCGGAGTTTCACCTCCGCGCGGACCGGTTCTACAACGCGCCGGACACCGAGATGGACTTTACCACGCAAGGTGGTCTCATGTGGGGCACGACGGCGGTCGGCAAGCTGGTCAAGGGTGCCGACATCCTGAAACCACTGGTCGAGGCATTCGTGGACGAAGAGGCCGGCCCCGACGTCACCGACAAGGTGCGCCGCCGGATGCAGCATTTCATCGACCGCAAGATCGCGGCGCAATACGAGCCGCTGATGGCGATGGGCCGGGATGAGGGTCTGCAGGGCCTGGCCCGGGGGTTTGCCTTTCGTCTGGCCGAGGCACTTGGCGTCCTGCCGCGTGACGAGGTTGCGAACGACGTCAAGGCACTGGATCAGGACGCGCGCGCCAGCTTGCGCAAGCATGGCGTGCGGTTCGGCCAGTTCACGGTGTTTCTTCCGCTGTTGTTGAAACCCGCACCGACGCGGCTCCGACTGGTGCTCTGGTCGCTGATGAACGACCTGACCGAGTTTCCCGAAAGCCCGCCGCCGGGCCTTGTGACGATCCCGAACCTGCCGGATGTGCCGAAACAGCACTACACCCTGGCGGGCTATCACCCCGCGGGCACCCGCGCGATCCGCATCGACATGCTGGAACGGCTGGCGGACCTTCTTCGCGCCAAGGACAGCCGCGTGGGATTCGAGGCCGCACCCGAAATGCTGTCGATCACCGGCATGACGCTGGATCAGTTCGTCGACCTGATGGCGGGGCTTGGCTACGCCGCCGAAAAGGGTGAACGCGAACGGGTCAAGGCCGCGCCTATTCCGGTGGCGGTTGACCCGGATGCGCCCCCGCAGCCGATACCCGAACACGAATCCGCCTTTGTCCGGCCCGATCCCGAGGTCGAGGCGGCAGGCCCGGTGATGGAAACCTTCTACACCTTTACATGGGCCCCGAAACCCCGCTTCCAGCGCCCCGAACGTCCCGCCCGGCCCGAACGCGCACCCCGCATCGAAGCTACGCCCCGGCCGGAGGGTGCCCCCCGCCCCGAGGGTGAAAAGCGCGAAGGTGGTCGCCGCAACCGCAACTCGAACGGCGGCAAACCCAACCCCAAGCCGCTGCCGGTGGCCGACCAGGGCGACGGCAAGCCCTATGGCCGCGCCGCCGCCCAGGATGCCGCGCGCGCCGAACGCCTTGCCGCGCAGGCGCAAGGCAAGGGCGGCAAACCGCATGGCAAAGGGGGCGCCAAGGACCATGACCGCCCCAAATCCTATGATGCCCGCCCGCCCCGCGCCGACAGGCCCGTCGATCCCGACAACCCCTTTGCCGTCCTTGCGGCACTGAAAGCCAAGTTGTAGAAACTTGGCCGGACCGGGGGCCCGCAAAGCCGAAGGTCTGGCCCCGCGCCTGCGGCTGGACAAATGGCTCTGGCAGGCGCGGTTCTTCAAGTCGCGCACCCTTGCCGCCGAACTGATCGCCGGAGGGGACTGCCGGGTCAACGGCGTCAGGGTGTCGCGCGTGGGCACACCGATCGCCGTGGGCGACGTGCTGACCTTTGTGCAGGCGCGAACTGTCCGTGTCGTCAGGGTCACCGACCTTGGCTACCGGCGTGGCCCTGCATCCGAGGCGCAGCTTCTCTACGCGGACCTTGCCCATGATGCGCCGCCAAGTCCGCTTGAATGATCCCGCCCGTTCCTCTAGTCAAAACGCCGAACGCTTCCAAAGGACCAAGCCCGCCATGACCTATGTGGTGACAGACAACTGCATCGCCTGCAAATACACCGATTGTGTCGAGGTCTGCCCGGTCGACTGTTTCTACGAGGGCGAGAACATGCTGGTCATCCACCCGGATGAATGCATCGACTGCGGCGTCTGCGAGCCCGAATGCCCGGCGGACGCGATCCGCCCCGATACCGAACCGGACATGGACGCATGGGTGACGTTCAACCGCAAGTACTCCATTGCCTGGCCGGTCATCGTGACCAAGAAGGACCCCCTGCCCGACGCCGAGGCGCGGGACGGCGAAAAGGACAAGCTGGCCAGGTACTTTTCCGAGGCTCCTGGCGCGGGCGGCTGATCCCCGATTCGCAACCCTTGGCTGCATGATTCACCGGAATGGTGCAAACTTTCATCTTTTCAATATGTTGCGCTGCGGCGTTGGCGCTAGCGGCGCAGTTGGAATCAGGCCGATTTTGTGCTATACATTTATGACAATCAATCCACGGAGCCTCGACAGTCCCTCGTGCCATGATCGCCAGAGGGGGTTTTTCCTGTGACAATTGCAGCCTTTGACCCCGGGGAGATGTTCCCTGGTCAAGGGTTTTGTCGCCGGATCGGGGCACCAGCCAAAGGTAGTGACCGCATGACCAAGACCCGCAGAGCCGATTTCCGCCCCGATGAATTCGTGGTCTACCCCGCGCATGGCGTGGGCCGAATCATTTCCATCGAAGAACAGGAAATCGCCGGTCTGACGCTGGAACTGTTCGTCATCTCGTTCGAAAAGGACAAGATGACGCTGCGTGTGCCGACGCACAAGGCAACCGAGGTGGGCATGCGCTCGCTGTCGTCCCCCGACGTCATCACCAAGGCTTTGGACATGCTGAAGGGCAAGGCCAAGGTCAAGCGCGCCATGTGGTCCCGCCGCGCGCAGGAGTATGAACAAAAGATCAACTCCGGCGACCTTCTGTCCATCGCCGAGGTCGTGCGCGACCTGCACCGCACCGATGATCAGCGCGAGCAAAGCTATTCCGAACGTCAGCTTTATGAAGCAGCACTTGAACGCCTGACCCGCGAAGTCGCGGCCGTGGCCGGAACGGACGAGGTCGGTGCCGCCAAGCGCGTCGGGGATGTGCTGGTCAGCCGCGCGGCCTGATCCGGGCGCGTCAAGGATTGGGAACGGCGGTCGAAAGGCCGCCGTTTTTGTTTGGGGCCGAAGAGAGACGCAGGCTCTTCCGGCGGAACACTGCCCATGCGGAACCGAAGGCCACAGCGCGATCAGAGGACGATGTCCCGGTCCCGCCTCACCCGGAATACCGCCCCGCACTGACATAACCCGCCGGCCGCCCCGCAGCACACCACTCCCGCTGCAGCGCCATGTCGCCCACCAGGATCACCTGATCCGACGGCGCCCGCCCCATCGCCGCGCGCAACGCATCGCGCACCTCGCCGAACCGGGCCAGCGCAAAGGGCGCCTGATGCGCCGCTTCCAGCACGCCCGCATTGGCCGCCAGCGCCGCAGACGCCTCCAAAGGCCGCACCGCCAGCGCGATCCGCCCCGCGCCTGCCACCGCCGCCAACCGCTCTGCCCGGTCCACCGGCATCGCGGGTCGCGTCACCACCACCCGCAACCCGTTCGATGAAAGGAGGAATGCCACCACGTCGTGCCCCGTGGACGCCCGCACCGACGCATATGTCTTGCAATCCAGCCCCAACTCACGCGCGCGCCGCACCCGCAACCGCACCACCTCGACCGGCAGGGTCGGCAACAGGCGTTCCCGCGCCGCCGTCCAGCAATGCCGCCGCCAGCTCACCCCGCCCTGTCGCGACGGCCCGCCATTATACCCCAGATAGCCCATCTTTCCGGCTGCCCCAGTATCCCACGGGGGTCCGGGGGTGTGAAACCCCCGGTCACGCCATCATCCCCACTCGCGAAGCCGCGCCACATAGCGCGCCATCGTGTCCACCTCCAGATTCACCAGATCGCCCACCGCAACCGTCCCCCAGGTCGTGACCTCGCGCGTATGCGGGATGAAATTCACCCCGAAATCGCGCCCCTCGACCTCGTTTACCGTCAGGGATGTTCCGTTCAGCGCCACCGACCCCTTTGGGGCGATGAACTTCGCCAATCCCTCTGGCGCACGAAACGTTACCCGCAGACTGTCCCCTTCGGGCCTTGTCCCGACCACCTCGGCCACGCTGTCGACATGGCCCGACACGATGTGGCCGCCCAGCTCATCCCCGACCTTCAGCGCGCGTTCCAGATTGACCCGCCGACCCGGAGACCAGCCGTTCCGCCCGATATTCGTCCTGGACACTGTCTCGGCCGAAATCTGCACGTCGAACCAGTCGCGCGGGGCCGTGCCGGTCGCCACCACCGTCAGGCAGACCCCCTCGCAGGCGATCGACGCCCCGATGGCGATGCTGGCGGCAGGATAGCGCGTGGCGATCCGCGCGCGCAGATCGCCCTGCTGGTCCAGAGCGATCACCTCGCCCATATCGGTCACGATGCCAGTGAACATGGCAGCCCTCCACTGTCCGGCGCGTTTCGCAACCGGCGTACCGCCCGCTGGCCGCGCTGGCAAGTGCCACGAACCGTCCCGGGATTGGGTCGGATGGGCCACATCTGGCGCTGCATTCCGGCCGCACCCCTTGTTGCGCCCGCCCCATCGCGGGATAGTCGCGCAGCAGTCACCGATGTGGCCCATTCAGCGATGCCCCAGCCGACCTCCGGACACGGCCGCAGCTTTCTGTTCCTGCAGGGCCCGCATGGGCCGTTCTTTCGCCAACTGGCGGCGGCACTGGCAGGGACGGGTGCTGCCGTCTGGCGCGCGGGGTTCAATCGGGGCGATCAGGCCTTTTGGCCTCGGCACACCTATCTGGCGCAAAGCCCCGCCGACTGGCCAGACCGTCTGGACGCCATCCTGACCGACAGGCGGATCACCGATCTGGTGCTTTATGGCGACACGCGGCCAGTGCATGCGCTGGCAATTGCCCGCGCGCGCGCGCGGAACCTGACGGTTCATGTGTTCGAAGAGGGCTATCTGCGCCCCTACTGGATCACCTATGAACGCGGCGGGTCGAACGGCCATTCGCGCCTGATGCAGATGGACCTGCCCGACCTCATGGCGCGGCATCCGGACCTTTCGGCGGGTATGGCCGAGGTACCCCCCGTCTGGGGCGACATGCGCCAGCACATGTTCTGGGGCGCCGTCTATCACGGGCTGGTCCTGGCAGGTGCCCGCCGCTACCCGGCCTTTCAGCCGCATCGCGGCCTGACGGTGGGCCAGGAATTTGCACTCTATCTGCGCCGGCTCCTGATGCTGCCGCTGCACCGCTGGGAACGGATGCTGGCGACACGGCGGATCGCACAGGGCCGCTTTCCCTATCATCTGGTGCTGTTGCAACTGGAACATGATGCCAGTTTCCAGAACCATTCGCCGTACCGCACCATGGCAGAATTCATCGCCCCGGTGATGGCAGGCTTTGCCACAGGCGCGCCGGTGCATCATCATCTGGTCTTCAAGGCCCACCCGCTCGAGGATGGCCGCGCGCCCATCGCGCGCGACATCCGGGCGCTGGCGCATCGCCATGGCCTGACGGGCCGCGTGCATTTCGTGCGTGGGGGCAAGCTGGGGCGGCTCCTAGACACTGCGCAGGCCGCCGTGACGGTCAATTCCACCGCCGGCCAGCAGGCGCTGTGGCGCGGCCTGCCCTTGCGCATTTTCGGCGACGCGGTTTACGGCAAACCGGAGTTTGTCTCGACCCAGGCGCTGTCCGATTTCTTTGCCGCGCCCCGCGCGCCCGACCTTGCGGCTTACCGCGCCTTTCGGGCCTATCTGCTGGCGACCAGCCAGATCCCGGGGGGGTTCTACTCTGCCGCCGGGCGAAAAAGACTGCTGCGCGGGGTGGTTGACCGGGTGCTGGCCGACCGCGATCCCTATGACGCGCTGGGCGCCATGAACGCGGCGCAGCGGCAACAGTTGCGCGTCGTCATCTGACCGGGACAAGCAAGGCTGGCCAATCGTGCAGTCTTTCGATAAACTTACAGGCAAAACTTGAGGCAAGCTCCATCATAAGGAGTGTGAGCAGTGACCAATATGATGAACAGAACGGCGAAGGCCGTGCTGTTGCTTGCGATCGTATCGACGTTGGCCGCCTGCGGTCTGCCCCGGTCAGGTCCAAACAAACGCGAGATTTTTGCAGGTTCCGTCCTGAAAGAAGGCGATGCTTTCATCGTCACCGTCAACAGCCGTGTCACGCGCGCGACAGCCGTTGTGCCAGCATTCGGCTTTGGATCAAACTTCCGCAATGCCGGGCTTGTCGGGTCCGACACGCTGGCGCCGGGCGACGTTCTCGGCCTGACGATCTTTGAAAATGTCCGCGACGATCCGCTTCTGGGCAATACCGGTCAGCGCGTCTCGGCGCTGACGGATGTTCAGGTGGACGGCCAGGGCTACATCTTTGTGCCCTATGCCGGGCGCATCCGCGCGGCAGGCCAGACCCCCGAAGGCCTGCGGCTGGCGATCACCCGCAAACTGGACACCCAGACGCCCGATCCGCAGGTTTCGGTGCAGCGGCTGGCCGGCGACGGCTCGACCGTGACCATCGAGGGGGCCGCGACCGCGCAGGGGGTGCTGCCGATCGAGCGGTCCACCCGCACGCTGTCGGCGATGCTGGCCAAGGCAGGCGGCGTGACGCTCAACCCCGAGATTGCCATCGTGCGGGTCACGCGCGGCAACCAGACCGGCAAGGTCTGGCTGACGGACCTGTATGAAAACCCCGCCCTCGACATTGCGCTTCGCCCCGGCGACCGCATCGTGGTGGAAAGCGATACCCGCGCCTTTGTGGCCCTCGGGGCGACGGGGGCGCAGAACCGTGTCCCGTTCAACACCCAGAACCTGTCGGCGATCGAGGCGCTGGCATCCGTAGGGGGGCTCAGCACATCACTGGCCGACCCGACCGGCGTTTTCGTGTTCCGCAACGAGCCGGCCGAGATTGCCAATATCGTCCTGGGCCGCAACGATCTGGTCGGAGACCAGCGCATGGTCTATGTGCTGGATCTGACGCAACCGACCGGCATGTTCGAGGCGCGCGATTTCCTGGTCCGCGACGGCGACACAGTCTTTGTGACCGAGGCCCCCTTCGTGCAGTGGCAAAAGACGCTGAACGCGATCACCGGCACCGCAGGGGCGGCGAGTGGCGTGAACAACACCGTCCAGGGTCGCTGACGCACCGCGCCATGACGCGCCTTGACCATGACAACTGGGCCGCCGGGGACATCCCCCGGCGGCTTTGCCATGTGAACCTTGGCTTTCTGCGCGACCGGCGGCTGGCACGCATCCTTGCGCTGGCGGGCACCCCGCTGCATGCCGGCCGGCCCCGCCCCGATGATGCGGTGCTGGTCTGGGGCAGGACGCCTGTGGCCGCGCGGGGCGAGGCCTGGGCCAGACGCCGCGCGGTCCCGCTCTGGCGTGCCGAAGATGCGTTCCTGCGGTCGATAAGGCCGGGCCGGCTGGGGGATGCGACGCTGGGCCTGATCCTCGACCCAACCGGGGGCGTGCATTACGACAGCAGCAGGGCGTCGCGGCTCGAGACCATCCTTGCCAGCGATCCCTTGGACAATTCGAACCTCTTGCAGCGCGCTCGGGATGTAATGGCGCGAATGCGGGGCCTGCATCTGTCGAAATACAACATGCACGATCCCGACCTGCCCGGACCACCGCCCGGCTATGTGCTGGTGATTGACCAGACGCGCGACGATGCCTCGATCCGTCATGGTGCAGCCTCGTCCCAGACATTCCGCGACATGCTGGTGCGCGCGCAAGAGGATCATCCGACCGCGCGCATCATCATCAAGGTCCATCCCGAAACCCGGAACGGCCTGCGCCCCGGGCATTATACGCCAAGCGAAGCCAAGGGCCGCGTGCAGCTTTGCGGCGATCCGGTGTCGCCCGTGACGCTGCTTGACGGGGCCATCGACGTCTATACCGTCAGCTCGCAGATGGGGTTTGAGGCGATCCTTGCCGGCCATCGCCCCCGTGTCTTTGGCCAGCCCTTCTATGCAGGCTGGGGCCTGACCGAGGACGAGAACCCCGTTCCACGCCGAAAACGCAACCTGACCCGCACGCAGCTTTTTGCCGCCGCGATGATCCTGGCGCCCCTTTGGTACGATCCATGCCGCGACCGGCTGTGTTCGCTGGAGGACGTCCTCGACCAGCTGGAGGCCGAGGCCCGCGCCTTTCGGCAGGACCGGGCGGGCTATGTCGCGACCGGCATAAGGCTATGGAAACGCAGCACGTTTCAGGAATTCTTTGGCCGCGCGCGGGTGGTTCGGTTTGACGACAATCCCGTTCGCGCGGTCAGGGCCGCAACGACCCGGCACCAGCCGCTGATGGTCTGGGCGGGGCGTGAAACGGCGGCCCTTGCGACAGCGCCGCGCGTCCTGCGGATCGAGGATGGGTTCCTGCGGTCGCGCGGTCTGGGGGCGGAACTGGTGCCGCCCCTTGGCCTCGTCCTCGATGACATTGGCATCTATTACGACCCCACCCGTCCCAGCCGGTTCGAGGTGCTGATGAAAGAAGCCCTGCCCGACTGGGCGCGGGCGCGGGCAGACCTTCTGGCCGTCCGCCTGAAGGCCGCCGGATTGTCCAAGTACAATCTCGGCTCGAAGCCCCTGCCCCCATTGCCCGCTGGCCGCCGCATTCTGGTGCCGGGGCAGGTCGAGGATGATGCGTCGATCCGTCTGGGCGCTGCGGATGTCCGCACCAACCTTGACCTCTTGCGCGCGGTCAGGATCGCCAACCCCGATGCGGTGATCCTGTACAAACCCCATCCCGATGTGGTGGCGGGCCTGCGACCCGGCACAGTCCACGCGCAGGAACTGGCGGGCCTGGCCGATCTGATCCTGCCCGATGCCGATCCGGCGCAGGTGATCGACGCGGTGGATGCGGTCTGGACCATGACCTCGACGCTCGGCTTCGAGGCGCTGATCCGTGGCAAGCCCGTGACCTGCCTTGGCATGCCGTTCTATGCGGGCTGGGGCCTGACGCTGGACCTGGCCCCGATCCCCCGGCGCCGCCTGCACCCCGGCGACAGCGGCCCGCGGCCCGACCTTGCGCATCTGGTCCATGCCGCACTTATCGCCTATCCGCGCTACCGCGATCCTGTCAGCGGCCTGCCCTGCCCGGTCGAGGTGATCGTGGACCGCCTGGCATCCGGCGCATCCCTGCCGCGCGGCAACCGCGCCCTGTCAAAACTGCAGGGCGCGCTGGCCAGTCGCGCGTGGCTCTGGCGGCGCTAGCGAGCGTCAGATCTGCTTTTCCGGCATCTGCACGCGAAGACCGTCCAGCACATCCGACACCTTGAGCTGGCAGGTCAGGCGCGATCTGACCGGATCGGGGTTCCACGCGAAATCCAGCATGTCCTCTTCCATCGCGTCCTTCTTGGGCAGGCGGTCCACCCAGGCGGGATCGACATAGACATGGCAGGTCGAACAGGCGCAGGCCCCGCCGCAATCGGCCTCGATCCCGCGGATGCCATTGTCGCGGGCACCCTCCATCACGGTCAGGCCGGTGGCCACCTCGATCACATGTTCCTTGCCGCCATGTTCCACATAAGTGATCTTTGCCATTCGTCCCGGATCCCGATTTATCGCTGCTGTCGCAGGACATAAGTGAAACGGCGGCATTTTGCCAGAGGCGGCGCGAAAGGTGCCAGGCTTGTGTAGAACGTGCGACCGTCGGCCGGAATGTGCCGCTATCGGGCCACACCTGCACGGTCCATGGCGATCCCGCACCCTTTCACGCCGGGATGTTTCCCGGTAAGGTTGCGAAAATCCCGCCTCGACCATTTCGGGCGGAGACAAAAGGCCGAGCATGACGCATCACCTACAGTCCGGCAGGGGGCTTGTTCTTGCGCTGTTTCTGGGCGCGTGCGGAACGGCCGTGCCGGATGAACCCGCGACCCGCGCCGATTTTTCGACCGGTCTGGTGCGACGTGCCAGCGACGTGCCGCCCGAGGGTCCGGCGGATGCGTGCTGGGCCAATGACGAGACCCCGGCCGTGATCGAGACCGTCACCGAACAGGTGCTGGTCACGCCAGAGATCCGCGCCGCCGATGGCACCGTCACCCAGGCTGCGGTCTTTGCCACGAATGTCGATCAGCGCATGGTGCAGGAGCGCGAGGTGGTCTGGTTCCAGACCCCCTGTCCGGCGGACATGGACGAAACCTTTCTGGCGTCCCTGCAAAGAGCGCTCAAGGCACGCGGGTTCTATCTGCGCGACCTGACCGGGCAGATGGATGCAGGCACCCGCAACGCGATCCGGCGGTTCCAGACGGAGCGCGGGCTTGACAGCGAAACCCTGTCGCTGGCGGCGGCCCGCGACCTCGGCCTGATCGAAGTTTCCCGCGACGCGCTCTAGCTAGCGGTCATGAAAAAGGGGGGCGGTTGCCCCCCTTTGTCGGTTGATCGTGCGGCCCCGGTTCCTACGGTTCGACCGACAGCGCAACAAAGCGCGGATCGCCGCCACGTCGCACCAGCAGCAGCAAGGACTTGCGGCCCCCATCGCGCGCCTCGGTCACGCGGTCCTCCAGGTCCTTGAGCGTCAGCACCTGGCGCTGGCCGGCCTCGGTGATCAGATCGCCGTCGCGCAGCCCCTTGGCGTAGGCCTCGGATGCGGGGTCAACCTGCATCACGATCAGGCCTTGGCTACCCACCGGCAGCCCGAGGGTGCCGATGATCTCTTCGTTCAGCACGCTGAGCGTGAGGCCAAGGATTTCACCGGTGGCGGGGTCCTTGGGCGCCTCGGCGACTGCGGGCGTGCTGACCGCCTCGGCCTCTTCACGCCGGCCGAGCGTCACCTGCAGCGTCTCGTTCTTGCCGTCGCGCATCACCAGCACCGGCACCGCCTTGCCGACAGGCGCGTCCGCGACGTTGCGCGTCAGGTCGCGCACGTTGCCGACCGCCACGCCATCAAAGCTCAAGATAACATCGCCCGCCATCAGACCGCTGTCCTTGGCCGGACCGTCGGGCACGTCGGTGATCAGCGCACCCTTGGCGTCGGTCAGGCCCATCGCTTCGGCCACGTCCGGCGTCACGTCCTGGATACGAACGCCCAGCCAGCCGCGGCGGGTTTCCCCGAACTGTTTCAGCTGGTCGACGACTTTGGACACGACATTCGATGCCATCGAGAATCCGATCCCGATGGACCCGCCGTTCGGCGACAGGATCGAGGTGTTCACTCCGATCACCTGGCCGTCCATGTTGAACAGCGGGCCGCCCGAATTGCCCCGGTTGATCGCGGCATCGGTCTGGATGTAGTCGTCATAGGCGCCCGACAGTTCGCGCTTGCGGGCCGATACGATGCCCGCGCTGACCGAAAACCCCTGGCCGAGGGGGTTGCCCATCGCCACGACCCAGTCGCCCACCCGCATCACGTCGCTGTCGCCAAAGCTGACAAAGGGCAACGGCGTGTCGCTTTCGACCTTGAGCAGGGCGAGATCGGTCTTGGGGTCCTTGCCCACGACCTTGGCTTCCAGCCGTTTGCCGGAAAAGAATTCGATTTCGATCTGGTCGGCGCCGTCGATCACGTGATTGTTGGTGACGATGTAGCCATCGGCCGAGATCACGAACCCGGACCCCAGCGCCTCGGACCGGCGCGGCCCGTTCTCCTGCGGGGTCTGTCCGTTGCGGTCCATGAAGTCGCGGAAGAAATCTTCGAACGGCGATCCCGGCGGCACGCCGGGCATGCCGTCGGTGGGAGCCGCCACCATGGCGGATGTGGTGATATTGACGACCGACGGGCTGATTCTTTCGGCCAGATCGGCAAAACTTTCGGGCGCGGCCTGCGGCGCGACCTGCGAGAAACTTCCGTTCGCCTGGCCAAGTGCCAGGCCAAGACCCAGCGTCAGGGCAAGAAACACGCGGGGAACGGGACGTTGCATCGCGGGCACGGCACTACGGGCGCGGCGGGCTTGACTAGAAACCTGCATGAGCACTCCAGACTCCTCTTTCTGTCGACCATCCCCGCATCATCGGCACAAGGCCGCACTGCGTCGGTCACAACTGCATCTTTAGATAGGCGAAGGGAACCGCAATGCAAAATCCGGTTACAACTTCTCAATGCCTTGTGAACGTGGCGCGGTGAAGGACCATCCCGCCCTCTATCCGCCCAGCGCGCGGGCTGCCCAGACCAGCGCGGCACCCACCGCCACTGCCGCCAGGCCGATCGCGCGTTTCCGGTCGCGCCCCAGCCCCGCCATCATCCGCAACATGTCCTCGATGCGCAAAGGGGCCAGTGCAAGCACCAGCCCCTCCACGATCAGCACAAGCCCGATCGCCCAAAGGACAATGCTCATGGCGCCGGGACGGGCGTCGCCGGGGCGGGCACGGCAGGTTGGGCGGGCGCAGCGGGCGCAGGCGCGGTATCGGACCGCAGATATTCAAAGAACAGGCTGTCGGGCTGCATCACGATCGACGAATTGCCCGGTTGCATGGCGCGTTCATAGGCCGTCAGCGATCGGGTAAAGGCGAAAAACTCCGGGTCTGCGCCAAAGGCTTCGGCAAAGATCCGGTTGCGTTCGGCATCCGCCTCGCCGCGGATCACCTCGGCCTGGCGCCGGGCGTCGGAGGTCAGTTCGACCACCGTCCGGTCAGCCGATGCCCGTACGCGCTGCGCCGCCTCGCCGCCGCGCGCGATTTCGTCCGCCGCCTCGCGTTCGCGTTCGGCCCTCATGCGCGCAAAGGTGGCGGCCAGGTTCTGTTCCGGCAGGTCGGTCCGGGTCAGCCGCACGTCAATGACGTCGATGCCCAGCGCCAGCGCCTGCCGCCGTGCGATGTCGCGGATCTGGTTCATCAGCGCGGTACGGTCCTCGGACAGCACGCGCGCCGAATTGACCGATCCCAGCACCTCCTGGATGGCCGGGTTCACGATCCCCTCAAGTCGGCGAAGGGCGGTTTCCTCGCCCCCCACGCCGACGGCCTCGCGGAAGGCGACCAGATCGACGATCCTCCAGCGCGCGAACGCATCGACCACCAGGCGGCGGTCGTCCAGCATGGTGACTTCGACCGGGGTGGTCGGCAGGCCCAGGATGCGGTCCTCGTAATAGACCACCTCCTGGATGAAGGGGATCTTGAACCCAAGGCCGGGGTCGGTCTTGACCTGCTGCACGGCGCCGAACTGAAGCACGAGCGCACGCTTGCGCTCATCCACGATGAAGATGGATGACAGGATGGTTGCAATCAGCACGATCACAACCGGGATGACATAGATCGCGCGCATCAGTTGGTTCCTCCGGCCGCAGCCGCCGCGCCACCTTGCGGCGTGGTCATCCGGTTCAGTTCGTTCAACGGCAGAAAGGGCACCACGCCCTGCCCCGCCGCGCCGCCCGACACGCCGTCAAGGATCACCTTGTTCATGCCGCCCAGCACCTTTTCCATGGTTTCGATGTAGAGGCGACGCCGGGTCACTTCGGGTGCCTTGATGTATTCCTGATAGACCGAGCTGAAACGGCTCGCCTCGCCCGAAGCCGAGTTGACGGCCTGCGCACGATATGCCTCGGCCGCTTCCAACAGACTTGCCGCCTCGCCCCGCGCCCCTGCGGTCACGCGGTTGGCATAGGCGTCCGCCTCCTTCTCCAGCCGGTCGCGTTCCTGCTGGGCCGCCTGCACCTCGCGGAAACTGTCGATGACTTCGCGCGGGGGCTGCGCGCGCTGCAGGTTGACGCGGATCACCGAGATACCGGCGTTGTAGCTGTCCAGCGTCGTCTGCACCGCCGTCTGCAGGTCGGTCGCGATCACGCCCCGGTCGCGGTTCAGGATCGGCGACAGCTCGGACCGCGCGATAATGTCGCGCATGGCACTTTCGGCGACCGCGCGGATTGTGCCTTCGGGGTCCTGCAGGTTGAAAAGATAGCGTTCCGGATCGGCGATGTTCCAGACGACCTGGAAGCCGATGTCCACGATGTTCTGATCGCGCGTCACCATCAGCCCGCTGTCCGCACTGCTGTCGCCTTGTCCGATCTCGGTCATCCGTTCGCCCGTCACCTGGACCTTTTCATAGGTCACGATGGGCCAGGGTGCAAAGTTCAGGCCGGGACTGCCGACGCCCGAACTTTCGCCAAGGAAGAGTTCGACCGACCGTTCCTCGGGGCGCACGGTATAGAAGGACATGAACCCCCAGAGCGCCACCGCGGCGAGCGCCGCAAGGGCAAGCCCCTGGCGCGAAAAAAGCGGGCTGGCCGGACCGCCATCGCCGCCGCCGCCCGGTCCGCCGGTGCGTGACCGCCCACCCATGAGGACGCGAAGCTGTTCCTGCCCCCTGCGCATAAGCTCGTCGATTTCCGGGATCTGCGGGCCGTCGCCGGGCCTGCGCGGCCCGCCCGGCCTGCGCGGATCGCCGCCACGCCCGCCATCCCCGGGACGCCCGCCCGCGCCACGATCGTCACCCTTGCCCCCGCCCCCCCAGGGACCGCCGTTATCCGACATCATCGACCTTTCTCACGTTCAGTTGTCCCTTTAACTGGATACTCGGGACAGAAAATCAAGCAATTGCCCTTCAGCTTTGCCGCGTCGGCCGCCGCATCGTGACCAGTTCTTCGGACATCGTGGGGTGAACTGCAACCGTTCGGTCGAAATCCTCTTTGGTCGCCCCCATCCTGATCGCGATGGCGGCAAGCTGGATCATCTCGCCCGCCTGCGGTCCGACGATGTGGCAGCCCAGAACCCGGCGCGTCGCGACCGACACGATCAGTTTCATCAAGACGCGGTCCGACCGGCCCGCAAAAAGACTTTGCATCGGGCGGAACGTGGCGGAATAGACTTCGATCGCTTCCTGGTCGCGCGCGGCTTCCTCGGTCAGCCCGACCGCCCCCAGTTCCGGCTGGGTAAAGACCGCTGATGCCACCAGTTCGTGATCCGCCCTGGTTGGCACACCACCGAACACCGTATCGGCAAAGGCGTGGCCTTCGCGGATCGCCACCGGCGTCAGGTTGATGCGGCCCGTCACGTCGCCCACGGCATAGATCGAAGGCACTGCTGTCTGGCTGTAGTCGTCGACGACGATCTGGCCCGACCGGCCAAATTCGACCCCCAGCGCCTCAAGCCCGATACCTGCGGCGTTGGGCTTGCGCCCGGTGGCATAAAGGACCAGGTCAAATACAGTCTCCGACCCGTCCGTGGCGACCGCCCGGATGCCCCCATCGGCCCGTTCCAGCCGCAGGACATCGGTGCCGCAGCGGATGGCGATGCCGCCGGCCTGCATCGCCGTCGCGACATGACCGCGCGCCTCGTCATCAAAGCCGCGCAGGATTTGCGCCCCGCGGTATATCTGCGTGACATCGACACCCATCCCGTTCAGGATGCAGGCAAATTCCGACGCGATATAGCCCCCGCCGACGACGAGGGCGCGACCCGGAAGAGTTGGCAGATGGAACATCTCGTTCGAGGTGATCGCAAGGTCGCTGCCCGGAAACTCCGGCACATAGGGCCGCCCGCCGGTGGCCACGAGGATATGCCTGGCGCGCAGCCGCTCTCCGCCGGCCAGCCGCACGGTATGGGCATCCTCGAGCGTGGCGCGGGCATCGTGGACGGTCACGCCCGCCCCGGCCAGTGTCGCGCGATAGGCGGCCTCGAGCCGGTCAAGCTCTGCCTCCAGCGCGTGACGGAAGCGCGGCCAGTCGAACGGCCCTGCCGCGACATCCCAGCCATAGGCGTGTGCATCGCGGATCATCTCGCCGTAACCGGACGCAAAGACCATCAGCTTTTTCGGCACGCAGCCGCGAATGACGCAGGTGCCACCCATGCGGCTTTCCTCGGCCAGATGGACGTTCGCGCTGCCCTCGGCTGCCGCAATCCGGGCCGCCCGGACACCGCCCGACCCGCCGCCGATCACGAAAAGATCGCAGTCAAACGCCACGGCGTCAGTCCTCCAGATCGGCAAAGATGTTGGGGGTGGCGAAAAACTGCGCCTCGTCCGCACCGGCGCGGGACACCTCGGCATGGATCACATCGACACGGCCGTCCGCGTGGCCGATGACCAGCGTGTCGCAGATGTCGAGAAACAGGCCATTCTCCACCACGCCGGGGATCTGGTTCAGCGCCAAAGCCATCTGGCGAGGATTGCCGATCCAATGCAGGTCAAGATCGACGATATAATTGCGCTCATCCGTCAGCAGGGGTGCATCGCCAGCCATGCGCAGGGTGCAGTCGCGGTTCAGCACCTCCATGTCCACCAGCAGTTCCTCGATCAGCGCCTTGGTCGTCTGCCAGCCAAACGGCACGATCTCGACGGGCAAGGGAAAGGCCCCCAGTTGCGACACCTGTTTGGCCGCGTCGGCAATGACGATCATGCGGTCAGAGGCGGTCGCCACGATCTTTTCCTGCAACAGCGCCGCCCCGCCGCCCTTGATCAGGTGCAGGTGAGGGTCCACCTCGTCGGCGCCGTCGATGGTCAGGTCCAGCCACTTTGCCTCGTCCAGCGAGACGACCGGCACCCCGACCTTTCGCGCCAGCTCCGCCGTCCGCGTAGAGGTCGCGACCGCCGTGACCTGCAGACCCTCGGCCCGGATGCGCGCGCCCAGCGCCTGCACCATGAAGGCCGCCGTCGATCCGGTGCCAAGTCCCAGTTTCATGCCGTTTTCGACAAAGCCGGTGGCGTGACGGGCGGCGGCCTGTTTGGCGATATCGCCGGGCGACAGGGGTGCAGGCATCCGGTCATCTCCTCCGTGGCAGGGGCAGGGCAGGCCCTCTTGCGGCCCCGCTTATAGGCAGTTGCAGCCCCGGGGGCGAGAGGGTTTTGCGCCGCCCTCGCCATTGCGCCTTGTGGCCGGTGCCCATCGCGCCGCAGAATTGGTGCGGGCGGTCGCAAACCGGCGCGGCGGCGTCGCCGCCCCGGCATAGGGTCGCGGGCAATGACAGGGGCTGCTGATGAAACCCGTGCCTCACGCAGCGAACAGCGGTCAAGAAGCCTTGCGCGCCTACCGCAGGCCCCGGCGGCCGGTCGCGCCCGTTGCAGTCCGCGCCGCGAACGGCTTGCAACCGCCCCGCCGCCCGATCAAGGATGCGCGATGACCTACACCTTGCACACCTGGCCCGATTCCGCCGCCCTGATCGTCCGTCTGGTGCTGGAGGAACTTGGCATCCCCTATACCGCCGTCACCATCGACCGGCCCGGCGGCGCGCTGGACAGCCCGGCCTATCGCGCATTGCAACCCTTGGGCAAGATCCCCGCGCTGGAGACGCCGGACGGCCCGATGTTCGAGACCGGGGCGATCCTGCTCTATCTGTCGGAAACGCATGGCGCGCTGGCACCTGCACCCGGTGCGCCCGACCGCGCCGCGTTCCTGAAATGGTTCATCTTTGTCACCAACGAAGTGCATCCCACGGTGATGCAGATCTTCTACCCGGATCGTGTTGCAGGCCCCGAGGCCGCCCCCGCCGTCACGCTGACCGCCACCGCCCGCCTGCGCGACGACCTGACGCTGCTGGACCGGATGGTTGCGCGCGACCGGCCCGCATGGCTGTCGCCCGATGCACCGTCGATCCTTGGCTACTACGTCGCGACGCTGCTGCGCTGGATCGGCACGCTGGAACCGGGCCACCCCGCCCGCTGGTCCGCCGGCGATTTCCCGGCCCTTTGCGCCGTGCTTGCGGCGCTGGAACAGCGCCCGGCCGCGCGCGCCGCCGCGAAGGCCGACCACCTCGGACCGACCATCTTTACCAACCCGACCTGACCCAGAAGGCCCGCCATGTTCCTTTCCGTCTTTGACATGTTCAAGATCGGCGTCGGCCCGTCCTCGTCCCATACGATGGGGCCGATGGTGGCGGGGGGGATGTTCCTGGACCTGTTGCGCCGGTCGCCGTTCCAGCCCAAGGGCCTGCGCGCCAGCCTGCATGGCAGCCTCGCCTTTACCGGGGTCGGTCACGCCACCGACCGCGCCACCGTGCTGGGACTGGCCGGATTCCTGCCTGCCACCTATGACACCGAAAAGGCCGATGCGGCGCTGGCGCAAATCCACGACACCCGGCAGATCGGGGTGCCGGGCCTGCCGCCGCTGAAATTCGACCCCGCGACTGACCTGCAATTTGACTTTGGCCCCGCCCTTCCCGGTCATGCCAATGGCATGATCCTGCGTGCGACGGATGCCCAGGGCGACGTGATCCTGTCGGAAACCTATTACTCCATCGGCGGGGGCTTCGTGCTGACCGCTGGCGAACTGGCCGCAACTGCCGAGAAAAAGGCCCGCCCCAAGGCCAATGTCCCCTACCCGTTCGAGACCGCTGCCGAGATGCTGGCAATGGCCAAGGCGTCAGGCAAGACCATCGCGGCGATGAAGCGCGCCAATGAACTGACGCACCGGACTGCCGCCGACCTCGAGGCCGGGATGAACCGCATCTGGGCGGTGATGACCGATTGCATCGACCGCGGCATGGCGGGCACCGGCATCCTGCCGGGGGGGTTGAAAGTCCGCCGCCGCGCGCGCGGCATCCACGAGGCGCTGATGGCCGAACGCGGGCTGAACCTGACCCCGCCGCACACGATCAACGACTGGATGAGCCTTTACGCCATGGCGGTGAACGAGGAAAACGCCGCCGGAGGCCAGGTCGTGACCGCCCCCACCAACGGCGCGGCTGGCGTGGTGCCCGCCGTCATCCGCTACTGGCTTGACCATGTTCCGGGCGCCAGCCGCTCCAACCTCGGCGACTTCCTTTTGACCGCAGCCGCCATCGGTGGCCTGTGCAAGCACAACGCATCCATCTCCGGCGCCGAATGCGGTTGCCAGGCCGAGGTGGGCAGCGCCGCCGCAATGGCCGCCGCCGGCCTTGCCGCCGTGCTGGGCGGCACCCCCGAACAGGTTGAAAACGCGGCAGAAATCGCACTTGAGCATCATCTTGGCATGACCTGCGATCCGGTCAAGGGGCTGGTGCAGGTGCCCTGCATCGAACGCAACGGCCTGGGGGCGATCAAGGCGGTGTCTGCGGCCAGCCTGGCGCTGCGCGGCGATGGCATTCACCTGGTCTCCCTCGATGCCTGCATCGAGACAATGCGGCAAACAGGGCGCGACATGCACGAGAAATACAAGGAAACCTCGCTGGGCGGCCTTGCTGTCAACGTCCCGAACTGCTGAGGCGCAGATGACCGCCACCCTTGCCCCCGCGCATGTGACCGGCCGCACCTATCGCGGCGTCGGGCTGATGCTGGGCTTTTGCGTCATGGCGCCGCTGCTGGATGTCAGCGCCAAGCTTGCCACGGCGACGATCCCGGTCGGCCAGATCACCACGGCGCGCTTTGTGCTGCAGTTTGCACTGATGCTGCCGGTCGCGGTCTGGATGGGGCTTGGCTGGGGCCTTGACCGGCGGACCTTCGGGCTGATGGTGGTCAGGGCGCTGCTGCTGGTCGCCTCGACCTTCACCTTTGTCGCGGCGGTCGAGGTGATGCCGATCGCGGATGCGCTTGCCATCGTCTTTGTCGAGCCGTTCATCCTGTTGATCCTGGGCTATCTGTTGTTTCGCGACAGCATCGGGCCGCGCCGCATCGCCGCGTCGGTCGTAGGGTTCGGCGGCGCGCTTCTGGTGATCCAGCCGTCGCTCGACGCCTATGGATGGGTGGCGCTGTACCCCCTGGCCTGTGCGTTTGCCTTTGCGTTTTACATGCTGATCACGCGCGCGGCGTCACCCCTGATGCACCCGGTGATGATGCAGGTCCACACCTCCTGGATCGGCAGCATCTTCTGCCTGGTCGCGGTCTGGGCCTATGACGGGTCGGGCAGCGCGATCCTTGATCCGGTGATGCCGCAGGGCTGGGCCTGGGCGTGGCTCATGGGTGTCGGGTTCTGGGCAACGGTCAGCCATATGAGCATCACCTATGCCCTGAAATACGCACCCTCGGCCACGCTGGCGCCGCTGCACTATACCGAACTGGTATCGGCGGTGCTGTACGGCTATCTGGTCTTTGGCGACTTTCCGAACCGGATCACCTGGATTGGCATCGCCCTGATCACCGGGTCGGGCCTGTACATCATCTGGCGCGAACGGCAGATGTCGCGCGCCCTGCCCGGTCACTGACCAGTCACGGCCGCGATGGCCGCATCCAGGCGGCGGCGTGGCAGGATGACGAGCATGCCGGGCGCGTTGAATTCCAGCCGCACCTGGCGCGCAACCACTTGATTTGACGTTCCGATCATGCCGTCAGGGGCAAAGTCGATGCCGTCGATGGGCCAGCGCAGGCCGGTGCTGCGACCCGTCACGCGGGCCAGCGGGAACAGCGACAGCCGGTCCCCCTGTGGCAGCTTCAGGCACAGTGACGGCGGCGCGTGAAACACGATGTCGGTGGCCCCGATCACAATGCAGCGGTGCTGCGCCCGCACCACCAGCGCGGTCAGCACGGCAAGCCCGTGGTCCAGCCGGGCGCCCTGAAATCCCACCGCCAGGACCAGGGGCGCGCGGACCGATCGCAGCGCCTTGTCGAAATCGGTGCTGTCCTGTTCGGCCATCTCGTGCAGGACGGTCGCGGGCAGAACGGCCCGCACATCGAGGCGCAGCGAATCCATGTCACCGATCACCGCCTCGGGCATCAGGCCCCGGTCCGCCAGCCGGTTTGCCCCGCCATCCACGGCGACCAGACGCGGGGCGCGGGCCATGGCCAATGCCAGATCGCGTCGCGGCAAGGCCCCGCCGCCGACCAGCGTGATCGCGCCAGAAGATTCGACAATCACGCGATTCCTGCCGATACTGTTTTCAATTGTGGCGATGATCCAAGCTCAAGAACACAAACAATCCATCAAATCACCCTTCTCTGTCCATGGATTAGGGCAAGACTGCTGGCACTGGAACGTGGTGCGAACTGCAAAGGGGCGTCCGTCAGATGACTGGGGCGAACAAGATACTTACCGTCTCCTATGGCACTTTCAGCTGTACGCTGGAAGGCTTTGACGATCCCTTCACGACAATGAAGGCGATTGCGGAGTATTTCCGCGACCTGGCTGCAGATGATCGCTATTTCGGCGCCGAGCCGCCGACGCCCGATGCCGCCATGCTGCACCGCATTGCCGAACGCGAGGTTCAGCGCCGGGTCGAGGCCAAGATCAGCGAAAACGGCGTCACGTTGCGCACTGGCGATGCGATGGACCCTATCGGCGCGCCTGCACCAGCCGCCGTCCCGCCGCAGCCCGTCGCGCCGTCGCTGGATGCCGCCCGTGACCCCGCTGCCGAGGACAGCGTCGCCGCCCGCCTGTTGCGCCTGCGCCGCGCCACCGCCGAGACAGATGCCGCCCCGGCGCCGACCGTCCTGGCCACCACGGTTGCCTGGTCCGCCGCCGAGGCCGGTGATCTTTACGAGGATGAACATTTCGATACGGTCGAGCCGGTGTCCCTGGCCGAGGAAACCACTGCGGACATGCAGGCAACTCTGACGGTCGACCTGTCGCCCGATCTGCCTGATGCAGAACTCGCCGACGAACCGGCGCAGACCGCCGCCGAGGTTCTGGCAGAGGCCGCTGCGGCCGTTGATCCGGTTGCCCCGACAGTGGATGCCGAACCCGCGCAGCCGTCGCCAGAACGGGAACCGGCAGATGCCGGACCCCGCGTGGTCAATGGCGCGCTGGGCGATCACGATGATGTCACGAACATCTTTGCCGACACGTTCGACCCGGTCGACGTGATCGACCACGTCGCAACCCCGCCTGCCGCGGCAGAGCGCGCGGCGGATGAAGGCGTTGTCGCGGCTGCTGACGCCGAACTTGCCGAAATTGACGTCATCGAGGCCAGTGGCAACGCCTCAGCCGCCGAGACTGTCGCCGACGACGCCGATCTTTTGCGGCGTCTGGTTCTTGGCCGCGAGGATTCGCCCCGTGTAAACCTTGATGACACCGCCCCGCCGGAGTCTGCCGATGCGGGCGCGCTGTCCGACATGATCGCAACCCTGTCGGGGGCAGAGACGGCCCCCGATGCGCCGGAACTGGCCGAGGCGCAGTATGATGACGGTGCCGCAGATCTTTCGGCAGGCGATGACCTTTATTTCGAAGACAGACTGCCCGAATCCGAACCCCCCACCATACCCGATCTCGTCGAGGATATGGTGTCGAACGATGCGCCAGATGCCGCCGACCTGACCGACCTGTCGGCTGAGAGGGAAGCTCACTTCGCTGCATCCGTCGCGGAAATGGACGATAACGACGCCGATTCGACCGGCTCGCGCGACTTTTCCGACCTGTCCGAGGATTTGGCCCCGAAAGCCACAGCACCGCTGTCGGCCAAAGCCCCCTCCAACCTTGTGAACCGCGACGATGCCAGCGAACTGATCGCAGACGACGATGAAACCGATGACACCAGCGCGGGACTTTTGTCCAAGGCACAGATGGCGCGGGCGCGGGTGATCAAGATCCGTCGGCCCGGCACGACCGAGCGTCCGACGATGCTGGGCGATGCCGGCCTGATGCCGCAGCCCGCGGAAGTGCCCGCAGCCGCCCTGTCCGAGGCAGCCGAGGCGGAACTGGCGGCTGAACTTGCCGCCGCCGATGGCACGACGGATGCGCCGGATGGCGACAAGGATGCCGATGTGGCGCGCCTGATGCGCCAGGCCGATACTGAAATGGCCGGCCCTGAAAACCGCCGCCGCCTGTCTGCCATCGCGCATCTGAAAGCCGCCGTGGCCGCCACCATCGCCGACCGCCGTGTCGGACGTGGCAAGACACCCGCGCCCGAGGATCAGCGCATCGACCCCTACCGCGATGATCTTGCCCGTGTGGTGCGTCCGCTTCAGGGCGGAGATGCTCCGCCGCCCCTGCCCGTGCCAGAGCGCGCGGCGCCGCTGGTGCTGGTGTCCGAACAGCGCATCGACCGTCCGCGCGTCACCTCGACTGCGCCGATTTCGGCGGTTGGGGCTGCACCTGTCCCGGCTGGCCCGGTGATGCCGGTGCGTCCGCGCCGGGTCGTCGCAGGGTCCGGTGCCACCGCGATGGCCGAACCTGTCGCGGACACTGTCACCACGGCTGATGCCGAGGATGACGACGACAGGTTTGACGACGCCGCGATCTTTGCCGATCCGCGGTCATTCTCGGAATTTGCCGAACGCCTTGGGGCCGAGGATTTGCCCAGCCTGCTGCAAGCCGCCGCCGCCTATGCGATGGAGGTTGAAGAGATGCCCTCGTTCACCCGCCCGCAGCTTTTGCGCCAGATCGAAGCGCATGGCGAACCGGGTGATTTCCAGCGCGAGGACGTGCTGCGCAGTTTCGGCCAGTTGCTGCGGACCGGCGATTTCATCAAGAAACGCCGTGGCCAGTACGCATTGCAGGATGGCGCTGCGATCCTGGCCGATGCCCGCAAGATCGCCGGCCAAATCTGACGCTGGCCGGTTTCTGCGACCAGGGCGATGGGGTCAGCCCCCGTTGCCCTTTCCATTTTCGTGCGCGTCGGGATCGACCTGGCCAATCCCCCGGAACACCGCCTTGAACGGCAGCGCCCAGACAATGCCGAGGCCGACATAGATGACGAGTTCCAGCCAGAAGGGCGGGCGGTCGAACAGGCCCACGACCGTTATCGCCGTGACGATATAGGCGGGGACCCCGATCAGCAGGATCAACAGCGACAGGCGGCGGCGGGTCTTGTAGGCAAGCGCCATGGGTCGCTCCTCAATCCGCAAACGGATCGGTGACAAGGATCGTATCATCCCGTTCGGGTGAAGTGGACAATAGCGCCACCGGGCACTGGATCAATTCCTCGATCCGCCGCACATATTTGATCGCGGCCCCCGGCAGGTCGGCCCAGCTTCGCGCCCCGGCGGTGGTCTCGGACCAGCCTTCCAGTTCTTCATAGACGGGCGTGCAGCGCGCCTGATGGTTCGCCGCCGTCGGCAGATAGTCGAGGCGCGCGCCGTCGAGTTCATAGCCGACGCAGATTTTCAGCGTCTTGAACCCGTCGAGCACATCCAGCTTGGTCAGCGCAATCCCCGACACGCCACTGGTCGCGCACGTCTGCCGCACCAGCACCGCATCGAACCACCCGCAGCGCCGCTTGCGCCCGGTCACAGTGCCGAACTCGTGCCCCCGTTCCCCCAGCCGGTCGCCGTCCGTATCGAACAACTCCGCCGGAAACGGCCCCTCGCCCACCCGCGTTGTATAGGCCTTGACGATCCCCAGCACGAAATCGATCGCCGTTGGCCCCAAGCCCGTCCCCGTCGCCGCCATCCCGGCCAGCGTGTTGGAACTGGTCACAAACGGATACGTCCCGAAATCCACATCCAGCAGCGCCCCCTGCGCGCCCTCGAAAAGAATGCGTTTCCCGGCCCGGCGCGCCTCGTGCAGAACCTTCCAGACCGGTTTCGCATAGGGCAGCACCTTGGGCGCGATCTCCATCAGCGTTGCTTTCAGGCCGTCCGCATCCACCGGCTCCAGCCCCAGCCCCGCGCGCAGGGCATTGTGATGCGTCAGCAACCGCCCGATCCGCAGATCCAGCGTCGCCTCATCCGCCAGGTCCGCCACCCGGATCGACCGACGGCCCACCTTGTCCTCATAGGCAGGCCCGATGCCGCGCCCGGTTGTCCCGATCTTGGCGACCGAGTTCTGGTTTTCCCGCGCACGATCCAGCTCTCCATGCAGCGACAGGATCAGGGGAGTGTTTTCCGCCACCATCAGGTTATCAGGCGTGATTTCAACGCCTTGCGCGCGCAGCTTGTGGATTTCCATGATCAGGTGCCAGGGGTCCAGCACCACGCCATTGCCGATCACCGAAAGCTTGCCGCCCCGCACGATCCCTGACGGCAGCAAGGACAGCTTGTAGACCACCCCGTCGATGACCAGCGTGTGGCCCGCATTGTGCCCGCCCTGGAACCGCGCCACGATGTCGGCACGCTCCGACAGCCAGTCGACGATCTTGCCCTTGCCCTCATCGCCCCACTGGGCCCCCACGACAACGACATTGGCCATGCTGATCTTCCCCCGGTTCTGAAACCGACTGACCTATAGACAAAGTGCCGCGCAGGGGGAACCGGGAAAGTGGGGCGCGGCGCTGCCAGACATCCGTTGCGAAACCGTCCGCCGGAAAGACCTCACTTGCGAGGCACAACCGTTCCATGGCACCGAAAGACAAACTGACAAGGACAGGCATATCCCATGGGCATCCTTCTACGCTGGCTGGGCGCGTTCATCCTGCTCGCCGCCACCTTCAACCCGACCCAATGGAACTATGTCCGCTGGGTCGAGGCGAACTGGGGCCTCCAGACCCCGCTGGCCGTCCTTCTGGGGCTGGTGCTGGCGGTCGGCTACATCATCTATGTCGGGGCCACGTTCCGGTCGCTTGGTGCCTTTGGCATGCTGATCATCGCGGCCCTGTTCGGGGCGATGATCTGGGTGCTGATCGACTGGGGCGTGCTGGCGCTTGGGAACCAGAACCTGAACGTCTGGCTGGGGATATTCGCGCTGTCGCTGATCCTGGGGATCGGCCTTTCCTGGTCGATCCTGCGCCAGCGCCTGTCAGGGCAAGCCACCGTGGACGAAATAGAGGGCTGACGCCGCCACTTGCACCCCGGCCCCCTTCCGCCTAGATAGGCGCGTCATCACGCGGAAGCCCTTATGGAAAATGTCGTCCTTACTGTCCATCTGATCATCGCCCTGTTGCTGATCGGCGTGGTGCTCTTGCAGCGTTCCGAAGGCGGCGGCCTTGGCATGGGCGGCGGCGGCAATATTTCGGGGCGGCCCGCAACAACGCCGATGGCCAAGCTGACGTGGATTTTCGCGGCGGCGTTCGTCACCACGTCGGTCACGCTGACGATCCTTGCCGCGCGGGATGCAGCGTCGCGATCTGTCGCCGACCGGGTGCCGACGACGACCGGGGCACCGGCAACCGGGACCGCGCCGGCGACCGGGACCGCGCCGGCGACCGGGACCGCACCGGCGACCGGGACCGCACCGGCGACGCCGGGGCTTGCACCTGGGGGCAACCTGTTGTCGCCCGCCCCGGCAGATGCGCCCGTGACGCCGCCAAAGGCCGAGAACTGACCACCAGCCTTTGATGCCGCGACCACTGAGGCCGCTGCATGTTGCGGTGGGTCGGCGTCTGGGATATATCCCAAATCCCGTGGTGCTGCGATTCCACCGATCCCGAATCGCACCAGAAACACGGGGGCCCCATGGCACGCTATATCTTCATCACCGGCGGCGTGGTGTCCTCGCTGGGCAAGGGGCTGGCCTCGGCGGCCCTTGGCGCGTTGCTGCAGGCGCGCGGCTATACCGTCCGGCTGCGCAAGCTTGACCCCTATCTCAACGTTGATCCCGGCACGATGTCGCCCTTTGAACATGGCGAGGTGTTTGTGACCGACGACGGCGCGGAAACCGACCTCGACCTTGGCCACTATGAGCGTTTCACCGGCGTTTCCGCCCGCCAGACCGACAGCATTTCCAGTGGCCGGATCTATTCCAACGTGCTGGAAAAGGAACGCCGGGGCGATTACCTCGGCAAGACCATCCAGGTGATCCCCCACGTCACCAACGAGATCAAGGATTTCCTGCGCATCGGTGATGCCGAGGTCGATTTCATGCTGTGCGAGATCGGCGGCACCGTCGGCGACATCGAGGGACTGCCGTTCTTCGAGGCGATCCGCCAGTTCATCCACGAACGCCCGCGCGGGCAATCCATCCTGATGCACCTGACGCTGCTGCCCTACCTGCGCGCGTCGGGCGAATTGAAAACCAAACCGACCCAGCACTCTGTCAAGGAGCTTCAGTCCATCGGCCTTGCGCCCGACATCCTCGTCTGCCGGTCCGAACACCCGATCCCGGACAAGGAACGCGAAAAGATCGCGCTGTTCTGCAATGTCCGCAAGGACCACGTCATCCCCGCCTATGATCTGAAAACCATCTACGAGGCACCGCTGGCCTATCATCGCGCGGGGTTGGACCAGGCGGTCCTCGATGCGTTCGGAATCACGCCCGCGCCGAAACCCAACCTGACGCGCTGGGAAGACGTGATGGACCGGCTGACCCATGCCGAGGGCGAGGTCCGCGTCGGCATCGTCGGCAAGTACACCCAGCTAGAGGACGCCTACAAATCCATCGTCGAGGGCCTGACCCATGGCGGCATGGCCAACCGCACCCGCGTCAAGGCCGAATGGATCGACGCCGAGATTTTCGAGCGCGAGGACCCCACGCCCTATCTTGACGGGCTTGATGCGATCCTTGTGCCCGGCGGCTTTGGCGAGCGTGGGACCGAAGGCATGATCAAGGCCGCGCAGTTCGCCCGGGAAAAGAGCGTGCCCTATCTTGGCATCTGCCTTGGGATGCAGATGGCGGTGATCGAGGCCAGCCGCAATCTGGTGGGTCTCAAGGATGCGGGGTCCGAGGAGTTCGATGTCGAGGCCGGGGCCAAGCGGTTCACCCCCGTGGTCTATCACCTCAAGGAATGGGTGCAGGGCAACCACACCGTTCAACGCAAGGTCGGCGACGCCAAGGGCGGCACGATGCGCCTGGGGGCCTATACCGCGAACCTTACGGAGGGCAGCCATGTGGCCGGCATCTATGGGTCCACGGTGATCGAGGAACGCCACCGGCACCGCTATGAGGTGGATATGAAGTACCGCGCGCGGCTGGAGGCGTGCGGGCTGGTGTTCTCGGGCATGTCGCCGGACGGGAAACTGCCCGAGATCGTGGAGGTCAGGGACCACCCGTGGTTCATCGGCGTGCAGTTCCATCCGGAGCTGAAGTCAAAGCCCTTTGCCCCGCATCCGCTGTTTGCCGATTTCGTGCGCGCGGCGGTGGAGGGGGCGAGACTGGTGTAACGGGGGCGCACAGAAGGCACCAGCGCCTGCGCGGTCCATCTGCGACGTTCTTGTCAGGTCAACCGGACCATCACACTGAACCTTTGCGAAGGGGCGCGGGCGTTGGCGGCTTTGGCCGCTACCCCAGCCAGTCCGCCACAAAGGGCTGCACCTCGTCCCAGCCTTCCCACATCATGTTCAGCGCGACATAGAGGATGATCGCCAGCCCCACATAGGCAATCCAGCGGTGCTTGTTCAAAAGCCGCGCGATGAAACTGGCGGCCAGTCCCATCAGCGCAATGGACAGCACCAGTCCGATCACCAGCACGGTCGGGTGGTCCTTGGCCGCCCCGGCGACCGCCAGCACATTGTCGAGGCTCATCGACACATCCGCGATCACGATCTGCGTCGCGGCCTGGGCAAAGGTCTTGCGCGGCGCGCCGCCGGCGACCGTGCCGTCCGCATTCAGGTCCAGGTTCGTCAGCGCCTCTTCGGCCGCCTGTTCGTCGGCATGCCCGTCGCGCAGCTCGCGCCACATCTTCCAGCACACCCACAAAAGCAGGATGCCGCCCGCCAGCAACAGGCCCACGATCGCCAAAAGCTGCACCGTGATGGCGGCAAAGCCGATCCGCATCACGGTGGCCGCGATGATGCCGACCAGGATCGCGCGGGCGCGCTGTTCCCTGGGCAGGCCCGCCGCCGCGAGACCGATCACGATGGCATTGTCGCCCGCCAGCACGAGGTCGATGCCGATCACCTGCAACAGGGCCGCGAAGCCTTCGGGGGTAAAGATTTCCAGCACGGCGGGGCGGTTCCTTGTTCACTTTCGTCAACCGCTACCTAAGGCGAAGGTTCCGCGGGATCAATCACCAATGCATCCCGGCCTCGTTCGAGGATGCAGGCGTTGACACGACTCGGGGATGGGCACAGGCTTGCGCCCAGGGTTCCGGCCCTTGCATTTTGCCGATTCCGATTGCCGCCTGCTGCCGTTTTTCAGATGCGATTGCATGAAAGGACGCACCCCATGCGTGTCTCCACCTTCAACGTTGAAAACCTGTTCTCCCGCCCCGCCATCCTGAACCGCGAGGATCGCGACTGGGTATCCGCCCGTCTGGCCGATGTGGCTGAGCTGACCAGCCTGTTGCAGAAAAAGACCTATGCGCCCGACGCCGCGCGGATCAAGGCGCTGTATCTGACGCTCAAGGACTACATCACCATCAACATCCGGTCGTCGGATGTGGGGCGTTTCATCATCTCGGCCGAGGGCAGGCTGATCGCCAAGGGGGCCGATGATTGGGTCGGTTTCGTCGATCTGAAGCGCGAGCGGTTCGATGCCCAGCAGGTCCGCTTTACCGGCAAGGTGATCAAGACCGTCAAGGCCGACATCCAGTGCCTTGTCGAGGTCGAAAGCCGCAAGACGCTGGACCTTTTCAACACCGACATCCTTGGCAGTCTCTACCGCGACAGACTGGTGCTGGAGGGCAACGATCCGCGCGGCATCGATGTGGCGCTGGCGGCGAAAAAGACCTGCCCCGTGGTCCTGGCACGGACGAATGCCTTTGCCCGCGACGCCGAGGGCGAAGTCTTTTCGCGCGACTGCCTGGAGGTGGAACTGGCCATGCCGGGCGGGGACCGGCTGCATGTACTGGTGAACCATTTCAAGGCCAAGGACCGCACGCCGCTGGTGTCCAACGAGAAGCGGCGCCGCCAGGCCGCCGAGGTGTCGCGCATCCTGCGCGAGCGCTATGACCTGACGCGGGATCTGGTGATTGTCGCGGGCGACCTGAATGACGAACCCGGCGCAGCGCCCCTTGCGCCCTTGCGTGCGACGCCGGGGCTGCATGACGTGTTCGATCTGGTGAACCGGCCCAAGGCCGACCGCTGGACCTATTACTATGGGCGCGACAAGGCGTTCAACGCCATCGACCAGATGTATGTTTCGGACGCGCTGCGCCCGCGCCTGACCGCCGCCGGGATCGAACGGCGCGGCATGGCGGGCCTGTCCAAACTGACCAATGGTGCAGAGGTGGAGTTTGACGGCATCACCGGCTGGCGGCTGGCCGCATCCGATCATGGCGCGGTCTGGGCCGACTTTGCGCTTGGATAAGTTGCGCAAGGATCGGCGTCGCGCTAAGGGCGGCGGATGCTGTCTTATCAACACGCCTATCATGCGGGAAACCTGGCCGATGTGCACAAGCACGCCGTGCTGGCCTGGGTGCTGGATTATCTGACCGCCAAGGACAAGCCGCTGAGCTATATCGAAACCCATGCCGGACGCGGGCTTTATGACCTTGCCGCACCCGAGGCGGTCAAGACCGGCGAGGCCGGAGCCGGGATCGCCCTCGCCGAAAGCCGGTTTCCCGCCGACCATCCCTACCGCCAGCGGCTGTCCGAAGCCCGTGCTGCCTACGGCGATACCGCTTATCCCGGCTCTCCGCTTGTCGCGGCCCTTGGCTTGCGCGAAACCGACACGATCCATCTGGCCGAGCTTCATCCGCAAGAGGTCGCCCACCTGCGCGCGGCATCAGGCCCCTGGGGCGCGCATGTCCATCAACGCGACGGGTTTGACCTGGCGCTGGCGCTGACACCACCGACGCCGCGCCGGGGCCTCATGCTGGTGGACCCCAGCTATGAGGTGAAGTCAGACTACGACGCCATTCCAAAACATCTGTCCCATATCCACCGCAAATGGAATGTGGGTGTGCTGATGCTGTGGTATCCGATCCTGGCTGCCGGTCCGCATCTGGGAATGCTGACATCGCTGTCTGCGGCCTTTCCCGATGCGCTGCGCCACGAGGTCCGGTTTGCCCCTGCCCGCGACGGGCACCGGATGGAGGGGTCGGGCCTCTTCGTCGTCAATGCGCCCTTCGGTCTTGCCGATGAGACCGCGCGTCTGACAGGGATCTTTCGCGGGCTCTGACCGCGCGATCGCGACCTCACAACGTCGCGGGCGATCTGGTCAAGGCGCATCCGGCACCCTATTGTCGTCTGCATGTTCCAGTCCATCCTTCGCCGCCTTGCGGCCCCTGCCACCGACACGCTGGCCGAACCCGATGCGCGCATCGCGCTGGCGGCGCTGCTGGTGCGTCTTGCACGTACCGACGGACTTTACTCCGGCGACGAGGTGGAGCGCATCGACCGCGTGCTGATGCAGCGTCACGGCCTTGGTCCGTTCGAGGCCGCCGCCCTGCGCCGCGACGCCGAAGACCTGGAGAGTGCTGCACCCGACACGGTGCGCTTTACCCGCGCGATCAAGGCCGCCGTGCCGCTGGCAGACCGCGCCGACCTGATGCAGGCGATGTGGTCGGTGGTCCTGTCCGATGGTCTGCGGGATGAGGAAGAGGACCGTCTGATGCGACTGGTAGCGAACCTTCTGGGGCTGACGGACGTCGACAGCGCGGTCGCCCGGCAAAGGGCGTCGCGCGCATGATCGCATCGCTGGGAATGTACGACTTTGGCGCGGCACAGGCGGCGAATGACCGGCTTTGGGCGTTGATCCGGGACGATTTGCGCAAACGGGGCATTGCCGCGCCCGAAGCGCTGACGCGCGGCGCAGATGCCTACTGGCCGGCCTGGGCGTCGCCTCAACTCTTGCTGTCGCAGACTTGCGGTTATCCCTTTCGCGCGCGCCTGCGTGATCAGGTGACGCTTGTGGGTACCCCGGATTACGGGCTGCCGGGCGCGCCGCCGGGCCACTATTATTCGGTCCTCGTCGCGCGCAAGGATGACCCGCGCGTGGACCTTGCGGCCTTTGACGGCGCCCGACTTGCCTATAACGAGGATCTGTCGCAATCCGGCTGGGCCGCACCCCAGACCCATCTCGCCGGGCTGGGGCTGACCTTGCGGCCGCACCTGCGCACGGGCGGGCACCAGCGGTCTGCCGGTGCCGTTGCCGATGGTCTGGCGGACATAGCGGCCCTTGACGCCGTGACCTGGGCGATCATGCAGGACCTTGACCCCATGGCACAGCGCCTGCGTGTGATCGCGCGCACCGATCCGACGCCCGTGCTGCCTTTTATCACCGCCCGCGACCGCGACCCCGCCCCGATCTTTGCCGCCATCGCAGGGGCCGTTGCGGCGATGCCTCCCGGCGACCGCGCCCTGTTGCGCCTGCGCGGCATCGTGGCGATTCCCGCCGCCGATTATCTCGTCGTGCCCAATCCGCCGACGCCAGCCCAGATCGCGCACGGTTTTGCGCCAAACTGACCGGTCACTTGCCCCGACTGCGCGAAAAGCGCGTTGCATTGGTCCAAGGAATGCAGTTCCCTTGATCACCTTTTCCCAGACCCCGCGGGTTCGATGACCGACCAGACGCCAGACACGCCCGTCATTGAAATCCGTGACCTGCACAAAAGCTATGGCGATCTTGAGGTGCTGAAGGGCGTCGACATGGCGGCGCCGCGTGGCCATGTGATCTCGTTGATCGGATCGTCAGGGTCCGGCAAGTCCACCCTCTTGCGCTGCTGCAACCTTCTGGAGGACAGCCAGCAAGGCGAAATCCTGTTCGAGGGCGAGGCCGTGCATTGGAAAGGCGCCGGCCATTCCCGCCACCCCGCCGACCGCGCGCAGGTCACGCGGATGCGCACCAACCTTTCGATGGTATTTCAGCAGTTCAACCTCTGGTCCCACATGACGATCCTGCAGAACGTCATGGAGGCCCCCGTCACGGTGATGAAGCGCGACCCGAAAGAGGTCGAGGAGAAAGCTCGCCACTATCTTGCCAAGGTCGGCATCGTGGAAAAATGCGACGCCTGGCCTGCGCAACTGTCGGGCGGTCAGCAGCAGCGCGCCGCGATCGCCCGCGCGCTGTGCATGGAGCCGCGCGCGCTGTTGTTCGACGAGCCGACCAGCGCGCTTGACCCCGAACTGGAACAGGAGGTCGTCCGCGTCATCAAGGCGCTGGCGGATGAGGGGCGCACGATGCTGCTGGTCACGCATGACATGAAGCTGGCGGCGGATGTGTCGGATCACGTGGTCTTTCTGCATCAGGGCAAGGTGGAAGAGGAAGGCCCGCCCTCCACGCTGTTCGGATCGCCCAAGACGGACCGCTTGCGCGGGTTCCTGTCGGCGACCGCCTGAACACCAAACGATGAAACAAAACCCAAAACCAAAACCAAACGGGAGACGACCAATGAAAAGACTGTTGCTGGCCACGACACTGGCCCTGACTGCCGGGGCCGCGATGGCCCAGGACGTTGTGCGCCTGGGCACCGAGGGCGCCTACCCGCCCTTCAACTTTGTCAACGACGCGGGCGAAGTCGCGGGCTTTGAACGCGAGGTCGGCGACGAGTTGTGCAAGCGCGCGGGGCTGACCTGCGAATGGGTCACGAACGAATGGGACAGCATCATCCCGAACCTGCAATCGGGCAACTACGATGTCATCATCGCCGGCATGTCGATCACCGATGAGCGTGAACAGGTGATCGACTTCAGCCAGAACTACTATCCGCCCGCCGCGTCGGCCTATGCCGCCGCCGTGGCCGATGCCGACATCAAGACCGGCGTCGTCTCGGCGCAGGTCTCGACCATCCAGGCGGCTTATGTGGCGGAGTCGGGCGCGACCCTGCTGGAGTTTGCAACACCCGAGGAAACCATCGCGGCGGTCAAGAACGGCGAGGCGGTCGCGGTCTTCGCCGACAAGGACTATCTGCGTCCGTTTGTCGATGAATCCGGCGGCGCGCTGATGTTCGTGGGCGAAGACGTGACCATCGGTGGCGGCGTGGGCCTTGGTTTCCGGTCCAGCGACACCGACCTGCGCGCCAAGTTCGACGCAGGCATCACCGCGATGAAGGCCGATGGCAGCCTCAACGCGCTGATCGAAAAGTATTTTGGCGCCGAAGGGCTGAAGTTCTGATCATCTGAACGTATCATGGCGGGCGCGGGATTCCCCTCGCGCCTGTCCAAGCCCGAAAGCGCATCCATGTTTGCCGCCTGCGCCAACCCCAAAGTGATCGAGGGCCTGACCTGGCTCTCGTGCTATCTGACATCGGGCAAGCATCTGGATTTCTACTGGTCGTTTGCGGTCGTGTTGGCCCTGCTGGCTGTGACCGCCCCTGCGGCGCTCGCCTTCGGGTTTGGCGGGGCCACGGCGGCGCGGTCGCAGTTCCTGCCCGCCCGCTGGTTCGGCAAGGTCTACATCGCGATGGTGCGCGGCATCCCGGACATCATCTTTTTCCTTTTCTTCGTCATCGCGCTCGACCAGGCCATCGAATGGTCGAAACACCAGATCGTCTGCCCGGACTGGACCGAACCCGTCCGTCAGGGGCTGGAGTTCAAGGTCTGCCCGGCGGCAAAGGTGCCCTTGTCATCCTCGGCCGCGATCTGGCATCAGGCCTATGGGTTCTTTCTGGCCGTCGTGACCTTTGCCATCGTCTTTGGCGCGTTTGTCGCCAATGTCCTTTACGGGGCGATGCAGGCCGTTCCGCGCGCGCAACTGGAAACCGGCGAAGCCTATGGCATGTCGAATGCGCAAGTGTTCCGCCGCATCCTGATCCCGCAGATGTGGGTCTATGCACTGCCGGGCCTGTCGAACCTGTGGATGATCCTGATCAAGGCCACGCCCCTTCTGTTCCTGTTGGGCGTCAAGGACATCGTCTATTACGCGCGCGAACTGGGCGGGACGAAAACGCAGGCCTTTGAATATCCGCATGGCGACTGGCGGCTTTACTACTTTCTCGGGCTTCTGGGCTTTTACCTTCTGATGACGCGCCTGTCGGAGATCGTACTGAACCGCCTGTCCGCACGCCTGTCGCAGGGCCAGGCGACGGCGGCGGGCGAAGCGATGCGAAGGGCGGGCGCATGAACTGTCTTCAGACCATCGCCGATTACGGCCTGCGGTCCCTCGGGATCGGCGAAAAGCTGTTGCCGCGCAGCGACTTCACGCTGTGCCAGCAGGTCACTCTGATTGGGTCGGGACTGATCTGGAATGTCTATTTTGGCGTCCTGGCACTGACGTTCGGGTTCTTTCTTGCCAATGCCCTTGCCCTGGCCAAGGCTCACCACAGCCTGTGGCTCCGCAAACCCGCAGAATGGTTCATCTTTGTGTTTCGCGGATCGCCCCTCTTCATCCAGTTCTTCATTGCCTACGAGGCCTTGGTGATGCTGCCGCGCTCGGGGATCGAGGTGTTTGGCATCACGGTCGAAACCGCCTGGCTGACCCGCGCCTGGGCCGGGGCGCTGATCGTGATGTTCCTCAACACCGCTGCCTATTCGGCTGAAATCTTCTATGGCGCGCTGCGGTCCATCCCTAAGGGCGACCTTGAGGCCGCCGAGGCCTATGGCATCACCGGCTGGAATAAGTTCCGCCGCATCCAGTGGCCGACCATGCTGCGCCTTGCCTGGCCCGCCTATACCAATGAGGCGATCTTCCTGTTCCACGCCACCACGCTGGTCTTTTTCTCGGGGTTTCCGGCGTTCCAGCAAAAGGGCGACGCGCTCTATTACGCCAACTATTTCGCCGACAAGACGTTCAATCCCTTTGTCCCCTATCCGATCATCGCGGTCTATTTCATCCTTCTGACCCTGATCGTGACGGTGATCTTTGGCGCGGTGAATACCAGATTGAACCGCCACGTGCCGCAGAATCAGCAAAGCAGAATCCGCTTGCGCCCGACCGTAATCCGGTAGTAGCCTTGAATTTGATCAAATTGCGACGGGGTCACAACGACCCGCGCCGGTGATCAATAGATGGGGATAGGATCAAGGGCATGATCCAACACCTGCCTGGCCGGGCCGCCGTTGCGCCCCCGCGCTGGCGGTGCATGCCCTGCCTGAAGTAAAGATGATGAAAGACTATCTGCGCAAGCACCCGGACGTGCGGACGATCCGCGTGGCCGCTGCTGATCTGAACGGACAAGCCAGGGGCAAGCGTGTGCCCGCCCGTTTTGCCGACAAGGTCGTGAAGGACGGAACCCGGTTTCCGTTTTCGGTCCTCAACCTCGACATCTGGGGCGAGGATATCGACGACAGCCCCCTGGTCTTTGAACAGGGCGACGCCGACGGCATCCTGAAACCCACCGAGCGCGGCTTCATGCCGATGCCCTGGCTTGAGGCCCCGACGGCCCTTTTGCCGATCTGGATGTTCCGTGAAAACGGCCAGCCTTATGAGGGCGACCCCCGCCATGCATTGCGCGCGGTGGTGGACCGCTACAAGGCCAAGGGACTGACCCCCGTTTGCGCGATGGAACTGGAGTTTTTCCTGATCGACGACAGCGGCAAGACCCTGCAGGTCCCGCCCAGCCCCCGTTCGGGCAAGCGCCGCAAGGCGGCGGAGACCCTTTCGATCCGCGCGCTGGACGCTTTTGACACCTTCTTCACCGACCTCTATGACGCCTGCGAGGCGATGGACATTCCCGCCGACACCACGACGTCGGAGACCGGCCTTGGCCAGTTCGAGGTCAACCTGATGCATTGCGACGACGCGCTGCGCGCCGCAGACGATGCCTGGCTGTTCAAGATGCTGGTCAAGGGTCTGGCGCGCCGCCACGGCTTTGCCGCCAGCTTCATGGCGAAACCTTACATGGAATATTCCGGGTCCGGCCTGCACACGCATTTTTCCGTGCTGGACGACAAGGGCGACAACATCTTTGACAGCGGGGGGCCCAAAGGCACCGCCGCCCTGCGTTATGCGGTGGCCGGGTGCCTGAACGCGATGCACGACAGCACGCTGTTGTTCGCACCGCACCTCAACAGCTATGACCGGCTGGTGCCCGACAAGCATGCACCGACCGCGATCAGCTGGGGTTACGAGAACCGCACTGCCGCGATCCGCATCCCGGCGGGCAACCCCGAGGCGCGGCGGATCGAACATCGCGTGGCGGGCGGAGACGTGAACCCCTACCTGATGCTGGCAGCCATCCTTGGTGCTGCACTGACCGGCATCGAGGACGAGGTGGAACCCGCCCCGCCCGTCAACGGCAACGCCTATGCGATGGACCTGCCGCAGATCCCGACTACCTGGGAGGCGGCGATCGACGCGTTCGAGAACAGCGACATCCTCTATCGTTTCCTGCCCAAGGAACTGATCCGAAATCTGGTACAGACCAAGCGGCAGGAACTGCATTATCTGGCCGAACTCAGCCCCGAAGAACGGGTGGAGTTGTACCTCGACACTGTCTGACCCCTCTTGACCGGATGGGGGGCAGATCGCCTACCATCCGTGCAGCAACCCAACGGGACCATCATGCTGATCGGCATCCTGCAGACCGGAGCCTCGCCCGACGCCCTCAAGGACGATTTCGGCGATTACCCCGATTTCTTTGAGCGCCTGCTGGCAGGGCGCGGCCTGACGTTCCGGCGGTTCCGGGTCGAGACGATGGACTTTCCCAAGGATGTCCATGACTGCGACGGCTGGCTGATCACCGGGTCGCGCCATGGGGCCTATGAGGATCACCCCTTCATCAAGCCGCTCGAAGGGTTCATCCGCGATGCCTACGCCGCGCATGTGCCCGTTGTCGGCATCTGTTTCGGCCACCAGATCATCGCGCAGGCGATGGGCGGCAAGGTTGAAAAGTACGCGGGCGGCTGGTCTGTCGGCCCCACCGACTATGACTTCAACGGCGAAAAGATCACCCTGAACGCCTGGCACCGCGACCAGGTGGTGAAAGTGCCGGAGAATGCCGAGGTCATCGCCAGCAACGACTTCTGCGAGAACGCCGCCCTTCTTTACGACGACCGCATGTTCACCGTGCAGGCACACCCCGAGTTCCGGCCCGAATTCATCGAAGGCCTGATGCGCACCCGTGGCCCCGGCCTTGTGCCCGACGACCTGATGGCGCGGGCCCGCCAGCGCCTTGGCGACCCCCTGCAAGACAAGACCATGGCCGCGCGCATCGCGGCCTTCTTCCTCGACCATCAAACCGGGGCCGAGAAGCTCCGCGCCTGACAGCGCGGGGGCCACCCCCCAAAGACCAGTGTGACATATGTCCAAATGGACCGACCAGCTGCCCGAGGCAGCCCGCGACTACATCGGCAACCGCCGTGTGGACGAAGTCGAATGCATGATCGGCGATATTGCCGGTGTGGCGCGCGGCAAGGCAATGCCCGCCGCCAAGTTCGGCACGCAGAAAAGCTATTTCCTGCCGAACTCGATCTTTCTGCAGACCATCACCGGCGAATGGGCCGACAACCCCTTCGACGCCTTTACCGAACCCGACATGTACATGGTGCCGGATTACTCGACCGCCACCGCCGCCCCCTGGACGGCGGATGTGACCCTGCAAGTGATCCACGACGCGCAGGATCAGGATGGCAACCCGGTGCCCTATGCGCCGCGCAACGTGCTGCGCCGGATCATGGGCCTTTATGCCGCGCAAGGCTGGACGCCGGTCGTGGCCCCGGAGATGGAGTTTTTCCTGACCGCCCGCAACATCGACCCCAACCAGCCGGTGATCCCGCCGATGGGGCGGTCGGGGCGGCGGGCGGCAGGCAAGCAGGCCTATTCGCTGTCGGCGGTGGACGAATACGGCAAGGTGATCGACGACATCTACGACTTTGCCGAGGCGCAGGGCCTGGAAATCGACGGCATCCTGCAGGAAGGTGGCGCGGGGCAGATCGAGCTGAACCTGGCCCATGGCGATCCGGTGCGGCTGGCGGACGAGGTCTTTTTCTTCAAGCGGCTGATCCGCGAGGCCGCGCTTCGCCACGACTGTTTCGCCACCTTCATGGCCAAACCCATCGCGGGTGAACCTGGGTCGGCGATGCACATCCATACCTCGGTCGTGGACAGCAAGACCGGCAGGAACATCTTTGCCGGGGCCAAGGGGACCGAAACCGATGCCTTCCTGCATTTCATCGCCGGACTGCAGAACCACCTGTCGGGGGCCATCGCCCTTCTCGCGCCTTACGTCAACAGCTATCGCCGCTACGTCCCGGACTTTGCCGCCCCCATCAACCTGGAATGGGGCCGCGACAACCGCACCACCGGATTGCGTATCCCGATCAGCAGCCCTGCCGCGCGGCGGGTGGAAAACCGCCTGCCGGGGATGGACTGCAACCCCTATCTTGGCATCGCGGCGACGCTGGCCTGCGGCTATCTGGGCCTGATGGAGAAAAAGGCCCCCCGCCCGGAATTCAGCGGTTCGGCCTATATCGACAGCGATGAGATCCCCGTGAACCTGGGCGACGCGCTGGACGTGTTGGAAGAAGACAAGGCGCTGCGGGACGTCATGGGGGATGACTTCTGCAAGGTGTACGATTCCGTCAAGCGCAACGAATACAAGGAATTCCTGCAAGTGATCAGCCCGTGGGAGCGCGAACACCTGCTTTTGAACGTATGAACCTGCTTTACGCCAATGATCGGCGGGGCGAATATCCGCCCTCGTACTATGCGGCCACCGCCACGTCGCTTGACCCGTTCCCGGTGCTGCAGGGGGCGGTCACGGCGGAGGTCTGCGTCGTCGGTGGGGGCTATATGGGCCTGTCCGCCGCCCTGCATCTGGCAAAGGCGGGCCATGAGGTCATCCTGATCGAGGCGCATCGGGCAGGCTGGGGCGCGTCGGGCCGGAACGGCGGCCAGGTCGCCTCGGGCCAGCGCCGCGACCAGGACGACCTGGAACGGATGGTCGGGCGGCAGGACGCGCGCCGCCTGTGGGACCTTGCGCAAGATGCCAACCAACTGGTCCGCGACCTGATCAGCCACCACCAGATACCTGTCACTTTTCGCCCCGGCGTGGTGCATGCCTGCTGGACCGACGCCGAGGTCCAGCACGCCCACACCTACGCCGCCCGCATGGCGCGCGACTATGGCTATGACAAGCTGGAACGCCTTGACCAGCCCGCGATCCGCCGCCTGATTGGATCGGACGCTTTCAAGGGCGGCGATCTCGACCATGGTGCCGGCCACATCCACCCGCTGAACTTTGCCATCGGTATTGCCAAGGCGGCGTCGGCGGCAGGGGTGCGCATTTTCGAGAAAACCGAAGCGCTCCAGATCAACCACGGCCCAAAACCACAGGTCCTGACCTCATCAGGCACCGTCACCTGCAACCACCTGATCCTCGCAGGTAACGGCTATCTCGGCGGCCTTGACCCGGCCTATGCTGCCCGCGTGATGCCGATCAACAACTTCATGCTGGCGTCCGAACCCCTTGGCGACCGCGCGCGCGACATCCTGTCCGAACCCGTCGCCGTCGCCGACACCAAATTCGTCGTGAACTACTGGCGGCTGTCCGATGACAACCGCCTGCTGTTTGGCGGCGCGGAAAGCTATGGCTACCGATTTCCCGACATCGTCAAGGCGGTGACGAAACCGATGCTGGAGATTTATCCCCAGATGCGCGGTGTGAAAATCGACTATGCCTGGGGCGGCACCCTTGCCATCACGACGAACCGCATGCCCGCGGTGCTGCGGATTGCCCCCAATGTCCTCGCCGCATCCGCCTGTTCCGGCAACGGCATCGCCATGGCCACGATGACCGGCAAGATCTTGGCCGAGGCGGTCCACGCCACCAGCGCCAGCTTTGATCGGCTTGCAAACCTGCCCCAGCGCAGTTTCCCCGGCGGTGCGGCGCTGCGCTGGCCGCTCCTCGTCCTCGCGATGACGTGGTATTCGATGCGGGATCGCCTGGGGCTGTGACCATCCCTTTCTGACTGCCCTAAATATCCGCGCCGCAGGCGTTGCACCCCCACCGCGCGCACCCCCATGGACTAACCCGCCTCTGACGCCGATATAATGACCCCATGAGTCTGCCCCCCGGTTTCATAGACGAGTTGCGCACCCGCGTGTCCCTGTCGTCCGTCGTCGGGCGCAAGGTGACGTGGGACATGCGCAAGTCGAACCTGGGCAAGGGCGACATGTGGGCCTCCTGCCCGTTCCATCAGGAAAAGTCCGCCAGCTTTCACGTCGATGACCGCAAGGGCTATTACTACTGCTTTGGCTGCCACGCCAAAGGCGACGCCATCAGCTTTGTCAAGGAAACCGAAAACCTCGCGTTCATCGAGGCGGTCGAGGTGCTGGCGCGCGAGGCCGGGATGACGATGCCCGCCCGTGATCCGCAGGCGGCCCAGAAATCCGACCGCCGCACCGAACTCGGCAAAGTCATGGAAGAGGCGGTGAAATGGTTCCGCCTGCAGCTGAAAACCAGCGCCGCCGCCGACGCCCGCGCCTACCTCGTCAAACGCCGCCTTTCCCCCGAGGCGCAGGACCGCTGGGAAATCGGCTTTGCCCCCGACCAGCGCACCGCCCTCTATCAGTCGCTGACACAAAAGGGCATCGCGCCCGACCTGATCGTGGCATCAGGTGTCTGCGCCAAAGCCGACGATGGTTCTGTCTACGACCGCTTTCGTGGTCGGATCATCTTCCCCATCCGCGACGGGCGTGGCCGCGCCATCAGCCTTGGCGGTCGCGCGATGGACCCGAACGCCCGCGCCAAATACCTGAACGGCCCCGAAACCGACCTTTTCGACAAGGGCCGCAACCTCTACAACCACGCCCCTGCGCGCGAGGCGGCGGGCAAGGGCCAGCCCCTGATCGTGGCCGAAGGCTACATGGACGTCATCGCCCTCAGCGAAGCCGGCTTCAAGGCGACCGTTGCCCCCCTTGGCACCGCTGTCACCGAAGACCAGTTGCGCCTGATGTGGCGCATCGCGGATGAGCCGATCATTGCGCTGGATGGTGACACCGCAGGCACACGCGCGGCGCTTCGCGTTATCGACCTGGCGCTGCCGCTGCTCGAGGCGGGCAAGGGCCTGCGCTTTGCGTTGCTGCCGACCGGTCTTGACCCTGACGATCTGATCAAGACCCAAGGCGCACCTGCCATGCAGGCCGTGATCGACGCCGCCCAGCCGATGGTGAACCTGCTGTGGCAGCGCGAAACCGAAGGGCGCGATTTCGACAGCCCCGAACGCAAGGCCGCCCTCGACAAGACCCTGCGCACGGCGCTGAAACGCATCAGTGATCCGTCGATCCGCCGCCACTATGCCGATGAGGTGGGACGGCTGCGCACCACGCTTTTCGGGCATCCGCCACGTGCCAGTGGCCCGCGTGCCCCATGGCGTCCTGGCCAGAAGGCGGCCCCCCAGCCCGCCTCGCCATCGGCCCGCCGGTCGCAACTGGCGCGAGGCCAGCCGATGGACGAAGTTCTGCGCGAGGCGCTGATCCTGGCCACGCTGATCCTGCATCCGGGCCTGATCTCCCGGTTCGAAAGCGCGTTGTCGCGTCTGGACCTGACCGGCGACGACCACAACCGCCTGCGCGTGCTGATCCTTGCCCATTCCGATGCACCCGATCTGTCCGCGCGGATTGCGGCAGAAATGCCTGCGGCCCTTGACGCACTGATGGCGCGCCCCCATCTGCGCATCACACCCGTCGTCCGTCAGCCCGGCAACAGCGACCAGGCCGCCCTGTGCATCGCCGAGGCGCTGGCCAAATTGGACGCCGCTCGCGGGGCACGGCGCGAGATCGAGGATGCGATGGAGGATGTGACCGGTCTGGTCGATGAAGGCCTGACCTGGCGCGTGAACCAGGCGGTGCAGGCCCGCCACCGCGCCGACCGGCCCGAAGGCACAGCCACCCCCGACCTGGGCGAAGATCGCGACGCCCTGTCAAAGCACTTGCAGGAAATGATCGATAAACAGGTCTGGATCAAGAAAATCCACTGATCGCGGGTTTCCCCCCGCGTGATTCGCGCTATTGATTCGGGACCCGCCCGGATGATTCGGCCCACCCATCTTCTGCTCAGGAGCACCCATGGCCTTGAAGGACACCGACGACGCCAAGATCGAGGCGGATGAGGCTGATGGCTCGCTCGACATGAGCCAGGCTGCCGTCAAGAAGATGATCGCCGATGCGCGTGAGCGCGGCTATATCACCTATGACCAGTTGAACACCGTCCTGCCGCCGAACCAGGCCTCCTCGGAGCAGATCGAGGATGTCATGTCCATGCTGTCCGAGATGGGCATCAACGTCATCGAGGATGAAGAAGCCGAAGAGGGCGTGGAACCCGCGACGGGCGATCTGGTCGAAACTTCGACCTCGCGTGAGGTTGCCGTTGCCGGCACCACCGCCGAAGCCCTGGACCGGACTGATGATCCGGTGCGGATGTATCTGCGCGAGATGGGCTCGGTCGAGCTTTTGTCGCGCGAGGGCGAGATTGCCATCGCCAAGCGCATCGAGGCCGGGCGCAACACCATGATCGCGGGCCTGTGCGAAAGCCCGCTGACCTTTCACGCCATCACCGTCTGGCGCGACGAACTTCTGTCCGAAGACATTCTTTTGCGCGATGTGATCGACCTTGAGGCCACCTTCGGGCGCAGCCTTGACGGCGAGGAGGATCTTGAAGGCGCCGCGATCGGCGAGGTCGATGTCGACGCCCCCCGCCGACCCGGTGCCGAGGCCGAACCGGAACTGGACGCCGACGGCAATCCCATCGTTCGGATGGATGACGACGACGAGGATGACGAATCCAGCGCGATGTCGCTGGCGGCAATGGAGGCGGCGCTAAAACCGCGCGTCCTTGAAATCCTGGACCTCATCGCGCGCGACTATGCCAAGCTGGCTGAAATGCAGGACAGCCGGATGCATGCCGCGCTGAATTCCGTCAGCCGCTTTTCCGCCGCCGATGAGGCGGCCTATCAGAAACTGCGGTCTGAAATTGTTCTTCTGGTGAACGAGTTGCACCTGAACAACAGCCGGATCGAGACGCTGATCGACCAGTTGTACGGCATCAACCGCAAGATCATGAACATCAACTCCGGCATGGTGAAACTGGCCGATGCCGCGCGGATCAACCGGCGTGAGTTTATCGACGAATACCAGGGCTATGAGTTGGACCCGTCCTGGGCTGACCGCATGGCGGCAAAATCGGGTCGCGGCTGGCAGGCGCTGATGGAGAAAAGCCGCGACAAGGTCGAAGAACTGCGGTCGGAAATGGCCGCTGTCGGCCAGTATATCGGCGTCGACATCAGCGAATTCCGCCGCTTTGTGAACCAGGTGCAAAAAGGCGAGAAAGAAGCCCGCCAGGCCAAAAAGGAAATGGTCGAGGCCAACCTGCGTCTGGTGATCTCCATCGCCAAGAAATACACCAACCGGGGCCTGCAGTTTCTTGATTTGATCCAAGAGGGCAACATCGGCCTGATGAAGGCGGTCGACAAATTCGAATACCGCCGGGGGTACAAGTTCAGCACCTACGCGACCTGGTGGATCCGCCAGGCCATCACCCGGTCGATTGCGGATCAGGCGAGAACCATCCGTATCCCGGTCCACATGATCGAGACGATCAACAAGCTGGTGCGGACCGGGCGCCAGATGCTGCACGAAATCGGCCGCGAGCCGACGCCGGAGGAACTGGCCGAGAAACTCCAGATGCCGCTGGAAAAGGTCCGCAAGGTGATGAAGATCGCCAAGGAACCGATTTCGCTGGAGACGCCCATCGGGGACGAAGAGGATTCGCAGCTTGGCGATTTCATCGAGGACAAGAACGCCGTCCTGCCGCTGGAAAGTGCCATTCAGGAGAACCTGAAAGAGACGACGACGCGCGTGCTGGCCAGCCTGACCCCGCGCGAGGAACGTGTGCTCAGGATGCGGTTCGGGATCGGCATGAACACCGATCACACGCTGGAAGAGGTGGGGCAGCAGTTCTCGGTCACGCGGGAGCGGATCCGGCAGATCGAGGCGAAGGCTTTGCGCAAGCTGAAGCATCCGTCAAGGAGCAGGAAGTTGCGGAGTTTTCTGGATCAGTAGGATGTGGCCGACTGATACCATCGACCTTTTCAAAAGCGATCACAAATCGCTCTTCGAGGTTCTTTTCTCTATCGTGGGGTAAGATCAGGGCAGCTGCTGCGCCCGCATGGGCGCTCTGGCTCCCGCTGTCGCGGCTCGCGCTTGGCCACTGCATCGCGCCAGGCAAGCCGATGCTGAACGGTTTTGTTGAAAGCTTCAACGGTCGGATGCGCGACGAGTTTCTGAACGAGACGCTGTTGCGCAACCTCACCCATGCCCGCGATCTGATCTCGGCCTGGCGCACCGACTACAACACCGCACGACCCCATTCGGCCCTCGGCTGCCAGACCCCGGCAGGCTTCGCCCTGTACCTGACCACCACAATCGCCCGTGCCGCTGCACGCGATGAAAGTTCCGCGCGCCGGGCGATTGCTCAACCCGCGCCGACAGGCGTAAATGACCACCGGGCTCCGGTTGTGGCTGGATGAAAGACCAGTGGAAGGTTGGCGCTGCACCATTTGCTCGCGCTGAAACAGCGCCGCAAGCCCTTGAATCTGCACCTGTTTTGTTCCGGTCTTTCGAGAGCAATACTCGCCATCAATGAAACCGGATATGGCGGCGATACACAGCGATGATTTCAAGCGGGATGCAGAAGTCTTCCACAGCGCCGAGTTCCCACGCACCCTCGGCCGAGCAGCAATCCTGCGATGATGCCTAGGACAGCCCCCCTGCGGCGCACGCCACAAAACGCCTTACCCGTTCCGGCTCGACTGCATTCCACCAGACACCGCCCACCTTCAGCGAGGACGCCACGATGACCCCGTTCGTGCGTGCCAGGATGGCGGCAATATTGTCCTCGGTGACGCCAGACCCCACAAGCACTGGCAGATGTGTCGCTGCCGCGATTTCGTTGATTTCTTCGGCACTGGCCGAATGCCCGGTGCGTTGTCCGGTGGCAATCACGCAGTCGGCGTCGAAAAACGCCAGATCGCGGGTCAGTTCGGCCACCGACCGGTCTGCGACAATGGCATGGCTGCCGTGCTTGACATGGGCGTCGGCGAAAACGCGGACATGTTCGGCCCGCAGCAGCGACCGGTAGCGCAGCGCTTCGCCGGCGCGGCCTTCCATGAAGCCCTCGTTGGCAACATAGGCGTTGGCCCACTGGTTCACCCGGATGAAAGCCGCGCCCCCAGCCACCGCCGTAGCAAGCGCGGGCAGCGGTGCATTGGCCAGCACGTTGATGCCGACAGGCACTCCCGTTGCACGGCGCACGCGGTCTGTCACGACCGACAGAAAGGCCGGCGTTTCAGGGCCGATGTCCTCGGGCCTGGAAAAAGGGATGTCGCCGTGGTTCTCGATGATCAGCCCATGCAGACCACCCTCTACCAGCGCCTCGGCGTCACGCAGGCAGGCGTCGTAAAGGCTATCCATCGTCGCCCCGCGATAGCGCGGCGCACCGGGAAAGGGCGGGCAATGGATCATGCCGATCAGAACCTTCTCGCGCCCGAAGATTTCGCCTATCGCACCTGAGCTGCGGTTGGATATGGTCTGCATCAGAAGGCCTTCCGAATGGAGAACGGCGACAGAATGCGCGCCTTTGTGATTGGAAACGTGGCGCTGGACGAAACCGTCGCCGTTGACGACTTGCCCATGCATGGCGCCTCGATCCATGGGCAGGCGGGAGCAGGAGATCTGGGCGGAAAGGGCGCCAACCAGGCCGTCGTTCTGGGCCGCGCGGGATTGGCCTGCTGTCTTTGCGCCGCCGTCGGCGATGACAGCCGCGCGGCGGATATTCGCGCCCGGTTAATGGCGGAACCCATCGAGACTGATCTTGTTACCATCGCTGATGTGGCCAGCGATCTGTCCATCATCCTGAGAGCCCGGTCGGGCGAGAACGCGATCATCACCACTACCGACGCGGCATCGCGCCTCAGCCCAGACGCGGCTGGCGCGGTGCTGCAGCGGGCAGGCCCGGGTGATCTGCTGGTCATGCAAGGCAATCTTTCCGCGCAAACCACCATCGCCGCACTTAGGCAAGCCCGTGACCGGGGGATGCAGACGGCGCTGAACCCCTCTCCGCTTCGCTCATACCTCAGCACTCTGTGGCCGCTGGTCGACACGGTCTTTGTCAACGAAAGCGAAGCGGCCGCTCTTGGCGGCACCGGCACGCTCTTGGCGGCCGGTGTCACGCAAATCGTGCTGACGCTTGGCGCGGCGGGCGCGCGGCTGGTCACGGCGGATGAAGACTTGATGATCGCGGCACAGCCTTGCGCCGTGGTGGATACCACCGGGGCCGGCGACTGCTTCATGGCGACCGCGCTGGCTTCGGCAGCCCTGCGGGGGGTGAGGCTGGATCTTCGCGCCCTGCACCATGCTGCGGCGGCAGCGGCAATCACCGTTTCACGCCCAGGCACCGGCGCGGCCTTTCCCACCCGTGCCGAACTGGCGATGATCCTGAAGGGCTGACCCGCCACGTCATTCACGCCCATGCGCCAGCCAGCCCAGCAGGTTCTTCCACAGCCGTCCATAGCCGTCCCAACTGCAGAACGCCGGTGACAGCCAGTGCGGCCCGATGTCCGAAGTCCACGCCGCCGTCCGCCCCTTGCCAAAGCCGCCCAGCACCAAGAGCGGATGGCCGCCCTGATCCTCTGGGATCCGCGCCAGAACCTGCGCATCGGCACGCACTTCAACGTCGTTCACGCCCAGCACGAACGGCCAGACACCGTCCAGCCCTGCCAGAACCGGATGGTCGGGCTGCAACACCTCGGCCACGGCGCCTTCGGGCATCTCCACCCGGTCATCCCACGGATGGCACGTCACTGGCAGTACGTCCTCGACCGGGGTCTTGCGCCAGCGGGCCTTGCCGTCGATGCCCTGAAAGCTGAAATACCCGCCCACCATCAAGAGCCCACCGCCCCGTTCTACCCAGGCCTTGATCAGCCGCAGCCGGTTCGGCACGGTCTGCGACCGCAGCCAGACAGCGGGCGGCAAAAGAAACGAATTCGCCCCGATGTCAGACAGGATAATCACGTCATAGGCATCCAGTCCCTCCATCTCGAAGGGGAAGTTTTCCACCGCGTCATGCGCTGTCATGTAGGTCAGATCGAAGGCCGACCCCTTAAGCGCCGCCACCAAGGGCTCGGCCCCCAGATGGAAGGTCACGCTGCCGAACTGGTCAAAGCCCTTGTAATGGGTCGCCGACGAGACCCAGCTTTCGCCGACCAGAAGCACCTTGGTTGTCATGCCGCCCTCATGCAATGGATGCGTCGAAAACGCGCCGCGGATTGGTTGTCATCAGCATATCGCGCGAGGATGCGTCCATCCCGTGACGTGCCAGTCGCGGCAGGAAATGCCGTTGCACGAAGGCATAGCCGTTCCCGCCATAGCGCGTCAGCATCATCTTGATGAAAACATCCTGCGACAGGAGCACACGGGCAAGATGCCCGGCATCGGCAAGCCGCAGGATCGCGCGGGCCACTTCGTCGTCGCTGGGGCATTGTACCTGCTGGTCGGCATAGAAGTAATCCATCCCGATCATGTCGAATTCGATGAAGGCCCCCCGCTCTGCGACGGTTCTCTGATAGTCCCAGTCGTCATGCGACGGGTTCATGTGGCACAGGACGGTGTGGGAGAGGTTCGCCCCCTCCGCCTCCACAATGTCCAGAACGCGGTGACCAAGGCGGAACCATCCCGGCAGATGCACCATCAAGGGCAAGCCGGTCCGCACCTGCGCCCGCGCCGCGCCGCGCAGGGATTTCTCTTCGTCGGCGGTGAAATCGGACGAGACGCCGATCTCGCCGATCAGGCCGATCTTCGCATCGGTGCCATCGGTCCCGTGCAAGGCTTCGGCCACGATCTGGTCGGCGATGTCGTCGATGGACAACCGCGCGACCTCCTGGGGCATCGAGGACGCGAGGTAATACCCCGCCCCCATCACGATATTCAGCCCGCTTTCCGCCGCGATCCGGCGCAGTTTCACCGGGTTCCGCCCGATCCCCCGGCAGGTCGGGTCCACCACTGTGCGCCCGCCTGCGCGGGCAAAGTCACCCACCTCGGCGATGCAGAGGTCAAGATCATCCAACGCGATGTTGTGCTTGTTCACGAAGGGGTCCTGCCGAAGATCGGACAGGATCTCGATCCGCACCGGCCCTTCCGCGAGATACTGCCGCGCGGGGTCTGCCGGAGGGTTCCACCAGCAGGAACAGTCGTTCTGCAGATGCTCGTGCATCAGCGTCACGCCCAGATCGGAGCTGTTGATCGGGCCATTGACGGTCATCACCAGGCCTGATCGTACATGCGCCACGGATCGTTCATCCGTCATTTCGGTCTCCTTCCCAGCCGCAAGCCGCCGCTGAACAGTTTGGTGTTCATCCAGATCGCCGCAAGAATGATCGTCCCCGTCACGATCTGGGTGAAGAAGGGCGAGATGTGGACAAGGATCAGCCCGTTCCCGATCACCGCAATCGTCATCGTCCCCAACACCGTCCCGATCATGCTGGCCTTGCCGCCCATCAGCGAGGTGCCCCCAAGGACCACGGCAGCGATCACCTGCAATTCAAACCCCACCGCCGCGTTCGAGGATCCCGATCCCAGACGCGCCGCGATCAGCAATCCCGCGATGGCGCAGGCCACGCCCGAGACGATGTAGACCGACGCCACCGTCCACCGGGCCGGCATGCCGACACGGCGGGCGGCCTCCATGTTCGAACCGACGGCGACCACCTGCCGACCGTAGCGCGTGCGCAGCATCACGACGAACCCAAGCAGCGCCACGAGAATCGAGATCAGCGCCGGCACTGGAAAGCCCGCCAGCGTCCCCCGCCCCAGCCAGAAGAACCCCGGCACGTCCTTGATCGGGATCGAATATCCCTCGGTCAGATACAGCGCATAGCCGCGCAGGATCGACAGACCCGCCAGAGTCACGATGAAGGCCGGGATGCCCTGATAGGCGATGAACCAGCCTTGCACGGCCCCGATCACCCCGCCCATCACCAGCATCAGCACAACGACCATGATCCAGTCCATCCCGCTCGCCAGCGCAATCGCCGCCACGGCGTTCACCAGCGCCACGGTGGACCCGACCGACAGGTCGATCCCCGCCGTGGTGATGACCAGCGTCATCGCCACCGCCACGATCAGGACCGGCGCCGCCTGGCGCACGATGTTCAGAAGATTGCCTGAGGTCAGAAACGTGGGCGTCAGCACGCTGAACAGCAGCATGCAGGCCAGAAAGAACACCGCGATCGACAGGACCTGCGCATGATCGGCCACGAAATCCGGCATTGCCGACCCTTCGGCGCGTTCGGAATAGCCTGCCATCAATGCGCCCCCTTGCCAACGATCAGATCGACCAGTTCCTGCAGGTTTGTCTCACCGATCATCCGTTCGGCCACTTTGGTGCCTTCATACATCACTGCAATCCGGTCACAGACCCGGAACAGATCCTGCAGGCGGTGGGTGATCAGGACCACTCCCACGCCCTTGGCCTTGACCCGGTTGATCAGCGCCAGCACCGCCTCCACCTCGGCCACGGCAAGGGCCGAGGTCGGCTCGTCCATGATCAGGACTCGGGGCTGAAAGCTGGCCGCCCGCGCGATGGCGATGGCTTGCCGCTGGCCGCCCGACAGCTTTTCCACCTTGGCCGTCAGGCGCGGAATCCGGATCTCGAGGGCGTCCAGCATCTGCCGCCCTTCGGCCAGCATCCGCTTCTGGTCCAGAAACGGGCCGCGCGTCAGTTCGCGCCCCAGGAAAAGGTTGCCCACCACATCGACATGATCACACAGGCTAAGGTCCTGAAACACCATCTCGATATGACGTGCACGCGCATCGGAGGGGCCGGAAAAGCGCACCGGCTCGCCGTCGACGCTGATCATCCCAGCGTCGGGAATGTAGGTGCCCGACATCACCTTCGACAGGGTCGACTTGCCCGCCGCATTGTCGCCGATCAGGCCAAGGCATTCGCCGGGGCGCACATCCAGATCAACGCCGCGCAACGCCTGATGCGATCCGAAGGTCAGGCTAATTCCTCGCAGCGACACCAGGGGCACCGCCCCCCCGGATTGCAAGAGGGGGGGACCCCCTCTCGCCCCGGACGCTTCGGGATGAAGCGCCATCTGGGTCATTCGAACATGGACCGGAAATTGTCCACGTTCGCCTTGGTGACGATGGTGACTGGAACCGAGATGTTGCGCTCGACCGTGCCGCCTTCGGTGATCTTCTTCAGTGCATCGACCGCAGCGGCACCCATACCTGCGGGGTCCTGCTGGATGACGGCCTCGACATAACCCGCGTCGATTCCTGCCACGGCCGAGGCGGTCAGGTCCCAGCCAAACACCTTGACGTCGGCCTGCCTCCCCTGGCTTTCCACGGCAGCGACAGCACCCAGCAGCGCCGGTTCCCCCGTGGCGTAGATCGCCGTCATGTCGGGGTTGGCCGTCATCAGGTTTTCCGCCGCCGCAAGGGCTGTATCCTGCACGTTCTGGCCGTCGACAGTGCCGACAATGGTGATGCCCTCGATGCCCGTCAGGACGCCCGTGAACCCATCCATGCGCAGGTTCTGGATGAAGGAGTTGAGCGCCCCCACGATCCCCAGCTTGGCGCCGCCAGCGCCCTTGGCATACTCGACGAAGTAGCCGCCAAGATCGGCCCCTGCCTTGCCGTTGTCGACACCGATCACCGCCGATTGCTTGCCATCCTCGGGCAGGATCGCGTCGATCGCGACGACCGGAATCCCCGCCGCCACCGCCTGATCGACCGCTGGCATGATCCCGTTGACGTCGATGGCGACGATGGCGATGCCGTCCACGCCTTCCTGAATGTAAGTCTCGATCGCGCTGTTTTGTGCCGCCGGGTCATTGTTGGCGTTGAAGATCACCAGTTCGACCCCCGCCGCATCCGCCGCCTTCTGTGCACCTTCGTTCATCTGGTTGAAGAACAGCGCCTGCTGGTTGATCTGGACCAGAGCGAACCTCTTTGTATCCTGCGCAATGCCCGGAACAGCCGCCAGCATGACGCCCGAGCCCAGAAGCACCCCAAGTCCCCGACGCGAAAGTGCAGTCATTTTCATCGTGCTCATTGTATTTCCCTTGTGTTGGACGTTGCGTTTCAAGACCGGATCCGCGGTGCAACAGAATTCCGCGTGATCAGGGTGACAGACATGATCTCCTCTGGCGGGAGCTTGCTCGGGTCGGTCCAATCCGTATCCAGAAGCAGCGCAAGGGCGCGAACGCCCAAGGCTCGGACCGGCTGGCGCACCGCTGTCACGGCAGGTGCGAAAAGATGCAGCGGGCCGACATCGTCAAAGCCCACAAGTGATAGGTCCTGCGGCACACGAACGCCTGCGCCTTGCAGCACCTCCAGAACTCCGATGGTGATCTCGTCCGAGGTGGCGAAAACGGCCGTGACGTCCGGTCGCTCGTCTAGCATGCGCCGTGCCGCAGCCCGGCCGAAATCGATCGAGTAGTCCCCCGCGTAGCGCTCGATCCGGGCGTCCTTGCCCCAAACCTCCATCATGGCGCGCTTGAACCCGGCAAACCGCCGCGCGCCACTGATCATGGCATCCACACTGCCGATGAAAAGCGCCCTGCGATGCCCCGCCTCGGCCAGATGCCTCCCGGCCATATAGCCTCCCATGTCGTTGTCGCAAAAAAGCTTTGGGACCGAGGTTCCCTGCACGTCTTCGTCCAGAATGACGACCTGCCCACTTGCATTGATCGCCGCCGCGATAGCGCCGTCATCCGCGTGGTTGGTGACGAAGATCAGCCCATCCACCTGATTGCGGCGCACCGCTTGCAGATAGGACAGCTCCCGCTCGCGTCGGTTCAGCGTGGCGTGCAAGGTCAGCCCCAGCCCGCGACGGTCCGCCTCTGCCTCGACGGCGGCAACCAGGGTGGCAAAGAACGGGGTCGCGATATCCGGGATCACCAGCCCGATGGTGTCGGACCGTCCGCGGCTCAGCCTGCGGGCATGAGGATTGGGCAGGTAATTCAGCTCAAGGATCGCGGCTTCGACCGCCAGGCGCGTCCGCTCCGGCAAATCCAGTGATCCGTTCAGAAAGCGAGAGACCGTCGTCACCGACACGCCCGCTGCCCGCGCCACGTCTTTGAGGCTCGCCACTGCCATAAGGATTCCACAAAAGTGAATCGATTTACTAAACCGCTTTACAAGCTCAACATATTGGAAGTGCGGGAGTCAATGATGTTTGAGGGGTCATGCCGGGACGGCGGCAACATCTTCAGTGAAGGTTCGTCTGACCAGTCTCGTTCTTATGAGACATTGGCCGAATCCTCCGCTTGTCAGCGCGCGCTTTGGCGGTTCTGCGCGGGCCTTCCACCATCAATTGATAGAGCATGAGTTGGTCATGCTCCATGTTCGGTCATTTTCGTAGTGCCCTGAAGTCAAACGGCAAAGGTGATGAGCGGCGCTCGCTCGCCCCCGTCATCGTGCAGCCCAAGGTGGTGCTCCAGTTTGGATCAACGGCGAAAAAGGCGCCCCGACGGGTGTCTTTTCGCGTCTTGCGGCCCGGCACGCCGCCCCCGGTGGTCGTATAGGTGCCTTTTCACGGCCCGATGCGCGGCCTATAACGCAGGCGCAAACGCCAAGGATGCTGCAATGCGCAAGGCTGACCTGACCCGCAAGACGACGGAAACCGACATTTCGCTGGTGGTCGATCTGGATGGAACCGGCCTCGCCAGGATCGCGACCGGCGTGGGGTTCCTTGATCACATGCTGGACCAGTTGGCGCGCCACAGCCTGATCGACATCACCCTGTCGGCCAGGGGCGACACCCATATCGACGACCATCACACGGTCGAGGATTGCGGCATCGCGCTGGGACAGGCCCTTGCGAAGGCACTTGGCGACAAGGCGGGTATCCGGCGCTACGGGCACTTTGTCCTGGCGATGGACGATGCGCAGCTGGCCTGCGCGCTGGACCTGTCGGGCCGGCCCTATCTGGTCTGGAATGTCGCCTTTCCGACACCGAGGATCGGCAGCTTTGACACCGAACTGGTGCGCGAGTTCTTTCAGGCGCTATCAAGCCATGGCGGCATCACGCTGCACCTGGACCTGAACCACGGGATCAACAGCCACCATATTGCCGAGGCTGCCTTCAAGTCCGTCGCGCGCGCCCTGCGCATGGCGGTGGAGGCTGACCCGCGCCAGTCAGGCATCCCCTCGACCAAGGGCAGCCTCTAGCCGCCATGCTGACCGTCCTCGTCGACACTGACAGCGGCAACCTGCATTCCGCGGCCAAGGCGTTCCAGCGCATGGCGGAGGAGACGGATGCAGGCTTGGTGCTGGTCAGCGGCCGGGCCGAGGATGTTGCCCGCGCCGACCGGATCGTGCTGCCAGGGGATGGTGCGTTTCCGGCCTGCCGACAGGCGCTGGACGCCAAGGAGGGTCTGTTCGAGGCTGTCACAGATGTCGTGACGCGGCGCGGGCGGCCTTTCCTGGGCATCTGCGTTGGCATGCAGATGATGGCGACCTGGGGGCACGAAAATCGGGGCACGCCCGGCCTTGACTGGATCGCTGGTGAGGTGGTGCGGATCAGACCGTCAGATCCGGGCCTGAAGGTGCCCCATATGGGCTGGAACGATCTGGTGATCGACCACCCTCACGCAGTCCTTGCAGGCCTGCAGACCGGCGACCACGCCTATTTCGTCCACTCATACCAGTTCCATGTGGCCGACCCCGCGCAGCGGCTGGCGCATGTCGACTATGCGGGCGACGTGACCGCGATCATCGGGCGCGACAACATCGTCGGCACGCAGTTCCACCCGGAAAAAAGTCAGGCCGCCGGGTTGCGCCTGATCGCGAATTTCCTGAACTGGCGGCCCTGAGCCGCAGGCCCGTCAGCCCCGTTCAGCGACGCCGCCGGGTTGCCGCTGAACCGTCCGGGGCGGCGCGCTTTGCAAGCCTGCGCCGATGATGCGGTCCATCTTGCACGCGACCTTGTCCAGGTGCCGCCGCCTGCTTTCGGCGGTAGAGCTGTCCATCAGGTAATGCGCGGCAAAGACGCTGCGCTTGCCCGGCGCGCAAAGGAACCCCACGCCGCGCATCAGCGTGCGCCGTCCCGGTGCGCCGATCAGCCGCGTCAGCCACCAGCTGGCCCCGCAGGTGGTGAACACCGCCAGTGCCTTGATGTGATGCAGGCCGGGACGAATGGTCCGGTTCTGGCGATCCGGCATCAGGAACGCGACTTCGGGCAGCATCACCCGGTCAAGCCAACCCTTCAGCATCGCGGGCAGCCCGTACCACCAGGTCGGATAGACAAAGATCAGCGTGTCGCACCAGCGCAGGTCGGCAACTTCGGCTTCAACGCCGGACTGGTTGTCGGGACAGGCAAGATAGCCCTGCCATTCCGGACCGCTGAGGACCGGATGAAAACCGCTGGCATAAAGATCCGCCAACCGCACCTCGGCCCCGGCACGGGTCAGCCTGTCGATCACAAGATCCCTCACGGCGGCATTGAAACTGTTCGGGTTCGGGTGGCAATAGACCACGAGTGCGCGCATCAAAAATGCTCCATCGCTCGTTGCACGCGGGCAAGATAGTCCGCACGCCTGGCCGGTGTCGCACGATTCATGTCGTGAAGGGCCATGTAGATCATCTTATCAGGTCTGGCGACAAACCAAAGCGCGCGTTTGATCACGCGCCTCGGCGGGTCCGAGGCCAGGAATGCGCGCCAGCGTGTCGCGCCATAGGTCGTGACCGCGCCCATCTTGCGGATATGCGTCAGCGCGGGTGCAACCAGGCCATTTTCCAGCCGGAAACTGACGCCGGGCAGAAACACGCGGTCGAGATACCCCTTGAGGATCGCGGGAAAGCCGAAGTTCCAGACCGGAAAGACGAAGATCAGCGCCTCGGCGGCACGCAGGCGGTCGACATGGGACTGCACAGGACCGCAGTTTTCCGGAACCACATGATAGCCGCGCCTTTCGGCGGCGGTCATCACCGGGTCAAAGCTCTCGGCGTATAGGTCGCAGAGGTCAACGTCCCAGCCACGCGCGGTCAATGTCTCGACCACGGTGGATTTCAGTGCCGCCGAAAAACTTTCCTCGCACGGATGCGCGAACAGGACCAACACGCGGGTCATGGACGATGCGCCATCACTCGGCCGCCTGCAGCTTGGGATAGGCATACATCAGGCTGTAGTCCCAGGACGGGTCATCCCAGGTGATCATCTTTCCGGGGTTCAGGAGGCCCTTGGGGTCCGCCTCGCGCTTGAACGCAAGCTGCGTGGCATCCGCCGACTGCCGCCCGCCTTCCTCAAGCGTATAGCGGTGGGGGTTGAAGACGAAACACCCCATCGCCTCGTGGCTCCGGACGATGTCGTCCAGGCGTTCCTCGGTGGTGAACTTCACCAGCGTCAGGCCTGCGAATGCCGTGCGCCCGCCGACCTTCATCATCTCCAGATGCTGCATCAACTCATCCGGGAACGCGGCGCGGATGGCGGCGATCTTTGCGGCATAGTGGTCGGGATCGTAGAGGACCTGCAGATAGGTGATCGCAGGGTCCGCCTTCAGCGCGCGCAGGGTGGTGTGGTTCCAGCCGTATTCGAACACGGATCCCGGCTCGCGCGGCCAGTGGGTCTCGTCTGACCGGTAGATCACCTTGGCCGACGGATAGCGGGCGTTGAAGGTCAGGAACCCGTCGATCGCGTGGGGTGCAATCATCAGGCCGATCAGGTTGTCGCCGGGCTGGACATGCGGGGCGACGCGCTGGAAATAGCTTTGCGTGATCGGGGCCTCATACGCGCTGATGAGTTTCTTCAGGATGCCGTCCTCGTTCCCCAGAGCGCCGCAATAGTCCACGGCGGCGGCGAAATCTGGCATGGTCACGAAAATCTCGACCCAGGGGTAGCTTGGGGCCAATGGCATCTCGATCTCGGTGATGATGCCGTTCGTGCCGTAGGCGTGGCTGACGCGGTGAAGTTCCTCGCCGGTAAACTCATGCACCTGCGGTTCGCCCTCGGCCGTCACCACGCGCAGGCGCAGGATGTTGCCCAGATCGCGCAACACACCCCAGGTGCAGGATCCGATGCCGCCCGACCCGCCGCCGATAAAGCCGCCGATGGTCGCGGTGGTGTAGGTGGAAGGGTGCATCCGCAGCTCCTGCCCGGAATGGGCGCGGGTGGCGGCGTCGCAGTCCTTGATCAGGCAGCCGGGTTCAACGACGACACGACCGGGATGGATTTCCCTGACAGCATTCATGTTCTTCATGTGCAGGATGATGCCGCCCGCCAGCGGCATGGCCTGGCCATAATTGCCGGTCCCCGCCCCGCGTGCCGTCACCGGCACGTCATGGGCATAGGCCACGCGCAGCACTTCGATCACTTCGGCCTCGTTCCTGGGGGCGACGACGAAATCCGCCGTCACATGGTCAAGGCGGGCTTTCAACACTGGAGAATACCAGAAGAAATCGCGGGACTTGGCCTTCACCGAGACAGGGTTTTCGTCGATCTCCAGATGGCGCAGGGCGGCTTTGGCGGCGGCAAGGTTCATGGGGTTCCCATCAGGTCATCAAGTTCGGCATAGTCGGGCAAGGTGCGGTCGATCTGCACGCCGTCGCGCAGCACGATCCGGTCGGATTGCGGGCGAGAGAGAAGTTCGGTCCAGTTGCGCGCCTTGAAGATCACAAGATCGGCCGGCGCGCCAACCGCCAGCGACGGGGCGTCGAACCCGCAAGCGCGGGCGGGATTGGTCAGGACCGATTGCACCCAGTCGGGGGCCGAATGGTCGAGGTGCCCGATACGTGTGGCCTCGCGAAGCACCTCCAGCATGTCGAGGTCGCCGTAAGCGTAGAACGGATCGCGGGTGTTGTCGGACGCAAAGCCGACATTGATGCCCCGCGCCTTCATCTCGTGCACCAGGGTGATGCCGCGCATCCGGGGGGTGCGCGTGGCGCTGCGATCCTGCAGGTAAAGGTTGCACATCGGCAGGCTGACAACGTGAAGGCCCGCCCTCGCCACGATGTCGAGGGTCGCAAGTGCGTCAACCTCGGCCATTGCGGACACCGAGCAGCAATGGCCGACGACCACTGGCGCTGCAAAGCCGGATTGCAGTACCGCCTCGGCAATCACGCGCAGGGTGTTGGAGCCAGGATCAAGCGTCTCATCGACGTGGAAATCCGCCGACAGGCCGCGCCCGGCGGCCATGGCCAGGAAATCCCGGACGCGGGCTTCGATGTCAGGTACGGGGTATGTCACCATGCCAAGCACGCCACCATGGGCGGCAACCAGGTCGGCAGTGTGGGCAAAGGCACCGTGGGTCGAAAACCCTTCGCAACCGATCAGGCACGCTGCCTGCAATTCGATCCGCCCCTCCCAGTCATCGCGCAGATCGGCAAAGACGGGCCAGCTGATGTCATCCTGCGGCGATGCGCTGTCGAGATGCGTGCGGATCGCGCGGGTGCCATGCGCATAGGCAGAGCGCAGCGAGAAATCCGCGCGACGGCGGACATCCGATGCCGCCCAGTTTGCCTTGCAATCCGCACCCGCCGCCGCCAGCGCCCCCATGAAGGTGCCGTCCGGGTTGGGGCTGCGGGGCCAGATATGCCCCTTGTCCAGATGCGTGTGCATGTCGACAAAGGCGGGCAGGACCATGGCGCCCCCCATGTCGATCGCCAGGGGCTGCGGGCCGGAAATCGCACCATCCGCGATGGACAACTCGGCCCGGATCAGGCCCCCCCCCTGTCCCAGAAGGCAAGCGGGTACTGTCACGTTGGTCAGCGTGACCGGGCCATGGGGAAGATGCAGGAAATCGGTCATTGCTCGCGGCTCAACGCGGATTCGTGCCATTTGCGCAGGAAGAACCAGGACAGGAAGGTCGTGGCAGCAAAGATGATGACGCCCACCACCGCGATCATGATCAGGGCGGCAAACATGCGTGGATAGTTCAGCCGGTAGCTCGCCTCCAGGATGCGAAAGGCCAGACCCGACCCCGACCCGCTGATCCCTGCCACGTATTCCGCGACGATGGCCCCGATCAGCGCCAATCCCCCCGCAATGCGCAGGCCGCCCAGGAAATAGGGCGCGGCAGAGGGAAGTTGCAGGAACAACAGTTTCTGCCACCAGGTCGCGCCGTAGATTGCGTAAAGATCGCGCAGGTTGCTGTCGGTCGATTTCAGGCCCAGCGTGGTGTTCGACAGGATCGGAAAGAACGCCACGATCCAGGCGCAGATCAGCACGCGCGCCAGCGGGTCCTGCACATAGATGAAAATCAGGGGCGCGATGGAGACGATGGGCGTGACCTGCAGCACGACCGCATAGGGAAAGAACACCAGTTCCGCGAACCGGCTTTGCGTGAACAGGATCGCAAGCAGAACGCCCCCGATCACTGCAATTGTCAAAGCCATAAAGGTGATCTTCAGCGTGACCATCAGCGACGCGAAAAGCATGTCCTGATCGGCCACAAACCGCGCCCAGACTTTGGCGGGTTCGGGAAATATCATGCCGCGCGTCAGCGTGCTGTTGGAAAACCAGTTCCAGCCGACAATGGTCAGGATCACCACGGCCAGCGGCAGCGCCCAGCGCGCGATGGCCTCGATCCTGCGGTGACGGGCGCGGCGGGCCTCGTCGGCGTCAAAGACAGGGTCAGAGATGGTCATGGGTCTGGTCCCCGATTGCAACGCGCAAGGCGTCCGACACGACGTGTGTATGGGCAGCATAGTCCGGCGAGGTGCGAAATTCCATGTCGCGCGGATAGGGCGCATCAATGGTCAGTTCCTGCACCACCCGGCCGGGGCGTGCGGCCATGACCACGATCCGATCCGACAGGAACACGGATTCAAACACCGAATGGGTGACGAAAATCACCGTGCAGCCGATCTTGTCCTTCAGCGCCAGAAGGTCGTTGTTCAGTTTCTGGCGGGTGATTTCGTCCAGTGCGGCAAAGGGTTCGTCCATCAGGATCAGGCGCGGGTTGGTGACAAAGGCGCGCGCGATGCTGACGCGCATCTTCATGCCGCCCGACAATTCGCGCGGATAGGCGTCGTGAAATTTCTCCAGCCCTACCAGTTCCAGCGCGGTTGCGATCCTGTCCCTGACGGACGCAAAGGATTGCCCGCGCAGCCGGAACGGCAGCCAGACGTTGCGGGCCACGGTCGCCCAGGGCATCAGCGTGGGCTCTTGAAAGACCACGCCGATGTCACCCCGGTCATGCGCGCCGGTCCACAGGATGCGGCCTGTGGTCGGGCGCATCAGGCCCGCGACCAGCCGCAGCGCGGTGGATTTGCCGCAGCCGGAAGGGCCCAGCAACGACAGGAAATCGCCCTCGTTCAGGGTCAGGCTCATGCCGTCAAGGGCGGTCACGGTGCCATTGAACACCTTGGAGATGCCCGCCATTTCCAGCAGTTTCGGGCGCTGGCCCAGCGTCAGGACGGGGCGGTGCGAAAGTTCGGTCATGGGCAAACCAAAAGACGCAGGGGCCGGTGCGCGACCCCCGCGAGATTCTGACGGAACAAGGACTATTCGGCAGGCTTCAGGTCAAGCCCGACACCCTTGTTGACAAATTGCAGCGTGTAGGAGGCTTTCCAGTCCAGCCCATCCGGCACCGCGCCGACGGCCACCATCTTCTTGTAGAAATCCTCGACCTTGGCATCGGTCATGGCGCCTGCCCCCATTGTCAGTGCGTCGCCCGAGAACACGATCCCGTTGTCCTTCATCGACTGGATGCCATAGGCGATCGCCTCGTCCGTCATTTCGGGATTGTCCTTCTTGATCATCGCATTGGCGGCAGAGTTGTCGCCATAGAGATAGTTCGTCCAGCCGATGGCCGACCCGTCGACAAAGCACTGCACGACCTCGGGGCGCTTGGCGATGTTGTCGGCCATCGTCTCGATCGTGGTCGAATAGGCGGAATATCCGGCGTCGGCGATCAGCCAGGCGTCCGGTTTCACGCCGGTTTCCTTTTCAAAGAAGTAGGGCTCGGACGACAGGTAGCCTTGCATCCCCCATGTCTTGTTGGCGATCAGGGGGGCGGCCGAAAAGGTATAGACTTCGCGCTGTTCGGGCTTGAACCCGTAAGCCTGGATCATCCACGCCCAGAACGTCAGAACGCCGCCATCCGAGATCAGCACCTTGTCCAGCTTGGCCAGGTCGGCAAAGGATTTTGCCACGCCGGGCCAGGTCACGATCACCTGCGGGTCCTTCTGGAACGAGGATGCCACGGTGACGATCGGCAGCCCTTCCTGCACCGCGGAAAAGCCGTCAAGGGTCGATCCGCCCATGCTGAAGTCGATCTGGCCGGCGATCATCATCGCGCGGTTGTTGACCTGGGGGCCGCCGGGAACGATGGTCACGTCCAGCCCGCACTTGGCATAGGTGCCATCGGCGACCGCCTGATAATAGCCGCCATGTTCGGCCTGAGCGACCCAGTTGGTGCCGAACGTTACGGCGGTGTTTTGTGCCAGCGCAGGGGCGGCAGCGAATCCGGTCAGGCAAAGCGCGGTCGCGCCCATGAGTCGGAGTGTTGAAGACATTGGCAGACTCCCGTTGGTTGACGATTCTTTTGCCGACAGCGTAAGTCGCACCGGCCGACTGACCAGCATTGCCCCGACAGAATAGACGCAAACACGGCAGTTGCCCTGAAATTCACCGCCCAACGCCTGCGCATCGCCGATAACATGCCCATATTTTGTGCAAGTGTCGGCCTTTGCTTGCGCGAGCCTGCAACAGGGGAACCAAATGCACACCAGCGCAAGGGAGCCTGCCTTGATCAAACTGTTGTTGCCGGTGTCGATCCGGCCGCCCTTTGCGGCCTATGCGCATGGTGTCGAGGTGCCGCCGGGCGCGCGGCTGGTTGTCACCTCGGGCCAGTTGGGCCTTTGCCCCGATGGCACGCTGCCAGATGGCGCACAGGCGCAGGCCGAGATCTGCTTTGCCAATTGTGCCGCCATCCTGGCCGAGGCGGGCATGGATCCCGCCGACGTGATCCGCATCAATGCCTTTGTCTCCGACCGCGCCCACATGGCGGGCTACATGGCGGCGCGGGATGCCTGGCTGGCCGGGGTGACGCGGCTGCCGGCCTCGACGCTGGTGATCGTGTCAGGGTTCACCCGACCCGAGTTTCTGGTCGAGGTGGAGGTGACAGCGGCAAAGCTCGATCAATAGCCCGTCATCTCAAGATAACCCCGCCCGGTCTGGCTGCCGGTGGCAAAGACCGGACCCTCCCAGTAGGGCACGGATGTCGCCATCCAGGCGGCATCGTTCAGAGGCGTGATGATGACGGACAGACGCTTTGAGGCCAAGTCGATCCGCCAGTCCACCGGAATGTCGCGATCCGCCACCCGCGCGGTGCGCAGGGGCGTCATCATCAGGGCGCCATCGGGCAGGGCCTCGACGGTGCCGTCGGGCAGAATCCAGCTGGCGGCGGTGAAATTCCCTCGCCGGTCGCGCATCCGGTAGCCCATCAGGCGCGTGCCGTCCTCCAGAACAAGCGACAGCCAGTCCCAGCCCGTCTGGTCCGCCGAAAGGGGCTGCGAGGACCATTCGCGGTCAAGCCAGCCCTGCCCCGTCACCTGCACCGGACCGGAGGGCAGCACGACGGCGCCCGCCACCTGATAGAACGGCTGCGAATAATAGCGGCTGGCCTGGCCGTCACGCGACTTGACCGAATAGCCGTCCTTGCCATGCGCGACCAGGGGGCCGGTCGCCTGCAGGGTCAGATCATAACTGAAATCGTCGCCCCGTGCGGTCAGGCCGATGCGGTCCAGCGCGTCCCTTGACGGCTCTGCCTGCGAGGTCATCGCCCATTCGTCGATCCAGGCCTGAAACGGCACCGCTACGACACCCGCCTGCCCCACCCCGCCCCGCGCGAGGCGTTCGGCAACGTGATGGGATGTGGCGGTCGTCAGTGCTGCATGCCCCATCCACAGCGTCGGGCTGTTCCACCCCTCGCCACCGCCCGGGCGGAGGGCGGTGCGGAACAGCGTCCACTGGATGCCGTAATCCGCGCCATCCGCGCCGGTCAGGCTGGCCGTCAGATACCACCATTCGATGCGAAAGGCATCATGCGGGCCGTGATCGGCCGGAAAGTCGAACCGGTCTGCCGGGTCGGGCAGGGCAAAGCCGTCGACCCTGGTGCCGAGGCCTGCAAATCCCTGTCCCCTGGCATGGCCTGCCAGCAGGCCCGCCGCACCCGCCAGGAAAAGGCGCCTAGCCGCGTTCATTGGCAAACACCCGCAAAAGCGCCGCCGGCGCGATGCGCACCAGTTGCAGCGCAGGCCAAAGAGCCGCCACCGCCGCCGCCATCAGCGCCGTCAGCGCAAGCCAGAGCCAGTCGCCCGGAAACAGCGCCATCGGCAACTGCCAGCCAAAGGCCGCGACGTTCAGGCGCGCGACCAGCGCCCAGGCCAGCGCCAGCCCCAGTGGGATCGCCAGAACCAGCACCAGTGCGGCCAGAACGATGATGCGCACAAACTCGATCGCGCCCAGCCGCCGCCGCGTCAGTCCCAGCGCCCAAAGCGGCGCCAGTTGCGGCAGGCGCATGTCGGCAAGCGTCATCAGGCTGGCAAACAGCGCAACCGCCGCCACCCCGAGTGTCAGCACGTTCAACGCGCCGGTCACGGCAAAGGTGCGTTCGAACACCTCCAGCGAATAGGCCTTGATGTCCGCCTGCGCGATCACGCTGCCCGGTGGCAGGGCATGGCGCGCCGTGATTTCCTGCGCAAGGGCCTGCGCCCTGTCGGGGGCAATCCGCAGGCCAAACCGCAGATGCGGCGCATCCGGAAAGCGGCGGTCGAACAGCGCCAGCCCCAAAAGAACCTGCGGGCGCGGATTGCCATAATCCGAATAGATGCCGCCGACCGGCAGACCGCCCCCCGGCAGCGCGACCGCATCGCCCAGCGTCAGCCCGGTGCGGCGCGCAAGCTGTTCGTTGACCAGCGCGACCTCGCCGCGCGCCACGCGGTCCCAGACATCCGGCAACGCCGACAACATCGGCCAGTTGTCGCGATAGGTGGCATGATCGGCCACGCCGTACACCTCGCCCGGAAGCCCGCCGATCGTCGCCGGGGCCGACCGGATCGGCAGCACCGCATCGACGCGCGGGCGCACCCAGGCCAGGATCGCCTCGGCCTCGGCCGGGGTGCGGGCGGTCAGGTACAGTTCCGACGCCAGCCGCTGATCCAGCCAGCCGGTGAAGGTCTGGCGAAAGCTGGCCACCATGGTGCCCACGCCGACATTGCTGGCCAGCGCCAGCAAAAGCGCCATCAGCGCCAGCGACAGGCCCGGCACCTGCTGCGCGGTATCGGCCCAGAACCAGTCACGGACCGGGCCGCGCCCGCGGCGCGACATGACCGCCACCAGCCGCGACAACCCCAGCGGCAGGATCAGTGCGGCGCCGACCAGCAGCGTGGCCAATAGCGCAAAGGCCGCCACCAGCCCGGTGCCGGTCAGGGCAAGCACCGCGGCCAGCGCCAGAAGCCCCGCCCCGACCGCCGCCTGCCAGGCCAGCCGCCGCCCCGACGCGCGCGCCCAGGCGCGCGGCAGCGCCGGGGCCAGTACCGGCATCGTCGCGGCCTGCCAGAGTGCCAGGCCGGCCGCCGCCAGCGTGCCGCCAAGGGTCAGCGCAAACGCCGCCGCCACCCAGCCCGGCCGCAGCGTCAGACTGCCCGGAACCTCGGCGCCGTAAAGGCCGCGCAGGGACCCCGCGACATCCGGCAACAGGGCCGCAGCAACCAGATAGCCCAGACCCACCCCCGCCGTCCCCGCCACCAGCGCAAGCACCACCATCTCGCCCAGCAGCGTGGCCATCACCTGCGGCAGCGGCACGCCGAGCGCACGCAGCGTCCTGAAGCTGCCGCGGCGCTGTTCAAAGACCAGCCCGATCACCGCATGGGCAATGAACAGCCCGACCACAAAAGCCAGCGCGCCAAACGCGGTCAGGTTCAGATGGAAACTGTCCGTCAGCCGCGCAAGATCGCCGTCGGGTGCGGGCGCGCGCCGTTCAAGGCCAGGCGCCAGCGTCGCCAGCGGAACCCGTCCCGGCGGCGCCCCCGGGTCGATCACGAAATAGCTGATGCCGCCGGGCCGACCCAGCAGCCGCTGCACCAGCGCGATGTCGCCAAGGGCAGTCATCGGCGGCAGACCGTCGATTGCATAGCGCGCCGGCAGGTCGGCGTCGGCGATGCGCTCTGCCGTGTAGGGGCTGACCAGCAGCAGTCCTTCAGGGGCCAGTATCTCCGCCATTCCCGGCCCCTGGCCGTCGCTGACTGGCGCCCCGCCCGCAGGCATCGTCAAGGGGTCGATGCCGATCAGCGTCAGGCCGGTTGCGCCATCGCCGCCCTCCAGCACCGGCGACACCGCCCAGCCCGCCCGGCGCAATTCGGCAAAGCGCGCGGCCGGGATCGGCGCATCGTCGCGCGCGACCAGCCGGTCAAGCCGGTCGCGCCCCAAAAGGCCAGCAGCATCGGCATAGGCGGCGCGCGCCTCGGCGTTGATGGCCTGCACCCCCGACCAGAGTGCGGTGGCCAGCGACAGCCCGACCAGCAGCAGCACCAGTTGCAACGGGCGCCTGCGCCAGTGCGACAACAGCGCGCCAAGGACCACACCTGTCATGGCTGCGACTGCCCCATCACCAGCCGCATCCGGCGACCCAGTCGCGCGGCCTGCCGCTGCGAATGGGTGACAAGCAAGAGAGCCGCCCCCGTTTCCGCCACCAGTGCCAGCATCAGGCCCAGCACGGTGTCGGCATTGACCTCGTCAAGGTTTCCGGTCGGCTCATCCGCCAGAACCAGCGCCGGGCGCGCCGCCAGCGCGCGGGCGATGGCGACGCGCTGCTGCTGTCCGCCCGACAGGTCTTCGGGATAGCGGTCCAGCAGGCGCTCAAGCCCCATGGCGCGGGCCAGATGGGCGTTCCAGTCGGGATCGTTGCGCCCCGCCAGCCGCGCCTGCAATGCGATGTTGGCCCCGGCATCCAGCGACGGGATCAGGTTGAACTGCTGAAACACCAGCCCGATCCGGTCGCGCCTGACTGCGGCGCGCTGGCTCTCGGTCATTGCTGCCACCGACACCCCGTCCAGCGTGATCGTTCCCCCGTCGGCGGCGTCAAGCCCGGCGGCAAGATGCAGAAGCGTGCTTTTGCCCGACCCGGATTCGCCCAAAAGCGCCAGGCTCTCGCCTCGGTCCAGATCAAGATCGACACCGCGCAGAACCGCCAGCGGACCTTCGCGCGTCGCATAGGATTTCGTCAGGCCCCGGATGGTCAGCAGCATGCGTCACCCTGTTCTCTGCCCGGCAAGCTAGGGCGTTGCGTCGCCCGGCACAGGTGCGCAGGAAGTCGCAGGTCAAAGCGCGCCGGGATCGGGATCATCCGCCGCCCAGTCCGGCCGGCGCCGCGACCCTCAACGCCAGGCCCGTCAGCCATACCGCTGGCCACACCGCGCCGCAGAAGGCCATCTGACCCAGCGGCGGCAAGGCTGGTGATCGGCACATGGGGGCGACAGGGCAATTCAGCCCCAATCCAGTACCACCTTGCCCGACAGGCCCGACCGCATGGTCTGAAACCCGGCCTCGAAATCGGCGACATTGAAGCGGTGGGTGATGACGCGGCGCACGTCCAGACCATTTTCCAGCATGGCGATCATCTTGTACCAGGTCTCGAAAATCTCGCGGCCATAGACGCCCTTGATGGTGATCGCCTTGAAGACGATGCGGGACCAGTCGACGGGGGATTTACCGGGCGGGATGCCCAGCATCGCGATGCGCCCGCCCATCACCATCGCCTCGATCATCTGGTCCAGCGCCTGCTGGTTGCCGGACATTTCCATGCCTACGTCAAAGCCTTCGTGCATTTTCAGCCGCGCCATCACCTCGCGCAGATCCTCGGTAGCGACATTTACCGGGGTGACGTCGGCAACGTCGGCGGCGAGTTTCAGGCGCGCCGGGTTCACGTCGGTGATGACGACATGGCGCGCGCCGACATGCCGCGCCACCGCCCCCGCCATGATGCCGATGGGACCGGCCCCGGTGATCAGGACATCCTCACCGATCAGGTCGAACGACAGCGCGGTGTGGACGGCATTGCCAAGCGGATCAAGGATCGCGCCGATCTCGTCGTCGATCGCATCAGGCAGCGGCACCACATTGAACGCTGGCAGGCGCAGGTATTCTGCAAACGCCCCGGGTTCATTGACCCCGATGCCGCGCGTTGCGGGGTCGAGGTGGAATTTTCCGGCACGGGACTGGCGGCTCAGTTTCCCGATCAGGTGCCCCTCGCCGGAACACCTTTGCCCGATCTGCAAGCCATCGACCAGCGCACCCTTGGCCACGATCTCACCCGCGAACTCATGGCCCGTGATCAGGCCCAAGGGCACGGTGCGCGCCGCCCATTCGTCCCAGTTCCATATGTGAATATCCGTTCCACATATGCCGGTCTTGTGAATCTTGATCAGCACATCCTCGGGGCCAATCTCGGGCACTGGACGAGATTCCGCCCACAAACCGACCTCGGGTCTGGATTTGACCAGCGCCTTCATGGCAATGCTCCGGTTTCACGTCCTGCAGACTCAAAAGCGGCAAGGCCCTCATCGAGATCGGTTCGCGCCAAGGCCGCGCTCATCTGTGTTCGGATGCGCGCCAAACCCTTTGGTACGACGGGGAAAAAGAACGCTGACACCATCACGCCGCGCGCGTCCAATGCAGCCGCAAAGCGCTGTGCAAGCGGAGCATCCCCCAGCATCACCGGGATGATCGGATGCGTGCCAGGCAGCAGCCGAAAACCCAGCGACGACAGACCTTTGCGCCAATACCGTGCATTTGCGAACAAAGCGTCACGCAGATCATCCGCCGCTTTCACGATGTCCAGGGCCGCAAGCGCTGCACCCACAACCGCGGGCGGCAGCGCATTGGAAAACAGGTACGGTCGCGCGCGCTGGCGCAAAAGGTCGATCACCGGCTGAGGGCCAGCGATATAGCCGCCCAGCGCCCCCCCCAGAGCCTTGCCCAGCGTCCCGGTCAGAATGTCCACCCGCACCCCGGCATGGGCGGGCGTCCCGCGCCCTTGCGGCCCCATGAAGCCGGTCGCGTGGCAATCGTCCACCATCGTCAGGCAGTCATGCCGTGCGGCAATGTCGGTGATCCCTTTCAGGTTCGCCAGATACCCGTCCATGGAAAAGACGCCATCCGTTGCGATCATCACGAACCGCGCGCCGTCCTTGCGCGCGGCCACGACCTGACGCTCCAGATCCTCCATGTCGCCGTTGGCATAGCGATAGCGCTTCGCCTTGCACAGCCGGATGCCGTCGATGATCGAGGCATGGTTCAGGCTGTCGGAAATCACCGCGTCCTGTTCCCCCAGCAGGGGTTCAAAAAGCCCGCCATTGGCATCAAAACAGGCCGCGAACAGGATGCTGTCGTCGGTGCCAAGGAACGTCGCCAGCCGCGCCTCCAACTGCCGATGCAAATCCTGCGTGCCGCAGATGAACCGAACCGAGGCCATGCCGTAGCCATGGCTGTCCATCGCCTCCCTGGCTGCAGCTGTCAGGCGGGGATCGCCCGCGAGGCCAAGGTAGTTGTTGGCGCACAGGTTCAGCATCCGCCGCCCGCCGATGGTCACATGGGCGCCCTGTGCCCCCTCGATCAGACGTTCGCGCTTGGTCAGACCCTCGGCCTCGATGCCGGTCAGGGTGCCGCGGAGATGGGACAGGAAATCGGTCTGCGTCATGGCGCAATCATGCGGCGGACAAGGCCCATTCGTCTATCCCTGCCCGCGACGCACATGAGACGGGCGCGACATCGCTCAGGTGCCGCAATAGGTGACGATGGGGGCCAGGCCCTCGGGCGGGGGCAGCACGAACACCTCTCGACCCGCTTCGGGATCAAAGGGGCGCTGGACCGCCGCCAGAAGATTGCTGAAGGCTGCCATATCGCCATCCATCGCGGCATTCAGCGCGGCCTCTACATTATGGTTGCGGGGAATGACGGCGGGGTTAGCCGCAAGGATGCGCGTGGCGGCATCGGGGGCAAGGCGCGCCCGCCAACGGGGCAGCCAGACCTGCAGCGCGGTCGGGTCGGCGAAGATGGGCGCAACAGCGCTGTCGTCGCCAGCCACCGCCCCCGCCAGCCGCCGGAAGGTCAGCGTCCAGTCCGCCCCCTGCCCCTCCATCGCCGCCAGCAACCCGTCCGCCAGATCGCCATCGCCATCCTCGGCCCCCGCCAGACCCAGCTTGCGGCGCATCACGTCGACCCAGGCGACCCGATACTGCCCCGCAATCGCGCCCAGCCGCTCATTGGCGATATCGACCGCCCTTTTCCCGTCCTCGTCGAACTGCGGCAACAACGTCTCGGCCAGCCGCGCAAGGTTCCATGCCAGGATCAGCGGCTGGTTGGCATAGGCGTACCGGCCCTGATGGTCGATCGAGGAAAACACCGTCCCCGGCGCATAGGCATCCATAAAGGCGCAAGGGCCATAGTCGATCGTCTCACCCGACAGCGCCATGTTGTCGGTATTCATCACGCCATGGATGAAGCCCACGCCCATCCATTCTGCGATCAACCGCACCTGTCGGTCTGCGACGGCATCGAACAGCACCAGCGCGGGGTTAGGGGCATCTGCAAACTCCGGATAGTGCCGCGCAATGGTGTAGTCGGTCAGCGCCTTGAGCATCGCCTGATCGCCCCGCGCGGCAAAGAACTGGAATGTGCCGACGCGGATGTGGCTGGCTGCAACCCGCGCCACCACCGCCCCAGGCAATCCGCCCGCCTCGCGCCAGACGGTTTCGCCGGTTTTGACGACGGCCAGCGACCGTGTGGTAGGGATGCAGAGCGCGTGCATCGCTTCGGAGATCAGGTATTCCCGCAGCATCGGGCCAAGCACCGCCTTGCCATCGCCGCCGCGTGAAAACGGCGTGCGGCCGGACCCTTTCAGCTGGATATCCCAACGACAGCCCGTGGGATCAACATGTTCGCCCAGCAAATGCGCGCGCCCGTCACCCAACTGCGGGGAAAAGCCGCCGAACTGGTGGCCCGCATAGGCCAGGGCAAGGGGATCGGCGCCATTCGGCAGGGCGGCTCCGGAGAACCATCGCGCGGCGCTGTCGCGCAAGGCTTCAACGTCGAGACCAAGCGACCGGGCCAGCGTCTCGTTCAGCACGACCAGTTTCGGATCGCGCGCCACATCCGGGGCCAGCCGCAGGTAGGCCCCCGGCAGGGCGCGCGCGTAAGAGTGGTCGAAATTGAAAACGGGGCGATCCATGGCGGCCTGCCTTTCGCTATCGGATATGGCCCCGCAGCGCGTCAAGGGCAAGCGTCAGGTCGGCACGACCCGGCCTTGATCCAGCCGCACCACCCGGTCCATCCGGGCCGCCAGGTCCAGATTGTGCGTGGCGATCAGCGCGGACAACCCGGTGGCCCGCACCACCTCCATCAGGACGCCGAAGACCTGATCGGACGTCGCGGGATCAAGGTTTCCGGTCGGCTCATCCGCCAGCAAAAGACGCGGCCCGTTGGCAAGTGCACGGCAGAACGCCACCCGCTGCTGTTCGCCCCCTGACAGCGCGGCCGGACGGTGCGTGGCGCGGGCGGCCACGCCCACACTGTCCAGCAAGTCACGCGCGCGCCGCGTCGCTGCCGGTTCGGCCACGCCATTGGCCAGTTGCGGCAGCACGATGTTTTCGAGCGCGGAAAATTCCGGCAGCAGGTGGTGGAACTGGTAGATGAACCCCACTTCGGCCCGGCGCATCGCGGTGCGGCCACGCTCGGACAGGTCCGAGACCGCCTGCCCGCCGATCGCAACGGCCCCCTTGTCCGCCGTGTCCAAGAGGCCTGCGATGTGCAGCAAAGTGGATTTGCCCGCACCAGACGGGGCGACCAGCGCCACAACCTCACCCTTCGCCAGCGTCAGATCGATCCCGCGCAGTACCTGGATTTCCGACGGCTTTCCGTGGTTGTACCCTTTTTCAACGCCGGTCAGCGTCAGCACCGCCTCATTCATAGCGCAGCGCCTCGACCGGGTTCATGCGCGCGGCGCGGCGGGCGGGGAACAGGGTCACGATGAAGGAAAGACCCAGCGACAGGGCAATCGCCGATGCCACATCCCCCCATTGCAGTTTGGCCGGCAGCGCGTAAATGCCCCGGATCGACGGGTCCCAGATGTCGGCCCCGCCCATCCAGTTCACGACCGCGACGATGTCCTCGATGTAGATCGCGAAGAGACAGCCCAGCACCACCCCCAACGCGGTCCCGAGCAGCCCGGTGAAGGCGCCGCACAGGAAGAATATGCGCATCACCGACCCCTCGGTCAGGCCCATGGTGCGCAGGATGCCGATGTCGCGCCCCTTGTTCTTGACCAGCATGATCAGGCCCGACACGATGTTCATCGCCGCGATCAGGACCAGGATCGACAGGATGACCTTCATCACGTTGTCCTCGATGGTCAAAGCCCTAAGAAACGCGCCGGAACTGTCCTTCCAGGTCCAGAGCAGCGCCTGCGGTCCGGCGGCGGCCAAAAGGGGTCCGGCATAGGCGTCTATGTCGTCGGGATTGCCGACCATGACCTCAAACTCGTCGGCCAGGCCTTCGCGGTTGAAGAAGGCCTGCGCCTTGGCAAAAGGCATGTAAAGTCGTGTACGATCAATGTCATACCGCCCGGCGGTGAAGATATATACGACCTCGAACGCATTCACGCGCGGGCTGGTGCCAAAGGCGGTCTTGACGCCATCGGGCGCGATCACGCGGACGCGGTCGCCGACTGTCACACCGATTTCACGCGCAAGACCCGATCCGATCGCGATGCCGTCGTTGAACCGCTCGATATCGCCATAGGCGTTGGCGCCAATGCCAACGCGCGGGATGGTCTTCAGATCTTCCAGCGACAGCCCATAGACATCCGCGCCCCGCGTCCCTTGCGTCGACGTGATCATCACCTGACCCCGGATCAGCGGGGCCGCACGGGTGACGCCCGGCACCTTGGCGAGTGCTGCGGCCACTTCGGCATAGTTCGGAAAAGCCTTGACCACGCGCCCCTCGGCATCCGTCGTGCCTGCCGAATAGACCGACACATGCGCGTTGGTGCCCAGGATGGTGTCCACGAACTCGGCCCGGAACCCCGCACGGACCGCCAGCGTCACGATCAGCGCAAACACCGCCAGCGTGATCCCGACAAGGCTGATCCAGGTCATCACCGAAATGCCGCCCTCGGCGCGGCGGGCGCGCAGATAGCGCCAGGCGATCATGAATTCGAAACGCGAAAACGGGGCGGTCTGGGCCAAGGCGCTGCTCTGTTTTTGTGGGCTTTTGATTGGCGCGCAGACTGGACGCGCCGGGGGGCCGCGTCAAGGTCGCGACGGGCGCGGGTTCTGGGCGCGCGTTTGCGGATCGCGTCCTTGGCATGGGAAAGGGGCGCCTTTGCCCCGAACATCCGCGTCGTTGCCCACACCCCTTCAAGGAGCAGATAGACGCCCTCGGCCACCGCCGCCGGATCGGCGTGACCCTCGCGCGATGCCAGGTCGGTCAGCCGCGCCAGCGCGCGTTCCTTGACGCCCAGCGCCGCCGCATGGGCAGGATGCGCAGGGTCGACAAATTCGGCCGCCGCCCCCTGATAGGCGCCGCCAGGGCACCAGGGCTGCCGCGCAATGTCCACCATCGCCTAGGCAAGGGCGATCAGTGGCCGGGGGCCGTCGGCGGGGGCGGCCAATCTTGCGGTAAAGGTGCTGGTTGACGTCGCCAACCCCTTGGATTTCTCGGCCGGGATGCCGCCCTTCAACGCACGGGACTATGCCGGGCCAACCAGCCTTGGCGAAAAAATTCAGGCGGCCTGTCGCGACACCCATGTGGTCAAGGACTTGCACCCCGACATGAACGGCGGCGACCGGAGTGATGAGGACCGTTTGCAAGAGGTGGTCTGGGCCTGGGATCAGATCAAGGACAGCCGGTATTTCAGGGAGTGACGGGGGATGTCATGGAAATGTTACGCAAGGTCTTGTTTTCCTGACCATATGGTTCGAATTTTCCAAGCTTTGGGGCCTTGACGCCCCCCCTTGGTTGTTACAGTCGGTTGGAGTTCAATCCTAACGATCCGACTTGATTCTGTGGGGGTTCATGCGAGTTCGTTTTTTGCCTTGGGTTGCAATTGGATTTTTTCTGGCGGCAGGTTCCGTTAATGCGGACAGCGATTGTGAAACGCCAATTGGGCCAGAGACTGCTTTAGAGTCCGGCATTTCAGCAATTTTTGCGGCCCACGCAGGCACGGCGTATTCGTCGGTTGACGGCCGTACTTTAGGACCCGTTACCTATCTTGGGATTGAAGATTTCCTCGCGAGGAATCCAGATTGCTGCTCATTTTCGACGCGTGGAGAAGATGGATTTGCGCCCACTCCAGAATGGCAAGAGAAAAACTCGTTCTATGGGTTTGTCAGCGCAACATTCAAAGCCTACTACACGAAGGACGGCGACACCTTGAAGGAGGTCGCGACAACCAATGAGGTTGCGATAACCACTTGTGGAAAGGCCATCTGGTACAATATCGACCATGATAATTGGTAACGCAAAGGAGGATTTGATATGACCCTACCCGCGCTCAGCAACACAATAAAGACCTACCTATACGGATCGGCGAGCGTGCCAGACAATTTCGTAAATGGCCTGTTAATTCGTCCCGATGATACCTACAGCCAAATAAATGGTGTCAGCGCCCAGCAGTTCATGACAGGTCCTGGCAGATTTGCTCTTGCATCTTCGTTCACGATCGTCGGGGATTTCTTTGACGATGTGAACGGCTATGACGTCTCGCTACTCTTCGCCGGGCAGGCTGGCAATGAGATCCGCCTGACAAAGGAACAGTGGGCGAATGTGCTAGGGCTTGGGGACACCTTTTACGGACTCTCCATCGATCACAAAGACTTTAATGATGGGCAAGACAACTTTGCAGATAGGGTTTTCCTTTGGGGTAATACGTCTTTCCAAATTTCTGATGCGAAGTTTGTTGTAACGCGGACATTGAACCCGGATGGGACATATAACTATTCGAGGTCAATAGAGGATTTCGCCGTTCTGCCGCGAAAAGAAAATTTTGACTTTGTTTCTATCGATGGGACCACAACGCAAACTCAGCTTGTGTCTCAGCATGCCATCGACCCTTCGGGGATTGGCCGAAAGGTGGATATTGCATTTGTAGATGATATCGCTCGTGAAACTTTTACTGAGGCTGATTATTGGAGCGATGTACAGGCGTTTGGCGATCTTGGATATGCGAAATTCGAGTTGAACATACCGAGACAACTCCAGCTTCAAAACGGCGTTCAGGAAATATTTGATGCTCTTTTCTCTGGGGGCATCACGGCTGCCGTCGCTGCAGACAAACTGATCGTATATGGAACCGATGAGAGCGATACATTTTCGCAGTGGGTAACTCCCGCTGGGATCAACTTGCTGAAACAATATGAGGGCGTTGGCCCCTATTCCTTCCTCATGCCGCAATTTCAGCTTGCCCTTAACGGACTGGTCTACCTCGCCGGGAGCGGAGATGACGTGGTGAATGCTACGTCTAAGGATGACGTCATCTTTGGCGGCCTCGGCGGAGATGAGCTATCGGGGAATGGCGGCGACGACCTTATCTTCTTCGACGCTGAAGACACGAGCGTTAATGGCGGCTCCGGCCGCGATGTCGCATTTGCTTCAGGGGCCACTGGAGTTGCCTTCAGCTTCATTGACTCCGACTCGAATCCGTTGTCGGCGGTGCCCATGCAGACACTTTCACTTTTGGCTCATCCGCCGAGGTTCTGATGGCCGCGAGCGGTGACGAAGCCGACACATTCAACATCAGCTACGGTTCCGGCGAAGGTCCGCGCATCGTCTGGGGCGGTCTTGGTGCGGACATCATCTCGCTTTTGTCGCCAAACGGCGATGCGAATGACAGCTGGATGACTCCGGCGGGCATTCTGGCCGTGACAGTGTCGGGGCTGACGGCCAGCAGTTTTGCGGCGCTAACGATCGACATGCTCGGGCTTGGGTCCATCGATCTGGCCAAGCTGGCGGTCATCGTGCTCAACCCCGGCGAAGACGATCAGTTTTTTGTCGACGGGCAGGCCATTAATGAAACGCTGATGGCAGGCGACCCAGCCTTGCAGGCAAACGATGGTGGCACGGTCTTTGAGACGCAGGCATCGACCTGGCTTGGCGACGAACTGGATATCCAAGCCATCTTCGAGGACGGGTATTCCTACACGACAAGTCACAACGTGAACTTCTACGAACTGGGCGGGCCCGGAGACGATAATTTCATCTACGTCAACGGTGCGGTTGTCGATGAGGGCACATGGGGCATAATCTGGGGCAACGGCACCACGCCCGATGTCCAGATGGAATTGCAGGAAGCCAACGACTATGTCGAGAACTTCATCCCTGGGGTGGGCTGGTACGAGCCCGAGAACGATCAACCCTACGGGCCGTGGTATGCGGCAGGCGGCGCATTTTCGGGCACCGGTCTATCCGCAAGCGGAGCATTTGAAGCGTCGGCACCGGCAGCGCCCGATCTGTCCGCGTGGTTGAATGCGGCGTAAGCCTCCTCACCCCGCCCGAAACACCAGCGCCGCCCCGTTCATGCAGTACCGCTTGCCGGTCGGCCTCTGTCAGGGTGACGCTGAAGCTTTCGCGCCGCGCCATCGGGGCGGCCGGTGCCGCCGCCACGGTGGTCATGAAAAGCCTGCGCTTCATCCTGTCCTCCCCCCCTGCTATGACCGAACCTGCCGCCGGACAACGCGAACCCGCAGCGACAAGCTGCCGCCTTCACGCCGTCGCGCTGCGGCGTCATCCCGCCCCATCCCCTTGAACCCCCCGGCGATATGTTCCAAACAACGCGAGGCCGCGCCTCGAGACGCGGATACGAAGGATTGGGCATAGGCATGTTGGATCAGGCAAGAAAACCCACCGAAGACATCAGCGTCCGCGATGTCTTTGGCATCGACACCGACATGAAGGTGAAGGGGTTCGAGGACCGGTCCGACCGTGTGCCCGACATCGACACCACCTACAAGTTCGATCCCGACACCACCTTGGCGATTTTGGCGGGCTTTGCCTATAACCGCCGGGTGATGATCCAGGGCTATCACGGCACCGGCAAATCCACCCATATCGAACAGACCGCCGCGCGGCTGAACTGGCCCTGCGTGCGGGTGAACCTCGACAGCCATATCAGCCGCATCGACCTGATCGGCAAGGACGCGATCAAGCTGCGCGATGGCAAGCAGGTGACGGAATTTCACGAAGGCATCCTGCCCTGGGCCCTGCGCAACCCCGTCGCCATCGTGTTCGACGAATACGATGCGGGCCGCGCGGACGTCATGTTCGTCATCCAGCGCGTGCTGGAACATGACGGCAAGCTGACGCTCTTGGACCAGAACGAGATCATCACGCCCAACCCCTATTTCCGGCTGTTCGCCACGTCGAACACCGTGGGTCTGGGCGACACGACCGGCCTTTACCACGGCACCCAGCAGATCAACCAGGCGCAGATGGACCGCTGGTCGCTGGTCGCCACGCTGAACTACCTGTCCCACGACGCCGAGGCCGCGATCGTTCTGGCCAAGAACCCGCACTACAACACCGAAAAAGGCCGCAAGATGATCGGCCAGATGGTGACGGTTGCCGACCTGACCCGGACCGCGTTCATGAACGGCGACCTCTCCACCGTGATGAGCCCGCGGACGGTCCTGAACTGGGCGCAGAACAACGAGATTTTCCGCAATGTCGGCTATGCGTTCCGGCTGACCTTCCTCAACAAATGCGACGAGCTGGAGCGTCAGACCGTGGCCGAATTCTACCAGCGCTGCTTTGCCGAAGAACTGCCTGAATCCGCCGCCAGCATGGCGATGCGGTAGCGACCCCCCGATGCGCGCACGGGCACTGGCAAACATCCTGCGCTCGAAACTCGGATATGCCGCCGATCTGGCATCTGCCGCCCGCCATCGTGAAGTGCTTGAGGCCGGATTTGTCGAGGCCGCGTCAAAACTTTATATGCTTTCTGGGATGCTCGACCGTGTGACGGCAGGCGTGGCGGGCCACTCCACCCGCGAGGCGCAAATCGGCGTCGCCAGGGCCGAGACCTTTGATCATGCAGCGGTGATCCGGTACGTCCTGCAGGACTGCCTGATCCATCCCCGCGGGGTGGAATACAAGGGCGGGTCGCTGACCAACTCGCCTGGCCTGCGTCACCGCATTCCGACCGGCAGAATGTCACATTCCCGTGTTCGGCACTACTGCATGTCGAATGTAAGCCACAGGTACTTTGGCCACTGGCTTCGGGATTCCTGCACAACCGCCCTGCTGGCGCCGGATGCCAAGGACATCGTTCTTGATGGGCGGCCGGACTGGCCCGATACCGAAGCCTATGCACAGGCATTCGGACTTCCTACGCGCCCGGCCGGGGCGGAACGGGTCGACGAACTGCATGTCTATCAGGATTTTTCGCAAGGCATGTCCAAACGGGGGCGTTACGCCGAGCTGCGCGCACGCCTGCGGTCGGCCGTTCCCGTGACTGCCGGCGCACCGCGGCCCGTCTATCTGCGGCGCGGCGCGACCGGCGTGGCCCGGCGGATCGCTGATGAGGATGCGTTCTGCGATGCACTTGCGGGCCACGGCTTTGACATCCTCGATCTTGCCAAAACCGGGTTCGCGGACCGCTACCGGACGCTGTCTGCGGCGACGGTCGTGGTCACGGTCGAAGGCAGTCAGGCCAATCACGCTTTCTTGGCGATGCCGACGGGCGCAAACTTTGTCAGTCTCATACCCGCCGACAGGTTCGGCATGATCCAGCGTGGCGTCTGTCATGCCATGGGACTGCGCTACGGCTGTGTCGTCGTCAGTCCCGGAGCGAACGGCTACACGGTTGACGCAGGCGAGGTTTTGCGGACAGTCGACATGATGCGCTGACGCTGGCGCATGCAACGGGATGGCCCCGCGACTTGCAAAAAGGGGCGGTCGCCCGCCCCTTTGCCCCACCTTGGTACCTGAAATCAGGCAGCCTTGGCCACGACATCCGCCCGCGCTGCCATTGTCGCCTTGGCCCACCAGACGATGTCGTCCAGCATTGCCTTGGCGCCCGGCATCAGATGCGCCTCGATCTTCGAGATGTCGCCGTTGCCGCCGCCCATCGGGTGGATGGCGAACATGTCGGCACCGCCGATATGCACCGCACCATGCACCGGAACCATGTCCAGTTCCACCGCGATCATCCGCAAATGTTCCAGCGCGCGGGCACCGCCCATCGAACCATAGGCTATCGCGCCCATCGGCTTTCTGTTCCACTCGACATAGGCCTGGTCGAGCGCGTTCTTCAAAGCGCCGGTGATCGAGTGGTTGTATTCCGCCACCACGAAGATGAACCCGTCGAAGCCAGCCAGCTTTTTCTGCCATGCGACGGCCTTGGGATCGGTTGAGGGCATCCACTTGTTCGACGCCATCTCGTCGAACAGCGGCAGGTCAAAGTCGCGCAGGTCAACCAGTTCCACCGTCATGTCATCGCGGGCCTGCGCCTGTTTCAGCATCCACTGCGCCGGAATGTCGGCAAAGCGGGTCTTGCGGGTCGAACCGACGATCAGCGCGATTTTCGGTTTCTGGGCCATTTTGATCATCCTTGGGTTGAATATAATTGTGTGCCCTTGATATGTGCCGCGACGCGTGCCTGCCAACTCTTCACCCCCGCGCCGATCCTGTGCGCCGTTGCACGAAGCCCTTGTCCAGCACGTCGGGCGGTGGTTTACCTCGTCACATGACCAAGCCCACAGACAATCCTGCCGATCCGTTCAAAAAGGCGCTGGCCGAGGCCACCCGCACCATGGCGGACGACCCCGACATGACCGTGACCTATTCGGTCGATCCTGCCGGCATGAACGCCGAAGGCATTCGCCTGCCGCAGGTCAGCCGCCGCATGACGCGCGACGAAGTGCTGCTTGCGCGCGGCACGGCGGACGCCTTTGCGCTGCGCCGCAAATTCCATGACGAAGGCACCGCTGCGCGCTATGCCCCGACCGGCCCGCTTGCGCGCGACATCTATGACGCGATGGAAACCGCACGGTGCGAGGCTGTGGGTGCCCGAGACATGCCGGGAACCGCCGGAAACATCGACGCGCGGATCGCGCATGAGGCGGACCGCAAGGGGTACGGCCAGATCCGCGACCGGGCCGATGCCTCTCTTGCGGTGGCTGCGGGCTATCTTGTGCGGCAACTGGCCACAGGGCGCGACCTGCCAGCGGCGGCGGGCAACGTCGCCGACCTCTGGCGCGGGTTCGTCGAGGAACAGGCCTCGGGCAGTCTTGCGAACCTGGATGGCGCGCTGGCCGACCAGGCCGCCTTTGCCCGCCTGACCCGAAAGGTGATCGCCGATCTTGGTTATGGCGACCAGCTGGGCGATGACCCCGACGCGCCGCAGGACGACGACACGGGCGACGACGCCGAACAGGATCAGGACAGCCCCGACAGCGCCGGCGACCAGCAGGACGAAGGCGACGACAGCGACGCCACGCCCGAACGGTCCCAGGACGAACAGCAGGACCAGTCCCAGGCGCAGGTCACGATGGAAGACAGCGCCGACATGGAGCAGGGAGACGAGGCCGAACTGCCCGAGGGCGAGGCCCCGCTGGAACCGCCGCCGCCTGCGCCCCATTCCGACGCTGACCCCAACTATACCGTTTATACCACGGATTTCGATGAAGAAATCAAGGCCGAAGACCTGGCAGAACCCGCCGAACTGGAACGCCTGCGCGCCTATCTGGACCAGCAGCTGGAACCCCTGAAGGGGGCCGTCAGCCGACTTGCCAACAAGCTGCAGCGCCGCCTACAGGCCCAGCAGAACCGCAGCTGGGAGTTCGATCTGGAGGAAGGCACGCTGGATGCGGGTCGCCTCGCGCGCGTGGTGGCCAATCCGACGACGCCCCTGTCCTTCAAGCGCGAAAAAGACACCGAGTTCCGCGATACCTGCGTGACGCTTCTGCTGGACAATTCCGGCTCCATGCGCGGGCGCCCGATCTCCATCGCCGCGATCTCTGCCGATGTGCTGGCGCGCACGCTGGAACGCTGTTCGGTCAAGGTCGAAATCCTTGGCTTCACCACGCGCGCCTGGAAGGGTGGCCAGGCCCGCGAACGCTGGCTGGCACAGGGGCGGCCCCTCACGCCCGGCCGACTGAACGACCTGCGCCACATCATCTACAAATCCGCCGATGCGCCCTGGCGGCGGGTGCGCCCCAACCTTGGCCTGATGATGAAGGAAGGTCTCCTGAAGGAAAACATCGACGGCGAGGCGCTGGAATGGGCGCACCGGCGCATGATCCACCGCCCCGAGGCGCGCAAGATCCTGATGGTGATCAGCGACGGCGCGCCGGTCGACGACTCAACCTTGTCCGTCAACCCCGCGAATTATCTGGAGAAACACCTGCGCGACGTGATCGCCATGGTGGAACGCCGCCGGGCTGTGGAACTGATCGCGATCGGCATCGGCCATGACGTGACGCGCTATTACCAGCGCGCGGTGACGATCACGGATGTGGAGCAACTGGCGGGGGCCATGACCGAACAACTGGCCGGATTGTTCGAGATCGACCCGAAAAAGCGCGCCCGTGCGACGGGACTGCGACGGGCGGGCTAAGGGGGCTGTCTGCCCCCCTCGCCGTTCCGGCTCACCCCCCGAGGATATTTGACCAAGAGAAGAAGGTGCCGCATGTTCCAGACCTTCGACAGCCCCGCCACCCCCCTGCAAGGCCCGCCGCGATTGGCTGCGCTGCGCAATGTCATGGCGGATCAGGGCCTTGCCGGTTTCATCATCCCCCGCGCCGATGCCCATCAGGGAGAATATGTCGCCGCGCGTGACGAACGGCTGCAGTGGCTGACTGGCTTTACCGGGTCTGCCGGGTTCTGCATCGTGCTGCCCGAAACCGCGGGCGTCTTTGTTGACGGGCGCTATCGGGTGCAGGTCAAGGCGCAGGTCGATGCGGCGCATTTCAATCCAGTGAACTGGCCGGAGACAACGGCTGGCGACTGGATCAAGGCGCACCTCAAGGATGGGGTCGTCGGCTATGATCCGTGGCTGCACACGCCGAAGGAAATCGCCAAACTGCAGTCGGCGCTGGACAAGACCGACATAAAGCTGCACCCAACGGCCAATCTGGTGGACGCGATCTGGCCGGACCAACCGGAGCCACCCCTCGGCCGCGCCTTCATCCATCCCGACACGCTTTCGGGCGAGGCCAGCGCGGCAAAACGCGCCCGCCTGGCCGAGGCGATGCACAAGGCGGACCAGCGCGCCGCCATCATCACGCTGCCCGACAGCATTTGCTGGCTGCTCAACCTGCGCGGGGCGGATGTGCCGCGCAATCCGATCCTGCACGGGTTTGCGATATTGCATGAGGATGGGCGTGCAACCCTTTATGCAGATGACAGAAAGTTCGATGCCGATACGCTTGCGCATCTTGGCGCGGATGTCACTTTGGCGGGTCCGGACAGGTTTCTTCCGGCGCTGGCGCATCTGCAGGGGCCGGTGCTGCTCGACTTCAGTTCCGCGCCGGTCGCGGTGCAGTCGGCATTGGCAGAGGCGGGTATCGCGGTCGTCGACGGCGATGATCCCTGCAAGTTTCCCAAGGCCCGCAAGAACGACGCGGAAATTTCCGCGACGCGCGAGGCGCATCTGCGCGACGCGGCCGCGATGGTGGAGTTCCTGGCCTGGCTTGACCGCGAAAGTCCCAAGGGACATCTGACCGAAATCGCCGTCGTCACCGCACTGGAAGGTTTCCGCCGCGCGACCAATGCGCTGCATGACATCAGCTTTGACACGATCTGCGGGGCGGGGCCGAACGGTGCCATCATCCACTACCGCGTGACCGAGGCGACGAACCGCCCTGTCGGCCGGAACGAACTTCTGCTGGTCGACAGCGGTGGCCAATATGTCGATGGCACCACTGACATCACGCGCACGATTGCCATCGGCGATCCCGGGGACGAGGCCCAAGCCTGCTATACCCGTGTTCTCCAGGGCATGATTGCCATCAGTCGCGCGCGCTGGCCCAGGGGGTTGTCCGGGCGAGACCTTGACCCGCTTGCCCGCGCCGCTCTGTGGAGCGCAGGCATGGATTACGATCATGGCACGGGGCACGGCGTGGGCGCGTTCCTGTCGGTGCATGAGGGTCCGCAGCGGATCAGCCGCCTGTCCGAGGTACCGCTGGACCCCGGCATGATCCTGTCGAACGAGCCGGGCTATTATCGCGAGGATGCCTTTGGCATCAGGATCGAGAACCTGATCGTGGTGATCCCCGCCCCTGCCTTGGCCGGCGCGGATGACCGTCAGCAGCTTGCGTTCGAGACGCTGACCTTTGTGCCGCTGGACCGCCGGCTGATCGTGACCGCGATGCTGGCGCCGGGCGAACGCGACTGGATCGACGCCTATCATGCCGAGGTGCTGGCAAAGCTGGCGCCGCGCCTGTCGCCCGCGGCGCTGGACTGGTGCCGCGCCGCCTGCGCGGTGATTTGACCGGGCAGCGCGGCATCCCATATTAAGACCACACAGGACAGGAGCGGACCATGGCAAACCACATCACCTTGCAACCCGCCGTCGGCACCCATGTCGTGCGGGCGGGCAAGACCGTCATAGGAACCACGAAGCGTGCGGTGGAACTGCGCGAAGGCACCTATGGCCTCGTGCATTATGTCCCCCGGGACGACATCGACATGACGCGACTGGAGCGCAGCACGCGGACCACAACCTGCCCTTGGAAGGGTGTGGCCAACTACTATTCGGTAACGACGCCCGAGGGGCGGCTCGACAATGCGGTCTGGACCTACGAGACGCCGAAGGCCGGGCTAGAAGGCATCGCGGGCCATCTGGCTTTCTATCCCAGCGTCACCGTGACCCCGGCCTGACCCGTTGCGACTTTTTGGATTGCCGCTTGGCGTCCGCGTTGTCGTCAGGGCGTAAATGCCGGCTGAAACCGACCTATCCTGCCGCGACCACCTGCCGGATGCGCGCCACCATCGCCCGCAGGCCATTCGACCGTTGCGAGGACAGGTGCTGGTCCAGCCCCAGCCGGGCAAGCTCCGCCGGGGCATCGACGGCCAGCACCTGATCAGGTGTCAGCCCGGCATAGAGCGTGTGCAGGATGGCGATCAGCCCGCGCACGATCATCGCATCGCTGTCCCCCTGAAAGTCGAACCGCCCACCATCCGCCATCGGGCGCAGCCAGACCTGGCTGGCGCAGCCATCGACCTTGAGAGCGGGCACCTTGAAACTGTCATCCAGGGGCTGCATCGCGCGGCCAAGGTCGATGACATGGCGATAGCGGTCCTCCCAGTCGTCCAGGAAGGCAAAGGTGTCAACAAGGTCTTCGAAGGCAGGGGTGGCCATCGGGCGCTCCGTCATCGCCTGTTTCAGGTAGTCTGGAACCGACCGCAGGTCCAGCCCGCATCTGGCGGTCCCTGGCCTGCATCGGGGCGCTTTTCAAACCGCGCGCGCCGGGCTAAGCAGGCGGGGGAACGGGAGTGATCGCAATGACCGCACGATGGGCGCTGGCGCTGACCTTGACACTGGTACTGGCCGGCTGCGGCGGATTTCGCGACAGTCGCCTGAACCCGTTCAACTGGTTCGGCCGCTCCGCCCCGGCGGAAAAGGTGGTGGTGACGACCGATCCGGCCGCCGATCCGCGCCCATTGATAGAGGTCGTGACCGACATGCAGGTCGATCCCTTTCCGGGCGGCGCGATTGTGCGCGCGACGGGTCTGACGCCGACGCAAGGCTGGTGGCAGGCGGAACTGGTGGAACTGCCAATCGACGCGGAAGGCGTGCTGGTGCTGGAGTTCCGGCTTTTGCCGCCGATCACGCCGACGGATGTGAACACGCCGCAGTCGCGCACTGTCACCGTGGGCACATCTTTCAGCGAGATCAAGCTGGCCAAGATCAGCCGGATCGTGGTGCAGGGCAAGACCAACGCGCGCGCCTCGGCGCGGTAGCGTCGGCGCGGGCGAGTGAACCCCGCCCTACAGGGCCACCACGCGGACCTCGTTGCCCTTGGCGGCAAGCGCCACCTCGCCCCGGCACAGCCGCAGCGCATCATCGCCGAACGCCTCGCGGCGCCAGCCTTTCAGCGGCTCCACGTCCCGCTCGCCCGCCGCCATGGCGTCAAGGTCGGCCGAGGACGCGATCAGGCGCGGCGCGACCCCCAGGGTTTCGGATTTCGCCTTCAGCAGAACGCGCAACAGGTCCGCCAGCGCGGGGTTCACCTGCATCTGGCCGTGGTCGTGTGCCGGTTTCGGCATGTCCTCGGGACGCACCTCCATCCCGGCCTTGATCGCGGCCATGATGCCTTCGGCGATCTCCTGCTTGCGCCCTTCGCGCAGCAGCAGGCGCGACCGGCCAAGATCCTCCATCGTCTGCGGCCGCGTCGAGGCCAGTTCCAAGAGCGCGTCATCCTTCATCACGCGGCTGCGCGGCACATTCTGGCCTTGGGCATATTCCTCGCGGAAGCGCGCCAGTTCGCGCACCACGGCCAGGAACCGCCCCGAGGTGGTACGGGTCTTGATGCGTAACCATGCCTCGTCGGGCTGCACGGTGTAGGTCGCGGGATCCGTCAGGATCGCCAGTTCCTCCTCGACCCAGGGCGCGCGGCCGTTCTTGGCCAACTGGCCTGCAAGAAATTCGTAGATCACCCGCAGATGCGTCACATCCGCCAGCGCATAGTCCTTTTGCGCCTCCGAAAGCGGGCGGCGCGACCAGTCGGTAAAGCGGCTGGTCTTGTCAAGGTTGGCCTTGGCGATCCTTTTCACCAGCGTCTCGTAGCCCACCTGTTCGCCAAAGCCGCACACCATGGCGGCAATCTGGGTGTCAAACAGCGGCTTGGGAAAGGCATTGCCCTCGACAAAGAAAATCTCAAGATCCTGCCGCGCGGCATGGAACACCTTGACCGTCGCCTCGTGCCGGAAAAGGTCATAGAGCGGCTCCAGACTCATCCCGTCACCCTCGATGGGATCGACAAGCACGGCATCGCCATCCGCCCCGGGCAGCGCCATCTGGATCAGGCACAGCTTGGACCAGTAGGTCCGCTCGCGCAGGAATTCGGTGTCGATGGTGACGTAGGCTTCGGATTTCGCGGCGGTGCAAAAGGCGGCAAGGTCGTCGGTCGTGGTGATCGTGCGCATCGGGCGCCTTTCTGCAGGGGCCGCGGGGTCATCCCGCCGTCGGAGTTCCCAACCGCTATAAGGTCCGGCCCCATGAAAGAAAAGTCCCAACATAGGCTCGACGTTCGAGGCACACCGTCAAAAGCGGCGACGGGTCGTCACGTCATCCTGATGCAAAGAAAAACGGGGGCCGACTGGCCCCCGTTCTTGGCCTTGCGCGGGTTTGATACGCGCAGACCAGCCTCACTTGGCCGCTTTGATGGTCTCGGCCACATTCTTGCCGGCCGACAATGTCCATGCCACCGCAACCTTTTCGCCGACTTTCAGCGTTTTGGCGTTGAAGCCCTTGGGCAGCACATAAACCGACCCATCGGCAAGCGTCACCGTCTGGGTCTTGGCGTCCATCGACTTGATGACGCCCGTGGTCATGGTGGGGGCCGCAAAGGCGGCAAAGCTCGACACTGCCAGCACCGCAAAAGCGGCCGGAATGATCCTGGTTTTCATTTCGATGTACTCTGTTTGTCCTGATTGCAGGACGTAGGTTCGAGGCTGTCCGGGTCTGTCGGGTCGCGGCGTTTGTAGATGCCGCCGGCAGGCTCCAGCCTCGAGTCAGATCATATGCTGCATTGACGAAACCGGCACCTCACAAGGCGACGATTGCGGCGTGATCGGGCGTGATCCGCACTGCAGACCGGGTATGATTGCTGCGATGCAGCGCGCGTTCGGACAACCAGAACTATTTGTAAGTCTGTATATTTATCATATACTTAAAAAGTCATTTCTGCAGCACTCCCGCCAGCCGCCTTCAGCAAAACCGGTGTCCGGTCGCCCGCCGCAAAGCGGCGAAGGACGGCGGGAAACAGCCGATGCTCCTGCGCCAGCACGCGGGCGGCCAGGGTTGCGGGTGTGTCGCCCGCGAGAACCGGCACGCGGGCCTGTCCCAGGATCGGCCCCGCGTCAAGATCGGCGGTAACTTCGTGCACCGTGCAGCCCGCCTGCATGTCGCCTGCCGCGATGGCGCAGGCATGGGTATCAAGGCCGGGATACTTGGGCAAAAGCGACGGGTGGATGTTCAGCAGCCTGCCCCGGTAGCGCGCGATGAAGGCGGGTGTCAGGATGCGCATGAACCCTGCAAGGCACAGGATGTCGGGCCGTGCTGCGTCCAGTTCGGCGGCCAGCGCCGCCTCGAACCCGGCACGGTCCCTGCCATAGGGGCGGTGGTCGACGGCGGCGGTCGAGATCCCCATTTCGGCCGCCCTTGCCAGTCCGGCGGCCGCGGGGTCACTGGACGCGACCAGCACCGGACGACAGGGATGATCCCCCGTCATGTCCCGCACCAGCGCCAGCATGTTGGAGCCACCCCCGGAAATCAGGATGGCAACCCTGATCACAAAAGGCGCCCCGTATAGATGACCCCCTGTCCCGCGACGATTTCGCCGACCGGCACCACGGTTTCACCCGCCGCTGCCAGGGTGGCCCGGATCGCATCGGCGCGGTCGGCGGCCACGACCACGATCATGCCGATGCCGCAGTTGAAGGTCTTGAGCAGTTCCGGCTGCGACATCCGCGCGATTTCGGCCAGCCATCTGAACACCGGGGGCAGCGTCCAAGCGTCAAGGTCGATCCGGCAGGCCAGCCCCTCGGGCAGCACGCGGGGGGGGTTTTCGGTCAGCCCGCCGCCGGTGACATGAGCCAGCGCGTGCACGCCGCCCGCCCGGATCGCAGCCAGTGCCGCGCGCACGTAAAGGCGTGTCGGTGTCAGCAGCGCCTGCCCCAGCGTGCCGGCCGAAAAGGGCGAGGCCGCGTCCCAGCCCAGTCCCGACATCTCCACCACCTTGCGCACAAAGGAATAGCCGTTGGAATGCACCCCGTCCGAGGCAAGCCCCAGGATCAAGTCGCCTGCCGCGACCCCCGCAGGCAGATGCGCGCCGCGCTCCATCGCGCCAACGGCAAATCCGGCAAGGTCGAAATCGCCCCGGTGATACATTCCCGGCATTTCCGCCGTCTCGCCGCCGACCAGCGCACAGCCCGAGGCAGCGCAGCCTGCGGCGATCCCCTCGATGATGCGCGCGGCCTGATCGACTTCCAGTTTTCCGGTGGCAAAATAGTCCAGAAAGAACAGCGGTTCCGCCCCCTGGCAGACCAGGTCGTTGACGCACATCGCCACCAGGTCGATGCCGATCGTGTCCACATGTCCGGTGTCGATGGCGATGCGCAGCTTTGTCCCCACGCCATCGGTCGCGGCGACCAGAACCGGGTCGGTGTACCCGGCCGCCCTGAGGTCAAAAAGCGCGCCGAACCCGCCCAGGCCCGACATCGTGCCGGGGCGCGCCGTCCGCGCGGCGGCGGGCTTGATCCGCTCCACCAGCGTGTTGCCTGCATCTATGTCGACGCCCGCATCGGCATAGGTCAGCCCGTCCCGGCCTGTTGTCATCTGCCCGCCTCCGCACCGCAATCGCCTGTTGCGGCCCGCTTAGCGCATCGCCCGCGGCTTCGCAACGCACGGCCATGGACGCTTGACGCATCAGGGTGATCTGTCTAGGCAGGCGCTGGTGCCGGGTCTGTAGCTCAACTGGTTAGAGCAGGGCGCTCATAACGCCTTGGTTGGGGGTTCGAGTCCCTCCGGACCTACCAGAATCCTGTTCCGGGGCGCGCTGGCGGGCCAGCGGTCAGGCAAAGGTCGCAAGCCCCACGCCATGATCCGCACAGAACGCCAGCAGCCGGTCGAGATCGGCGCGACGCCAGGCGGTCTTGTGCGCGGATCCATTGTCGAACCGCACAGTTGCCACCACGGTCATCAGGATCTTGCCCGCCACGCCGCGCAGATAGTCCTGCCAGCACTGGTCAGGTCCGTACCCCGTCACGCCATGCCGGCAAAGCGCGCGGTGATAGCGCGCGATCAGGTCGCGCTCGGCCGAGCGCCGGACCGTCGGCGCACAGGAACTGATCAGCAGATAGGCGATGTCTGCGGCACCGCGCCCTGCCCCCATCATCTGCCAGTCGAACAGAACTGCTCGCCCGGCCCTGTCAAACACCACATTGTCGGCCTGCAGGTCGCGGTGCAGGCAGGTGACGGGGCCTTGCGCGTATAGATCGCCGAACACCCTGTTCTGGTTGGCCGCAAGCCAGTCACCCAGCGCAAGGAACGACGGCGGCAGTGCGGCATCGCCCAGAATGGCGCCAATCGCCTTGGGAAACCGCGCCCAGCAGGCACCGAAATCGAACGTGCGCAGCAGGGCCATGCCGTCGAAATCGGCAAGGCCGGGATGCTGCCAGAAGGCGGCATGAACCTGCGCCAGCGCATCGACCGCCGTGCCGGCCTCGACTGCGGAAAATCCCTGGGCAAAGGGCACGGCCCGCGTGTCTTTCAAGTCCTGGAGCAGGATCACGCTGGCATTGCGCCGGGCATCTGCCGCATGAAAGTAGGCGCGCGGCACCGGCAGCACACCCTGCCCCGCAAGCCGGTCGTAAAACGCGACTTCGCGGCAGTTGGCGGCAAAGAAGGCGGCGGCCAGACCGGGATCGGGGGGCGACAGCTTGGCGACAAGGCTGTCCGGCCCCCGCTCTGGTCCGCGCCAGGTCAGGGAAATGCGAAAGACCGCCCCGCCGGTAAAGCTTTGCTCCTGTCCGATACGGGTCAGCATGGCCGCGGCAACGACCACACTTTCAAGGCCACCCGCGCGCAGCGCAAGGGTCAGCCAATCCGGTGTGATTTCGGCGGCACTCCTTGGCAGCGCAAGCGTCATGATGGCCCTTGACGACTGCCGCAGCCCCGTGCCCGGCATCCGGGCGGCGACCATAGCGGGTTTCGACAGGCCCGCCAGCGACAATTGCGCCGACTTTGGGCGCACCCGCGACCGGCACGGTCAGGTCGCGATGCAGACCCTGGTGCCCCAGTCATGGCATTTGCGTGCCAGGTCTGCGGGCAGCGGCGCATCAGTGAAAAAGGTGTCGATCTCGGCCAGTGATGCCAGCCGCGCCGGGGCGGACCGCGCCAGTTTGGAAGCATCGCAGACCAGATAGGTCTTGCGCGCCTGCCGGATGATCGCCTTGGACACCCGCACCTCGGCGAGGTCATAGTCCAGAAGGTCGCCATCCCGGTCCAGCGCCGACGCCCCGATTACCGCAAGGTCGACCTTGAACTGTTCAAAGAACTGCGTCGTCAACTCGCCCACCAGACCACCATCGGACCGCCGGAGCGCGCCCCCCGCCACCATGATCTCGCAACTGGGATTGGCGGCCAGGATGTTGGCCACGTTCATGTTGTTGGTGACGACCGTGATGCTGTTGTGATGGAGCAGCGCATGCGCCACCGCCTCGGTCGTGGTGCCAAGGTTCAGGATGATCGACGAATTTCCGGGGATCGCGTCGGCACAGGCGCGGGCGATGGCGGATTTCGCCCCCTCGTTCATCCGGCGGCGCTGTTCGTAACCCAGGTTGGTGACGCCCGTGCGCGGCATCGCCCCGCCATGCACACGGTCCAGATGGCCCGCATCGGCAAGGTCGGTCAGGTCGCGGCGGATCGTCTGCAACGTCACGCTGAACCGCTGGGCAAGGTCCTCGACCACCACGCGGCCCTCGGCCCGCGCGATGTCCAGAATCTCGGTCTGACGAAAACTCAGGGTCAAGTCGTACTCCCTCGCAGGCGCCCTTGCACGCCCAGTGTCGGCAAACTGGCGCCAACGATCAAGGTCGAATTTTACCGCAGGTTGCAGGTCATTAAGTTTACTCTCGCTATGATGCAGCGCGAAAATACGCGCTTGTGGCAAGTTTTGCATCACATCAGCCACTACAGTCGAAAAGTATGCGCGAGAATGTTCGATTTAACAAGTGTCGCATAAAAACGAAAAAATCGTTTGACCCGTCCCGCAAATCTCGGCAGGCTCGTTCTGCCAACGGGAGGGGGGCAAGCCGTGTCCGACAATCCGCCGTCAGCGACAACGGATATTTTCATCATCGGGGGCGGCATCAACGGCTGCGGGATCGCCCGCGATGCCGTCGGGCGCGGCCTTTCGGTGACGCTGGCCGAACAGGGCGATCTGGCCCAGGCGACCTCGTCGGCATCCACCAAGCTGTTCCACGGCGGGCTGCGCTATCTTGAGTATTTCGAGTTCCGCCTGGTCCGCGAGGCCTTGCAGGAGCGCGAAACCCTGCTGGTCGCGATGCCGCATATTTCGTGGCCGATGCGCTTCGTGCTGCCCTATCATCCCGACATGCGGTTCGAAGGCGACACGCCCACGGGCCGCCTGATGTCAAACGTGATGCCCTGGATGCGCGGCCGCCGTCCGGCTTGGCTGATCCGGCTGGGGCTGTTCATGTACGACAACCTGGGCGGGCGGAAAATCCTGCCCGGTACGCGCATGCTGGACCTGACCCGCGATCCCGCGGGCACGCCGCTGCAACCGCGCTTTGCGCATGCCTATGAATATTCAGACTGCTGGATCGAGGACAGCAAGCTTGTCTCGCTGAATGCCGCCGATGCCGCGAAACGGGGGGCTACCGTCATGACGCGCACCCGCGTCGTCAGAGCGGACCGCAATGGCGATCACTGGACCGTCACCACCGAGGGGCCGAAGGGCAAGGCGACCTGGCGCGCCCGTGCGCTGGTCAATGCGGGCGGCCCCTGGGTCGAGGACATCATCCGCAATGTCGCGCGTATCAATTCGACCGAAAGCGTGCGGCTGGTGCGCGGCAGCCATATTGTCACGCGCAAGCTTTACGACCACGACCGTTGCTATTTCTTTCAGGGCACTGACGGGCGGATCATCTTTGCGATCCCGTATGAGCAGGACTTCACCCTGATCGGCACCACCGACAAGGATCACAAGGGCGACCCCGGCACAGCCGCCTGCACGGACGACGAACGCGACTACCTCTGCGCCTTTGCCAGCCAGTATTTCCGCAAGCCCGTAACGGCGGCGGATGTTGTCTGGACCTATTCGGGGGTGCGGCCCCTGTACAATGACGGGGCGAAATCGGCGACGGCGGCAACGCGGGATTATGTCCTCAGCCTCGATGGGAACGGCGCGCCCTTGCTCAATGTCTTTGGCGGCAAGATCACCACCCACCGCCGCCTGGCGGAATCAGCACTTGCAAAACTGGTGCCGTTCTTTCCGGGGGCAAAACCCGCATGGACGGCCCGCGTCCCCCTGCCCGGCGGGGATTTCCCGCAGGACGGCGTGGCTGCACTTACCGCCCGGCTGGCGCAATCCTATCCGTTCCTGACGCCGTACTGGGCGGCGCGCCTGATCCGCGCCTATGGCACGAACGCCGCGAAAATGCTGGGCGGCGCGAAAACCGCTGCCGACCTTGGCCGGGATTTCGGCGCCACCCTGACCGAAGCCGAGGTGCGCTGGCTGATGGCGCAGGAATTCGCCACCCGCGCCGAGGACGTGGTGTGGCGGCGCACCAGGCTGGGCCTGCGCCTGACCGCCGAGCAGATCGCCACCATCGACGGCTTCATGACCATGACGTCAGGGACTGGCGGGCCAACGCGCTCTGCCGCAGAATAAAAACTCAGCGTCGAGGTTTCGCCCATGACCCACATCCTTGCCATCGACCAGGGCACGACCTCGTCCCGCGCGATCCTTTTCGATGCCGGGCTGCGGGTCGTCTCGACCGCGCAGGAAGAATTTCCGCAACATTACCCGCATTCCGGCTGGGTGGAGCATGATCCGTCAGACCTGTGGTCCACCGTCGCCGCCACCGCCCGCGCAGTGATCGAAAAGGCCGGGATCGACGCGCACGATATTGCCGGGATCGGCATCACCAACCAGCGCGAGACGACGCTGGTCTGGGACCGCAAGACCGGCCAGCCGATCTACAACGCGATCGTCTGGCAGGATCGCCGCACGGCCCGGATCTGCGACGATCTTGCCGCTGCAGGTCACGCGCCGCTGTTCACCGCGCGGACGGGGCTGCTGCTTGACCCCTATTTTTCCGCCACCAAGGTCAAGTGGCTGCTCGATACGGTCGAAGGCGCCCGCGCCCGCGCCGCGCGGGGGGACCTGGCCTTCGGCACCGTCGACACCTTCCTGATCTGGAACCTGACCGGCGGGCGCGTCCATGCCACCGATGCCACCAATGCCGCGCGGACGATGCTCTATGATATCGGAAAGGGCCAATGGGACGCCGACATCTGCGATATCCTGGACATCCCGATGGCGATGCTGCCCGAGGTGCGCGATTGCGCCGCCGATTTCGGCATGACGCGCGCCGACCTCTTCGGGCGCGAAATCCCGATCCTTGGCGTTGCGGGCGACCAGCAGGCGGCGACCGTGGGGCAGGCCTGCTTCAGCCCCGGCATGATGAAATCGACCTACGGGACGGGCTGCTTTGCCCTGCTCAATACCGGGGCGGACCGGGTGCCATCCAAGAACCGGCTCTTGACCACAATCGCCTACCAGCTGAACGGCACGCCCACCTATGCGCTGGAAGGGTCGATCTTCATCGCCGGGGCGGTGGTGCAGTGGCTGCGCGACGGGCTGAAGATCATCCGCGAGGCCAAGGAGACTCAACCCCTCGCCGAACAGGCCGACGCGGCGCAGGGTGTCGTGCTGGTGCCCGCCTTTACCGGCCTTGGCGCGCCCTATTGGCGGCCCGATTGCCGGGGGGCGATCTTCGGGCTGACGCGCAATTCGGGGCCTGCGGAGCTGGCACGGGCCGCCCTGGAAAGTGTCGGCTACCAGACCCGCGACCTTCTGGAGGCGATGCGTGCCGACTGGGGCACCGCCGCCGACGGGGTGTTGCGCGTCGATGGCGGCATGACGGCAAGCGACTGGACGATGCAGCACCTGTCCGACATCCTTGGCGCGCCCGTGGACCGGCCCGTGGTCACCGAAACCACCGCGCTCGGTGTGGCGTTTCTGGCCGCGATGCAGGCCGGACTGTGCGGCGGACCGCAGGATTTCGCCAAAAGCTGGGCGCTGGATCGGCGGTTCAGCCCGGTGATGGATGCGCCGACGCGGGACGCCCGATATGCCCGCTGGGGCCGCGCCGTCGCGTCCACCATGGCGTTCTGAACGGCGCGGCGCGATGCGCCCGCAACCCCCGGACTGGCGCAAGATGCCCCAGCGCGCGGAACCGCCCCGGTTGCAGAAGGCATAAAAAAAACCACAAATTCGACCGACTAGGAACAGTTTCAACTGCAGGATCGGCAACAATCTGGCGGCCCCGAGGGGATCGGCCAGGGCAATGTGGGTTTGTCAAAAGGACGGTATCATGGGGTTCAGTGAAGCAGTTCGGACCTGCCTGTTCGAAAAATATGTCACCTTCTCGGGCCGCGCGTCGCGGTCGGAATACTGGTATTTCTTCCTGTTCTATCTGCTGGTCATGATCGCATTGATGATGCTGTTCATGCTGGTTGGCGGTGGCCTTGGCAGCTTTCAGACCGGCGAAATCAGCAGCCTTGCCTATGTCCCGCTGATCCTGATGGCGGTTTTCGTGCTGGGGATGTTGCTGCCGATGATCTCGGTCACGGTCCGCCGGTTTCATGACCGCAACCTGTCAGGCTGGTGGTATCTGGCGTCGGTCCTGGCCGGTTTCATCCCGCTGGTCGGCTTTCTTGCCAGCATCGCGGCCTTTGTCATTACCGTTCTGAAGGGAACGTCGGGCCAGAACAGGTTCGGTCGCGACCCCCTGGGTGCCGATACCAACGCCGACGTCTTTGCGTGATGTTGTGAACGTGCGATCCGGGACGGAAACGATACGCGCCGTTCCGGGTCTTGCCATCATTCTGGCGGTTGCCGCGATGTCGGCGCCGGGTTCGGCGCAGACGACCGGCGGCGATGTGCCCGGCAACCAGACCGTCCCCCTGATCATCGACGCGGTTCCCGCGCCCGACAGTGACATCGCGCGGGCCTATCAGGACGCCCAGCGGCGCAGCGGCAACCGGATCACCGCGACCTATGCCGAAAGGCTCGCCGGCGATCTGCCGCTGGACGCGGCCTACCGCCCGCCGCAACCGGACGGGCCGCGCGACAGTCGCCCCGTGCTGTCTGGCATGACTGCCTGGCTCGCCGTGGTGGCCCTGGTCGTGATCCTTCCGGCGCTGTGGCTCAGGTTTGGCGGCAGTGGCACATTGCTGGCGGGGACGCCAAAGGACATCCGCCAGAAACCCGTCGCCCCCGAAGGTTGGAGCATGGCGCAGGATCAGACCCTGCCGATGTCCGATCTTCTGGCCGAGATCGCCGCCATGCCGGATCGCCGCGCGGCGCTGGTGCGCCTGCTGCGCCATTGCCTTTTGCAGACCGGAGCCGCGACGGACACCCGTTTTGCGCGGTCCGACACAGAACGCGAGGCACTGCGGCGCTTGCCCGAGGCGTGGTCCGGCCGGCCGGGTCTGGCCGGCATCCTGACCACAACGGAACTGGCCCATTACGGCGGCCACGCGGTCAGCGAGGATGCCTTTGCGGCCAGCCTTGCCACGGCGCGCGCGCTCTTTGTGACGCGGCAAGGCAGCCATGCCCAGGATTGCGATCTTTCTTGCCCTTGGCCTGGTGGCCGTCGGGGCGGTCCTCTGGCTGGCGATGCCGGGGGATGCCGCGCGCGACCGCAGGCTCGACGTCTCGGTCATGGGGGTCGAGGCCCTGCGGACCTGGCTGCCCGACAACGCCATCGCGGTGGTGCGGTCGCATCCGCGTCTGGCGCCGCGCGCCGCCGACCTGTCGATGGCGATCCTGCCGCTTTATGACACCAGCCTGTCGGCCGAAGCGGACCCGCCGCAGACCAAGGAAGACTACGCCCGGCAGCAAGACCAGCGCGACATCTCCAGCCAAGCGTTCTTTGCCTAGCTGGAGGCGCTGCCCACCCTGGTCGTCCTGCCCAAATGGCGCACCGGCTTTGCCACCGCCGAGGTGGCACATGCATCGCAATTGATCACCATCGGCGATGTCACCCGCCTTGCCCGCCAGACCGGCCTTGCGCGCGTCAGGCTGTTGCGTCGGTCTGCGGTGTTCGAGACTGCCCGCCTGTCACCCGCCGATGGCCAACCGGCGCAGCAGGTAGCGCTGTTTCTGGCCCAGCTTTTCGACCGCGGCACCCTGCCGGGCTATTGCGCCGAACTCTTCGGTTCTGCCGATGGCGCGCTGGTCATCCGATGCGATGCCCATGGCAACATCGCCGCCGCCGATTACCTGTCGGACCCGGATCTGATGAACAATCACGGGCTGTCGGTTGCCGCGAATGCCGGATTTGCCGCCGGGATGATCGGGGCCATGCGCCCGGCCGGGAACCGCAAGCCGGTCTATCTCGACACGGCGCCGGACCAGTTGCTTGACACCGGCGAGGGCGATGCCAGGGCACAGGATTACACCCGCGACCCTGTCGATCTGGCGCGGTTCTTTGCCTATCGGTCTTTGCGCGCGGGCATTGCCTTCTTGAGGGGCCGCCCGGAACCGCCAAGACGCTGCTGGCGCGATCCCTTGCGGCGTCGATGGACCTGGCCTTCGGGCGCATCCAGTTCACGCCCGACCTGATGCCGGGCGACGCGCTGGGGGTGAACCTGTTCAATTTCCAGACCAACAGCTTTGTGCTGACCAAGGGGCCAGTCTTTGCGGACATCCTTCTGGCCGACGAGATCAACCGCGCTCCGCCGAAAACGCAGTCGGCGCTGTTGCAGGCAATGAACGAACGCACCGTGACCATCGACGGCAAGGATCATTCGCTGGGGCGCAACTTTTTCGTCATTGCGACGCAGAACCCGATCGAGCAGCAGGGCACCTATCCCCTGCCCGAGGCACAGCTGGACCGTTTCCTGTTCAAGCTGGTGGTGGACTTCCCTGACCGCGATGCCGAAATCGCAATCCTGACCCGCCACGCCGCGCAGGCGCTGGAGACGGATGCCCGCACCACCGGGATCGCGCGCGTCCTGTCGGCGGACCAGCTTGCCCGGGGCCGCGCGCTGGTCGATGCGATCCGGCTGGATGCGACGCTTCTGACCTATATCGTCGATCTGATCCGCGCGACCCGCGATGACGCCGACATCCTGCACGGGGCATCCACCCGTGCCGCGGATGCCCTGGCGGGGGCGGTCCGCGCGCGGGCAGCACTGGAGGGGCGCGACTATGGCTTGCCTGACGATGTGCAGGCGCTGTTGCTGCCGGCGCTGCGCCACCGCATCGTCCTTGGCCCTGCCGCCGAGATCGAGGGCCGCACCGCGCCCGAAGTCCTGCGCAACATCCTGAACCGCGTGGATGCGCCGCGCTGAATGCGACCATCGCCGCGCCTTGTTGTCATAGCGCTGACGCTGGCGGCGCTGTCCACCCTGATGGTTCTGCTGGCGCGCGATGCGGCCTCGATGCTGTTGGTCCTGTGGGCCGGGCTGGCGGCGGCCGGGATGGCCGATCTTTTCCTGTCGGTGCCGCGGCGCGACCTGAGCGTGGAGGTGCAGGTGCCCGCGACCGGCTATACGGGCGGCAGCCTGCGCCTGACCGTGGACCTCGCTTTGCGCTGGGGCGCGCTGCCGCCGGGGCTGACGGCGGTCCTGGACCTGCCGCCCGCGCTCGGCCCGGGCGACCTGCCCGACCCGGTGCCGGTTGACGCCGCGCGGGCAAGGATCGCGGCGCACCTGCCGCTGATGCGGCGCGGCACGCACAGGATCCGCACCCTGTCGCTGAAATGGCTGTCGCGGCTGGGATTGTTCGAACTGATCGCCGACATCGCCCTGGACCGCGATGTGACCGTGGTGCCCGACATCGCACCGATCCTGTCAGGGCAGATCGCCACGCGGATGCTGCCCCTGACCGAGGGGCTGAAAGACATGCAGCTGCGCGGCGAAGGGTCGGAGTTCCATCAGCTGCGCGAGTTCCAGCCCGGCATGGACCCCCGCAGCATCGACTGGAAACGGTCGGCGCGCGCGCAGCCTTGTCGCCCGCGAAACCCGCGCGGAACGCAACCACCAGATCATGCTTTGCCTCGATGCCGGGTATCTGATGGGCGAACGGATCGACGGCCTGCCCAAGCTGGACCGCGCGATGAACGCGGCCCTTGCGATGGCCTGGGCGGGGAGCCTCGGCGGTGATCTGGTCGGGCTTTACAGCTTTGACAGCCGGCCGCGCATCTTTATCCCGCCGGCGCCGGGACGCGCCGCCTTTGTCCGCCTGCAGGCCACCTGTGCGCGCCTGGGCCATGACACGGCGGAAACAAACCACACCCTTGCCCTGACCCATCTGCACGGCCGCCTGAAACGCCGGTCGCTGGTGATCGTGTTTTCCGATTTTGTGGACAGCATCACGGCGGAACTTCTGGTCGAGAACATCGCCGTGATGGCGCGCCACCACCTGATCCTTTTTGTCGCGCTGCGCGACCCTGCGCTGATCGGCCTGGCGCAGCCGAAATCGGTCAGCCTGGAGGCGATCGCGCGGTCGGTGTCGGCCACGCAGATCCTGCGCGAACGGCAATCGGTGCTGGACCGGCTGGCGCGACTGGGGGTGATCTGCCTTGACACCACGCCCGCCGCGCTGACCGGCGCGCTGGTGTCGCGCTACATCGACATCAAATCGCGGGAATTGATATGACGACGCAAAATCCCGACCAACTGCGATCCGCCAGGTTCCGCATGGAGCGCGAGCCGGGCCGGAAACGGCTTGAGACGCTGGTGGCGCGCGCCGACAAGGGCGGCGTCAAGTCGCTGAGCTATGACGAGGCGCGCAGCCTGGCCACCACCTACCGGCAGGCGATGAATTCGCTGTCCGTCGCGCGCGACATTTCGCTGGACCTGGCCCTTGTGACCTATCTCGAACAGCTCTGTTCGCGCGCCTATCTGGTGGTCTATGCCCCGCAGGAAAGCATCCGCGGGCTGGTCACACGCCTGATGACGACCGGCATCCCGCGCGCCGTGCGGCGGTCGGGCCTGCCTTTGCTGATCGGCTTCACCGCACTTTTTCTGGGCGCGGTCGCGGGTTATCTTTTGTATGTTCAGGACCCTGGCTGGTTCTTTACCTTTGTGCCGCCGGAGATGGCCGAGGGGCGCACCCCCGCGGCATCTGCCGACGATCTGCGCCGCACGCTCTATGGCAACAACGGCGCGCCGGGTGACGCGCTGGGGGCATTCGCGTCCTACCTTTTTTCGAACAACACCCAGATTGCGATCCTCGTCTTTGCCTTGGGCATCTTTCTGTCGGTGCCAAGTTTCCTTTTGACCTTTTACAACGGCCTGCTGATCGGGGCGTTCTTCGCCACATTTGCGGCGAAAGGGCTGGCCTATGATCTGTTCGCGTGGCTGTCGATCCATGGCGTGACCGAACTTGCGGCGATCTGCATCGCCTGTGCGGGGGGCGCGCAGATCATGGATGTGCTGATCACCTACCTGGGCGTCCTGCTGGTGGCATCCGGGGTGTTCTGGTTGGAAATCCTGCCCCTGTCGGTGACATTCTCGCTGATCGTGATCCTGTTTTTCCTGGTCCGCATCCCCTATTACATCCTGGCCGAACTGGTCTGGAACGGGCGCAGCCTGGGCAAGCGGAGCGCGCGCATCCGCGTCATCAGTGCCGATGGCAGACGGCTGACACCGCACCAGATCACCGCGCGCAACCTGATGAAGGAAGTGGAGTTCTTCACCCCCGCCTCGATGTTGCTGGCGGTGGACGACCTGGGGATGGCGGCCGGGCTGATCACGGCGGTCTGGGTGCTGGGTGTCGTCATCGTGCCCTTTGCCAATCGCCGCCGCCAACGGCTTGGCGATCTGGTCGCCGGAACGCTGGTGGTCGAAAATCCAAAGGTGCTGCTGCTTGGCGACCTGGTGGCAAGGGCGCCGGGAGGGGACGCGCGGTTCGAATTCCTGCCGGTGCATCTGGACGTCTATGGCAGGTTTGAACTGCAGACGCTCGAGGCGATCCTGCGCGACCCCGCCAAAGGCCCTGCAGGCGAGGCGGAACTGGCCCGTGTGACCGACGCCATCATCCGCAAGATCGGCTACGCGGCAAGGATCGCCCCGAATGACCGGATGGATTTCCTGATGGCCTTTTGTCGCGCCCAGCGCGCGCATCTGGAGAACCGCCGCCTGTTCGGCGACCGGCACGAGGACAAGTTCCACAAAACGGGCGCAGCACCCGTGACGGCGCGCAAACGGCGCTGGTGGCAGAGGCGACGCTGACCGCCCGCGGACCGACCCGAAAGCCGGGCGCCGGTCACTGCGGAAAGGTCTGGACGTAGCGCAGCACGACCGGCCCGATGGTCACGATCAGAAGGGCGGGCATCATCAGCATCGCCATCACCGCCGACATCAGGACCGGCAGCTTGTTGGCCTTTTCCTGCGCCCGCAATTCGCGACGCTGGCGCATGTCGGCGGAATAGCTCAGCAGCGCCTGGCTCATCGAACTGCCGAACCGGACCGATTGCAGCACGACGTTCACAAAGGCATGGGCCTCGTCGATGGCCAGCCGGTCAGCCATCGCCAGAAACGCCCCTTCGCGGTCGCGTCCGGCCATGATTTCCTGCTGCGCCACGTTGAACTCCTGCGCGATCTCGGGGGCAGAGCTTTTCAGCTCGGCCGCCACCCGCGCCAGTGCCGCATCAAAGCCGAGCCCGCTTTCGATGGATACCTGCATCAGGTCCAGCGCGTTCGGAAAGGCCATCTCGACCCGATGCCTGCGCTCCCTGGCACGCGACGACAGCCAGTAGGCAGGGCCGTAAAAGCCGATCAGGATCATCACGCCGAACAGGATCAAGAGCTGGTTGCCCGCGACGCGTCCCATGCGTTCGGTCAGCACCTCCGGCAAGGGCAGCGCCTCGCGGTAAAGGAAGGCCAGCGCGACCAGGGCAGGCAGCACCAGCCCCGCCATCACCCGCAGCGCATAAAACCACAGGACGGCGTTCGGGCCGGAAAAACCCGCATGGACCAGATCGCGGCGGACCTTGTTGCGTTCCCGGCTTTCGGTCGGAAGGAACGCGCGGGCCAGTCCCGCCGGGTTGACCTCGGGCGCCACGAACAGCGACTGGGCCGCCGCCAGGCCCGGTTTGCCCCCCGCGACCGCCCCCGCGGCGCGCATCCGGGCGCGGACGCGGATCATGTTGCGGTCACGCGCGATGCTGACAAGGCTGAGAAAGACCAGAAGCGAGCCTGCGAAAAGCCCCGCCAGGATGAGGGTCCGCGGATCAAGGCCAAGGCTGGCGGCGACGGGAGAGACAGAGTTCAGCATGACACGCCCCTAGATGCGGAAGTTGACCAGCCGGTACAGTACGAACCCATTCAGCAAGATCAGTGCCAGCGCTGCCAGCGCCATCGGCAGGAACATCGGGTCCTGCATGACGTCGCCATAATAGGACGGCGTGATGATCGAGTTCAGCCCCACCATCAGGAACGGGATGCTGGACAGGATCCAGGCAGAGATGCGCCCTTCGGCGGACATCGACTTGATTTTGCGCCGCATCATCACGCGGCCGCGCATCACCCCCGCCAGCACACCCAGCACCCGCCCCAGATTGCCGCCGGTGCCATGCTGGATCGCGATGCTGACCGCCAGATACTGGAAATCTTCGCTCGGGTTGCGCTCGGCGAGTTTCTTGAAGGCAGTGACCAGTTCGTCGCCATAGCTGATCTGGTCAACCATGATACCGAATTCTGTGCCGATGGGGTCGGGCATGGTTTCGGCCACGGTCCCGATCGAGGCGGACAGCGGGTGCCCGGCCTTCAACGCGCGCGCCATCAGGTCAAGCGCGTCCGGCAATTGCGCCGAGATGCGTTTCAGCCGCGCAGACTGCAGCGCGGACAGCACCAGAAGCGGGACCAGGATGAAGCACAGAAGCGACAACCCGACGGCGACAAGTGGGCCGACCATCGGCATCAGGCCAAGCGCGGTCAGGCAGAACAGCGCCAGCGCGCCCAGACCAAACAGCATCGGCTGCGCCGGCAGGCCCGCCGCGGTCAGCATGTTGCCAAGGTCAAGACCCAGGAACCTGGTCCGCGCGTTCTCGCCCGGCAACAGGATATCCAGACGTTCCTCAATCTGCGTGCCGCCCGCAATCAGGCGCATCCGGCGCGACCGCGCCTCGGCATCCGTCTCGCGGCGCGCGGTCAGCTGGCGCAGGCCCTCGATCAACAGCAGCGCGCCCAGAAAGACGCCGACAAAGATCAGCCAGCCGGGATCGACACGGGCAAACAGGTCGGTCATCCCGCATCCCCCCCGGTTCCAAAGGTTTCACTGGCCATCGACACGCCTGCGGCCGCCAGCAGTTCCATGCATTTCGGGCGGATGCCGGTGGGCACGAATTCGCCCAGAACCTCGCCCGTGTCGGTGCGCCCGCGTCTGCGGAACACAAAGATGTCCTGCATGCTGATGACATCCCCCTCCATGCCGGTGATCTCCGAAATCGACATGATGCGACGGCGGCCATCGGCCAGACGCGACAGTTGCAGCACGATCTGCAGGCCCGAGGCGATCTGGCGGCGCACCGCCTGCAACGGCACTTCGCCGCCGATCATCGCCACCATCTGTTCCAGCCGCGACAGTGCATCGCGTGCCGAATTGGCATGGATCGTGGTCATCGACCCGTCATGGCCGGTATTCATCGCCTGCAGCATGTCAAACGCCTCGGTGCCGCGCACCTCGCCGATGATGATGCGGTCCGGGCGCATGCGCAGCGCGTTGCGCACCAGGTCGCGCTGGGTCACGGCGGTCGATCCCTCGGCGCTGGGGGGGCGCGTTTCCAGCCGCACCACATGGTCCTGCTGCATCTGCAGTTCGGCCGCATCCTCGATGGTGACGATGCGCTGGGCAGCGTCGATGGCCGCCGACATCGCATTCAGCATGGTGGTCTTGCCCGACCCCGTGCCGCCCGAGATCAGGATGTTCAGCCGCGCCTCCACCAAGGCCCGCAGGAACGCGGCCGACCCTGGCGTCAGGGTGCCCATCTCGATCAGCTTTTCCGCCGTCAGCGGCTCGCGCGAGAATTTGCGGATCGACAGCGTCGGGCCGTCGATGGCGCAGGGCCGCACGATCACGTTGACCCGGCTGCCATCGTCAAGGCGCGCATCGACCCAGGGCTGGCTTTCGTCGACACGGCGCCCGACGCGGCTGACGATCTTGTCGATGATCCGCATCAGGTGGCGTTCGTCGCGGAACTGCACCGGCACACGTTCCAGCTTGCCATAGCGTTCGACATAGACGTTGCGGAACGAGTTGACGAGGATGTCGGCCACCCCGGGATCGGCTAGAAGAGGTTCCAGCGGACCCAGACCCAGCACTTCGTCGATCAGTTCCGAGGTCAGCCGCTCGGTGTCGTCGGCGCGCATCGGCAGGCTTTCGGCCGCCAGAAAGTCATGCACCAGGCCGCCGATCTCGCGCCGCAGTTCACCCCGGTCGACCTTGTCGAGCACGGTCAGGTTCAACCGGCCAAGCAGTTCTTCATGCAGGCGCGATTTCAGGTCCAGATAGGCGCGCAACCCGTCGTCGATCTTGCGGTAGGGGACCACATTGCCGGGTTTTGACACCGTGGCGCCGGGGCCTGCTTTGGTCGTGTCGGTCTTGGTGTGATCGGGGCGGCGCAGCACAAAATCCTTGAACATCCTACCGATCCCTTTTTGCGGCGGCTTTGGCGCCGCCTGTGGGTGCCTCGATCAGGTCTGCGGCCATCGCCCGGACCGCGCGCGACCATCCACTGCGCGGCGCCAGTCGTACCAGCGGCTCGCCCCGGTCCAGTGCAGCCCGCGCCAGCCGCGTCTCGTCCGGCAGCCAGTGACGCAAGGGGTAGCCAAGCGCAGTTTCGGCGTCGCGGTGGGTGGCGCCCATGCGGAACGGCTTTTTCTCATGTGCGACGACGATCTCGACGGGCAGTTTCGGGTGGTCCTGCGTCAAAAGGGTGATGATCCGGCGCGCCCGCACCACCGAGGGCACCGCGAGGTCCGTCACCATCAGCACCCGCTCTGCCCGCGACAAGAGGGGTTCCAGCCAGTCGATCAGGGCCGGAGGCAGGTCAACGATGACAACGTCATGTTCGGTCGCCAGCGCATCCAGCATCGCCGCGATCCGCCGGCTGTCAAAGGCCTCGAACGGGATCGGCGTTGCGGGCGCGGCCAGCACGTTCAGTCCCGAAGGATGGCGGACCATCGCATGTCGCATCGCCTGCGCATCGGGTTCCGGGCCAAGGCGGGCCAGTGCCAGCATGCCGCCCCGGTCGGTCAGATCAAGGAACGAGCCGGCATTGCCCAGCTGCACATCCAGATCGACCAGCGCCACGCGCCCGTCATGGCCCTGTCCGCGCCGACCGTACCGGGCCTGCAGTTCCAGCGCCAGGTTGACAGCCAGCGTCGTCGCCCCGATGCCGCCCCGCGCCTTGGCCACCAGAACGATCCGGCCCTCGCTCACGACATAGCGTGCGGGCAATCCGGCCTGACCGGACGGTGTCTCGGCAGGCGGGGGCGCGACGGGCGCTGCGGCAGGGATGGCGGGGGCCGCGGGCCGATCGACGCGGTTGCCCGGCACCAGCGGGGTATCGGCCGCAGGCACCGGCACGCCCGGCCGCGCGTCGTCGCCGGGCAGGCCGCGTGCGTCGCGGTGGGTTGCGCGGAACATGTAGGTGACGTTCATTGCCTGGTCCTGCCGTTCTTGCTGAAAGTCGTTCATTCTAGCCATCCGTCCCCAGCGCGAGGTCTTCGCCCGGCAGTGACACCGACATGCCGGACATGCAGAGCGCCCCGCGAAGAGGATCAGAGGGGCACCCGTTCAATGCGGTGACAAAGGCCCCAAGTTGCGAGACGAACGGGAAGTTCACACTGGTAAATTCGACCGTCACCATCGGAACGTAAGGTCCGCCAAGGAACCCCAGATTGGGGTCGAAGGCGTAGGTATAGCGCATCTGGCCGATCGTCGTGCCCGGTGGCACCAGAGGGCGGACGGCAGCAAAGATTTCCTGCGCCGTGGCAAGCCCCCGGGCCGTGACGCCGGGCGTGCTGGTTGTACAGACGGACGGACCCGGATCGGCGCAGACCCCCGACCCCGCCCGGCAAAGCGACCCATAGGTCAGGATGGTCGTGGCCGTGCCGCGCGCGTTGCGCGTTGGCACGGCCGGGCACACGGGCGGGCGCACCGCCGCCAGACGCGCCGCAAGCTGCGTCGCCTTGTTCGCCCCGACCCAGGCATGGCCGATGCGACCGAAATCGACGATGCCGAACAGCAGGAACAGGAAAAGCGTCACGACCAGCGAAAACTCGACCAGGCTCGCCCCGCTTTCGTCCGCGAGAAAGTCCCGGACGGCGTGGCGCACGACGCAGGCGACGGCGCGCGCCCTCATAGCCCGTACACCCGTGCCTGATCGCGGACCCGCGTGTTGATCGTGGCATCGGGGGTGATGCCGATGACCCGCAGCACCTGGCTGAAGGGCATGGTGATCGACAGATCGGCCGACACGCTGGCCACCGGGACCGAGGCCTGCCGCAGGCCAAGCGTCGTCACGCAGGTCAAGGCAGGCGTCAGCGCGGTCACGGTGACGCCCGAGGGAAACAGCGCACCGCCGCTGATCGTGGTCTCGACGATGGTTTCAAGCCGGTTTGCATAGCCCGAAACCGACCCGCCCGTGGTGCAGATGTCGGCAGGCGCGATCCGGGCCAGATAGCGCGTGGCGTCCCGCACGCCCGCGATGGCGGCCTGATAGGACCAGAAAAGGCGCATGGATTCGACCGACAGGAACGCCAGCATCAGCATCAGCGGCAGGCTGATGGCGAACTCGACCAGCGCGGCCCCGTCCTCGCGCCGGCAGAACTGGCGGATGCGGTGTGTTGCGCGTCCGGGTCGGCTGTCGCTGGGGTGGCGATCATCCATCTGCATCACCGATACAACTGAACAAAGTCGTTGTAGACGCCGGTGACGGCCCCCGATCCGACGCCACCCGCGGTATCGACCACCTCGACCATGATGTCGGTGTCCGAGCCGGCCGATTGTACCGGCTCGGTGAGGAACAGTTTGACATATTCGAGCGGCACGACGTTGCGCGTGCTGCCGGAAACGGGGTTGCTGGCAAGGTCGATTGCGGCCGCGATGACCGTGCGGCGGTCGGGATCGGGGCTGGCAGTCGGACTGCACATCGGCGCGCCGTTTTCGGCAAAGCCCGGCAGGGGCACGTTGTTCGGGGCTGCACGCCCGCGTGCCGCCGCGATCTCCGCCAGATACATCTGATAGCGCGTGCTAGAAGCGTTTGTCCCTGCCGGATAGGTGCCGCGGTGATTGCGGGCCACATAGGCGGCACGGTTCCACGCACCATCCCCGAAACGCCCGCAGGTTCCCGAAATCAGGCAGTTGTCGCGAGGCAGGGCCATGGCGTCGGACACGTCAGTATTGTTTCCCCGGCAGGTCTGCCCTCCGCGGGGCAACGTGCCCTGAACCGTGTTCGGCGCGGGCCGGTAAGCCGGGTCGGTCCGTCTGCCGTTCATACTGCCCTGAAAGATGTCAAAGCGGGTGTTGAACGCCTCGGCCAGCCCCACGCGCTGGCCGGGCTGGGTATCTACGCCGGCGTCGGTGCGGATGCAGGCGGTGATGCCGCGTTCTGCGCCAACGAGACAGCGGTACAGCCCCGCCCCGTTCAGCCCGTCACAGGGACCGGTGCTGTCGACCGGCAGGCTCGTCACATCCAGAAAGCCGAAGTTTCCCGGCCCCCAGGCCGCACTGCCCCCCCCCGAGCGCAACAGGATCTGGTCGCCGATGTTGTCACGCGCGCGCCAACTGGCATTCGGCACACCAAACATCAGCGGCGTCACGTCGCAGGCCCAGGACGTCATGCCCGCGGTCGCGGTCGCCGCGACATTCGACTGCACATTCGTGCCGGCATCGCCGTTCATCGCGGCGGTCGCGGCGGCAAATCCTGTCATCACGCTGCGCCGGGCCACCTGCACGCGGACATAGCGGGCCAGACGTGCATTCGTGGTCACGGCGGTCGCGGCGGCACGATCATCGGTGGGCAGGGTGCTGAGATAGCTCAGCGTATAGCTGCCCGCCCCGGCAAGGGTCGTCGTCCCCTGCGCATAGGTCTGCCTGTCGCTGATCAGGCCTGCCGCCGCGGCGTTGGCGCGGATGATCGCATCGGCGCGCCCGTCCAGTTCGCCCGCCGCCGCCAGCGCCACCTGATCGGCAAAGGACTGCAGCTCGCTCTGTGTGGCAGCCACCCGGCCAAGGTCGAACGACAGCGCCAGAAACCCCAGCGCCACCGCGAAGAACATGGCCCAGAGCACCAGCACGGTGCCGTCCTCGGCCCTTGCAAACGTGTTGATCCGCGCGAAAGACCTGGAAAGCATTGTCGGAATGGGGCGGGGCACGGGGGACATCCTTTGGTTGGCAAGGAAGAAGCGGGAACGAACGCGCAATGTCGCGATGCCGGGGCGGTCCCCGCTGCGTCAGTTCTTCAGCGTGACCTCTTGGGTTTCGGTGCCGCGGCGGACAAGGACAGTGCGGCGCGGCGGCGGTGCGGCCAGCACCACCGGCGCCGCTGCCTCGGCGACATCGACGGCGGGTTCCGGCACCAGATCGCTCAGCCGCAGGCGCTCGATCGGGGCCACATCCTTGCTGTCGGGCGTGCGCAGCGCCAGGCTGAGCGTTCCGGCCCGCTGCGCCAGCGCAATGACCTGTCCCTGTTCAGCCGTAACCTCCACCGCCACGGTGGCCGCCACGTCGGGCTTTTCGCTCAGCTCGTCATCGGACTGGTCAACGGCCACGACGCGGATGTTGCGCAGGATCGTGTCGGTCATCAGCGTTTCGGCATCGCCGCGCGTCAACAGGACATCGACATAATCGCCGGGGGTGACGAAACCGCCGACGGCCGTGACCGCATCGACCTTGATCGCCATGGCGCGGGCATTGGGCGACAGCGACTGCGCGATTGTCACCTTTTCGCCAAAGCCGGAAATCTTGCTTTCAAGCACCACCTCGCCCGCGACGAGCGAGCGCAGCGCACGACGCGGCTCGCCGCCTTCTTCGGCGGGCAGCAGCATGGCGGGATCGGTAAAGGACCCTGCAGGCACCGCTTCGGCAGGCCAGCTTTGCGCCTTGAGCATGTAGGGCTGGATCAGGTCGCCGCGCCTGATCTCGGTGGCGGCGGTCATGATCGTGACGACGGACTGCCCGCTGGCGGCATCGGCCTTGGGTGCCGTCATCAGTTCCCGCGCCAGTTGCGCCGATCCGCCGGCGACGGCAAGGCCGACAAGGGCCAGGAGGATGGAAGATGCGCGCATGATCAGGCTCCGGGTTGTCGGGTCAGGTGGGCAAGGATGCGGCCGCCCGGCGTTTCTGCGGGGCGGCCAAAGGATGCCAGACTCAGGGCTCCGATGCGGCCACAGCGGCCGTGGTCGCCGTGGCGCCGCGATCGAACAGGATGCTGGTGTCGCCGGCCATGGTGATCAGCGCGCCGGTGCCGACAAGGATGACGACAAGCAGGGCCAGGCCGTATTCGACAAGGGCCGCGCCATCTTCGTCGCGAAGGAAAGTCTTGATCAGGTTTTTCATCTGCATGTTCCAACTTCAGAGGTTTTGATGACCCTCGGACAGAGGCGTCGGAGGCATCCGGGGGATGAAGAGGGCACCCCGAATGCCCAAAACGTTACCGATCCGTTGCCAGCCTGCCATCGTCCGGATCGCGGAGAAAAACTGATCAAGAATTGTGCATTGCCACCGTGTCACAACTCTGGATGGAGAAATTCACGACTGCTCGACTGTTTTGACGCGCATTGCACCCCAGTTTCGGATCATGGGGTCGCAGGTGATTCGGCATCTTGTGACAGGGCCATCCCGTGAATTGTGTCAAAATCTGCACAAAAACGGGCCATCTGCAGCAGTTTCACCTCATTTTCATGCCGCAGATCGATACCAGTTGACGCATCTCCTGCGAAAAAGGCACGTTTTGAAAATTGCAAGTTGTTCAGACTCGTGATGGCAAAACATTGCCGACACCTGTCTTGTGTTTGATGGTGGTCCCTGAATGCCCTTTGCCAGGACAGACAGTTTTCAGCCCGCAGCCATGCTGCCTGCCTGTCTGGGCGTGATGATGCGATGGACCGAATGCCTGCATGGCGACGGGTCGCTGCGCGAAACGCTGGGGGAATTTGCGGGGCTGGCACAGGCCGACGTGGTGCATCTGCACCGGGTCAGCCTGGCCACGCACGCACAGCGCGCCATCGCGACGGTGGACCGGCATGCCGCAACCGGGGCGCGCCCACTGGTCCGGGCGCACGGGCTGGCGCTGGCGGGGAAAACCCTGGTCCGCGCCAAGCCCGGCACCCTCTGGTCGATGCGCGAACTTGATCCCGACAGTGCCGCGCGGCTGGACCCGCGTGTGCTGGGCTGGATGGATGCGCGCGGGCTGCGCGATGCGATGATGATCCCGCTGTCCACGGCGGGCGAGGCGGCGGATGTGCTGGAATTCTACCTGGCCGCTCCGCTTGACCGGGCGCGGCGGATCGGCATCGAGGCGCTGGCGATGGCGGCGGCCGAGGCCTGGGGACGGCGGCCCGAGGGGCGGATCGCGCGTCTGCTACGCACCGCCCCGGCGATCCAGGATCGGCTGTCGCAGGGCGGACCGCCCGCCCATCCGCTGTCGCAAAGCAATCCGCTCGGGCTGACCGCCGCCGAACTGCGCATCTGCGGCATGATCTGCCAGGGGGCGCATCTGTCCGAGACCGGCAAGGCGCTTGGCATCGCGGAATCGACGCTGCGCACGCATCTGCGCAGCATCTTTGCCAAGACGGGCGTTGCAGGTCAGGTCGGACTGGTACGGCTGCTGCTGGAACCCGAAACCGGGCGGACAGCGATCCGCGCCTGATCTGTAAATTTGCCTGTCATCAATTGGTTGTGGCGGATTCCTCAACAAGCCACTGAACAAATGTCGCGGCGTCAAGATGGGTGGCGCGCGCGACGGGTTCCAGCAGAAAGAACCCTTCGGCAATCGCGACCTCGTGGTCGAACGGGGCAACTAGTACCCCGCCTTGCCGGTAAGATGCGGCCAGCGACCGACGTCCCAGCACCACGCCTGCACCGGCGCTTGCCAGCGCATAGGCGATCAGCGACGTATCGGTCTGGACCCCTTGCCCCGGATCGACGCAGGGGGCATTGGCCGCCGCAAGCCAGGTCGCCCAGCCGTCCAGATAGCCCTGCACATGCAACAGCCGCTGCCGCGCCAGATCGTCGGGGACGCGCAGTTGCCCCGCCAGTCCCGACGCACAAAGAGGTGTGATCGTCTCCTGCGTGAGGCGGTGGCTTTTTGCATCGGGAAAGGTGCCGGTGCCATACTGGATATCCAGGTCAAAGGCGGCGGCATCAAACGGATCGGCCCAGACCGACGACAGGATGCGCAACCGGCAGGACGGATGCGCCGCCAGAAACCGCGGCAGGCGAGGCGACAGCCAGTTGACCGCGAAGGACACCGCACATCGGATCGTCAGCACCTCGTCCGGTGGGCGGCCAAAAACCTCGCGCGTGCCCTGCGCCAGCCGGTCCAGCGCGTCCTGCACCTTGGGCAGGTAGGCCTCGGCCCAGCGCGTCAGTTCCAGACTGCGCGGGTGCCGGATGAACAACTGGTGCTGCAGGCGCAGTTCCAGCGATTTCACGTGTTTCGACACGGCGGCCTGGGTCAGATGCAGCTCATGCGCCGCCGCCGTAAAGCTGAGCCGGCGGGCCGACACCTCGAAGGCGCGCAGCCAGGTCAGGGGCGGCAGGTCACGGTACATCCGGCATCCACCCTTGCCATAACTTTTTTTGGGGTCATTGGCCCCGAATACATCGTTTGTGCCCGACCGGCCAGTGCGGCGATGGTGCGCGCAAGACTGGAGACCCTCCTTGTTCCTGTTTCAGCCCAACAGCCGCATCCGTCCGTCGCCGTTTTTCGAGGCGGCGGTGGCCGATGGCTTGAAAATGGCCAATGTCTACAACCGCATGATCATGCCGACCTCGTTTGGTGATCCCGAAGGGGAATACTGGCGGCTGATCAACGGGGTATCGCAATGGGATGTCGGGATCGAACAGCAGGTACAGCTGAAAGGTCCCGATGCCGGGCGGCTGGCGCAGATTCTGGCCACGCGCGATCTTGCGGGCTGCAAGGTGGGTCAAGGCAAGTACGTGGCGTTGTGCGACCACCGGGGCACGATCTTCAACGATCCGATCCTGTTGAAGCTGGCAGATGACCTCTACTGGCTGTCGATTGCCGACAGTGACGTGGCCCTTTGGGCAAGGGCCATCGCGGCCGAACGCGGGCTGACGGTCGAAATCAGCGAGCCCGACATCGCACCCATGGCGCTGCAGGGCCCCAAGGCCGAAGATGTCGTGGCGCATGTGTTTGGCGACTGGGTGCGCGGGCTGAAATACTTCTGGTTCCGCGAGACCGAGGTCGACGGCATTCCTGTCGCGGTGCAACGGTCCGGCTGGTCGAAGCAGGGCGGGTTCGAGATCTACCTTAAGGACGGCACGCAAGGCACGCGGCTGTGGAGCATCTTCAAGGAGGCGGGGAAACCCTGGGACATCGGCCCCGGCGCGCCAGCGACGCCGGAACGCGTCGAAAGTGGACTCGTGTCGGTCGGGGGCGATACCGACGATGCGACCAACCCGTTCGAGGTCCGGCTGGAGCGGTTCGTCGACCTGAATGTGCCGGATGACACCATCGGCATCCAGGCGCTGCGGCGGATCAAGGCCGAAGGGGTGCGACGGCATCAGTTGGGCATCGTGTTGCAGGGTGACACGCCTGCCCCGTTGGGTGTACGCCGGGAAGATGTGGCTTTGGACGGGCGGCGTATCGGCATGCTGACGAACTGTGTCTGGTCCTATCGGCTGCGCGCCAATATCGGCTTTGTGCTGGTCGACAGCGCGGTGCCGGTCGGAACCGAGGTGACGGTGGCGCGGGTCTCTGGCCCTGCCTTTGGGCGTCTTGTCGAGATTCCGTTCCTGTGATGCCGGGCCTGCCACCGCCAGCGGCAATCGGGACACGATTTGCGCCGGGTCGCAGGGTCTTTTGGCTGGGCTTTTACGGTGCGATCCTGCTGGCCTGGGTGCTGTTGATCCGCATGACCGCCTCGCCCTTGCCGGGTGTGAGTGCGGCGGAATATCTGGCGTCGTTCTGCATCGCGGCGGCGGACGCAAACTCCGTCGCACTGCTGGCGATGTGGGCACTGATGTCGGCGGCGATGATGCTGCCGACCTTCGTGCCCGCGATCCGGGTCTTTGGCGAACTTGGGCACGTCAAGGCGACGGACGGGCGGTCGATGGCCGCGCTGACGGCGGGTTATGGGGTTGTATGGCTGGGCTTTGCGCTGGGAGCTGCGGGCTTGCAGGTCGCGCTGTCCAGGGCTGGTGCGATGGCGGGGGCGGCGCAGACGCTGGCGCCGTGGCTGACGATCGGGTTGCTGCTGGTCGCAGGGGTTTATCAGTTCAGCCCGGCGAAAGAGGCATGCCTTGCCAAATGCCGCCATCCCCTGGTGTTCTTCATGGAACACTGGGCGCCCGGCCCCGCGCCTGCGCTGGCGATGGGTGCGCGTCTGGGCGTCTGGTGCATCGGCTGTTGCTGGTTGTTGATGCTGCTGGGTTTTGTCGGTGGCGCGATGAACCTGGCTTGGATGGGGGCCGCCACCCTGTTCATGACCCTGGAAAAACTGCCCGAGATCGGGCGCTATCTGACCAAACCCCTGGGCTTGCTGCTGGTCGCTGCCGCCGCGCTGCAAGCCGCCCGAGTTTTGTTCATTGGAGGATGACCATGCCGAACCCCCTGCCCGACTGGCGCATCAAGGGTGAGTTGATCCTGAACTGCAACTGCACGGTCTTTTGCCCCTGCGTGGTCAGTCTGGGCAAGCACCCCCCGACCGAGGGCCACTGCCAGGCCTGGATGGGTGTGCGCATCGACCAGGGGCATTTCGACGGGGAAACCCTGTCTGGTCTGAACATCGGCATGGTTCTGGACATCCCCGGCAACATGGGGCGCGGCAACTGGAAAGCCGCCGCCTATATCGACGAGCGGTCCAGCGAAAAAGCGTATGACGGGTTGCTGGCGATCTTTTCGGGCAAGGTGCGGGGCACGACGGGCCTGTTCTCGATGCTGGTCTCGGAGTTTCTGGGCGCCGAACGCGCGCCGGTGGTGTTCGAGACCGAAGGCCGCAAGCGCCGCCTGATGGTGGGCAAGATCATCCAGGGCGAGATTGAGCCCATCGGCGGGCCGGACCCCGACAAAGAGGTGATGGTGACGAATACCGGCTACTGGATGGGTCCTGACATCACCATTGCGACCGCGACCAAGGGCAAGGTCCGCGCGCATGGCCGGGTCTGGGATTTCGACGGGCGATCCGCCGAGATCTGCCAGATCGACTGGCACGGCCCGACCTGAGGGGTACGCCATGCGGCAGGAATACGAAACCCTTGGTCCGACCGCAGCCAACCACGTGCCGCTGTCGCCGGTATCGTTCCTGAAACGGGCGGCGCTGGTCTATCGCGACCGGCCCGCCGTCACCTATGGCCCGATCACCCGCGACTGGGCCATGTTTGCGTGGCGCTGCCGGTCGGTGGCGGCGGGCCTGGAGCGCCTTGGCATCGGACAGGGCGACACGGTGTCAGTTCTCTCCCCCAACATCCCCGAACTTTATGAACTGCATTTTGCCGTGCCGCTGACGGGCGGCGTCCTCAACACCATCAACATCCGGCTGGAGCCGGCGACGGTCGCCTATATCCTGACCCATGCCGACAGCAAGCTGGTGATCTGTGATACTGCGCTGGTGCCGCTGCTGCGCGCCGCATTTGACGTCAACGGGCGGACCCTGCCGGTGATCGAGATCGCGGATGCCGTCGCGCAGGCGGTGCCGACCGGGGTCGGCGCACCCTATGACGCGCTGTTGCAGGGCGACACCGCGCCATGGAGCCTGCCCGCAGACGAATGTCAGGCGCTGGCGCTGAATTACACATCCGGCACCTCGGGCAGGCCCAAGGGTGTGGTCTATCACCATCGCGGCGCATGGCTGATGGCGATGGGCACCGTCGCCGGGTGGAGCCTGCCGCAGCAGCCGACCTATCTGTCGGTGGTGCCGATGTTCCATTGCAACGGCTGGAATCATCCCTGGGCGATGGCGGTCGTCGGCGGCCACACCATCTTTACCCGCGACGCGCTGCCGGAAAAGCTGCTGACCGCGATGACGTTGCATGGCGTGACGCATCTGGGCGCTGCGCCGATCGTGCTGCAGATGCTGTGCGAAAGCGCCGCCGCGCCGGCCGTCCCGTTCGCGCCCCGGATCAAGGTGCTGACGGCGGGGGCGCCCCCGCCGCCCTCAGTGCTTGAACGCGCGGCCGGCATGGGGCTGGAAGTGATGCAGGTCTATGGGCTGACGGAAACCTATGGCCACATCGCGCAATGCCTGTGGCAAGAGGATTGGGATGCCCTGCCCCCCGCCGAACAGGCCGCGATGCAGGCGATGCAGGGCGTGGCATTCCCCATGCTGGAAGAGTTTCGCATCGTGGACCGGGCGACCGGCCTCGATGTGCCCGCCGACGGGCTGACGCAGGGCGAGATCGCGATCCGGGGCAATACGGTGATGTCGGGCTACTACAAGGACACCGCCGCCACGTCCGAGGCGTTTCGCGATGGCTGGTTCTGGTCGGGCGATGCCGCCGTGATCCATCCCGGCGGCTATGTGCAGATCCGCGACCGGCTGAAGGATGTCATCATCTCGGGCGGCGAGAACATCTCGTCGGTGGAGGTGGAGGCGGTCCTTCACCGGCATCCGGCGGTCCAGATCGCCGCCGTGGTGGCCCGCCCGCATGTACGCTGGGGCGAAAGTCCCTGCAGTTTCATAGAATTGCGTGCCGGAATGCACGCGACCGAAGCCGACATCATCGCCTTTTGCCGCGACCGGCTGGCGGGGTTCAAGGTGCCGAAAACCGTGCTGTTCCAGCCCCTGCCCAAGACGGCGACCGGCAAGATCCAGAAATACCTGCTGCGCGAGGCTGCCCGCGCGCTCGGCCCGCAAAACTGAAAAAGGAAAACCGAAATGTCGTTCAACGCGCTCGTGGTCGAAAAAGATGCCGATGGGGCGATGTCTGCCCGCGTCAAGCCGGTGGACGAGGCATCGCTGCCGCCCGGCAACGTCACCGTCGCGGTGGACTATTCGACCGTCAACTACAAGGACGGCCTGTGCATGGGGTCGGGCGGCGGCCTTGTGCGGGCCTGGCCGCATGTGCCGGGCATCGACTTTGCCGGCACGGTGGAGACCTCGGACGATCCGCGCTACCGCACCGGCGACAAGGTCATCCTGACCGGCTGGCGCGTGGGCGAAGTGCGCTGGGGCGGCCATGCGCAAAAGGCGCGGGTCGAGGCCGACTGGCTGGTGCCCCTGCCTGCAGGCCTGACGACGCGGGCTGCGATGGCGATCGGCACGGCGGGCCTGACATCCATGCTGGCGATCCTGGCGCTGGAGGCGCATGGTCTGGCCCCCGGGCGGGGTCCGGTGCTGGTCACGGGTGCGGCGGGCGGCGTGGGGTCGGTCGCGGTCGCCCTGCTGGCGGCGCTGGGCCACGAGGTTGCCGCCGTCACCGGCAGGCCGGAAACGGAACGCTATCTGCGCGACCTCGGGGCCAGCCGGATTGTGCCGCGCGCAGACCTTGCCGAAACCGTCAAGCGGCCGCTGGAATCCGAGACCTGGGCCGGGTGCGTCGATGCCGTCGGGGGCGCCATGCTGGCGCGTGTGCTGGGGCAGATGAACTACGGCACCTCGGTCGCCGCGGTGGGTCTGGCGGGCGGGGCCGCGCTGCCCGCGACGGTGATCCCGTTCCTCTTGCGCGGCATCAACCTTCTGGGCATCGACAGCGTGCTGCAACCCCATGCAGCCCGCGTCGCCGCATGGGCGCGCCTGACCCGCGACATCGACCTGGACCGGCTGGAACGGATGATCGTCCCCGCCACATTGGCCGACCTGCCGCGCCTTGGACAGGCCATCCTGGCCGGCAAGGTCCAGGGCCGGGTCGTGGTCGATGTGAACGCCTGACGGTCGGGCGATCCCCCTTGCGCCCCGCGCGACCGATCCTCAAGGTTGCGCCGAAGCAAGGGGCACCGCATGCCGATCATCGGCGCTTTCGTTTCCAGGGTTCAGGATGCCTGCAAGAGGCTTGTCCGCATCGCCCCCGTTGGACGGCGTCCCGCTTACTTCAACCCGGCGATCATCTTCATCTCGATGCGTTTTTTGGCACCGCTGGCAAGGTCGGGCAGGCGCATCCGCTGGGCGACAGTCACCATGATGGGATCGACCACGCCGTAATCTCCGAACTTGCGGCTCCAGACCTTGTGTTTGCTTTGCAGCCGCAACGCGATGTCGGCAAACGCACCCGGCGAGACGGGCGGATGGCCGCTGGCGCGGTAGCCATGCGAAAAAAGACGCGCGCCCAGCTTGGCCTCAAGCTGCGCCACCTCGCGCGGGGTCAGCCGCTTGCGCCATTGTTCGGCCTTTTCGGGATCCGGCCGGGCATAGCTGGACCGCTGGTCATAGTGCATCATCGCGGGGTCATAGGGGATCCCGGCAAAATCGCAGATGCGCGTCAGCACCGCCTCGGGCGAGCGGACCAGATCTTCATAGCGCACCTCCAGCACCTGCCCCGGCGCCAGCCGGTGCTGCACGGCGGTCCACGCCTCTTCGGTCCGAATCCAGTGGTCGACGCCGCAATAGGCATTGCCTGCCCAGCCCATCGGCACGCTGGACCGCGCCACATCGCGCGGATCGCGCACCAGATGGATGATCCGCGCGTCGCCAAAGAAATCGAGCGCCCGGTCGATGCCGCGATGCAGGACCATGACGCCGATGTCGCACCCCTTGCGAACCTGGTCGGCCAACGACAGAACCGCAGTCTCGGCCGATCCGCCAGGCAAGTCGAAGCCCAAGCCCGCAAAAATCCAGTCGCCTCGCAGGCGATCTATGTCCAGCGCGCGAATCCCACCGCGAACCGACACATAATCGAACATGAAGTCCGATTCGCCGGGACATGACAGCCGGGGATGCCCGTCGAGCATCAGGCGCAGCAGCGTGCTGCCAGAGCGCAAGGCCCCATAAACAAACATGTTCCTGGAATTTTTGCTCATGGTCGCCCCCCCGGACTGATGAGAAAGAAGGTTGAATGATTCGCACACAACCCCAACCTGAAAAAGTATCTCTTTAGTTGAACGAAAATCAATCAGGGCGCGCAAAGACTTTTCAACCGGGACAACTCTCCGCTACAGAAGACGGCGCGGACCCACATCAGACCAAGGAGCCTTCCATGACCATCACCCGCTTCGGCACCGGCCCGCGCATGTCCGAAGCCGTCGCCTTTAACGGCATCCTGTGGGTTGCCGGTCAGGTCGGCGACCCCGGCGCGTCGGTTGCAGACCAGACCCGCCAGTGCCTGGCCGAGGTGGACCGCATCCTGGCCGCCGCGGGCACCGACAAGACGCGCATCCTGTCCGCGCAGATCTGGCTGGCCGACATGGCAAGCTTTGCCGAGATGAACAGCGTCTGGGACGCCTGGGTGCCACAAGGCCAAACGCCTGCCCGCGCGACCGGCGAGGCGAAACTGGCGACGCCGGACTATCTGGTCGAGATCATCGTGACGGCGGCGTTGCGCTAACCCCCAAATTTCTTCGAAGAAATTTCCAACTTCGTTCGAACGACGTGGTCAGCCTATGGCTTCAGGAACGCCACGAGTGCGGCGGTCGACCCATCCTTGCCCGAAGCCGACGCCTTGCCCTCCAGCACCGGCTGCAGGGCCAGCGCCAGTTCCTTGCCCAGTTCCACCCCCCACTGGTCGTAGGAGTTGATCCCCAGGATCACGCCCTCGACGAACACGCGATGCTCGTACAGGGCGATGATCTGCCCCAGCACGAACGGCGTCAGTTGGTCATAGGCCAGCATCGTGGACGGCCGGTTGCCGGGGAAGACCCGGTGCCTTGCCTGTTTGTCCAGCTCATCCCCGGTCAGGCCCTTTTTGGCCATGATCGCCCGCGCCTCGTCCAGCGACCGCCCCCGCAGCAGCGCCTCGGCTTGCGCCAGGCAGTTGGACACCAGCAACAGGTGCTGGTGCGCCAGCTCCGGCTCATGCCCCCGCCGCGCCACAAGAAACTCGCACGGGACCGGCCGTGTGCCCTGATGGATCAGCTGATAGAAGGCGTGCTGGCCGTTGGTGCCGGGTTCGCCCCAGACCACGGGGCCGGAATTCACGCCCAAATCCGACCCGTCGATGGCGACACGCTTGCCGTTCGATTCCATTTCCAGTTGCTGCAGATAGGCGGGCAAGCGCGACAGGCGCTGGTCATAGGGCAGCACCGCCCGCGTCGCATGTCCGCAGATCTGGTTGTGCCAGATGCCGACCAGCGCCAGCATCACGGGCATGTTCGCGGCAAAGGGTGCGGTCAGGAAATGCCGGTCCATCGCCCGGCCACCGGCCAGAAATTCATCGAACGCCTCCGGCCCCACCGCGATCATCAGGGCTAGGCCGATCGGCCCCCACACCGAATAGCGCCCGCCCACCCAATCCTCGAACCCGAAAACACGCGCCGGATCAATGCCATAGGCGGCAGTCTTGCCGGCGGCGGTGCTGACTGCGGCAAACTGCGCGCCGGGATTTCTCACGACCTTTGCCATCCACGCCTTTGCGGTATCGGCATTGGTCATCGTCTCGATGGTGGTGAATGTCTTTGACGCCACGATCACCAGCGTCGTCGCCGGGTCGAGACCCTTCAGCGTATCCGCGATATGCGCCCCGTCTACATTGCTGACGAAATGCACACGCGGCCCGTCATGGAAGGGGGCCAGCGCCAGCACGGCCATCGCAGGCCCAAGGTCCGACCCGCCGATGCCGATGTTGACGACATCGGTGATGCGGCCGCCCTGCCCCTTGAAAACCCCTGACCGCACATCCCGCGCAAAGCCGCCACAGGCAGCACGGATGCGGCGCACGTCGGGCAGCACGTCCTTGCCATCGACCTCGATGACCACGTCATCCCCGGCGCGCAGCGCGACATGCAGGACCGCGCGCCCCTCGGTCAGGTTGATCTTCTCGCCCCCGAACATCGCCGCGCGCTTGGCCGCAACGCCTGTACCTTCGGCCAGCGCCAGCAGCCGGTCGCGCGTGCCTCCGTCGATATTCGTCTTGGCATAGTCGAACAGCATGCCGTCCGCGCGCACCGAAAACCCTGCCGCCCGGTCGCCCGTGCCGAACAGTTCCATGATCGGACGCGCCGCCACCTTTGCGTGATGGTCCTTCAACCCCTGCCAATCCGCCTGCATCGCCCTACTCCGCCCAATGTACCGTTGCGTTGTCAAGGATCGCACGCACCGGCGCGTCCATCGCATCCATCGCCATCGCCCGCTCAAGCGCCGCGCGCTTGTCCGCGCCGGTGATCAGGACGTGGATGTTGAAGGCCGCCCTCAGCACCCGCGCCGTCAGCGTCACCCGCGGCTCGCCCGCCGCCTCGGCCCGCATCGCCATCAGGACCGGCGCGTCGGGGGCCAGCGCCTCGGCCAGACGGTCGGCACCCGGAAAAAGGCTGGCGGTGTGCATGTCGGCGCCCATCCCGACAAGCAGGACCGAGATCGGCAGATGCGGCTCAAGCCCCGCCGCCAAGCCGCCCAGCGCCTCTTCGGGCGTGGACGTGGCGGCATGAAGCGGCACCAGACGGGCATTGACCGCCCGCCCCCGGATCAGCCGCTGGCGCAACAGGCGCGTATTTGACCGCTCGCTGTCCTCGGGCACCCAGCGTTCGTCGTTCAGAAAGACCGCGACATTGTCCCAGTCCAGTTCCACCCCCGACAGCGTGTCAAAGATCGGCCCCGGCGTCGTGCCCCCCGGCACGCACAGGCTCGCCCGTCCCTCGCGGCGCAGGAAATCCGCGAGCTGGCCCGCAATGATGTCCGCCAGCTTCAACATCAGGAACTCGCGGTCCGGATAGGTCTCGAGGATCATTCCTTGATCTCCCGCCAGCGCCGCCCGTCGCGGTGCATCAGCATCAACGCATCCTCCGGCCCGGACGATCCCGGATCGTAGCCCTGGGGTCTGGTGCTGCGGGCGTCCCATGCGTCGATGATCGGGTCCGCCCAGGCCCAGGCCGCCTCCACCTCGTCGCCGCGCATGAACAGGGTCTGGTTGCCCCGGATCACGTCCATGATCAGCCGTTCATAGGCGTCCGATACGTCTTCGGCATCGACGCCCAGCGCATCGGCGAAAGACATGTCCAGCGGCACCTGCATCAGGCGCATGCCGCCCGGCCCCGGTTCCTTGATCATCACCATCAGGTTGATGCCCTCGTTCGGCTGCAGCCGGATCACCAGCACGTTTTCCAGCCAGCCCTTGGCATCGTCGAAAATCGAATGCGGCACCGCCTTGAAGGTGATGGCGATCTCGGAGGCGCGCGCGCGCAGCCTTTTGCCGGTACGCAGATAGAACGGCGTGCCCGACCAGCGCCAGTTCGACACCCCGACCTTCAGCGCGATGTAGCTTTCCGTTCGGCTGGCCGGGTTTTCGGCATGTTCCAGATACCCGCCCTCACCACCCCCCGGCAGATACTGCCCCCGCACGATGTCTTCGGGTTTCACGGGGTCGAGCGCGCGGATCACCTTCAGCTTTTCGTCGCGCACCGCATCGGGGTCGAAATGATAGGGCGGCTCCATCGCGATCAGGCACAAAAGCTGCATCATGTGGTTCTGCACCATGTCCCGCATGGCACCCGACTTGTCGTAATAGGCGCCGCGCCCGTTCACGCCGACGGTTTCAGCCACGGTGATCTGCACGTGATCGACGAACTCCGACTTCCACAAGGGTTCGAACAGGATGTTGGCGAACCGCACCGCCATCAGGTTCTGCACGGTTTCCTTGCCGAGGTAATGGTCGATCCGGTAAATCTGCTTTTCGCTGAAATGGCTGGCCAGAACCGCGTTCAGCGCCTGCGCCGATTCCAGATCGCGCCCGAACGGCTTTTCCACCACGATGCGGCTTTTGCCATCGGCGATGCCATGCTTGTGCAGCCGCTCTGCCAGATCGCCGAACAGCGCCGGAGCCACTGAAAAGTAAAAGGCGCGCACCACGCCGTCGCGCATGATGTCCGCCAGCGCCGTCCAGCCACCATCGCCCTTGGCGTCGATGGGGACATAGTCGATGCGGGTCAGGAACTTGGCGATCACAGCGGGATCCTGGCGGTCCTTGGGCACAAACTCGGCTATGGCGGCCCCGACCGTCTCGCGAAACGCCTCGGGCGTCAGGTCGGCCCGCGCGGCCCCGATGATGCGGCTGTCGGGCGGCATCTGCCCGGCCAGATAGCGCCGGTAGAGGCCCGGAAAGATCTTGCGCCGGGCAAGGTCCCCGGTGCCGCCGAAAATCACCAGGTCGAATGTGTCCACCGGAATGACGCGCGAAACCATGGTCGTCCCTTTACTGTCCTGGGGCAGCAGGCCGTGCTTTCGCCCTGGGCCGCGCTAGCGCTAACGATGCCGCTTTTATCCACCGCCCCGACAGGTGTCCAGCATTCCGGCAGTCATCCGTCAGCCTAACACCGGCGCGCATCCGGTCAAATCGGATTGGAGGAGGCGGGCTTCACCTTGCGCAAATATCCGCGCCGAAGGCCGCTTAAGCATCCAGCTCGGCATCCCAGTAGAGATAGTCCATCCAGCTTTGGTGCAGGTGGTTCGGCGGGAACTTCCGGCCATGGCCTTGCATTTCTTCGGATGTGGGGGCACGCGGCGGCGACCGAAGCTGCATCCCCGCCTGTCTCAGTGTGCGCGCACCCTTGCGCAGGTTGCAGGGGCTGCAGGCCGCCACGACGTTTTCCCAACTGGTGATCCCGCCGCGTGACCGCGGCAGCACGTGGTCAAAGGTCAGATCCCCCTTGGCCCCGCAATACTGGCAGCAGAACTGGTCGCGCAGAAAAAGATTAAAGCGCGTGAAGGCCACGCGCTTTTGGGGTTTCACATAATCCTTCAGCACGACGACCGAAGGTATGCGGAACTCCTGCCTCTGGCTGTGGACCACCGCGTCATATTCCGCGACGATCTGCACCCGGTCCAGAAACGCCGCCTTGATCGCCTCCTGCCAGGGCCAGAGCGACAGCGGGTAATAGGACAATGGGCGGTAATCCGCGTTCAGCACCAGTGCCGGATAGTGCTTCAGCGCCGCCGGATCGCGGACAAACTGGGTTCTGAAATCGCCATCCATTCCGATCCGACCTCGTCCTTTCCCCGACGGTCTGCCTGACCTTGCACAGGGTGCGCCACTGCCCTGCCTTTCGCCCAACTATATCTGGCATCTTGGCCTGTTCAAGCCCCAAGCGCCTGTGGCTTGCATTTGGGGCCCCGCCGCATTGCCGCAGGTGCAGCCTTGCCAAAGCTTGATGACACCAGGGTGACGGATGCGCGAATTATCCCCAAAATCATCCACATGCCGATCGGCGGGTTGTGGCGCAGCCCGCTTTACCTCGGCCGGCAAAGACGCAATAGAAGGACTGCCAAAGAGGAAAGAAGGGTCCGATGCCGCACATGTCACGCCGCGCCCTGATGGGTGCCGCCCTTCTGGCGCTGGCCGCCTGTGGTCGCCGTGAAGCGGAACCGCCCCGTGCGGATTTCGTCGGAAATACCCCGCAAATGCAGGCGCTGGTGGCGAAATATGCCGATCTCTACGACATGCCCCAAAGCCTGATCCACCGCGTCATCATGCGCGAAAGCGGCTATAATCCCGCCGCGCGGAATGGTCCCTATTACGGCCTGATGCAGATCCTGCCCCAGACCGCAGGCACGATGGGCTATCGCGGCCCGCCCGAGGGACTTCTGGATGCCGAAACCAACCTGCGCTATGCGGGCAAGTATCTGCGCGGCGCCTGGATGGTGTCCGACGGGGACCAGGACGCGGCCGTCGGCTGGTACGCGCGCGGCTACTATTACGAGGCGAAACGCCGGGGCCTTCTGGACGAGACGGGCCTGCGCAGCTGATGCCCTGCCGGTGAACGCCGCGCGTTGCAATGCGCGCCGTTGCGCCTATGTGCTGAAGCATGTCAGTCGCTGCACCCCCACCCCCCGCCAGGACGCGGTCACACCGTGCAGGCCGCACCGATCTTTGCGTGATTGCCAACCCGAAATCCGGCACGGCCAGCCGCGACGGCACCGCGCTTGACCGTGCGATGGCCGTCTTTGGCGACCATGCGGACCTGCGCCACTTTACCGGCGACCCGGCGCCCGTGGTTGAACAGGCGATCCGCGACGGCTTTCGGGTCATCGTGGCAGCGGGGGGCGATGGCACCGTCGCGGGCGTCGCACATGCCGTTGCCGGGACAGGTGCCGCAATGGCCGTGCTGCCCTTGGGCACGTTCAACTACTTTGCCCGCGGCCTGCGCGTGCCGCCCGACCCGGCCGAGGCGGCCCGCGCGATCCTTTCGGGCCAGCCGCATGACATCGCCGTCGGCAGCGTCAACGGCAAGGTGTTCCTGAACAATGTGGCGCTTGGCCTTTACCCTGCGATGCTGGATGAACGCGAGGCGACCTACCGGCGCTGGGGCCGCAGCCGTTTTCTGGCGCACTGGTCGGCCTTGCGCACGATCTTGCGCCTGCCGCGCCCGATGCGCGTCCGCATCGTCGCCGATGGTGCAGAACAAATCCGCCGCACGCCGATGATCTTTGTGGCGCGGTCCGCCTACCAGCTTGACCAGTTCGGCCTGACCGGCTCCCAGGCGATCAGTAACGATCGTTTCGCCGTCTACATCGCGCGGCAGACGACGCGCCTGGGCCTGCTGAAGCTTGCCTGGCGCCTGATACGCGGCAAGGTCGATCTGTCGGACGATCTGGAACTCCTGACGCCAAGGACGCTGGTGATCGACCGGCCCAAACGCCGGCGCATCCGCATCGCCCATGATGGCGAACGGGGGAAAATGATCCTGCCGCTGACCTTTCGCATCGACCGCAACGCGCTGTCGGTGATCCTGCCCCCCGCCAAGGACGCCGTGGTCATGGCGGCGTCGTGACGCGCCTTCTGCATATCTCGGATCTGCATTTCGGTGCGGTCAACGACCGGCTGCCAGAAGCGCTGCTGGCGCTCGCGCGGGCGCTGAAGCCCGATGCCGTCATCGTCTCGGGCGATCTGACGCAACGCGCGCGCCCCGGCCAGTTCCGTGCGGCCGCCGCCTTTCTTGACCGCTTCGGCCTGCCTCTCCTGACGGTTCCCGGCAACCATGACATTCCGCTCTACAATCTGCCCGTCCGCATCCTCAGCCCCCTTGGCCGCTACCGCGCGCTGGTCAGCGACGACACAGAGCCTGTCCTGACACTGCCCGGTGCGGTCCTTGCCGGCGTCAACACCGCCAATCCGATGGTGTGGAAGGCGGGGCGCCTGCGCGCGGCCTCGGCGCGTCGCCTGAAGATGGGCTTTGCCGCTGCCGCGCCGGGTCTGCTGCGCATCGCGGTGATGCACCACGCCCCGGTTCCCGCCGCCGATGGTGGACCGCCCGACATCGCCGATCCGGCAGGCGTGCTGGGCGCGCTGGTTGCGGCGAGGACCGACATCGTGCTGTCGGGCCATACCCACATGCCGCATTTCGCGGCCGCAGAAACGGCGGCGGGCATCCTGTTCCTGCAGGTCGGCACGGCGATCTCGACCCGGCTCAAGACCCGGTGGAACGATGTCAGTCTGGTGACGGCGGGCGGTGACCGCGTAACGGTGCAGCCCTACCTCACCCGAGGCGCGAACAGGTTTGAACCCGGCCCGGTGCAGCAGTTTCGCCGCAGGGATGGAAGCTGGGAACTGGCGGACGATCCCGGCGATCTCGCCGCGCAATAGGCGTCAGTACCAGGCGTCCGCCATTCCGGCCTTCTTTGCCGCCACATAATCCCGCAGCCCGTCCCGCACGCCTTCGTCCAGGGCCGGCGCCTCATATTCCGCCAGCCGCTTTTTCCACAGGCGATTGGCGCGGGTAGCCGCATCGGCAGACCCCGCCGCCTCCCATTTCTCGAACGGTTCGTTGTCCGACAGGTCGCTGTCCCAGAACGCGCTTTCATAGTGGCGCATGGTATGGCTGCAGCCGAAAAAGTGGTTGCCTGGTCCAACCTCGGCAAAGGCATCCACCGCCAGCTGGTCGTCGTCGATCCGGATGCCGTCGAGATAAGCATGCAAGGCCCCGCAAAGATCGGCATCCAGCATGAATTTCTCATAGGACATCGACAAAAGCCCATCGAGGAACCCCGCCGAATGCAGGATGAAGTTCGCCCCGCAATGCACCGCCGCCAGCATCGACATCGTGCCTTCCATCATCGCCTGCGCATCCGGCAGTTTTGACGTTGTGAAATTCCCCGAACAGCGCAAAGGCAGGTTCAGCCGCCGTGCCAGTTGCCCGATGACCTGCGACCCGATGGCGGGCTCCGGCGTGCCAAAGGTCGGCGATCCCGACCGCAAACTCATCGACGACAGGAAGTTCCCGAAAATCACCGGTGCGCCCTTGCGCTCCAGCTGGGTCAGCGCGCAGCCTGCCATCGTCTCGGCCAAGGACTGCACGATGCCGCCCGCATTCGTCACCGGCCCCATCGCCCCGCCGAGGATAAAGGGCACCACGACCGCCGCCTGACCCGCCCGCGCATAGGCGCGCAAGCTGTTCGTCATCGTCCCGTCCCAGACCAGCGGCGAGTTTACGTTGACGTTGCCCAGGATCACGCAGTTCTGGTCTACGAACTCTGCGCCAAACAGGATGCGGCACATCTCGATGCTGTCCTCGGCCCGGCTTTCCGCCGTCACCGACCCCATGAAGGGGCGGTCGCTCAACTCGACATGCGCCATCACCATGTCCAGATGCCGCTTGTTCACCGCGACATCGGTCGGCTCGCAGATCGTTCCGCCGGAATGATGGAAATTGGGCGAGGATTGCGCCAGCTTGATGAAGTTCCGGAAATCCTCGATCGTGCCGAACCGCCGTCCCCTGTCCAGATCCATCACGAACGGACTGCCATAGGCGGGCGAAAACACCACGTTCCGCCCCCCGATCTGCACCGAGTTCGCCGGGTTGCGGGCGTGTTGCGTAAACTCGGACGGCGCAGATTTCAGGATCTCGCGCAGCATCCCCGGCGGGAATTTCACCAAAAGACCCTGCACATCCGCGCCGGCCTTGCGCCAATGGTCCAGGGCCACCGCATCGTCGCGAAACTCGATCCCGGTTTCCGCAAGCACCCGGTCCGCCGCCGCCTCGATCCGGATCAGGCTCTCTTCCGACAGCACGTCATAGGTTGGAATGTTGCGGATGATATAGGGCCGCCCCATCCCGCCGCCCCTGGCCGCGCGTTGCACTTGCCGCGCCTGCCGCCCCGACCGCGTTGCCTTGATCTCGTTCATCGCGCCCGCCCCCTGACAATGTCGCCAGCAGACGCGCGGCGTCGCAAAAAGACTGCCGCCAACCCGACCCCTGAAGGTCAGTTTCCGCCAGCCCTTCTTCTCTTTGAAAATATCCCGCCGGGGTCTGGGGGGTGCGCAGCCCCCCAGCCTTGCCTCACGTAATGACGTTCGGCTCCGTCCGCCCGGTATGCGCCGCAATCCCCGCCAGCGCGTGTGCCGCGCGGATCACCGGGGCCAGCGCCTCTTGCGCGTCCAAGTCCAGCCCGCCCGGCCCTGCCGCGTAGCGTTCCAGATAGACCCGCAAGGTGGCACCCTCGGTCCCCGTTCCAGACAGCCGATAGACGATCCGGCTGCCATCCGCGAACATCACCCGCACGCCTTGCGCCTTGGATACCGACCCATCCACCGGATCGCTATAGGCAAAGTCATCCGCCGCAGCGATGGTCATCCCCTCCACCACGCGCCCCGGCAAACCTGCCAGCGACCCGCGCAATGCCGCGAACATCCCGTCGGCCTTGTCGGACGCAATCGCCTCGAAATCATGGCGGCTATAGTAATTGCGCCCGTACTTCGCCCAATGCTCCGCCAGTATCTCGGCCACCGACTGCTTGCGCACCGCCAGAATGTTCAGCCAGAGCAGGATCGCCCAAAGCCCGTCCTTCTCCCGCACATGGTCCGACCCGGTGCCAAAGCTCTCTTCACCACAGATCGTCGCCCGCCCCGCGTCCAGCAGGTTCCCAAAGAACTTCCATCCCGTCGGCGTCTCGTACTTCCCGATCCCCAAGGCATCCGCCACCCGGTCCGCCGCAGCGCTTGTCGGCATCGACCGCGCGACACCCTTCAGCCCCGCCTTGTAGCCCGGTGCCAGATGCGCATTCGCCGCCAGCACTGCCAGGCTGTCCGAAGGCGAGACGTAAATCTCCCGCCCCACCACCATGTTGCGATCACCGTCCCCGTCGCTCGCCGCGCCGAAATCCGGCGCATTGCCCCCGAACATCTCGTCCATCAGCGCCTTGGCCCAGGTCGGGTTCGGGTCGGGATGCATGCCCCCGAAATCCGGCAAGGGCACCGCGTTGACGCATGTCCCCGCCGCCGCCCCCAGCCGCCGCTCCAGGATTTCCATGGCATAGGGGCCGGTGACGGCGCACATTGAATCCATCCGCATCCGGAACCCGCCCTTGAACATCGCGGCAATCGCCGGGAAATCGAACAGCCTCTCCATCAGTGCGGCATAGTCGCTGACCGGATCGACCACATCGACCACCATGCCACCCAGCATGTGCCGCCCCACCGTCCCAAGGTCCACATCCTGCGCCTCGAGGATATGGTACGCGGTGATCTCGGTCGTGCGCGTGTACATCGCCTCGGTCACGCCTTCGGGTGCTGGCCCGCCGTTGGGCATGTTGAACTTGACACCGAAATCCTCATGTGGGCCGCCGGGGTTGTGGCTGGCCGACATGATGATGCCGCCATCGGTCTTGTTCAGCCGGATCAGATGGCTGGCCGCCGGTGTGGACAGGATCGCCCCCTGCCCCACGATCACCCGCGCCGCCCCGTTCGCCGCTGCCATCCGCAGGATCACCTGCGCCGCGCGGTCGTTGAAGTATCGCCCGTCCCCGCCCAGGACAAAGGTCTTGCCCCCCGCCCCCACCACATCGAAAATCGCCTGCACGAAATTCTCCAGGTAATGCGGCCCCATGAACACCGGGGTCTTTTTCCGCAGGCCGGATGTGCCGGGCTTCTGTCCCGCGATCGGCGTGGTGGATACGGTTGTCATCAAGGCTGTCCTCCCTTGCGCCGGTTCAGAACCGACCGGAATAGCAAAACGGATTGCGCCGGGGCCTCGGCGGGCGGTACGGCAGTGGTCAGATCGGGGCGCGTCGTATCAAGGATCAGTTCCCATTTCGGCGCCGTGGCCGGCATCGCCAGCTTGACCGCGCCGCCGCCATTGATCACCACAAAGATCGCATCCTGCGCCTCGGCGTCGCCCTCGACTGCCATGCGCAGCTCCACGCACACACAACGGAACGCCGGATCGTGCCAGTCCTCGGGGCGCGGGCGTTCGCCGTCCGCGCGCCGCCAGATCACGTCGGGCACGCCGTCGGCATTCAGGTCCAGCCCGTGCAGGAACCGCCGCTGCCGCAGCACAGGATGCGCCCGCCGGATCGCCGCCAGACGCCCGACAAACGCCGTCAGCGCGGGATCGGCCTTATCCCAGTCCAGCCAGCTTGTCTCGTTGTCCTGCGCATAGGCGTTGTTGTTGCCGCCCTGGCTGTGCCCGATCTCGTCCCCGGCAAGGATCATCGGCGTGCCCTGGCTGACCAACAGCGTCGCCATCAGGTTGCGCCGCCGCAAAGCCCGCGCCGCAAGGATCGCCTTGTCCTCGGTCGGCCCTTCGACGCCCAGATTGTCGGCGTGGTTGTCCGAATGGCCGTCGCGGTTGTCCTCGCCATTGGCAAAGTTGCGCTTGACGGTAAAGCTGGTCAGGTCCGCCAGGTTGAACCCGTCATGCGCGGTGATGAAGTTCACGGATGTCGTCGCCGCACGCCCTGAATGGTCGAACTTCTGGGCCGACCCCAACAGCCGTTCGGCCAAATCCGGTGCCATTCCCGGATCGCCCCGCCAGAACCGGCGCACGCCGTCGCGGTACTTGTCGTTCCATTCCCGGAAGGGATGCGGATAGGCGCCAAGCTGGTATCCCCCCGGCCCGATGTCCCAAGGTTCCGCGATCAGTTTGACATGGGACAGCACCGGGTCCTGCCGTATCGCGTCGAAAAACCCGCCATTGGGGTCAAACCCGCCGGGTTCGCGTCCCAGAACCGTCGCAAGGTCAAAGCGGAAGCCATCAACGCCGCCCACCTCAACCCAGTAGCGCAGACTGTCCATCACCATGCGCAGCACCATCGGATGCATGACGTTCAGCGTGTTGCCGGTGCCGGTGTCATTGGCATAGTTCCGCCCACCATCGGTCAGCCGGTAATAGCTTGCATTGTCGAGGCCCCGGAACGACAGCGTCGGGCCAAAGGCGTCGCCCTCGCCGGTGTGGTTGTAGACGACATCCAGTACCACCTCGATCCCGGCCTCGTGCAGGCGGCTGACCATGGCGCGGAACTCGGCCAGGGCGTGGCGCGACATGTAGCGCGGTTCGGGCGCAAAGAACGACAGCGTCTGATAGCCCCAGTAGTTCCGCAGACCCTTGGCGATCAGAAAGCGGTCATCGACAAAACCCTGCACCGGCAAAAGCTCGACCGTGGTGATGCCCAACCGCTGGAGGTGGTCGATCACCGCATCGGACGCGAGGCCCAGATAGGTCCCCCGCGCCCCACGCTCGACCTTGGGGTGGCGCATCGTCAAGCCCCGGACATGCGCCTCATAAATCACCGTGTCGGCCCACAGGACATGCGGGCGACGGTCCGGCAATTCCGGCAAATCCGCCATCACCACCGCCTTCGGCACCGCAAAGGCTGAATCGCGCGTATCAAAGCTCAGATCGCCGCGCGGGCTGCCGATCTTGTAGCCCATCAGCGCATCCGACCATTTCAGCCGCCCTTCAAGCTGCCGCGCATAGGGGTCGATCAACAGCTTGTTGGCGTTGAACCTGTGGCCGCGTTCGGGCGCATAGGGCCCATGCGCGCGGTAGCCATAGACCGCCCCCGGACCCAGCCCAGCGACATGGCAGTGCCAGACATCGCCGTCGCGGTCGCGCAGGGCAAACCGCGCCAGTTCCTTGCGTCCGTCGGACGAAAACAGGCACAGCTCGATCTTGTCTGCATTGGCCGAAAAGACCGCGAAGTTCACCCCGTCGCCCGTGACCGTAGCACCCAAGGGCCAGGGTCGACCCGGCGTCAGCGCATGACCCGCAAGCCTTGCGGGCGGGGCGGAGGTCGCCTGCGGCGTCACGGCATCAGACTTTCGTAAAGCTGCGCGTACTTGACCGCCGAAGCATCCCAGCCGACCTCCTGTGCCATCGCGTTGGCTTGCGTTTTCGCCCAGGCCTTGCGGTCGGCATAAAGCGCAAGCAGCCGGTCCAGCGCCTGCCCGAACGCCATCGCATCCGTCGGCTGGAACGCGATCCCCGTCGCCACCCCCGCCGCCAAGGCCGCCGGAGTGGCGGAAATCACCGTATCCGCCAACCCCCCCACCGCCGCCACCACCGGCAACGTGCCATAGCGAAGCCCATACATCTGCGTCAGCCCGCAGGGTTCGAACCGCGACGGCACCAGCACCGCATCGGCCCCGGCGAACAGGGCATGCGACAGCGCCTCGTCATAGCCTATATGGACCGCCACCCGCTGCGGGTACAAAGCGGCCAGCCCCCGCATCGCGCCCTCCAGCGCTGGATCGCCGGACCCCAGCACGATCAGCCCGCCGCCGCCCGCGATGAAATCAGGCAGGATGGCGGGCAGAAGGTCGATGCCCTTCTGGTCCGTCAGGCGGCTGACCACGATCGCCAGCGGCCCAGGCACGTCCAGTTTGTACTTGTCCGTCAGGGCCTTGCGGGCCTTGGCCTTGCCCTTCATGGATTTGGGACCAAAGGGGATCGGTTCCGCCTCGGGCGACCAGATGTCGGTATCGACGCCGTTCAGGATGCCCGACACCACCGCGCGGCGCGCCGCGATCAGCCCGTGCAGCCCCATCCCGTATTCGGGCCGCATCAGTTCGGCGGCATAGGTCGGCGACACCGTGGTGATCCGGTCCGCCGTCACCAGCCCCGCCTTCAGGCTGGACAGCCCGCCATAATATTCCAGCGCGCCGGGATGAAATTCAGCCGCAGGCAGCCGCAATTGCCCCAGCATCGAGGCCGGTGCCCAGCCCTGGAACGCGATGTTATGCACCGTCATCACCGACCTGGCGCCACTGGACCCGTGATAGGCCAGATAGGCCGGGGCCAGCCCCGCCTGCCAGTCATGCGCGTGCAGGATGTCGGGTTTCCAGCCGTCGATGCCGTCCCGCGCCAGCACCGCCGCAACCCAGGACAGCGCGGCAAAGCGTTGCGCATTATCGGCCCAGTCGCCGCCGGGTCCGCCATAAGGCCCGCCCTCGCGGTCGAAAAGTCCCGGCGCATCGACCAGCAGCAGGTGGATGCCATGCAGATCACCCTCAAAGACGACGGCATCCGGGCCGGCGGGCACCTCGATGGTGTCCACCTCGTCCATGCCCGCCAAGAGCGGTCGCAGGGCGCGGTAGGCCGGCAACAGGACGCGCATGTCCCAGCCGATCCTGTCCAGCGCGCCCGGCAGCGCGCCCACGACATCGGCCAGACCCCCGGTCTTGATAAAGGGGACGCATTCGGATGCAACCGACAGCACTTTTCCCGGCATTTTCCGCATCCTTTCGCAGTCGCCTTGATGGTCAAATGGCGTTCGGGGGCCGGGGGGGCAACCCCCACGGCGCGTCTTGTTACCCCAAGGCCCTGGCACGGGCATCCAGCATGTCCTGGGTGATCAGCACGATGCCCCCTTCGGACCGGCGGAACCATTTGGCGTCCTCGTCCGCATCCTGCCCCACCACCAGTCCTTCGGGGATCTCGACGCCGCGGTCGATGACGCAGCGCGTCAGTTCCGCCTTGCGCCCGACGATGACCTGCGGCAGCGCCACCACATATTCCAGACTGGCATAAGAATGCGTCCGGCATCCTGTGAACAACAGGCTGTTGGAGACGGCCGAGCCAGACACGATGCAGTCGCCCGACACCAGCGAGGACACTGCCGAGCCGCGCCTGCCATCCGTGTCATGGATGAACTTGGCCGGGGGCACGATCTCGGCATAGGTCCATATCGGCCAGGCATTGTCGTAAAGGTCCAGCTTGGGCACGAAGTCGGTCAGGTCGATATTGGCCTGCCAGAACGCGTCGATGGTGCCCACGTCGCGCCAGTAGGGTTCTGTTTCCAGGCCCGAAGTGACGCAGCTGTCGGCGAACTTGTGGGCCACCGCCTTGCCGTTCCTGACGATGTAGGGGATGAGGTCGAACCCGAAATCGTGGCTGGATGTGTCGTCCGACATGTCCTTCAGCAACAGGTCGCGCAGGAATTTCCAGTCGAACACATAGATGCCCATCGAGGCCAGCGCGTGATCCGGATCGCCGGGGATCGCAGGCGGGTCTTTCGGCTTTTCCAGGAAATCTGTGATCCGCATGGACTTGTCGACATGCATGACGCCAAAGGCCGACGCCTCTTTGCGCGGCACGGTCAGGCAGCCGATGGTGACATCGGCCTTGGCCTCGACATGCTGGCGCAGCATCACCTCATAGTCCATCTTGTAGATGTGATCGCCCGCCAGGATGATCGCGTATTTGATGCCGTAGCTGTCAATGATGTCGATGTTCTGCGCCACTGCATCCGCCGTGCCGCGATACCAGTTCACCTCGTCCATCCGCTGCGATGCGGGCAGGATATCCAGATATTCGTTCCGTTCCGCGCGAAAGAAGTTCCAGCCCCGCTGGCAGTGCCGGATCAGGCTGTGCGCCTTGTACTGCGTGGCGATCGCCATCTTGCGGATGCCGGAATTGACCGCGTTCGACAGGGCAAAGTCGATGATCCGCGTCTTGCCGCCGAAATAGACCGCCGGTTTCGCCCGCCGGTCGGTCAGTTCCTTCAGGCGGCTGCCGCGCCCGCCCGCCAGGACAAAGGCCATGGCCTGCGAGGACAGGCGCTGATTGGGTCTTGGCTGCATTCTTCACTTCCCTCCCGTTGGACGCGGGGCTTGGCCCCCGCTGATCTTAGCCCTGTTTCAGAAAGACGCACGACAAGGGCGGCAAGGTGACAAGAGCCGACTGCGCCTGCCCATGCCAGGACTTGCCCTCGGTCTTGACGCCACCAAGGTTTCCCCGGTTCCCCCCGCCATAGACCGCAGAGTCGGTATTCAGCACCTCGATCCACGGCCCCGCCGCAGGCAGGCCCAGCCGATAGCGCCGCTCCACCGGCGTCATGTTGACCGCCACGACCACCATCGGGTCCTTGGCATCGCCGCGGCGTACCCAGGCATAGACCGACGCCTCGGCATCGTTGGATTCCAGCCACTGGAACCCTTCGGGCCGCGTGTCATGCAGGTGCAGCGCAGGTGTGCCACGGTAAAGGTGGTTCAGGTCGCGCACCAAGGTCTGCACACCTTTATGTTCGGGAATGTCCAACTGGTGCCAGTCGAGGCTCTGGTTGTGGTTCCATTCCGCGCCTTGGGCGAACTCGCAGCCCATGAACAACAGCTTTTTGCCCGGATGGCCCCACATGAACCCGTAATAGGCGCGCAGGTTGGCGAACTTTTCCCAGTCCCCGCCCGGCATCTTGGACAGCATGCTGCCCTTGCCGTGGACGACCTCGTCATGGCTGATCGGCAGCACATAATTCTCCGACCAGGCATAGTGCAGTCCGAACGTCATCTTGTGGTGATGGTACTGCCGGTAGATCGGATCGCGGTGCATGTAGCTGAGGGTGTCGTTCATCCAGCCCATGTTCCACTTGAACCCGAACCCGAGACCGCCGTGGTTGACGGGGCGCGACACACCGGCAAACGCCGTCGATTCCTCGGCCACCGTCATGATCCCGGGCGCCTGGCCATAGGCCTGGATGTTCATCTGCTGCAGGACGGAAATCGCCTCGTAGTTTTCCCGGCCACCATCACGGTTGGGGATCCACTGCCCATCCTTGCGGCTGTAGTCGCGGTAGAGCATGGATGCCACCGCATCCACCCGCAGCCCATCCAGATGATATTCCTCCAGCCAATACAAGGCGTTGGAGATCAGGTAATTCCGCACCTCGGACCGCCCGTAGTTGAAGATCAGGGTGTTCCAGTCCTGATGAAACCCCTCGCGCGGGTCCTGATGTTCATAAAGCGCGGTCCCGTCAAACCGCCCCAGCCCATGCGCATCGGTCGGGAAATGCCCCGGCACCCAGTCGAGCAGTATGCCCAACCCCTTGCGATGCGCCGCATCGACCATGGCGCGGAACTCCGAAGGCGTGCCGTGCCGGATCGTCGGCGCGAACAGGCCCACCGGCTGATAGCCCCAGGACCCGTCAAACGGATATTCACTGACCGGCATCAGCTCGATATGGGTAAACCCCATCTCGACCACGTAATCGACCAGCTGGTCCGCCAGTTCCAGATAAGACAGCATCCGGTTCCCTGGCGCGCGCCGCCATGACCCCAGATGCACCTCATAGACCGATATCGGCGCATCGACGTTGTGATGCGCACCACGCGCCTTCATCCAGGCATCATCATGCCAGTCGCCACCGATCCGGCGCACCACGCTCGCATTCGCAGGCGGATGCTCCGACCCGAACCCCACCGGATCCGCCTTCAGCGGCAGCAACGCCCCATGCGGGCCGCGGATCTCATACTTGTAGACCGTCCCCTCGGTCAGCCCCGGCACGAACGTCTCCCACACACCTGTCGAGCCACGCCGCCGCATCGGATGGCGCCGCCCGTCCCAGATGTTGAAATCGCCCACCACCGACACGCGTTCGGCATTCGGGGCCCAGACGGCAAAGCTGACGCCGTCCACGCCTTCATGGGTGATCGGATGCGCGCCAAGCGCCTTCCAGAGCCGCATATGCGTGCCCTCGCCCAGAAGGTACTCGTCCATCTCGCCCAAGACGGGACCGAACCGGAACGGATCGTCGAATTCCCAGGTTGCGCCATGCCCCTCGGCGCGCAGCCGGTACGCCGCCTTGCGCGGCATGATGCAGGTGAACAACCCCGGTCGGTCCGCCACCGGATCGCAGTCCAGCACCGATTTCCCCGTCAGCACCCACAGCCGGTCCGCCCCCGGCACGAACGCCGTCACGACGGTCTTTCCGGCGCGCTTTTGCGGACCCAGTACGGCAAAGGGATCGCCATGCCGTCCGTCGATGATCGCCAGGGATGTGTCGGCGTCGATCAGTGTCTCGGTCATAGTCCCCCCAAAAGTCTTCGAACCTGCCCTGTGCCTACAATGCCGACGTCACGCTCCATATCTCCGCCATGTAACCACGGATCGTCCGGTCGGACGAGAAAAAGCCCGACCTTGCCGTGTTCAGCGCCGCCATCTTCTCCCAGCGGCGGCGGTCGGCAAAAGCGCGATCCACCTGCCCCTGTGCTGCATGATAGGCGTCAAAGTCCGACGCGACGAGGAAATAGTCGCTGTGCCACATCCGGTGCACCAGCCCATGATAGCGGTCGGGCTGGTCTGGACTGAACCGCCCCTCGGCGATCATCTGCAACACGTCCTGCAGGGGTTGGCTTGCCTCGATCGCCAGCCGCGAATGGTCCGCGACCTCGCGCCGTTTCGTGACCTCTTCGGCCGTCATGCCAAAAAGAAAAAAGTTCTCGTCCCCGACCTCGTGCAGGATTTCCACGTTGGCACCATCCAGCGTGCCGATGGTGGGCGCGCCGTTCATCATGAACTTCATGTTGCCGGTGCCGGATGCCTCTTTGCCCGCTGTGCTGATCTGTTCCGACAAATCCGCCGCAGGGATCAGGTGTTCGGCCATCGAGACGTTGTAGTTCGCCGGGTAGACGATCTTCAAAAGGTCGCCCGTCACCGGGTCAGCATTAACAACGTCCGCTACATCATTGATCAGATGTATGATTTCCTTTGCGACTGCATAACCCGGCGCGGACTTGCCACCGAAAATCTTGACCCGCGGCACCCAACCCGCTGTCGGGTTCGCGCGGATTTCCGACCAATGCGCCACCGTCTGAAGGATGTTCAGAAGCTGGCGCTTGTATTCATGGATGCGCTTGATCTGCACGTCGAACAGGGCATCCGGCAAGACCTGCACGCCCGTCGTCGTCTTGATCCAGGCCGCGAGGTTGCGCTTGTTGGTCAGCTTTGCCGCGTCGAACCGGTCGAGGAACCCCATGTCCTTGACATGCGGTTCCAGCTCTTTCAGCCGGTCGAGATTGTCTTCCCAACCCTCGCCGATCGTCTCGGTGATCAGGCCCGACAGCGCGGGGTTCGCCAGCCGCAGCCAGCGGCGCGGCGTCACACCGTTCGTCTGGTTGACGATCCGCCCCGGATGCAGCCGGTGAAGCTCCGGGAACAGCGACGACTTGATAAGGTCCGAATGCAGCGCCGACACGCCGTTCACATGGCTGGCCATCACGAACGCCAGTTCGCCCATCCGGACCTCGTGGTGCTTGACGATGCCGACGTAATGGGGCCGCGCCGGATACATCCGGCGGTGCCAGCTGTCGATGCGTTCCACGATCTGCATGTGGCGCGGCAGCACGTTGCCAAAGGTGAACGTCGCCCAGCGTTCCAGCGCCTCGGGCAGAAGGGTGTGGTTGGTATAGCCCAGACAGGCCCGCGCGGTATCAAGCGCCGTGTCGAACTCCATCCCGTGTTCGTCAGACAAGAGCCGCACCAGTTCCGGCCCTGCAATCGCCGGATGGGTGTCGTTCATCTGGATCGCGACATGCTTTGGCAGGGCCGCAAGATCCGTGTGATCCGCCAGATACCGGCGCAGAATGTCCTGCAACGCCGCAGAGGTCAGGAAAAATTCCTGCTTCAGGCGCAATTCCTTGCCTGCATAGGTCGTGTCGTCGGGATAAAGCACCCGACTCAGGGTCCGCGCCAGGTTTTCCGGTTCGGCGGCGGCGGCATAGTCGCCCCGGTTGAACCGCTCCAGATCGAACTGCGTCGTCGGTTTCGCCGCCCAAAGCCGCAATGTATTGGCCCAGCGCCCCTTCCAGCCGATCACCGGCGTATCATGGGCGACCGCGCGCACCGTCTCGCCGGGTTCCCAGACCTCCCGCCCATCCTTTGTCGCGACCGTGCCCTTGAACGGGATCACATAGGACGCCTCGGGGCGTTCGAATTCCCAGGGGTTGCGCGTCATCAGCCAGTCTTCGGGCGTTTCCGCCTGCTGTCCGCCCTGGAACCGCTGGCGAAAGAGGCCATGCTCGTACCGGATACCATAGCCATAGGCCGGCACGCCCAGCGTCGCCATCGACTCCATGAAGCACGCCGCCAGCCGCCCCAGACCGCCGTTGCCCAAGGCGGCGTCGGGTTCGTCCTCGATCAGGCCGCGCACATCGACGCCGAAGTCAGCCATCGTCGATTTGACCGTGTCGTAAAGCCCCAGATTGATCGTCGCATCCTCAAGCAGGCGCCCGATCAGAAATTCCATCGACAGATAATAGACCCGCTTGTGGCCGGCATCCCAGGTCTTGCGGGTCGAGGTGAACCACGGCCCCACGATCCGGTCGCGGATCGAAAAGCTGAGCGCAAGCCGCCAGTCGTAGGTCGATGCGTGCCCTGCATCCTTGCCCAGCGTAAAGGTCAGGTGCCGAAGCACATCGGCCTTGAGCAGCTTTGGCGTCAGGCTCAGATCAGTCACGGTTCCGTCCATGTGTCACATCACCCTTGGCACGCGCGTCACCCTAGCCCGTCGCAGAGACAGGTCAAGACGCCGGATCATCGTGGCGGACTGCCCCCGCAGTGTCGAAAGAATCATGGGCCATTCCTTCACATTCATTTTCAAAACGCTTTTATCATGATGCGCATTCCCGCACAAACTGCGCAGATTTTGCTGTTTTTTCAACTGATGACTTCCTCAAACCGCTTTGGACGCCATCTTCGTCATTCAAGTATCTGCTCACTATATGAGCACTTGCTCATCCCGCAGGCGCTGGGCGTGATCCGAAACGCCGCGTCATGCCCCCCAGGTCCGGCCCAGGACGTCCATCCAGTTGCGCCAGGCCAGCTTGTGCAAAAGCTCCTTGTCAAAACCATGACGCGCCAGCACCGCCATCATGTCCGGCAGTCCCGCCGCATCCCGGATGACGTCCGGCACCGCCGCCCCGTCGAAATCCGACCCGAAGCCGACATGATCCTCGCCCAGATGCGCGATCAGGTGATCCAGATGCCGCAACACCGGATCCCAGCCGCAATCGCCCCCCGGCCGCCCGTCGGGACGCAGGAAACAGGTGGCAAAGTTCAGCCCCACCATGCCGCTGCTGTCCCTGATCACCGCCAGTTGACGGTCGGTCAGGTTGCGACTGCTGGGGGTCACGGCATGCGCATTGGAATGGGTTGCGACCAGGGGCGCATCACTGATACGCGCCACGTCGTTGAATCCGGCCTCGTTGATGTGCGAAAGATCAACAACGAGCCGCAAGGCGTTGCATTCCCTTATCAAATCCTTGCCTGCCTCGGTCAGCCCCGGCCCGGTATCCGGCCCCGACGGAAACCGGAACGGCACGCCATGGCCAAAGATCGTGGGCCTGCTCCAGACCGGCCCCAGCGACCGCAGACCCATCGCGTGAAAAAGCGGCAAGGCGTCCAGGTCGGCGGCAATCGCCTCGCCACCTTCCATGTGCAGCACGCCCGCGATGGCACCGTCCGCCCGCGCCGCCTCGATCTCTGCCACCGTGGTACAGCCACGGAACGCCCCGTCCGAGGCGCGGATCATCCAGTGGAAATGCCCCGCCATGGCCAGCGCCACCGGCTGCGCCAGCATCGAAGGGAGCAAGGGCGGCAGCGGTACATCATAGGGGGGATTGTCCATCACCGCATTCATTGCAGCCAGGTCGACCACCTCGCCCGTCGCGGGCGAGGGCACATAGATCGCGAACATGCCCCCAGCAAACCCGCCCGCCCGCATCCGCGGCAGGTCCAGATGCCCGCGCCCCTCCCCCGTCAGCCAGATTTCCGCGCGCCGCTCCGGCGCTTTCAAAAGCCGCAAGAGGATGTCGTTGTGGCCATCGAAAACAGGGTATGTCTGCATGTCCGTCATTGTCTTTCCCCGCGCGCCTGGCGCGGCGCCTGCGCCAAGGCTGGCATGCCCGCCGGGGAATGGCCAGCGCCCTCGAACAGCCCCGTGCGGTGCGCAATGTGTCACCTGCGAAACACTTTGTTCCCCGATCTCACGCGACCGTGCATCAACGCCCGTTGCGCAAAGGCCCTGCAAAGGCTAAATTTATCCACAGGCGGATTTTCGCCCCAGTCCCGACACCGTTGTCAGCGAGTGCAGAACAACAACAACGTTAACCGTCAGCGAAGCAGTCAGATGTCGAAAAAACCCCAGCCCAGCCCGCAACAGGGCAGCAGCCAGGCCCCCTCCCAGCAGCAAGGTCAGCAGACCCCGACCCCGCAACAGCAGGCCGGCCAGCCGATCATCCGCGACTGGGCCTCGATCTAGACCGGCGGTCTTTACCGCCAAAGGCCCGTTCGGCTATACTTCGCGGCAGGTCTGCAAGGGGCTTGCGCGACGATGCCCGATCCGGTTTCCTCGATCCCCAATCTCGGGCCTGCGTCCGAGGCTGCCTTTGCCCGCGCCGGCATTACCACCGCGCAGCAAGTCCGTGACCTCGGCGCGGATGAGGCCTATCGTCGTCTGCTTCTGAGCGGCAGCCAGCCCCATTTCATCGGTTATTACGTGCTGGTGATGGGTCTGCAGGGTCGCCCCTGGAACGACTGCAAGGGGGAGGAGAAAAACGCCCTGCGCTTGCGGTTCGATGCCATCAAGGACGGATTGATCGGCACCAAGGAAAAGGGCCGCTCGGATCTCGAGACGGCCCTTCGGATGCTTGGCGTGGTCGAACGCGGCTAACCCCAAATTTCACACGTGAAATTTGCAAAATCCTTCGAAGGACCTTGGGTCAGCCCACCAGTTCCAGCCCCGAGAAGTAGAACGCGATCTCGCGCGCCGCCGATGCCTCGCTGTCCGACCCATGCACCGAGTTTTCGCCGACCGACAGCGCGAACTCCTTGCGGATCGTGCCGTCCGCCGCATTGGCCGGGTTCGTCGCGCCCATCACTTCGCGGTTCTTCAGGATGGCGCCCTCGCCCTCCAGCACCTGCACGACGACCGGCTGCGACGCCATGAATTCGCACAACTCGCCGTAGAACCCGCGCTCCTTGTGCTCGGCGTAGAACTGGCCTGCCTGCGCGACCGTCAGGTGGATGCGCTTTTGGGCCACGATGCGCAGACCGGCCTCTTCGAACTTGGCATTGATCTTGCCGGTCAGGTTGCGTTTGGTCGCATCGGGCTTGATGATCGACAGGGTGCGTTCGGTGGCCATGGTGGTCCTCGTCTTTGCTGATGTGCAGGCCCCTGCCCGCACCGGAAATCCGGGTGCCTGCTAGCATGCGGGAGGGGGCTTGAAAAGGCGGGAATGGCGGGCTTTGCTGGCACATTGCCGCTGGGGCCGTGCCGGGACGCCCACCGATGAAAGATCAGGTGCGCCCGCCTTCCCGGTTGACGCCGCAACTTGCTTGAGGCAAGCCCCGCCCCATGCTGAAAATCGCCGATATCACCTATTCCGTCGAAGGCCGCCCCCTGCTCGAAGGGGCTTCGGCCACCATTCCCGCCGGTCACAAGGTCGGCCTTGTCGGGCGCAACGGGGCGGGCAAGACCACGCTTTTCCGCCTGATCCGGGGCGAACTGGCGCTGGAAGGCGGCGAGATTTCCCTGCCGTCCCGCGCCCGCATCGGCGGCGTCGCGCAAGAGGTGCCATCGTCCGAAACGTCCCTCCTCGACACGGTGCTGCAGGCCGATACCGAACGTGCCAGCCTCCTTCTTGAGGCCGAAACCGCCCACGACCCCCACCGTATCGCCGAAATTCAGGCCCGCCTCTCTGACATCGACGCGTGGAGCGCCGAAGGTCGCGCATCCAGCATTCTCAAGGGGTTGGGATTCGATGCCGAGGCGCAACTGAAACCCTGTTCGGCCTTTTCCGGCGGCTGGCGGATGCGCGTGGCACTGGCGGGGGTGTTGTTCGCCCAACCCGACCTGTTGCTGCTGGACGAACCGACCAACTACCTCGACCTCGAGGGTGCCTTGTGGCTGGAAAGCTACCTGACCAAGTACCCCCACACCGTCCTGATCATCAGCCACGACCGCGGCCTTCTCAACCGCGCGGTCCAGGGCATCCTGCATCTCGATGCCAAAAAACTGACCTACTGGACCGGTCCCTACGACCAGTTCGCGAGGCAAATGGCCGAACGCCGCGCCGTCCTGCAGGCCGAGGCGAAAAAGCAGGAACTGCGCCGCGCGCATCTGCAGTCCTTTGTCGACCGGTTCAAGGCAAAGGCGTCCAAAGCCGTCCAGGCCCAGTCCCGCGTCAAGATGCTGGAAAGGATGGTGACGATCACCGCCCCCGAGGATGCGAAAAAGGTCGTGTTCACCTTTCCCAAGCCCGAAGAACTGTCGCCCCCCATCATCAACATGGATGGCGCGGCGGTCGGCTATGGCGGCCCGCCGGTCCTGCGCAAGCTTTCGCTCAGGATCGACCAGGACGACCGGATCGCCCTTCTGGGTCGGAACGGAGAAGGAAAGTCAACCCTTTCCAAGCTGTTGGCGGGCAAACTCCATTCTTCCGAAGGCAAACTGACGAAATCGTCGAAACTGCGGATCGGCTATTTCGCGCAGCATCAGGTTGACGAACTTCACATCGACGAAACCCCGCTCCAGCACCTGATGGCACTGCGCCCCGCCGAAGGCCAGGCACGCCTCCGCGCCCGTCTTGCCGGGTTCGGCCTGATGGCGGATCAGGCCGAAACCGTTGTTGGTCGCCTGTCCGGCGGGCAAAAGGCGCGCCTGTCGCTCCTCCTCGCCACCATCGACGCGCCACACCTTCTGATCCTGGATGAACCCACCAACCACCTCGACATGGAAAGCCGCGAGGCGTTGGTCGAGGCGCTGACCGAATATTCCGGCGCGGTGATCCTCGTCAGCCACGACATGCATCTGTTGGGCCTCGTCGCCGACCGGCTGTGGCTGGTCAAGGGTGGTGCCGTCACACCCTTTACCGAGGACCTCGATGCCTATCGCCGTCAGCTTTTGGCCGGGGACGAAGATACCAAAGTCGCCACAAAACCCGTTGAAATAAAAAAGAAAATAAGCCGAGATGACATGCTGTCGCTGCGCCTCGAGGTGCGCAAATGCGAGGACCGGCTGGCCAAGATCAACGAAATGCGCGACCGGCTGGCAAAGAAACTTGCGGATCCGGACCTGTATGAACCTGCCCGCATCGGCGAGCTGGAAACCTGGAACAAGAAATACGCCGAAGTGATGGAGGCGCTGGACCGCGCCGAAGCGATGTGGCTGGCGGCGCAGGAAAAACTCGAATCCGCCGCCTGATCCTTTCCGCCCGACCTTTCCGATTGTGAAAATATCCCCGCCGGAGGCTTCCGCCCTTTCCGCCATTGCGCCACGCCGGACCAGCCTCTAGCGTGGCGCGATGATCGACAGCGCCTTTCTGATCACCGCCTTTGCCACGCTGTTCGTGGTCATCGATCCGCCGGGTCTGGTACCCCTTTTCATCGCGCTGACCCGCGGCATGTCGCCCGAACGCCGCCGCGCCATGGCGCTTCGTGCCTGCCTGATCGCGTCATTCCTCCTTTTGATCTTTGGCCTTGCGGGCGAGTCCATCCTTGGATTTGTCGGCATTTCCATGCCCGCCTTCCGCATCGCGGGCGGCATACTTCTGTTCCTGACCGCCCTCGACATGCTCTTTGAAAGACGCACCCAGCGGCGCGAGGGGCAGCAGGCCGACCCCGACCATGATCCTTCGGTCTTTCCCCTGGCCACCCCGCTGATCGCCGGTCCGGGTGCCATTGCGTCGATGATCCTGCTGGTCGGCGAATCCGGGACCGGCTGGGTCGGCACGTCCTGGGTCATCGGCCTCATGCTGGGCATGATGGCGGTGACCTATGCGTTCCTTCTGGCCTCGCCGCCCTTGGAGCGGATGCTCGGTCGCACCGGCACCATCGTCATCACGCGGCTTCTGGGGATGCTGCTCGCGGCCCTGTCGGTGCAGTTCGTGATCGACGGGGTAAAGGGCACCGTGCTGATTGGCTGACCAGAGATTGCAGGACTGCCCCGGCATCACTATCTTTCCACAAACCTTGTCACTGGACAGCCGATGAGCAGCCAGACCATTGCCCAGATTGCCTATCTTGCCCTGATCCTGGTCGCCCTTGGCGGCTGGGCCATGGTTGAGTTTCGCGGCCGAATGGGCTTTGCCCTGCGCGCGGCAATGGCGTGGGGGCTGATCTTTCTTGCCGTGGCGGCAGGCTATGGCATCTGGCCCGATGTGAAATCCAACCTGACCCAAAGTGCCGTCCTGCGCGACGGCGGCCGGATCGAGGTGCCACGCGCGCCGGACGGGCAATTCTACATGACGCTGGACATCAACGGCACGCCGATCCGTTTCATGGCCGATACCGGGGCCACCTCGATGGTGCTGACCAAGGCCGATGCGGCGCGCATCGGCATCGACCCGGCGGGCCTGGTCTATGACGGCCAGGCGACGACTGCCAACGGCACGGTGCGGACCGCCAGCATCCGCCTGCCGCAGGTCGCCTTCGGGCCGTATCTCGACCAGAACTTCCCGGCATATGTAAACGAAGGACAGCTGGACGCATCGCTCTTGGGGATGGATTACCTGAAGGCCTTTCGGGTCGAGCTGGATGGCAACAGAATGACGTTGAGCCGCACGGCGCCCTAGATCGGCCCCGGCCGGACCCTGCGTCACACGGCGGTCTTTTCCATCTTCATCTGCCAGGTGCCGCCGTCCTCGGTCCAGTATTGCGCGGCATGCCCGCTGTCAGTCACTGACCGCCAAAGCCCGCGTGCGGCATCCACCGCTGCTCCATCCGCGCCGTCGAACAGCACCCAGACCCGCTCCAGCGCGGCGATCTCGGCCAGATCCGGCGCCGCACCATCGATCAGCGCCAGCACCTTTGCTCCGTTCGTCACCGGACCGGACCCGAGCAGCACCGGCTGGTCGGCATCCATCGGCCCCCCGGACATCCCGTGGGCCAGGAACCCGTCGGCTGGTTGCAGCCACAGCACCTCATCCAGCCGCGCCAGGTGCGCCGCGTCCCCGCCCCGCACCATCACCCGCCAGTCACGCGCCCTTGCCCGACCGATGAGCGTGGCCAGCGTGTCGTCCGCCCCCGACCGCGTCAGATGATAGAACATCACCACGCCCATGCGTCAGATCTCGTAGCGGTCGCGCACCAGCCGGTCGAGCGCCATGACCCCCCAGCCGGTCGCACCCTTGGGTGCCAGCGTCGAGTCCGTCTTCAAAAGCGCCGTCCCCGCGATGTCGAGATGGCACCACGGCACCTCCGGCTTGACAAAGCGTGCCAGGAACTGGGCCGCCGTGATCGCCCCGCCATCGCGACCGCCCACATTCATCATGTCGGCGATGCGCGATTTCAGTTTCGCATCATAGGCCTCGCCCATCGGCATCCGCCATGCCCCTTCGCCCTCGGCCTCGCAGGCCTTGAGAAGCGCGTTGCAGAAATCGTCGTTGTTGGAGAAAACACCTGTGTTTTCGTGGCCCAAGGCGATGATGATGGCACCCGTCAGCGTGGCAAGATCGACCATCGCCTGCGGGGCGAACCGATCTTGGGCGTACCACATCACGTCAGCCAGCACCAAACGCCCCTCGGCATCGGTGTTGATCACTTCGATCGTGTCGCCCTTCATTGATTTCACCACGTCGCCGGGACGCTGTGCGCGACCGTCGGGCATGTTCTCCACCAGCCCGACCAGCCCCACGACATTGGCACGCGCCTTGCGCATCGCCAGCGTGCGCATGACGCCCGCCACGACGGCGGCACCGCCCATGTCCATCGTCATGTCTTCCATCCCGCCGGCGGGCTTGATGGAAATGCCGCCGGTGTCAAAGACGACGCCCTTGCCGATCAGGGCCAGAGGCGCGATCCCCTTTTTGCCGCCGTTCCACTGCATCACCACGACCTTGGACGGAGAGTCAGATCCCTGCCCCACACCCAGCAGAGCCCCCATCCCCAGCCTGCGCAGATCGTCTTCCTCAAGGATTTCGACCTCCAGCCCCAGTTCCTGCATCGCGGCCAGCCGCGCGGCAAAATCGTCCGTTGTCAGAACGTTGGCAGGCTCGTTGACCAGATCGCGGGTGAAAAAGATGCCTTCGGCGACGGCGGCCATCGGCCCGGCCTGTACTGCCACCGCCTCGGGGTCGGCCACCATCATCGTGACGGGACCCGGGACCTTGGCCTCGGCGGTCTTGTGGACGGCAAAGTCATAGGCACGCACTGCAAGGCCAAAGGCGATGTCGGCGGCGCGCGGATGCGTGTCGGCCAGAAGGATCAGCCCGGTTGGCGTCACCGCGCGGGCCAGCGTCGCCCCCGCCTTGCGCGCCGTCGCCTGATCCACCCTGCGCGCCAGCCGCACGATGACCAGCGCCTCGGCGGCAAGACCGGCAGGATAGGCAAGGTCCATCGCCTCGCCCGGTTTCAGCTTGCCGAACGCATCCGAGGCCAGCGCCCGCGCGATGGCCCCGCGCGACAGCCGGTCCAGTCGGCGCAGCGCGACACCCAAGGAGGCCCCGGCATCTGCAAAGACCGCGATGCGACCGGCAAACGCCTCGACCGCCTGCATATCCGCATTGCGGAACTGGATCGGAACCGGGTGGGACATCAACGCTCTCCTTCTGGGGACACAGGGGCCCTATCAGAGGTAGGAGCGCCGTCGGCAAAGCCTAGCCTTTGGTCAGTGAATTGACCAGATGGGAGTTTTACGCCGTCCCGTTATCCGCTAGCGTAAGCCAAAGCGGTCCGCAACAGGGCCGGACGATTGGGCAGGGCGGCGCGTGGGGCGATTTGACAGGTATCTACTGGCGCAGCTTCTGGCCCTGTTCGGGTTCTTTTCGCTGGTGCTTGTGGGTGTCTACTGGATCAACCGCGCGGTCGTCTTGTTCGATCAACTCATCGGTGATGGCCAGTCTGCGCTGGTCTTTCTGGAATTTTCGCTTTTGACATTGCCCAACGTGATCCGCCTTGTGCTGCCGATTTCGGCCTTTGCGGCCACCGTCTACGTGATCAACCGGCTCGCGGCGGAAAGCGAGCTTGTGGTGGTGCAGGCCACCGGGTTTTCGGTCATGCGGCTGGCGCGTCCGATCCTGATCTTTGGCGGGATCGTGGCCGCGATGCTGCTGGTCCTGACGCATCTCCTGGTGCCGGCCAGCCGGTCCGCCCTGGCCCTGCGCACCGCCGAGATCACCGAAAACGTCACCGCGCGCTTTTTGAACGAGGGGCAGTTCATGCACCCCAGCTCCGGGGTCACGATTTACATCAAGACCATCGCGCCGAACGGCGAATTGCGCGACCTGTTCCTGTCCGATGACCGCAATGCGGAAAACCGCGTTGTCTATACCGCGCGGCGTGCCCTGCTCGTTCGCGGAGAAAAGGGTGACGGTTCCGGTGTAACGACAGGTCCCAAGCTGCTGATGTTCGACGGCATCTCGCAAACCGTGTCCGGCCCGGACCGCCGCCTTGCGATCACGCGCTTTGCGGATTTCACCTATGATCTGGCGGCGCTGATCAAGATCGGTTCGCGGACGGGCCGGTCCATCGAAGAATTGCCGACGCTGACCTTGCTGACCCCGACTCCGGACGTCCTTGCCGAGATCGGCAAAAGCCGCGCCGCCTTTCTGCAAGAGGCACACGCACGGTTTGCCACCCCTCTGCTTGCTCCTATGGGGGCGGCGCTCGCCTTTGCCTGCCTGATGCTGGGCGGGTTCAGCCGGTTCGGGCTGTGGCGGCAGATCGCGGTTGCGGTGGGGTTGCTGATCCTGGCGCAGATGGCCAACACCGCCGCCACCTCGGCCGCGATGCGCAGCGATCAGGCCTGGCCGCTGGTCTATGCCACGCCGGTCCTGGGGCTGCTGATCGCATTCGCGCTGATGGTTTATGCCCAGATGCCGCGACGGCGGCCGCACGACACGGCCGCCGGACTGGCGACAAGGCCTGCGGCATGACGCTCAGCCTTTACATCGCGCGGCGCTTCCTTGGCATGGTGCTGCGGGTTCTGATGATCTTTTTCGGGGTTCTGCTGCTGATCGACATGATCGAACAGCTGCGCCGGTTCGGCGATGCCGATCTGGGGCTGCTGGATGCCCTTTACCTGTCGTTGCTGAACGTGCCGGAATCGCTTTACCGCATCCTGCCCTTGATCATGATCATCGCCTCCATGGTGCTGTTCCTGAACCTGGCGCGGTCGTCGGAACTGGTGGTGGTGCGGGCATCCGGGCGGTCGGGACTGCGCTTTCTGGTGACGCCGATCGTCTGTTCGCTGCTTATCGGCAGTCTGATGGTGGCGGTTGTGAACCCGATGGTTGCGGGCACCAGCAAGGCCTATGCCGATGCGCGGCTGCGCATGACCGAAGGCCAGGGCAGCGTGCTGTCGGTGTCCGACAGCGGGCTGTGGCTGCGGCAGGGTTCGGCCGACGACCAGACTGTCGTGCGCGCGGCGCGATCCAATGCCAGCGGATCGGAACTGCAGGACGTGACCTTTCTGATCTTTGCACCAGACGGCCAGCCGATCCGCCGCATCGAATCCGAAAACGCCGTGCTGGAGCCGGGCGCCTGGGTGATCCGCAATCCCAAGGTCTGGGACCTGACCGCGACCAACCCCGAGAACACGGTCGTCCCGCAGCTGAGCGACATCCGCCTGGCATCGGAATTGACGGTTGATTACATCCGCGACAGTTTCGGCGCACCATCCTCCATTCCTTTCTGGCAATTGCCGAACTACATTTCGGGACTGGAGGCGGCGGGCTTTTCGGCGCGCGCGCACAGGGTCTGGCTGCAGATGGAACTGGCGCAACCCCTTTTGCTGGCGGCAATGGTTCTTGTGGCCGCCGGGTTCACGATGCGGCATGTGCGGTTCGGGTCGACCGGAATGATGGTCCTTTTGGCGCTGCTGGCGGGGTTTGCGATCTTTTTCCTGCGCAACTTTACACAAGTGCTGGGCGAGAACGGCCAGATTCCTGTCCTGTTGGCGGCCTGGATCGCGCCGGTCACGGCGGCCCTGATGGCGCTGGGGCTGCTTTTGCATCTGGAGGATGGCTGACATGGGCTGCAGCTTCTTGTCGCCGCTCCGCTGGGTTTGCGTCGCGCTTGTGCTGGCCGTGGCCGCGCTGGCGGCGCGCGCGCAGGAACAGGCGAGCCTGGTCGCCGACAGCCTGCGCATCGACAGCGACAGCGTGCTGGTCGCCGAAGGCGCGGTGACGATCCTGTACAAGGGCCGCCTCCTCAAGGCGTCGCGCGTCACCTATGATCAGCGCGCCGACCGGCTGATGATCGCGGGGCCGATCGTGCTGACGGATGGCGCGGGCACGCTGATCCTGGCCTCCCAGGCCGATCTTGCGGCGGATTTGTCCGACGGCATCCTGCAAAGCGCGCGTGTCGTGCTGAACCAGCAGTTGCAGATGGCCGCGTCGCGCGTGATGCGCATCGACGGGCGCTACACCGATCTTGGCAACGCCGTGGCCTCGTCCTGCCGGGTCTGCGGCGGCAACCCGGTGCCGCTGTGGGAAATCCGCGCCCGGCGGATCGTGCATGACCAGGTCGAACGCCAGATTTATTTCGACGGCGCGCAGATGCGTCTGGCGGGGGTGCCGGTCTTCTATCTGCCGCGCCTGCGCATGCCCGACCCCACGCTGGACCGTGCCACCGGGTTCCTGATCCCGACGGTGCGCACCACGTCGCAACTCGGCATCGGGCTGAAACTGCCCTATTTCATCAAGATCGGCGACAGCGCCGACCTGACGCTGACGCCCTATGTTTCGACCAAGCAGGCACAGACCGTGGAACTGCGCTATCGCCAGGCCTTCCGCACCGGCAGCATCGAGGCGGTGGGCGCCGTGTCGAACGACCAGATCGTTGCCGGCGGCCGTGGCTATGCCAGGGTCACGGGAGACTTCACCCTCCCCGGGGCGTTTTCCCTTGGATTCCAGTTCGAGGAAACCACGGATGACGCCTATCTGCTCGACTACGGGATTTCCGACAAGGACAAGCTGGAAAGCAATCTCGTGATCACGCGGACGCGCCGCAACGAATATATCCTCGGCAAGCTGTCGCGCTTTGACACGCTGCGCGATGACGAGAACCCCGAAACGATCCCGTCGCTGATCGCCGACATGACGTTTCAGCGGCGGTTCGGCCTGGGCGTCTTTGGTGGCACCGGCGGGTTCCGGTTCCAGACCCATTCCCACACCCGCACGTCGCAGTCGCCGCTGGACGGGCCGGACCCCGACAGCATCGCTGACGGCCGCGACATGACGCGGATTTCGGCGGCGGCGGACTGGCGCAAGTCATGGGTTCTGCCCCTTGGGATCGAGGGGACGGTTGCGGGCGAGATCACCGCCGACGCCTACCAGGTCGATCAGGACGCCGCTTTTGCGGGCCAGTCCACGCGGTTGAGCGGGACAGTCGCCACCGAACTGCGCTGGCCGCTGGTCAGGACAACCGCGCGTGGCGGCACGCAGGTGCTGGAACCCGTCGTTCAGTTTTTGTGGTCGCCGCGGAATGACAAGCGCATTCCGAATGAAGATTCGACGCTTGTGGAGTTTGACGAGGGCAACCTGTTCTCGCTGGACAGGTTTCCCGGGTCGGATGCGACCGAAAGCGGGACGCGCCTGAACACCGGCATCACCTGGACGACGTTCGGTCCCGGCGGCTGGTCGCTGGGTGTCACCGGCGGGCGTGTCTGGCGGCAGGCCGATACCGGGCAGTTCGGCCCGTCCTCGGGCCTTGGCGGGGTGAATTCGGACTGGCTTGGCGCGATGCAGCTGGCGACGGCGGACGGTCTTCTGGTCACGGGGCGCGTTCTTTTCGACGACAGTTTCGAGGCGACAAAGTCCGAGGTCCGGCTGGACCTTGCGCGGGATCGCTATGCGGTGTCGGGCAGCTATCTCTGGGCGGTGGCGGATGTCAGCGAGGATCGCCCCGTGCCGACATCGGAACTGGTGCTGGACGCCGCCTACAAACTGACCCCGACCTGGACCAGCAAGCTGTCGGGCCGTTACGACTTTCAGTCGCAACGCGGCACCGTTGCAGGCATGGGCCTGGCGTTCCGCAGCGAATGTCTGCTGGTCGATCTTTCCCTCTCGCGTCGGTTCACGTCCTCGACTAGTGTGAAGCCGACCACGAGTTTCGACCTTTCCTTCGATCTTTTGGGCTTTGGCGGCAAAGAGGCGGCGGGCCCGGCGCGCACCTGTCGGCGCTGAGGCTAGGCAATAGGCGGGACATCTGGACAGATGATGCGGCAAACGGGCAAACCGGTTCTGACTTCCAAGGCAAGAGCGACGTTCGAATGATGATGCAGGCACCTTTCCGACTGATCACGATCCTTGGCCTGTGCGGCCTGATGACATGGGGCGTCGCTGCGACGGCGCAGGACAATCTTTTCGCTCCCCGCGTGACCGTCAGCGGACGTGTCGTCACCGAATACGAAGTGTTGCAGCGCGCGATGTTCATCAAGCTTTTGGGCGGATCGGGCGACCCCGACGCCGAGGCGGAAAAGGCACTGGTCGAGGAAAAGCTCAAACTGATCGAGGCCGACCGGCTGAAGATCAAGCTGACGCCGGAACAGATCACCGCGGGCATGACGGAATTTGCCGGGCGCGCCAACCTGTCCGCCGAAGAATTCACTGCGGCCCTGGCCGAGGGCGGGGTGGAGCCGGAAACCTTCCGCGATTTCGTGGCCGCCGGCATCCTGTGGCGCGAGGTGGTGCGCGCAACCTTTGCGGGCAAGGTCACGGTCTCGGACATCGAGGTGGACCGCACCATCGAAGGGCAGACCCGGACCATCGGGCTGCGCGTCCTGTTGTCCGAACTGGTGCTGCCGGTCAGCACCGAGGCGGACCGTGCCGCGGTGACGGCACGCGCCAACGAACTGCGGGCACAGATTTCCGGCGAGGGTGCATTTGCATCCGCCGTCGGGCGCTATTCGGCGGCGCCCACGGCGGGGCGCGGCGGCCGCCTCGACTGGCTGACGCTGGCCAACCTGCCACCCGCGCTGGCAAAGTTCGTGCTGGCGCTGGAACCGGGGCAGGTCTCGGACCCGGTGCAGGTCCAGAATGCCGTGGTTCTGTTCCAGTTGCGCGACATCGCCGAAGACCCGACCGTTGCAGCCACCCCGTCCGAGACGGAATATGCGCAGCTTCTGATCCCCGATGATCCAGGTGTCGTGGCGAACATCGTCGCGAATTCCGACCGCTGCACCGATCTTTATGCCTTTGCCAGAGGCAAGGACGCGGCGGTCCTGACGGTCGAGAAAAAGCTTGTCGCGGACATCCCGCAGGACATCGCGATCGAACTGGCAAAGCTTGATCCCGGCGAAAGTTCGACCGTGCTGACCCGGGGGGGCAGCCGGATGTTCCTGATGCTGTGCAGCCGCGCGCCCCTGCCCGCCGTTCCCGACGCGCCCAAGGCCGTCGCCACGGCCGATGGTGCGGCCACCCCTGCCCCCGCGCCCGACCCCGCCGCCGCGCGCGAGGCGGTGCGCAACCAGCTTTTGAATGCCAAGCTGAACGGTCTGTCCGAGCAGTTGCTGGAAGAACTGCGCGCGGCCGCCGTCATCAAGGACACGCGCGCCAAAGCTGCCGGAACACCTTGATCGCGCCAGTTCTTCTGACCTGCGGCGACCCGGCGGGCGTCGGCCCCGAAATTTCCGCCGCCGCCCGGGCGCAGCTTGGGACCGAAGTGCCGTTCTGCTGGATCGGCGATCCGCGCCACCTGCCAGAGCGGACGCCGTGGCGCGAGGTCGCGACGGTCGCGGAGGCGCTTTGCGTGTCTGCGGACGACCTGCCGGTCCTGCGCCATGATTTTCCCAGACCCGCCATCCCCGGGCAACCTGACCCGCTGAATGCCGCGGCGGTGATCGCGGTGATCGCGCGGGCGGTGGCGCTGATCCGGTCGGGTGCCGCAAGCGCGGTCACGACCGGCCCGATCAACAAGAAGGTGCTGAAGGACGGCGCAGGCTTTGGGTTTCCGGGGCATACCGAATACCTGGCGCATCTGGCGGGCGGTGCCGACGTGGTGATGATGCTGGCCTGCCCCGACCTGCGGGTGGTTCCAGCGACGATCCACATCCCGCTGGCCGAGGTGCCGGGCGCGCTGACCGATGGCCTTCTGGAGCGGGCGATCCGCATCACCCATGCCGGCCTGATCCGCGACTTTGGCATTGCGGCCCCGCGCCTGATGGTGGCGGGCCTGAACCCCCATGCGGGCGAAGGCGGCATGATGGGGCGCGAAGAGATCGATCTGATCGCGCCCGTGGTGGCGCGGCTGGCGGCTTTGGGCATGGACATCCGGGGGCCGGTCTCGGCGGATACGATGTTTCACCCAATCGCTCGCGCGGGCTATGATGCGGCAGTCTGCATGTACCATGACCAGGCGCTGATCCCGATCAAGACGGTGGACTTTGCGGGCGGGGTCAATGTCACGCTGGGTCTGCCCTTTGTGCGGACCTCGCCCGATCATGGTACCGCGTTCGACATTGCCGGGCGCGGCGTGGCCGACCCGACCAGCCTGATCGCGGCGCTTCGGATGGCTGCGGACATGACCGTCCGAAAAGGAACCGGGCCGTGATCGAGCCTGAAAATTCTTCGGACGAAGAATTTTCTTCTGCGGAGGTCCGGAATGCCCGCGATTGACGGACTGCCGCCCCTGCGTGAGGTCATCCGGGCGCATGATCTGGTGGCCAGAAAGCAGTTGGGCCAGAATTTCATTCTGGACCTGAACCTGACTGCCAGGATCGCGCGATCTGCCGGGGACCTGGCCGCCTGCGACGTGCTGGAGGTCGGCCCCGGCCCCGGCGGGCTGACGCGGGGGCTGCTGGCCGAAGGTGCGCGCCATGTCGTTGCGGTGGAAAAGGATCCGCGCTGCCTGCCCGCGCTGGCCGAGATCGCGGCGGCCTGTCCTGGCCGCTTGACCGTCCTGCAGGGCGACGCGCTGGCGCTGGATGTGACGGCGCATCTGACCGCGCCCGTGCGGATCATCGCAAACCTGCCCTACAATGTCGGCACCGAGTTGCTGATCCGCTGGCTGACGCCCGATGTCTGGCCGCCGTTCTGGACCAGCCTGACGCTGATGTTCCAGCGCGAGGTGGCGGAACGCATCGTGGCGAAACCCCGCACCGGACATTACGGGCGGCTGGCGCTTCTGGCGCAATGGCGCTGCGACGCGCAGATCGTGCTGACCCTGCCGCCCGAGGCCTTTACCCCCGCCCCCAAGGTGCATTCGGCCGTGGTGCATCTGACCGCCCTGGCCGAACCGCGCTATCCGGCGGATGCGGGCACCCTGATGCGGATCACCGCGATGGCGTTCAACCAGCGGCGCAAGATGCTGCGGTCAAGCCTGAAGGGGCTGGCGCCGGACATCGAGGCGCGGCTTTTGTCGGTCGGCATCGCCCCCACAGCCCGCGCCGAGGAGATCGGGCTGGAGTCGTTCTGCGCGCTTGCCCGCAACATCGCGGGCAACTGACGGCGCTATTCGGCGGCTTCGCGGGGTTTCGCGGGGCCGCGCGGCTTGGCTGGTTTGTCGGATGCGGGCTCCGCGCTTTCGGGCGCATCCGCATCTGCCCGTGGGCGGCGCGGAGCACGGGCGCGCTTGGCCCCTTCGTCGCGGCGGTTCAACTCGTCCGCCGGGATCATCATGGGGCCCGGAGGGGCCTCGAAAACCGGGGCGCGGCGTGCCTCGGGCGTCTCGACGAGGCCGGTTTCCTCATCCGCTTCGGCAAAGCTGACGACATCGTTCGGCACGGGACGCCGGTCATCGCGGCGCTCATCCCGGCGATCCTGCCGGGGCTTATCGCCTCGGGTGTCGGGGCGGTTTTCCTGGCGCGGCTGCTGATCGCGCGGCGCGTCATTGCGCGGCGCGTCATTGCGCGCACCGTCGCCGCGTGGCTGGTCAAACCGCGGCTGGTGTTGCTGGCCGCCCTCGCCGCGATCATTGCGATAGTCGGGGCGATCGTTCCGCGGGTTGTTGCTATTGTTGTTGCCGTTATAGGGCTGGCCCTGCTGCATCGGCTGCTGGGCAGCCCGAGCCTCTTGCTCGGCGGCCATCTCGCGCATCGCCTCGCTGAGAAGGCGGGTGTAATGTTCGGAATGCTGCATGAAGTTCTCTGCGGCAACCCGGTCATTGGACAATTGCGCGTCGCGGCCAAGCTGCTGATACTTTTCGATCAGCTGCTGCGGCGTTCCGCGCACCTTGCCCTCGGGGCCGGAGCTGTCGAACACGCGGTTGATGATGTTGCCGAGGGTGCGCGGGCGGTTCGCCTTGGAACGCGAGCGGGACTTGGAAGATCTCATCTTGTCCTTTGATCCAGATGATCCGGCTTGGTCCGACTGATCTGCACCGGGCTGGTGCCATGCCCGAAATCGGGCGCGTCAGACAAAGGCGGTAGTTGCGCGGGTCATGGAGCGTTCGGAAGAAACCCTCTTCGCCGCCCCTTTCGCGTGGCTTGAGTAATCATGGCCTGCCGCGCGTGACAAGCCGATTCTGCCTTTTCCGGGCGGCTTGGGCGGAGAAACCCTGAAAACGACGCCGATTTGTGGCGCGAAACCCGCTATTGCCGCGGAGCCCGCGCTGCCACCACGCGGTCGCGCCCGTCAAGATCGGGCAGGACGCGGATGTCCTGCAGGCCGGCGGCGGTCAGGAGTGCTGCAACCACCGGGCCTTGGGTCGGGCCGATTTCCAGAAAGATGCCGCCGCCGGGAACAAGATGCGCCAGTGCCCCGGCCGCAATGGCACGGTAGGCATCAAGACCGTCGCCGCCAGGTGTCAGCGCGATGCGGGGGTCGTGCTCGCGCACCTCGGGGGCCAGCCCCGCCAGTTCCGCCTCGGCGATGTAGGGCGGGTTCGAGACAATGAGGTCAAAGGTGGCGTTCACATCTGCAAACCAGTCTGAGCGCAGAAAGGAAGCGCGGTCGGACAGGCCCAGTTGCCGCGCATTGCGTCCCGCCACGCCCAGCGCATCCGCGGACAGATCGGTTCCGACACCGACCGTACCGGGGCGTTCGTCCAGCAGCGACAACAGGATGCAGCCGCTGCCGGTGCCCAGGTCCAGCACGCGCGAAAACGGTTCTCTCAGCGCCGCCTCCACCAGCGTTTCGGTGTCGGGTCGGGGATCAAGCACGGCGTCGGTGACGTGAAAATCGCGTTGCCAGAAACTGCGTTGCCCCAGGATGCGGCTGACCGGCCTGCGCGCGGCGCGCTGGCGGATGAACTGATCGAACCGCAGGCGTTCCGCCGGGTCCAGATCGCGGTCAGGATCGCCCGCCGGCGTGCCACGCGCTGCCCGCAGCAGCCTGCGTGCGTCGATGGCGGCATCGGGAACACCTGCCCCTGTCAGCCGCGCCACGGCGTCCTGCAGACAGGACCGCATGCGGTTGTCCGTCATCCTTCCATTTCCGCCAGCTTGGCCGCCTGGTCATGGGCGACCAGCGCCTCCACCACTTCGCCCAGGTCGCCTGCCATGATCTGGTTCAGCGAATAGAGCGTCAGGTTGATGCGGTGGTCGGTCATCCGGCCTTGCGGAAAGTTGTAGGTGCGGATGCGTTCGGAGCGATCGCCGGAGCCTACCTGTGCCTTGCGGTCGGCGGCGCGGGCGTCGTCGACGCGGGCACGTTCAAGGTCGTAAAGCCGCGCGCGCAGGACCTGCATCGCCAGCTCGCGGTTGCGATGCTGGGATTTCTGGGCTGATGTCACGATGATGCCGGTGGGCAGATGGGTGATCCTGACCGCCGAGTCCGTGGTGTTGACATGCTGGCCGCCTGCCCCCGATGCACGCATCGTGTCGATGCGGATATCGGATGGGGGGATCACCAGATCGACCTCCTCAGCCTCGGGCAGCACGGCAACGGTCGCGGCCGAGGTATGGATGCGCCCCTGCGCCTCGGTTTCCGGCACGCGCTGCACGCGATGCACGCCGGATTCGAACTTCAGTTTCGAAAACACGCCCTCGCCCGCGATGTGGACCGAGACATCCTTGATGCCGCCAAGTTCGCTGTCCTGCTGTTCGAGGATCTCGAACGTCCAGCCCTGCCCTTCGGCAAAGCGGCGGTACATGTTCAAAAGGTCGGCTGCGAACAGCGCCGCCTCGTCCCCGCCTGTGCCGGGGCGGATTTCCATGATCGCGGGCCGGGCGTCGGCGGCGTCTTTCGGCAACAGCGCAAGTTGCAGGCGGGTTTCCATCTGCGGGATGCGGGCCTTGAGCGCGGGAATTTCATCCTCGGCCAGGGCCTTCATCTCGGGGTCGTCCAGCATCGCCTCGGCCTCGGCCAGATCGTCGAGCGCATGGCGGTAGGCCGCGATTTCGTCAGCCACGGGCTTCAGGTCGGAATATTCGCGGGCCAGCGCCGCGATGTCGGCCGCAGAGGCGCCCGCGTTCAGTTTCGCCTCGAGAAACTCGAAGCGCTGGGTGATCTGGGCGAGTTTGTCCAAGGGAACCATGGCGGCGGGTTTGGCGACTTGCAAGGCAGCGGTCAAGAAGATTGGACGTCGCGAGGCCTAGCCAAGCTGACGGTAGTAGGCGATCAGTTTGGCGCGAAGTCCGCCCAGCGCTCGGTCGGACCAGATCAGGATGCGGCCCTTGCCATCCGTCACACGATCACCATCCTTCAGCGCCAGAAGGGCCGCCCCCTTGACGTCGACCCCCGGCAGCGTCACGGCGATCAGACCCGCCCGGCGCCGGCGGATCCAGAAAAGCGACGCCCGCAGATGGACAAGCCACGGCCACGGCTGCATGTATTCCGTGGGGAACTTGACGGCCATGGAGATGGGGATCGCGCGCATGTGCGGCTGCGCGACCCACGACAGGAACCGTTCGTCCGCCATGAGCGGCCGAAACCCTTTGCCCCGGTATCGGGCATGCAGCATGCGGAACTGGACTGCGACATAGCCGCAGCGTGCCGGATTGAAGACAACAAGCGATGAATTGCCACGTGCATAGCGCCGCTTGTTTGTCAGCCGGTAGGCAAGACGCGCCACGGCGCCAAACGGCAGGATCGCGCTTTGTAAAATGGCAATCGTGTCGGGAGTCTTCAGCAAGCTGAGAAGACGCGACAAGTCACCCAGAACCACAGTGTCCAGGTCACAGTAGATTGCGGGCATGTCATCGGGCACAACGCCGCTTTCAAACATCGCAAGTTTTGCCTGACAGCCGCCGATCTTGAACTCATCCGCCAGGAAAAACTCGGGAAAGCGACGGCAATCGACACGGTCGTTCAGTCCGGGACGCGCCCGGTCGGTGATCAAGACGACGCGCGCCAAGCTTGGCGAATGGCGCATGATCGTCGCAACCAACAGATTGATTTCTGCGACCGGATAGCGATCACCCCAGGCGATCAACACGCATTGCCACGATGTCCTGTCGGGCTTTTCGCAGTTCACGCGGGCGGCTCCGTTCATGACGCGCAACGGCACGGCATCGCCGTGGCAGGCGGCGATGGGCCAAGAATACCCCGCAGGGCGCCAAGATCAAAGTCCATCAAGCCACTTTCGCACCCGTGCGGCGTTCACGCCCCAGTCTTGCGATCCAAATCGTTGCCGGGCAAAGATGTCCAGCCTTGTGCCACCCAAAACCGGGCTGGCTTCGGCGGTCGTGTAGTCGGGAAATCCCAGCATGGCGCTGCGGGTAATCCAGGTGATGCGGCCCGATTGCGGCGAACCTGCCAGGCGGATGGTGCGCGGACCCGACAGGGCGATGGTGTCGAGCCGTGACAGAACCTCTGCCGGAGTACCGGACAACTGGCAGGACGCGCGCGCGCCGCCACTGACCGTCTTGATGGCGGCAGGGCAATCCCCCTGCCTCGCCTCTGTCGCCGCCACAGGCGACACATGCCAGACCGCAGGGTCCGAAGGGGCAAGCCGGATGTAGGCCAACAGGCCAACCGCAGCGACGACGGCAAAAGCGAAGATCAACAACATGTTGCGACGGGCTTTCTTCACGTCCGTTGACGTGTCCAGTGATAAAGGCAGACCAGTTCATAGGCGACGTGGGCGCCCGCGATCGCCGTTGCCCCCGTGGTGTCATAGGGGGGCGACACCTCGACAACATCCCCCCCGACCATGTTAATCCCTGCAAGGTCGCGCAGGCATGCGGCGGCTTGCCAGCTGTGCAGACCGCCCCAGACAGGGGTCCCGGTGCCGGGCGCGGCCGAGGGGTCAAGGCAGTCGATGTCGAAGGTCACGTAGGTCGGCTTGTCACTGACGATGTCGCGGGCGCGGGCAACGGTGGCGGCAACGCCCTTTTCGTGGACTTCGCGGGCGTCGATGACATGAACCCCGAGGTAATCCTCGGTCGTGGTGCGGATGCCGATCTGGACCGAGCGTTTCGGGTCGATCAGCCCCAGCTTCACCGCCTTGTAGAGGAATGTGCCATGGTCGATCCGGGTCATGTCATCATCGGGCCAGAGGTCGGAATGGGCGTCGAAATGGATCATGCCAAGGGGGCCGAACCTGGCCGCATAGGCCCGCAGGATCGGCAAGGTGATGAAATGGTCGCCGCCAAGCGTCACGGTTCCCGCCCCGGCGGCCAGGATCGTCGCGATGTGGGCGGTCAGGGCATCGGGGAAATCGGCGACCCTGGCATAGTCAAAGGCAAGATCGCCGTAGTCGATGACGGCCATGTCCTCGAGCGGGTTGGTCGGCCAGCCATAGGGCGGATCATAGGGCTGCAGGGCCGATGCCTCGCGGATCGCGCGGGGGCCGAACCGCGCACCAGTGCGATGCGTCACCGCCTGGTCAAAGGGGACGCCGGTCACGGCAAGATCAACGCCGGTCAGGTCCTTGGTATAGGTGCGGCGCAGAAAGGACGTGGCCCCCCCGAACGCATTTTCAAAGGCATAGCCGCGCAGCCCCTTGCGGGTGAAGGCGGTATCAATTTCGGATTTGGCATCTTCCAGAGCCATCGCAGCCTCGGGGGTTTCTGGCGCGACGTCGTTCAGTCCGGAGACGGTCGCACGATCCGGGTGGGTGGCAGGGAGACCCGCCCTCGCCCGCCTTGTCAAGTCTGGTCACAACCGGGCGAGCCGTTCGGTCAGCAGGGCATAGAACCCGTCCGCCGCAATGTTGCGCATGAACATGGCATTGGCAGGGCGTTTGGTCACGCGCCACCAGTCGGCGACGGTCATGCCCAGCGTCAGGTCGGACCGGGTCTCGATCTCGACGTTGATGTGCCGTCCGGTGAACAATTCGGGCCGGATCAGATAGGCGATGACGCAAGGATCGTGCAGGGGGGCGCCTTCGGAGCCGTATTTCTCCATGTCGAACCGTTCGAAAAAGTCGGTCCATTCGGCGACCATGCGGGCCGGTTCGGTGCCAAGCGCACGAAACGCCGCGATACGCTCATGCGTGGTCAGTGCCTGATGCGTGACATCCAGCGGCATGACCACCAGCGGGACGCCGGATTTGAACACGATATCGGCGGCATGCGGGTCGACATAGATGTTGAATTCAGCCGCCGGGGTGATGTTGCCGACCTCGAAATAGGCACCCCCCATCAGGACGATTTCCTGCACCCGGGACACGATGTCGGGGGCGCGCCGAAACGCGGTCGCAATGTTGGTCAGGGGTCCGAGGGGGCACAGCGTCACGGTCTGCGGCGGTTCGGATCGCAGCGTGTCGATGATGAAATCGACGGCGTGCTGCGGTTGCAGCGGCATCACCGGGTCGGCCATCTGCGGGCCGTCAAGGCCGGTCTTGCCGTGGACATGTTCGGCCGTCACCAGAGGGTTCACCAAGGGTCGGTCGCACCCGGCAAAGACCCTGACATCGGGCCGCCCCGCCAGTTCGCAGATGATGCGGGCGTTCTTTTCGGTCAGGTGCAGCGGCACATTGCCTGCGACGGCGGTGATGCCCAGGACCGTCACATCCTCGGGGCTGGCCAGTGCCAAGAGGATCGCCACTGCATCGTCCTGTCCCGGATCGGTGTCGATGATGATCTTGCGCGGCATCGGGCAACTCCTGTCGGTCGCGCGGCCAAGAAACGGCAGCCGGGGCGGATTGTCCAGATGGTCCCGGCAGGCAGCACTTGCCCGAATCCCAGGGGTCTGCCCTTATTGTGGCCGGATTGCGCCCGGAGCTGCCGCATGTCGCAAGATGCCGACGAGATTCGCGCCGTCGTCACCGCCTATCTGGAAGGCATGATCTACGGCGATGCCGATCAGCTTGCGCGGGCGTTTCATCCCCGCGCCGTCGCCTTTGGCCGCTATCATGGGCAACTGGAATACGAAACGCGCGACCAGTTCCTGCGGTCATGGCCCGGCATGGGCCCGCTGCCGCGTGGGACGCCCTACGCGGCAGAGGTGATCTCGACCGACATCATCGGTGACATCGCCACGGTCAAGCTGACGGATACCTGCTTTGGCGACGATTTCACCGATTGCCTGATGCTGGTGCGCGAAATGGGGCGCTGGCAGATCATGGCCAAGGCGTTTCACGTGCATGAAAAAGAGGACCGCTAAGGCCCCCTTTTCCCGTCATGACGCGGTTTCAGCCGTCAAAGTCCACTGTCTCGACCAGTTTCAGCGCGGCAGCACGCAGGGCGGCGATTTCGCCCAAGGGTTTGCTGTCAGGCGTGAATTCCCCCCAAGACGCGACCAGTTCCGACCGCGCGACGCCGGGCTTGACGGGGTATTCATAATTGGTCTCGGCATAGATTTTCTGCGCCGTATCTCCCGACAGCCATTCCATGAATTTCAGCGCGTTCTCCCTGTTCGGCGCATATTTCGTCATCGCGATACCGCTGATGTTCAGATGCGTGCCGTCGCCTTTGAAGGTGGGGAAAACCACGGTCACGGCCTTGGCGGCCGGCGCCTGTTCGGGATCGGCAAGCATCTGGCCAAGGTAATAGGTATTGCCGATGGCGATATCGCATTCGCCGGCCGCGATGGCCAGGACCTGATCGCGGTCGCCGCCTGCGGGTTTGCGTGCGAGGTTGGCTTTCAGTCCTTCGAGCCAGGTCTTCGCCCCCGCCTCGCCCGCATGGGCGATCATGGCGGCGGTCAGGGCGACGTTGTAGTCATTCGTGCCCGACCGGATGCAGATGCGCCCCTTCCATTTCGGATCGGCGAGGTCTTCGTAGGTCGTCACTTCGCCAGGTGCCACGCGATCCGTGGAGGCAAAGACGACGCGGGCGCGGGTGGTCAGGCCAAACCACCGGTCGCCCGCGTCACGAAAGATCGCCGGGATGTTCGCCTTCAGCACATCGGACTGCACGGGTTGCGTGACACCGGCATCGACGATCTGCATCAGGCGCGCGATGTCGACCGTCAGCACCAGATCGGCGGGCGAGCGCGCACCTTCGGCGACCAGTCGTTCGGCCATGCCCTTGTCGACAAAGGCCACGTTGACCTTGATCCCGGTTTCGGCGGTAAAGGCATCAACCAGCGGCTGGATCAGTTCGGGCTGGCGGTGGGAATAGACGTTGATTTCCTGCGCGATGGCAGGGGATGCCAGCATGGCCAGCACAAGTGCGAAGGGGGAAAGTCTCTTCATCATAACCTTAGTCCTTTTGTCAGGTATTCCAATTCCCTTATCGCGGCGCGCACATGCGTCGTCAATATCCCGAGCGAATTCGTCAGAATTATTTTTCCGACCGCAGGGTCAACGGGTGGCGGACTTCTCTTCGTCCTTGGCGCGGTTCCAGAGTGCATCCATTTCGGCCAGATCGCTGTCGGCGGGGGTCTTGCCCGCTTCGGCCAGCCAGTCTTCGATCCGGGCAAACCGGCGGGCGAACTTCGCATTGGCGGCGCGCAGGGCGGCCTCGGGGTCGATCTTCAGGTGGCGGGCAAGATTGGCCATGACGAACAGAAGATCGCCCAGTTCCTCGGCCATCTCGGCTGCGGTCAGGGTGGCGCGCGCCTCTGCCAGTTCGGCGGCCTCTTCGGCGATCTTGGCCGTGACGTCGTCCACATGCGGCCAGTCGAAACCGACACGGGCGGCGCGGTTCTGCAGCTTTACCGCGCGGGTCAGGGCGGGCAGGCCGAGGGCCACCCCGTCCAGCACCCTCGCCCGACCGCGTTCGGCAGCTTTCAGCGCCTCCCAGTCGCGGGTCTGCTGATCGGCCGACTTGTCGCGCGACTGGTCGCCAAAGACATGCGGATGCCGCGCGACCATCTTGTCGGAAATGCCATTGATGACCCCATCCAGGTCGAAATGCCCCGCCTCGTCCGCCATCTGCGCGTGATAGACGGCCTGGAACAGCAAATCCCCCAACTCGCCCTTCAGGTCGCCCATGTCGCCGCGCTGAACAGCATCGGCGACCTCATAGGCCTCTTCGATCGTGTAGGGGGCGATGGTGGCAAAGCCCTGGTCCAGATCCCACGGGCACCCCGACACAGGATCGCGCAGGCGGGCCATGATTTCGACAAGGCGCGGCAGACCGCCATCAGGATCGTGTACAAGCGCGTCGCTGACGCTGCGGTCGGGGTTGGCCTTCGGCATTGCGGGGACCCTCGCTTTGCGATTTGATCAAAGGCATCGACCCGGAGAATCCGATGCCCGTCCTGAACCGTATCGCCTCTTACGCCGAGGAAATGAAGACCTGGCGGCGGCATCTGCATGCGCATCCGGAACTGTCGTTCGACTGCCATGAGACGGCGGCCTTTGTCACCGCGCGACTGACCGAGTTCGGCGTGGACGAGATTCACGGCGGCATCGCAAAGACCGGCCTCGTCGCGATCATCAACGGCCAGCGCCCCGGCCCGACCATCGGCCTGCGCGCCGACATGGACGCGCTGCCGATCCTTGAGGCGACGGGGATGCCGCATGCCTCGACCATCTCCGGCAGGATGCACGCCTGCGGCCATGACGGCCATGTGACGATGCTGCTGGGCGCCGCAAAATACCTGGCCGAGACGCGCAATTTCGCAGGCCGCGTGGCTTTGATCTTTCAACCGGCCGAAGAGGACGCAGGGGGCGGTCAGGTGATGGTCAGGGAAGGCATCATGGACCGTTTCGCCATCACCGAGGTCTACGGCCTTCATCAGGAGCCGAACATGCCGCTGGGGTGGTTCTTGACGACGCCCGGCCCCTTCATGGCGGCGGTTGACACGGCGACCGTCACCCTGACCGGCAAGGGCGGGCATGCCGCCTATCCCGATATCTGCACCGACCCGATCGTGCCGATGGTCGGCATGGTGGCGGCATTGCAGACCATCATCCCCAAGAACCTGAACCCGCTGGACGAGGCGGTGGTGGCGGTGACGATGATCCATGCCGGCACCGCCACCAACATCGTGCCCGACACCGCGACCTTCTGCGCCACCCTCCGCAGTTTCAGCCCCGACGTGCGACAGACGCTGAAGCGCCGCGTCCTGGAGATCGTCGAAGGCCATGCGCAAGCTTATGGCGTGACCGCGCGGGTGGATTACGACTGGGGTTATCCGGCCACCGTCAACCATCCGCGCGAGACCGCCTTTGCCCTGACCGCGGCCCGCGATGTGGTGGGCGAGAATGTCGATGGCAACTGGCCGCGCGACATGTCGTCCGAGGATTTCAGCTATCTGCTGGAGGCGCGGCCCGGCGCGTTCCTGTTTCTTGGCACTGGCCCCGGTCCAGGTCTGCACAGCGCAACCTTCGATTTCAACGACGAGGTCGCACCCATCGGGTCCAGCTATTTCGTCCGGCTGGTGGAGCGGGCGCAGCCTTTGTCCTGATCAGCCCGCCCCGCCGCCCGCCGCGGGGTTTGGCTGACCGACCGGCAACAGGACGGAAAAGGTGCTGCCCTCGCCGATGGTGCTGTCCACCAACAGACGGCCGCGGTGGCGCTGGACGATGTGCTTGACGATGGCCAGGCCAAGGCCGGTGCCGCCGCGTTCGCGCGAGCGGTGGGTATCGACGCGGTAGAACCGTTCGGTCAGGCGCGGCAGGTGAATCGCCGGAATGCCCTCGCCCTGGTCGATGACATCGACCCGGACCATCGGTCCGGACGGCGCCTGCAGGGGAAACATGACGACGCGCACGACCGTTTGCGGGGCGCCGTATTTGATGCCGTTCTCGATCAGGTTGTGAAACACCTGCGTCAACTGGTCGGCGTCGCCCTGGATGACCGGCCGTTCGGCAGGCGGATCAAACCGCACGTCGATCCCGGCGGCGCGCGACATCGGACGCAAGGTCGCCAGCGTCATCTGGATCAGCCCGGCCAGATCGACCGGATCGGAGGGGCGGATGCGCTCTTCGGCCTCGACCCGGCTCAGCTGCAGCAGGTCGCGCACCAGACGATTCATCCGACCCGCCTCGCGGTCCATGATGGCCAGGAACCGCTCCTGTGCCGCGGGGTCGTTGCGGGCAGGACCCCGCAGGGTCTCGATGAAACCCATCAGCGCGGTCAGGGGCGTTTTCAGCTCGTGGCTGACATTGGCCACGAAATCGCGCCGCATCTGGCTGGCCTCTTCGGTCGCGGTGATGTCCTGCAGGATGCACAGCGCCCCGTCCACATCCGCGCCTTCGACCGACGACACGCTGACGCGAAACACCTGGTCACGGGTCCCCAGGGGAACGGAATGGCGGGCTTCGGCGCGTTCGCGCGTGGCCAGACAGCGCGCAATGGCCGTCAGCACCGCCGGGGTGCGCAGCGCCATGGCATGATGCCGACCCTCGATGCCGACGCCCAGAACGTCCCGCGCCGCCTGGTTGGCCAAAAGGATGCGCTCGTCGCGCCCGACAATCACGGCGGGATGGCCCAGGGCTTCCAGGATCGAGGTGACGAAACGCTGCGGCACGGCAAAAAGGCTCCTTGACGGTCCGCCTTTGGGCAAGGACGTGCGGGCGATATCGGGATACGGACCCAGATCAATAATCTATGCGTGTATTCTGGAACAGATTTTCCCGACTTGCGCGCATCTGATGTTTACGTAACCGGATCCGGCATGCCAGACTATGCCGCAACCGGAATGCTTCGCAAGAGGACCAGGAATTTGGCCCGCAAGGGAACACCGCCCTCAGACGGCATCGATGCCTTGGACGCAGCGCCAGCGGACAGTCAGGTCATCATCGCGATCGAGCCTGTCGCATGCGATGTCGCGACGTTTCCCGCAGGCTCGCGGATCGTCATGATTCCCTTTCGCGCGCTGACGAAACCGCTGCTGGCCGAAACCGGGGCCGTGCTGGTCGTGGGTCCGCTGGTCTCGCCGCACCTTGATGCGATGCAGATCGCCGAACGGCTGGGCGAACTGGGCTTTTGCGGCAGCTTGCGCGTCCTGGGGCCGGCGCTACCCAACCCGGCGCTGGTGTCGCGCGAAATCCGCACCGCGTCGGGATCAAAAGAGATCACGGTCGAGGTGGTGGCAGCCCCCTGACGCCGCCCTTGCGCAACCGTCAGGCCCGCCGCGGTACCAGCCCGGTCGCAAACCGCCGGGCATTGCGCTGATAGCTTTCGGCCGAGGCCAGAAGCCGCGCGCGCGCCGCGTCATCCAGCATGCGGATCACCTTGCCGGGGCTGCCCATGACCAGGCTGCCCTCGGGGATGTCCTTGCCCTCGGTCACAAGCGATGCCGCCCCGATCAGGCATTGGCCGCCGATCCGCGCGCCGTTCAGGATGGTTGCGGACATGCCGATCAGGGTCTGGTCGCCGATCGTGCAGCCATGCAGCATCGCCTTGTGGCCGATGGTGCAATTGGTCCCGATGGTCAGCGGATAGCCCATGTCGGTGTGCAGGACTGCGTTTTCCTGAACGTTCGAGCCTGGCCCGACCCGGATTTCCTCGTTGTCGCCACGCAAGCTTGCACCGAACCATACCGAGGCGCCCGCCCCGACCACCACCCGGCCGATCAGCACGGCGGTCGGCGCGATCCAGGCATCGGGGTGGATGTCGGGCATGACCCCGTCAAGCGCATAGATCATCGGGACGAAAACTCCGCATTCAGGCCACGCACGAAGTCGGCAAGCTGCGGCTGGCGGGCGCGGCGCATCCGTTCGGCCTGCACGATGGTCAAAAGGTCCGCAAACGTCGTCTCAAGATCCCGGTTCACCAGCACATAGTCATATTCGGCCCAGTGGCTGATTTCGGACTGGCTTCTGGCCATGCGGCCCGCGATCACCGTATCACTGTCCTGGCCGCGCTGGCGCAGCCGCCGGTCCAGTTCGGCAATCGACGGCGGCAGGATGAAGACCGACACGACATCCTCGCGCATGGCTAGCTTGATCTGCTGGCCGCCCTGCCAGTCGATGTCAAAAAGCGTATCACGCCCGTCAAGCATCGCGGCCTCGACCGGGGCGCGGGGGCTGCCATACAAGTTGCCAAACACCTCGGCATGTTCCAGCATCTGCCCCGTCGCCACCAGGTCGGCAAACGCGGCATGGCTGCGGAAATGGTATTCGCGCCCGTCCGCTTCGCCGGGGCGCGGGGGACGGGTCGTCGCGGACACCGAAAACCGGATGTCGGGATCCCAGTCGACCAGCTTGCGCGCCAGCGTCGACTTGCCGGCCCCCGACGGCGAGGAAAGGATGATGAGAAGTCCGCGCCGCGCCATGGCTATTCCACGTTCTGAACCTGTTCGCGCATCTGATCTATCACGGTTTTCAGGTCAAGCCCGATGCGCGTCATCGCCAGGGACGGCGACTTGGAACACAAGGTGTTGGCCTCGCGCATGAACTCCTGGCTCAGAAAGTCGAACTTGCGCCCGACCGCGCCGCCCCCCGTCAGCAAGGCGCGCGCAGCCTCGGCATGGGCGGCCAGACGGTCCAGTTCCTCGGTCACATCTGCCTTGACCGCCAGCAGCGCCAGTTCCTGCGCAAGGCGGGTCTCGTCCAGACCCTCGACCGCACCCCGCAGGCGCGCGAGGGCGTCCCGCACGGCCGCCGCCGCGCGGTCGGGGTGCAGCGCGATCTCGTCTGCCGCCGCTGTCGTCAGGGCCAGGATGCGGTCGATCTGGCCCGCGATCACGGCGTTCAGGGCGGCGCCTTCAGCCTGCCGCGCGGCGGCGAAATCGGTCAGAAGCGGGGCAAGGTCGGCCACCAAAGCCGCGCGCAAGGGGCCGGTATCGTCGTCACCAGTGCCGGGATCAAGAATGCCCCGCAGCGCCAGAACGTCCGCCGCAGTCGGTTGCGCCAGCGTCAATCCCGATGCCATGGCGCAGGCCTCGACCTCGGCCAGCGCCTGCAGGGCCGCCGTCAGGGCGGGGCGGTTCAGCCGCAACCCTGCGGTGTCGCCGGCCGCGACGTCGCGGGCCACCTTGAGCGTCAGGCTGACATTGCCGCGCATGACGGTTGCCGCAAGGGCCGCACGCACGGCAGGTTCCAGCCCGTCGATCCAGTCCGGCAACCTCAGGCGCAGGTCCAGTCCCTTGCCGTTGACCGACCGCAGATCCCAAGCCCAGGCATAGCCCGCCCCGACCCCCTTGCGCGCCGCGAACCCCGTCATCGAGACCACCATATGTGCCTGCTCTTCCTCTCGCGCTAAGGGCGAGTATTTACCATTTGTCGAGATTTCGGGCCAAATGCCGGTGATCCCGTGTAATTTGAGGTCCTGGTAACAGGTGTCGTCGCAAGGTCAACGCGCCCTGCCCTGCCCCCCGGACGGCGGCCGCTGGCACGATCCGGATCCCGGCATAGCAGAGCCCGCCCAACGCGACAATCGGCGCAAGGCAGCGCGGATCATGGGGTTGTGTGATGGACGAAAAGATCGTGATGATCGGCAAGGACTTTGGGCGGTGGATGACCACAGACAGCGCGGTGGCGGACGCAGGCGCGCAACCATGGCGCGAAGTGCGCGCCTATTGGGAGGGCCTGCGCAAGGACGGCGGGATCCCTGCACGCGACGCGATTGATCCGCGCGGAATCGCGGGTGCGCTGGAACAGGTCTTCATGATCGAGCGGATCGCGCCCGGCCTTGCCAGGTTCCGGCTGGTCGGGTCGAAGATCACCGAACTTGTCGGCTGCGACATGCGCGGCATGCCGTTTACTGCCCTTTTTGACCCGGATGGCCGTCGCAAGTCCGGGCCTTTGCTGGAAGGCGTCTTTGCCGGACCGGCAATCCTGCATGTCGATCTTGAGGCTGAGCGCGGCATCGGCAAGCCGGCCTTGCGGGCACATCTGATGCTGCTGCCGCTTTTGTCGCACGGGGACAAGACGGACCTTGCCCTTGGCTGCCTTGCCCTTGACGGCCCGATCGGTCGGGCGCCCCGGCGGTTTGCTGTCGCCCGATCGCAGCTTGAAAGCCTGTCGGCGGTCAGCGCCGGCACAAGGTCTGCTGAAACGGCTTTCGCGGAACCCGCACCCGCATTCGTCGTGCCGCGCCCGCCGCGGTCAGAAGGTCGGCACCTTCGACTGGTCCAGTCGTCCGACTGAACGGTGGCAGGCTGGAACGGCATGGGGCGCGGCAATGCCGCGCCCCAAGCTGCAAGCCGCGCAGGCCGATTTCAGAACGCGACGCGCCGCGCAGCCTCGCGCTGCGACGACAGCTCTTCGGCCACGAGAAAGGCCAGTTCCAGCGCCTGGCTGGCATTCAGGCGCGGGTCGCAGGCGGTGTGGTAGCGGTCCGACAAATCCTCGTCCGTCACCGCACGCAGGCCACCGGTGCATTCGGTCACGTCCTTGCCCGTCATCTCGAAATGCACGCCGCCCGGAACGGTGCCCTCGGCCTTGTGGATGGCAAAGAACTCACGCACCTCGCGCAGGACGCTGTCGAAGGCGCGCGTCTTGTAGCCGGTCGAGGATTTGATCGTGTTGCCGTGCATGGGATCGCAGGACCAGACGACACTGGCGCCTTCGGCCTGCACCGCCTTGATCAGGCGCGGCAGGTTTTCGGCGACCTTGCCTGCTCCGAACCGTGCGATCAGGGTCAGACGACCCGGTTCGTTTTCCGGGTTCAGCCTGGCCATCAGCGCCTTGAGGTCATCCACCGTCGTCGAAGGTCCGCATTTCAGGCCGATCGGGTTCAGCACACCACGCGCAAATTCGACATGCGCGCCGTCGGGCTGACGGGTGCGGTCGCCGATCCAGATCATGTGCCCGGACCCTGCGACGTTCTGGCCGGTGATGCTGTCCACACGGCACAAGGCCTCTTCATACTCCAGCAGCAGCGCCTCGTGGCTGGTATAGAATTCGACCGTCGACAGCGAATGCGCGGTGTCGGAATTGATCCCGGCCGCATTCATGAAGTCGAGCGCATCCGAAATGCGGTTCGACAGCTCGCGGTAGCGTTCGGCCTTGTCGTGTTCGGCGAATCCAAGCGTCCAGCTGTGCACGCGGTGAATGTCGGCGAAACCGCCCGTTGAAAATGCACGCAAAAGGTTCAGGCTTGCGGCGGCCTGGGTATAGGCCTGCAGCATCCGCGCGGGGTCGGGCGTGCGGGATTCCGGCGTGGCGTCAAAGCCGTTGATGATGTCGCCGCGGTAGCTGGCATATTCCACGCCGCCGATCACCTCGGTCGGGGCGGAACGCGGCTTGGCGAACTGGCCTGCCATGCGGCCGACCTTGATCACCGGAACCTTGGCGCCATAGGTCAGCACGACCGCCATTTGCAGCATCACCCGGAACGTGTCGCGGATGTTGTCGGCGCTGAATTCGGCAAAGCTTTCGGCGCAATCGCCACCCTGCAACAGGAACGCGCGGCCCTCGGCCGCCAGCGCCAGCTGCTTTTTCAGCCGCCGCGCCTCGCCCGCAAAGACCAGCGGGGGATACTTTGCCAGTTGCGCCTCGACCGCCCCCAAGGCTGCCTGATCGGGATAGTCCGGCATCTGCACGCGCGGCTTTGCGCGCCAGTCAGATTTCATCCAGCCCTTGGTCATGGCGTTTCTCCGAAGTCACCGCGATATCGGGCCTCGATATACGCGCGACCTTCGCCAATGCAAAGGCCGAAAGGCAGCGCGCAGACGCCGAATATGGCTTGCAGAGGCACGAAAAAACTGGTTCCGTCGCCCGTAACCGACACGATCAGGTCGCTAGATGTCCATTCCCGCCACCCGAGCAGCCCAGTCGCCCCGCGCGGCCACGCCACGGCGTTTCGTGTTCCTGTTGCTCGACAAGTTCACGATGATCAACTTTGCAGGCGCGATCGAACCGCTGCGGCTGACCAACCACGCCCTGGGCCACGAGGTCTATTCGTGGCTGCTGGCAGGCGAAGGTGGGGTGGAGAAGACCTGTTCCAACGGGGCGACGTTCCGGCTGGATATCGGACTGGACGAGGTGGAGCGGGACGACACGATCCTGGTCTGCGGCGGTATCGACATCCACAAGACGACGACGCGCGGCGTGATCGGCTGGCTGCGCCGCGAGGCGCGCCGCGGGGTCAATATCGGGGGCCTTTGCACCGGGTCCTATGCCCTGGCCAAGGCCGGGCTTCTGGACGGGAAAAAGGCGACCATCCACTGGGAGAACCAGGACGGGTTCCTTGAGGAATTCGAGGATGTGAAGCTGTCGAAGTCGGTTTTCGTGATGGACGGCAACCGCTGGTCGACGGCCGGGGGCATCAGCTCCATCGACCTGATGCTGAAGATCATTGCCGCCGACAACGGCGAGGATGTCGCCAATACCGTGGCCGACCTGATGATCTATTCCACCATCCGCACCGACCAGGACACACAGCGGCTGTCGATCCCGACCCGCATCGGCGTGCGCCACCCCAAGCTGTCCCAGGTCATCCAGATGATGGAGGGGGCCATCGAGGACCCGATGTCGCCCGCCGACCTGGCCGAGGATGTCGGCATGTCGACCCGGCAACTGGAGCGCCTGTTCCGCCGCTATCTCAACCGCAGCCCCAAGCGGTACTACATGGAACTGCGCCTGCAAAAGGCGCGCAATCTGCTGATGCAGACGGATATGAGCGTGATCAACGTGGCACTGGCCTGCGGGTTTGCGTCACCGTCGCATTTCTCAAAATGTTATCGTTCGCATTACAACACGACCCCCTATCGCGAGCGGGGATCGCAAGGCATGGCGACGCCCACGATCCGCCTGTCGATCTGATCCGGCCCTCGGCCGAGGCTTGCACCCGGTTGTGGTGCGGTCTAAGCGGACGCTGCCTGTCCCGCCAGCCAGAGGTCCCCGATGATGATGCGTTATTCCCGCCCCGAGATGGTCGCCATCTGGTCGTCCGAGACCAAGTTCCGCATCTGGTTCGAGATCGAGGCACATGCCTGCGACGCACAGGCCGCCCTGGGCGTGATCCCGCTGGAAAATGCTGCCGCAGTATGGCGCGCCAAGGACACGCCTTTCGACATCGCGCGCATCGACGCGATCGAGGCTGTGACAAAGCACGACGTCATCGCCTTCCTGACCCATCTGGCCGAAATCATCGGCGCGGATGCGGCGCGGTTCGTGCATCAGGGGATGACCAGTTCCGATGTGCTGGACACCACGCTGAACGTCCAGCTGGTGCGGGCGACGGACCTGTTGCTGGTTGGCCTTGACCGGGTGTTGGCGGCGCTGAAGTCGCGCGCGCTGGAACACAAGGACACGGTGCGGATCGGGCGCAGCCATGGCATCCATGCGGAACCGACGACAATGGGTCTGACCTTTGCGCGGTTCCACGCCGAAATGGCGCGAAATCGCGCCCGGCTGGTCGCGGCACGGGCCGAGGTGGCGACGGGGGCCATTTCGGGTGCAGTCGGGACGTTTGCGAATATCGATCCGGCGGTGGAGGAACACGTCTGCAAGATGCTGGGCCTGACGCCGGAGCCGATCAGCACGCAAGTCATCCCCCGCGACCGCCATGCGATGTACTTCGCGACATTGGGCGTAATCGCCAGCGGCATCGAGAACATCGCCACCGAAATCCGCCATATGCAGCGCACCGAGGTGCTGGAGGCCGAAGAATTCTTCTCGCCCGGCCAAAAGGGCTCCAGCGCCATGCCGCACAAGCGCAACCCGGTCCTGACCGAGAATCTGACCGGCCTCGCGCGGCTGGTGCGGATGTCGGTGATCCCCGCGCTGGAGAACGTGGCGCTGTGGCACGAACGCGACATTTCGCACAGTTCGGTGGAACGCGCGATTGCCCCCGACACCACGATCACGCTGGATTTTGCGCTGCACCGGCTGGCAGGCGTCGTCGAAAAGCTGGTGATCTACCCCGACAACATGCTGGCCAACATGAACAAGTTCCGCGGCCTTGTGATGAGCCAGCGCGTGCTTCTGGCGCTTACCCAGGCAGGCGTCAGCCGCGAGGAGGCCTACCGACTGGTGCAGCGCAACGCGATGAAGGTCTGGGAAAAGGGGGCGGATTTCCAGACCGAACTCCTGGCCGATCCAGACGTCACCGCCGCCCTTTCCCCGGCCGAGATTGCCGAAAATTTCGACCTTGGCTATCATATCCGGCATGTCGACACGATCTTTCGGCGGGTCTTCGGGACAATGCCCGAACATTAGGCGGGGCCTGCCACTCACAGGACCCTGAGGTCGGCGACAGGCGGGTGCGGAATTTTCGTGCCTTGACGGCGTTATTCCCGTGCCAGCTTGCCCGTCAAGAAAAGGAATACGCCCATGCGACTGCATACTGCGCTGCTTTTTTCTTGCCTGATGCCTTTTGCCGCCCTTGCAGCCGGCAGCGATGACACCGAACCGCCCAAGCCGACCGAGACCACGACCGTCTGCGAGAAAGGTCTGATCTGGGACGACAGGACCGAAAAATGCGTGGAACCCGTGAGGGAAGGCCTGAACGACGACCAGCGGTTCAGGGCCGTGCGCGAACTGGCCTATGCGGGGCGTCCCGACGACGCGCTGATCGTGCTGGCGACGATGACTGAAGGCGACACCGACCGCGTGCTGACCTATCGCGGCTTTGCCCTGCGCAAGTCGGGCGACATCGAAGGCGGGATTGCTGCCTACGAGGCCGCTCTGGCACAGAACCCCGACAACATCCTGGCCCACAGCTATTTCGGACAGCTTCTGGTCGAACTGGACGAACTGGCCCTGGCCCGCGGCCATCTTGAGGCGATCCGCAAGGCCGGTGGCCAAGGCACCTGGGCCGAGGCCTCGCTGGAGCGCGCGATTGCCACGGGTGTCACCTACAGTTTCTGACGCCACCGGATGATACGGCCCCGAACCCTGATGGAGGACGACAGATGAAGATCAAGATGATACTCGCCGCTTGCGCGGTGGCACTGGCCCCTACTTGGGTTTTGGCGCAGGGCTGTTCAGAAAGGATGGACACCACCACCAGCGCCGCCAGCTGCGCCGAAGGGTTCGTCTGGGATTCCGCCGCCAGCACCTGCGTCGAACAGGGGACCAGCTGATCTTCAGCCGTCCTTAACCCGGCCTCGTCCATCCTGCGACCGATCATGGTCATGAGGTGGAGGTCGGGATGTCTGGCGAACAGGTGGCACTGGCACGGATCACGCCGGTACAAAAACTGGTGGACGTGGCGCGCGCGCCCGACCAGCGCGCGCGACAGCTTCTGCCCCGCGAAAAGGCTGCCATCATCGTCCGGCTGCTGCTGGCCGAGGGTGGGGCCATGCCGATCGCCTCCCTGCCCGAACACATGCAATCGGCGCTGGCCGAACAGATGGGCCAGATGCGGCTGGTCGACCGAAGCACGCTGGCGCTGGTTGTCGGCGAATTTCTGGACGAGCTGGATCAGGTCGGCCTGTCCTTTCCAGGCGGCATCGAAGGCGCCCTGACGATGATGGACGGTCATATCTCGGCCTCGGCGGCCAACCGGCTGCGGCGGCTTGCGGGCGCGTCGGCCAAGGCTGACCCGTGGGACCGGCTGACGGCCCTGTCCACCGACCGCCTGCTGCCCATCATCGAGGAGGAAAGCGTTGAGATTGCCGCCGTCGCCCTGTCCAAGCTGCCGGTGCCAAAGGCGGCGGAGCTTTTGGGAAAACTGCCCGGCGAACGGGCGCGCCGGGTCGCCTATGCGGTGTCGATGACCGGCAATGTCGACCCCGAAACCGTGCGCCGCATCGGACTGTCGCTGGTGGCACAACTGGAAACCGTCCCCGTCCGCGCCTTTGAGTCCGAGCCGGAGGACCGGGTCGGCGCGATCCTGAACGTGTCGCCCTCGCAAACGCGCGAGGACGTGCTGCGGGGCCTGGAGGTCGAGGATGCCGTCTTTGCCGAACGGGTGCGCAGGGCGATCTTCACCTTTGTCCACATTCCGCAGCGCATCCTGCCTCGCGACGTGCCAAAGGTCGTGCGGCTGGTCGATCCGCCGGTGCTGGTCACGGCCCTTGCGGCGGCGGCGACGCAGGATCGCGAGGGTGTCGCGGCGGAGTTCCTGCTGGAGAACATGTCGCAACGCATGTCGCAAGGCCTGCGCGAGGACGTGGCTGCGCGCGGCAAGGTCAAGGACAAGGACGGCGAAGAGGCGATGGCCGCCGTCATCACCGCCATTCGCCAGCTTGAGGCGGCCGGAGAGGTGTTCCTGATCCGCGACGAGGACTGATCGCGCGCTGCGCCCCCGGATGGCGGCAAGGCGGACCCCACCCCATGACCTTGCCGGGCCTGCCGCCCGCGCTTGTGCAGGCGTGGGCGGGTCTCTATGTCTGGCGGCGCGACGACAAGGCGGGCAGGATGCCGGAACATGATATGCGACCCTGGCGACACTGGCTGCAGGACAGGTTGCTGCGCGGCCTGATCTGGGTCCTGATGCGCCTGCCCTATGCCGTCCGGGTGCCCTTGTGCGGGTGGGCTGTGGCCCATCTGGTCGCCCCGGTTGCCGGGTATGGCCGCCGGGTCCGCGAAAACCTTGCGCTGGTACTGCCGGGCCTGCCCGTGTCCGAGGTGCGGCGTCTGGTCCGCGCGGTGCCCGACAATGTCGGGCGCACCATCATCGAGATTTACTCCGGACCGGAATTCATTGCCCGCGTCGCCGCCACGCCGCTCCGGGGCGACGGGCTGGCGGCCCTCGATGCCGCCCATGCGGCCAGACGGCCGGTGATCCTTGTGACCGGGCATTTCGGCAATTACGACGCCAGCCGTGCCGCGCTGATCGCGCGGGGGTTCCGCGTCGGCGCGCTTTACCGGCCCATGGCCAATGACTATTTCAACGCGCACTATGTCGATGCCATCTCGCGTATCGGAACACCCATGTTCCCGCGCGGGCGGCAAGGCCTGTCGGGGATGGTGCGGTTCCTGAAATCGGGCGGCATGCTGGGCCTGGTCATCGACCAGCACATGCGCCATGGCGAGCCGCTGATGTTTTTTGGCAAAGAGGCGCGCACCGCGCTGTCCGCCGCCGAACTGGCTCTGAAATACAATGCCCTGCTGGTGCCGACCTATGCGATCCGGCGCGCCGACGGGCTGACCTTCGACATTGTGGTCGAGGCTCCGATCCCGCACGGCACACCCGAGGCGATGACCCAGGCGCTGAACGACAGTCTTGAAGTGCTGGCCCGCGCGCATCCGGACCAGTGGTTCTGGATTCACCGGCGCTGGGGCGATCCTGCCCGCGTCAGTTGACGCGCGCAGCGGCCAGAATCTCGGCCGGTCCGTCGGCCTGCAGGATCACCACGCCGGGATTGCCTGCGGGATAGGGTGCCTCCAGTTCCAAGGGGGCGGCCCCGTCCCAGTCGCCGACGACGCTCCATGAGGTGACGATATTGCGATAGGTCACGGTGCGGCCGGCATTTTCTCCACGGGTGATTTCGACAGCCTCTTCAGGCAGATAGCGCACGACCTGCACCTTGATTGCCTTGCCAAGGGACGGCACCGGCGCGGCTCGGATCATCAGGCGGTCGCCCTGTCGCGTCACGCTGACCGTGACCTGCGGCGTCACCTTCATGTGCTTCATTATCAGCGACGCGATCTCGGTCGGCGCGGTGCCCTCGACACGGTCAAGGCCGCCCACGATCATCTGCGGCGTGTAGATCATCCGGCTGCCTGCGGCGCGGGCATAGGCCTTTTGGCGGGCAGTGTAGGCGGGGTCGGCAAAGCTGTCCGCCCAGCCGATATAGTCCCAATAGTCAACATGCAGCGCCAGGGGCATGATCGTCGGGTCGCGCGCCAGCTTGGCAAAGAATTCATCCGCCGGCGGGCAGGCGGAACAGCCCTGCGACGTGAACAGTTCCACCACCAATATGGGCGTGCCGGACTGCGCCGTCACCGGCAGCGCGAAAAACATCGCCATCCAGAGCCCGCATGCGGCGCTGACCATCCGTCTTGTCATCTGCTTTGCTTCCCCGAAGTCTGGCATTCGTCTTACGAAATGCTAACCTTCGTTGCCAATCAATGTTTAGCGAGGCACAGACAGGAAACCTGCACGGTTTTGTGCGATACTCTGCCAAATCGGTCTGGCACGGGGTCATGTGATTTGGCATACTACTGCATACATTAAATGCACGCCGATCAGGGGCACCGCGCAAGCATCGTCAACCACGCCATGTCTTCATCAACCCAGGAAGCAGGAAATGACCGTAACCGTCGGGCATGACAGCCAGAAAACCAAACGCAGCCTGACCGCCGGGGGCAAGACCGTCAGCTATTATTCCATTCCGGCGGCCGAGGCTTCGGGTCTGGGGTCGTTCGCCAGTCTGCCCGCCAGCCTGAAGGTCGTTCTGGAAAACATGCTGCGGTATGAGGATGGCAAAACGGTCACGGTCGACGACATCCGCGCCTTTGCCGAATGGGGCGCGAAGGGCGGCCAGAACCCGCGCGAGATCGCCTATCGCCCGGCGCGCGTGCTGATGCAGGACTTTACCGGGGTTCCGGCGGTTGTGGACCTTGCCGCGATGCGCGACGGCATCAAGGGGCTTGGCGGCAATGCCCAGCAGATCAACCCGCTGGCCCCGGTTGACCTTGTGATCGACCATTCGGTGATGATCGACGAATTCGGCACGCCGCGCGCCTTTCAGGCCAATGTCGACCGCGAGTATGAGCGGAACATGGAGCGTTATGTCTTTCTGAAATGGGGGCAGAAGGCATTCAACAATTTCCGCGTCGTGCCCCCCGGCACCGGCATCTGCCATCAGGTGAACCTTGAATACCTGGCGCAGACGGTCTGGACCGATACCGACCAGCATGGCAACCTGGTCGCCTATCCCGACACGCTCGTGGGCACCGACAGCCACACCACCATGGTCAACGGCCTGGCCGTCCTTGGCTGGGGCGTCGGCGGGATCGAGGCCGAGGCGGCGATGCTGGGACAGCCGGTGTCGATGCTGATCCCCGAGGTCGTGGGCTTCAAGCTGACGGGGGCCATGCGCGAAGGCACCACGGCCACCGACCTTGTGCTGAAGGTCGTGCAGATGTTGCGCAAGCACGGCGTCGTCAACAAGTTCGTCGAATTCTACGGCGACGGGCTCGACCGCCTGCCCTTGGCCGACCGCGCGACCATCGCCAACATGGCCCCGGAATACGGCGCCACCTGCGGCTTCTTCCCGATCGACGACGAAACCCTCCGTTACCTGCACATGACCGGCCGCGACGAGGGCCGCATCGCGCTGGTCGAGGCCTATGCCAAGGCGAACGGCATGTGGCGCGACGCCAGTTATGACCCGATCTACACCTCCACCCTGCATCTCGACATGGGAACGATTGTCCCGGCGATCTCTGGCCCGAAACGCCCGCAGGATTTCCAGCCGCTGACCGATGCGGCGGCGAATTTCTACAAGACCGTCTGCGACTTCCGCGGCGTCGATGCGACCGCCCCGGCCAGGGACATGGCCTCCGAAGGGCCGAACCATACTGCCACGGTGGATGCGCGCAAGACGGCGGCGGTGGCCGGCCAGCCCTATGGCCTGCGCGACGGGTCGGTCGTGATCGCGTCCATCACGTCCTGCACCAACACCTCGAACCCCTATGTGATGATCGGCGCGGGACTGGTGGCACGCAAGGCGCGCGCGCTGGGTCTGACGCGAAAACCCTGGGTGAAAACCTCGCTCGCCCCCGGATCGCAGGTGGTCAGCGAATACCTGAACGCCGCCGGATTGCAGGACGACCTTGATGCCATCGGCTTCAACCTTGTGGGCTACGGCTGCACCACCTGCATCGGCAATTCGGGGCCGCTGCAGCCCGAGATTTCCGCCGCCATCGCCGAGGGCGACCTTGTTGCCGCCGCCGTCCTGTCCGGCAACCGCAACTTTGAAGGGCGGATTTCCCCCGATGTCCGCGCCAACTACCTCGCCTCGCCGCCCCTGGTCGTGGCCTATGCCCTGGCCGGTGACATGAACATCGACATCACGACGGAACCGCTGGGCCAAGGGACCAACGGCCCGGTCTACCTGCGGGACATCTGGCCGACGAACAAGGAGATCGCCGATCTGGTCCACGCCACCGTCACCCGTGCGGCGTTCCAGAAAAAATACGCCGACGTGTTCAAGGGCGACGCGAAATGGCAGGCGGTCGAGGTGACGGATTCCGAGACCTACGACTGGCCGCCAAGTTCGACCTACATCCAGAACCCGCCCTACTTTAAAGGCATGGCCCGGACGCCCGGCACGATCCGGAACATCACTGGCGCGCGGGTGCTGGCGCTCCTTGGCGACATGATCACCACCGATCACATCAGCCCGGCAGGTTCGTTCAAGGCTTCAACTCCGGCCGGCAAGTATCTGACGGAACGGCAGGTTCCGGTATCGGAATTCAACAGCTATGGCGCCCGGCGCGGCAACCATGAGGTGATGATGCGCGGCACTTTCGCCAACATCCGCATCAAAAACGAGATGCTGGACGGGGTGGAGGGCGGCTACACCCTTGGCCCGGACGGCGCGCAGACCAGCATCTTTGACGCCTCGATGGCTTATCAGGCTACGGGTACGCCGCTGGTGATCTTTGGCGGCATCGAATACGGCGCGGGGTCATCGCGCGACTGGGCGGCCAAAGGGACGGCGCTGTTGGGCGTCAAGGCAGTGATTGCGGAGTCGTTTGAGCGTATTCACCGGTCAAACCTCGTCGGCATGGGGGTGATCCCGTTTGAGTTCACCGATGGCATGACCCGCAAGTCCCTGGGGTTGAAGGGCAATGAGGTGATCAGCATTGGCGGCCTGTCGGGCGATCTGAAACCGCTGAGCCTCGTGCCCTGCACCATCGCCTATGCGGATGGGGCGGAGCGTACGATTCAGATCAAGTGCCGTATCGATACCGAGATCGAGATCGAATATGTCGAGCATGGCGGTGTGCTGCACTATGTACTGCGCAACCTCGCCAGCGCCTGATCGTTTCGAAACCGCGAACGGATTGTTTCTGACGCAAGGGCCCGGGGAAACCCGGGCCTTTTGCGGTGGTTAACGATGTTGGCGGAGGATCAGGGCACCCCATCCGAAAGGTTCGCCGATGTATGCTGCTTACGCCCTGCCCACCCGTTTCCGCGCCCTGTCCCTGTCGCGCATCCCCCTGCCCATGGGCGAGGTGATGGTGCTGATGGTGGTCGTGATGATCGTGTTGGCGGGATAAGGACGGAATAGGTTTAAAGAACGACGCTCGGAAACACTGGCCTTGGTCGATTCAATTCTCGGCGGAATACTTCAAGCCGAACGATAGCTTGCGCTTTCTTGACGTATTCGATGACGTTGCCCCCTGGATTTAATCCAGTTTGAGATAGGCTCTGGCCCAACCGAAAGGACCAGAGATGAAGCAATCCCGATTCACCGAAGAGCAGATCATCGGCATTCTGAAGGAGCACGAGACCGGCGTTTCCGTTGCCGACCTGTGCGGCTTTGTTGCGCAAATCGTTTGAAGTCCGGAGTTTCCCTTACGCTGGACGGACCTATCCTGCGCGCTGCGTGAGAGGTGTTCCGAGGGCGGTGAAGCGGTTCAGGATCGCGGCCCTGATCTGAAGCTCGGCGACCTGGCG
>JAJNPS010000020.1 GCA_021155205.1 Rhodobacterales bacterium
ATCTCCCGCCGCGTCCGGCCACTGGTCAGTGCGAGCCGCACCGCTTCACGCCGAAACTCCGGCGTCGGTCTGTTCCCGTTTCCCATAGAACACCTCCTGGTTCCTCAGTTGGTGCTCTCCACATTTTCCGGGCAAGTCCAATATGCCCATGCGGGCGACCAGCGACAGCACCTTTTCCCGGCTCGGCGGAGTGATCAGATACTCGATGAGCTCCGGCTCAACCCCGGTATTGCGGATCAGTCCCAGCACGTCCCGCGACGTGCCGCAAGCGGGGTTATGATAGATGCGGACGGGAAAGTCAGACATCTGCACTCTCCTTCGGGGCACAGCTTGCGGCGGCAAATGCAGGCGCGCAGATCTCGGGGCGCCCGCCGCAGCAATCCTGCATCAGAAAGGCGATGAGCCCCGAGAGAGCGTCAATCTCAACCGCATAGATGATCTGCCGGCCGTCGCGCCGCGAATGCACCAACCCGGCCTGCTCAAGATGCGACAGGTGGAACGACATCTTCGACGATCCCGCCTCGAGCTTGTCGCCAAGGACACCGGCAGGCAGTCCCACAGGTCCCGCCTCGACCAGCAGACGCACGATCCGCAGTCGATGCTCCTGCGACAGTGAGGCAAATGCCATCAAGGCCCTATCCTCCTGCATCATCTCAACATCTCCATTAATATTGAAATATTGACTAGCAATGGGTGGTGCGATTCTGCAAGCCTGCAAGCGAAGCTCATGAAATCCGTCTGGAAGGGTGTCTTTGCGGCGCTGCAAGGCCACGTCACGTTTGTCATCAAAGCTTCATTGGACTGCCTCAATCGATTCCTTTATTCGGGAATGATGGAACATAATTGCGCCGCCCATGCCTTTGCCACGCTCGGCCATCCCGGCCGTCTTGCCGTGCTTCGGCTGCTGATGCGGTTCGCCCCCCGTGGCGTCCGACCGACCGAAATCGCCGAGGCATTGACGCTGAAGCAGAACACGCTGTCGCATCATCTGGCCGACCTGACCGGCTCCGGTCTCGTGCAGGTCGAAAGACGGGGCCGGTCCCTCTTCTACTCGGCCGACCTCGACACCACCGAAGGCCTGATCGGCTACCTCGCCCTCGATGTCGGCCGCGCCCGCCCGGACCTGCTTGGCGCCCTGCTCGCCCCCCTCCTCACTGCCCGAAAGGACACCTCCGCCATGCGCGACACCGATTTTGACGTTCTCTTCATCTGCTCGGGCAACTCCGCCCGGTCGATCTTTGCCGAGGCTTTGCTGCGCGATCTGGGAAAGGGAAAATTCCAGGCCTTTTCCGCCGGAACGCGGCCCGGCAGCGAACTCAACCCCTTTGCGCTCGAAATCCTCCGGCGCAACGGGCACGACGTGACAGGCCTGCGTGCCAAGCACCTGTCGGAGTTCCAGCAGCCCGACTCGATCGTGATGGATTTCGTCTTCACCGTCTGCGACACGGCGGCGGCAGAGGAATGCCCGCCCTGGCCGGGGCAGCCGATCACGGGCCACTGGGGCCTTGCCGACCCGGTCAAGGCTGTCGGCACCGATGCCGAAAAGGCGCTTGTCTTCGCCCAGACCTACGGGGCCCTGAAGCGCCGCATCGCCGCCTTCGTCGAACTGCCGTTCGACCAGCTGACCCGGATCGCCCTGCAGACGCAGGTGGACGGGATCGCCCATGATGTCGAGCCTGCGGCAAAGGTCTGAGCCCATGCCCCGCATCGCCCTGAACGGCCTTGGCCGCATTGGAAAACTCGTGCTGCGCGACCTGATCGACAGCGGAATCGGCGGCGACATCATCCTCTTGAACGACCCGGTGGGCGACGCTGCGCAGCACGCATTGTTGATGGAGTTCGACTCGGTTCATGGTCGCTGGCGGACGCCCATCGGCCACGATGCCGACGCGCTGATACTGGGCGGGCAGCGCATCCGGCTGACGCACGAGCGGACCATCGAGTCCTTGCCACTGGCGGACCTCGGCGTGGATCTGGTGATCGACTGCACCGGCGTCTTCAAGACCGGGGCCAAGGTAGCCCCCTACTACACCGCCGGGGTAAAGACGGTCATCGTCTCGGCCCCAGTCAAGGACGGCGGGGCGCTGAACCTCGTCTACGGGGTGAACCATCACCTCTATGACGGCTCGCAATCCCTCGTCACGGCCGCGTCCTGCACCACGAACTGCCTCGCGCCGGTGGTGAAGGTCATCCACGAGGCCATCGGCATCAGGCACGGCTCGATCACCACGATCCATGACGTGACGAACACCCAGACCATCGTGGACCGCCCTGCCAAGGACATGCGCCGCGCACGCTCGGCGCTCTTGAACCTGATCCCCACGACAACCGGCTCGGCCACCGCGATCACCCTGATCTACCCGGAGCTGGCAGGCCGCCTGAACGGCCATGCGATCCGCGTGCCCCTTCTGAACGCCTCGATCACAGACTGCGTGTTCGAGGTGGAGCGGGCAACGACCGTCGATGAGGTAAATGCGTTGTTCAAGGCCGCGTCCGAGGGTCCTCTGCAGGGTATCCTCGGCTACGAGACGCGGGCGCTGGTGTCGTCGGATTTCCTGAACGACCCCCGCTCCTCGATCATCGACGCGCAGTCGACGATGGTGGTCAATGGCACCCAGGTGAAGGTCTACGCCTGGTATGACAACGAATGGGGCTATGCCTGCCGCCTGGCCGACATCACCCGCATGGTGGCGGCCTCGCTGTGACGATGCCCAATCCGTTGCGCGCCTATGCCGCCGTCACCGCCGCCTACTGGGCGTTCATGCTGTCGGACGGGGCGCTCAGAATGCTGGTTCTGTTGCATTTCAACAGCCTCGGCTTCACGCCGATCCAGTTGGCCTGGCTGTTCCTGCTGTACGAGGTGGCCGGGATCGTCACCAACCTTGCCGCCGGGTGGCTGGCCGCACGGTTCGGGCTGGCGGCCACGCTGTACGGCGGGCTGGCGTTGCAGGTCGGTGCGCTCGTCGCCCTGGCGCAGCTCGATCCGGCCTGGACCATTCCCGCCTCGGTCGCCTTCGTCATGGCGGTGCAGGGCGTGTCGGGTGTGGCCAAGGATCTGGCCAAGATGTCCTCGAAATCAGCGGTCAAGCTGTTGGCCCCGAAAGAGGACGGCGGCTTGTTCCGCTGGGTGGCGGCTCTGACCGGATCGAAGAATGCAGTCAAGGGGTTGGGCTTCTTCCTCGGCGCGGCCCTGCTGGCGCTGGCCGGGTTTCAGGTGGCAGTCTGGGGCATGGCGGCGGTGCTGGCGGTCATCCTGATCGCCGTCGTCCTGTTTCTGCCCGCTGGCCTGCCCGGGCGGATGAAGGCGGACGAGGCCTGGGGCGGCTGGCGGTCGCCCGACCCGCGCGTGAACCGGCTGTCGCTGGCCCGATTGTTCCTGTTCGGGGCGCGCGATGTCTGGTTCGTGGTCGGCATCCCCGTCTATTTCCAGGCGGTCCTGTCGGACGGCACAGCCGAGGGCAGGCGCGAGGCCTTTTTCCTGATCGGCAGCTTTCTTGCACTTTGGATAATTGCCTATGGCTTTGTCCAGGGCATGGCACCTCGGCTGCTTGGCGCGTCGACGCAACCGCTGGAAGCAATCACCCGCAGCGCCATCCTCTGGGCCGGGCTGCTGGTGCCGATCCCCTTCGCGCTGGCACTCGCCGCTTGGGTCTGGGAAGACCCCTCGCCCGTCCTGTCGGCCATCCTGATCGCGGGCCTGTTACTGTTCGGCTTCGTGTTCGCGGTGAACTCGTCCGTGCATTCCTACCTCATCCTCGCCTTCGGCGATGAGAGGCAGATCACCCGCGACGTCGGCTTCTATTACATGTCCAATGCCGCCGGGCGGCTGATTGGCACGTTCCTCTCGGGCGCGAGCTATCAGGTCGGTGGTCTGCCCCTGTGCTTGGCTACAGCGGGCGTTATGGCGGCACTCAGTTGGTGGGCGGCACGGGCGGCATCCTGATCTCGACAAGCGGCCGCAGGAACTCCGATCAGGCCCTCTCCACAAAACTCGGACAAGTCCAAAGAGCACGTTGACGGACCGCTGTGGGCTTGCCCAAAGATCGCCGATCCGCAAAGATGCGCCGAGACTGATCACAGAGGTTATGAGTGCCAAGAATGCCGGGACCCGATGATGGCAAACGCCGCGCAGAAGGACTGGGCGGCGTCATCGTTGTCAGAGGTGTCCTGGGGCAAGCGGTGTCTGACCTTGGGACACGCATTCTGGGTGGCGAATGGCTTCCCGGTGAGGGAATCCCGAAAGAGGCGGACCTCTGCACGGAAATGGGTGTCAGCCGGTCTGTCGTGCGGGAGGCATTCCGGATTCTGGGGGCCAAGGGCCTGATCCGCAGCCGCACCTCGGACGGTACGCGTGTGCAGGCGCGCAGCGAATGGCGACTTTTGGACCCCGACGTGATGAACTGGCGCATCAAGGCGGGTGATACCAAGTCGCTTTTGCAAGACCTGCTCAAGGTACGGCTGGTGCTGGAGCCGGGGGTTATCTACACCGCGACACAGACGGCGTCTGAATCAGCGCGCAACCGCATCCGTGCAGCTTGGGCCTGGAAGGAACAGGAGTTCCGCACCCCGGACCCGAATTATGCCGACCGCCGACAGCGGTTCATCGACGCCGATCTGGAGTTTCATCGGGCCTTTCTGGCGGCAGTGGATTCCGACCTGCTGTCACAGCTCTTCGCAGTGATCGAGGCAGCGCTTGGCCTGCTTTTGGACCTGCAGATGCGCGCACGCGGCTACACGACCGAGATGATCGGCATGGAGGAAAGCCAGGAACTGCACGCCGCCGTCTTTGACGCCTTTGAACGCCGCGACCCCGAGGCTGCGCAGGCCGCGATGCACGACCTGATCGCCCGCGCGATCAAGGATGCGAATGAAGGGTTCGCGATCCTCGACCGTTAGTCGCTGTCCTCATACATGCGGATGCTGATGCCGCCGTCGATCACGACGTTTTCCCCGATCATGAACCGCGCCTCGTCCGAGGCCAGCAGGACCGCAACTGACGCCACCTCGTCCGGCCGGCATAACCGGCCCGGCGGCTGGCGGGCCTCCACGCTGCGGCGGGCGGCGGCGGGATCGGGGGATTTGTCGAACACCTCCTGCGCCAAAGCCGTGTCAGTATAGCCGGGCGAAATCGCGTTGATCGAGATGCCCTGCCCCGCATACTCCAGCGCCAAGGCCCGGGTCAGCCCCAGCAGAGCATGTTTGGCAACCGGATAGGGAAACGTGCCACGCATCACCACCATCGCGTGGTTCGAGATGATGTTGATCACCGCCCCATCGCGGCGCGCGATCATGTCGGGCAGGACGGTGCGGGTGCAGGTCCACGCCCCTTCCAGATCGACGGTCATGCAGCGCGCCCAGTCTTCGCGGGTCGATTGCAGCGGTTCGCGAAAGACGTTCACGCCTGCATTGTTGACCAGAATGTCGATCGGCCCGAGCGCATCCCGTGCGGCCTGGTGCATCGTGGTGACTGATCCGGCATCCGCGATGTCGCAAGCCAGCGCGATGACCTTTTGCCCGGTTTCATGCGCAATTCCTGCTGCGGTTTCACGGGCAAGATCAGCCAGGATATCGGCCACCGCCACCGATGCCCCTTCGGCTGCAAACCGCGCTGCAATCGCGGCCCCGATGCCGCGTGCAGCCCCGGTGACGATTGCCGTCTTGCCCGAAAGTCTGGCCATTTCCGCCTCGTTTCATGTCGCTTGCGTTTGTCTGATAAACCGTCTTATCGTTCCATGATCAAGATTCATCTGTGAGGAGGCAATGACAATGCGGAAGTTACTTCTGACGACCGGTACGCTCATCACCATCTTGGCGGCAGGTATGGCGCAGGCGCAAGACAAGCTGATCGTCGCGATCTACAAAAGTGGTACGCAGCAGTATTTCATCGACCAGGCGGCAGGTTTCACGGCGGCGGCGAAAGAGCTGGGCTATGAAGCCCGCATCATCAACGTCGAACTGGATTCGAACCTCGCGATCAGCGCGATGTCGGACGCCATCGCGTCCGGGGCCAAGGGGATTGGCATCACCGCCCCCGATCAGGCATTGGGGCCGGCATTGGCCAAGGCTGCCGCAGATGCCGGCATTCCGCTGATCGCCACCGATGACCCCCTGATGGACGAGGCGGGCAAGCCGGTGCCCTTTGCCGGCTTTGACGGTGTGGCGATGGGCAACAAGGTCGGTGAAAAGGCGGCCGAACTGTTGACGGCATCCGGCTGGCTGTCCGGCACCGATTACGGCATCCTGTCGACCGAGGTGCAGACGCTGTCGGTCTGCAACGACCGCACCACGGCTGCAAAGGAAAAACTGGCTGCCGCAGGTGCCACGCCTGAATCCGTCAAGGTTGTGGCCTATGACGGCACCACCGATGCCGCGCTGACCGCCGCAGGTCCGGTGATCACCGCCAATCCCGGCATCAACAAATGGGTCGTGGTCGCCTGCAACGACGAGGGCGTGCTTGGCACCACCAACGCGCTGAAGAACGCAGGCATCGCACCTGCGGACGTCATCGCCGTGGGTCTTGGCGCCTATGAAGCCTGCCGCCCGTGGAAGGAAGGGATCGAGACCGGCTTCAAGGCCGCCCTTTACCTGAGCGGCAAGGATGTCGGCGATGCGGCCGCGCGGGCCCTGATCAACGCCATCGAAAAGGGTGAGCCGTTGCCGGAAAAGACCGTGGCCAACACCACGATCGTCGACCCGACCACCTACGCGGACATCATGCCTTGCGGCTGAGTTTCCTCCCAACCGGGCGGGCCTGTCATGGGCCCGCCTTTTTCACGGGCGCTTGATGACCCCCCCGATCCTTGACATCCGTTCCGTCGGCAAGGCCTTTCCCGGCGTGCGCGCGCTGTCGCACCTGTCGATGCAGGTGCATCGCGGCGAGGTCGTGGCCCTTGTGGGCGAAAACGGCGCAGGCAAATCAACACTGCTGAAAATCCTGTGTGGAGACTACACGCTGGACGAAGGCACCATGCGGCTGGACGGGGCGGACGTGTCACATGCTTCGCCCCTGGCCGCGCGGCAGGCCGGGTTCCGGCTGGTGCGGCAGGAACCGGAGATCGTGCCCGACATTTCGGTCGCCGAGAATGTCTTTGTCGGCGAATACCCGCGCCGCGCACTGGGCCGCGTCGATTTCGCGGCGATGCGGGCCGGGGTCAATGCGATGCTGACCCGCTACGGTTTTGTCGGAATGCTCGACCCCGACGCCGATGGCCGGAGCCTGTCGCCCGCGCAGATGCATCTGGTGGAGATTTTCCGGGCGCTGAAACCAGGGGGCAAGGTCGTGGCCTTTGACGAGCCGACCTCATCGCTGACATCCGATGAGGTGGCGCGTCTTTTTGCGCTGGTCCGGCAACTGGCAGCCGAGGGGCTGGGGATCATCTATGTCAGCCACCGCCTGAAAGAGGTGATGGACATTTCCGACCGTATCGTCGTGCTGAAGGACGGCGTGCAGACCGGCGACCTTGTCACCCGCGACGCCACCGAGGGTCAGATCATCCGCCTCATGGTGGGTCGTGAGTTGATTCATAATTTCCAGCGGGTTGAAACCACACGTTCAGACGTTGTGTTAAGCGTTGACCATCTGTCCAGCCGCTGGCACCGCAGCATTTCGTTTGAAATCCGCGCGGGTGAGGTGCTGGGTTTTGGCGGGCTGGTGGGCGCGGGTCGAACCGAACTCGCCAAGGTCATCTTCGGTGAATACCCGATGACGGGTGGCACGGTCCGCATCTCTGGCCTCGATCGTCACATCCGCAGCCCGTCCGACGCCATTGCTGCCGACATCGGCTTTGCCCCGGAAAACCGCAAGGTGGAGGGGCTGATCCTGGTTCGCTCGGTGATCGAGAACGCGTCGCTGGCCGTCTACAGCCGCCTGTCGCGCTGGGGGATGCTGCGACAGGCGCAGATGGTGCAGGCGGTCGGCCCGGTCATTGCCCGGCTGGAGGTCAAGACCCCGTCGATGGCGCAAGAGGTCGGCAAGCTGTCGGGCGGCAACCAGCAAAAGGTCGTGCTGGCGCGCTGGCTGGCTGCGGGACCGAAACTGTTGATCCTGGATGAACCCACCCGCGCCGTCGACGTGGGTGCAAAGGCCGAGATATACCGCCTGATCGACCAGTTGGCAGCGCAAGGCATGGCGATCATGCTGATCTCGTCGGAAATGCCGGAACTGCTGGCGCTGTCGGACCGTATCGTGGTGATGCGCGACGGGCGGCTGTCCGAGCCGGTCGAAAAGCGCAACGCGACCGAAGAGGTGATCGTGTCGCTGGCGCTTGGCACCCGCAACGCCGCATGAAAAGGTCCTGCAGATGACGAAGAACGACAGCCCGATCCGCCGGTTCCTTCGCTGGACCGGCCCCGAAAACCTGTCCCTGACCATCGCGCTGGTCATTCTGGTCGCACTGATTGTCAGCCAGACCGAATTCTTTTTTTCCGCCCGCAACCTGTTCAACATCGGTCAGAACATGGCGGTGGTCGGGCTTATCGCGGTGGGCATGACAATGGTGATCGTCTCGGCCGGCCTGGACATTTCGGTCGGGTCCATCGCGGGTACCGCGTCGGTTGTCTGTGCGCTGATCGTGACGCAGACCGGCACCGTGACGGGCGGCATCGGCGGCGGCATTGCCGTCGGACTGGTGCTTGGTCTGACCAACGCGCTGATCATCAACTACCTGCGCGTGAATGCGGTGGTGGCGACGCTTGCCACATTCTCGGCTTTTCGCGGTGTCGCCTTTCTGATCGCGCCCGAGGGCCGCCCGGTGGGTGTCCTTGACCCGACCTTTGCGCTGCTGGGGTCTGGCCGTTTCCTGCAATTCGGAGGCTTTCCAGGTGTACCTATCGCCTTTGCAATCTTGGTCGCGGTGGCGGTGGCGGGACATCTGGTGATGTCCGCGACAGTCTTTGGTCGCCAGGTCTATTCGATGGGCGGCAACCCGACGGCGGCGCGGCTGGCGGGGATCAACCTCAACCGGATGCGGCTGTGGATCTACGCGATTTCCGGCGGGCTGTCGGGGCTGGCGGGGGTGATCGTGACGGCGCGCACCTCGTCCGGGCAGCCCGCATCGGGCACGCAGGGGCTGGAGCTGGAGGCGATCACCGCGGTTTTCCTTGGTGGCGCCTTGCTGGCGGGCGGCAAGGGGACGGTAGTCGGCACGATGCTGGCGGTACTGCTGTTGGCGGTGCTGTCGAACGGGATGAATTTGCTGGGTATTCCGACATTCTACCAGCTTGTGGCCAAGGGGTTGCTGCTTGTGCTGGCCGTTGCGATCGGCCAATGGCGGATGGCGGCATCCGAGGCGAGGCAGGCAAGACTGACGGCAGCGGGGGGCGAATGATCACGCTTGCGAACAACCGGATCGTGCTGACGCTGGAACCTGATTTCGGCGCGCGGGTGACGTCGCTGACCGATCTTTCCAGCGGGCGGCAATGGCTGGTGCCGGGCGATTGTGTGGACGGGGACGCCTATCTGGGTGACCAGGCGCGCGGCTGGGACGAATGCTTTCCGACTGTGGGCGTGTGTCAGCACCCTTCCTGGGGCGGCCCGATGCGCGACCATGGTGAGGTGTGGGGGCGGAAATGGTCGGTGACGCATAACGCCGACAGTTGCATGGGCACCTATGTCGATCCGCAGTTTGCCTTTGCGCGATCCCTGCAACTGAAGGGGATGACCGTCATCGCGAACTACCATGTTACCAATCGCAGTGCTGACCCCCTGCCCTATCTGTGGAGCCAGCACGCCCTTCTGGCCACCACCCCGGCGGACCGGATCGTGTTGCAGGACATTGCGGACATGCAGGCAGGTGGACAGCCCCTGATCTGGCCGCGCCACACAGCCCGCGATCTATCGGCGGTTGGCAGGATGGAAGAAGGCTTTGCCCTAAAGCTTTATGGACAAGCGCAGAACACTGCCAGCGCCGAGATTGCCGGCCCTGCGGGGGGCATCCGGTTTGACTGGTCAGGGGCCGGCATACCCTCCTTTGGGGCTTGGCTGGACTATGGCGGATGGCCACCCGACAAGCCTGTCCATCAGGTCGCGCTGGAACCCACAACCGCCCCCGCCGACGATCTGGCCGCCGCCGACGCGATGGGCCGCGCGCGCCGCCTTGCCCCCCGCGAAACCCACCGCTGGGCCGTCCGCATCACCCTGACCGAAGCCACGAGGCCGCATTGGAAATCACCGCGCTGAAGACCTATCTGGTGGCCCCGCGCTGGCTGTTCCTCAAGGTGGAAACCGACGAGGGCATTTCCGGCTGGGGGGAACCCGTGCTGGAGGGTCATGCTGACACGCTGGCAACCAAAGTGGCGGAACTCGGCGACTTCGTCATCGGTCAGGATCCTCACCGGATCGAGGACATCTGGCAGATGATCTACCGCAACGGGTGTTACCGCGGCGGACCGGTGCTGATGAGCGCCCTATCGGGCATCGACATGGCGCTGTGGGACATCAAGGGCCGTGCGCTGGGGGTTCCGGTGCATCAGCTTTTGGGCGGGCCGGTGCGCGACCGCATCCGCAGCTATTGCTGGATCGGCGGGGACCGACCCGCCAGCCTTATCGAGGGCGCAAAGGCGATGCGCGCCCAAGGGTACGACGCGGTCAAGTTCAACATCTGCGAGGAACTTCAGATCGTCGACACCTATGCAAAGGTCGATGGCATCATCCGCAGTCTGTTCGAACTGCGCGACGCGGTGGGCGACACGATGGACCTGGCTTTCGACTTCCACGGTCGCGTCCATGCCCCGATGGCACGGGTGCTGCTGAAGGAACTGGAACCCCTGCGCCCAGTCTTTGTCGAGGATGCCGTGGTCAGCGCGATGGTGGAAACCATGTCAGACCTCGCCCGGTCAACGTCGATCCCCCTCTGCATCGGGGAACGCCTGCATTCGCGCTATGATTTCAAGCGGGTCTTCGAACTGCGGGCGGCACAGGTGATCAACCCGGACACCGCCCATGTCGGCGGCATTTCGGAAATGGTCCGCATCGGCCATTGGGCCGAGGCCTATGATGTGGCTTTCGCGCCCCATTGCCCGCTGGGGCCGATTGCGCTGGCCGCTTGTTTGCAGGTCGATGCGATCTGCCACAACGCGTTCATTCAGGAACAGAGCCTGGGCATCCACTACAATCAGGGTGGTGATCTGGCGGACTATCTGATGCCGGGACATGGCTTCACGTTGAAGGACGGGCATCTGGCGATCCCGCAAGGCCCCGGCCTGGGGATCGAGGTCGACGAGGCCCGCGTCATCGAAGCCGCCAAGGTCGGCCACCGCTGGCGCGCGCCGGTCTGGCGGCACAAGGACGGGTCCATCGCGGAATGGTAGCGCAGCGCATCTTTCCCGGCATTCATTGTGTTCTCTATGCGCTGTTCGATGAGGCGGAGCGGCTGGATCGGGCAGCAATGGCGGCGCAGGTGGACTATGTCCGGTCTCAGGGCGCGGACGGAATCACCGTGCTGGGCCTCGCGACCGAGGTTGGCAAGCTGGCCTTTGACGAACGCCGTGACCTGATCCGCTGGGCGCGGGACGATGCGCCTGACCTGCCGCTGTCCGTCACCATCGCGGGCAATTCGGTCGCCGAACAGCAGGCGCTGATCAAGGTCGCCGAGGATGCAGGGGCCGACTGGCTGATCCTGCAGCCCCCGATCACGGGCAGTTACGGCGCGGGCGAGTATGTCGATTTCTTCGCCCGCGTCGGCAGCGCCACCCGCCTGCCCTTTGCCATCCAGAACGCGCCCCAGTACCTGGGCCGGTCGCTGTCGGACGACGATATCGTCGCCTTGCGTGCACACTGCCCCGGTTTTACCCAGATCAAGTCGGAAACCGGGGCGACGGACCTTCACGGGCTGGTCCGGCGGGTGGGACCGGATGTCGCCGTCCTGAACGGGCGCGGGGGCCTTGAGATGACCGATTGCCTGCGCGCCGCGGTCCGGGGTTTTGTCGTCGCCCCTGACGTCTTGCCGGGTGTGCTGCGGTGCTGGCGCGCATGGGCCGTCGGTGACATTGCAAAGGCCGAAGCGGAGTATGCCGCCTTTCTGCCCGCCGCCCTGTTCGGGATGCAGTCGCTGGAGCACCTTGTCTGCTATGGCAAACGCATTTTCGGAATACGTGCCGGAATCACCATCCACGACCGCGCGCCCGCGATGCGGCCCACGGAATTCGGGCTGTCGCTGGCCGGATACTGGGCGTCAGGGCGCTAGTGCCGGCGCGACTTCATTTGTCTGACAAATAGTGATTGCGCGGCCCGCACGGATTTGTCAGACATATCCTGCAAGGGTCGGTTTCGCGATCCCTGCCCCCTCGATTCCCCATGCCGCCGCAGAGCGACAGGCGATCCCGGGCACGCCATATGTCAGCAAGGAGGAACGCATGAAATCATTTCGCAGATTTGCCGGTGCGCTGGTGACAGCCGCGCTATTGTCCGGGCCGGTAATCGCCCAGACAACGGTCTATTCCGTCGGCGACACGACGACCGGCACCTATATGGACTACATGAAAACGGTCTATGCCCGCGCCGGAAACCCCGAGGTTCTGCAACTGCCGCTGACCAGTTTCGACAAGAATTACGAGCTGAACGCGATGGCGGCAGAAAAGTGGGAACAGTCCGAAGATGGCCTGACATGGACCTTCACCCTGCGCGATGGGCTGGTCTGGAGTGATGGGCAGCCCCTGGTCGCCAATGACTACGTGTTTGCGCTGCAGCGCGCAGCGACCACGGGATATGACTTTGCATGGTACTGGGGCTATGCAGGCGGCATCAAGAACTGGGGCCCCGTGACCGAAGGCAAGGCAGAGGCGTCCACCCTCGGCATCCGCGCGGTGGACGACAAGACCATCGAAGTCACCACCGAGACGCCAAAGCAATATCTGCCGGGCGTCGTCAGCCTGTGGTACCCGGTCCCGGTACATGTCTGGGAAAAGCTGGGCGACGACTACGCCCTGAACGTCGAGACGATGGTCACGTCGGGGCCGTTCATCGTTGAATCGTGGGAGAAATCCAACAACTCGGTCGTCTATGCGAAAAGCCCGACCTATACCGGCCCCTGGCAGGCGCAGGTTGATCGGGTGTCCATCGACGGGTCGCTGGGCCAGCCTGATGTCGGCCTGCCCGCCTTCATGGCGGGCGACGCGGATTTTGCGTTCCTGAATGCAGGGCAGATCCCTTTCGTCAAGGAACGTTTCCCCGATCAGGTGACGACCAATGCGGTCTTTGCCACCAGCTATATCGCGTTCGACCTCGGCTCGGCACCGTTTGACAACATCGACGTCAGAAAGGCGCTGCAATACGCGGTCAACAGGGACGAGATGACGGCGACGGTGCTGAAGGATCTGGCCATCCCCGGCAAATCGCTGCTGCCGCCGGGCTATCCTGGATACAACGAGACCATCACCTCGCAGGCGGTCTTTGACCCTGCCAAGGCCAAGGAATACATGGCCAAGGCAGGCTACCCGGATGGCAAGGGATTCCCCGAGGTCGAAATCTGGTACCGCGACCAGGGCGGCTATAACGGCGCCATCACCCCCCCGATGCTGCAATATCTGCAGGCCCAGTTCAAAGACATCCTTGGCATCACCATGAACATCAAGGTGCTGCCGCAGAAGGAATGGATGGCGGGGATGCTGGAGAAGAAGAACAACCTGTTCCTGGCGCCTTACGAATACGACTACCTCGACCCGTCGAACTTTTACGGCATCTTCTACAACGGGGGTCGGCATGATCACCGGATCAAGGCTTATGACGATCTGGTTGCCAAGGCCGATGCCGGCACCAACTGGGAAGAACGCCAAAAACTGTACATCCAGGCCGAACAGGTGCTGATCGACAATGCGTCGTTCATCCCGCTGGTGCATCCGATCACCGTGACAGTGGTCAGCAAGGACCTGAAGGGCGAAGCGACAGAGCCGAACACGCTGGGCTTTACCCCGCTGCGTCAGCTGGGCCTGTATTTCTACACCCATGTGACCAAGTAACCTCCCCCCTCGCGCGCCCTGACATCGTCGGGGCGCGCGCTTTTCCTTGGCAAGGCGGCACATGCGGCTGGTGGAGATCGAGAACCTGAGCGTCAGCTTTGCGCAAGCTGAAGGTGTCGTGCAGGCGGTGCGCGGTCTGTCCATGCACGTCAATGCGGGCGAAAGCCTTGGCATCGTGGGCGAAAGCGGTTCAGGCAAGTCCGTCACCTGCATGGCGGTGCTGCGGCTGTTACGCGAGCCACCTGCGCGGATCGTGGCCGACCGGCTGGCGCTGGCGGGCACAGACATGTGCAAGGCGTCAAAGCGCGACCTTTCCCGGATGCGCGGCCGCGTCGCCGCAATGATCTTTCAAGACCCGATGACGGCGTTCGATCCGGTCTTTACCATCGGCCACCAGATCATCGAGACCATCCAGGCGCATCGCCCGGCGTCAAAAGCCGAGGCGCGGGGCGAGGCCGAGGCGATGCTAAAGCGCGTGGAAATCAAGAACCCCGCCTCGGTCCTCGACAGCTATCCCCATCAGTTATCCGGCGGCATGCTGCAACGCGCGATGATCGCGATGGCGCTGTCTTGCCGCCCCCAGATTCTGTTTGCCGATGAGCCGACGACTGCACTCGACGTCACCATTCAGGCGCAAATCCTACAGCTTATCAAGGACTTGCAGGTCGAATTTGGCATGGGCCTGATCATGGTGACGCATGACCTCGGTGTCGTGGCCGAAACTGTGGACCGGGTGGTCGTGATGTATGGCGGCCGGGTGATGGAGGAAGGCCCCGTTCAGGACATCTTCGATGCCCCCGCCCATCCCTACACACGCGCCCTCCTCCATTCGGTGCCTGGACAGACCGCCGGTCGCCAGCGGCTTGTGGAAATCCCCGGCGCCTCGCCCAACCCAGCGCATCCGCCAACAGGTTGCCCGTTCCATCCCCGCTGCGATCAGGCCGACGCGAAATGCGCCGCCGAAGCCCCGGTTTTCGCCGCCATCGCCCCCACCCGCCACGCCGCGTGCTGGAGGCTGCAATGACCCCGGCATTGGAACTGCGCAACCTTACCAAGACTTTCGCCCTGCCCGTCCGCAACGGCTGGCGCAGCACCCATGTCAATCACCACGCGGTCAGGGATGTGTCCCTGACCCTGCCCCGCAACGCAATCCTGGGCCTGGTGGGCGAAAGCGGTTCCGGCAAGACCACGACGGGCATGATGGCGATGCGGCTGGTGGAACCATCGTCGGGGCAGATCCTGGTCGATGGCACGGACATCACGACGATGGACCACACCGCGTTGAAACCGTTCCGGCGCAAGATGCAGGTGGTGTTTCAGGACAGCTATTCCGCACTGGACCCGATGCTGACATTGGGCCAGATCGTCGCGGAACCCCTGCATATCCACGGTGTCGGCACGCCATCCGAACAGACCGACCAGGCGCTGAACTGGCTGCAGCGCGTCGGCCTCGACCGCAGCTATGGCAACCGCTATCCGCACGAGTTGTCCGGCGGGCAGCGCCAGCGCGTCGCCATCGCCCGCGCCCTGATCCTGCGCCCCACGGTGCTGGTCGCGGATGAGCCGACCTCGGCCCTCGACGTGTCGGTCAAGGCGCAGATCATCAACCTGCTGCTGGATTTGCAGGCAGAAATGGGCCTGTCGATCCTGTTCATCAGCCATGACTTGAGCGTGGTGCGGTCGCTGACCGACAAGGTCGCGGTGATGTTCAACGGGCGCGTGGTGGAGCATGCGCCCACCGAGGCGATCTTTACCGATGCGCGGCACCCTTATACAAGGTCGCTGCTGGACGCGATCCCGGTGCTGAACCCGCGCTTGCGCCGGACCCGGACATTCCTGTCGCGCGCGGACCTTGCGGCAAGTTCACCGCGACTGAACCAGGGCGAACTGGCGGCACCCGCTACGGCAAGCCCCGATCCGCAGCTTGTGTCGGTTGCACCCGACCATCTGGTCGAGGCCATCGTCACATGATGCGCTATATCCTCGGTCGCCTCGCCTCGATCGCCCTCACTTTCTTCGTCGTCTCGGTGATCATCTTCCTGATGATGCACGCAGTCCCCGGTGGGCCGTTCGACGGCAACGACATGCCCGTCTCGGACGAGGTGAAGGCCAAACTGAACGCCAGCCTCGGCCTCGACCGCCCGCTTTATGTCCAGTATTTCAGCTATATGTGGGGCGTTCTTTACCTTGATTTCGGCATTCCGTTCCAAAGCCCCGGCGAGACTGTTCTGGACCTTCTGGCCCGCGCCTGGCCGCCCAGCCTGCTGCTCGGTGGTCTTGGCGTGATCATCGGCGCACCCTTGGGCATCCTGCTGGGCATGGCGGCGGCGCTGCGGCGGAACACCTGGGTCGACTACCTCGCCTCGGCCTTTGCCACCCTTGGCCTGACGATCCCGGTGTTCGTGACGTCGATGGGCCTGATCCTGGTCTTTGCTGTCTGGCTGAACTGGCTGCCCGCCAGCGGCTGGGGCAAGCCCAACAGCTGGATACTGCCCGTCATCGCCTATGCCACGATCCCGATGGCGACCTATGCGCGCTATACCCGGTCGGCGATGCTGGACGTGCTGAACAAACCCTTTGTCACCGTTCTGCGCGCCAAGGGCCTGCCGGAGCGCAAGATCATCTTTCAGCACGTCCTGCGCAATGCCGCGCTGCCGATGGTGACAGTGTTCCTGCCAATGTTCATCGGGACCGCGACGGGGTCGATCTTTGTCGAGGCGATGTTCCGCGTGCCCGGCCTTGGGGCCTACTTCGTGTCCAGCATTGAACAGCGCGACTATCCCCTTGAAATGGCGCTGATCTTGCTGATCACGCTGATGTTCTGCCTGGCATACCTCGTCTCCGACATCATCTATGCGCTGTTGAACCCGCGCATCCGCTTTGGCGAGGGTCGCAAATGACCGCCGCAATGACCTCCCCGCACCAGCGCAGCCCGCTTTACTTTGCATGGCGGCGCTTTGCCGCAAACAAGGCCGCCGTGGTGTCTGGCATCGTGCTGGTGATCCTGACGCTGATGGCGATCTTTGCGCCCCTGATCACCAGGACCGGGCCGTCGGACCAGTCGTTCCTGACGCAGGCGCTTGCCTTTCCGTCCCGCGAATTCTGGTTCGGCATCGACGATCTGGGGCGCGATTTCTTTACCCGCATCGTCTATGGAGCGCGGGTGTCGCTGACCATCGGCTTTGCCGCTGCCGTGTTCTCGGTGCTGATCGGCATCCCGCTCGGGGCCATCGCGGGCTACTACGGGGGCCGCGCCGACTGGGTGGTGATGCGCCTGATCGAGCTTTTCTCGGTGGTCCCGCCGCTGCTGGCAGCGATGCTGCTGGGGGCGCTGACCAGGGGCGGGTTCTTCACCATCGTGCTGATCGCCGCCCTGTTCGGATGGGTGCAGGTCTGTCTGTTGGTCCGCGCGCAGGTCAAGGCGTTCAAGGAAAAGGAATTCGTCCGCGCAGCACAGGCGCTGGGCGCGACCCCCGCCTATATCATCCGCCGTCATCTGATCCCGAACTCGATCTCGCCCATCATCGTGGGGTTCGTGCTGGCGATCCCGCTGGCGATGATGCTCGAGGCGTCTCTGTCCTTCCTCGGCATCGGCGTGCCGCCGCCCACCCCAAGCTGGGGCCAGATGATCAATACCGGCATGAACTTCATGTATTTCTACTGGCATCTGGCGGTCTTTCCGACGGCGGCCCTTGCCATCACGGTGCTGGCCACCACTCTTTTCGGCGACGGGCTGCGCGATGCCCTGGACCCGACGCTGAAGGGGCGCTGAATGGCTGACAACCTGCGATCCATGTTTCTGCTGGACCCAGAGGTCACGTTCCTGAACCATGGCAGCTATGGCGCCTGCCCGCGCCCGGTGTTCGAGCGCTATCAGGCCTGGCAGACGAAACTGGAACGCCAGCCCGTGGCCTTTCTCGACCCGGCACGCGGTCTTTCGGGCTGGATGCGCGATGCCCGCGTGGCGATGGCGGCCGAGATCGGCGCGGACCCCGACGACATCGTCGGGCTGACCAACGCGACCGAGGCGCTGAACATTGTCGCCCAGTCGCTGGACCTGCGCGCGGGTGACGAAATCCTGACCACCGACCACGAATATGCCGCCCTCGACAAGACCTGGGCCTATGTCGCGCGGCGCTCGGGCGCAATGGTCGTACCGGTCGCGATCCCGATGCCGCTGACCGATGCCCGCTCCTTTACCGATGCAGTCCTTGCCGGGATCACGCCCCGCACGCGCGTTGTGTTCCTGAGCCACATCACCTCGGCCACGGCCCTCGTCTTTCCCATCGAGGCCGTCATCGCCGAGGCCCGCGCGCGCGGCATCACAACCGTCATCGACGGCGCTCACACACCGGGGCACATCCCGCTGGACCTGACCACCCTCGGTGCCGACTACTACGCTGGCAATTGCCACAAGTGGCTGATGGCCCCAAAAGGATCGGCCTTTCTGCATGTGCGGCGGGAATTGCAGGCCGGGATCAACCCCCTGGTCATCAGCCATGGCTGGACGACGGATGCAGCCCTGCCCGGCACCAAAGGGGTTTTCGGCAACACCCCCTTTATCGACGGGTTGGAGATGCAGGGCACGCGCGATCCATCGGCCTGGCTGACGGTGCCCGAAGCCATCGCGTTCCGACGCCAGCATGGCTGGGACCGCATTGCCGCGCGCTGCCGCGATCTGGTGCAGGACACTGCGGCCCGCGTGGCCCGGATGACCGGCCTGCCGCCGCTGTCCAGCCCGGAATTCTGCGCGCCGCAGATGGTGTCGATGCCGGTGCCGCGCTGTGATCCGATGGCATTGAAGCTGGCATTGCTGGATGATTACGGCATTGAAATCCCATGCTTTGACTGGCAGGACCACACCATCGTCCGGGTCTCCGCCCAGGGCTACAACACCGAAGGCGAAATGGATAAACTGGTCCTGGCCCTGACGGTCATCCTGCCCAAAATCGCAAAGGCTGCATGAAACACAACGCCGCGCTTAGCTATCTTGTCCCCATCGACGCGCCCCGGACCGGCGTGGCGGTGCAGGATGCGCTGGTCGCGATGATCGAGAAGGCGGGAATTGGCATCGGCGACCGCCTGCCGCCAGAGGTTGCGATGGCGGCATCCCTTGGTGTGGGCCGCTCCACCATCCGCGAGGCGATGAACCGCTGGGAGGGCCTTGGCATCATCCGGCGCCGTCGCGGCGACGGGACGTACCTGACCGCGCGGGTGCAGTCGTCGCAAGGGCCGTTGCCGACGATGATCCGGCTGGAGGGTGAGGCGCTGCTGCGCCTTTTGGAGGTGCGGCGCGTTCTGGAAACCGGCACGGTGCGGCGTGCGGCGGCGCATGCCACCCCCGACCAGCGCCGCGACATCGCCGCCCTTTGCGACGACCTTTTGCGCATCGTCGCTGCGGGTCTGCCCTATCGCGATGCAGACTGGGCCTTTCATGGTGCGATCAGCGACGCCACGGGCAATCCGCTGTTCGGTCAGCTGCTGGTCCACCTTGACCATGCGTTTGAGAGGTCCGAAGACGCGCCCTTCAGCCGCAATGCCTTTGGTCTGGCCTCGTTCCCGATCCACCGCGATCTTGCCGATGCGATCGGGCGGGGCGACGCTGACGCGGCCGAGGCTGCGATCCACGCGATCATCGATTCTGTCGCCAGCGAAATCCGCCAGATCATCGACCTTGGCCCCCAGGGCGATGCAGCGCCATGACGGCGCTGGCGCAACTGGAACGGCGGCTGCTGTGGCTGTCATCCTGGATGATCCACAACGCCAACCATTTGCGCCCCTCCGGTGATCTGGATGTAAAGGTGGGCGGGCATCAGGCCTCCAGCGCGTCGATGGCGACGATCATGACCGCGCTTTACTTCCATGCCCTTCGCCCCGAGGACAGGGTGGCGGTCAAGCCCCATGCTGGCCCTGTCTTTCACGCGGTCCAGTATCTGGCGGGGACGCTGCCCCTGGAAAAGCTGCGGAATTTCCGGGGCTTTGGCGGGGTGCAAAGCTACCCGTCGCGCACCAAGGATGTCGATGGCGTGGATTTCTCCACTGGCTCGGTCGGCCTTGGCGTGGCGCAGACGCTGTTTTCGTCGCTGGTGCAGGAGTACGTGACCGCGCATGGCTGGATGACGGGTCGCACACCCGGCCGGATGGTGTCCCTGCTCGGCGACGCCGAGATGGACGAGGGTAACATCTACGAGGCCCTGCTGGAGGGCTGGAAGCACGATGTCCGCAACCTCTGGTGGGTTGTCGACTATAACCGCCAGTCGCTGGACGCCGTCGTGCGCGAAGGGCTTTGGGCGCGGTTTCAGGACATGTTCCGGGGCTTCGGCTGGGATGTGGTGATCCTGCGTCACGGCACCTTGCAAGAGGCGGCATTTGCCGAACCGGGCGGGGCGGCGCTGAAATCGTGGATCGAGGCCTGCCCCAACCAGACCTATTCGGCGCTGACCTTCCGGGGCGGTGCGGCCTGGCGCAAACGGCTGATGGATGATCTGGGCGACCAGGGGCCGGTGTCGGCACTGCTGGCGCGGCGGCCGGACGATGACCTTGCCACCCTGATGACCAACCTTGGCGGCCATGACCTGCCCGCGCTGACTGACTCCTTTGACGCGGCGCGGAGCCATGACCGCCCGACACTCTTCATATGCTATACGATCAAGGGCATGGGTCTGCCGCTCGCGGGTCACAAGGACAATCATGCGGGCCTGATGACGCCCGCCCAGATCGCCGATCTGCAAACCCGCATGGGCGTGCGACCCGGCCACGAATGGGACAGATGGGAAGGCGTCGATGCCGCAGCCTGCGAGGCGGCCCTGCGCGCGGCCCCGTTTTTCGCCGACGGCCCCCGTCGCCTGGTCGCGCCCAAAGTGCCGGTCCCCGACCGCCTGCCACCCCTTGACCTGCGCTCAAGACCGATCTCGACCCAGATGGGTTTCGGCCAGATCCTGAACGAGATCGCGCGCGGTGACAGCGACCTTGCCGCCCGCATCGTCACCACCGCCCCCGATGTGACCGTGTCGACCAACCTTGGCCCCTGGGTCAACCGGCGCGGCCTTTTTGCCCGCGAAAGCATGGCCGACACGTTCAAGGCCGAACGCATCCCGTCAACCTTCTCCTGGGAGTTTTCCCCCAGGGGTCAGCACATCGAGCTTGGCATCGCGGAGTCGAACCTCTTCCTGAACCTGTCGGCACTTGGCCTGTCCCACAGCATCAACGGCGTGCGCCTGCTCCCCATCGGCACAGTTTATGACCCTTTCATCTCTCGCGGCGCGGACCAGCTCAACTATGCCTGCTATCAGGATGCACGGTTCCTGCTCGTCGCCACCCCCTCCGGCGTGACGCTCGCCCCCGAAGGCGGCGCGCACCAGTCGATCGGCACACCCCTGATCGGCATGGCACAGGATGGCCTCGCCGCGTTCGAACCCGCCTTCGTGGACGAGTTGTCCGTCATCCTGCGCTTTGCCTTTGACTACATGCAGCGCGACGGCGATGCCCCGCGCGATCCCCTCACATGGCTGCGTGATGCGACCGGCGGGTCGGTCTATCTGCGCCTCTCGACCAAACCCGTCGACCAGCCGCATCGCGACATGACTGACGATCTGGCCCGCGCCGTGATCGACGGCGGTTATTGGCTGCGCAGACCTGGGCCCAATGCGCGCAATGTCATCGCCTATCAGGGCACCGTCGCGCCCGAGGCTTTGCGCGCGGTGGCGACACTTGGAGAGATGGACCGGGATGTGGGGCTTCTGGCGGTGACATCGGCGGATCGCCTGAATGCCGGCTGGACCGCAGCACAGGACGCGCGTGACCAGCGGCAGGCAGGTGCAGAATCCCATGTCGAGCGCTTACTGAAAGCCGTGCCGCGCGAGGCCACCCTGATCACCGTGATCGACGGGCATCCCGCGACCCTTGCCTGGCTTGGCGCGGTGCAAGGCCACCGGACCCGCGCGCTTGGGGTAGAGCATTTCGGCCAGACTGGCACCATTGCAGATCTCTACCGCCATCACGGGATCGACGCGGCCGCGATGGTTCGCGCTGCCAGTCGGCATGGGACTGCTGCGACGTAGCAAGGGCGGCGGCCGAGGCAGGCAATACGAGATTGCGTGAGGTCAGGATCGGCCGGTCTTGGTCCCGCCAATGGCAACGATGGGCGGTACTCAGGTTTGAACTTGGCGGTCTTGCACCGCCAAAACACGCCGGAAACGCGAAAATGGCGAAATCTCAGTGCGCCCAGATTGCACAGGATGTCACGAATTTCGTTGATTCAATCAAACTCCCCGTCCAGTCCATCATGGATGAATGGACAGCCAGTCGGATGGGCGGGCAGTCATTCTGCTTTTTATCCCTGATCGCCGGCGCGTCCGGCCTGCGGTCGTTTCCTGCGCACAGTTGCGTCCCTGCCCGCCACCCTTCGATCAGTCCTTGCGCTGGAAAGGCCGTAACCCCCCGGCGGGGGCCGTCTGATGTTGGTTGCTGAGTTCGGGTAAGACCCTGACCTTATGGCAGGTCCTAAGTTCAGATCGCAGGTTGAGATTCTATCGGTGCCCGACAAGGGACGGCGGCGAGACTGGACGGATGCTGAGAAGAGGCCGATCGCTGAGGAGAGCCTTCGGGCTTACCGCCAATGTGCGGCGACGGCGCGGCGCTACGAGATTTCGCGGACATTGCTGACGCGGTAGCGCCGGGACTTCCGGTCTGGCCATCTGGCCGCTGAAGGGCGTCCACGGTTTATTGCACTGCAGGTTGCTGGGGAGGCCAATGCACCGATGGCAAAGCAACCCCCGGCGGTTCCGGCGGCGGCTGGTGACGAGCGCGTCGAGATCACCTTGGCGGATGGGCGCAAGATCGTCCTGGGCGTTGCGGTCGATCCGATGACACTGGCGCGCCTGGTGCAGGTTCCGGACCGGGCATGATCGCGTTTCCGGCAGGCGCTCGGGTCTGGATCGCGGGCGGGGTGACGGACATGCGTCGGGGGATGAACAGCCGCGACAAGACCTCACCGCCTTCATGTATTCCCTGATCGTCACCGCAAAGATGAACGACATCGACCCGCAAATCTGGCTCGCCGATGTCCTCGCCACAATGCCCGCCTTGTCGGTATCCCGGTCGCCGGACC
>JAJNPS010000044.1 GCA_021155205.1 Rhodobacterales bacterium
GCGGCGTCTGCATTTGAGGGATTCCGCTTTGAGTTAAGTTCTGATTCAAGATCGAAAACGGAGGCGATCTTGAGCAGACGGACATTGACGGACAGGCAGTGGGCGGCCATCGCGCCCTTGGTTCCAGGCAAGGAAGGCGAACCGATCTTGCGCCAGACGGCCTCTTTGCTGCGCTCTGCGGCCTTTCGCAGGAGATGTTTGAGCTTTGCGAATACCTGCTCAATCGGGTTCAGGTCGGGCGAGCAGGCGGGAAGGAAGAACAGTCTGGCACCTGCCGCCTTGATGGCCTTGCGAACGACGGGGGCCTTGTGGCTGCCGAGGTTGTCAAGAATCACAATGTCGCCTTTGCGCAGCGTTGGCACCAATATCTGTTCGACATAGGTCTAGAAGATGCTGCCATTGATCGGGCCGTCGATGACCCAGGGGGCGGTGATGCCGTCATGGCGCAGGGCGGCCACGAAGGTCATGGTGTTCCAGTGTCCGAAGGGAGCCTTTCCGATCAGGCGCCGGCCGCGCGCGGCCCAGCCACGCAAGGGCGTCATGTTGGTCTTGGCCCAGGTCTCGTCGATGAAGACAAGCCGTTTCAGGTCGATGCTGCCCTGATGTGCCTTCCACCGTAGGCGATTGCGGGCAATGTCCGGCCGCTCCTGCTCACTGGCCAGCGCGGTTTTTTTGAAGCTGAGCCCCCGGCATGGGCGAAGGCCCACATCGTGCGGTAGTCCACCTTCAGCCCGCGTTCGGCCAGCTCGGCCACCAGGCCGCGCGGGGTGAACGGACCTGAGGCCATCCGGGCGCGCAGCCAGGCCGCCTGATCGCCCTTGATCTTGTGTGGGCGGTGGCCGCCCACCTTGCCCGGAGCGGCACTGCCCGTGGCCCGCTTGCGCTGCGACCACTTCACCACGCTCGACGGGGCAACACTCAGCGCCTCAGCCACGTCTCGCACCGTCTCGCCCGCATCAAGCCGCGCCATTGCGCGCTCACGGATGTCCATCGAAAGGGGTTTCGTCATGAAGGCTGGCCTCCACACCCAGTCTCCATGTTGAATCAGAAACAGCGAGCCTTGGGAATCCCAGTATTCACTCAATTCTCATCCCGCGCTAAGGTGCAAACCATGACCGCCCGCCCCGTCAAACGCTCGCTGACCCTCTCCGGCCATCGCACGTCGGTATCGCTGGAGGAAACCTTTTGGCAGGCGTTCCGCGACATCGCCGCTGCGCGGGGCATGGCGATCAACGCGCTGGCAGCCGAAATTGACGCCAATCGTCCCGCCGATGCGGGCCTCGCCTCGGCCATCCGGGTCTATGTGCTGAACACGCTGCGCCGGGACTAGCTGAGCTGGTCCTTGACGCGCGGCCCGACGGCGGCGAAATCCATCTGCCCGGCATATCTGCCCTTCAGGATCGCGATCACGCGCCCCATGTCGCGGATCGAGGTGGCGCCGGCTTCGGCCACGGCGGCCGCGATCGCAGCATCGACCTCGGCGGCATCCATCCGGCGCGGCAGGAATTCCTCGATCACCGTGATCTCGGTCAGTTCCTTTTCCGCCAGTTCCAGACGACCACCCTCTTCGTAGGCGCGGGCGGATTCGTGGCGCTGTTTCACCATCTTGCCCATCAGCGCCAGGATGTCGCCGTCGGCGATTTCCTCTGGCCCGCCGTCGCCGCGGCTGGCGATGTCGCGGTCCTTGATTGCGGCGTTGATCAGTCGCAAGGTCGACAGGCGTGCTGCGGCCTGCGCCTTCATCGCCTCTTTCAGTGCGGTTTGCAGTCGCAGACGCAAAGACATCGGATCGGTTCCCTGATTTCCCCCGGCCCCGCAACATACCGGGAACCATCGGGCGAAGCAACCGGGCCTGAAAAGCGTAACCAACTGAAACAGATATGTTTTCCTTTTCTGCCTTTGCCTTGACCATCGCCGCCCGCAGGCTTAGGTTCGCCCGATCCGTCCCGCCCCCAGGAGAAGCCCATGGCCAGCCCCACCGCCCCGGCAGTGAAGCCGACCGCCTGCCTTGCGTTGTCGGACGGGACCATTTTCTACGGCAGGGGTTTCGGGGCATCGGGCGAGACGGTGGCCGAACTTGTCTTCAACACCGCGATGACCGGCTATCAGGAAATCATGACCGACCCGTCCTATGCGGGCCAGGTGGTGACATTCACATTTCCGCATGTCGGCAATGTCGGTGTCACACCCGAAGATGACGAGACGACCACCCCCTCGGCCGCAGGGATGGTGGTGAAATGGGACCCGACCGAACCGTCGAACTGGCGCGCGACGGGCGATCTGACCGGCTGGATGACGCGGATCGGGCGCATCGGCATCGGCGGCATCGACACGCGGCGGCTGACCCGCGCGATCCGCCAGCAGGGCGCACCGCATGTGGCGCTGGCGCACGATCCGGCGGGCAATTTCGACATCGAGAAGCTTGTTGCAAAGGCGCGCGCGTGGAAGGGCCTTGTCGGGCTGGACCTTGCAAAAGAGGTGACTTGTGCCCAATCCTATCGCTGGGACGAGCATCGTTGGGCCTGGCCCGGGGGCTACACAAGGCGACAGGCCGCGGGCCTGCGCGTGGTCGCGATCGACTACGGCGCGAAACGCAACATCCTGCGCTGCCTGGCCTCGGCCGGCTGCGAGGTGACGGTGCTGCCCGCCTCCGCCACTGCCGATGACGTCCTCGCCCTGAACCCCGAAGGCGTGTTCCTGTCGAACGGTCCCGGCGATCCGGCGGCGACGGGCGATTATGCCGTGCCGATGATCAGGGGCGTTCTGGCGCGCGACCTGCCGCTGTTCGGCATCTGTCTTGGCCATCAGATGCTCGCGCTGGCCCTGGGGGCCACGACCGTCAAGATGAACCACGGCCATCATGGCGCGAACCATCCGGTGAAAGACCTGACCACCGGCAAGGTGGAGATCACGTCGATGAACCACGGCTTCACGGTGGACAGCCAGACCCTGCCGAAAGGGGTTTCGCAAACGCATGTGTCGCTGTTCGACGGATCGAATTGCGGCATCGCAGTGGATGGGAAGCCGGTCTTTTCGGTGCAGTACCATCCCGAAGCCAGCCCCGGCCCGCAGGACAGCTATTACCTGTTCCAGCGTTTTGCCGCCGCCATGCAGGCACGCCGCATCGCCTGACCCGGCACGGCCCGCACACAAGGGATCCGCGCAAGGGATCCGTACGACCGGGGCGCGGCATTAACCAGCCGTTAACCTCCCATTAACCAGCGCCCCCGCAGGTTTGGCACATGGCCCTGCAGACCACCACCCGACGCGTGTTGCGCGTGCAACCGGACCCCCTGCCCCCGGATGCGCAGGTGCTGGGAACGGTGCTGCGGCTGGTCGCCCCGCCCCGCCCCGCCCCCCCGCCCGAGGCGCTTGCCGTGCGCCTGTTGCGCGACGGCGTGGTCGGCCCGGATGACATCGTGCGGGCGCTGTCGCGGCAGGCCGACGGGCGGGGCGGGCTCAAAGACCTGTTGCAGGCCCCGGCGCTGGTGTCCGAGGCGGGACTTTTGCGCGCCACGGCCGCAGAGCTTGGCGTGCCGGTCCTCAATCCGCTGCAGACCCCGCCCGATTCCCGCCTGGTCGAACGCCTGGGTGCGGCCTTTTGCCTGCGCGCCCATCTTTTGCCCTGGCGCAGGATCGGTAGGGCAACCGTCATCCTCTCCGCGCGGCCCGCCGATTTCGACCGGAACCGCCCGCAGCTTGAGGCTGCCCTTGGCGTGGTCACGATGGCGCTGGCCCCGGTCGGCCAGATCCAGCGCGCCCTGATGGACCAGCATGGCAAGACCCTTGCCGACGCGGCCGAAACCCGTGTGCCGGGCGCGGAAAGCTGCCGGGTGCTGACCTCGCCCCTGACCCACCACCGCGCAAGCCTGGCCGCGATCACGCTGATCCTGGCGCTGTGGCTGGCGCCGGTCGCGGTCGGTCTTGCCGCCACGTTTCTGGCACTCATCTCGCTCATCCTCTTGAACGCGCTGAAACTGGCCGCAACCTTTGCCGCCCTGCGCGCATCCCCCGTGCCGGACCCGCCAGTGGACACCGACGCGCTGCCCGTCATCTCGGTCATCGTGGCGATGTATGACGAGGGCGACATTGCCCCGCGGCTGATCCGCCGCCTGTCACGGCTGGACTATCCGCGCGACAGGCTGGACATCGTGCTGGCGGTCGAGGCGGCGGACACTGCGACGCGCGCCGCGCTGGCGGCGGCCGACCTGCCGGGCTGGATGCGCGTCATCGTCGTCCCCGAGGGCCGCATCACCACCAAGCCGCGCGCCCTGAATGTCGCACTGGAACATTGCCGCGGCAGCATCGTCGGCGTCTATGATGCCGAGGATGCCCCCGCCCCCGACCAGCTGCGCAAGGTGGCAGCCCGGTTTGCCGCGCGGGGGGCAGAGGTCGCCTGCCTGCAGGGCAAGCTTGATTTCTACAACCCCACGACGAACTGGCTGTCGCGCTGCTTTACCGTCGAATATGCGATCTGGTTCCGCCTCGTGCTGCCCGGCCTTGCGCGGCTGGGGCTTGTCATCCCCCTGGGCGGGACAACGCTGTTCTTTCGCCGCACGGCGCTGGAACAGCTTGGCGGCTGGGATGCCCATAACGTCACCGAGGATGCCGACCTGGGCCTGCGGCTTGCGCGGCACGGGCTGACGACCGACATCCTCGACACCGTGACCGAGGAAGAGGCGAACTGCCGCACCCTGCCCTGGATCAAGCAGCGGTCGCGCTGGATCAAGGGCTACATGATGACCTGGGCGGTGCATCACCGAGATCCGCGCCTCTTGTGGCGGCAACTGGGTACATGGCGATTTTTCGGCGTGCAACTGCTGTTTCTCGGGACGCTGGTGCAGGTCCTGCTGGCCCCCCTGCTGTGGTCGTTCTGGCTGGTCCCGCTTGGCCTGCCGCATCCGGTTGCCGACGCGCTGCCCGGCGCCCTCTGGGACGGCATGTTCCTGATCTTCATGGTGTCCGAGGTGCTGGGGATCGTGCTGGGCATCGTCGCGCTTGGACAGACGCGCCATCGGTTAAGCCGGCTCTGGGTGCCCACGCTGCACCTTTACTTTCCGCTGGCCGCCATCGCGTCCTACAAGGCCGCGTGGGAGACCGTGATGCGTCCGTTCTTCTGGGACAAGACCAGGCACGGGCTGCACGACGCAGGGCTGTGACCGGCGGCAGCCTACAGCGATTTCAGTTCGCCCGCATCAAGCCGCAGCCGCGTTTCATAGGCGCGCGAGATATGGGTGCGCAGCGCCTGATGGGCGGCCTCGCCATCGCGCGCCTCGATGGCGCGCACGATCCGGTCGTGTTCGGCCATCGCGGCCTCGGCACGGCCCTCGGCCGCCAGCGAGGTATTGGCCATCAGCGCCATCGACCGATGCACAAGGTCAAGCTGCTGCACCAGGAAACGGTTGTGGCTGGCCAGATGGATCTGCTTGTGGAACCGCTTGTTGGCACGCGACAGCGCCCGTGGATCGCCGCCCAGCAGCCTTGCATCCTCTTCCAGCATGGCGCGCAGCACGCGGCATTCCTCGTCGGTTGCATGGCGCGCGGCCAGACGCGCGGCCAGTCCTTCAAGTTCTGCCCGCACGATGTAAAGTTCGGCCAGCTGGTTGTGGTCAAGGCTGGCCACGATCAGGCTGCGCCCGTCGCGCGACAGCATGCCTTGGGTTTCCAGCCGCTGCAGCGCCTCGCGCACAGGGGTACGGCTCACGCCAAAGCGTTCGGCCAGTTCGGATTCGACCAGCCGGGCGCCCGGCAGATAGACCCCCGCCTCGATCGCATCCAGCATCAGCGCATAGGCGTCTTTCTGCACGGTCGTCCTGTCCCCGCCGGTTTCGGCAGCGGCCAAGCTAGCGGGGTGCGGCCTGCGGTTCAACCGGCCCGGCGTCGGGTTGCCGCCGCACCGGCACCGCGCTAGGGTCGCGGCCATGCAAACGCCTGTGCCCCCGACTGCCGACCTTGCCGGTCCCGCCGCCGATTTCGCGCATGTGCGCGCCTGGGTCTTTGACCTCGACAACACGCTCTATCCGCCCCGGATGCGGCTGTTCGACCAGATCGAGGTCAGGATGACCGACTGGGTGATGCAGACGCTCGGCCTTGGCCGGACCGAGGCCGACCGCCTGCGCGCCGATTACTGGCGGCTTTACGGCACGACGCTGGCGGGGCTGATGGCCGAACACCGGATCGACCCTTGGGCCTTTCTGACCCATGTGCATGACCTGGACTTTTCGGTCGTCGAACCGGACGCGGACTTGCGGTCGGCCATCGCCGCGCTGCCGGGACGCCGCATCGTCTATACCAATGCCGATACCATCTATGCCGCAAGGGTTCTGCAGGCGCGGGGGCTGGCGGGGCTGTTCGATGCGGTTTATGGCGTCGAACATGCCGGGTTCCGCCCCAAGCCCGAACGCGCGGCCTTTGACGCGGTCTTTGCCCGCGACGGGCTGGACCCGCGGACATCTGCGATGTTCGAGGACGACCCGCGCAACCTGGCCGTGCCGCATGCGATCGGCATGCGCACCGTGCTGGTGGCCCCGAATCCCGTCACGGCGCGCCACATCCAGCACCACACCGACGACCTGGGCCGGTTCCTGCGACGCGCGGTCCGCGGTCCTGCGGCAGCCTGACCCATCGCAACGCCCCTGCGCCCCGCTATGTCCAAGTCCATGACGCATCGCATATCCGACATCGTGATTTCCGGCGGCGGCGTGGCGGGCCTGACCGCGGCCTGCGCCTTTGGCACGGCGGGGTTCTCGGTCCTCTGCGTGGACCCCGCGCCGCCCGTGACCGATGGCGATGCCGATGGCGCCGATCTGCGGACCACGGCGTTTCTGCAGCCCGCGGTGGCGCTGCTGGCAAAGGCCGGGCTCTGGGATCGGCTTGCCCCCCATGCCGCCGCATTGCAGGTGATGCGCATCGTCGATGCAGGATCGCCGCTGCCGCACCGCGCCCGTGATTTCGACGCTGCCGAAATCTCGGACCAGCCCTTTGGCTGGAACTTGCCGAACTGGTTGTTGCGGCGCGAGATGGTGGCGCGTCTGGGCGACCTGCCCAATGTCAGGTTTTGCCCCGGCATCGCCACGACCGGGCTTTTCACCCGCCAGGGCGAGGCGCGGGTGACGCTGTCGGACGGCACCCGCGTCACGGCACGGCTGGTGATCGCTGCCGATGGCCGCGATTCGATGTTGCGCGCGGCGGCGGGGATTGGTGTGCGGACCACGCGCTACGGGCAAAAGGCGTTGTCCTTTGCCGTCAGCCACCCGGTGCCGCATGACGACATCTCGACCGAAATCCACGACAGCGGCGGCCCATTTACCCTTGTTCCCCTGCCTGACCGCAACGGCTCGCCGGCCTCGGCGGTGGTCTGGATGGACCGCGCGGCCGAGGCGGACCGTCTGGCAACCTTGCCCGTGGCGGCCTTTGACGACGCGATGACGGCACGGTCGGCGGGCGTTCTTGGCCCGTTGCACCTGATCACCCGCCGTACTGCCTGGCCGATCATCTCCCAGATCGCCGACCGGATGGCGGCTGAACGGCTGGCGCTGATCGCCGAAGCCGCCCATGTGATGCCCCCCATCGGCGCACAGGGCCTGAACATGTCGCTGGCAGACATCGCGGCGCTCATGTCGCTGGCCGAGGCGCGGCACGACGGTCTGGGCGACGGCGTCATGCTGGACGCTTATCACCGTTTCCGGCACAGGGACGTGGCGTTGCGGGTGCGCGGGGTGGATATGCTCAACCGCGCGTCGATGGCGGGCGCACCGGGGCTGCGGCGCCTCAGGGCCGGGGCGCTGGATGCACTTTACGCGCTGGGTCCGGTCAGGAAAACACTGATGAAGGTGGGGTTGGGGTTGTAACGGCGGGGTGGCCGCCGCCCTTACAACACCGCCTCCACCGCCCGCTCCAGCCTGGCCACGGTCGCCGGCACATCCTTCAACTTGTCCAACCCGAACAATCCGATCCGGAACGTCCTGAACTCGGCCCCTTCGCCCACCTGCAACGGCACCCCGGCGGCGATCTGCAACCCTTGCGCGCGGAACTTCGCACCGTTCTGCACATCGCCATCGGCGGTATAGCTGACCACGACGCCCGGCGCCTGGAACCCTTCGGCGGCGACCGAAGGCACCCCCTTGCCCGCCATCAGCCCGCGCACGGCGCGCCCCAGTTCCCACTGCGCGGCCTTGGCCACATCGAAGCCCATCGCCTTGGTCTCCAGCATCGCATCGCGGAACCCGACGATGGCATCGGTCGGCATCGTCGCGTGGTAGGCGTGCCCGCCGCCCTCGTAGGCCGCCATGATCGCGCGCCATTTCTTCAGGTCGACGGCAAAGCTGTTCGACGTCGTCTCGGCCAGCCGCGCCTCGGCCCGCAGGGACATCACCACCACCCCCGCCGAGGGCGACGCCGACCACCCCTTTTGCGGGGCGCTGATCAGCACATCGACCCCGGTCGCCTCCATGTCCACCCAGATGCAGCCCGACGCGATGCAGTCAAGCACCATCAGCGCGCCGACCTCATGCGCCGCCTCCGCCATGGCCGCGATGTAGTCGTCGGGCAGCATGATCCCCGCAGACGTCTCCACATGCGGCGCAAACACCGCCTGGGGCCGAGCCTCGCGGATTTTGGCCACGACCTCGTCAATGGGCGGCGGCGCATAGGGGGCCTGCGCGTGGTTGCCCGCCTGTCGCGCCATCACCACCGTCGTCTCGGTCGCAAAGCCGCCCGCGTCGAAAATCTGGGTCCAGCGGTACGAAAACCACCCGTTCCGCACGATCAGCACAGAGCCCCGCCCGAACTGGCGCGCCACCGCCTCCATCGCATAGGTGCCGCCGCCGGGGACCAGCGCGACGGCGGACCCATGGTAGACCTCGCGCAACAGCCCCGACACCTCGCGCATGACCCCCTGAAACTTCGCCGACATGTGGTTCAAGGAGCGGTCGGTAAAGACGACCGAGAACTCTTCCAGCCCCTCGGGGTCGATGTTGGCGTGCAATCCGGGCATGGGCGCTCTCCTTTGTGGTCGCCCAGACTTAGCGCATTTCTGCTTTGATCAAATACTCAAATCCGACATCGGGCCGTGGCGCATCACCAGATGACATTGCATCGCCTGCCAAAATCGTTAGAACGCCGCCGATGCCCGCATGGGCGGGGCTACTGACAAGGGAGAGGACGGCGATGCGCGTCTATTATGATCGTGACTGCGATATCAACCTGATCAAGGACAAGAAGGTCGCGATCCTGGGTTACGGCTCCCAAGGCCATGCCCATGCGCTGAACCTGCGCGACTCTGGCGCCAGGAACGTCGTCGTGGCCCTCCGCCCCGGTTCGGCATCGGCCAAGAAATGCGAGGCCGAGGGTCTCAAGGTCATGGACATCGCCGAGGCGGCGAAATGGGCCGACCTGATCATGTTCACGATGCCCGATGAATTGCAGGCCGATACCTATCGCAAATACGTTCATGACAACCTGCGTGAAGGCTCCGCCATCGCCTTTGCCCACGGCCTGAACGTCCACTTCGGCCTGATCGAGCCGAAAAAGGGCGTCGATGTCATCATGATGGCCCCGAAAGGCCCCGGCCATACCGTTCGTGGCGAATATGTGAAAGGCGGCGGCGTGCCCTGCCTCGTCGCCGTCCACCAGGACGCCACCGGCAAGGCGATGGAGCTTGGCCTCAGCTACTGCTCGGCCATCGGCGGCGGGCGGTCCGGGATCATCGAGACCAACTTCCGCCAGGAATGCGAAACCGACCTCTTCGGCGAGCAGGCGGTTCTCTGCGGCGGCCTTGTCGAACTGATCCGCATGGGCTTCGAGACCCTGGTCGAGGCCGGGTATGAGCCCGAGATGGCCTATTTCGAATGCCTGCACGAGGTCAAGCTGATCGTCGACCTGATCTACGAAGGCGGCATCGCCAACATGAACTACTCGATCTCGAACACCGCCGAGTATGGCGAATACGTCAGCGGCCCCCGCATCCTGCCCTATGAAGAGACCAAGGCGCGGATGAAGGCGGTGCTGAAAGACATCCAGACCGGCAAGTTCGTCCGCGACTTCATGCAGGAAAACGCCGTGGGGCAACCGATGTTCAAGGCCACGCGGCGCCTGAACGATGAACACCAGATCGAACAGGTGGGCGAGAAACTGCGCGCGATGATGCCGTGGATTTCCAAGGGCAAGATGGTGGACCGCGCGCGGAACTGATCGGGCCGTCCAGCCGGCACGGTCAGAGCGCTGTTCGTCAAGGGGCGCCCGCACGGGCGCCCTTTTGCGTATGCGGGTTCACCCCGCCGCCTCGACCGCGGCCACGATGCCGTCCACGACCTCGGCCAGCAGGCGTTCGTCCTCGCATTCCGCCATCACGCGGATCAATGGCTCGGTGCCGGATTTGCGGATCAGGATGCGGCCCTTGCCGCGGATGCGGTCGGAATTGGCGCGGATGACGGCCTTGACCGCGTCAGCCTCGAGCGGCTGGGTCCCGGCGGCAAAGCGCACGTTTTTCAGCATCTGCGGCACGGTGTCGAAATTGCGCATCAGCGCGCTGGCGGATTTTCCCACGCGCGCCATTTCGCCCAGCACCTGAAGCCCCGCGATCAGCCCGTCGCCGGTGGTGGCATAATCGGTCATCACGATATGCCCCGACTGTTCTCCGCCAAGGTTGAAGCCGCCCTTGCGCATCGCCTCCACCACATAGCGGTCGCCGACAGCGGTGCGTTCCAGCCGCAGCCCGCGCGCCGACAGATACCGCTCCAGCCCCAGGTTGGACATCACCGTGGCCACCAGCGCCCCGCCCTTCAGCCGCCCCTCGTCGGCCCAGCGCCCCGCCAGCAGGGCCATAATCTGATCGCCGTCCGCCTCCACCCCGTGTTCGTCGATGAAGATGACCCGGTCCGCGTCGCCGTCCAGGCAGATGCCGACATGCGCGCCGTGCTGAAGCACGGTTTCGGCCGCCGTCTGGGGATAGGTCGATCCGACACGGTCGTTGATGTTCTTGCCGTTCGGCGCGACCCCCACGGAAATCACCTCGGCGCCCAGTTCCCAAAGCACTTCGGGCGCGGCCCTGTAGGCGGCACCATTGGCGCAGTCGATCACCACCTTCAACCCGTCCAGCCGCAGGCCGGGCGGAAAGGTCGTCTTGACAAATTCCTGATAGCGCCCGCGCCCGTCGTCGATCCGCTTGGCCCGGCCGATGGCGTCGGGTGCGGCGGCGGACATCTCGCCCGCCACCAGACGCTCGATATCGGCCTCTGCCCTATCCGACAGCTTGAACCCGTCGGGGCCAAAGAACTTGATGCCGTTGTCCTGATAGCCGTTGTGGCTGGCGGAAATCATCACCCCCAGATCGGCGCGCATCGACCGCGTCAGATAGCCCACCGCCGGGGTCGGCACCGGACCGAGCAGAAAGACGTTCATCCCCGCCGAGGTCAGCCCCGCCGTCAGCGCGTTCTCGATCATGTAGCTCGACAGGCGCGTGTCCTTGCCGATGACGACACGGTGGCCGGGAGATCCGTCGCGCCGGAAATGACTGCCCGCCGCCGCCCCCAGCCTGAGCGCCAGATCTGCGGTCATCGGGTAGCTGTTTGCGCGTCCGCGGACGCCGTCGGTGCCAAAAAGCTTGCGTGTCATGGTCTGGTTCCCCCGGTCACGGCCTGCCACAGGGCGCGGGCCTGCGCGGTTTCTGTCGTATCATGGACGCGCAGGATTTGGACCCCCTGCGCAAAAGCGGCCAGCCCCACGGCAATCGACCCCGGCGCGCGCCGGGCAGCGTCGGCTTCGCCCGCGATGGTGCCGATGAACCGTTTGCGCGACGCGCCCAGCAGGATCGGATGGCCAAGCCCGTGAAACAGCGCGATGCCCCGCAACAGGGCAAGGTTGTGGTCCGGCGTCTTGCCGAACCCGATGCCGGGGTCGATCGCAATGCGCGCGGGGTCGATCCCGGCAGCGACGGCGCGGCCCGCCAGGTCCGCCAGGGCGTCATAGACATCCAAAAGCACATCGTCATAGCGCGGATCGTCCTGCATCGTCGAAGGCGTGCCCAGCGCATGCATGATGACGACCGGGGGCCGTGACCCGGCCACCAGCGCCACCATCGCAGGATCGTGCGTCAAACCGCTGACATCATTGATGATCGTTGCCCCGGCATCCAGTGCCGCCCGCGCCACCAAGGCCTTGCGCGTGTCGATGGAGACCGGGCCCCGCAGGCCCGCGCAGCGCAGCGCCGCGATCAGGGGCACGGTGCGGCGGACTTCTTCATCGCCGGGAACGGGCGCGGCGCCGGGGCGCGTGCTTTCGCCGCCAACGTCAAGAATATCGACCTCGGCCGCCATCGCCGTCGCACGCGCCAGCGCCGCAGCACCTTCGGTCAGCAGGCCGCCGTCCGAAAAGCTGTCCGGCGTCAGATTCAGGATGCCCATCAGGCGCGGGCGGTCCATCGACAGGCCCGCCCAGTCGGCGCGCGGACGGGTCAGCCTTGCCAACGCCGCGTCGGGGGCCTCGCGCGCGGCGCAGACCCTTGGGGGGGCATCCCGCGACAGCAACTCCACATGCGTGAACCAGCACGCGCCCCCGGCAAGGGACAGCGCATCACCGGGCCGCGCGGCCCCGATCTGAACAAGCGGGCGCACATAGATCATGTCGCGGGGATAGTTGGTTCCGACACGTGCCTGCAAGGGGGCGCCTAAAGCCTGCGCACACGCAATGTTTCACCAACCGGCAGGGGAGCGTCGCCCGCGACCCGTAATTCGGCTGCGGCCACCTGTTCGGCCAGCCACATCGCCAGCGCCACGGGGTCCTGACCGCGCGGCCCGTCCGGGGTATCCAGCACCAGCTTTGACGGTGCCCAGACCACCATCTGCCCCCGCCGGATCGCCCAGTCGATTTCGGTCCGCGACGCGACCACGACACAGCGTGGATCGCGCGATGCCAGCACCCAGGCGTTCTGTTCGATCGCCAACAGGTCGATGCGGGCCTGCGTCGGGCGGTGCCCGGTCACGGGCCGCGCCAGGTCGCCCTGACCCACGGTCAGGATCAGCGGCGCGCCCTCGGCCTGCAAGACGTCCAGCCTTGCGGACAGATCCGGCGACCGGATCGCCGCATTGTCCAGATGCACGACAACCGGATGGCCGCCCTCCGGCGGACGGGTCAGGGGTGCGGTCTGGTGATCGCGCACGATTTCCACCCCCAGCGCATGGGGGCCGACATCCAGCTTTTCTATCCGCAGAAAGACGCGCAGGGCCTGCGGTTCGGCCAGGATGCGCGCGGCCACGCGGTCGGCCAGCGTCTCCAGAAGGTTCAGCCGCTCTGCCGCCAGTTCCGCCGCGATGGCAAAGGTGATGCGGTCATAGCTGAGGATCCGGTCGACATCGTCGTTCAGCGGCGATGCGGCGGGACGGACCTCCACCACGACATTGAACCGTACCCTCTGGCGATGGCCGCGTTCCTGCTGGAACGCGCCGATATCCACCGCAACAACATGGTCGCGCAAGGAAATCCGGTCGCGCGGGGTACCATCCGACAGCGCCATGGCGCGGTCAAGCGGATGTGCAAAGGCCGATGCCACGTCAGTCGTCATTCTTGCCAACCTCTGCCTGCCGCCGGGTCTCCCCCCCCACACCTGCCATGGCCGCAATCCCTGCGCCGACCGGCCAGCGGCACTTGCCGCCATGCTGACGACATGGGCGACGGCGGTTCCCGTGCGCGCGGATCAGTTGCGCCGGTAAAAGAGGTGATCGCCGATCGCCGCGGTGCGCTCGAACCGGCGCGACCATCCGGGCCGCACGCCGTTGGTATGGAAATAGGTGGCACCTTGGGTCAACATGCGCGGGGCGCCGTTCAGCATGACAAAGGCGATGCGCTCGGCGACATCGCGCGCGACCGGGTCGCGCATCCGGTCGGCGCGTCCGTCGCAGACATAGGAAAACTGGCAGGCCCCGCCCGCGCGCTGCTTGACGACACCGCAGACCGAGCCTGCGAACTCGCCGCTGTCGACCCGGTTCAGCACCACCTCCGCCACCGCGAACTGGCCCTTGATGCTTTCCCCGCGGGCCTCGAAGTAGACCGCCTGCGAAAGACATTCCCAGTCATCGCCGCCCGTCGGTTCGGGCTGTGCGGCCAGCCATGCCGCATCATAGCGGATGACGGTGGTACCGTTCGTGCCCGGCTTGCGGGCGTTTGGTCCTTCGGCGATGGCGGCCAGCTTTGCCTCGGGCAGCGCCCGCAGGGTTGCGTTCTCGGTGCCCAGAAGGCTGGTCATCGCCCCGGCAATGTCGGCCTTGGGCGCGCTCGACTGACTTACCGTGACATCGGCAGCGGCGGCCTGGCTAAGGACGGTCAGGGCAAGCACGCCCCCCATCCAGCTTTGACGCAAGCTCATGTGTTTCTGTTCCCGGTCTTGTTTCAACAGATGCCGTGGGGGCAGACCGGGCACCGGAACCGTCTGGACGGCAGCACCTCGCCAGCCCCCTGACGATCGGGGCAGCGGCTATTGCAGATCAGTCCGGGCGTCCAGCAATGTGGCGAAAATACCACGAACTATGGCGAGTATTGGGCGGAATCTCGCCGAAAACTTCATTCACTTTATCAACATACTCGTGCAATATTATGAAACATATAGATTTAATCTCGATCCTTCAACGCCAGATGGGCCGCAGCCAATCGCGCGAGCGGCACCCGATAGGGCGAACATGACACGTAGTCAAACCCCGCCTTGCGGCAGAAATCGATTGATTCGGGATTGCCGCCATGTTCGCCGCAGATCGACAGCGTCAGGTCGGGACGGGTCTTGCGACCGCGTTCGGCCCCGATATGCAACAGCTCTCCCACCCCGTCCACGTCCAGGATGTGAAACGGATCCTCGGGGAAAACACCCAGACGGACATAGGTGTTCATGAACTTGCCCGCATCGTCGCGGGAAAGGCCGTAGGTCATCTGCGTCAGGTCGTTGGTGCCGAACGACAGGAACGAAGCATGCTGCGCGATCTCGCCGGCACGCAGGGCGGCGCGCGGCGTTTCCACCATGACGCCGAGCCTGTAGTCGAAATCGGCACCCGCCTTGCTGCGCACCATGGCGGCGACGGTGTCGATGCGCGATTTGACCAGTTCCACCTCGCGACGGGCAGACACCAGCGGGATCATGATTTCCGGCACCACCGGGGCGCCGCGGCGGGCGCTTTCCAGCGTCGCCTCAAAGATCGCCTGCACCTGCATGTCGTAGATTTCCGGCAGGACCACGCCCAGCCGCACGCCGCGCATGCCCAGCATCGGGTTGAACTCCGACAGCGCCTCGGCGCGGCGCGTCACTTCGGACAGGGGCCGATCCAGCGCCTCGGCCAGTTCCCGCAGCCCCTCGCGGCTGTGGGGCAGGAATTCGTGCAGCGGCGGGTCGAAAAGCCGGATGCAGACCGGCAGGCCCTGCATGATCTCGAACAGTTGCACGAAATCGTCGCGCTGCATCGGCAACAGGCGCACCAGGGCCGCCGCACGGTCATGGGCGGTGTCGGCAAAGATCATCTCGCGCATCACCACAAGACGGTCTTCCTCGAAGAACATGTGTTCGGTGCGGCACAGGCCGATTCCCTGCGCCTCGAAGGCTCGCGCGGTTTCGGCATCCGCCGGCGTGTCGGCATTGGCGCGGATGCCGATGTCGCGGAATGTGTCGGCCCAGGCCAGCAGGCGCCGGAATCCGTCATCAAGGGCCGGGGCCAGCATTTCCGTGGCCCCCGCAAGAATTTCGCCGGTGGTGCCGTCAACCGTGACCACGTCGCCCTCGCGGAACACGCGGCCATCGGGGGCGGTCAGGCGGCGGTCCTTCATGTCCAGCCGCATGTCGGATGCGCCGACCACGCAAGGCACGCCAAGACCGCGCGCGATCACCGCCGCGTGGCTGGTCATGCCGCCGCGTTCGGTCAGGACGGCCGCCGAGGAATGCATGCCGCGAATGTCCTCGGGCGTGGTTTCGCGCCGCACCATGATGCAGGCGTCGCCCCGCGCGGCACTGGCTTGTGCTGCATCGGAGGAAAACACGATTCGCCCGGTGGCGCCTCCGGGGCTGGCGGCGATCCCCTTCACGATGACATCGCGCGCGCCCCGCGGATCGACCTGCGGGTGCAAAAGTTCCGTCATCGATCGCGGTTCGACGCGCAACACCGCCTCGTCCTTGCCGATGATCCCGTCATCGGCCAGCGCCACCGCGATCTTCAGCGCGGCGCGCGCCGACCGTGCCACCTTGACGGCATCGAGGACCGCCAGGCGGCCATCCTCGATGGTGAATTCGATCTGCATTTCCTCGCGCAGCCTGCTGCGGCAGATGGTGCCGTGGCGGATCAGGTCGGCAAAGACGTCCGGCGCCACATCCTGCAGCGACGGACCGCGCGGGTCGCGGGTGAGGTAGATCGCCTTTTGGGTTGCCAAGGCATCGCGGCCCTGGCTTTGGCCCAGATAGCGTCCGGTGATCTGCGGGTTGCCCGTCACCGGATCGACGAACTGGATCACGCCGGAGCCGGAGACGCCCTGTCCGATGCCCTGTGCCATGGCCTGCACGACAAGACCCAAAGCGGCCTCACCCGGAGCACCTTTGGCCTGGCGGAGAAGGCGGGCCGACGTCCCCTCCCAGGCGCGGGCCATGGACCGCAAGACCCCTTGCAACTGCACGGCGGGATCTTCGGGGAAATCCTCATCGGTTTCCCCGGTGTACCGGCGCAGCGATTCCGCCAGCCCGTCTGGTCCGGCTTGAATGCCGTCGAACAAATCCGGGTCTACCCGCGCGACGTTCACCGCATAGGACTGAATGAACCGCAGAAAAAGCGCATCCGCCGCCGCCGCCCCATGGGTTTTCGTCAGCAGCTTGTGACGCTCAGCATTCAGGCCGATGTTCAGGATCGTCGACGGTCCGCCCCAGTCGGGGTTCTCCGGGCTGGGCCGCACCGAGATCAGCGGCATCGCGCCGAAATGCGCAAGGATGCCCCGCGCGTCGATCCCCTGCCCCGCTGCGATCTGGCGCACCGTATAGACCGGCAGCGCGATGGTCGCGGGCACCGGCAGGTTCAGGCGGACCAGACGCTGCAGGCATTTCGCCCGCCAGCCGTGATCGGCGGCAGAGATCGCCGCCGTCGGCGTGATCTCGGCGAAATCGGGGATCGGGTCGTATTTCTGCACTGCAGCACCAATTGTTGCAGAAGCAGCATACGCCCGAATCGCCGTCACGCAACCCTTGCAGTGTCGCATCTGCCGCATTTTGCGACAGTTTGCGGAGGACGGGTCACAGAGAGGATCAGCCGTCGACCTGGTTCAAATCCGCGACGCCCGAACAAATGGTACGGATGCGGCTGAGCAGGTTCAGCCGGTTGCGCCGGATGATCGGGTTGTCGCTGTTGACCTGCACGGCGGTAAAGAACGCGTCGATAGGCTGGCGAAGGGCGGCCATGGCGGTCATCGCGGTAGCGAAATCCTCGGCCGCCATTGCCGGGGTGATCGCCGCCTCGGCTTTGTCGAGCGCCGCGAACAGGGCGCGTTCCTCGTCGGTTTCAGCGAACTTGATGTCGGCACCGTAGGAGTATTCCACGCCGTCCTTTGCCTCGGCTTGGCTCAGGATATTCGCCGCGCGCTTGTAGCCTTGCAGGAGGTTCGCGCCATCCTCGGTTTTCAGCGTGGCAGAAAGGGCCGTGGCGCGCTTGACGAGCAGCGTCAGGTCGTCGTTGCCCGGCATGGCGAGGCAGGCGTCGATGATGTCGGGCCGGATGCCCTGGTCGCGGAGGGAGACTTTGAGCCGGTCGTGGAGGAAGGCGAGGAGGTCGGCGCACGATGCGCCAACAAGCTCTTCGATTGCCGCGTAGCCGCTGCGCACCTCTTCGGAGAGTCTCGTGTTCTCTTGACGAACAAGCTCGAGGAGAGAAGTAAAGTTCTCCTTCGGGTTGGTGTACGCAAAGTGGTGAAGCGCTGGAGTGTAGACATTTTCTCGCTGCGTAAGGAACGAGTCCCATTGCTTACGGAAATGCGGCCAAGCCGCATTTCGCATAACCATCAAGTCAGTGAATAGTTGACCCCGCACCCCATTCCCCACCACCAAGCGAATAACCCCCAACGCCGCCCGCCGCAGCGCGTAGGGGTCCTTCGACCCCGTCGGCTTCTCATCGATCGCCCAGAACCCCGTCAGCGTGTCGATCTTGTCCGCCAGCGCCACGGCCACCGACACCGGCTCTGACGGCACCGCATCCGACGGCCCCAGCGGCGAATAGTGGTCCCGCGCGGCCAGGGCCACCGCCTCGGGCATCCCCGCCTCGCGGGCATAGTACATGCCCATCAGGCCCTGCAGTTCGGGGAACTCACCCACCATCGCCGAGCGCAGGTCCGCCTTGGCCACCCGCGCGGCCCGCTCGGCCAGACCCGCATCCGCGCGCACCATCGGCGCGATTTCCCGTGCGAGGGCGGCGATCCGCTCGACCCGCTCCGCCTGGCTCCCGAGCTTGGCGTGGAAAGTCACCGCTTTCAGCCCCTCCAGCCATTCCCCCATCCCGGCCTGCGCCACGCGGAGGTCATTCTCCCAGAAGAACCGCGCGTCCGACAACCTTGCCGACAGCACCTTCTGGTTGCCCTTGAGGATCGTCGCGCCATGGTCCGGCGTGTCGATATTGGCGACCGTGACGAACCCCTCGATCCGCCCCGTCTTCGGGTTCCGGCACGAAAAGAACTTCTGATGTTCGCGCATCGAGGTCTGCAGCACCTCCGGCGGCAACCGCAGGAAATCCTCGCCAATCCGCCCCATCAGCGGCACCGGCCATTCGACCAGCCCCGCGACCTCTGCGAGCAGGCCCTTGTCCTCGACAACCTCCATCCCCGCAGCAAATGCCAGGTTCTGCGCCCCCTGCCAGATCGCCGCCTCGCGCTCGGCGGTGTCCAGCACCACCCGCGCCCGTTTCAGTTTCGCCGCGTAGTCGTCGAACGAGGTGACGGCAAACCGCCCCGGTGCCATCAAGCGGTGGCCTTCGGTGGTATCCCCCGCCACAATCCCGTCGACGGTCAGGGGCACAACCTCGGCCCCGCCCTCATCGGTCAGGAGGCACAGGATCGACTGCAACGGACGCACCCAGCGCAAGCTGCCCTGTCCCCAGCGCATCGACTTGGGCCAGGGAAAGCTGCGGATGACATGCTCCAGCACTTCGGCCACGATCCCCGCCGCCGCCCGACCGGGCTTTTCCACCACGGCATAGAAGGTTTCGCCCTTCTTGTCGGCGCGGCGCTCCAACTGGTCCAGCGTCAGGCCGGTGGACCGCAGGAACCCGTCGATGGCCTGCGCGGGCGCAGAGGTCGCAGGCCCTTTGCGTTCCTCGCGCACCGCCCGGCTTTCCGCAGTCAGCCCCTCGACCGCCAGCACCAGACGGCGCGGCGTGGAAAACGCCCCTGCACCCGCATAGGTCAGGCCGGCCTCGACCAGCCCATTCGTCACCAGCGATTTCAAATCTTCGCGCGCGCGGGCCTGCATGCGTGCGGGTATTTCCTCGGAGAACAGTTCGATCAACAGGTCAGGCATCAAGGGGACTTTCCAAACGCTGGCCGATCAATTCTCGATCCCCTCCGGGGCCTCGGGCTGCACCTGATGCCAGGCATAGGCACGACCGTCGGGGAACACGGCGACCACACGGTCGATCTGCGGCGCGATGTCTTTCTGGCTCAGAAAGGCCCGTGCCTCGCCCTTTTCCAGCGCGGCGCCGATCGCCTTGGCGTCAAAGCAGTCGAACCAGTAGGGCGCGATGGTGGGCACCGGGTCCGGATAGGCGCGGTAGGTTTCGGTCAGCATCTCCTGGCTGAGGCGCGTGGTGAAACAGGCGCGGAACCGCAAGGGTGACGATGTGCCGTCGATCCCTTCGATGTTTTCGACCGCGATCGCCTCTGGCACCGCGTTTTCGATCGGTGTCAGGCGAATTTCATCGCCCGGCACAAAACGGACGGGTTCGTAATAGGCAAAGACCTGCAGCCAGTAGATCGCGCCGCCGACGACCAGCGCCGTCACCACCAGAAACGTCCCGACAACCTTGCCATTCACGCGGCCACCTCTGCGTCAGTCCCTGCCTCGGTCAGCCGGAACGCATCCGCGCAGGCCTTGGCCAGCGCCCGGACGCGCCCGATATAGGCCTGCCGTTCGGTGACGGAAATCACGCCGCGCGCGTCGAGCAGGTTGAAAAGATGCGACGCCTTGATGCATTGGTCATAGGCGGGATGCGCCATGATGATGCGCTTGCCCGATTTCGGGTCGTCGGGCGGAAACGCCAGAAGGCGCGCGCATTCAGCCTCGGCGTCCTTGAAATGCTGGAACAAGATCTCGGTATCGGCCCCGTCAAAGTTGTGACGGCTGTATTCTTCTTCGGTCTGACGGAAGATATCGCCGTATTTCAACGGGATCGGCGATTGCGGGTCGTTGAACGGCATGTCCATCACATGATCCACTCCCAGCACATACATCGCCAGACGCTCCAGCCCGTAGGTCAGCTCGCCCGATACGGGGCGGCAGTCATGCCCGCCGACCTGCTGGAAATAGGTGAACTGGCTGACTTCCATGCCGTCGCACCACACCTCCCAGCCCAGCCCCCAGGCACCCAGCGTGGGGCTTTCCCAGTCATCCTCGACAAAGCGCATGTCATGCAGCGCAAGGTCGATGCCGATGGCGGCCAGCGATCCCAGATACAGCGCCTGCAGGTCGGGCGGCGAAGGTTTGATGATCACCTGGTACTGGTAATAATGCTGCAGCCGGTTGGGGTTCTCGCCATAGCGCCCGTCGGTCGGGCGGCGTGACGGCTGCACATAGGCGGCGGCCCAGGGTTTCGTCCCCAGACTGCGCAGGGTCGTTGCCGGATGGAATGTGCCTGCGCCCACCTCCATGTCATAGGGTTGCAGGATGGCGCAGCCCCGCGCGGCCCAATAGGCCTGCAGCGCCAGGATGATGTCCTGAAAACTGCGCGGTGGCGTGGCGGTGGCAGGCATGGTCGGACCCTTTCGGGCACCCCGGCCCGTTTCGTGGCCCTTGCATAGGCACAAGGCGATCAGGGGTCAACGGGCCGGGACCATCCGGCGGTGCGCTTTGTCGCACGATTTCATGACGTGACAAGCCTTCCCCGGTCTTGCCACGCGGGCTGCAGATCGGGCGGATGTGCGGACTGTGCCTGACCTATCGGGGCAGGACAGAAGAAAACCAAGGTCAATTACGTTGCGGCTAGCTAGCGCCGCCAGAAGGTCGGCATCACCAGGACCAGGATCGCCAGAAGCCCCAACCGCCCCAGGATCATGCACAGGGTCATGATCCAGATCGCACTTTGGGGAAAATCGACAAAGGTGCCGGTCCGCGCCACCAGCGGGCCAAAGCCGTAGCCGATATTGCCAAGGCTGGTCCAGACCGCGAACAGCGCCGATTCCGGGTCAACCCCGATCAGCGACATCGCCACGCTCATTACGCCCAGGATCAGCACATAGCCGGTGATGAACAGGATCAGCGCCGAAATCACGTCATCCTCGACGGTGCGCCCCTCATACTTGATCGGGTCGACGCGGGACGGGTTGGTGATCCGCCGCACCTCGCGCCGCAGCGCGGCCATCGCCAGTTGCACGCGAAAGACCGACAGGCCCGCCGCACTGGACCCCGAGCACGCGCCGATCACGCCGATGACAAAGGCCACCACCAGGATCGGACCGCCCCAGCTGCCAAAGCTGCCGGAATTTAGCCCGGTCGAGGACATGATCGAGGTCAGGTTGAACAGCGTTTCGCGAAAGGCGGGTTCCCAGGCCATCTCGCTGGTGGCGACGCGCCAGACCGTGACAAACGCGACCGCCGCCGCCAGCAAGCGCAGATAGGCACGGATCTGGCTGTCCACCCAGATCGGGCGGGCGGACCCGTTCACCAGTTGCACATAGCGGATATAGGGCAGGCTGCCGAGGATCATGAAGAACGCCCCCCAGTATTCTGCGGCTCCGCGGTACAGCGAAAAAGACTTGTCAGAGGGGGAAAACCCGCCCGTCGCGATGGTCGCCATCCCGTTCACCACGGCATGCAGTTCGGTCATGCCGACGGCCAGGTAGACCGCAATGCACACAAGCGTCAGCCCGCTATAGACCCACAGCAACTGCTTGGCGATGTCGGTGGCGCGCGGAAGCGCCTTGCCGAAGGTGTCGAACCCCTCGGCACGAAAGAACTGCATGCCCCCCACCCGCATCAGCGGCAGAAAGATCATCGCGATGAACGCAATGCCGAGGCCACCCAGGAAATTCGTCATCCCCCGCCACAGGTTCATCCCGTCCGGCAGGTCATCAAGGCCAAAGATCACCGTGGCCCCGGTCGTGGTGAAGCCGGACACGCTTTCGAAATAGGCCTGCGAAAAGGTCAGTCCCGGCTCACCGATGATGTAGGGCAAGGCGCCGAAGCCGGGCACCAGGGTCCAGATGCCCGCGGTCAGAAGATAGGCCTGCCGCGCATCCAGCGCCGCCACCCGCACATTGGACGTGGCCAGCGCCAGTACCACCCCGGCAACCCCCGTGATCGCCGCGCTGGCCAGCAGGTGACGGCCGTTTTCCAGGCCCGCGCGCAAGTCGATCATCGCCGGGGCCAGCATCAGGATGCCCAGCACGATCAGGATGCGGCCGATGACGTAGATGACGGGGCGAATGTCCACCATGATGGCGCATGGCTACCCGTGGTGCGCCCCGCGGTCAATCAAGGCCGCCCGCCGCCCGGCCCAGGTCAGCCGGAATGGATCAGGCTTTGGAACAGGCGCGGGTCCAGGCTGTCCTGCGCAAAGGTGGCGCCTTTGGTCAACAGGCTGACCGCGTCATGGCTGTGCAGGCTTTCCTGGTGGCTGGCCAGCACGCGGAAATCACCGATCCGGGAATCTCCCTTCAATGCCTTGGAAAAACTGCGCGCGGCATCCTCGACAAAGATCGGGTTGGCGGCGTTCAGTTCGGCAAAGGCCTGTTCATCCTCGCGCTTGACCATCACCTGCGTTTCGGTCGGCACGCCCATACGGGCAAGGTCGATCAGATCCTCGAACCACAGGGGATCAGCGCCCAGAACCTCGACCGAAATGCGCGCCACCGACCGCTGGCTGTGCGGTGTGGCCAGTTGGCCACGCGTGCGGCGGGCGTGTTCGGACAGTTCCAGACTGCAGGGACAGGTGCTGGAATAGACATAATCCAGGTGCATGATCTTTTTGCGCTGCTCGGCTCGGTCCACCAGTTCCAGCGCGATGTCATAGTATTGCCAGCCCGGCAGGCCCGACCGCAGGCTTGTCACCTGCACGGGAAAGGACACCCGCATCTGGATGCGCGCATCGAAGACACCCAGGTCGCGCTTGTAATCCTCAAGCGCCGCCTCGATCACCTCGAACGAAAACACCCGTTCGGAATGGGCATAGAACGACCGCATGATGCGGCTCATGTTGATGCCCTTCTTCTCGGCCTCGAGGCTGACGGTGCCAGTGACGGAGGTTTCCAGCGTCAGGTCGCCCGCGTCCCGGGTGCGATACCGGATCGGCAGGCGAAAGTTGGAAATGCCGACGTGCTGGATCACCGCCCTGTCGCCGACGATCAGACTGGCGGGCCCGTTCTGCAAATCGGGAAGGCCGGCCTTGTAGGCCTCGGTCGCGGCGAAATCCGCCGGGTAGACGCGCGAAAACGCCGGATACCCCTCGCCCGGGATCAGGCAGGCTACCGCCGCATCCAGCGTCGCGATTTCGGCGTCTGACGCCTTGCCCGCCCAGTGCCGCAACAGCGTCAGGGCAGCCTCGGCCTCGTGGCGCGACGGTTTGCGGTCCATCGCTGGCGTGTGGATGTTCATGGGCAGTCCTTTCGCACCGTTTCACGCTTTGGATGTAGGCGCGCGCGCAGCCGCGTCCAACCTGACGCACGACACTGTGCGGCGGGCCGCCGTTTCAGACCTTGCCCAGCGCCTGCATCAGGTCATCGACCAGATCGGTCGTATCCTCCAGTCCGATGGACAGCCGCACCAGCCCCGGCGTGATGCCGAGAAGATCCTTCTGATCCGGGGGCAGGCGCTGGTGCGTGGTCGTGGCGGGATGCGTCGCGATCGACTTCGCATCCCCAAGATTGTTGGAGATCTTGAAGATTTTCAGCGCGTTCAGGAACGCGAACGCGGCATTCTTGCCCGCCTTGATGTCGATGGTGACAAGCGTGCCGCCCGACCCCATCTGCCGCATCGCAAGGCGGTGCTGCGGATGGCCCGGCAGGCCCGGAAAGATCACCCGCGCCAGGTTCGGATGCCCGTCCAGCCGGGCCGCGATGACGGCGGCGCTTTCGGCCATCGCGCGGCAGCGCAGGTCCAGCGTGGCCATGCCGTTCAGCATGATCCAGGCGGTAAAGGGCGACATCGAGCCGCCGGTATGCTTCATATAGGGTTCCAGCACCTTGCGGATGAAGTCGCGGCTGGCGCAGACCACGCCGCCCAGCGCGCGGCCCTGCCCGTCGATGTGCTTGGTCGTGGAATAGACCACGATGTCGGCCCCCTGATCGACCGCGCGCGAATAGATCGGCGTGGCAAAGACGTTGTCGCAAACGACCAGCGCCCCCGCCGCATGGGCAATCGCCGACACGCCTTCTATATCCACCAGTTCCAGCGCCGGATTGGACATCGATTCGAAAAACACCGCCTTGGTCCCCGGTGTCACCGCCTGCTTCCACTGGTCAAGGTCGGCCCCGTCCACAAAGGTCACGCGCACGCCGAACTTGCGCAGAACCTCTTCCAGCACGTAAAGGCACGACCCGAAGAGCGCGCGGGAACTGACCACATGGTCGCCCGCCCGCAGCATCGACATCAGCGCACCCGACACCGCCGCCATGCCCGACGCCGTGGCAAAGGCATCCTCGGTGCCTTCCAGCGCGGCGATGCGTTCCTCGAACATCCGCGTCGTCGGATTGCCGTAGCGGGCATAGATGAACTCATCCTCGCCCGCCTTGACAAACCGCGCCTCGGCCGCCTCGGCATCGGGATAGACGAAGCCTTGCGTCAGGAAAATCGCCTCGGCCATCTCGCCATACTGGCTGCGGCGGCTGCCTTCGTGGACCAGTTTCGTGCGGGTCTTCCAGTCGTCCATCATCGCCCTCCGGGCGTCAAGAAAAAGCCCCGGACAACCAGAGGTGCCGGGGCAATGACCCTGACCTCTTTAGCGGTTTGTTTAACGTGGCCCGCAATCCGGTAACAAATCGCCACGGTGGTTTGCTTACGCCGCCGCCGCACCCGCGTCAACGTCGGGATGACGGCACGCGAGAAAGGATCAGCGCGGCGGGCTGTCGTCCTTGTCAGGCTCGATCATGTACTTTTGCAGCGCCATGATCTGCACCCACAGGAACACGAACAGCGCCGCCGGAAAGGCGAATGTCTCCAGCTTGACCCAGAGGTCGGTCGATTGCGTACGCCAGATTACCTCGTTGGCCACCGCCAGCGCCACGAACATGCCCGTCAGCCGCCGGGTCAGGATCATCCAGCCCTTTTCCTGCATCGGGATGGCAGCATTCATCACCCATTGCAGATAGCTTTGCCCCCGCCACAACCCGAATCCCAGGATCGCGGCAAAGCATCCATAGACGATGGTGGTCTTCATCTTGAAGAATCGCTCATCGTTGAACCAGGCGGTCAGGCCGCCGAAAAAGATCACCATGAAGGCGGTGAAAAGCTGCAGGCGGCTCAGCGTTCCGGTCAGCGCCCACAGGATGCCCATCGCGATCAGAAGGATCGGGATGAACACCAGTGCCGCCACGATGAACCCCGAATAGGTCGTGCCGACGATGACAAAGCTGTCATTCCGGATCCACATGTACACACCGAAAAAAACCAGCGTCGGGCCCAGTTCCAGCGCCTGTTTCAGCCAGCCACTTATCTCGCGTTCCGCCACGTCACCCTCATTTCCTGTCTGGTCCCGCCATGTTCATTGCCCCAGCGCGCGCGCCCAGGCCATATCGACCCGCACGCCCTTGGACAGGCGCGCGCGGCGTGCATTGTCCTTGAATCACTCGCCCGCCGCCACGGGGTCTCCGCCAGCGCCGCAATCCTATCGCGACGCTTTGCGACAAGCACCTCGCCCGCCGCTGGCATCATCGCCTGCGCCCGTGACGGCGAAAGCAACCGGGCCGACAACGCGCCTGCAGCAAGCCTGCGGTCCATCATGCGCCGATGCCCACCAGCGCCCTTGCGAAATCCTCGGGATCGAACGCCGCAAGATCGTCGATCTGTTCGCCCACGCCGATGGCATGGATGGGCAGGCCGAACCTGTCGGCCAGCGCCACCAGCACGCCGCCCTTGGCGGTGCCGTCAAGCTTGGTCATCACAAGGCCCGACACATCCGCGATCCGTGCGAAAATCTCGACCTGCAGCAGCGCGTTCTGCCCCGTTGTCGCATCCAGCACCAGAAGGGTGTTGTGGGGGGCAGTCGGGTCCTTCTTGCGGATCACGCGGACGATCTTGGACAGTTCTTCCATGAGATCCTGCCGGTTCTGCAGCCGCCCCGCCGTGTCGATCAGCAAAAGGTCCGCGCCGTCCGTCTCGGCCTTGGTCATCGCATCGAACGCCAGGCTCGCCGGATCCGACCCCTCGGGCGCCGTCAACACCGGCACCCCGGCCCGCGCGCCCCAGATTTGCAACTGTTCCACCGCCGCCGCGCGAAACGTGTCACCGGCGGCGATCATCACCGACTTTCCCGCCGCCTTGAACTGGGAGGCCAGCTTGCCGATCGTCGTCGTCTTGCCCGACCCGTTCACCCCCACCACCAGCACCACTTGCGGCTTTTTCGGATAGATCGGCATCGGTTGCGCCACCGGACCCATGATCCGCGCCACCTCATCGGCCAAGGCGCCCTGCAATTCCCGTGCGCCGACCTTTTTGCCGAACCGCGTCGCCGCGATGTTGGCGCTGACCCGCACCGCGGTATCGACGCCCATGTCGGACCGGATCAGCACCTCTTCGAGGTTTTCCAGCATCGCATCATCCATCACGCGGCGCGGCTCGTCCTCTGCCGCGCTTCGGCCCATCAGCCGCCCGATCAGCCCCGGACGCGCGGGTTCGGCGGCCGCCGTCAATGACGGCTTAAAGGGCGCATGGGCCGCCATTGCCGAAGGCTCTGGCGCAGGCTTGGGGGCTGCCGCGGCCGGGTTTGTCTCCACCGGCACATCCGCATCCACCGGCGCACCATCGGCCACCAGCGCATCCAGTTCCCCGGCAAGCTTGTCCGATGACCGGAAAAGCCGCTCTTTGAGCTTGTTGAAGAACGACATGCGCGCGGCATCCTTTGGCCCGGTTTCCCATCAGGTAATGCCTTGCGCGCGAAAGGGAAAGACCCATGCCCCTGCGACCCTGCGTTGACTGGGCGTTCCGTGCGTGAAAGTGCTAGGCTTGGCCGCGCAAAGGTTCAGGACGGGATCGGATGCGGCAGATATTTCTTTTCGCGGGCTCTGCGCTGGTGCCGCTGGCAGCCCTGGTGGCCGGGTTTGCGGGGTTCGCGCCCGGGGCCTGGGCCGCGCTTGGCTACATGACGCTGTTTGTCGCGCTTGCGGACCAGCTTTTGCCGCAGGCCGCCCCCGCCGATGCGGAGGACACCGAATTTCCCGCCGCCGACGCGCTGCTGGCGACGATCGGGTTTGCCGCCCTTGTCGTGCTGCCTTGCGGCGTGCATGCGTTGGTCCGTCCGCCTGATCCGGGTCTTGCGACGCGCCTTGCAGGGGGGCTGGCGCTGGGGCTGTGGCTGGGTCAGGTGGCGGTCCCGGCGGCGCATGAGTTGATCCATCGGGGCGGCTTTCGCTTTGTACGGCTGGGGGTGGCCATCTACGCGGCGCTGCTTTTCGGTCATCACGCTTCGGCGCACCGGCTGGTGCATCACCGGCTGGTCGCGACACCCGACGATCCGAACACCGCCCGCGACGGCGAAGGCTTTTACCGCTTTTTCCGCCGCGCCTGGGCGGGCAGTTTTCGCGCCGGCCTTGCCGCCGAGAACCGCCTGCGCCGGGAGCGGCGGCACCTGCGCGGGTGGAGCGGGCCTTTGCATCCCTATGCGGTCTATCTGGCCGGGGGGATGGCCGCGCTGGCACTGGCATTCGCGTTGGGCGGATGGGCGGGTGTCGCGATCTGGGCGGCGCTGGCGCTGCATGCGCAGGGTCAGTTGCTCTTGTCGGATTACGTGCAGCATTACGGGCTGGCCCGCGCCCGGCAGCCCGACGGCACCCCGGCACCGCAAACCGCCGCGCATAGCTGGAATGCCGCACCATGGCTGTCGGGCCGCATGATGCTGAACGCAGGCCGCCATTCCGACCACCACCTGAACCCCGCGCGCCCCTTTTCCGCGCTGCGCCTGCCGCCTGCCGATCAGGCCCCCCGCCTGCCATGGTCGCTGCCTGCGGCCTGCACGCTGGCGCTGGTCCCGCCGCTGTGGCGGCGTGCGATCGCGCCGCATCTGGCGCGCGCGCGCGGGCCGGGATCAACCGTCGCCAAAGCGTGACTGGCAATGTTTGCCGCGCGCTGCCAAACTCGGGCTGCCACAAAAGGGGTTCCCGGATGCGCCACGGTCTTGCCACCCTGATCCTGCTCCTGATGCCGCAGCTTGCCCGCGCCCAAGACCCGATGACGGTGGCCGAGTTCGAGGCCTATGTCACCGGCAGGACGCTGACCTATTCCCAGTTCGGCAAGCCCTATGGGGTCGAGGAATACCTGCCCGATCGCAAGGTGCGCTGGGCGTTTACCGAAGATGTCTGCCAATATGGCCGCTATTACGAGGATGCCGGTGGGCTGATCTGCTTTCTTTATGAATACGACCCCACGCCGCATTGCTGGACCTTCTGGCAGGACGGGGCGGGGCTCAAGGCCCTGTCGGCCACCGATGCACCGGGTTCGGAACTGTCCGAGGTCGCGCAAACGGACCAGCCGCTGGCCTGCGCGGGGCCGGAAGTCGGGGTCTGACAAGCACGAATCCTGCATTTCGGGACGCTTTCGGCCCCGGTTCGGAACTGTATATTGTCCTGATCGAACCGGGCCGGGATTCTGCGGGTGTCTTCAGAACAGACTGCCCTGCCCGCCGGGGGGCGGTTTGTCCCGCGCGCGCCGCAGGGCCGGCGCGCCCAGCGCCAGCCGCCCGTCGTGAAACTCCACCTCCAGGCTGGCCGCCTGTTCCGCCGCCGCGCGCGTGGTGACGACCACCCCGTCGCCCCGCATCACGGCGTAGCCGCGCCGCAGCGTCTCGTGATAGCCGAGCGTCGTCCGCGTGCGGTCGATCGCCTCCAGCCGACGCGCAAGGTCCGCCAGCCGTTGTCCCGGCGCATGGTCCAGCCGCGCGGCCAGACCCTGCAAACGGGCGCGACCCTCGGCCCCCCGGCGCGCGGCATCGGCGATCATCCGCGACAGCGCCGGCCCCAGCCGCGAGGCCCATTTGTCAAGATCGGCATGGCGGCGGTCCTGCCTGCGGGCCAGTGCCTGAACCGCCTGCCCCCAGCGCCCGGCCAGCGCGTCGCCCCGCCGTTCCACCAGCCGCCGCAGGGTTTCCGGCCGGATCAGCCCGGCACTGCGCTCATAGGCCCCGCGCCTTTTCGCCACCGCCAGCCCCAGCGCAGCGCCCAGCCGCTGCACAGCGCCGTCAAGCCGCTGTCGCGGGCCTGCCAGCAGCGTCTCCAGCCGGGGCAGCGCGCGGGCAAGATCGCGCATCCGCTGGTCACGGCGGCCAAGGCTCTGCACCAGGGCGCGCATCGCCCTAGCGCCATGGGTTTCGACGCTGGCGAGCAGATCAAGCCGCACCGGCACCGCCAGTTCCGCCGCCGCCGTGGGCGTCGGCGCGCGCAGGTCGGACGCATGGTCGATCAGCGTCGTGTCCGTCTCGTGCCCCACGGCGGAAATCAGCGGAATGTCCGAGGCCGCCGCCGCGCGCACGACGATCTCTTCGTTGAAGCCCCAGAGGTCCTCAAGACTGCCCCCGCCCCGCGCCACGATGATCACATCCGGGCGCGGGATCGGGCCGCCGGGCGCGATCGCATTGAAGCCCCGGATCGCGGCGGCCACCTCGGGCGCGCAGGCCTGGCCCTGCACCGCAACGGGCCAGATCAGCACATGGCGCGGGAAACGGTCGCGCAGGCGGTGCAGGATGTCGCGGATCACCGCGCCAGAGGGCGAGGTGACGACGCCGATCACCGAGGGCAGATAGGGAATGACCTGCTTGCACGCGGGATCGAACAGCCCCTCGGCCGCCAATGCCGCGCGCCGCTTTTCCAGCATTGCCATCAAGGCACCTGCCCCCGCCGGGGCCACGTCATCGACGATCAGCTGGTATTTCGACTGACCCGGAAAGGTGGTCATCCGGCCCGTGGCGACGACCTCCATCCCCTCCTCAGGGCGTATCTGCATCCGGGCGAGCTGCCCCTTCCAACTGATCGCCGCGATGACGGAGCGGTCATCCTTGAGGTCAAAGTAGAGATGCCCCGAGGCCGGGCGCGACACCCGCCCCACCTCGCCCCGCACGCGGACAAGGCCGAACTCCCCCTCGATCACCCGCTTTACCGCGCCGGAAAGCTCCGACACGGTGTATTCCGGCTGGTTGCCGGGGGGGGCGGGAGTGTCTTCGAACAGGTCCATGCTTGCCCTTCGCTTGACCCGACTCTAGAACGCCCCCATTCAAACGCCAAGGGCCGCTTGCCAATGAACATCCTCATCCTTGGCTCCGGCGGCCGCGAACATGCGCTGGCCTGGGCGGTGAAGCAGAACCCCAAGGTCGACCGACTGATCGTGGCGCCGGGCAATGCGGGCATCGCGATGCTGGCGGAATGCGCGGATATCGACATCCTCGACGGCACTACCGTTGTCACATTCTGCGCCGAGAATGCCATTGATTTCATCGTTGTCGGCCCCGAGGCCCCCTTGGCTGCCGGCGTTGCGGATGCCACCCGCTTGGCGGGCATCCTGACCTTTGGACCATCAGCTGCGGCGGCGCAGCTTGAGGCGTCCAAGGCCTTTACCAAGGACATCTGCGACGCCTGCGGTGCCCCCACCGCCGCCTGGGCGCGGTTCACCGAACCCGCTGCCGCCAAGGCCTATATCCGCGCACGAGGCGCCCCGATTGTCGTCAAGGCCAACGGTCTGGCCGCCGGAAAGGGCGTCATTGTTGCCACAACGGAAGCAGAAGCCCTCGCCGCCATCGACGACATGCTTAGCGGGGCGTTCGGCGCAGCAGGCGCCGAGGTCGTCATCGAGGACTTCATGGACGGCGAAGAGGCCAGCTTTTTCATTCTCACCGACGGCACAAATGCCCTGCCCCTCGGCACCGCGCAGGACCACAAGCGCGCCTTCGACGGCGATACCGGCCCCAATACCGGCGGCATGGGGGCCTATTCGCCCGCGCCGGTGCTGACGGACGCCATCCAGGCGCAGGTGATGGCCGACATCATCCGCCCCACCCTCGCCGAAATGGCCCGCCGTGGCACGCCCTATCAGGGCGTTCTTTACGCAGGCCTGATGATCAAGGATGGTCGCGCGCGCCTGATCGAATATAACGCCCGCTTTGGCGACCCCGAGGCCCAGGTGCTGATGATGCGGCTTGGCGCGCAGGCGCTGGATTTGATGCTGGGCTGTGCCGAAGGGCGGCTGTCGGAGGCGCAGGTCCACTGGGCGGATGACCATGCGCTGACCGTCGTGATGGCGGCCAAAGGCTATCCCGGCCCCTATGCCAGGGGGACAGTGATCCGTGGCCTTGACGCGTTGCCCGAGGACAGCCGCCACATGGTGTTTCACGCCGGGACGGCGGCGATCGACGGCCAGATCACCGCGACCGGCGGGCGCGTCCTGACCGTGACCGCCCGCGCCGCCACCCTGGCCGCGGCGCAGTCGTCCGCCTACGAAATGGTCGATGCGGTCGACTGGCCCGACGGATTTTGCCGCCGCGACATCGGCTGGCGGGCACTGTGACGCAGGCACCGTCATCAAAGCATCACAAACCTGAAACATCACTGAAACCTGAATCGTCGACACCCGTTTTACCGATGGGATCGCCCGATGATCCGGCCATCCGGTCGGGCAGGTCCTTTGCACCACCCTCAACCCCGCGAGAAGGAGCAAGGCATGAAAGACTTCGAACAGGATTATCCCGATTTCCGCGCCGCACCGCATTACGAGCATGGCGACGAAGCGCCGTCGAACCGTTCCGCCAATCCCACGATGTATGACGTGATCGCCGCCCGCGCCTCGCGGCGGGGGTTCCTTGTCGGCGGCCTTGCGGCCATAGCGACCGGGGTTTTCGGCGCCGGCCTGACCCCCCGCGGCGCATTGGCCAGCACCACGGGCCTGTTGGGTTTCGCCCCCGTGCCACTGTCCAAAGAGGATACGGTCGTGGTCCCGGCAGGCTACAAGGTCCAGATCCTCGCGCCCTGGGGTGCCCCCCTGACTGGCGACATGCCCGCCTTTGTCCCCGGTGGCAATACCGGCGCGGAACAGGGCATGCAGGTCGGCATGCACCATGACGGGATGCATTTCTATGGCATCGACGGATCCTCGACCGATGGCCTTCTGGTGTTCAACCACGAATATATCGAGCCGCGCTTTCTGCATGCTGCGGCATGGAAGGGCCAGGCCCTTGATGGCGACATGGTGGTCTTTGCCGCCGATGGCAGCCGCGATGCCGACGAGGTGCTGAAGGAGATGAATGCCCACGGCGTGTCGGTCGCCCGCATCCGGCGCGGCGCGGACGGCCAGTGGGCGATTGTCGCGGACCCGATGAACCGGCGGATCACCGCGCTGACGGACATGGCCTTTTCCGGCCCCGTCGCAGGGTCGGCCCATCTGATCACCAGGTTCAGCCCCGACGGGACCAGAAGCCGCGGCACGCTGAACAACTGCGCTTACGGCGCGACGCCGTGGAACACCTACATGACGGCCGAAGAAAACTGGGCCGGCTATTTCGTCAATGCCGATGCCGAGATGCCGCGCGCGCACAAACGCTATGGCGTGTCGGCCGAAGAGTCCCGCTATGGCTGGGAAAAGGCTGCGGGTGGGGCAGATGAAACGATGCGTTTCAACGCCGCCGCGACGGGTAATTCGGCCGCCGCGGATTACCGCAACGAGCCCAATACCTTTGGCTACATGGTCGAGATCGACCCGTTTGATCCGGCCTCGGTCCCGGTCAAACGCACGCATCTGGGCCGTTTCGCGCATGAAGGCGTGGTCTTTGCCCCCGCCGTCGCGGGCAAGCCCGTGGTCTGCTATTCCGGCGACGACAGCCGGTTCGAATACATCTACAAATTCGTCTCGGCGGCGCCCTACGATCCGGCCACGGCAGACGGCACCCTGCTTGATACCGGAACGCTTTATGTGGCCCGATTCAACGAGGACGGCAGCGGCGACTGGCTGGCGCTGGCACCCGGCGAAAACGGCCTGACGCCCGAGAACGGCTTTGCCGATCTGGCCGACATTCTGGTCAACACGCGGGCAGCCGCGGACCAGGCGGGCGCCACCAAGATGGACCGCCCCGAATGGGGCACCGTCGATCCGAACACCGGCGAGGTCTATTTCACCCTGACCAACAACAACCGCCGCGACATGACGCAGGTCGATGCGGTCAATCCGCGCGCCGAAAACAACTTTGGCCAGATCGTGCGATGGAAATATGACGCCGCAGACCACACCCGGACCGCGTTCAGGTGGGAGTTGTTCGTCATTGCCGGGACCGCGCGGACATCGCTGACCTTCAAGGACGAAGTGCTGAACGACGACAACATCTTTGCCTGCCCCGATGGCATCTGGTGCGATCCGAACTCGCGGCTGTGGATCCAGACCGACATGGGCGACATCGGCCCCGACCAGAGCGGCCCGCTGGAGCCGTTCGGGATGAACCAGATGCTTGCCGCCGATCCTGCGACGGGGGAAATCCGGCGGTTTCTGACCGGGCCATGGGGCCAGGAAATCACCGGCGTCATCGCCACGCCAGACGGCACCACGATGTTCGTGAATGTCCAGCACCCCGGCGCCCATGGCAGCCCCGAGGATTTCGCCGCAGGCAAGTTCGGCTCGGGCTTTCCCGATTATAACGGCACTGTGCCGCGGTCGGCCACGCTGGTCATCAGCCGCGAGGACGGCGGCGTGATCGGGGCGTAAGCCATAAGGGGCGCGCCAGCAGTCCTGGCGCGCCCCAATTTCCTGCGAAGGAATCTGCAAATATCTTCAAAGATTCTTGCGCTGACGCCCGCCCCTTGCACCCATCCCCGCCCCCGCATAGAACCCGCGCGTGATTGCCGGTGGAGGGGGACCATGCCGCTTCTCGTGATGAAATTCGGCGGCACCTCGGTGGCGGATCTGCCGCGCATCCGGAATGCCGCCGGAAAAGTCAGGCGCGAGGTGGAGCGCGGCCATGACGTCATCGTCATTGTCAGCGCCATGTCCGGCAAGACCAACGAACTCGTGTCCTGGGTCGAAGGCACGTCGCCGCTGTACGACGCACGCGAGTACGATGCCGTCGTGTCCTCGGGCGAAAACGTCACCGCCGGGCTGATGGCCCTGACCTTGCAGGAAATGGACGTGCCCGCGCGGTCCTGGCAAGGCTGGCAGGTGCCGATACAGACCACGTCGGCGCATGCCTCGGCCCGGTTCGTGGACATTCCCCGCGCCAACATCGACGCCAAGTTCGCCGAAGGCTTCAAGGTCGCCGTGGTCGCCGGTTTCCAGGGCGTGTCGCCCGAAGGCCGCATCACCACCCTTGGCCGGGGTGGCAGCGACACCACCGCCGTCGCCTTTGCAGCCGCATTCGGGGCGGTGCGCTGCGATATCTATACCGACGTCGATGGCGTCTATACCACCGACCCCCGCATCAGCCCCAAGGCGCGCAAGCTGGACAAGATCGCGTTCGAGGAAATGCTGGAACTCGCCTCGCTGGGGGCCAAAGTCCTGCAGACCCGCTCGGTCGAACTGGCGATGCGCTACAAGGTGCGCCTGCGGGTGCTGTCCTCGTTCGAGGACACCGACGAAAACTCTGGAACGCTGGTCTGTGACGAGGATGAGATCATGGAATCGAAAGTTGTGTCCGGCGTGGCCTACAGCCGGGACGAGGCGAAGATGACGCTGGTGCGGGTCGAGGACCGGCCGGGGATCGCGGCGGCGATCTTTGGCCCCTTGGCGGATGCGGGCGTGAACGTGGACATGATCGTCCAGAACATTTCCGAGACCGACGCCCCCGGCGACAAGCGGGCCTATACCGACATGACGTTCTCCTGCCCGACCAATCAGGTGGTGCGGGCGAAAAAGGCGATCGAGGACGCGCGGGACGCGGGAAAGTTCGTCTATGCCGACCTTGTCACCGACAGCGATGTGGCCAAGCTGTCCGTGGTCGGCATCGGCATGCGCAGCCATGCCGGCGTTGCGGCGCGGATGTTTTCCGCGCTGGCGGCGGAGAACGTGAACATCAAGGTCATCACAACGAGCGAGATCAAGATCTCCGTGCTCATCGACCGCAAGTACATGGAACTTGCCGTGCAGGCGCTGCATGACACGTTTGATCTGGACCGGGGGTAAACTGCCACGGTGTCCGCTGTCCGACTGCCGGGCGGTGCGTCCCCGGCCACTTGGATATTGATTGCCCATGTTCCGACCAGCCGGACACGCCATGGCGGTTTTTCGGGCGGCATGTCCCGACGCACTGTTGATGACGACATCTGCCGTTCCGTTGTGTCCCTACTTGTGATCTAACGACGCAAACAACCTTCGGGACGAGGCATGCCAGAACGGACCGAAAGCGACAGCCGAAAACTCCTGCGCCGCCTGCGCGACAGCCTTGCCGTGCCCGGTCGCGGGCAGGACCGGCTGGACCAGATCACCCACCTGATCGCGGACTCCATGCGCACCGAGGTCTGCTCGATCTACCTCTTCCGCGATCCCGAAACGCTGGAACTCTGCGCCACCGAAGGCCTGAAAAAAGATGCCGTCCACAAGACCCGGATGAAGCTGGGCGAGGGGCTGGTGGGCCGCGTCGCGAAATCCGGCCTGCCGATCAACGCCGCGGACGCGCCATCCGAAAAGGGCTTTCGCTACATGCCGGAAACCGGCGAGGAACTGTTTTCGTCGTTCCTCGGCCTGCCGATCCAGCGCGTTGGCGAAAAGCTGGGCGTGCTGGTGGTGCAGTCCAAGACCGCCCGCCAGTTTTCCGAAGACGAGATCGACGCGCTTGAGGTCGTCGCCATGGTGCTGGCCGAAATGACCGAGCTTGGCGCCTTTACCGGCGACGAGGACGGGATGAAGGCGCTGCACAAGCAGTCGGTCATGCTGCGCGGCACCTCGGGTCAGGAAGGCTCTGCCGAAGGCCATGTCTGGCTGCACGAACCCCGCGTCGTCGTAACCAACCCCGTCGCCGACGACCCGTTGACCGAAATCGACCGCATCCGCGATGCCGTGGGGCAGTTGCGCGTGTCGGTCGATGACCTTCTGGCCGCAGAAAGCCTCGACAAGGAACAAAAGCAGGTGCTGGAGGCGTACCGGATGTTCGCCCATTCACGCGGCTGGCTGCGCCGGATGGAAGAGGACATCGCGCTCGGCCTGTCGGCCGAGGCGGCGGTGGAAAAGGAACAATCCGCCACGCGCCAGCGTCTGGAACAGGTGCCAGACGCCTATTTGCGCGAACGGCTGCACGACCTTGACGACCTGTCCAACCGCCTTCTGCGCATCCTGACCGGCCAGGGCCGCGACACTGGGGCGGAACTGCCGGAAAACCCGGTCCTGGTCGCGCGCAACATCGGGCCTGCGGAACTTCTTGACTACGGGCGCAGGCTGCGCGGCGTGGTGCTGGAGGAAGGCTCGGTCGGATCGCATGCCGCCATCGTGGCGCGCGCGCTGGCCATTCCGCTGGTGATCCACGCCAGCCGCATCACCCAAGAGGCGCTGAACGGCGATCACATCATGGTCGATGGCGACCAGGGCATCGTCCATCTGCGTCCCGAGGAAACCGTGGCCCGCGCCTTTCGCGACAAGATCGCGATGCAGGCCGCCGCCCAGCAACGCTATGCCTCGCTCAGGGGCCTGCCCGCGACGGCGAAGTGCGGAACGACGATCGCGTTGCACATGAACGCGGGCCTGATGGCGGACCTGCCCAGCCTCGAAGGGTCTGGGGCCGAAGGCGTCGGCCTGTTCCGCACCGAACTGCAGTTCCTTGTCCGCTCCAAGATGCCGCAGCGCGCCGAACTTGCCGCCCTTTACGCGCGCGTCATGGATGCCGCCAAGGGCCGCCGCGTTGCGTTCCGCACCCTCGACATCGGGTCGGACAAGGTTCTTCCTTACATGAAACCACAGGACGAACCCAACCCGGCGATGGGCTGGCGCGCGATCCGCGTCGGCCTCGACAAGCCCGGCATCCTGCGCATGCAGTCGCAGGCCTTGATCCGCGCCGCAAACGGTCGCCCCCTGACGGTGATGTTCCCGCTGATCACCGAACTGGGCGAATTTGCCGAGGCGCGCTCCCATGTCCTGCGCGAGGTTCACCGCGAAAAATCGCTGGGACATCCCATCCCGGCCACCATCGAGATCGGCGCGATGATGGAAACGCCGTCGCTCGCCTATGCGCCCAAGGCGTTTTTCGACCTGACCGATTTCATCTCCGTCGGCGGCAACGACCTGAAACAGTTCTTTTTCGCCGCCGACCGCGAAAACGAACTGGTTCGACGGCGCTATGACACGCTGAACCTGTCGTTCCTGGGTTTCCTGGAACAGATCGTCGCCCGCTGCCGGCAGTCCGACACGCCGCTGTCGTTCTGCGGCGAGGATGCCGGCCGCCCGATTGAGGCGCTGGCCCTGTCGGCGATCGGCTTTCGCAGCCTTTCGATGCGCCCCGCCTCGGTCGGCCCGGTCAAGGCATTGATTCGGAGTGTAAACCTGAACGAGGCAAGGGCGGTGATCGACAAGGCCCGCGAGGACGGGGCCGAAACCGCCCGGCCCGCGCTGATGGAGTGGCTGGCGACCCAGGGAGAGTGACTCGCGATGTCGCGGACGTCCTGATTGCCGTTGCCTACAATTGGGCCAGCCATCTGAGCAGTCAGGCAGGACGCGCTTGCTGGCCATCAAGTCCCACTTCAGAACACCGGCGGTTCACGCTCTGGTAGGACAAGGCCGCGTTGACAGCCATCCGCTAGGTTTTTTGATCTGTCGCCGGGATCGCGGATGGCGCGGGGCGGAACGCCTCGCTAAGGCCCAGGCTGCCGATCACCACGATCACGCCGATCCATTGCAGCAGGGTCAGGGACTCCCCGACCAGCGCCATGGCAAAAAGGATGATCATGACGGGTTCGGACGTGCTGAGCAGCGAAGCTCGCGCCGCACCGATCATGTTCGCACTGATGAAAAAGCACAGATAGCCCACCGAAAACGTCAATCCCACGACCAGCGTAAAGACCCATCCCGACAGGGATTGCGGCAGCCTGATCCCGTCGACAAGACCGAAGGGCGGCCCGACCAGCGCCACCGCGCCAAAGACCGCCATCGCCCAGATCGTCATCAAAAGGTTGGACCCCGGCGCACCGATCTCTTTGGTCAGGGACGACATCGACATGATCATCACTGAAAACGACACCATTCCCAGAACCGCCAATGCCAGCCCGCGCCAGTCCATGCTGGAAAAGCTCACCCCAAGCACCAGCGCCATTCCCAGCAGGGCCAGCACCATCAGGGCGAGAACGGGCCGCGTCAGGCGGGTTTCCCCGCTGAAATGCGCGGCAACCGCCACGGGAAACGGATACATGAACAGGATGATGCTGGCCAGGCTGATGTCGATGTAAAGGATCGACCCCAGCAGTCCGACCGCCGCCATCGTATGGGAAATGCCCGCAAGCCAGCTTCGCCGCATCGCCGCCAGACTGATGCCGGGCGAACGCCCCGTCGCGGCAATGAACACCAGCAGAAATGCGACACCAATCGTCGCGCGGGCAAGCATGACGAACAGCCCGTTTGCGCCGTCATCATAGGCAAGCCGCGCGGCACTTGGCATCAGCCCGAACAGCAGCGCACCGGCCAGGATCAAAAGCACGCCGGTCGCGTTCTTGCCAAGGGTCAACCGGGTCTCCTTTTCAGGCCGCGCCGCGCGCGGTGCGCATGCCTATCACGAAGCCCGCGCTTTGCATCTGCAATTCGGCAAAGCGGGCGCAGGTCTGTCGGTCCAGCGGCGGGGAGTAAACCTTTGACGCACCGGCGCATCCTACCCGCTGTTGCCACCCATGCCCGCCTGGCCTACCCTTGCCCAAACCCCGCGCGAGGCAACCATGTGGCCCGACCGACGCCTGCTCGACGTTTTCAACATCGACCACCCGATCATCCAGGCCCCGATGGCCGGATCGGCGACACCGGCGCTGGCAGCGGCGGTCTGCAATGCCGGGGGGCTTGGCTCGCTTGGCTGCGGCGAAAGCACGCCCGATCAGATCCGCGGCGCCGTCGCCGCGATGCGCCAGGGGACCAACCGGCCCTTCAACCTCAACTTCTTCGTCCATGAAAAGCCTGAGACCGACCCGGACGTATTGCAACGCACCCTGCAACGCGTCGCGCCTTTCTACCGCGAACTCGGGCTTGGCGACCCGCCGGATACCCTTCCCGAGATCGGCCCCGGCTTCGACGACACCCGCCTGGAGCTTCTCCTCGACCTTCGCCCTGCCGTGGTCAGCTTTCATTTCGGCGTGCCCGAACCGAACGCCATCGCCGCCCTCAAATCGGCAGGGATCATCCTGATCAGCACCGCCACAACCGTCGCCGAAGCCATCACGCTCCAATCCGCAGGCATGGACGCCGTCATCGCCCAAGGCTGGGAGGCGGGCGGGCATCGCGGCTCGCACCAGCCGACCGAACCCGCCGCAGGGGTCGGCACGCTGGCTCTTGTGCCCCAGATCGCAGATGCCGTCCGCATCCCCGTCATCGCCGCCGGGGGCATCGCCGATGGGCGCGGCATCGCCGCCGCCTTTGCCCTTGGCGCGGCGGGTGTCCAGCTCGGCACCGCGTTCCTGTCCTGCCCCGAGGCGGGAACCGACCCCGCCCGCCGCGCGCTGCTGGCTACGGCGAGCGAGACAGACACGATGATGACCGATGCCGTATCCGGCAAGTCCGCCCGCGCCGCCCGGTCGCGTTTCGCTATGGCGATGGAGGCGTCGCGCGCACCCCTCCCCGCTTTTCGCCAGTTATACGGCCTGACCGACCCGCTTCTGGCCGCAGGCAAGGACGAGGTCGCATCGTTCCACCTCTACGGCCAGTCCGCCCGGCTGAACCGCGCCATTCCCGCCGCCGAGTTGATGACGGCGCTAGTCGCAGAAACCGCCGCGGCCTTTGCAAGATTGGCACAGCGTTAGCTCGCCTTACGCCTTGGTGATCTTCGCAGGTTCCACCGCCCTTGCGAACGCCGCCAGCACCGGCTCCACCCCATGCGTCTCGCTCAGCCGCAAAAGCCGGAACCGGATCCTTGCCATTTCCGTATAATAGGTCACAAACGCTGCATTCAGGCCCGCGCCCGCCACCGCACCGATTACCGGCACGGCCTGCGCCATCAGTTTCTGCCCCAGTGCCGCAGCCAGCTTCGGTGCCACAGTCGCGATGATCTTCTGCAGCGCCGGGCCGGTGATGGTCAGCCGCGCGGACAGGAACGACGTGTTGATGCCGTCATCCTGCGCCAGCGGAGACCCCGCCCCGAACACCCGCAGACACTCGGCCCGGACCCAGTCCGCGCGCGGGTCATAGCCCGCCGCTGCCGCCTCGCGCTGGATCGCATGCAGGATCAGCGTGATTGTGACCGGCAGTTCGGCAAGCGAGGTCGCGATGCCCCCGGCACCGCCCGCCGCGCCCGATGCCATCGCCGCCGCCAGCGGCCCGCGCGGTCCCATATCCGGCAGGCGTGCCGCATGACCCGCCAGCCCGTACGAGACCGACAGTGCCTCGGCCACGATCCCCTCAAGGCGCGCGCGCACCGATGCCGGGATCACCGCCATCTGGCTTTCCAGCGATCCGCCCAGCCGGTTCACCAGCGCCATCACCGGCCCGTTGGCGCGCCGGTAGCGCCGCGCCAGCGCGGCGATCTCGGGCGCAAGGTCGGGGGTCAGCGGGGCGGGCAGCGTTTCCATCCTGCGAATATGGGGCCACCTGCCCCCGCTGCAATCCCCCGCGCCGCCGAATGTCCCCGTCAGGTCGCCCGTGTCACCGTTCCTTGCACACCCGCCCAGGCCCCGGCCTTCAGTTCCAGCCCCAGCACGCGGTCGGGGTTGGTGGGGGGCGGCATTTCCACGCCCTTCAGCCGCCGGAACCCGAACCTCCCGTAATAGGGTGCATCGCCGACCAGCAGCACCCGCTCCCACCCCAGCCTGCGCGCCTCGGCCAGGCTTTCGTTGATCAGCAACCCCCCAAGACCCTCGCCCTGCCGCGTCGGATGCACCGCGATCGGACCCAGCAGCAGCACATCCTCTTCGCCGATCAGCGCGGGCCAGTAGCGGATCACCGCTGCCAGTCTGCCCTCATCATCCCGCAGCGTCAGGCACAGGGGCGCCACCGTCGGCACCCCGTCGCGCAACCGATAGGACGACAGCGCCGTGCGCCCGGGCGCAAAGCACAGGTCATACAGGGCCTCCACCTCCCACCAGTCGGCTTCGGTCTCTTCCTCAAGTCGGTACACCAGCCCGCGCCCCACCAGAATCTTTTGCAAACGCCCCTAGCACGGGGCTATGTCACTGACAAACCATCAAAGGGTCCCCCGCATGTTCTACCGCCCCAAGGACGGCCACGGCCTGCCGCACAGCCCGTTTCACGCCGTCGTCAGCCCGCGCCCCATTGGCTGGATTTCCACCCGCAGCGTGTTTGGCGACAACCTCGCGCCCTATTCCTTTTTCAACGCCGTCGGTTACAATCCGCCGCAGGTGATGTTCGCGGGCGACCTGCGCGACAGTATCCGGAACGCCCAGGAATCCGGCGCCTTTGCCGTGAACGTGGTCGAAGAGGCGGCGCTGCAGGCGATGAACGCCACCTCGGCCCGCCTGCCCCGCGGCACGGATGAGTTCCTGGCGGCAGGCGTCCCCAAGGCCGAATGCGACACCATCGACTGCCCCCGTGTCGCCACCGCCCCCGCCACGCTGGAATGCCGGGTCATGCAGGTGGTGGAGCTTTTGGGCGGCGACCGGATGGTGATCGGCGAGGTGACGGGGGTTCATCTGCGCGACGACTGCCTGGTGGAGGGGCGGTTCGATGTCACGCGGTACAGGCCGGCGGCGCGGCTGGGCTATCAGGATTATACGTTCGTGCGCGAGGTGGTGGCGCTGAAACGGCCGGGGTAAGGGACGCCCCGTAGGATGGGGTTTCCCCCCAGCCTAGGGTGTGCGCGCGCACGCACCGTCGTAGGGCGGGGGTT
>JAJNPS010000024.1 GCA_021155205.1 Rhodobacterales bacterium
GCGGCCGTGGCGAGGTCGATGGGCCGTTCTCGCCAGGCACTGTCACGGCTCAAGGGCAACCTCGACCGGAAGGAGGTGCGGCGGCTTTCGGTAAAGCTGAACATCCGCATCACGGAAGACGAGCATGCAGCCTTTCAGGCAATTGCCGAGGCAAGCGGTCTGACGGTTTCCGAGGCAGTCCGGCATCTGGTCAGACAGGCAAGCGATCGTCTGGCCATCCAGGCAGACGAGCTAAATGCCATCGCTGCAGCCAGGCGGGAGTTGTCGGCGGTCGGCAATAACCTCAACCAGATTGCCCGTCTGGGGGCGGTCGGTCGTCTGACATGGAATGCTCGCGATGCCACCCTGGTGCGTAAGCTCGGGGCGCGAGTCGATGACCTTGTGGAAGAGGTCGTCCGCCTGCTCTCGGCGCTCCGAGCAAAGCAGGGTCTAGGTCATGGGACAACGTCGTTCACCCTTGCCGCAGACGGGTCTGCCGAGGCGCCCAAATGACCCGCTCGCCTTCCGTTGAGGATCTGGTTCTCGGTCATGTTCTCGACGGCCGTCGTCGCGGGCGCAGCGGTGGCGAGGGTGCCGCGTCCCGTCTCGGCACGCGCAAGGAACGTCAGACCCGGGCGCTTCTGCGAAACGCGGGTGGACCACGCGGCTGGCAGTCGGTTGTCAAACGCATCGTAGGCGGTAGTGCCCGTACCCCGCAGGAGCTGAAGCGCCTTCTCGACTATGTGGCCCGGGAAGAGGGGGTGCAGAGAACCTGGTGCAACCTGGCGGGCTATGAGCGCGACTTCGATCCAGCGCGAACGGGCTGGACGGCGGATATCTGGTCTTCGACCTGGACAGGTGCGCCTCGCCGGGGGCATGCCGATCACATCGTCCTGAGTTTCCCGCAGGGGGTGGACGCCGAGCGCGCCCAGGTCATTGCCCGGGAATGGGGGCAGGCCGTGTTCGGGTCCGGTGAGTATGGGGATGTCTGGCGCTATGTCGCTGCCCTTCACAAGGACACTGACCATCTGCATGCGCATTTCGTGGTCGACAAGCATGGCATTGAGGAAGGTCGCTTCTTGTCGATCTGTCGTCATGCCGCGCTGAACTTCGATGTGATGCGCGAGCTTCACGCCGAGATCAGTCAGTCGCATGGGCTGAACATCCTCGCCTCATCGCGCCTTTCTCGCGGCATCATCGAGAATCCGCCCCGCCAGTCCGAACTGCGAGCATTGCGAGAGAATGGGAAGTCCACGCCCCCTCCCCCGCCGCCGCTGTCCGACGGAGAGCGGAGCCGACGGCTTTCCGCGTTGCAGGGCTTTGCCCGCGAATACGAAACCTTGGGTGACCTTGCTGGTCTTGCCGCTGCAACCGGCGCCGAGGCGGGCACCTCTTCCTACCTTTCCCGGCTGGCCCGGGCGCTTGGCGCTTCTGCCGCCGCTCTCAGACAAGGAGTTCCCCTGATGCCCGATCACTCGCTACATGCCGAGGGCGACCCCGCCGCGCGGGTTGAAGCTGCGCGCAGCGAGATGATCGCTTCCGCCACCGAGGCCTGGGAGGCGATCCGCGCCATGGAACCCTCGGCCGAGCGTGTTGACCTTGAACGGAGTTTTGCCGAACAGGCGCGCGCCTCCCTGAAACTCGCGCCTGACAGCATCCTCTTGGCAGAGCATGCGCAACTCGCCGACCGGAACACCGATCCCTACCACAACCCGACCCTCGCGTCGCTGGCGCGGCTGGAGCAGGGCCAGACTGAGGGTGTTTCTCTCGATGAAGGTCTACGCGCGACCCTTGCACATGTTCGCGACGAGATCGGCGAACGGCTGACGGCGCTGTTCTCGATCCGGGAAGATGAGCTTCGCATAGCCGGCACGTCCGTCGAGGAAATGGTCGCCCGCTTCAGTTTGGCTGAGCGGAGTGAGGGCCAGCGGGCGAGCTGGATCACTGAGCAGCCGAACACAATGCAAAAGGTGTTCTGGATGGAAACGGAGCGCGCGCTTGGCCAGGAAGTTCGGGCAGAAGTCGCTGCTTTCAATTTAGTGCCGGAACTGACCGAGGCCGTCGCGTGCGACCAGTTGCTGAGCGCAGATCGCCATATGAAGCTCTCTGAAGTCCCCGCGCTGGAAGCCATCGTCGACCGTCTGCATGACACTCTGAACCCCGAGGATCTCGACCGCGTCCGGTCCGGCGATCTCGCCCCGCTCAACGAGCAGGTCCGAGATCCAGCACTCAGGGCCGCCGTTGCGCATGAATTGAAGAATGAGAGCGATCTCGGTCAATCGGGTGAGGTCGGACCCTGGGCGGACCTCGCACGGGCGCAGCATCGCGCCGCCGAACTGGGGCAGCGTGACCGCGCGGCCGAACGCGACACTGGCCACGAACTCTGAGGACAGACCCATGCTTTCAAACCTCGACACCGTCTGGCGGTATCCGCTGGCGCTGCTCCTTGGCTTGCTGACCGGTCTCTACATCGGTGGCATGCTGGCGACGATCTATGTGATCACCGCCTTCCGGGAGAGCCTCGATACCCTGAGCCCCATTGGCCCCTGGTTCATGCGCTACGCCTGGGCAGACCTCGCCGCGCGGCCTTCGGTTCTGCAAGGCGCGCTGATTATCACCGGTGCCGTGACTGTCGCGCTGACGCTGGTCGGTCTGGCCGGGGTGCATCGCGGCCGCCTCAACCAGTATGACGACGCGCATTTCCAGTCGCGCCGCGAGCTGAAGCGCAACCACATGGTCGGGACCCTCGATCAGAACGGCTTCATCTTCGGCAAGCTCGGCCTCCCGAAATCCGATGCGCCATTCGTGATGGCGCCGCCCGACCGCTTCCCCCATGCGATGATGATAGCGCCTACCGGCCGCGGGAAAGGCGTGGGCTTCGTCATCCCGAACCTGCTCCACTTCTCGGGCTCCGCGATTATCCTCGACGTGAAGGGCGAGAACTTCGCCAAGACCTCAATCCACCGCAAGCACGGGCTCAAGAACAGCATTTGGTATTTCTCGCCCTTCGATGAGGATCGAGGATCGCACCGCTTCAACCCTCTCGCCCGGATCGCCGCCCTGCCTTCCGCCGAGCGTCAGTACACCGCGCTGAACTCGATGGCCGACCTCTTCCTCATCCCGGAAGGCGAAAGCGCGCAGAGCTTCTTCAATGCCGGCAAGCGGCTCTTCATCGCCTCCTGCCTCTACGCCATCGAACAGCGCCGCCCGACCTTGGGCTTTGCCGGTGAGATCATGGCCGGTGGTGGCGACAAGAAGAAGAGCTATACGGCCATTGCCGAGACGACGAACATCCCGATCGTCTCCCGCACCTTCCTCGAGATGGCCGACGTCCCGGAAAAAACCCTCGGGGCCTATGTGTCCGTCATCCAAGGATCTGGTCTCGAACTTTGGAATGACCCCGCGGTCGACCGTGTGACCTCGGCCAGCGACTTTGACTTCTCGACGTTCCGCCGCGATCCCCAAAGTCTCTACATCGTCGTCCAGCCCGAGCACCTGAAAACCCTGGCCCCCCTCGTCCGCCTTCTCTTCGCGGATGCCATTGCCTCCCTGCAGCGCTGTGAGCCTGGTCCGGACGAACCCCATGCTGTCATGTTCCTGATGGACGAATTCGACCAACTCGGCCGTCAGCCCCTCGTCCTCTCCTCCATCAAGACCATTCGCAGTTTCGGCGGCCGCTTCTTTATCATCTCCCAGACCATTCCCGGCCTCGATGAAATCTATGGCGAGACCGGTCGGCGCTCCCTGCAAGGTGGGGCTGGCGTGCAGATCTACATGACGCCCCAGGATGACCGCACCGCCGAGGTGCTGTCGAATGCCTTGGGGAGGTCCACGATCACTGCCGTGACAGAAAGCCAGTCACGGGTCCGGGCCTTGGAGGACAGTGCCAATGTTAGCCGGCGGTCGGAGGAGCGGCCGTTGATTTCGGCGAACGAGGTGCTGCGGTTTCCGCTGGGCGAGGTGCTGGTGCTGCCCGAGGGGCAGTATCCGATCCGCGCGCGGCACATCCGGTACTACGAGGATCGGCACTTCGGGCCGATTGATCGAGCGCGGAAGGGGAAGGCGTTGCCGACAATACAAACGGGCGGGGCGGATAGCAGGCTAGCGCCTGTCGGGAAGCTGTCAGGGTTGACTGCGTCCGCTGAACCTGCAGTTGCCGAGGTGTTCGGGGAGGCGGCACGGGTGTTTCAGGCGATTGCAAAGAGCGCTAAAAGCCATCGGAAATTGCCCGCTCGGGTCTGAGCGGTCCTTAGTAACTGAACGTCACCGCCTGCCCTCGTGGGCAGCCCCCAGCCCATTGCGGCCGATGAGCCTTCCTGATTGTTGTGCCAAAGCCAGTGCCCGACATTCCACAAGATGGACAATCAAGTCCGCCGCGCATCACCAACCGGTGAACTCGGCCGATGCCGCCTCGTCGATCCGACCCGCCTCCAAGTCTAGAATGACCTCATCAAGCAGGGATAACGCCTGCTCGATCTCGTTGTCCGTTACCGTCAGCGGTGGAGTCAGTTCGAGCACATTGGAGGAAGGTCCGACGCAATAGACCACAAGGCCCCGTTCATGAGCGCGGAACATCAGACCGGCGGTGGCGGCGGCGTCGCTTGGCAGCGAAGTTTCGGCCCCCGAAATTTCGACACCGATCGCGAGGCCGCGCCCGCGTATCGCCCGGATGCAAGGATGGCGCGGTGCCAGATCTTTTAGACCAGCCATCAGAGTGTCGCCCTTGCGAGCGGCTTCTGCGGTTAGGGACTCGACGGCGATGGTGTCCAGCACCGCAAGACCTGCCGCGGCGCAGACCGGGTTGCCGTGTAATGTCTGCATCGCAAAGGCTGTTGCACAATCCATCACCCATTGCGGCCCAATCACCGCCGAAAGTGGCAATCCACCGCCCAACCCCTTGCCCAGAACAAGAATATCGGGCCGGAATCCTTCATGCTCGAAAGCATGTAGGCGCCCCGTGCGCCCCAGCCCGACCTTCACCTCGTCACAGATCGTCAGAATGCCATGCCTGCGGCACAACGCGTCCAGCCCGGCCAGAAATCCCGATGGCGGAACGACAAGACCGCCATCCGACAGGATCGGCTCGAAGATACAGGCCGCAATTGTGTCCGGCCCTATTTCGGCCAGTTGGAGCTCAAGCAGGGTGAGGATCGTGTCTGCGTCGGGTCCAAGGGGATCGGCGCCCGGATAGGGCAGCTGGATCAGGCCCGCCGCCTTGTCCGAGGCCAGCGTCGGATGGCCCGACACAGCCATCGAACCGATAGTGCAACCGTGATAGGCGCCGGCAAAGCCAATGATCCCTTGCCGACCGGTGGCGCGGCGCACGGCGCGAATGGCTGTTTCATTTGCATCCGACCCCGAATGGCCAAGCCACACCTTTTGCGGCTGATCCGACGGGAAAATGGCGATCAGCCGTTCCGCCAGTGCGGTGGCCTGGGCATTTGCCGCAGACAAGACCGATGCCCCCGCCGGGTCGGCGACGGCGGCGCTGACCGCTGCAACCAGTGCGGGGTGGCCATAGCCCAGGCTTGCCGCGCCCCAGGCCGCCGACAGGTCGATCAACGCCCGCCCGTCATCCGCGCGCAGAGTTGCGCCCTTGCCGCCAACCACCGCTTGCGGAAAGAACCGCAGCTTCTGCACCCTCGCGACCGAGGCCGCATCGCGGGCGTAAAGCCCGCTCATCTTCCGGCTGCCATCGACAGCCGCAGGCAACGTTCAAGCCGCACGGCCCATTCGGCAACGCCCGGGGCGGTAGAGATCAGGTCATGCCGCACCTCGATCAACAAGCCGGGCAGTCCACGCGCGTCACCATGCACCGGCACGGTGTAATCGTCATTGTCGATCCGGTAGGGTTCGTTGTCGCCGATTTCCAACCCCTCTTCCTGTGCAAGGGCGCGCATCATCTGGCCGGCAAAATTTGCCGCGCCAGCATAAAGTATGCCCGCATGCCAAGGCCGCGCCACCCCCTTGTAGACCGGTGTATAGCTGTGAATGCCGACGACAAAGGTCGGCTTGCCCGCCGCTGCGCGCAGGTCAAGCCGGCGGCTGACGGCGTCGTGGAACGGGTGAAAGAACGTCTCCAACCGCTCGGCCCGTTCGCTGGCGCCAAGGTTGCGATTTCCCGGAATGGCGGTGGTTTCGCTGGTTTCCGGGATCAGCGACGGGTTGTCGAGCGGGCGGTTGCAATCCACCACCAGCCGCGAATAGCCGGTGTGAAACAGCGGCGCGTCCAGCCGTGCCGACAGGTCGCGCGCCAGCGAAAGCGCGCCGATGTCCCAGCCGATATGGCGCAGCCGCTCGGATTTGGGCAGGTCCAGATGCGCCAGCCGCCGGGGAATGCGCGGCAAGGCATGTTCGCACAAAAGCAGCAGGTCCGATGCGCCGTCCGGGTTGATCACGCCGTAGGGTGGCGCCTCATCAAGATCCAGCAGCGGCGCGGGGGCGGTGAAGGCTCTGGTCAGCATCAGTAGACCCCGGCATAGCGGCGGCACAGGGCTGCATCATCCAGACCAGAGACGATCTCCAGCTCCTTCAGGCGCATACCCTTCCAGCAGTCAAGAAAAGTCGGCGACATCCAGCCGCAGACCAACGTGTCGGCCGCCAGCGCGGCCAGTGCCTCGGGCAGGCTGGTCGGAAGGCGGCGAATGCCAAGGCTGGCGCGATCATCGGCTGACATCTCCTCGGGGTCGCCCTTTATGATCGGCGGTGTGTCAAGGCCGGCCTTCACGCCCTCGATCCCGGCGCGGATCAGCATGGCCAGCGACAGATGCGGACTGGCGGTGGCGTCGGCGGCGCGGAATTCCATGTTGAAAGCGCGGGAAGGATCATACCCGGGCCGTTCCGAGGTCGGGCAGATCCGCAACGTCGCCTCGCGGTCTTTTTCGCCCAGCGTGGTCCATGAGGCGGACCAATGGTGCGGTTTCAGCCGCTGGTATGAGACGGCACTTGGTGCCGCCAGTGCCGTCAGCGCCGCCATGTGGCGCACGATCCCGGCGGCAAAGGCCCCGGCCTGCACCGACAGCCGCCCCGGTCGCAAGGCATCGAACGTGACCGGATTGCCCTGAAGATCAGTCAGCGACAGATGGATATGCACGCCGTTGCCCACGCCGTTCGGGTCGGTCTTGGGGCAGAAGCTGGCCCGCCAACCCATCGTGGCAGCCAGTTCCCGAGTGACTTCGCGGATCGTCACGGCGCGGTCTGCGGCCTGAACCGCGCCTGCGGGACCGCAGACGATTTCGAACTGGTCGCGGCCATATTCCGGCAGGAAGCATTCCGGCGCGCAGCCCGCCGCGCCAAGTGCTGCCATCAGCATCGGCCCGAACGGATCGGCCCGCCGCAACGCCGACAGCCCAAAGGACGGCGCGGTGGACCAGTTGGCGCCGAGGATCTGGAACTCCTGCTCAAAGGCAGAAACCACGCGCAGCCCCAAAGCCTCCAGATCAGCCACCGCCGCCTTCAGCATCGAGCGGACGCAGCCTTCCCACGGGGTGCCGTCCAGATTGGTGATGTCGGAATGGTAGAAATGCAGCGGTGTCCGTCCGCCCAAGCCCTCGATCCGCACCCCGGCCTCGGGGTCGGGCATCAGCCGCAGATCGCCCGAAGACCCAAAGGGATTGGGATTGGCGATTTCATCGAACGGGGTCAGCGACAGGTTTGCCGGCACCCAGCCCACACCCTTCAGCAGGGCGTCCGGCAGGCTGGCGGCGGCAACCGCCCTGCCCCGGGTGATGGCGGCGATGTCGGTGGTGACAAAGGTCACAAGTTCTTCGGGCCTGATCATGATCCCCTCATGCACCCAGGTCCGCGAGGCGGGCCAGAACGGTTTCGGTATCGGTGATCCAGCAATAGCCACCATAGGCGCGCAAGGCGGCTTCATGCCGTTCTGGCGTGTAAGTGGCGCAGGCATCCTTCACCACTGTCACCAGATATCCCCGGTCTGCTGCGTCGCGCACTGCCATGTCGACGCATTGGTCGGTCACGATCCCGGCAATGACCAGAAAGCGGGTGTTCAGGTTGCGCAGCACATAATCAGCGTTGGTGGAATTGAAGAGACCCGACGATGTCTTCGGCAACACCGGCTCGTACTCGGTCGGCGTCAGGGGGGCGATGATGGCACCCTCGGGCGCGCCCTTCCGCACATGCATGTTAGACAGCTTGTGATCGAGCGATCGGTCGCGGCCATCGGCGGTCAGGCTTTCGATGATGGTATGGCAGATGTTTTCCCCCGCCTTGCGAAAGGCCTGCAGGATCTTCACCTGATTGGGGATGACCACTTCGTGCACGCGCTGCATGAAGTAGCTGTCGGCGGGCATCGGATGGGTCGGGTCCAGCATCGGCTCGGCCCAGATGCGCTGCATGTCCACCAGAAGGAAGGTGCAGGCGCCCTTGGTATAAGCGCTGTCTCGGCGGATCGTCTGGCCGCCATATTCGATGGAAATCAGGTCGCTCATCTTACTCTCCGGCTTGGTCCGCGCGGCGCGGCATTTTCTTGGAATTCTCGGCGTGCCGGTCCTCGGTGATGCCCGAAAGGCTGCGCAGCACCTCGATCTCGGCGATGCGGGCGCGCGAGTTGGCCGATAGCCGCATGGTGGCGGCGGCAATCAAGGCCTCAACCTGCGCAAGCGCGGGAACCATGGTATCAAACGGCGATGGCCCTTCCACCGGGGCGGCAAGCACCACCTTTGCAGTCGCGGCCAAGGGCGAGGCCCAGGGATCGGTAAACAGGATCACCTGCGCGCCGCGTTCGGTTGCGGCGGTGACGAACTGGATCGTGTCGACCTGATAGCGGCGGTAATCAAACGCGACGATCAGGTCACGCCGCCCGATGTCGATCAGCGAATCAACCCTGTCCGGCCAATTGTCGCTGACCATCTGGCAATCTGCGCGAAGTTGGCGCAGGTGTTGCCACAGCATCCCCGCCAGATAGCCCGAGAAGCGCCCGCCGATGAAATGCAGCCGCAGGGCAGGGTCGATGACAAGCCGCGCGGCGGTGTCGAAATCTGCCGCCGGAACCATGCCTGAGGTCGCTTCCAGCATGACGACGCAGGATCGGATCACTTCGCGATAGATCTGCTCCTGCGGGACTGCGGCGGCTTTGCCCGCGTCGATCATGGCGAGCGGAGAGTTCATCCGCGCCTGGACCTCTGACAGCAACGCCTTCTGGAAATCAGGAAATCCGTCAAAGCCAAGCCGCGAAACAAAGCGCACAACCGTCGGCCCGGATACCCCGGCCACGGCTGCAAGCTGAGCTACAGTGTTCAAACCCGCCGCCGGATAGTCCGCCAGCAAGGCACGCGCGACCTTTAGGTCTGACGGGGTCAGCTGAACGCTGCCATCGGTCAAGCGGTCGCGGATTGCCATGCTTTCTTCCCTTGTCCGGTCGCACCATTTGCGGCTCACTATGTAACATACGATACAAACGTCAATCGTTTTGATTCTTGTGAAATGATATTGACACAGCAGCCATGGGTGCACCATGCTTTGTCCAGCACCGGACTATCACCGTGTTTGGGAGGAATGATGCCGCGAGTTGGGAAGCAGGCTGTCAAGGGCGCGATCACGCTGGCCCTGCCGCTGATCGCGCTGGCGATCATTGCCGAGCTTTTCCTGCCGGCGGCCTTGGCGCGGCTGGCGACCCTGTATCTGATCTACCTGACCGCAGTGGTCGGCATGCAGATCTACAGCGGCAATTCCGGCATCATCTCGTTCGGTCATGCCGGATTCATGGCGCTTGGGGCCTATGGTTCGGCACTGCTCACTATCCAGCCTGCTGTGATGTCCACAAGCCTGCCCGATCTGCCGGTATGGCTGGCGGGAATTACCGGGGGGCAGTCGCTGCCGGTCGGTATGCTGGGTGCACTGCTGGTTGTCGGCGTTGTAGCGGCCCTGTTCGGTCTACCCTTGGCGCGGCTGAGCGGGGCGGCTGCCTCGATCGCCACCCTGGGATTTCTGGTCATCGTCCATGTCACGCTGGTGGCCTCGACCGACATCACCCGCGGCAGCCAGACGTTCTTCGGTGTCCCGCGCGGCGTCTCGACCTTTGCCGCACTTCCCGTGGCGCTGATCGCGGTGGCGGTGGCGCGGATCTACCGTGGCACCAAGGGCGGGCTTTCCCTGCGCGCCGCGCGCGAAGACGAGATTGCCGCACGGGCCAGCGGGGTGAACGTGGTGCGCCAACGGTTCGTCGCCTGGGTGCTGGGCGGTCTCGTGTCCGGCGCGGCAGGTGTGCTTCTGGCGCATTTCCTTGGTGCCTTCTCGCCCAAGGATTTCTACTTCAACCTGACCTTCCTTCTGATGTCGATGCTGATCCTTGGCGGTATTTCCACCGTCTCGGGGGCCGTCGGGGGCACGGCGTTGATCGTGATCATGGTCGATCTCTTGCGCCGTCTGGAAGGTGGCGCGGAGGTCTTTGGACTGCAACTGCCCCAGGTCTTCGGGCTGACCGACATTGGCGTCGGCCTTGTCATCCTTGCGGTGATGTATCGTCTGCGCGACGGCCTTTTCGGCCTGCGCGAGGTGGATGAGCGTTTGTTCCCGGAGCCAGCCATCAAGGCGGCACCCTCGGCGCAGGCGACCACATCCGATCAGGTCTCGCTGTCCATCGAAGGCGTCGGGCGCCGCTTTGCCGGCCTTGTGGCGCTGGAGGATGTCAGCTTTGCCGTCCGCCCCGGTCTTGTCACCGGGCTGATCGGCCCGAACGGGGCGGGGAAATCCACCCTCATCAATGCCATCTCGGGCGTGGTTCCGCCCAGTGCTGGCCGTGTGCTTCTGAACGGCGCCGATACCGCGCTTGTGCCGGTGCACAAAGTTCCCATGCTTGGTCTGGGTCGCACGTTCCAGAACATCCGCCTGTTTCGCAACCTCACCGTGCTGGAAAATGTCACCGTCGCTGCCGATTCCGTCGCTGGCCCCGGCGAGGACAGCCGCGCCGCGGCCATGGCGGCGCTGACCGTGGTGGGGATGCAGGATCTGGCCAGCCGGCCCGCCAACTCCTTGCCCTACGGCGCGCAACGTCGGCTGGAGATTGCCCGCGCCCTTGCCCTGCGTCCGTCGTTCCTGCTGCTAGACGAGCCCGCCGCCGGCATGAACCCGGCCGAGACCGATGCCCTGATCGCCGTGCTGCGCCAGATCCGCGGCGATCACCGGATCGGGCTTCTGGTGGTCGAGCATGACCTGAAGCTGATCATGCGGCTTTGCGACCACATCGTCGTGCTCAACAAGGGCCAGATGATCGCCGAAGGAACGCCCGATGAGATCCGGGCAAATCCCGCCGTGATCGAAGCCTACATCGGCAAGCGCCGCGCTGCCGCATGAACTCCAAGCCCACCAACAGAGGAAGACCAAGATGAAAAAGAACAAGCTCTTGCTGCTTTCAGGCGCCTTCGCGGTGCTGGCAGCTGCGCCAGTGATGGCCGAAGATCTGATCATCGGCCTTGCCACCGCCCAGACCGGCGGCCTTGCCCCCTATGACCAGCCCAACCTCGCCGGCCTGCAACTGAGGATCGACGAGATCAACGCGGCTGGCGGCATTGCCGGGAAATTCCCGATCACGACCATCATCAAGGACACGAGGTCGGACTCGGCCCAGACCGCGCTTGTCGCGCAGGAACTGGTGGATGCCGGAGCCCAGCTCATCATCACGCCCTGCGACGCCGACCCCTCGATCGCGGCGGGGATGATCACCCAGGCGGCGGGCATCCCGGCGATTTCCTTCTGCGCGACGACGCCGACCCTGCCGCTGGCGGTGGGCGATTACATGTTCTCGAACTATCCCGCCGACAACGTGCAGGCGGCGATGCTGGCCGCCCATGCCATCGAAAGCGGCTACAAGACCGCCTATATCCTGACCTCACCCGACAGCGCCTATACGCTGAAGCTGCCGCAGTATTTCGGCGAGGCCTTCACCGCCAAGGGTGGCACGGTCCTGGGCGAGGGCACCTATTCCATGGGCCAGCAGGATTTCGGCGCCGAAGTGACCAAGATCGCCGCGATGGACCCGAAGCCCGACGTCATCATGACCTCGGCCTATGAGCCCGACTTCCCCGCCTTTGTCCGCCAGTTGCGCGGCGCGGGCGTGACGGTGCCGATCCTTGGGTCTGACGGGATCGACAGCCCGACCACCTTCGGTCTGGGCGAACTGGTCGAAGGCGTTGTCTTCTCGACCGCCGGCCACGCCACCGCCGGCAGCCCGCTGGAGGCCTTCAACGCCAAGTGGACGGAAAAGACCGGCGCCGCCCCGGACACGATCTACATCGCCAACGGCTATGATCTTGGCAACATCATCGAAGCCGCGGTCACCGCCGCCGACAGCCTCGATCCGGCCGCCATTCGCGAAGGCATCGCCAATCTTGAAAACCTTCAGGGCGTGACTGGGCCGATCACCTATAAGGGCACCATCGGAATGCCGCTGCGCTCGGTTTCGTTGGTGCGGATCAAGGCGGGCGATCGGGAACTGGTCGCTCAGGGTCAGCCCGATCCGGCCGACATCCCGGCTCCCTGAGCAAGTCCGTCGTGCGGCTCGGGATCAGCCCGGGCCGCCTCCGAACCCGTCTGCCACGCAGGTTGCCCATGACACTTTCGGATGAAATTCTTCTGTCGATCGAAGGCCTGACTGTCAGCTACGGCGCGGTCGAGGCGGTGCGCGGCATCGACCTGACGGTGAAACGGGGCGAGATCGTCACCCTTCTGGGCGCCAACGGGGCGGGCAAAAGCTCGACCCTGAACGCATTGGTGGGGCTTGCGCCGCGCAAGGCAAGACGGATGCTGTTCGAAGGTAACGACCTTCTGGCCTTGCCGCCCGAAACCATTGTCCGGCGCGGCATGACGCTGGTTCCCGAAGGCCGCCGGGTATTTTCCTCGCTGACCGTCGACGAAAACCTGATGCTGGGCGGCGCCAAACATGCCGCCCGCGGCAACGCTGCGGCGGTCAAGGCCGACATGCTTGGGCTTTTTCCCATTCTGGCCGAACGGCTACACCAGAAGGCAGGCTCGCTGTCGGGGGGTGAACAGCAGATGCTGGCCATTGCGCGCGCGCTCATGTCTTCACCCGATCTTTTGCTTCTGGACGAACCCTCGCTGGGTCTCGCCCCGCAGGTCGTCGACCGGATATTCGATCTGATCGGCAATCTGCGCGGTCGTGGGCTGACCATCCTTCTGGTCGAGCAGAATGTGGTGCAATCGCTTGAAATCGCCGACCGCGGCTATGTGCTGGCCAACGGCCGGGTCGAGTTGCAGGGAAGTGCAGCCGACCTGAGTGCTTCGCCGGAAATCCAAGACGCCTACCTCGGCGCATAAGGCCACGGACATCACCATGGACATCTTCTTGCAGCAACTTCTAAATGTCCTCAGCCTAGGTGGCACCTATGCGCTTCTAGCGCTGGGGCTGGCGGTGGTGTTCTCGATCATCGGCTTGATCAACTTCGCGCATGGCGAGTTGATGACAGTCTCCGGCTATGCGATCTGCTTCGCGCTAATCTGGGGCTTGCCCTTCCCCCTTGCCGTGTTTGCCGGGCTGGCAATGGCGATAGCATCCGCCCTCTTGATGGAGCGCATCGCCTTTCGCCCGGTGCGAGGGGCATCCGGCACGACCCTGCTCCTGACCAGCTTTGCGATCAGTGCTATCCTGCGCGTCCTGTTCCAGAACATCATATCTGCCCGCCCGATCCCGGTTTCCATTCCTCCATCGCTCTCAGGCGTTGTGACCATCGGACCGCTGCATCTGGGCATGATCCAGCTGATCTCGATTGTCGTGACTCTGGTCATGCTTCTGGGGCTGAACTTGTTCTTGCACCGCACGATGGCGGGCAGGGCGATGCGCGCCGCAGCCGAGGATTTCGCTGTGCTGCGCCTCATGGGAATACGCGCCAATTCCGTCGTGGCCACGGCCTTTGCGATCTCGGGCCTCCTTGCCGGGGTGGCGGGCCTTCTCTGGGTGGCGCAGCGCGGCAGCGTCGATCCGCTGATGGGGGCGCTGCCTGTGCTGAAGGCCTTCATCGCCGCCATCATCGGCGGGCTGGGCAGCCTGTCGGGAGCCGTTGCAGGAGGCTTTCTTCTGGGGTTCATCGAGGTGATCCTCCAAGCCTACCTGCCCGACAGCCTGCTGCCTTACCGCGATGCCTTCGCCATCCTTCTGGTGATCGCGGTCCTGCTGTTCCGACCTCAGGGCCTCTTGGCGCGTAAGACACTGGTCAAGCTGTAAGCGGCTGTCCCCAATTGTCCAAAGGAAAGAACATGAACCTCAAAACCCGTGCACTGAACACGGTGCCCTTTGTCAGCGTCGAGAACATGATGAACCTTGTTCGCGACATCGGTGTGGAACGGTTCCTGACCGAACTGTCGCTCTACATCGCCGAGGACTTTCGGCGCTGGCCGTTGTTTGACAAGACCCCCCGCGTCGCTGCGCATTCCCGCGACGGGGTGATCGAGCTGATGCCGACTTCGGACGGCATCGCCTATGGGTTCAAGTATGTGAACGGTCATCCGAAGAACACTCGGGATGGGTTGCAGACCGTCACCGCTTTTGGCTTCCTGTCCGATGTGGCGACCGGTTATCCCGTGCTGATGACGGAAATGACCATCCTGACGGCGCTGCGCACTGCCGCCACCTCGGCGTTGGTGGCGCAGCACTTGATGCCCCATCGTGCGACAGTGATGGCGCTGATCGGCAACGGCGCCCAGTCGGAGTTCCAGGCGTTAGCCTTCAAGGCGATCTGCGGGATTGACGAGGTTCGGCTTTACGATATCGACCCCTCGGCCACCCGGCGTTGTGCCGCGAACCTTGCGGGCCGTGGACTGAAGGTGACCGCCTGCGACAGCGCGCAAGAGGCTGTTCTGGGTGCGGACATCATCACCACGGTCACAGCAGACAAGACCAACGCCACGATCCTGACCGATAACATGGTTGGCGAGGGCGTGCATATAAACGCGGTGGGCGGCGACTGTCCGGGCAAGACCGAGCTGCACCGCGATATCCTCACCCGTTCGCGAATCTTTGTCGAATACCCCCCGCAGACCCGGATCGAGGGTGAGATCCAGCAGCTTCCTGCCGATCACCCTGTCACCGAGTTCTGGCAGGTGCTGACCGGCACTTCCAAAGGGCGGACCTCGGACAAGGAGATTACCCTTTTTGACAGCGTCGGGTTTGCCACAGAGGATTTCAGTGCACTTCGCTATGTGCAGGACATGCTGCGTCATCACCCACGAAGCGAAGATCTTGATCTTCTGGCCGACCCGGACGAACCGCGCGATCTGTTCGGCATGCTACTACGCGCAGGGGTCGCTTGACCGCCCCAACAATCACCACTTCTGGCATTCGAGTGTCCGCTCAATCCGATTGTTCTTTTGGTCAATCGCCTCTCTCCGCCCATCAAGATTCTCACAGGCACACCATCTCCGCCACCCCGCGCCGCCCACCCTGCCGCGAAAGCTGCACCACCAAATCCACGCTCCCCTCACAGTACCGCTTCACTTCCTCGAACCCCATGCCCAGCCCGGCGGCCATGACCATGATCGCCAACCGATCTATGGCTTTCCGGGCGGTGTCGGCATGGATGGTTGTGAACGAACCGCCGTGCCCGGTGTTAATCGCCTCGAGGAAAGTGCGACTTTCCTCGCCCCGCAACTCCCCAAGGATGATCCGATCTGGTCGCATTCGAAGCGAGGCTTCCAACAGCCGCGCAGGCGTCCGTTCACCTTGGGTGCTTCGATCTGCCTTAAGTGCAACCCCATTCTCTTGCTGGGGAAACAGCTCGTAGGCATCCTCGATGGTCAGAATTCTCTCGTCTGGGTCCACCATCGACAACAAAGACCGCGCGAAGGTCGTCTTGCCGGTCGAGGTCCCGCCAGAAATCAGAATGTTCATGCGCTCTTCGACGCAAAGCCGCATGGCATCGACAACTTGCCCGGCCTCAGCCAGTCTCATCGCCTCTCCTGCCCTCTCCCGACGCTTGGCGTCGAGATCGACGAGACCACCATGCAAGAGTCGCGGCTCGATCAGTTGATCTGCTGCGATTTTGAACGGCCGGAAGGTGATGGCCATCCCGCCTTCCACGATGGGCGGTGCGACTACCTGCGCCCGGATCGCCATGTCACCCCAGACGATTTTTCCGGAGACGGTCGGTTTCTTGTCGGAGAACTGGACGCCGACGGCGGAAGCGATGGCCTGGCCGAGGTTGGTCGACAGGACGCGATCGATCGACAGATGCGCGACCCGCTCCATGTGCGTCGCGCCCTTCCGCTCGATCCAAACCTTTCCGTCCGGGTTGATCGCCACCTCGACCAGATCGTCCCGTAAAAACAGCGGCGCAATTGGCGTCAGGTAGGACCCGAGGAAGCTCGGCTGATCGTCCATCACCAGATTTCGAGATCGCGGTCGACCATGACCGTGATCGCGGCCCCAGGGGCGACGGTGATGATCGGCGGCAGGCTCGTATAGGCCTCGACCGCCGAGCCCATGGCGGCACTCAGATCCTCGCCCATGCTCTCGGCTGTGTCAGAACTGATCTCATCGGTGTATTTCGCGGCGGCGACGGCGGGGGCGGCCCCGAGAAGGGAGATGAGCGCTGCCGACCCGAACCGCGCGCCGAACCGGGTGTTGACCTTGCCGGTGATGCCGGAGCGGCCCTGGGCATCGCCTCCGAATGCTTCCATCTGAACGGATTGCCCATCCGGGGTGACGAGCCGGGTCCAGGCCACAAGAATGCGGCCCTGGCCGATGGCCACGTCCGAGGAATAATCGCCGAAGAGGCGCGAGCCGGCGGGGATCAGGATCTGGGCTTGGTCGAAGGACCAGACTGGCCGGGTCACGATCGCTGTGATCTGGCCAGGCAGGCTCGAGTCGACCGCATTCTCAAGCGTTGCTTCGATCATCGTGCCTTGGAGGACCGTGTTTGACGGATTGGCGATCACCTGGCTCACTTCGGTGGCGGTGGCTTCCCGCCCGGACTGCACGAAATCCCGTCCCGCCGCCTCTCTGCCCTCAGTCGGGGGCTCAGACATCCCCATACCGACATCCCCTGCCCCACCCTTCTGACCATCGTCGAAGACGACCGAAGGCGAGGCCACGCGGGCCGCAAGCTGCGCCTCGCGCTCGGCACGCTTGGCCGCCAATTCAGCCTCCCGCGCGGCGTCTGCGGCACCAGCGGTGTCGGCGCTTGCTTTCAGGACGGCTATTTCCTGATCGAACTGCCGCCGCATGTCTTCCATGAGAGCAAGGTTCTGGGACTGTGCCTCTTCAAGGGCGAGCGCCAGTTCCTTGGCTGTCTGATCCTTTTCGGCTTCGGCTTTGTCGGCAAGATCACCCAGTTCGCGCTGTAGCCGTTCGACCTCGGACTGGAGTGTGGCGTTCCGCGCTTCGAGGTCTTCCCGCTGTGAGGCCAGTTCCCCTTCGATGTCTGAGAACCCATCCCCGGCGGGCTTCGCTTCCGGTCCGGGCTCAAT
>JAJNPS010000045.1 GCA_021155205.1 Rhodobacterales bacterium
CTTCCTTGCCTGGAACCAAGGGCGCGATGGCCGCCCACTGCCTGTCCGTCAATGTCCGTCTGCTCAAGATCGCCTCCGTTTTCGATCTTGAATCAGAACTTAACTCAAAGCGGAATCCCTCAAATGCAGACGCCGCCTAGCGGTCAGGCAAGGCCAGCTCGGGGCCGCGTCATCGCGCGGCCCTTTTCGTTCGGCGTCAGGGTCCGATCAGGTCCCAGAGGTTCCCGAAAGGATCGCGCCAGACCGCAACGGTGCCGTAGGGTTCGGTGCGCGGCGCTTCGATGAAGGTCACGCCCGCCGCTGTCATCAGGGCATGATCGCGCCAGAAATCGTCGCTGTGCAGGAACAGGAACACCCGGCCGCCCGTCTGGTTGCCGATGGCGGCAAGCTGGGCCGCGCCTTCGGCCTTTGCCAGGATCAGCCGCACCCCGCCGCCCGGCGGCGTCACCGTGACCCAGCGTTTGCGCCCCTGGTCGATGTCGTCGGTCAGTGCAAAGCCCAGAACGCCCGTAAAGAAGCGGATCGCCGGGTCATAGTCGGGCACCACCAGTGCGACGGCCCCGATCACGGCGCGGGTCATTCCCTGGTGATCCGCGCCTCGGGCAGGGCGATACGGGCGACCTGTTCGGCAATCGGGTCCACCGACAGGGGATGCAGTTCCGCGCCGTGGTCGGCGGGGTCGCCGATCGGCTGCCACAACCCGCCCTTGTAGATTTCAAGCCCCGAAAACCCCGCCTTGTAGCCCATCTTGCGGCTGCCCGGGACCCAGTAGCCAAGATAAACGTAGGGCAGCCCCGCCTCGCGCGCGATGGCGATGTGATCGAGGATGATATGGGTGCCAGGGCTGTCGGCGGCAAAGGCGGGATCGTAAAAGGAATAGACCATGGAAAGCCCGTCATCGAACACATCCGTCAGGCAGACCGACACCAGCGGGCGGCCGCGTTCGTGGCCGACGGGCGCGCGGGTGTATTCGATGACACGGCTTTTGATCGGGGTTTCCTCGATCATCGCGGCAAATTCGAACATGTCCATGTCGGCCATGCCGCCATCCGCGTGCCGGTCATCCAGATAGCGGCGGAAAAGGGCAAACTGGTCCTCGGTCGCCCAAGGCGAGGTCACGTTGCGTTTGAGACCCGCGTTGCGTTTCAGGATGCGGCTCTGGCTGCGGCTGATCGTGAAATCGGCCACCCGGATGCGGGCGGACAGGCAGGCCGAACATTCCGCGCAGGACGGGCGGTAAAGCACGTTCTGGCTGCGCCGGAAGCCCTGTTTGGACAGGGTGTCGTTCAGCCGCTGGGCATGTTCGCCCTGAAGTGCCGTGAACAGCTTGCGTTCCATCCGCCCGTCCAGATACGGGCAGGGCTGTGGTGCCGTCACATAGAATTGCGGCGCGATGGGAAGTGTGTGACGCATGGACGGAAAAAAGGCCCCTTGACCGCACAAGCCTAGCAAGGCCCGGTGCCTGCGCCAAGTCAAGAGTTCAAAACCTTATCAACGCCCTAAGACGGAAATACCAAGGCCCGGCACAATCCTGCACCGGGCCTTGTCTGCAGATCGGGACCGGGGTCGTGATCAGTACGCGCCGCCCCGGCCTTCGGCATCGGGGATGTCCTTGACCGCAGGCGTACCCTCGCGGTTGGCGCGGGCGCGGTCTTCCATGAAGCTGTCGAACTGCGCCTTGTCCTTGGCGTCGCGCAGGCGCTGGATAAAGGCCTCGAACGCCTCTTGTTCCTCTTCAAGGCGGCGCAGGGCGTCGGCCTTGTAGGTGTCAAAGGCTGCGTTGCCCGACGAACCGGACGCGTAGCCATGGCGGCCGCGGCCCTCGGGTCCGAATCTGGCGTCCATCTTCGCGGCCCAGCGGGCGCGACGGTCGTCACGGTTGCAGGAATGGCTGAACATGCGTTTGCTCCAGATCATGTAGGCCAGAAGGGCCAGGCCCAGCGGCCAGAAGATGACAAAGCCAAGGATCATGGCCGCGATCCAGGCAAACCTGCCTTTGCGGTCAAGCCAGGCCTCGGCCTGATACAGCTTGCCGGCAAAGCCGCCGGACGGCGTGGTGGGGGCGGTATTCATCGGGCGGGTCTCCATCGTGCAAGGTACATGTGAAGTCTTTTCACATGCGAAAGATGCGCGCCGTCCGGGTCCAGTTCAAGGGGGTATGTTAAGAATAGTTACATGCGCGCCCGACCGGCAGGAAAGCGCCGATCGCGACCAATTGGACAGGGCTTGGTGGTCGTGCGCGGCAGGGCGGTCAGGCCCACCTGAACGGCGGGTTGACCTGCGATGCGCCGACTTTGCCGTTGACCGCGCGGGGGCATGCCGCCACTGTCTGCCCCTGTGGCCAGCCGCATGTTCCAGGACCGCGTGACCCGATCTCCGCGCGCGCATGATCCTCATGCCGCCGCCGAGGCGCGTCGCCTTTTGCCGGGTGCCGGGGGGCGGGTCGGCGATCTTGTCGCTGGCACGGCGGGCAGCAGCTCCTATCTTTTGGGCCTGATGGCGCGCGAGACGCCGTGGCTGGATGTCGCCCTGCAGAGCGCGCCCGAGGATGTCATGGCCGACATTCTGGCCGCCCTGCACACGGCCCCACCCGATGCACTGGCGGCGGCGCTGCGGCAGGCCAAACGGCGGGTCGCGCTGATTGCCGCGCTGGCCGATCTTGGCGGCGTCTGGACGCTGCAAGAGGTGACGGGGGCGCTGACCGATCTGGCCGACCTTGCCGTCACCTGCGCCTTGCGCAGTCAGGTGGCGCTGGAAATTGCGCGCGGCAAACTGCCGGGCGGGCGCGACGCCGATGCTGCGGACGGGGCGGGAATGGTCGTCCTGGCGATGGGCAAGATGGGCGCGCGCGAGCTGAACTATTCATCCGACATCGACCTGATCTGCCTGTTCGACGATGCCCGCTATCAGGGGGGCGAGGCCGAGGCGCGCGCCGCCTTTATCCGCGTCACGCGGCGGATGACGGCGCTTGTCTCTGACATCACTGCGGATGGCTATGTGTTTCGCACCGACCTGCGCCTGCGTCCCGATGCCGGCGCCACGCCGGTCTGCCTGTCGATGTCGGCCGCCGAGGCCTATTACGAGGCCGAGGGGCGGACATGGGAACGCGCCGCCTATATCAAGGCGCGGCCCGCCGCGGGCGACCTCAGCGCAGGCGCGCGGTTCCTGCAGGCGCTGACACCGTTCGTCTGGCGCAGGCATCTGGACTTCGCCGCGATCCAGGATGCCCATGACATGCGCCTGCGCATCCGCGACCACCGCAAACTGCACGGACGGTTGCAGATCGAGGGGCATGACCTCAAGCTGGGGCAAGGCGGCATTCGCGAGATCGAGTTCTTTACCCAGACCCGCCAGTTGATCGCCGGCGGCCGCGATCCGGCGTTGCGCGATCCGACCACGCTGGGCGGGCTTGCGGCGCTGGCCGGGGCGGGCTGGGTGCCGCGGGACGTGGCTGCGGAACTGGCCGACCATTACCGCGCGCACCGGATGGTGGAACACCGCCTGCAGATGGTGGGCGACGCGCAGACCCACCTGATCCCCGCCAGCGCCGAGGGCATTGCGCGCATTGCCGCCCTGTGTGACGAGGACGCGCCGGTGTTCCGCCGGACGCTTCTGGACCGGCTGGCGCGGGTCGAGGCACTGACGGGGGATTTCTTTGCGCCGAGCGCCCCCGCGCCGGCAGCAGCACAGGCGCCGACCCTGTCTGAGGATGCCGTGCGGATTGTGGAGGGCTGGCAACGCTATCCCGCCTTGCGGTCGAACCGCGCGCAGACGCTGTTCCGGCGGTTGCTGCCGGGATTGCTGGCGCGGCTGGATCAGGCGGCCGATCCGGCCGAGGCGCTGATGGCGCTGGACGGGTTCCTGCAGGGCCTGCCTGCGGGCGTGCAGATCTTCGCGCTTTTCGATGCCAATCCCAGCCTGATCGAGCTGATCGTGGACATCGCCGCGACCTCGCCTGCGCTGGCACGTTATCTTGCGCGCAATGCTGCGGTCCTTGATGCGGTGATCGGGGGGGCGTTCTTTGCGCCCTGGCCGGGCGAGGTGCTGCTTGCGGCGGACCTGGCCACCGCGATGGCCCGGCAGGCAGACTATGAAGGCAAGCTTGACGCTGCGCGCCGCTGGCTGAAAGAGGCGCATTTCCGGGTCGGCGTGCATCATCTGCGCGGCCTGATCGGCGCGGTCGAGGCGTCGGCTGCATACGCCGATCTTGCGGGCGCGGTGGTGGCTGCGCTCTGGCCCGCGGTGGTTCAGGACTTTGCCGGCAAGCATGGCCCGCAACCCGGGCGCGGTGCGGCGGTCCTGGCCATGGGCAGCCTTGGCGCCGGGCGGTTGAACGCGGCCTCGGACCTTGACCTGATCGTCATCTATGACGCGGCAGGGGTGGAGACGTCCGACGGTCCCCGCCCGCTGGCGACGCGCCCCTATTTCGCGCGCCTGACGCAGGCGCTGGTCACGGCGCTGACCGCCCCGATGGCCGAGGGGCGGCTTTACGAGGTTGACATGCGCCTGCGTCCGTCGGGGCGGCAGGGGCCGGTCGCGACCTCGCTGCAGGCCTTTGTCGATTATCAGGAAACCGATGCCTGGACATGGGAACATCTGGCAATGACCCGCGCGCGGGTGCTGGCGGGCGACGCGGGACTTGGGCAGGACATCGAGGCGTTCCGTCGTCGCCTTGTGGCGCAGAAATCGTCCGGCCCGATGATCGCGCAGGACGTGGCCGAAATGCGCGGCCGGTTGCGGCTGGCCAAACCGCAAGGCAGCAGCCTTGATGTGCGCAACGGTGCGGGGCGGCTGATGGATATCGAGCTTTTCGCCGAGACGCTGGCGCTGTGGTCGGGATCGGCGGAACGCGATGTTGCGGCCCAGATCAGGGCGGGCCTGGCGCGCGACCTGTCGCAAAGCGCCGCGCAGGCACTCCTGGATGCCGACAGACTTTGCTGGCAGGTACAGTGCGGAGCGCGGCTATTGACACCCGAGACCCTTGATGTCGCGGCGCTGGGGCAGGGCGGGCGTGCATTCCTGTTGCGCGAGACCGGACATACGACGCCGGAGGCACTGGCCGCCGAGGTGGAACGGCTGGCGGCGGCGGCCGATGCGGTGATCAGCCGCACGCTCATCGCCCGTGGCGCGGCACCGGACGGGGGGCAGGACGATGCGGCTGGCTGACGCCGATCCCAAGGGCCTCATCCGGGAAAGCTATGCCATCGAGGGCATCACGGCGGGCGAATGCCGGTCGATCTTTCTGGACTGGGCGCTGTCGCTGCCAGCGGGGGCGGCGGTGCCCGAGGTGGTCGCCGTGCTGCAGGCAGAATACGCCACACAGCACCCGGATCATCCGATGAACCGGGTTCTGTTGGAGGCGCTGACTGCGGCGTCCCCGCCCCGCCGCAAGGGCGGCCGCGCGGGCCGGGTGCCGGGCTAACCCCTGGACGCGGCCTCCAGCGCCGCGATGTCGATCCTGACCATCCGCGACATCGCCTGCAGCACGCGGCCCGAGGGATCGGTCCGAAGCAGGCGCGGCAGCGCGCGCGGGATGATCTGCCAGGACAGGCCAAAGCCGTCCGTCAGCCAGCCGCAACGGCTTTCCTGACCGCCATCTGCCAGAAGCCGGTCCCAGAGGCGGTCGACTTCGGCCTGCGTGTCGACCTGCACCACGATGGAGCTGGCCGGGCTGAGCGTGTAATGCGGCCCGCCATTCATCGCCTGATAGAACTGGCCGCCAAGGTGAAACTCCACCAGAAACGCGCGACCCTGCGGATCACCCTGCTGGCGAAAGACTTGCGTGATCGTCGATCCGGGGATCAGACTGCAGTAAAACGTCGCGGCCTCTTCGGCCCGGTTATCGAACCAGAGGCAGGTTGAGACCGAAGGCGTGGTCATGGCAGCGGGTCCCAGGTGGGCGGGGGCCAAGGGGGCGTCGCGGCAAAGTCTGCGCCTGTCGCGTTGCCGCGGCAAGCCCCGCCGGACGCCTATCGAAACGCGCAGGCCCCGGCTGCCAGTGCGGTGATCGCGGCCCAGTCCCCTGCGGCGACCGCATCCTTTGGCGCGACCCACGACCCGCCGACGCACAGGACGTTGGGCAGGGCCAGATAGTCCCGCGCGTTCTTCAAACTGATGCCGCCTGTCGGGCAAAAGCTGACCTGCGGGATCGGCGATCCGATGGATTTCAGATAGGCCGCCCCGCCCGCCTGTTCGGCCGGAAAGAATTTCTGCACCCTGTAGCCCTTTTCCAGCAGCTCCATGATCTCGGATGCCGTCGCTGCCCCCGGCAGCAGCGGCAGGTCATGTTCTGCGCAGGCATCAAGGATGCGCTCCGTCGCGCCGGGCGACACGCCAAAGACCGCCCCTGCCGCCTTGGCCGCCTTGACATCGGCAGACGTGAGCAGCGTGCCCGCGCCCACCGCCCCGCCCGGCACCTCGGCCATGATGCGGATGGCCTCAAGTGCCGCGGGCGTGCGCAGCGTCACCTCCAGCGCGGGCAGGCCGCCTGCCACCAGCGCCCCGGCCAGGCCGCGCGCGCGGGATGCGTCCTCGATCACCAGAACCGGGATGACGGGCGCAAGCCGGCAGATTTCGGCGGCGCGGGCGGATTGTTCGGCAGGTGTCATCGGCAGGCTCCTTGTCGCGGTGCGGGTCGGTCGGTGCGGAAGCCTTCGGCGAGGATATTTGTCGCAGCCAGAAAGGGGATCGGGGCGGTTGGGACACCTCGCCTCGGGCCGCAGCGGGGCGGGGGAGGCGAGGTGCCTTTCCGACTGACGGTCATCGGCGTCCCCGCCTGTACCGTCCGCCCAAGTGATCCGAACATCCTTTCTGACTGGTTAAAATATCCTCGCCGAAGGCAAGAAACGTCTCATTTCGCGCAGGTCTACTCAGACAATCACCGCAGCGCCAGTATCGGCGGATCCGACATGCGCGCGGAAGGCCTCGAACAGCTCGCGCCCGATGCCGAAACTGTTTGCGCTCAAATCCGCCATGACGGGGATACGTGTGTCGAAATCGGGCGCGAGGACCGACAGTGTGCCTGCCACCGCATCCAGCCGCACGACGTCTCCGTCGCGCAGACGCGCCAGGGGTCCGCCCTTGGCCGCTTCGGGGGCGACATGGATCGCGGCTGGCACCTTGCCCGATGCGCCCGACATGCGCCCGTCGGTCACAAGCGCGACACGCAACCCGCGTTCCTGCAGCACCGACAGTGTCGGCGTCAGCGAATGCAATTCCGGCATGCCATTGGCGGAGGGCCCCTGGAACCGCACCACGACGACGGTGTCGGCGGTGAATTCACCCGCCTTGAACGCCGCCTTGACCGCGTTCTGGCTGTGGAAGATGCGCGCCGGGGCCTCGATGATGTGGCGTTCGGGGGCGACGGCAGAGACCTTGATCACCCCGCGCCCCAGATTGCCGGTCAACTGCTTCAGCCCGCCGGTCGGCTGGAACGGATCGGCGGCGGGGCGCAGGATCTTGTCGTTGAGCGTCGATGCGGGACCGTCCTGCCAGCCGAGCTTGCCCGATTTCAGGGTGGGTTCCTGCCGGAAATGGCTGAGCCCTTCACCCGCGACGGTCTTGGCGTCGGGGTGCAGAAGGCCCATGTCCAGAAGTTGCCCGATCAGATAGGCAAGGCCCCCGGCGGCGTGGAAGTGGTTCACGTCCGCCAGGCCGTTCGGATAGACCTTGGCCATCAGCGGCACCACGTCGGAGAGGTCGGCAAAATCCTGCAGGTCCAGTTGCACGCCCGAGGCGCGCGCCATCGCGGGCAGGTGCAGGACAAGGTTCGTCGACCCGCCCGTCGCCATCAGCCCGACAATGCCATTGACGTAAGCCCGTTCGTCGAGGATTTCGCCGACGGGCCGGTAATCGTTGCCAAGTGCGGTGATCGCGGCGGCGCGCTCAACAGCGGCGGCGGTCAGCGCTGCGCGCAGGGGCGTGCCGGGGTTGACGAAGCTGGCCCCCGGCAGGTGCAGGCCCATCACCTCCATCAGCATCTGGTTAGTGTTGGCGGTGCCGTAGAAGGTGCAGGTGCCGGGACCATGATAGCTGGCCATTTCGGCCTGCATCAGGTCGTGGCGGGTCGCCTTGCCTTCGGCCCAGGCGTTGCGGACGCGGGACTTTTCGTCATTCGGCAGGCCCGAGGGCATCGGACCAGCGGGGACAAAGACCGACGGCACATGGCCAAAGGTGCCGGCGGCGATGATCAGGCCGGGCACGATCTTGTCGCAGACGCCAAGATAAAGAGCCGCGTCAAAGCAGTTGTGGCTCATGGCAACTCCGGCTGCCAAGGCAATGACATCGCGGGAAAAAAGCGACAATTCCATCCCGACCTGGCCTTGCGTCACCCCGTCGCACATCGCAGGCACGCCGCCTGCGACCTGGGCCGTGGCCCCCGCCTTGCGGGCAACCTCGCGGATGAACGCGGGATAGGATTCATAGGGCTGATGCGCCGACAGCATGTCGTTATACGCGGTGACGATGCCGAGGTTCGGGGCGCGTGATCCAGCCAGCGTATCCTTGTCATCGCCCATCGCGGCATAGGCATGCGCCTGGTTGCCACAGGATAGGTGCGCGCGCACCGGCCCGTCGCTGGCCGCCTTGGCGATGCGGGAAAGATAGGCCGACCTTGTGTCCTGCGACCGCGCCCGGATGCGGTCGGTCACGCGGGCGATCACGGGGTTCAGCGGCATGGGGCAGGCTCCTGGCAAGGCCATGTTGACGTGGCGGGCACCGCATCTGCCGAGGGGCACATGTGGCAAGCCCTGGCGCATTCGCCGATGATAGGGGCAAATGTCCCGACTGGCGACACAGCATCGAGAGATCTTTATCAGCTTTCGTTAGCGCTAACAAGCCGGAGCTGTTCAAGACCGGCGCGCCAGCCACGGGAACCTTGCGTTGCATGCGCGACCCTGGCGCCGGTTCGCCGCATTGTTTCGTGCACAGACCTGATCCCGCCAGTTTCCATCAAACCTTCCCACTTCTGCCACAATTCGCGGGTCTTCTGCTGACTTGCTGCGGCTTACAGTCCAAAAGGAACGCGATGATCACCGGGTGGCGCAACATTGTGATGGTCCTTGCCATCGCCGGGCTTGGGGGCTGCGCGGCCCTGAACGGCCCGCAGGAGGGATCCTCGTCGGCGCAAGGGCGCCTTGGTGCGGTCAAGAGCGCCCGGATGCAGGGGCCAATCTACATGATGGCGCAATATGATGTCGAAAACATCACCATCGACGTGCCGCGCAGCCTGAAAGTGTCCGAGGCCAACACCTACCGTCCGAATGCCGACATCGTCTGGCGCGGCGAGCCGTTCGGGGACCGCTATGCGCAAGTCGGGGCGATCCTGGCCGAGGCGATGGCGACGGGCACCGCGATGATGACCAGCGGGCCAAAGGTGGACATCGAGATCACGCTTGCACGGTTCCATGCGCTGACCGAACGGACGCGCTACAGCATCGGCGGGGTGCATGCGATGCAGTTCGATCTGACGGTGCGCGATGCCGCGACGGGTGCCATCATCGACGGTCCGCGCCGGATTGTCGCCGATACACCCGCCTCGGGCGGCGCAAAGGCGATTGCCGAGGACGCGGCGGGCCGCACGCAGCGCGTCGTGGTCACGGAACGTCTGGCCGAGGTGATCCGGTTCGAACTGTCAAAGCCCGTGACCGCCGATGCGGGTGTGCTGGCCAGCGCCTCCCCCGCAGACCTGCCTGCGGCGAACTGAAGGCGCCCCGTCATCCGCCACGTCTTTCCCGTGGCGGTGAAAGCGGCTAAGAGGCGGGCCATGCGCCCAGATCCTGACCCCGCCGATCCCGAAAGTCCCACCCCCGGCCATGGTCGCCCCGTGGTGCGCCTGAAACCCAAGGCCGAGGCCCGCGCGATCCGGCACGGCTTCCCGTGGGTCTATGCCGATGAACTGGTGACGGACCGGCGCACGCAAGGGCTGGCCCCGGGCGCGCTGGCGGTACTGGAGGATGGCGAGCGGCGACCCTTGGGCCTTGTAACCGTCAACACGACGTCAAAGATCATCGCGCGGATGCTGGACCGCGATCCGGCGGCGGTGATCGACCGGGCATGGTTTGTCGCACGGCTGGAGCGGGCGCTGGCCCTGCGCGCGCGGCTTTATGCGGCGCCCTTTTACCGGCTGGTCCATGCCGAGGCGGACGGCTTGCCTGGTTTGATCATCGACAGGTTCGGCGATGTTGCGGTGATCCAGCCCAACGCCGCCTGGGCCGAGACGCATCTGGCGGCGCTGGTGGACGCGCTGGTGACGGTGACGGGAGTGGCGAGCGTCATCAAGAACGCCACCGGACGGTCGCGGGCGCTGGAAGGGCTGGGCGAGGAAACCGCCCTGCTGCGCGGTGCGCTGTCCGGTCCGGTTGCGGTGCCGATGAACGGGGCGACCTACATGGCCGACCTGATCGGCGGGCAGAAGACCGGCCTTTTCTTCGACCAGCGCCCGAATCATGCCTTTGCCGCTGCGCTGGCACGCGATGCGCGCGTGCTGGACATGTTCACCCATGTCGGCGGCTTTGCGCTGGCGGCACTGGCGGGTGGCGCGGTGTCGGCGCTGGCGGTCGATGCCTCTGCCCCGGCACTGGCGCTGGCAGGGCAGGGCGCTGTGGCATCGGGTCTGGCCGAACGGCTGGCCATGCGGCAGGGCGACGCCTTTCAGGTGCTTGAGGCGCTGGGTGCCGAAGGTGCCAGCTTTGATCTGGTGATCTGCGACCCGCCCGCATTCGCGCCCGCCAAACCGGCACTGGAGGCGGGCCTGCGCGCCTATGAACGGCTTGCGCGCCTGGCCGCACCCCTGGTCGCGCCGGGGGGCTATCTGGTCTTGTGTTCCTGCAGCCATGCCGCCGATCTGTCGGCGTTCCGCAACGCCTCTGCGCGCGGCATCGGGCGGGGGGGCAGGCGTGCGCAACTGATCCATACCGGCGGCGCGGGGCCCGACCATCCAATGCTGCCGCAACTGGCCGAGTCAGGCTATCTCAAGGCGCTGTTCTTCCGGCTGGATGGATGAAGGCGGTTCTGGATGCCTGCGTGATCTATCCCTCGGTGCTGCGCGAGATTCTGTTGGGTGCTGCGGCGGCGGGAATGTACCGACCGCTCTGGTCCGAACGCATCCTGGGCGAATGGATTCGCGCGGTGGCCAAGCTGGGTCCGCTGGCAGTGACACAGGCGACGGGCGAGGCCGCACGGATGCGGGCCGATTTCCCGCAGGCCATGTTGGACGAACAGCCAGGGATCGCGGCACGTCTGCTGCTGCCCGACCCTGATGACGTGCATGTGCTGGCGGTGGCGATCGGCGGTCATGCGGATGCGATCATCACCTTCAACGCGGCGGACTTTCCGCGGCATGTGCTGGCCGGCGAAGGCATTGCACGGCGCGATCCGGACGGGTTCCTGTGGGAATTGCAGTCGCACCATCCCGAAACGATGGAGGCGATCCTGGCGGGCGTCGTCGACAAGGCAAAAGGGATGGACGGCGCGCCCGTGTCCCTGAAATCGCTGCTGAAACGGGCGAAACTGCCGCGGCTGGCCAGGGCGGTGTCGGCGCAATGATCCCGTAGGGTGGGTTTTCAACCCACCATCCTTGGCGCTGGGTTGAAAACCCACCCTACAAGCCGCAAGCCCTGTTTACGCCACCTGTCCCCATCGAACCTCGTTCGCCGCGATGGCGGCGATCCGCTCCTCGGTCCTGGGATGGCTGAGCAGCCAGGCCGGAACCCCTTCGGCGCGGCTGCCGGTCAGCGTCCCCAGCTTGACGAACAGCGATTTCTGCGGACCGGTGCCGATGCCGGACTTGATCAGAAGGGCGCTGGCATAGGCGTCCGCCTCGAACTCGTCGCGGCGCGACAGATGTGCCATCAGCGCGGTGGAGATCAGGTTGGCGATCCAGACCCCGATGATCGGCACGAACCTGTTCAGGAACGCCGACAGCATCACGAAGACCGCGTTCTGGCCGGTAAAGTCGATCATCCGCCGCCGCATGTGGCCCATCGCGACATGCCCCATCTCATGCGCGATCACCGATGCAAGTTCGTCCGCCGTGACCTCGCCGCGTGCCTTTTTCTCCAGAAACCCGCGCGTCAGGAAGATGCGACCGTCGGGCGCGGCAAGCCCGTTCACCGCGTCAATGTCAAAGACGTTGACCCTGATGTCCGGCACATCCATCGCGCGGGCCAGCCGGGCGGCAAGAGCGGCGATCTCGGCATCTGCCAACGGCACCGATTTCTCGTCCAGCATCCGCTTCGTGCGCCAGACCGAAAAGCGCATCATCAGCACCGCATAAAGAACCGCCAGCAGGATCGGGACAAGTTTCAGCATGGAAGAGATATGGGGCGCGGGATCAAAAGTTAAAGCTCGGGCGCAGGCGCGGATTTCTGCGAGGTGAACAGCCAGTAACCGAGGATCAGCACCGCCGCCGCCCCGGCCACCACGCCCAGCACGGAACCCAAGAGGCTGCTGGCGGCCTCCACATTGCCGGCAAAGACATAGCCCATGCCGACATAGATGCCGGCCCAGGTCGCTTCGCCCGCCACGCCCGCCACGGTAAAGCGGTGCCAGCCATAGCCGGTGCTGCCTGCGGTCAGGTTGACCCATGGGCCAAGCGGGCTGAACAGCCAGCGCGTCAGATAGACCGCCACGACGCCCTTGCGGTCCATGAAGCCGACCGCCCGCGACAGCAGCCTGTCGCGCGCGGGATCGGTGCGCAGCCGCGCCAGCAGCCGCGCACCAAAGCCGCGCCCGGCCCAGAACCCGACCTGATCGCCCGCGACGGCGCCGCCGGCGGCCGCGCCAAACGCCTGCCACAGCACCAGATCGCCCGCCGCCACAAAGCCCCCCGCCGTCAGCATCAGGATCGAGGCGGGAAATGGCAGCGCCAGGCAGGAAAAGAATGTGGTCGCCGCCAGCAGCCACAACCCGTATTGCGGCACAAGCGCAAGCAGCCAGTCGGTCATTGCCCCGGTCCCGCCGCGCGCATCCGGGTGATGACCCGTTCCACCTCGGCGATGATGTCCTCGACCGGAACGCCGCGATCCCGTGCGATTTCGCGCAAGGGCTGGGGGTGGCCCTTGACCTCGGGCAGGGGCAACCCTGCCAGCCGGTCCATCTCGCGCGGGTCAAGGCCCCAGGACCGGGCGACATAGCCGACAGTCATCCAGGGCTGGACCGCCATCTCGCGGTGAAAGGACCAGTAGACCGCCTGATAGACAACGCTTCCCGCGAAAAACAGCGTCACCGCGCAGGCCAGAAGAAAGGCCGATGTGAGATAGGGGCGCATGCGCCAGAGCCGCCGCAACTGGCCGATCATCTGAGTTCCCTGATCCCGCGCGTGATGCCGTCCAGCGTCATGGGCACCATTCTTCCGTCGATTGCCGCGCGATCTTCGGGCTTCAGATTGACCCCGGCCAGCCTGTCCAGCCAGTCCGGCGCCGCCATGATCCGGTCGATGTCCAGCGTCTCCAGACCCCGGAAGGCGTGGCCAAAGGCGCTGTCAAAACGGTCCAGATGGCGTTCGTCCTTGACCATGGCGGTCCGGGCCAGATGGTAGAATGCGGTTGCGTCATGGGTGGCAAGACCCGCCGCAACGCCTTAGAGAAACACCAGATATTCGCGCGGCGACACAGGCACCCCCTCGGCCCGCAGGGCCTGGAAAAAGGGCGCGAACACCGGGTGTCAGCCCAGCATGATGCGGCTGATGATGACGCTGGCGATCAGCCCCAAAAGCGCGAAGGCGATCGCGAATGCCGCCGCATATTGCGCAATGTCCAGCGGCCTGCCGCCCCGTCTGCGCGCGTTCAAGCCGCCGATGACGGCCCCCAGAAATGCCGATCCCAGTACCAGTCCCACGCGATCACCCCTTGTCTGGCGGTCGGCGGGACGGGGCATTCAGTTGCTGCCGACCCTGCGTGGAAGGGCGGCAATCTCGTGAACGCGCGCCTCGACATCCGATCCGCGGCCAAAGCCATAGCGTTGAAGCGCGCGACTGTCGAGCCGAAGCCGGTCAGCCTCGATGTCGCGGCCCATGAGCGACAGCGCCTCGGCCTTGATCAAGAGGGCGGTGGCCTCCAGCGCGGCGTTCCCGGACCGCGACAGGGCTGGCAAAGCGCGATCCGCCCGTGCGATCGCGGTGGCGGCATCCCCGGCGGCCAGCGCCATGGACGCGCGCTGCAGGTCGATATGGGCGCGGTGGATGTCCGTGCCGGGCAGGCGTGCCCAGATCGCCTCGGCCATGTCGAAATGGCGCGCGGCCAGGGCGGGGTCGCGCGTCACTTCCAGCCGGGCCAGCGCGAAATGGCTGAACGCTGTGCGCGCGTCGTTCCAGCCCTGCGCCTCGGCCAGGGCCAGCGCGCGGGCCGCGTCGGCGCGGCGCGCGGCCAGCCCGCTTCCGCCCGCGACAGCGCCCTGGATTGCATCAAGCCAGGCCCGCGGCGACGGCGCACGGCTGGACCCGCTGGCGACCCCCCCGGTGCGTGCCAGCACGGCGGGCAGGACGCTTGCGACCTCGTCCCGGCGCATTCCCGAACGCAGTTCGGGCGCGGTGTACGCGCGCAGGATCGCCATGTCGAAATCTGTCAGCATGGTGTTGAAGTTGTCGTCGTTGAACACCGAATCCGGCAGCCGGTACAGATCATTGAGCGGCCCGATGGCCTGGGCCAGTTCTTCGTGCAGGCAGTCGCGCACCTCTTGCGGGCTGGTGTCGGAAGGTACGAAGATCGCCGCCCGGGTGCGCGTGCGGACGGTGCCCCAGTCCATCGCGGCGGACCCGCGATTGCGACGAAAGTCGGCCAGGCTGCTGGCGCCCGGCACGACAAAGCAGGCGGCGGTCGGCGCAAGGCGGCGCAGGGTGGCGCGGGGCTGGAATTCGACCGTGATCTGGGCCACGCCCCCGCCCGTGGCCATGGCGATGTCGATGCCGGCCTCGGTCTGCAGGCGCCGGATCAGGCGGGCAAGGTCGTCGGCCGCGCCGGGCGGCATCGCACCGCGAACCGCGACACGGATCGGACCCTCGAACCGCGACAGCACCGGCAGGGCGCGACCGCTTTCCATCTGGAAGGCCAGGTCGAGGAAATCCGACGCCATGGCACTTTCCGAGACCGGCAGGGCGGCAAGGGAGGCCGGGCGTGCTGCCGATGCGGAAAAGCCCACTTCGTCAGGACCGTTCTTTGTGACCTGCGGGCCGGAGCCTGCGCATCCGGCCAGTGCCACGCCCGCGAGCGCCAACAGGGACAGGCCGATGGCGCGCGCGCTGTGGCGCGTCCCGGGCGGGGGGCAGGGGCAGTCGGCACGGAACATGGGGCAGCTTCCGGGGCAATGGTGACTGGGCATCAGGCTAGAGCGGCCGAGTGTCCGGATCGGGGCTGCATCGTGTCAACCAAATGCTTTGATGCTGCACCTGCGTCACTAGCCCTCGCGTCCGGGCCGCACCGGGGGACAACATGTCCACCTGCCGCATCACCCTCTGTTGCAGCCTGCAACGATCGGCGACGCCCGCCGCCCTCGACCCCGCCAGATTCCCGGACCTTTGACCGATTCGCGGGCAGCGAGTTTCAGAAGATCCGTGCGACCAAGCGCGGCGAACCCCTGCCAAAGCTTGCCGGGCATGATATGGCTGGACACTTCACGCGCCCGCACATTGCCCGGCTGGCTGTCGCGCAACCGGCTGACGGCATCGCATTCGTACAAGTCCTGCACTGCTCCTGTGGTCGATTTCACGTGCCATTCGATCAGCGGCAGGACCAGCGCCAGCGCCACCTGGCGCGCCAGTTCCGTCTTGCCGGTGCCGGGTTCGCCCTTGACCAGCAGCGGGCGCTGCAGTGTGACAGCGGCATTCACCGCGCTCGCCGATCGTCGGATGCGATATATCCCGCAGTGGTTGCAAACGTCATCCGTTGCGGACCTTTATCCAGCGCGGCGATCACACTGCCGGCCCGCGAAATTTGTCGCAACCGCTAGTGACAAGGCATCGGGCTTGGGCTATGGGGTGCGCAATCACGCGACCCGCCTTGCGTCGGCGCCCTTGCGCGGTGCCGGGGTGCCTTCGGAGCGATCTGGAAAAGTTGGAGACGACTGGAATGAGACCCGAGGTGTTCCTTCCCGAAGATTACCGTCCCGCCGAGGACGAACCCTTTATGAACGAACGCCAGCTTGAATATTTCCGACGCAAGCTGATCGTCTGGAAGCAGGAGCTTCTGAACCAGTCGGCCGAGACCATCGACAACCTGCAGACCTCGGCCCGGTCCGTGCCCGACCTTGCCGACCGCGCGAGCGAGGAAACCGACCGCGCGCTGGAACTGCGCACCCGCGACCGCCAGCGCAAGCTGGTCAGCAAGATCGACGCGGCCTTGCGCCGCATCGACGAGAACGAGTACGGCTATTGCGAGATGACGGGCGAGCCGATCAGCCTGAAACGTCTTGACGCGCGCCCCATCGCCACGATGACCCTTGAGGCGCAGGAAAAGCACGAGCGCCGCGAAAAGGTGCATCGCGACGAATGATCGCGCAGGCAGCATCAGCGCCACATAACGCCGGGCCAAAGGGTCCGGCGTTTGTCATTGGGCGGCGGGCCGCGCCATGAGCCTGATCGGACACTCCGCGACGGTGCTGGGGGCCGGGATCGCCGGGTTGGCGGCGGCGCGTGCGCTGGCCCTGCGCGGGGCCGAGGTGACGGTGCTGGAACAGGCCACGGCACTGGGCGAGGTCGGCGCGGGGCTGCAGGTCAGCCCGAACGGGGCGGCCGTCCTGCATGCGCTGGGCCTTGGCCCCGGGTTGCGGGGCGCAAGCATCCGCGCAACCGGCGTGCGGCTTTGCGATGGGCTGACCGGGGCGACTGTGCTGCACATGGACCTTGCGCGCCTGCGCCCCGACCTTGGCTGGCACCTTGTCCACCGCGCCGACCTGATCGCCCTGCTGGAGACCGGCGCGCGCGAGGCGGGGGTTACAGTGCAGACCGGCACCCGTGTTCACCGTGTCGATCTGCTGCAGGATCGCCCCGTCGCGCTGACACCCGAAGGCGGGCGATTCCAGCGCGGTCTTCTGGTCGGGGCGGACGGGCTGCAATCGGTGCTGCGCGCCGATCTCAACGCCGGGACGGTCCCGTTCTTTACCGGCCAGGTCGCCTGGCGCGCCGTCATTGCGGGCAACCCTGCCGATCGCGCCGAGGTGGAGGTGCATATGGGTCCGCGCAGGCATCTGGTCAGCTATCCCCTGCGCGGCGGCACCTTGCGCAACATCGTGGCCGTCGAGGAGCGCGCGGAATGGACGGTCGAGGGTTGGGATCACCGCGATGATCCAGGCCATCTGCGGGCGGCCTTTGCGGGCTTTGGCCCGCGCGCGCGGGGCTGGCTGGACCAGGTCGCCGAGGTCTGGCTTTGGGGCCTGTTCCGCCATCCGGTCGCCGCGCGCTGGGTCCAGGCGCTGCCGCGTGGCGGGGCCGCGATCCTCGGCGATGCCGCCCATCCGACCCTGCCGTTTCTGGCGCAGGGCGCCAACATGGCGCTGGAGGATGCCTGGGTGCTGGCGGCACGCCTTGCCGGGGCGGATACGGTTGCGGCGGGCCTTGCCGCCTATCAGGCGACGCGGCGTGATCGCGCGGTCAGGATCGTCGAGGCCGCGAACCGCAATGCGCGCACCTATCATCTGGCGGGGCTGACCCGGACCTTGGGACATGCCGGCCTGCGCGCGGTGGGCGCGGTGGCACCGGGCCTGATGCTGCGCCGGTTCGACTGGCTTTACCGCCACGATGTGACCAAATCCTAGCAAAAGCCTGTCCGACAAAAGCGGCGCGCGGTTTTGTCGAAAGACAGGCGGCCAGCAATGAGCCGAGAGGATGGCCGACGCTTCTATCTGCGTCGGACAGACTCTAGGACTTGCTGCGGGTAAAGCGGCCTTCGATCTGGGCGCCGCTTTCGATCACCAGCGTGTCATAGGTGATGTCTGCCGCGACGCTGGCGGTCGAGCGCATGGCAAAGGCGCTGCTGTCGACCTTGCCGTCAAGGCGTCCCTTGACCTCGACCGAGCCTGCCTTGACGGACCCGGATACCCGCCCTTCCTGGCCGACGATAAGCGCGTTTGCAGTGATGTTGCCGTCGATTTCGCCCATGATCTCGACCGTGCCGGAACAGGCGATTTCGCCCGTGATGCGAAGATCGGACCCCAGGATCGACTTGGCCCCGTTGCCGGCCTGAGGCATCGGCGGGCGCGGCACGGGAGAGGTGGTCGGATCGGCAGTCTTGTTGAACATGGATGGCCCCTTGATCGCTGAGCCTGATAAGGGCCGAATGGCGCGGCAGGGTCAAGCCCGTCTCGGGTGACAGGGGGGGGTGATGCGGGCCTTTCCGCCGGGTCGGGGCGGTTTCGGCCCTGACAGTCCTTCGGGGCTGTGGTCAGATGCGGGCCGGGGAATCAATAACGTCGAAAGTGGCACCGATGGCTGCGACCGTGACCGATCCGTTCTTTCGCCCGGTCTCGGGGTTCGACCTGCCGCGATTCGCAGGCATCCCGACCTTCATGCGCCTGCCGCATGTGCCGTTCGATCATCCGCGGTTCGGTCAGGTCGAGATCGGCCTGATCGGGGCGCCCTGGGATGGCGGCACGACCAACCGGCCCGGTCCGCGCCACGGTCCGCGCCAGTTGCGCGACGCCTCCACGATGATCCGGGCGGTCAATGGTGCGACCTGGGTGGCCCCCTTCGAACGGGTGCGGTGCGCCGATCTGGGCGATGTGGCCCCGAACCCCGGCGATCTGATGGACAGCCTGGCGCGAATGGCGGCGTTTTATGCCCGTGTCGTCGCGGCGGGCATCCGGCCCCTGACGGCCGGTGGCGATCACCTCTGTACCTTGCCGATCCTGCGCGCGGTGGCGAAGTCGCGCCCCGTGGGCCTGATCCAGTTCGACAGCCATACCGACCTGAACGATGTCTATTTCGGGACCAGCCGCTACAACCATGGCACGCCGTTCCGACGTGCGGTCGAGGAGGGCCTGATCGACCCCGCGCGCTATGTCATCATCGGCATTCGCGGCACCGCCTATGGGCGCGAGGACTGGGACTTTGCCGCCAGCACGGGTATCCGGATCATTCCGATCGCGGAGTTTCACGCGCGCGGGCCGGATGACGTGATGGCCGAGGCGCGCAGGATCGTGGGGCAGGGGCCGACCTACGTGACCTATGACATCGACTTTGTCGATCCGACCTTTGCGCCGGGGACCGGCACGCCCGAGGTGGGCGGGCCGACCTCGTGGCAGGCGCTGCAGGTGGCGCGCGGCCTTGGCGGGCTTGACATCGTGGGCGCCGATCTGGTGGAGGTGTCGCCGCCCTTTGATCCCGGTGGCGGCACGGCATGGCTCGGCATCAGCCTGATGTTCGAGATGCTGTGCGCCATGGCCGAGGGGGCCGGTGGCACGGGGTGAGACCCTTGGCGGCAAGGGGCGCACCGAAAGCCTTTGGGGACAAGCACAAGACATGCAAGCCGATCTGATCATCACCAACGCGCGCGTCCTGACGATGGATGAAAGCCGCCCGACGGCAGAGGCCGTTGCCATCGCCGGCGACAGGATCATCGCGGTCGGGGATCGGCGGTCCGTCGAGGCACTGACGGGGCAGGAGACGCGGGCAATCGATGCCAAGGGGCGGACGCTGCTGCCAGGCTTTGTCGAAAGCCACATGCATCTCTTTTTTGGCGGGGCGGAACTGGCACATCTGCAATTGACGGGGGTTTATGGGGCCGATCCCTTGCGGGACAGGTTCCGTGCCTTTGCCGCGTCGCGTCCCGACCAGCCCCTGCTGATGGCGCAGGGGGCGGATTACGCCCTGCTGGAGCATGCGCCGACGCGGCACGATCTGGACGCGGTGATTGCGGACCGGCCCGTCGCGATGACCGCCTATGACCATCACACGGTCTGGGCCAATACTGCGGCGCTGCAGGCCGCGGGCCTGCTGCACGGGGCCGCTATGCCACAGGGGCATGAAGTCGTCATGGGCCCGGACGGACTTGCGACGGGCGAGCTGCGCGAGTTCGAGGCCTTCGCGCCGGTGGTGGCATTGGGCGGGGAAGAACGCGCCTATCTGGGCATCGCGACCGGGGCTGAGCCGCACCCGGCACCCGGTGCCCGCCAGCGTGCGACGGACCGCGCAATGCTGGCGCGGGGGCTGGCCCATTGCGCTGCACATGGCGTCACGTCCATCGTCAACATGGACGGAAACCGCTACATGCTTGATCTCCTGCACGAGATGCGCGGGTCGGGGGACCTGACGGCCCGCGTCAAGGTGCCGTTTCATTTCAAGCCCCATATGGACCTGTCGGAACTGGACCGTGCCGATGCGATGACGCGGGACTTCGATGACGACTGGCTGTCGTCCGGTTTCGTCAAGATGTTCATGGACGGGGTGATGGACAGCGGCACCGCCTATCGGCTGGACGGCTATCCCGACATGCCGGGGCACCGTGCCGAGCCGCTGTTCACGCAACAAGGTTTTGACCGCGTGGCCGTCGAATGCGACCGGCGCGGCCTGCAGATCGCGGTGCATGCGATCGGCGACGGCGCAGTGCGCCAGGCCATCAACGGCTACGCCGCCGCGCGTCGGGCAAACGGCCACCGCGACAGCCGCCATCGCATCGAGCATATCGAACTCATCGACCGGACGGATGTGCCAAGGCTGGGGGCGTTGGGGATCGTCGCGTCGTTGCAGCCATCGCACGCACCGGGGGCCATGGATTTTGCGGCATTCCCGTCGATGGACAAGGTCGGGCGCAGCCGCTGGGGCGACAGCTTTCTGCAGCGCACCCTGGTGGATGCGGGCGCCAGGGTCGCCTTTGCCAGCGACTGGCCAGTGACGGATGTCGCGGTGTCGCGCGGCATCCAGGCGGCCTTGACGCGCGCGCCTTATGGCGACAGCGCGGATGAGCGCCTTGGCTTGCATGAGGTTCTGCACGCCTACACCGCGGGCGGGGCGTGGGCTGCGCATCGCGACGGTCTCGTCGGTCGGCTGGTGGCGGGCATGGCGGCCGATCTGGTGCTGCTTGGGGGCGACATCGTGTCGGTTCCGGCAACGGGAATCGGCACCCTTGGGATCGCGATGACCGTCGCGGGCGGGCGTATCACCCATGAAGATGGTGCCGCCCGCCTTTGATCGGTGCCGGCAGGCGGTGGAAAATGCCCGAATTTCTAGCGGCGGGGGCCGGGCATCCGGCAAAAATCTGCTCGGACGTGCGATTTTCGTCATGCTGCCGTCATTTTTCGCTTGCAGGCCCCGGTGCCCGGACGTAGAAGCCCCTTCACCGAAGCGGACGGCGGCGCGCAAGCGCGCTGCAGGAACGTCAGGTCGCCGTGACAAAGATCGTGGCAAGACAATACCGGAGGCAAGGCGGTGGTTGCGCTGGAATGTTCAGCGCGCTGCTTCTTTTGTGTCCCTGCTCTTTGAATCTGTTGTTTAATGAAGGGATATGCGGGCGGTTTGGGCGCGATCGGCGTTTGACTGTTTGCATATCGGCCCACTAGGTGTGTTCTGCGAGGGATGGACCGATGATGTGGGTGTCAGCTTCACTGTCTTG
>JAJNPS010000047.1 GCA_021155205.1 Rhodobacterales bacterium
CAAGACAGTGAAGCTGACACCCACATCATCGGTCCATCCCTCGCAGAACACACCTAGTGGGCCGATATGCAAACAGTCAAACGCCGATCGCGCCCAAACCGCCCGCATATCCCTTCATTAAACAACAGATTCAAAGAGCAGCCCTCAGACAAAAAGCAAGTGATGCACCAGTTTCCTGGCGTATCCCGTCGCGCCTTGTCTTCAGATTTTCCGGGGTTTCCCTTGGCTTCCGCCGCCGTTCCGTCCGGTCACCGTCACGTCTCCGCTTCGGTGAGGGGCTATTTACGGAGAGCGCCCGGAAGCCGCAAGAGGGAAAACGCGGTCATCGCAAAATTTTTGCCGAGGCAGGAAAATGCCGCAATAGTTGGGGGTTGGCGCAAGAAATGCCACAAGAGGAGCAGAAGCACGCAATTTCTTGACGCCTCGCCTGCGTACCGCTCCCCGACCTCAGGCCGCAGCCCGCACTGGCTTTGGCTTCGCCCGGCGGGGCAGGAGCCGCAGCCCGAGAAGCACCACGGCAATGGCGGCATAAGCCAGTTCCCGTCCCGTCCATATCTTCACCAGGATCAGAAGATGCAGCACGCCGGCAATCAACGCGATATAGGCCAGACGATGGAGCCGCCCCCAGGCCAGCGGTCCCATCGCCCGGATCGCCGCGTTGGTGGAGGTCGCCGCCAAAGGCAGCATGGCAACAAGCCCGACCATGCCAAGGATGATATAGGGCCGCTTCCAGAGGTCCGCCACCACCTCGGACCAGCGCAGGCCCATGTCGAGCCAGACCCAGGCGGTCAGGTGCAGCGCGATGTAGAAGAAGGCCAGAAGCCCCAGCGCCCTGCGGAACCGGATCAGGTTAAGCCCGATCCGGCGCAAGGGCGTGATCGCCAACGAGGCCAGGAGAAACTGCAAACCGGTCAGTCCGAGCTTGCGCTCCACCAGTCTGACCGGGTCGGCACCGATGTCGCCCGACACGACAAGCCAGACCAGCCAGAGGAATGGCAGCGTTCCGGCCACATAAACCACCCAGGTCGGCAGCCTGCGGGCGACGGCGTTCACCCGGTCCATCAGAAATCCACCAGGAGGTCCTGACCGCTGTAAAGCCCGGCCACCTGGTCCCCGTAGCCGTTGAACATCAGCGTGTCCTGGCGTCCGGCGAAAAGGCCCGCGCCGATCCGACGTTCCGAGGCCTGGCTCCAGCGCGGATGGTCGACCTGCGGGTTCACGTTCGAATAGAACCCATATTCCTGCGGCTGGAGCATGTTCCACGTCGTTTGCGGCATCGTCTTGACCAGAGAGATGCGCACGATCGACTTGATCGATTTGAAGCCATACTTCCACGGCACCACCAGCCGGATCGGCGCGCCGTTCTGATTCGGCATCGGCGCGCCGTAAAGGCCGGTCGCCAGGATCGTCAGGGGATGCATCGCCTCATCGAGGCGAAGGCCCTCGCGGTAGGGCCAGTCGATGAAGGGGCTGGAAACACCCGGCATCTCCTCGGGCCGCACCAGAGTCTCGAAAGCGACGAACTTCGCCCCCGGCTGCACGCCGACGCGGTTCAGAAGGCCTGACAGTTCGAACCCGATCCAGGGCACGATCATCGACCAGGCCTCGACGCAGCGGAGGCGGTAGATACGCTCTTCCAGCGGCTGGCCCTTGACCACATCGGCAAGATCATAGGTCCCCGGCCTGTCGACAAGACCGTCGATCACTATCGACCAAGGATCGACTTTCAGCGCTCCCGCATAGGTCGCAGGATCGGTTTTGCCGGTGCCGAACTCGTAATAGTTGTTGTAGCTTGTGATGTCCTCGAGACTGTTTGGCGCTTCGGCTGTCGAAAACGCACTTGGCGCGGCGTCAATGCGCGCAAGGGCCGGCGTTGCCAGCACGGCCGCAGCCCCGGCCATCAGTTGCCGGCGGCTCAACCAGGCCGATCTGGGTGTGACATCCGACCAGCCGAGATCATTCCTGTAACGCATCGCCGCCTCCATTTCAGGTAGGCAAAAGATGGCTCATCGGCGGAAAATAGCAAAACAAACCGGGTCACGTCTGCGGCAGGCGGCTGAAACATTGTTCCCGTGCGATCACGGCGGATCACCCATGATCACAGGCGCTTTATCTGGCGCCTGGAACTGCGGCGGCTAGGGCGCGGCGACGGCAAGGCAAGGCTAACTCACGGATTTGTATGAGTGATCCGGCTGTCGCGTCGAGCTGTATAGACAAAGCCAATGACGGCAGAGATCAAACGGGAGTGACACCAATGATCCGCAGAACCTTTATCGCCCTGACCGCCGCCGCCACGTTCGCGATGCCCGCCTTTGCTGGCGGACACTCGAAGGACATCGTGGATACCGCCGTTGCGGCGGGCAACTTCACCACCCTTGCCGCTGCGCTTGAGGCTGCGGGGCTGGTCGAAACGCTGAAAGGCGAAGGTCCGTTCACGGTTTTCGCGCCGACCGATGCCGCGTTTGCGGCGCTGCCCGCGGGGACCGTCGAGGACCTGCTGAAGCCGGAAAACAAGGACAAGCTGATCTCGATCCTGACCTATCATGTGGTCCCCGGAAAGGTCATGTCGGCCGACCTGACCGAAGGCATGATGGCCAAGACCGTGCAGGGCGGCGAGGCCATGATCACGCTGGATGGTGGGCCCAAGATTGACGGCGCAGTCATCTCAACTGCCGACATCGAAGCTTCTAACGGCGTGATCCATGTTGTCGACTCGGTGCTGATGCCCAAGATGTAACTCCTCCGGGCATCCGGATGGCCCTTGCGGCCCGTCCTTGCAGAAGGGCGGGCCGCTATTTGTTTGCCGATGCAGGAATATTCCGGTCGCCATTGGCGTAGTGGAAAGCGGGGACATGCGCAGCCCTGTCTACAGCCCCCCGGCAGGCCATGATTGCAACAGCCCCTCCGCCCCTTTGCGATCCTGACTTCCAAACAGCGGACGTCAGGCCGATACTGGTGTCGACCCCGGCGGCAAAACCGTCGTTCCCAAACAGCCGGACCCCGTCACCGCCGATGTCGCCGCAGCCATTGCTTCGCAAAGATCTGGTGGTGCTTTTGCCCCGTCTCAGGCGGTTTGCGCTCAGCCTGACGCGCAATGGCGCGGATGCTGATGACCTCGTGCAAGAGGCGTGCATGCGCGCGATTGCAGCGGGTGACAGTTGGGACCCAGGCCTTGGGCTGGACCGCTGGGTCTTTCGCATCCTGCGCAATCTTTGGATCGGCGAGGTGCGCAAACGGCAGGTCCGGCTGGGTGCGGGCCATGTTGCAGCGGATGAGACGGACGAATTGCGCCAGGACACCACCGCCGAGGATCATCTGGTCCGAAAGCAGCTCTTGGGTCGACTGGCCGACCTGCCGACAGGTCACGCCGCTGTGCTGCTTTTGGTCGGGGTCGAAGGTTACAGCTACAAAGAGGCCGCCGACATTCTCGACGTGGCACAGGGAACAGTCATGAGCAGACTTTACCGGGCGCGGCAGATGCTGGCCGAACGTCTTGCAACGACAGCCGAGGTGACGGGATGAGCGACTTTGGCCCCAAGCTCAGCGCCTGGCTTGACAGCGAACTGCCGCCCGACGAGGCACAGGCCTTGCAGGAGCTGTTGCGGCATGATGCGTCCCTGCAGGCAGAACTGACGGCACTGATGGCTGCGAACGACGCCGCCAACGCGGAATTCGCGGCGATGCTGGCGGCCCCGGTGCCGTTGGCCCTGGCGCGGTCAATCGAACGGGCGCCTGATCCCCTGCCTGCGTCAAGGCAGCGTCTGCCGGGCTGGGCCGCGATTGCAGCAAGCCTTGCCTTGTTGGCGGTCGGGGCAGGCAGTGGCTTTCTGGCCGGGCGACGGACCGAAATCGTCGCGGCGAGGGACTGGATTTCGGACGTGGCAGAATATCACGCGATCTATGCCGCCCAGTCACGGCATCTGGTCGAAGTCGCCGCGAGCGAAGCTGATCATATCAAGTCATGGCTGACGGCCCAGGTCGGCACGCCCTTCGAGATTCCCGATCTTCGCGCCGAAGGTCTGGAGTTTCAGGGCGCGCGGTTGCTGGTCGCCGGCGGCAAGCCGGTGGGGCAGCTGATGTACCGCACCGCCGGGGGTCAGATCGTGGCCCTGTGCTTTGTCGCATCCGACAAGCCTGCGACGGACGATATCCAGACGCGGCAGGAAAACGGATTTCAGATGCGCGTCTGGGGCAAGCCCGGCGCGCGCTTTGTGCTGATCGGGCCAACCGATTTGCCAAACCTGTCACAGATCGCCGAAGCCGCAAAGGCGATCTGACGCCGCCATTCCCATGGACCGGGTTCGTACAAAAAAGGCGGGGTGAGGGCACCCCGCCTGAAACCAATGCACTGATCAAACATGGCCTGAAAGTACTTCGCTCAGGTCAAGGGCGCGCCACGCTCCACACGCCGCCGACGCCGTCGCCGCTGGTGTCGCCCGCGGCCTTGTCGTTCATCCAGAAGTACAGCGGCATGCCCTTGTAGGCCCACTGGTAACTGCCGTCTGCGCGTTCGATCACTGTATACTCGCCCGATGCTGCATCGCCCGCATTCGCGAACAAAGGCGGCCACTTGACGGCGCAGTCGTCGTTGCAGACGGACTGTCCCGCACTGTCCTTGGCAAAGACGTAAAGCGTCATGCCATTTTCGGCGGCAAGCACGTCGCCCAGTGCGGTCTTGGCCGTATCGGCCGGGGCCGCATGGGCTCCCGTCGCTGCAAGCAAGAGTGCGGCAGACAAAGCTAGTCTCAGCATAGGGAAGTTCCTTTCTGAATGCAGAGGCGCGTTCATGCGCACCCGACAGCATTACGCGGCAGCGTCGGGCGATATTCCCGGCAGCGCGAAGGATATTCTCAGGACCGCAACCGGACGGTCAGCGCGTGGGGGCCCCGCATCAGTGTTCGGGTAGACTGCATGCGCACACCGGGGAACCATTTGCGTGCATGCGAGTTGCTTCTCGTCGGGACGCTTGGTCGCTGACGTATCTTTTGGGGATTCGCCATGGGCATTATCTGGACGATCGTGATCGGCTTTGTTGCTGGCGTCATCGCCAAATTCATCATGCCGGGTGACAACGAACCTTCCGGTTTCGTGATGACAACAATTCTCGGCGTGATTGGTGCCTTCGTTGCCAACTACCTCGGGCAAGCAATGGGTTGGTATGGACCCACGGACAGCACCGGACTTATGGGTGCCGTCGTCGGCGCAGTTATCGTGCTGGCAGTCTTTGGTTTCTTGCGCCGGCGAGCGTGATGCGCAGGTTTGCGGTTATGGTTGAAAGGAACCGGACATGAGCAGAGGCAGCCCCTCGTTGATTGCCCTACTTGGCCTGCTTGCCGTGGGCGGATATCAAAACCGCGACAAGCTTGGCGAGCTGATGCGTGGACGCGGCGGCGGCGGGTCGACAGGGATCGGGGGATCAGATAAATCTCGGGGATGGCTTGATCAGCTTGGGCAGACGGTTGGCGGAAACCCGCAACCTTCGGGGGCGGCAGGCACGGGCACGGGCAGCGGAGGACTGCTGGCAGGCCTGTCGGAGATTGTGGAGCGCTTCACCGGCACAGGACAGGCCGACAAGGCCCAAAGCTGGGTGAGCGTCGGCGCAAACAGCCCGATCAGTCCGGTCGAGACAGAAACCGCGCTCGACGAAGATATACTCAACGAACTGACCCAGAAAACCGGTCTGAGCCGCGCAGAGATCCTGACCCGGTTAAGTGACGTAATTCCCGACGCGGTTGACTTGGCAACACCCAACGGAACCTTGCCCTCGTCGGGTGCGGTACGGGGCAGCTACTGATCTCGGCTCGGGGCGACCAACGCCCCGGCCTTTCTGCTGTCAGTGGATCACGGCCTCGGTCGGCCGGACCCGCCGCGAGGCGCTGACCCGGTCGCCGATGATCAGCCCGTCCGGCCCCGCGCTGATCGTGACGGCGGCCCCGTCGAGCAGGTCGCCCGACAGGATCATTTCGGCCAGCGGGTCCTGCAGGTGTCGCTGCATCACCCGCTTCAGCGGCCGCGCGCCAAAGACCGGGTCATAGCCTTCGTCCGCGAGCCATTTGTGCGCCGTCTCGTCCAGTTGCAGCGTGATCTTGCGCGCAGCCAGCCGCGTCTCAAGCCGCGCCAGCTGGATGCTGACGATCTGGGACATATCGGCGCGGTTCAGGCGTTCAAAGATCACCTGTTCGTCCAGACGGTTGAGGAACTCGGGCCGGAAATGCTGGCGCACGGCCTCTTCGACCTCGCGCCGGGCACGGCTGGAATCCGCGCCCTCCGGCAGTTCCGACAACGCCCTCGCCCCAAGGTTCGAGGTCAGCACGATCAACGTCTGCTTGAAGTCGACGGTGCGGCCCTGCCCATCGGTCAGCACCCCGTCATCCAGCACCTGCAAAAGGACGTTGAATACGTCCGGGTGTGCTTTTTCGACTTCGTCGAACAACAAGACCTGATAGGGGCGGCGACGGACAGCCTCGGTCAGCACCCCGCCCTCATCGTAGCCGACATAGCCGGGCGGCGCGCCGATCAGGCGGGCAACCGAGTGCTTTTCCATGAACTCCGACATGTCGATGCGGACCATCGCGTTGTCGTCATCAAAGAGGTATTCGGCAACCGCCTTGGTCAGTTCGGTCTTGCCGACGCCGGTGGGGCCAAGGAACAGGAACGACCCCAGCGGCCGCTTTTCGTCGTTCAGTCCCGCACGGGCACGGCGAACCGCATTGGCGACCGCTGTAAGGGCCGCCTTTTGACCCACCACCCGCTTGCCAAGCTCGGTCTCCATCCGCAGCAGCTTTTCGCGCTCGCCTTCCAGCATCTTGGACATCGGGATGCCGGTCCAGCGTTCGACCACCTCGGCGATCTGCTCGGGCCGCACTGCCTCGGATACGAGCGCATCGCCTTCGCGCGCCTCGGCATCTGCCAGCTTCTTTTCCAGTCCCGGGATGATGCCGTAGGACAACTCGCCCGCGCGACCCAGATTGCCCTCGCGCTTGGCCTGTTCCAGTTCGGCACGGGCGCGGTCAAGCTCCTCTTTCAGGCTGCGTGACGCCTCGAGGTTGTCGCGTTCGGTCTGCCATTTCGCGGTCATCTCGTCGGACCGTTCCTGCAGGTCGGCCAATTCCTTTTGGAGCTTCAGCAGGCGGTCCTTCGATGCTGTGTCATCTTCTTTCTTCAGCGCCTCCCCCTCGATCTGCAACTGCAGGATCTGCCGATCCAACTGGTCCAGCTCCTCGGGCTTGCTGTCGACTTCCATCCGCAACCGGCTTGCCGCCTCGTCCATCAGGTCGATGGCCTTGTCGGGCAGGAACCGGTCGGTGATATAGCGGTGCGACAGCGTGGCGGCGGCCACCAGTGCCGCATCCGCGATCCGCACGCCGTGGTGCAGTTCGTACTTTTCCTTGATGCCGCGCAGGATGCTGATCGTGTCCTCGACCGTCGGTTCGCTGACCATCACGGGCTGGAACCGGCGGGCAAGGGCCGCGTCCTTTTCGACATACTTTCGATATTCGTCCAGCGTCGTGGCCCCGACGCAGTGCAGTTCACCCCGTGCAAGGGCAGGCTTGATCAGGTTGGCCGCATCCATCGCGCCATCGGATTTCCCCGCGCCAACAAGCGTGTGCATTTCGTCGATGAACAGGATGATCTCGCCCGCCGCACTGGTGATTTCGTTCAGGACCGCCTTCAGCCGTTCTTCGAACTCGCCGCGATACTTGGCCCCGGCGATCAGCGCGCCCATGTCCAGCGCCATGAGTTTCTTGTTGCGCAGGGATTCCGGCACGTCGCCACTGATGATGCGCAGGGCAAGGCCCTCGGCGATGGCGGTCTTGCCGACGCCCGGCTCGCCGATCAGAACCGGGTTGTTCTTGGTGCGGCGTGACAGGACCTGCATCGTGCGGCGGATTTCCTCGTCACGACCGATGATGGGGTCGATCTTGCCCTGCTCTGCCGCCTCGGTCAGGTCACGCGCGTACTTCTTCAACGCGTCATAGCCCGCCTCGGCACTGGCGGTATCTGCGGTGCGCCCCTTGCGGATGTCATTGATCGCGGCATTCAGTTTTTGCGCCGTGACCGCACCCGCATCCAGCGCCTCTTTGGCACGGCCGGGCACCATGGCCAGTGCCATCAGGATACGCTCGACCGGCACAAAACTGTCGCCCGCCTTTTTGGCAAGCTTTTCAGCCTCGTCCAGTACCTTGACAAGCGAGCTGTCGGTGAACGGCTGCGCGTCGCCCGAAACCTTCGGCATCTTGGCCATCGCCGTGTCCACGGCAGCCGTGACCCGAGAAGGTTCGCCTCCGGCGCGGCGAATGAGGTTGGCGCTCAGCCCCTGGTCATCGTCCATCAGCGCCTTCAGCAAGTGTTCCGCCGTCAGCCGCTGGTGGTTTTCCCGCGTGGCAATCGTCTGTGCGGCCTGCAGAAATCCACGCGACCGCTCGGTGAATTTTTCCAAATCCATCGGTCATTCTCCTTTTGTCAGCACCACCCGCCTGCGCCCTCAACAGGCACGCCGACCATGGCCTTGCCCATCAAATGGGAAAGCTACGTCGCGCTTGCAAGCAGCACTTTGACCCTTGTCAAGAATTCTACTGATTTTTCGGGGACGGATCGTACCGGACATAGGCAAAGGCCGACCCGTCGGGCGCCCAGTTCGGGACGTTCATCGTGCCCTGCCCGCCGGTGAACTCCCGCACGCGGCGGCGCCTGGACCCATCCGGTTTGCACAGCACCAAAGCCACTGCGAGGTCACGCGGATGGCCATCGGTCCCCGGCGGATAGGCGAGGTATAAAAGGTGCCGCCCACAGGGCGACGGATGCGGGAACCAGTTGACATGATCATCCGCGAACAGCTTGCGCTGGTTCGACCCATCCGCCGACATCACCCAAATCTGGGCATGCCTCTCGCGGTCACAGTTGTAGTAGATCTGCGCCCCATCGGCCGAAAAGTCCGACCCGTCATGATGCCCCTGCCCTTGGGTCAGCCGGGTTTCCTGGCCGGTCGCAAGATTCAGTTTGTAGATGTCGAGGATGCGGGTTCCACCACGCGCCGCAGGATAGGTCAGCCATCGTCCGTCCGGCGACCAGCCATGAAACCAGCTGGGCGGGGCCACGCTGACAAGTCTCGGGTCTCCGCCCTTGATCGGGACCAGGAAAATCTCGGACCCCTTTTCAAGGTGATGCGACGACAGGGCAATCTGGCTGCCGTCCGGGCTGATCGCGTGGTCGTTGTTGCATTTGATCGCAGCGCCCGTCGGCACCTCGACCAACTCCGGCGCATCGAACGGCACCCGCCAAAGGCGACCCTCGGCGTTCACAAGAAGCCCCGAGTTATCAGGATACCAGTTTGGTGCCTCGATGTGACGGTCGGTCCGCAGAACCTCGCGCGAGGCACCGGTTGCGACCTCATAGACTTCAAGAATTGCAGTCAATCGCGCACCCGTGATCCCAACATCCAGCGTGTTGTCCGGGGTCGCGTCCCGCGTGTCAACCCGCGAGCACCGTCCGCAATGCGCGGACTTCGTCGGCGTCGGTCTGCCTGCATGTCGGAAGCGCAAAGCCCATGGCGACCGCCCGTGCCGCAGCGGCGACTGTGGTGGCACAAGAGGCATGGATTTCGGTCAGCGGCAGGTGCCGCAGAGCCTCAATGGTCCGGGCGTTGATGCCCGATCCCGGCATGATCACGATCCGGCCTGCGGCGCGGGCATACAGCTTTTCCAGCGTGGCCATGCCACGGATCGCGGTGGTGGCCCCGCCCGAAGTCAGGACGCGCCGGATGCCCAGGCTGACCGCATCCTCCAGCGCCTGCTCCCAATCGGGCGCCAGATCAAAGGCACGGTGCAGCGTGTGCGCCAGCCCATCCGACGCCGCCATCAGGTCGCGCATCACGGCAAGGTCCAGCACGCCATCCGCCCTGTTGGCACCGAACACCACGCCCGCCAGCCCATAGTCGCGCGCGGCGCGAATGTCGCGCAACATGACATCGACATCGCGCGCGGAATACACAAAATCGCCGTCGCGGGGCCGGACCATCGCAAAGACCGGCACCGGCGATGTGGCAGCCAAGGCCATCAGGCCGGGCGCGGGCGTCAACCCTCCAACCGCAAGCGCCGCGCAAAGCTCGATCCGGTCAGCCCCGCCTGCAATGGCTGTGGCAAGGCCATCGGCGGAATCGACGCAGACTTCGATCAGGGGAACGGGCATCGGGACCTTTGTCGCAGGACTGGCCGCAGCATGGCCGCGTTTGCCGCGCGCGCCAAGGCCGGTTGACAGGATCACCTCGGCAGATCATCAGGCCGCAATGCCTGCAGGATGGAGTGACCCCGATGACCGATGACCGTCTGATCGTCGCGCTGGACGTACCGAATGTCATCGCCGGGCTTGATCTTGTCGCGCGCCTTGGCGACGCGGTCGGTTTCTACAAGATCGGCCTCGGCATGTTGACGGGCGGCGGTCTTGCCCTGGCAAGCGAACTGAAGCACGAACACGGCAAGCGCGTGTTCCTGGACATGAAACTGTTCGACATCGGCGCAACGGTCGAGGCAGGGGTGCGCGGGCTGGTGCAGTACGATCTGGACTTCCTGACCGTCCATGGCGACCCGCAGGTGGTAAGGGCTGCCGCCGAAGGACGGGCGGGCAGCGGGACAAAAATCCTTGCCGTCACCATCCTGACCTCGCTTGATCGCGCCGATCTGGATGCCAACCTGATCCGTGCGGGCGACATCGCCGGGATCGTGGTGGAGCGCGCCGCGCGGGCGCTGGCGGCAGGTGCGGATGGTGTCATCGCAAGCCCGCACGAGGCCGCGTTGATCCGCGCCCTGCCTGAGGCACAGCGAAAGCTGATCGTGACGCCCGGGGTCAGACCGGCCGGATCGGCACCCGGCGACCAAAAGCGGATCGCGACCCCCGCCGAGGCGCTGCTGGCCGGTGCGGATCACATCGTTGTGGGGCGCCCGATCTGGGGCGACAACGACCCGCGCGGGGCAGCGTTGGCGATCCGGAAAAGTCTGCCGCCGTTGGCCTAGATCAGTGCGGCACGGGCCGCGCGCGCACGTTCCTGCATGTGCGGGATGGCAAGCGCGTGGGTGAAGAACGCCTCTGCCTCCATCATCTGCCAGGACTGTCCCTCGCTGCCAAACCGGATTGCAGAAACGTCGTCCTGCGACAGGTATCCCCCAAAGAACGCCGACGCCCGTGACGTATCGGTCATTGATGGCAGGATGGCGCGAAAGATCAGCCGGTCCGGCGACAGCACCAGCCCAAATTCCTCTTCCAGTTCGCGCAAGAGGCAGGCTTCCGGGGTTTCATCGCCTTCGCGCCCGCCGCCGGGCAGATCCCAGAACCCGCGCCAGGGCAATCCGTCAAAATCATCCCGCAAGTAGGTCAGGATCAGAGGACCGCAAAACAACGCCGCCTTTGCGCCCACGAAATCCATCAACCGGCCGGGACCGGCTGTTGGTCACGTGTCGTCATTGATGTCCCTGTCCCAGACCTTGACCTGACCCGACCGCACGCCCATCGTCCTACGCAGCACGAACCACGCGACCAGCGAGACCACGGAAAAGATCAGGATCAGCGCCGCCAGACCAGCCGGGGCAAGTCCGAGGCCAACCAGAACGCCGGTGACGACAGCGCCGATGGCAAAGCCGAGGAAGATGAACCCCGGAACCAGCACCTCCAGCACGCCAAGCGCAAAGCCCGCGACGATCCAGACCCACCAGATTGCCCACATCTTAGGCGCGCCCCTTCAGCATCTTGAACGCATCGCCAAACGCCTCCAGCGCCTGTGCGGGCACGATGATCGTCTGCTTGCCGGCCCCCTGCCCCACGGCGGTCAGCGCCTCGACCTGTTTCAGCGCGACCTGATACTGTGCCGCCTCGATGCCGTTCTCCTTGATCGCACCCGCGATCACGTTGGTCGCATAAGCCTCGGCATCCGCCAGAACGCGGCGGGCCTTGGCTTCCTGTTCGGCGGCATAAAGTTCGGCATCGGCATTCAGTTCGACCGCGCGCTTCTTGCCTTCGGCTTCGGTCACCTGGGCGCGGCGGGCGCGTTCGGCGTTCAGTTGCTGCAGCATCGCGGCGCGGGTCGCCTCGTCCAGGTTGACGTCCAGGATTTCGGCGCGCGTCACCTCGATGCCCCAGTCATCGACCATGGCGCGGACCTGTTCACGGATGTTCTGGGTCAGCTCGTTTCGGTTGGACTGGACCTGGTCCAGTTCCATCTTGCCGATTTCGGACCGCACGATCCCGGCGACGGTGGTTGCAATCGCGGCATCGACATCGCGGATGCGGTAGACGGTCTTTTCCGGTTCGGTGATGCGGTAGAAAACCGAGGTCTCGACCTTGACCAGAACGTTGTCGGTGGTGATCGCGTCCTGCTGCGCGGTGGGCAACTGGCGTTCCAGAATGCTGATCTTGTGGGCGACCCGGTCCAGGAACGGTACCACAAAGTTGATCCCCGGCCCCAGTACCGACCGCAGTCGGCCAAAGCGTTCGACGACATGCTTTTCGCTTTGCGGCACGATCCGGACGCCAAGGAAAATGCAGATGATGATAAAGACGGCCAGCGCGGTCAGAACCGCATTGCCGCCAAGAAACTGTTCAATATTCATCGGCTGGGCTCCAGGACTTGACTGGATCGCACATTGGCCAAGATCACGACATCGGGCAAGAGATTGCTTTGCCGGATGACGGGTTGCCTGACGAATTCAATCGCCCGCAACCTCAGCGGCCTGGGGCGTCGTCCTCGTCGTCGTCATCGCCCTGCGGCAGGTTGAAGAAGCTTTCGGCGTCGGAAAAGTCGCCGGGATGATCGTCTTCGTCATCCTTGCCAAAGGTTTCCAGCCCGGCGATTTGGCCTGGCATCTTGGCCTCGGGGGCCATGGCCAGCGACTGTTCGGTCGATACCAGCTTGCGCCGCTCGTCGTCGGTCATCACGACGCCCTCGGCGGCTTTCTTGCGGGCGGCGGCCTGCACGGCGGCATCCAGTTCGGATTGGCGGCACAGACCAAGGGCCACCGGATCAATCGGCGTGATGTTGTTGATGTTCCAGTGGCTGCGTTCGCGGATCGACAGGATCGTCGGTTTGGTGGTGCCGACCAGCTTGCCCACGGCACCATCGGACAGTTCGGGATGAAACTTGACCAGCCAAAGGATCGCCGCCGGGCGGTCCTGGCGTTTGGACAGCGGCGTGTAGCGCGGGCCGCGCCGCTTTTCCTCGCCCACGGCCGAGGCGTTGAACTTCAGTTTCAGCTTGTACAGGGGATCGGCCTGGCCGCGCTCGATCTCGATCGGGTCCAGCTGGTTGTTGGCCACCGGATCAAAGCCCTTGACCCCGGTTGCCACGTCACCATCGGCAATGCCCTGCACCTCAAGCTCGTGCATCCCGCAGAATTCGGCCACCTGCCGGAAGGTCAGCGTGGTGTTGTCCACCAGCCAGACAGCGGTGGCCTTGGCCATCAGGGGTTTCGACATCGGATCTCTCCTTTACAAATCTTTCCCGAGCCGGGAAAACGGCGGCGAACCTTGGTCCGCGATTTCCACGAATTATGGGAAGTCCGGGTCCGTATAGGCCCATTTTTCGTGAAGGAAAAGCAAAAATGCGGGCAGTGCTTGTCTTGCTGGCCGCGATGCTTTTCGCGCCTTCTGCACGCGCAGAAGGCGAAAGAGCAGGTGATTTCGACTATTACGTCTTGTCGCTGTCGTGGTCATCGGCCTGGTGTGCGCTGGAGGGTGATGCGCGCAACGATCCCCAATGCGACACCGGACGCGGGCTGACCTTTGTCCTGCACGGGCTATGGCCGCAGTTTGAACAGGGCTGGCCGTCCTATTGCCGCACCCCGGAACGCGATCCGTCACGCGCGACAACCGCCGCGATGGCCGACATCATGGGCGGGTCGGGCGTCGCGTTCTACCAGTGGAAAAAGCACGGCCGCTGTACGGGGCTGTCGGCCGACCGCTTTTTTGCGACGGCGCGACGTGCGTTCGCATCCGTGACGGTACCGCCGCTGTTCGCACAGGTCCGCAGCGACCTCAACGTGCCGCCCGATGTCGTCGAAAGCGCGTTTCTGGACAGCAACCCGGACCTGTCGCGCGACATGGTGACTGTCACCTGCAGCGACGGCCTGATTCAGGAGGTTCGCATCTGCCTGGACCTGGACCTTGGCCCGCGCCGCTGCGGCGATGACGTCATCCGCGATTGCCGTCAGCCGGACGCCGTGCTGGAGGCCGTCCGATAGCGAGATTGCCGACGTACCAAACCCGCGACCGCCATCAAATAGCGCGATCACGGGTCCGGGCCATCAAGGGAAAGGGTGGCGGGATCGGAGGCACAGGGAACTATGAAAACCAGCGAAAAAGGGCAACCGTGAAACAACTTTACTCCAATGATCGGTCCCGACCAGCATGGGGGTACTGACCGGGTAAGGTGAGGATCGCAAAAACCCGATCCCGCCAAGGAAAGCTATATCATCTTGGCGGAAGGACCGCGCGTTAAGAAACCGTCAATACACTCGACCGCGCGTGATTTGAACGCAAGTCAAGGGTCACGCAGCCTCGACCTTCAGGACGATTTTGCCCATGTGGCCGGGGCTTTCGATGCGCCAATGCGCCGCCGCCGCGTCGGTCAGGGGGTATTCGCTGTCATGGACCACGCGCAACGCGCCGCGTTCGATCATCGGCCAGACCTGACCCTCTACCGCCTCGGCGATCAGGGTCTTGGCGTGGTCCGACTGCGGACGCAGTGTGGACCCGGTCAGCGTCAGGCGGCGCATCATCAGTTCGGCAAAGTTTGCCTCGACCCTGGCACCCTGCAGGAACGCGATCTGGACCAGCCGCCCGTCATCCGCCAACGCCCTGATGTTGCGTGGCAGGTAAGGGCCCCCGACCATGTCCAGGATCAGGTCGGCGCCACCCTCGGCCCGCAGGATGTCGACGAAATCCTCGTCCTTGTAGTTGATTGCGCGTTCCGCCCCCAACGACCGGCAAAGGTCGCACTTTTCGGCGCTGCCTGCGGTCGCGAAAACCCGCGCGCCCAGCGCCTTGGCGATCTGGATCGCGGTGGTGCCGATGCCGGATGTGCCGCCATGGACCAGAAAGCGTTCCCCCGCCGTCAGCCTGCCGCGCATCACGACATTGGACCAGACGGTAAAGCAGGTTTCCGGCAGGCAGGCCGCATCCCGCAACGATATGCCCGCCGGAACAGGCAGCGCATGGGTCGCCGGGGTCGCGACATATTCCGCATATCCCCCGCCCGGCAGCAGCGCCGTCACCATGTCACCGATCTGCCAGCGGGTGACGCCCTGGCCCAGCGCCACCACCGTTCCCGACGCCTCCAGGCCCGGCAGCGGCGAGGCGCTTGGCGGTGGCACATAGGAACCCGCGCGCTGCAATGCGTCCGGGCGGTTCACGCCCGCATAGGCCACACGGATGACGATCTGGGCGTATCCCGGGACCGGCACCGGAACCGAGGCGGGTTTCAGGACATCGGGGGCGCCAGGCTCGGATATTTCCATCGCCAGCATGCTGTTGAGAAGTGTCATCGCGGTCCTTGTGTCCTTCAGGGCACTTTGCGGCCCAGGTCTCGCCACCGCCCTTTTGCCTCGGAAAGGCTTTCCAGAACCTTAGCCGGGCCCGCAAGGACAACCTTGGCGACTGGATTTTCCTTGACGGCGGCCTTGAGCTTTTCGATCTCCATCACCTCGGCGATGCGGCGGTCCAGAAACTCCCATGTGGCTTGACGGTCCGGACTGTCATCACCCAGCCAGAAAAGAACCGTCGCGCCATAGACGCCTGACAGGGTTGCGCGCTTGGTGTACCAGTTCAGATCGCGCTTGGTATCGCCAAGGGCTGTCCAGATCGCATCGGCAGTGCCCCAGATGGCCCCCACCCCCGCCGCCGCGTTCTGTGGCAGCGAAAAGAGGGTCGTGCCACGGCGCACCAGTTCGATGTCGGCAGCCTCGATCCGCAAGCGGACCGCCCGCGCGATGCGGTCGCGAAAGCGCAAGTTGGACAGGTCCTCGGCCCCAAGTGATGCCCGCATCGCGCGATCGCCGCGCCGATGATAGGCCAGCGCCAGGTCCACGCCTGCATTGGGGCAGACGACGCGGGCGGTCGCGGCGTCGATGCCCGAATCGGTGATCGCCGCGCGAAACGCAGTCTCGGACCAGCCATCAAACGGCACATGCGCCATGGCCGCGTCCAGCAGACGGTCCTTCGCGGTTTCGTGGTCCATTGTCGTCCCCTTTTCGGCTTGCACCGCATTGCCCCCATCGCGCGGTGGACAAGTGGCCGTTGCCTTGTTATAGGCCGCCTCGCCTGCACAAACAGTGCAACTTTAACCTAGGAAGGTGGTGACAACCACATGCAGGTCAGCGTCCGCGACAATAACGTCGAGCAAGCCCTTCGGGCCTTGAAGAAAAAGCTCCAGCGCGAAGGCGTGTTCCGCGAAATGAAGCTCAAGCAGCATTTCGAGAAACCGTCGGTCAAGAAAGCGCGCGAATCCGCCGAAGCCGTGCGCCGTGCGCGCAAGCTCGCCCGGAAAAAGCTTCAGCGCGAAGGCGGTCTATAGCCGACGTCTTGCGAACACTGGGCCGGGCGACCGGCCACCCGATCAACCCCCGTCCGCAAGGTCCGGGGGTTTTTCATTTGCACGCCTGATTTCGGCAACCGGCTGCCGGGTCTAATGGCTGGACAGCGAAGTTTCGACCGTGCCATTGCCGCCACGGAATTGCAGACATGAAAATTGCCGGTTGAAGGCGCTACGGGAGGCGGGCTGTCTGCGCTGCGACAGCATGCGGCGGGCTTGGGGATGCAGTCCGCTTTCACGGCGTTCAGCCGCCGGCCTATTGCGCCGCTGGGGCGGCCCTGCGGACAATCTCGATCCAATTGCGGCATGCTGGTCCACCCGGAACCACGCGGCGATTTCGTCGAACGGCTGGCGGCAGCGATCCTGCGTCTCGCAGACGATCCGAATCTGTGCCTTGCCATGGAAAAAGCCGGTGCCGCCAAGGTCCTGCGAGAATTTGGCTGGCAGGGCAAGACCAACGTGATCGAGCGGGTCTACCGCGAAGCCATCGCCATCGGGCCGGTTGGCCAGCTAGACCGCCAACGCCGTCGTCTGGACCACGGTCCGCAGGGCAAAGCTGGACTGCATCTGCCGCACGCCCGGCAACCGGCTGAGGAACTGGCGATGGATCCGGGCGAAATCCTCGGTATCTTCGGCCAGGATTTTCAGCAGATAGTCGGCCGTCCCCGCCATCAGGTGACATTCCAGAATGTCGGGCACGCGGGCCACCTCGCGTTCAAAGGCGTCAAGCAGGTCTTCGGCCTGTGACTGCAGCGTGATCTCGACAAAGACCATCGTGGGTCGCCCCATCCTGCGGGTGTTCAGCAGCGCCACATACCCCGCGATAAAGCCGTCCGTTTCCAGCCGTTCCACGCGACGATGGCAGGCGGATGGTGACAGGTTCACGCGGTCGGCAAGGTCTGCGTTGGTAATGCGCCCCTGTTTTTGCAAAACCATCAGGATGCGCCGGTCTGTTGCGTCAATTTCCGATGTCATGATGATTTCATCCAGTCTTTTGGACTAAGTTCGAAGATTCTATCAGTCAGCGTCAGAAATGCCACCGAAGTTTCAAACCTTCACCACCCGATCTGCGGCATTCTTGCGAAAACGCGCCAAAGGAGAACGGCCATGAAGATCGGTTGCCCCAAAGAGATCAAGCCACAGGAGTATCGCGTTGGAATGACCCCCGGCGCGGTGCGCGAGGCGGCAACTGCCGGCCATACCGTGCTGGTGGAAACCAGTGCCGGTGTCGGGTCGGGCTTTGCCGATGCCGATTATGTTGCGGCAGGCGCCACAATCCTGCCCACCGCCGAAGAGGTGTTTGCCAAGGCCGACATGATCGTCAAGGTCAAGGAACCCCAGGCGGTGGAGCGCAAGCGCCTGCGCGCGGGACAGGTTCTTTTCACCTATCTGCACCTGGCGCCGGATGCCGCCCAGACGCATGACCTGCTGGCCTCGGGTGTCACGGCGATTGCCTACGAGACCGTCACCGATGATCGTGGCGGTCTGCCGCTCCTGGCCCCGATGTCCGAAGTTGCGGGCCGTCTGGCGCCCCAGGTCGGGGCCTGGACCCTGCAAAAGGCCAACGGTGGCCGCGGCGTGCTTCTGGGCGGCGTGCCGGGCGTTCTGCCCGCGCGGGTCCTTGTGATCGGCGGCGGCGTCGTCGGCACCCACGCGGCCAAGATCGCCGCCGGGATGGGTGCGGATGTGACCGTGCTGGATCGGTCGGTCAACCGGCTGCGCTATCTTGACGATGTCTTTGGCGGCCGGTTCAAGAACGCCTTTGCCGATGCGGCCACGACGATGGACCTTGCCCGGCAGGCGGACATGATCATCGGCGCGGTCCTCGTTCCCGGTGCCGCAGCCCCCAAGCTGATCAGCCGCGCGCAACTGAAGGACCTGAAGCCCGGCGCCGTCCTTGTCGATGTCGCCATTGATCAGGGTGGCTGCTTTGAAACCTCGCATGCGACCACGCATCAGGACCCGGTCTACGAGATCGACGGCATCATGCATTATTGCGTTGCCAACATGCCGGGGGCGGTGGCGCGCACTTCGACGCTTGCCCTGGGCAACGCGACGATGCCCTTCATGCTGGCACTGGCCAACAAGGGATGGAAGCGCGCCTGCGCCGATGACAGGCATCTGCTTGCCGGTCTGAACACGCATGCGGGCAAGCTGACCTATGCGGCGGTCGGCACGGCGCTGGGTCTGCCGGTCATTGCGGCGGCTGACGCGCTGGCGATCTGACCGGGCAGCGCCGCAAACAAGAACCCCCGGCACGGACCGGGGGTTTTCGTCGTTTCGGGCGCGATCAGCGTGCCTTCAGTGCATCGCGGATTTCGGCCAGCAGTTGTTCCGAGGTCGGTCCCGCCGGAGGTGGGGGTGCCTTTGGCATCATCCGGTTGACGGCCTTGACGAGCAGGAACACCACCCAGGCGATGATCAGGAACTTGATCACCGCATTGATGAAGTTTCCGATGGAAAACTTGGCATCGCCAATCGAGAATCCCCAGGTCGAGAAATCAATTCCGCCGATGATCATCCCGATCAGCGGGTTGATCAGGTCATCCACCAGCGAGGTGACGATGGCCGTGAACGCCACGCCGATGATGATACCAACAGCGAGGTCGATCACGTTGCCTTTCGAGATAAAGGCCTTGAACTCATTCAGCATTCCACGGTTCCCTTTTTAAGCCCATCTGTTCCGACGGGTCTTACCCAACACAAGCGCACATGCGCTGGGGAACTATGCACAGCTTTGCACGCTTTCGCACGGGGAATTTTGTCCTATGTAGCAACAGTAGGCATACAAGGACGGTACTATGACCAAACTTGCAGAGTTTCCGATCACCACCCGCTGGATGGCCAGAAGCCCGGATGTGATCCAGCTTTATTCCCTTCCGACACCCAACGGCCAAAAGGTCTCCATCGCACTTGAGGAGATGGGATTGGCCTACGAACCACATCTGGTGAACTTTTCCACCGGTGACCAGCTCAGCCCCGAATTCCTCAGCCTCAATCCGAACAACAAGATCCCCGCGATCATTGATCCCCATGGCCCCGACGGCAAACCGCTGGCCTTGTTCGAAAGCGGCGCCATCCTGATCTACCTGGCCGAGAAAAGCGGCAAGCTTTTGCCCGCCGACCAGCGGTATCAGGTCTTGCAATGGCTTATGTTCCAGATGGGCGGCATCGGACCGATGTTTGGGCAATTGGGCTATTTCCATACCTTTGCGGGCAAAGACATCGACGACCCCCGCCCCAAGGAACGCTATCGGGCCGAGGTCGAGCGTCTGTTGAAGGTGCTGGATGGGGCGCTGGCGGGCAAGGATTGGTTGGCCGGCGACTATTCCATCGCCGACATATCGGTCGGCCCGTGGCTGGGCACCCTGCGCGATTTCTACAAGGCCGCGGACCTTGTCGGCTGGGACAAGCTGAAACATGTCCCGGCCTATCTCGATCGGTTCCTTGCGCGCCCTGCGGTGCAGAAAGGGCGTTCGGTCCCTGCCTCAGCCTGACTTGCGTGGCGCGGCCGCGCGGCGAAGACGGTCATTGATCGCGCGGCCAAGTCCCGTTTCAGGAATGGGCGCGACCGCAATGCGCCCGGAACGGCCCGCCCGCCGGTCGGCGTCGCGCAGGGTCTGAAACAGTCCGGCGGCGGCTTCGACCATGTCGCCTGTCGCCGATAGTGTCAGTTCGCCCTTCACCGTCCCGAAACCGATCAGGACCTCATCCGGCTCTGCTTCGGTCGCGTTCATCCGCAGCGGGGCTTGGGGCGCATAGTGCGACGCCATCTGTCCCGGCGCGCTGGGCTTTTCTGTGTCGCCGACAGCATGCAGCGCCTGTCCCAGGGCCTGTTCCAGAACCTCGGCCGGAATGCCGCCGGGGCGCAACAGGACCGCTCGCCCGACAAGCCCAAGAATGGTCGATTCAATGCCGACAGCGCAGGGGCCGGCGTCCAGCACCGCGTCAATCCTGTCGGCCAGGCCATCCAGCACATGCTCGGCCCGTGTCGGCGAGATGCGCCCGGACGGATTGGCGGACGGCGCGGCCAGCGGCCCGCCATAGTCGCGCAACACATGTTGGGCCAAGGGATGTGCGGGCACCCGGACAGCCACCGTCGGCAGACCCGCCGTCACAAGATCGGACAGGCCTGTACCTTTGCGCAGGGGCAGGACCATGGTCAGCGGCCCGGGCCAGAACGCACCGGCCAGCGCGCGGGCGCGGGCGTCAAAGATGGCCAGCATCTCGGCCGCCGCAAGGTCGGGCACATGCACGATCAGGGGATTGAACCGGGGGCGATCCTTGGCCGCAAAGATGCGCGCAACCGCCGCGTCGGACCGGGCATCACCACCCAGCCCATAGACGGTCTCGGTCGGCAGGGCGACCAGTCCGCCCTGGCGCAGAATCGCTGCTGCGCGCGCGACACCCGCGGCATCGGGCAAAAGGATCTCGGTCTGCATCATCGGTGGTCCGTCCGTCGCCAGCCTGTGCTTTAGGCGACGCAGGCGGCTTTGCCAAGCGACCGGCGGCGTCGCCGCCCCTATGCGCCGCTTGCGCCACCGGATCAAATCGGCGTTCCTTGCCGGCAGACACCGTCGACATCCTGCATCGCCCCAAGGACGAAAGACTTTGCCATGACGACCGCCCCCAAAAAGGCCACCCCGCGCAAGACCAATGCCGCAAGACAAACGCCGCTCATGCCCGCAGAATGGGCCTATCAGCGGCTGGTCGCCTATATCCGCAACTTCGAGGCTCAGTTGAACCCGTCGCAAGAGGTCGCGATGGGCTTTGCGGGCGGGGATTCCGGCGTCCTGCGGATCGAGGGCGTGGGCTATTCCGACCCGGACATCCTGACATTCTATGGCCGCGACGATGACGGTGCGCGCACCCAGCTGGTGCAGCATGTCTCACAGCTGTCGGTCATCCTTCGGGCAGCGCCGGTTGAAAGTCCGGACGCGCCTGCACGCCGGATCGGGTTTCGCCTGCACGATGGCTGGCGCGGCGGCGACGCAGGCGACGCCTCGGCCTGAACTTTCGGCACCACAGTCATGCGGTCATTCGGCCGCAGCCCGCAAGCCCCGCGTGACAGCGCCCGGTGAATCAGGTATCGCACCGGAAAACCGCTTGCTTTCCAAAGGACAATCGCCATGGCCAACCACGACAAGGGTGCCGACCACATCCCAGGCACGATGGACATCCGAACCCAGGAAAAGACCTTTGCCGGCTTTATCCGGATGGTCACATGGGGTGCCGCGATTTCGATCGGAATCCTGATCTTTCTTGCACTGACCAATTCCTGAACAACCACACGGGGCCTGCCATCATGATCCGGAAATTTCTTGCGCTCGCCGTGCTTCTGGTCCTGTCGGCCTGCGGTGCCGAGCCGACCTGGGCCCCGGATGAGGCGGTCAAGGCCGCGCGCTTCGTGTCGGATGAGCCCCCGTCGATCACGCTTTACACGGTGATCAACGTGCGCAGCGGCGCAGGCGCCCACAGCGGACTTCTGATCAACGGCTCTGAACGGGTGATGTTCGATCCGGCGGGCACCTGGGGCCTGCCCCGGCTGCCCGAACGCAACGACGTGCATTACGGCATGACCGACAAGATGGTCAATTTTTACATCGACTATCACGCGCGCGAGACGTTTTACGTGATCGAGCAAAAGCTGCCGGTTTCCGCGCAGACCGCTGAATTGGTCATGGCGCGCGCCAAGGCCTACGGGGCTGTTCCAAAGGGCTTTTGTACACAATCCATGGCAACCGTCCTGCGGGGAGTACCGGGTTTCGAAGGATTGCCGCAGACCTTCTTTCCCAAGCGGTTCTCCGAGGCTTTCGGGAAAATGCCCGGCGTCGTTACCCGCAAGATTACCGATGATGATGCCGACAAGAACTATGGCGTCCTCTTGGTACAGGCGCGCGACACGGCGCCCTGACACCGGCCCGTCAATTGCCGGTGCCGCTCCGGCGCCGGCACCATACGCAGGCGATCGCGATGCGCATCTTTGGCATCATCCTGGCGGGGGGAACGGCCCGGCGCATGGGCGGTGCCGACAAGGCGCTGATGTTGCTTGGCGGCTTGCCGCTGGTTGATCACGTCATCGAGCGGCTGAAACCACAGGTGGAGGGTCTTGCAATTTCCGCCAATGGCGCGCCCGACAGATTTGCGCAAACCGGCCTTCCGGTGCTGGCGGACGGCGTATCACGCGGGCCTTTGTCAGGGGTGCTGTCCGGTCTGGACTGGGCCGCCGCCCTGGGTGCCAGTCATCTGGCCAGCGCCGCCGTCGACACCCCGTTTCTTCCGTGCGACCTTGTCCCGCGCCTTTGTCTTGCGGCCGAGGGGCAAGCCGACGGCCTGGCCATCGCGCGGGCGGGCGGGCGTGATCATCCGACATTCGGGCTTTGGCCCGTCGCCCTGCGGGGCGTGTTGCGCGACTATCTGGATGAAGCGCCCTCTGCCCGCGTCCTTGGATTTGTCGACATGCATGCCGCCGCCAGGGCCGATTTTGATGATCCGGAGGCGTTTGCGAATCTGAATACGCCGCAAGACCTGGCCATGGCGCAGCGGCGTCCGGAGGTCCGGCCCTGAAAGTGTATGGCATCATCGGCTGGAAGAATGCAGGCAAGACCAGCCTGATGGAGCGCCTTGTGGCCGAAATCGCCCGGCGCGGTTTCTCGGTGTCGACAATCAAGCATGTGCATCACGACGTCGACCTCGACCAGCCCGGCAAGGACAGCTATCGCCACCGCGCCGCCGGCGCACACGAGGTGATCCTGGCCTCGGCGCACCGCTTTGCGCTGATGGCGGAACATCGCGGGCCGGAACCTGATCTGGGGGCGGTTCTGGCACGCCTTTCCCCTGTCGATCTGGTGCTGGTCGAAGGCTACAAGCGCGACGACCATGCCAAGATCGAGGTGTTTCGCGCCCAGGCCGGCCATGCGCTGATCCAGCCTGGCGATCCCACGGTGCAGGCGGTGGCGACGGATGCAGGCCTTGCGGGATTGTCGGTGCCGGTGCTGGACCTGAATGATACGGCGGCGGTGGCGGATTTCGTGCTGCGGCAGGTCGGGTTGACCCCACGCGACACTGCTGCGCCAAAACCGGATTTTGACACCGTTGCCATCGTCGACTGGTCGGCACGTTCGGCGCCCTCGCCCGCGCGCCCGTCGCGGGACGCTATCTGGATCGGGGTCTGCCGAAACGACGAAGTCGTCGCCGCCTACCACCGCACGCGGGCGCAGGCGGAACAGGCGCTTGTGGACCTGATCGCGGCAGAGCGGGCCGCAGGCAGGCGTCTGCTGATCGGGTTCGACTTTCCGTTTGGCTACCCGCGCGGGTTTGCAGCCCGCTTGACCGGGACGCCACACGCCCCCGCCATCTGGGCGTGGTTTGCGGCGCGGATCACGGATGGTCCCGACAATTCCAACAACCGATTCAGGGTCGCCGCCGACATGAACCTCGGTCTTGGGGGACCGGGGCCGTTCTGGGGACGACCGGACAGCGCCGCCCTGGATGGGCTGTCCGCCCGAAGGACTGCCGACTATGCAGCGTTGGGTCTGGCCGAACGTCGCGAAGTCGAAACGCTTGTGCGTGGTGCCAGCCCGGTATGGAAGCTTTACACGACCGGATCGGTTGGGTCGCAAACCCTGATCGGCCTGCCGATGATCCATCGGTTCGCGCAGCGCCCAGATGTCGCGGTCTGGCCGTTTGAACCTGTCACGGCAGCTCCGGTCGTCATCGCCGAGGTCTATCCGTCCCTGATCGCGCCAGCGGTCCGCGCCAGCGGCGACGCCATTCCCGACCGCGCACAGGTGACGCTGCTGGCACGCGCGCTTTGGCGACTGGCGCGGACGGGGCGGATGGCATCAATGATGCAGGTGCCTGACGTCGCGCGCGAAGAGGGCTGGATCTTGGGGGCGGGTCATCAGGACGCCCTTTTGGGCGCGCTGCAATGATCGTGCGGCGTGGTTTGCCGGATGGGTTGCGCCCGGATGCGGCACGCCTTTACTGGGAAGCCTTCGGCGCCAAGCTTGGCCCGGTTCTGGGGCCGGAACCCCGCGCGCTGCATTTCTTTGAACGAGTCATCCGGGCGGATCACTGCATTGTCGCCCTGGATGATCTTGGGCGGCTGATCGGCCTCGCCGGGTTCAAGACGCCCGAAGGCAGCTTTGCGGGCGGAACCCGCCGCGACCTGCGCCGCACCTATGGCATCGTCGGCGCGGGCTGGCGGGGGCTTCTGCTCTGGGCATTGAGCCGCGACATCGACAATGCCCGTTTTCTGCTGGACGGCATCTGCGTGACCGCGGCGGCGCGTGGTCAGGGCGTCGGATCGGCGCTGATCGACCGCATCTGCGATGAGGGCCTGCGGCTGGGCTATCGGTCGGTCCGGCTGGACGTGGTGGACACCAACGGTCGCGCGCGCGCGCTCTATGAACGTCTGGGATTTGTCGCTGTCCGGACCGAGAAGATCGGTCCGCTGCGCCATGTGTTCGGGTTTTCGGCCGCGACCACCATGGTCAGGCCGATCGGATAGGCCACGGAGCCGTCAGTCGAACGTACCCGTCACCCGCCCGAACAGCATGAAGGCACGCGCGGTCCTTGTGTCGGACAGGTCCGCCAGTTCGGCGTCGCTGGCATTGGGCTCGAACAACGCAAATGTCTTGTCGAAGGTGCGCAGGAAATGATGGCCAGCGTCGCGAAAGACGGTGTCCTCACGCATGCGCGCGGCCGTCAGCGCCAGGCTTGAACGGTCGCGGATGCCCCCCAGCGCCGCGATGGACCGGCCGCGCTCACCCGCCGCAAACCGCCGCCAGACCTCGGGCCTGGCAAGATCCGGCCGCAGGTCATCCATGTAGATGCCGTCCTGGCTCAGCAGTGTCAGCACATCCTGGGCGGCGCGGATCAGCTTGGCCACATGGCGATCCTCCAGCGCGCGGCGAAGGGCGCGAAAGCCGTCCTTGTCATCCGGCGTTTCGGGAAAGTTCATCGCGCGGATGAAATCGCTGACCGACAGCGGCGCGCGCATGTCCTCGGCTGGGGTGCCCAGCGCCAGCAGGGGTTGCTCCTCGCCCGTCTGGGGCGGCAGGGTCAAGGCTGCCTTGCGGTCTGCCGAGGGCACCGTCAGCGTCGCGTCGCGGCGGGAATTGAATGTCGCAAGCGCAGATTCGGTCTGCTTTGCCGCCGCCGCGATTTCGTCGATCTTGCGCTCGACCGACGGTTTCAAGCCGCCCGAGGCGTGGGTCTGCTGTGCGGCGACATAGGCATTGCGCATTGCATCGACCGCCGCCTGCAGGCGTGCCGCCTCGGCGCGCAGGGCGCGGACCGTGCGCAGGGTGACGACCGACACCCAGATCAGCACGATGGGCAGGAACACCACCAGCAGCGTCATCACCAAACCAAACGTCTGGCTTTCGGTCGAGGGCGGCGCGGAAAAAATGTAGGACAGCACCGCAACGACCCAGATCACGCTGAGTGCGCCGCCCGCAAGATCGGTCGGATGCAAACCTTGCGGCGGTTCCTTGCGTGGATAAAGTCCCAGATCGACCGGCTTTTCGGGGGGTTCGACCATGCGGCGGATCAAACGTAGCGAATGGACAGGATTTCGTAGGACTTGACGCCGCCGGGGGTACGCACGTCAACGCTGTCGCCTTCGTCCTTGCCGATCAGCGCACGCGCCAGCGGCGAGCGGATATTCAAAAGACCGTTCTCGATGTCGGCCTCCGTCTCGCCGACGATCTGATAGGTCTTTTCCTCGCCGCTGTCGTCATCGGCCAGCGTCACCGTCGCACCGAACTTGACCGACCCCGAAAACCTGGTCGGGTCAATCACCTCGGCCAGCGACAGGATGCCCTCAAGCTCCTTGATGCGACCCTCAATGAAACTCTGCTTTTCGCGCGCGGCGTGGTATTCCGCGTTTTCCGACAGGTCGCCATGCTCGCGCGCTTCGGAGATCGCCCGGATCACGGCGGGCCGCTCGATCGATTTCAGGACCTTAAGTTCTTCGTCCAGCGCGACGAAACCACCGCGCGTCATCGGTATCTTTTCCATGGGCCTTCCGCGTCAAAAGCGAAGCCACGGCTCTTGCACAAGAGCCATGGCCCGGGGTCTTGCTGCCCAACTGACCCCGTTGGGCTGGCAATTGCAAGCCCAATGGCACAGGGGTTCGAAAGTCTGCCCAGTGGCACCATCCGGGCGGCGGTCCCTGCGGGGCATCCGGCGACAATTGACGCAGGCGCGCCGCTGGGGCATTGACGGTGCGCCTGCCTGACATGCTGTCAGGGCAGGCCAGTTAAGGGAAAGACCCCGGAATGACCGCCAGCATCCAACGCGAATCCATGGACTATGATGTCGTGATCGTTGGCGCAGGTCCTGCAGGCCTGTCGGCTGCGATCCGGCTGAAACAGCTTGATCCGGCGCGATCGGTGGTCGTGCTGGAAAAGGGGTCCGAGGTTGGCGCACACATCCTGTCGGGTGCCGTGCTTGATCCATCAGGACTGGATGCGCTGCTGCCCGACTGGCGCGGCATGGACGCGCCGGTCAAGGTGCCGGTGACGACCGACAACTTCTATCTTCTGGGCGAGGCGGGAAAGGTCCGCATCCCGAACTGGCCGATGCCGCCCCTGATGTCGAACCATGGCAACTACATCGTCAGCATGGCCAATGTCTGCCGCTGGATGGCCGGCGTCGCCGAAGGCCTGGGGGTGGAGATATTCCCCGGCATGTCCTGTTCCGAGCTTGTCTTTGACGGCGACCGCGTGGCCGGCGTGGTTGCGGGTGAATTCGGGCGCGACCCGGAAACCCGTGCGCCGGGACCGAGTTATGAACCGGGCATGGAACTGCGCGGCAAGTATGTTTTCCTGTCGGAAGGCGTGCGCGGCAGCCTGGCAAAGCAGGTGATCGAGAAATACGACCTGTCAGCCGGAAAAGACCCGCAGAAGTTCGGCCTTGGCATGAAGGAAATCTGGGAGATCGACCCGGCCAAGCACCGTCCCGGCACCGTCACACACACGATGGGCTGGCCGCTGGGCAAGAACGCCGGTGGCGGCAGTTTTATCTATCATCTTGAAAACAATCAGGTCTATGTCGGATTCGTGGTTCACCTGAACTACCGAAACCCGCATCTTTACCCTTACATGGAGTTTCAGCGGTTCAAGCATCACCCGATGGTCGCCGAACTGTTGAAGGGCGGAAAACGCGTTGCCTATGGCGCCCGCGCGATCAGCGAGGGCGGTTGGCAGTCGATCCCGAAGATGGTGGCACCGGGGGTGGCGCTGCTGGGCTGCACGGCGGGCCTTGTCAACGTGCCGCGCATCAAGGGCAATCACAACGCAATGCTGTCGGGCAAGGCGGCGGCCGAGGCGGCGCATGCGGCGATCACGGATGGGCGGTCCGGCGACGAGTTGACTGCCTATGAGGTCGCCGTGCGCGGCGGTGCCATCGGGCGCGATCTGAAAAAGGTGCGCAATGTCAAACCGCTCTGGTCGCGCTATGGCCTGTGGGCATCGCTGCTGGGCGGCGGGGCGGACATGTGGGCGAACACTCTGGGTTTCACCGTGTTCGGCACCCTGAAACACGGCAAATCTGATGCGGCCGCGACGGGCAAGGCCAAGGATTTTCCTGTCCTCGACTATCCCAAACCCGATGGCGTGCTGTCGTTTGATCGTCTGACCAATGTTGCCTACAGCTTTACCAACCATGACGAGGCGCAGCCGGCGCATCTGGTGCTGAAGGATCCGTCGGTGCCGATTTCGGTCAACCTGCCGATCTATGCGGAACCCGCCCAGCGCTATTGCCCGGCGGGGGTCTATGAGGTGATCGGCGAAGGGCAGGATGCCCGATTCCAGATCAACTTCCAGAATTGCGTCCACTGCAAGACCTGCGACATCAAGGACCCCAGCCAGAACATCGTCTGGACCACGCCGATGGGCGGGGGCGGGCCAAACTATCCCAACATGTGATCATCACGCAGTATTGTCCCGCAAATCCGCGTCCCGGATGCTGCGGCACGCTGGCTGCATTGCGTGTTGCGAATCCGAAAGCTAGGTTCGCACAGCTTCCATCTTTGGGGAATTTGATGCCACGTTCACGACTTTACCCCGTTTTCGTGGCGCTTTTCGTCGGGACGGCAGGCCTTCACGCCGCGGCGGCCCAGACGCAGGATGCCGGTGCCTATCTTGCGGCGCGAGTCGCGGTGCAGGACGGGGATTACCGGGCTGCGGCCGAGTGGTATGACCGCGCGCTGATCGTCGACGGGGAAAACCGGCAGTTGCTGGACGGCCTGATCGCTGCGCGGATGGGTCTTGGCGATATCAGCCTCGCCGAAGCAGCCGCAAAAAAGCTGGTCAGCCTGGGCGGCAAAAGCCAGATTTCGGATTTCGCATTGCTGGCCGCCCAGGCTGGACGCGAAGACTACGAGGGCATCCTGAAGGCGCAGGCCGACGGGCGGCGCCTGGGCGATCTTCTGGACAGGCTGGTGGCTGCCTGGGCGCAGATCGGCGCAGGCCGGATGTCGGATGCCCTGAAGGAATTTGATGCCATCGCCGCAAAGCCCGGAATGGAGGCATTCGGGCTTTACCACAAGGCGCTGGCATTGGGACTTGCGGGGGATTTCGAAGGAGCAGATGCGATCCTGTCGGGCAAGGCCGCCGGACCGATCCAACTGACCAGAACCGGCGTCTTTGCCCATGCGCAGATACTCAGCCAGTTGGAGCGCAACGCCGACGCGCTGGCCCTTCTGGACAGCCGCCTTGGCAAGGAACCCGACCCTGTTGCGGACGCCTTGCGGGCGCGGCTTGCAGCGGGCGAGCCGGTGCCGTTCGATTCCGTCCGGTCGGCGAAGGACGGCCTGGCCGAGGTGTTCTTCACGATGGCGAATGCTTTGTCCGGCGAGGCGGCGTTGGGATACACTTACCTGCACAGCCGCATCGCGATGTATCTGAACCCGCGCCATGATGATGCGATCCTGCTGTCGGCGGGGCTGCTGGAATCGCAGGGACAGTATGATTTTGCGGCCGAGACCTTTGCGCTGATCGCCAAGGACAACCTGGCCTATCCGATCGCCGAAATCGGGCGCGCGGATTCGCTGTTTCGGGCTGATCGCAAGGACGACGCCGTCGCGGCACTGCAGGCGCTGGCCAAGACGCATGGCGGGTATTTCATTGTCCAGTCATCGCTGGGGGACGCCTATCGCCGGACCGAGCGATTTGCCGAATGCGTGACCGCCTATGACGCAGCCGAGGCATTGGTGCCCAAGATCGAGGCGCGGCACTGGGCGCTCTTTTACAGCCGCGGGGTCTGCTATGAGCGCCAGTCGCTGTGGGTTCCGGCCGAAACGGACCTGCGCAAGGCGCTGGAACTGAACCCCGACCAGCCGCAGGTCCTGAATTATCTGGGCTACAGCTTTGTCGATCGCGGCGTCAATCTGGACGAGGCGCTGGGCATGATCGAACGCGCGGTCAAGGCCGAGCCGGAGTCGGGCTATATCGTGGACAGCCTGGCATGGGCGCTGTTCCGCATGGGGCGTTACAAAGAAGCGCTGGCCCCGATGGAGCGCGCCTCGTTGCTGGAGCCGGTGGACCCGGTCGTGACCGACCATCTGGGTGATGTCTACTGGGCGGTAGGCCGCGTGCGCGAGGCCGAGTTTCAGTGGCGGCGCGCGCTGTCGCTGGACCCGACAGAGAAAGATGCCGCCCGCATCCGGCAAAAGCTGGAGCTTGGCCTTGATGCCGTGATGGCGCAAGAAGGGCAAAAGCCGCTGGACGGCAATGATGCTGCCGCTGTCGACAACTGAATTTGCCCCGGCCAAGGTCAACCTGTCACTGCATGTGACGGGCCTTCGGGACGACGGGTATCATCTTCTGGACAGTCTTGTCGTGTTTTGCGACGTCGGCGATCACATCACCGCGACGGTCGCCTCGACGACCGCTTTGACACTGACAGGCTTTTTTGCGCATGAGGTGCCACAGGGCCACGACAACCTGGTGATGCGCGCCGCGCGCGCGTTCGCGGGGGACATCGGGCTGGCGATCGCGCTGGAAAAAAACCTGCCCGTGGCGTCGGGGCTGGGCGGCGGATCGGCCGATGCGGCCGCCGTGATCCGGGCTGTACTGCGGCTGCGCCGCGACCACGACCTGACAGCGCGGACGCGCGCGGCTGCCGGTGACACGGCTGCCGTCCTTGCGCTGGGCGCGGATGTGCCGGTGTGCCTTGGGTCGCGCCCGGCGCGGATGCGGGGCATCGGCGAGACCGTGGACAGGCTGGGGGCCATGCCGGACTGCTGCATCGTGCTGGTCAATCCAGGGCTGAAGTTGGCGACGCCCGACGTGTTTCGCGGCCTTGTCGCCAAGGCCAACGGACCCATGCCCGACCGCCTGCCCCACTGGCCGGATGCCCGATCGCTGGCGGCATGGCTTTCGACAACCCGCAACGACCTTGAAGAACCGGCGCGACGGGTCGCCCCTGTCATCGGCGATGTTCTCGGCCTGCTGCGCGATCAGCCCGGCGCGCTGATTGCACGCATGTCCGGATCGGGGGCCACCTGCTTTGCGCTGTTTGAAACACGCGCCAGGGCAGTCACCGCCGCCGCCGCGATTTCCCGCGCAAGGCCCGCCTGGTGGTCAGTGGCGGGGGCCGTGATCGGGGCGTCCGACGATGTCTTCAGCTGATCCGCGACACGACGTAAAGCGTCAGGTCATCCAGCATCTGACGCAACGGGTGGTCCGGCAGGTTCGCCAGTGCTGCCCGCGCGCGTGCGGCCCAGTCCAGCGCCTCGTCCCGCGCGGCATCCAGCGCGCGGTGGCGGTGCATCAGCGCGCGCGCCTGCGTCAGATCGCCCTCGCGCTGGTCGCCCTTTTCGATGACGCGGACCCAGAAAGCACGTTCTTCGCTCGTGGCCCTTGCGACCGCCTTGATGACCGGCAGCGTCACCTTGCGCTCGCGGAAATCGTCGCCGGTGTTCTTGCCGATCGCGCCGTCGTCGCCGCCATAGTCGAGCAGGTCGTCCGCAATCTGGAACGCGATGCCCAGCGCGTCCCCAAAGGTGGCAAGGTCGGCAATCTGGGCCTCGGAGGCGCCGGCAATGACACCGCCGACTTCGGTTGCAGCCGCAAACAGGGCCGCCGTCTTGCCGCGGATGACCTGCAGATAGACGGCCTCGTCAGTGCCAAGATCGCGGGACGCGGTCAGTTGCAGCACCTCGCCCTCGGCAATCGTCGCCGACGCGTTGGACAGGATGTCGAGAACCCGAAGCGATCCGGTTTCGACCATCAGCTGAAAGCTGCGGGCAAAAAGGTAGTCGCCGACCAGCACGCTGGACTTGTTGTCCCACAGCAGATTTGCCGTCGGGCGGCCCCGGCGGCGGGCGCTTTCGTCCACCACATCGTCATGCAAAAGCGTGGCGGTGTGGATGAATTCGACCGTTGCCGCCAGATGGATGTGGAACGGGCCATCGTAGCCCAGCATCCGCGCCGCGGCCAGGGTCAACAGCGGGCGCAGGCGCTTGCCGCCCGCCTCGATCAGGTGCGCCGAGACCTCGGGGATGCGGGGTGCGTTCTGCGATGCCATGCGCGCGCGGATCAGCCGGTTGACCGCCGCCATATCCCCCGCCAGCCATTCCGCGAGCCTGTCCTGCGGCTTGTCTGTCACGACGTCCAACCCATGATCCCCTTGGCTTTGGTGCAGGATCCTGTGGCGGTCCTCGACAATAGCGGGAAGCCTGCGCTAACTCGATCCGATGAAAGAGCTTTTGCGCACAACCGATCCGACAATCATCGCCTTTGCGACGGCCCTGCTTGACGGCGAGGGTATAGCGACCTTTGCCCTGGACGTCCACATGAGCGTCCTTGAGGGCGGCATCGGCGTTTTCCCGCGCCGCCTGATGGTGCGCGATCAGGACCATTTCATCGCGCGGCAGGTGATGATCGACAACGACATCCCGTTTGGACAATAGCCGATGTTCGCCAAGGATGAGCTGAGCGATGATGCGTTCCTGTGCGGGCGCCTGCGGCTTTGGCAACCCAAGGCGGGGTATCGCGCGGCCACGGACGCGGTTCTGCTGGCGGCCGCCTGTCCGGCCGTCGCGGGCGAGGCGGTGCTTGACCTTGGCTGCGGCGCCGGGGCTGCGTCGCTTTGTCTGGGGTGGAGGGTCAAGGGTCTGCACTTGACGGGGCTGGAACTGCAGCCCGCCTATGCCGCCCTTGCCCGCGAGAATGCCCGACGCAACGGCATCGCGATAGAGGTGGTGGACGGCGATCTGTCGCAGATGCCCGCCGTCCTGCGCCGGTCCTTTGACCACGTGATCGCCAACCCGCCTTACTATCCGCGGGGCGGGACCGCCTCGCCGACGCCGGGGCGCGATGCGGCGATGCGGGCCGAACTGCCGCTGTCGCACTGGATTGCCGCCGCGGCACCGCGTCTGCGGCCAGGCGGGTGGCTCACGATGATCTGCGGCGCCGACAGCCTGCCCGAAGTGCTGTCTGCCCTTGCCCCGCGCCTTGGCAGTGCTGCGGTTCTGCCGCTTGCGCCGCGCGCGGGTCGGCCCGCCGGGCGCATTCTGTTGCACGCCCGGAAAGGCGGGCGGGCGGCATTCCGGTTGTTGGCGCCATTCGTCATCCACCAAGGCGACCACCACGACGGCGACCGCGAAAGCTATACCCCCGGCGCCAATGCGGTCCTGCGCGACGGACACAGCATTCTTGCGGCATTCGCACAGGGTTGATGCAAATGCCGCGGACCGGCCGCAGGCTCCACGCGAAGTTTTGGTGACAAGCGCGCCTGATTATGGTCCACTTGTGGTTGTGAGACCCGTTTGCAGGAGGACTTCCATGACTGTCGCTTCGCATCTTCACGAACTGCGCCGCAAACACGAAAGCCTGTCCGACATGGTGGAACAGGCGCAGCGCAGCCCCGCAACAGACGACCTCAAGATCGCCGAGTTGAAGAAGCAGAAGTTGCGACTGAAGGAAGAGATCGGGCGTCTCAGCCGCGCCTGACGACCCGCGCGCTGGCCCAGGCGGCCAGCGCCGCCCCCAGTGTGATCAGAATGGCCGCGATCAGGATCGCGACCGAAATCGGCGTGATTCCCGCCGCGACCAGCACCAGTGTCGACAACAGCGGCGCCGCATAGGACGCAACACCCAGCAGCTGGATGTCCCCCTTTTTCATGCCGATGTCCCAGGCAAAGAACGCGATCCCGACGGGGCCGATCCCAAGACCCGCGATGGCCGCCCAACCCAGCGCACCGTTCGGCCAGACGGTGGTTTCCAGTGCGAGATGCGCGACAAGGGACAGCGCCGAGGTAGCGAGGCAAAAAACCGTGACAGCCTCAGTCGGAACCGACCCCGACAGGCGCGACAGCACCGAATAGGACGCCCACCAGCCCGCGAACACCAGCGCGACAGCATAGCCCGCCATCCCGCCTGACCCGGCGCGCTCTGCCGAAAGGACGATCAGTGCCGCACCTGCAAAGGCGCACAGCGCGCCGACCAGGTGCCAGATCCCAAGCCTATCGCCCGGCAGCAGGCCCGACATCAGCACGATCAGCAGCGGCCATAGATAGGCGATGAGGCCGGTCTCGGCCGAAGGGGTCAGGCGGAACGCGGTGAAGTACAAAAGATGCGCCCCGAAAAGCCCGATTGTCCCTAGCGCATAGACCTTCCACCCGACGCCACGCAGAACGCCGATGCCTCGGCGCAGGGTCCAGCCCAGCCCGATCGTCCCGCCGATGCCAAAACTCAGCGCGTTCAGCATCAGGGGCGGCACCGGCGCGGAGCCGATGGTGAACAGCGCCAGCAATGCCCACATCAGGACGGCGGTGAACCCGATTGCCGTCGCCTTGCTTCGTGTCATTGGTTTCCCCCCAAATCCCGGCGAGGCACTATGCCTTTCCTTGAAGAGTCTTGACTTCATGGTCCGCGCGACGGTGCTTTCGGCAAAGAAACAGGCCCGGCAATGCGGGCCTGTTTCCCGGAATTGCTGCAGTCTCAGACCACGAACTGCCCGCCATTGGCGCTGATCGTCGATCCGGTGATGAAACCGGCATCGTCCGAGGCAAGAAACACCACGATCCGTGCCACTTCGTCCGGCTCTCCCAGACGACCCACGGGGATTTGCGGGATGATGCGTTCGGCCAGCACCTTTTCGTCGATGGCGCGCACCATTTCGGTGCCGATATAGCCGGGGCAGATCGCGTTCACGGTGATCCCGGCCCGGGCGCCTTCCTGAGCGAGAGCCTTGGTAAAGCCCAGATCGCCCGACTTGGCGGCGGAATAGTTGGCCTGCCCCGCCTGCCCCTTTTGCCCGTTGATCGAACTGATGTTGATCACCCGTCCGAACTTGCGGTCACGCATGCCGGACCACAAGGGATGCGTCATGTTGAAAAGGCCCGACAAGTTGGTGTCGATGACCTCTTTCCACATCTGCGGCGTCATCTTGTGGAACATCGCATCGCGGGTGATGCCGGCGTTGTTCACCAGAACTTCGACCGGGCCATGGTCCGCCTCGACCGTCTTTGCACCGGCCACACAAGCATCATAATCGGCGACCGACCATTTGTAGGTCTGGATGCCGGTGTCTTTGGTAAAGGCGGCGGCGGCCTCGTCATTGCCTGCGTAATTCGCGGCGACGGTATAGCCTGCGGCCTTCAGCGCAACCGAAATGGCCGCGCCTATGCCGCGCGATCCCCCCGTGACAAGTGCGACGCGACCCATGATTCCCCCCTTCAAGTGCTTGATTCTTCTGAATCACTATCAATGAAGCCAAAGGCGCGCAACAATATTGCGCGCCTTGCTGCGTATGCGAAATATTGCTGCGCCTGCAGCTTCAGCGTTCCAGGCACATGGCGACCCCCATGCCCCCGCCGATGCACAGGGTTGCAAGACCTTTTCTGGCGTTCCGGCGGCCCATCTCAAAGATCAGGGTGTTCAGGATACGCGCGCCCGAGGCGCCAATCGGGTGCCCGATGGCAATCGCGCCGCCGTTCACGTTGACGATGGCCGGATCCCATCCCATGTCCTTGTTGACGGCACAGGCCTGCGCGGCAAACGCCTCGTTCGCCTCGACCAGATCAAGGTCAGCAACCTTCCAGCCTGCCTTGGTCAGCGCCTTGCGGCTGGCATGGATCGGGCCCACGCCCATGATCGACGGGTCCAGCCCCGCCGTTGCATAGGATGCAATGCGTGCCAGCGGGGTCAGACCCCGGCGCGCCGCCTCATCCGCGGTCATCAGGACCATCGCCGCCGCGCCGTCGTTCAGACCGCTGGCATTGGCCGCCGTAACCGAGCCGTCCTTGACGAAGGCTGGCCGCAGTTTCTGCATCGCCTCCATCGTCGCGCCGTGGCGGATGTACTCGTCCTGATCGACCACCAGGTCGCCTTTGCGCGACTTGACGGCAAAGGGCACGATTTCATCCTTGAACCGCCCGGCCTTCTGGGCCGCCTCGGCCTTGTTCTGGCTGGCGAGGGCAAATTCGTCCTGCATGTCGCGGCTGATCTGCCACTGGTTCGCGACGTTTTCCGCCGTCTGGCCCATGTGATAGCCGTTGAAGGCATCCCAGAGGCCATCCTTGATCATGCTGTCGATGAAGTTCAGATCACCCATCTTCTGTCCGGCGCGCAGATGCGCCACATGCGGCGCAAGGCTCATGCTTTCCTGGCCCCCGGCAACGACGATGCGCGCATCCCCCAGTTGCACATGCTGGGCGCCAAGCGCGACCGCGCGCAGGCCCGACCCGCAGACCTGGTTCAAGGACCAGGCGCTGGATTCCTTGGGCAGGCCCGCCTTGATATGGGCCTGGCGCGCGGGATTCTGGCCCTGGCCTGCGGTCAGGACCTGACCAAGGATGGTTTCCTCCACCTCGGCCTTGTCGATCCCGGCGCGGGCGACAACGGCGTCGATCACGGCAGCCCCGAGATCGTGGGCCGGGGTGTTGGCAAAGGCACCGTTAAAGCTTCCGACGGCGGTGCGTCCGGCAGAGACGATCACGACATTGGTCATGGCAAGGCTATCCTTCTTCGAAACCGGGTTGGTGCGCGTGGCGGGCGGACCACGGCGGGCGGAACACCGCGCCACAGGCCCTAGCCGTTGAGGAGGGCAAGCGCAACAATCCCGGACCCGCACGTGGCCACCGACGCACCAGACCTATCCTTGCACGCGCGATTCGGAAATGGCGGCTGGACATTGCCGTCCGGTGCGCGTCAGGAGCGTCTTGCGGCGGCGATGTCCAGAAAGTCCGGCTTTACCGTCGGGCTGCCGAACAGATAGCCCTGCAGGCAATCCAGCCCCGCCTTGCGCAGATACTCTGCCTCGGGCACGGTTTCGACGCCCTCGGCGACGGTGAACATGTCGAAGTGACGGGCAAGCGACACCAGCGCCTCCACCATGACCTGATTGTCGGGATGGGTGTCGGCGTCCCGGATGAACTGGCCGTCGATCTTGACCATGTCGAACAGGAAGTTGCGGAAATAGCGGGGTGCCATGAACCCGGCGCCAAAGTCGTCAAGCGCAAAGCAGATGCCCTCTTTCTGCATCTCGTGCATGAAGGCAATGACGATTTCGGGAACCGTCATGGCGGAACTTTCGCTGATTTCCAGGATCAGGCGCCTGCCGACGCCGGGATGGCCTTTCAGCGTCTGGCGCAGCACGCGGGTCCAGCCGGGATAGCCGATCGACCGCGCCGACATATTGATCGACAGGCGCAGGGCCGGGTGTCGCGCCAGCGTGTTCAGCCCCATCTGCAGCACCGCGCAGTCGATCCGTCGCCCCAGTTCCTGGGTTTCCACCACCGGCATGAAATCGCGGGCCGGGATGGCCCGGCCTGTGGGGTCAAGCACGCGGATGAACCCTTCGTAGAACCCGACGCGCTGCGTGTCGCCGGACAGCACCACCGGCTGAAACGCCAGCCGCAGGCGCCGGGTGTCCAGTGCCGCGCTGACCATGGCAAGGGTCTGGCTGTCCACCTGCGAAATCGCAAAGCCAAGGGGGCTTGCCTCGGCCGCCACGAAGTCCGCCTTGGGCACTTTGCGTTCCGGCATCTGGAATGTCATGTTGCGACCCTGGCCCCGCAGTTGCACATTGACGACAGGCTTGCACCGGAACTTGTGAATGGGCGGTAAAGCCCTGCATTTGAGACAAACCCGAAAGGGCCGCTTGATGTCCGACGATCCCCCTGTCCGTTGCCCGTGGTGCGGCACCGATCCGCTGTATGTGGCCTATCACGATGACGAATGGGGCGTGCCGGAGCGTGACCCGCGGGCCTTGTGGGAATTGCTGATCCTCGAAGGGTTCCAAAGCGGGCTGTCCTGGATCACCATCCTGCGCAAGCGCGAGAATTTCCGGCGGGCTTTTGACGGATTTCGGCCCGAGATCATCGCGCACTACGGGACTGCCGATGTGGACCGGCTGCTGGCGGATGCCGGGATCGTGCGGCATCGCGGCAAGATCGAAGGTGCCATCGCCTCGGCCCGCGCCTATCTTAAGATCGAGACGGAACAGGGATTTTCCAACTTTGTCTGGCAAAGCGTCGATGGGCGCCCGGTGCAGACGGGGCTTCGGTCCATGCACGATGCAGTGGCCGAAACGGCGGCCTCGCGCAGTTTGTCAAAGGCGCTGAAAGCTGCAGGCTTTGCGTTTTGCGGTCCGACGACGACCTATGCCTTCATGCAGGCGGCGGGGCTGGTGAACGACCACCTGACCAGCTGTCACCGGCATTCCGCGCTGACGCACCGCGCTATTGCCCGGCGATGAAGGCTTTCAGGATGGCCTGCGCACTGGCCGAATCCCATTCCGCATCGCCGATCAGCCGGGCCACTTCCTGACCGTCGGCGTTCAGGATGACGGTGATCGGCAGGCCCATCACGCCCATCGACCGGGAAAGTTCGGATTTCGGGTCACGCAGGATCGGCAGATTTGCGATGCCTGCCTCGGCATAGAACCGCTTGATCCCCGCCACCGCGTTGCGGCCCGTGGCGACCGGAACCACCGCAAGTTCCGGCAGGGCGGCCTGCAGCCGGTCCAGCGTCGGCATTTCCTTGCGGCAGGGCGCGCACCATGTCGCCCAGAAGTTCAGCACCACCCAGCGGCCGCGATAATCCGCCAGCGCCGCCGGGGCATCGTCGGCGGTCAAAAGCCCGATGTCGGGCACGGCGACGGGTTCGGCGTGGATCGCCAGCTTTTTCATGTCGCCTTCGCGCAAGGCGGCGATCTCGGCCATGGCCGCGCCCGCCCACAGGTTTGCACCAAGCGCCAAGGCCGTGTAGATGACCGCCAGGTATTTCCTCACACGCATCCCTCCAAAGGCACCGGCCATGACCGTCACTCCGCCCCCCGCCACCGCCAACCAGATGTGGGGCGGACGTTTTGCCGAAGGGCCGGACGCGATCATGCAGGCGATCAACGCCTCCATCGGGTTCGACCAGCGGTTGTACGCGCAGGACATTGCAGGGTCATGCGCCCATGCCGCCATGCTGGCCGCCACGGGCATCCTGACCAATACGGACGCCGAAGCGATCGGGAAAGGCCTTCTCACGGTGTTGTCAGAGATTGAAACAGGGCGGTTCGTGTTCCGTGCCGATCTCGAAGACATCCACATGAATGTCGAGGCGCGGCTGAAGGAGATCATTGGCGATCCTGCCGGGCGGCTGCATACCGCACGATCTCGCAACGATCAGGTGGCGGTCGATTTCCGACTTTGGGTGCGCGATCAGTGCGATGCGGCCATCGCCAGCCTGACGGCGCTGATGCGGGCGTTCCTGGCGCAGGCCGACGCGGGCGCGGACTGGATCATGCCCGGCTTTACCCATCTGCAGACCGCCCAGCCGGTAACTTGGGGCCATCACATGATGGCCTATGTCGAGATGTTCGCGCGCGATCGGTCGCGGTTTGCCGATGCGCGGGCGCGGATGAACGAATGCCCCCTTGGGGCGGCGGCGCTGGCGGGGACATCCTTTCCCATCGACAGGGACATGACCGCCAGGGCACTCGGGTTCGACCGGCCGACCGCGAACAGCCTGGACTCCGTGTCGGATCGGGACTTCGCGCTGGAATTCCTCGCCGCCGCGTCGATCTGCGCGATGCACCTGTCGCGCTTTGCCGAAGAACTGGTGATATGGTCGTCGGCGCAGTTCCGCTTTGTTCGGCTGACGGACAAATGGACCACCGGATCCTCCATCATGCCGCAAAAAAAGAACCCCGATGCAGCAGAGTTGTTGCGGGCCAAGCTGGGCCGCATCCTGGGCGCGACGGTGGCCCTGTTCACGGTGATGAAGGGACTGCCGCTGACCTATTCCAAGGACATGCAGGAGGACAAGGAACAGGTGTTCGACGCCGCCGACACGCTGATCCTGGGGCTGGCGGCCATGACCGGGATGGTCAGCGACATGACGGCCAACCGCGATGCGCTGAAGGCTGCCGCCGGTTCGGGCTTTTCCACCGCGACGGATCTTGCCGACTGGCTGGTGCGCGCGCTGGGGCTGCCCTTTCGCGAGGCGCATCATGTGACTGGGACACTGGTGGCGATGGCAGAGAAAAAAGGCTGCGATCTGGCCGACCTGAAACTGGCCGACCTGCAACAGGTTCATCCGGGCATAACCGCCGAGGTGTTCAGGGTGCTCGGGGTCGAGAACTCGGTCCGCAGCCGGGTTTCCCATGGCGGCACCGCACCCGAGCAGGTGCGCGTGCAGGTGGCGCGCTGGCAAAAGGCCATGGGGTGACGCGACCCGCCGCAGCCGCTATGGTCACGCAATCTGCAAGGTACGTCCCATGAAGCCCGTTTCGCTTGTCATCCTTCTGGTTCTGTCGGGCTGCACATCCCCGGCCCTGACCGCCAATCTCGGCATCGGCGCCGGCGGCGTGACCTTGCGGCCCGCGGTTTCAACCAATATCGGTGGCGCCAATGTCACCGTCTCCCCATGAGGTTTGCGATGGCCCGTGTTGCCGCGATGCTGTCCCTGCTGATGTTGGCCGCCTGCGGCGCAGACGGCGAACCGAACGCGCCCGGCGTGACGGTCGGCGGTGAAGTCGGCGTCGGCGTTGCCCTGAAATGACGGCGACGGCAATGTCGCGATCATCGCGGCCGGGTTGGTGACGGCGGCGGTTCCGTCGATCCGGTCCGACCTGGTGGTGGGCCTCGCAAGTGCCGCGATGAACCTCGACGCCGCGCGCGAGGTTTGGCAGGCGCGCAACAGGAATCCCGCGACGCGCAGCCCTGATCGGTCAATTGCGCTGCTCCGGCCATCTGCTATACCCCGGCCAGCGCGCGGGACGGGGCAGGCCAGATGGACCATTTTCTTTATCGGGGCGGCATCCTTCATGCCGAAGACGTGGCAGTCCCCGACATCGCCGCTTCGGTCGGCACGCCCTTCTATGTCTATTCGACTGCTACCCTGAGCCGGCACTATCACCTCTTTACCGAGGCGCTGTCGCCGCTGCCGCACATGGTCTGCTTTGCGATCAAGTCGCTGTCGAACATCGCGGTGCTGAAGACGCTGGGCGATCTGGGTGCGGGCATGGATGTGGTGTCGGGCGGCGAATACCGCCGTGCGCGCGCCGCCGGAGTGCCGGGGGAACGCATCGTGTTCTCCGGTGTCGGCAAAACGCGCGAGGAGATGCGGCTGGCGCTGACCGGCGGCATCCGCCAGTTCAATGTCGAGTCCGAGCCGGAATTGCGGGCGCTTTCGCAGGTCGCGACCAGTCTGGGTGTCACCGCCCCGATCACCATCCGCGTCAACCCCGACGTGGACGCGAAGACCCATGAGAAGATCGCGACGGGCAAGAAGGAAAACAAGTTCGGGATCCCCATCGCCCGCGCGAGCGAGGTCTATGCCGAGGCGGCCCGGTTGCCCGGACTGAAGGTCATCGGGATCGACGTGCATATCGGCAGCCAGTTGACCGACCTCGACCCCTTTGAACAGGCCTATCTCAAGGTGGCCGACCTGACGCTGCGCCTGCGCGCCGAAGGGCATACCATCACCCGTCTTGACCTGGGCGGCGGGCTTGGCATTCCTTACGAACGCTCCAACTCTGCGCCACCCCTGCCCTTGGACTATGGCGCGCTGATCAAGCGCACTGTCGGCCATCTGGGATGCGAGATCGAGATCGAGCCCGGGCGCCTGATTTCGGGCAATGCGGGGATTCTCGTGGCGGCTGTCCTCTACGTGAAGAATGGCGAGGGGCGCGATTTCCTGATTCTCGACGCGGCGATGAACGATTTGGTCCGCCCGTCGATGTATGGTGCGCATCACGACATCATTCCGGTCCGCGAACCCGTCGCAGGGACAATGCCGCAAGACTTCGACGTTGTCGGGCCGGTCTGCGAAACCGGCGACACCTTTGCCAAAGCCAGACCGATGGTGCCCTTGGCCGACGGCGATCTGGTCGCGTTCCGGTCTGCCGGGGCCTATGGCGCGGTGATGGCATCGGAATACAATACGCGGCCCCTGATCCCCGAGGTTCTGGTCCACGGGGATCACTTCGCTGTCATCCGGGCACGTCCGACCTTTGACGAAATGCTGAATCGCGATACCATCCCGCCATGGCTCTGACCTTCACAGTCGGCGCGCAACGGTGAAAGGGCCATCTCATCCGCCCATCCGATGACCTCCTTGCCGTGTTGCGCTGGCCATTGCGGCTGACCTGGGCGGGCCTTTGGGCCGAACGGTTCCTGCGTGCATTCTGGCCGGTGGCGTCGCTTGTGCTGATACTGGTATCTGTCATGGCCTTTGGGGCGCAGGACCAGATGACCGCGATCCAGCTGCGCGCGGTGATCGGGGCGTCGCTGCTGGCGCTGGGCACGCTTGCGATATTCGGGCTGCAGCGGTTTCGCGCGCCCCTCCGTGCCGAGGCGCTGGCGCGCCTTGATGCCAGCCTCAAGGGCAACCCGATTGCAGCCTTGACCGACGAGCAGGCGATCGGGACCGACGATCCGGCCTCGCGCGCGGTGTGGGAGGCGCACAAGTCCCGCATGGCCCTGCGCGCCGCACAGGCAAGGGCGGTCGTGCCCAACCTGCGCCTTGCCAGTCGTGATCCCTATGCCTTGCGCTATGTCGCGCTGACCGCCTTTGTGATGGCGATGATCTTCGGGTCGCTGTGGCGGCTTGTGACCGGCAACCCGCTGGCGACGGCAGACGCCGCGATCATGGGCACAGGACCGTCCTGGGAGGGCTGGGCGCAACCGCCCGCCTATACCGGCAAGGCCGCGATCTATCTTGGCGACATCACCGCGCCGACGCTGGAACTGCCGGTCGGCACGCGTCTGCAGGTGCGGGTCTATGGCGACGATACAGGCACGGCGCTGCGCGAGACGGTATCCGACCCCGCCGCCACCAACGTTCCCGCCGATGCGGCAAGGACGGCCGCAGCCAAGGCGGGCGAAGACCCCGCCAAGGTTGAAGCGATGCCAACCAGCTACGATTTTCTGGTGTCGCAGTCGGGCAAGCTGGAAATCGACGGCGAGGGCGCGCGTGTCTGGGACATCATCGCGCTGAAAGATGCCGCACCCACCGTGACGCCCGAAGGTGCCATCACGCGCGAGGCGGACGGCCGGTTGAAACAGGCCTTCAGCGCCGCCGACGACTATGGTGTCGCGTCGGGGCAGGTGACGATCTCGCTGGATCTTGCGGCCGTTGACAGGCGCTACGGGCTGGCCGTCGAGCCGGAGCCGCGCGACCCTGTGGTGCTGGATCTGCCGATGCCGATCCGGGGGGATCGCGCGGATTTCAAGGAAACCCTGATCGACGACCTGTCACAGCATCCGTTTGCAAACCTGCCGGTCAAGATGGTCTTTTCCGTCACTGACGAGGCGATGCAGGTCGGGACTGCCATGCCCTTGAAGGTCGTGCTGCCCGGCAGGCGGTTCTTTGATCCGCTGGCGATGGCGGTGATCGAGATGCGCCGCGATCTGTTGTGGTCGCGCCAGAATGCCCCGCGTGCGGCGCAAATCCTGAAGGCCGTGACCAACGCGCCCGAAGGGTTCATCCGAAACGAGAATGCCTTTCTGCGGCTGCGCGTCGCGCTGCGACGGCTGGATGCGGCGTCTGCCGCCCTGACGCCGGAACTCCGCGACGAACTGGCGGCAGAACTCTGGGCCATTTCGCTGATGTTCGAGGAGGGCGATCTTGCCTCGGCGCTGGAACGTCTGCGGCGCGCGCAGGACAAGCTGGACGAGGCAATCCGAAACGGAGCCAGCCCCGATGAGGTCGGCCGCCTGATGCAGGACATGCGCGAGGCGCTGAACGAATACATGCGCGAACTGGCCGAAGAACAGAAACGCAATCCGAACGGTCAGAACGCGCAGAACCAGCCCGGTTTCGAGATGTCGCAGGACCAGTTGCAGCAGATGCTGGACGAATTGCAGAAACTGATCGAAGAAGGCCGCACCGCCGAGGCTGCGGAACTGATGGAACGGCTGCGTCAGTTCATGGAGAACATGCAGGTCACGCAAGGTCAGGGCCAGGGACAGGGTGGCCCCGGCCAGCAGGCCATGCGCGACATGCAGGAAACCCTGCGCGACCAGCAGCAACTGTCCGACGATGCCTTTCGCGACATGCAGAAGGGCAACCAGGGTCAGCAGCCCGGCGAGGGCCAGCAAGGACAGCAGCCCGGCCAGGATCAACCTCCCGGCGGTCAGCAGGATGGTCAGGGCCAGGGGCAGGGGACCCTGACCGACCGGCAGAATGAATTGCGCAACCGGCTTGGAGACCTGCAGGGGCGCAACCTGCCCGGCGACGGCACGACACAGGGGGAGGCCGGTCGTGATCAGCTTGGCCGTGCCGAGCGCGCCATGCGCGAGGCCGAACGTGCATTGCGCGACGGCGACCTGCCGGGTGCGCTGGACCGCCAGGCCGAGGCGATGGAAGCCCTGCGCGAGGGGATGCGCAACTTTGGCGAGGCGCTGGCCCAGCAACGGCGTGACGAAATGGGTGACAGCCGGCAGGCGCAGGATATGGGGCGCGCCGATCCCAATGGACGCGACCCGCTTGGGCGCGAACCGGGCGATTCCGCGCGCATCGGGTCGGACCGCAACATGCTGCAGGGCGACGATGTCTATCGCCGCGCACAGGACCTGCTGGATGAAATCCGCCGCCGATCAGGCGAGCTGGCGCGCCCGGAGCCGGAACGCGACTATCTGCGCCGACTGCTGGACCAGTTCTGAACGCCGCGTCAGCGGGACCGGGCGATCAGCCTTGTGATTCCAGCATGCCGTTCAGGCTTGCAACCATCGTGCCGACCCAAAGGCGCAGGGCGTCGATGGCTGCGACATAGGCGTCCAGCGCCCCCTTTGCGGCCGGAAACTGTTCTGCAAGGCCTGGGGCCATCACATAGGCCACAACCACGATCACGGCCAAAAGCACTGACAAAAGAAATCCGCTGCGGAACCCGCCTGACCGGCGGATCGGCGGCAGGTCTGGCATCGGATTGTCGTCATCCGATGCAGCGCTGGAGGATCGCAAGGTCGAACTGATCACCTCGACATCGGGCAAAAGATCGCGCCGGGCGGCCGGGCGAACCGATGCCTCGGGGAGTGTCGTGTCCAGATCGGCGTCCGATGACAGATAGCTGAAATCCTGTTTCGAGGCGCCCCGGCGCGGGGCCTCGGCGGGCGGCGGTGGCCGCGGGACCGCAGCCATGGCGGCATCAATGCCAAGCTCGGACTGGGTTTCGATCCCGCGCGCTGCCTCGGCCCGCCGCTGCGCCACTTCGCGCTCGGCTTCTTCGCGCAGGACCGCAAGCAGGCTGTCGTCAATGCTGCGTTGCGCAGGTTGGGGCGTCGCCCCGAGAGCTGCGGCAACGGCTGTCTCTGTCGGGGCGGGCGCGATGGCGGGGGCGGGTTCCGAACTGCTTTCAGGGTCTGCTTCTGGCAGAGCCTGGGTCGCATCCGCCGCCGGTGCAGGGGAGGGTTCGGCAGGAGCAGGGGTCTCGGCCGGTTGCGGTTGCGGTTCGGGTGTCGGCTCCGGATCGGAGGATGGCGTGCCTGACGCGACCACTTCGGCCTCGTCCATTTCGTTCAGCGCCGGATGCTGGAACCAGGCATGTCCGCAGTTCGAACATTGCACGTCACGGCCCGACGGCGGTATCGCGTCATCGGCGACCTCATACTGGGCGCCACAATTGGGACAAATCAGCCGCATCGCACCATTATCCAACCAGCTATCCCCGGACTTTGGCCCGGTTGTAACAACGATGCCTGCCAACTCCAAGCATTTGTAGTTAACTTCCGCATCAATGAACCCTAGTGTCGCCGCCGCGCCAGACTTTATCGCCTAAGCAACAGGATGCCGCGTGACAGGACCCGTGGGCAAGGAAGATCAACCGTGATCGTATTTGAAAACGTTGCCTACAACTATGGCGGTGGAGAACTCTTGTCCGAAGTGTCGCTGAAACTCGCCCCCGGATCGTTCCATTTCCTGACCGGGCCGTCGGGATCGGGCAAATCGACCTTCCTGAAACTGGCCTATGCCGAACTGCTGCCGACCTCGGGGCATGTGTCGCTGTTCGACCGCGAGGTCAAGGCGCTGGGCCGCGACGGCATTGCCCTGTCGCGCCGCAGGATCGGCGTGGTGCATCAGGATTGCCAGTTTCTTGACCACCTGCCCCTGGCCGAAAACGTGACGCTGCCGTTGCAGGTGGCGGGCAAGACAGCACCGCCCGAGGACCTGACCGCGCTGCTCGGCTGGGTCGGTCTGGGCCATCTGGCCGGTGCGCGACCGCCATCCCTGTCGGGGGGCGAGCGCCAGCGTGCGGCGGTTGCGCGCGCGGTCATCATGGGGCCGGATGTCATCCTGGCGGACGAACCGACGGGGAACCTCGACTGGGATATGTCGGTGCGGCTTCTGACGCTGCTGTTGGAGCTGAACCGGATGGGCAAGACGATCCTGGTGGCCACGCATGACATGAACCTGATCCGTGCGGCCAAGGCGCAGGTGTCCGCACGGGTGCTGCGGATCACGAACCGGCGCGTGCAACTGGCGGGATCAGACTTGTGATGCGGCGCGTGTTCGACCGGCTGACCGGCGACAAGACGGCAGACCGCGTCGTGCCGCCATCCGGCGCAACGGCCTGGCTGACCAGCTTTACCGCCGGGGCGATGGCATTCCTGGCGGTGTTTGCGATGGCCCTTTCGCTCGCTGCGGGGCGGCTGGCCGACCGCTGGTCGGATGCGCTGGCGCGCACCGCAACGGTTCGCATCTCTGCCCCGGAGGGTCAGATGGATGCCCAGACCAAGGCGGTGCTGGCAGTACTGAAGACAACCCCCGGAATTGTGGACGCGCGCGCCCTGACCGATGACGAACAGCGCCGCCTGCTTGCGCCGTGGTTCGGCCCCGACCTGCCGCTGGATGTGCTGAGCCTCCCGCGACTGATTGATGTCACGGAAACCGACACGGGGTTTGATGCCGAGGGCCTGCGCCTGCGTCTTGCAGCCGAGGCGCCGGGTGCGGTTCTGGACGATCACAGCCGCTGGCGCCGCCCGATGGTGGAGGCCGCGTCGCGGATGCGCCTGCTGGGGCTGTTGTCGATCGGGCTGATCGGGGCCACGATGGCGGCGATGATCACGCTTGCGGCCGGATCGGCGCTGTCGGCCAACCAGCAGGTGATCAAGGTGCTGCGGCTGGTCGGTGCGCAGGACACCTATATCGCGCGGGCCTTCGTGCGCCGGTTCACCTTTCGCGCCGGGGTCGGGGCGCTGGCCGGAACCTTGATTGGCATGGTCGGGGTCGCGTTCCTGCCCCGTATGGACGCGGCGGGGGGATTTCTGACCGGGCTTGGCTTTCAGGGCGCGGGATGGCTCCTGCCGCTGATCCTGCCGCCGCTTGCGGCGGTCGTTGCATTCGGTGCAACGCGCTATGCGGCGCTGCGCAAGCTGAGGGAACTGACATGATGAAGATGGTGCGCTGGGTGCTGTCGCTGGTCTTTGTCGTCCAGATGTATCTGGCGATGGCGGTGATCGCCGTGCTTTACCTGCCCTGGGCCATCCTGTCGCGCGACGGGGCCTATGCGGCCTGCCACGCCTATTGCCGCTGGGTGATCTGGACAGTGCGCGTTCTGTGCGGCCTGACCTGCGAGGTTCGGGGGACGCCCCCGGCGCACGAAGCCGTGGTCGCCGCCAAGCATCAGAGCTTTCTTGACATCATCATGATCTACCACGCCGTCCCGCGCGGCAAATTCATCATGAAGCGTGAACTGATGTTCGCCCCGATCCTGGGCCAATACGCGCTTCGGATCGGATGCGTGCCGGTTGACCGCGGCAAGCGGGGCGCGGCGATTGCACAGATGATGGCCGATGTCGCCAAGGGGCGCGCCCTGCCGGGGCAGTTGATCATCTATCCGCAAGGGACACGGGTGCCGCCGGGCGACAAGCGGCCCTACAAGGTCGGCACCGGGCTGTTGTACCAACAGCTGGGCCAGCCATGCGTGCCTGTCGCCACCAATGTAGGGCATTTCTGGCCCAAGCGAGGCATGCTGCGGTATCCCGGCGTGGCGGTAGTCGAGTTCCTGCCGGAAATCGCGCCGGGCCTTGCCGTACCGGATTTCATGGCGCGCCTTTCGACCGAGATAGAGGCGGCGTCCGAGAATTTGACGAGGGAGGCATTGCGATGATCTGGATCACTGACCTGGATGCGCTGCATTCCCATTACGGGACACCCAAGGCGCCCGCGTTGCGCAAGGTCTCGACACGGCTTGTGCCTGCCTATCGCGACTGGATCGCACAAAGCCGGTTCTGCATCCTGTCCACCATCGGACCCGAAGGGACCGACGGCAGCCCGCGCGGCGACCGCGACCCGGTTGTGGCCATTGCCGACGATGAAACGCTGCTGTTGCCCGACTGGAACGGCAACCAGCGCATTGACTCCCTGCGCAACATTGTCCGGGACGGGCGTGTCAGCCTGATCTTCCTGGTGCCAGGATCGACCACCTGCATACGTGTCAACGGCACGGCGCGGCTCACCGCCGACCGCGATCTTTGCGCCCGTTTCGAACGCGAAGGCCAGCATCCGCGAACAGTCGTGGTCATCCGCGTCGGCGAAGTCTATTCGCAATGCGCCCGCGCGCTGCAACGGTCGGATCTGTGGACCGCAGGCGACTGTTCCGCAGGGCTGCCCAGCGCGGGACGCATGCTGGAGGACGCGACACGCGGCGACATCGACGGCGCGGCCTATGACGCCGACCGCGCCACCCGTGCGCATCTGGGCTGGTGGTAGACCGGCATTCAGGATTGGTGATCAACTGATCGGGCAGTCCGCGACGTCGACGTCCAGCGCAATGCGCTGGTCCCGCGCCCGCAGGAACCGCCGCCGCCCATCGTCATGGGTCAGTATTGTAAGGGTGACGAGGCGGCCCTACAGCGTTCCTTGGCCAAAGATTGCCCAGCGTGTCATGCCAGCTTCAGCGCAATGATCCCCGTGATGATCAGCAAGATGCCCATAACGCGCAGCACACTGACAGGCTCGTTGAACAGGATGACTGCCAGGATTGCCGTTCCGACCGCACCGATCCCGACCCAGACCGCGTAGGCAGTGCCAACCGGGATCGCATTCATCGCCCGCGACAGCAGATAAAAGGAAGCAATGGCGCCTCCAACGGTGGCGACCGACGGGACAAGGCGCGTAAAGCCCGCGCTGTATTTCAGACCGACCGCCCAGCCGGTTTCCATCAGCCCGGCAATGATGACCAAAAACCAGGGGTTCATCTCAGGCCGCCAGACCCTTGGCCCCCATGTCCAGGAACTTTTGCCGCCGTTCCTTGACCAGCACGTCTGGCTTTTTCCCTGCAAGTTCTTTCAGCATCAGGTCGATGCCCTTGCCGACCGCCTCGATGGTTTCCTTGGCGCCGCGCTGCGCGCCGCCCAGGGGTTCCTTGATGATGCGGTCAATGACGCCCAGCTTTTGCAGGTCCTGCGCGGTCAGGCGCAGGGCCTCGGCGGCCTCGCGCATCTTTTCGGCGTCTTTCCACAGGATCGAGGCGCAGCCTTCGGGGCTGATCACCGAATAGACCGAATGTTCCAGCATTGCGACGCGGTTTGCGGTGGCAAAGGCGACAGCACCTCCCGATCCGCCCTCGCCGATCACCACCGAAATCAGCGGCACGCCGATTTCCAGGCATTTGGCGGTGGACCGGGCGATCGCCTCGGCTTGCCCTCGTTCCTCGGCGCCCTTGCCGGGATAGGCGCCGGGCGTGTCGACCAGCGTGATCACCGGCAGGCCGAAACGGTGCGCGATGTCCATCAGGCGGATCGCCTTGCGATAGCCTTCGGGGCGCGCCATGCCGAAATTGCGTTCGATCCGGGTCTTGGTGTCATTGCCCTTTTCGTGGCCGATCACCATCACCGGCATGTCGTTGAACCGGGCCAGCCCGCCCATCACGGCGTGATCCTCGGCAAAGTTGCGGTCACCGGCCAGCGGCGTGAATTCGACGAACAGCGCGTCGATGTAATCCTTGCAATGCGGTCGGTCGGGGTGGCGCGCGACCTGGCATTTCTGCCAGGGCGTCAGGGTCTTGTAGAGGTCGCGCAGAGCGGTTTCCGCCTTGCGGTCCAGCGCCTCGGCCTCGCGGCCCACATCCATGCCGGACCCCGCGCGCGCCATCGCGCGCAATTCCTCGGCCTTGCCCTCGATCTCGGCCAGCGGCTTTTCGAATTCGAGATAGTTCATGGAGATCTCCATCCGGGGGGCGGACCCCTATATGGCCGCGCCTTGGAAAAAGTGCAACCGGCAGGACCCGCTGCGGGCCTGCGCTTTGACATTGCGCCGCTTTGGCTCCAGCACTTAGCTTGGCGCTGCTGCCTGCCATAAGTCGCGGTGAGAGATGAAGCTTTTTCTGGCAAACGACACCTCGACCGCGCCCCATGCCGGTTGCAAGGCCGTGATGCGGTCGCTCCGCGCAGCGGTGGCGGGTGTGCCGGGGCTGGAGGTGGCGGGCACGCATTTTGTCGGTACGGCAGAGGTCGATGCCGCCGCCTTTGCCCAGGCCGACATCGTGATGATCAATGGCGAGGGCACGATCCACCATTCGGGGCACCGGGCGCTTTTCCTGATGGCGATGATCGACAAGGCCAAGCGGCAGGGCAAGCGGGTGCTTTTGGTAAACGCGCTGTTTCAGCAGTACGAATGCAGCAGCGACGACCTTTTGGCGGGGCTGGCGCTGCTGACCGTGCGGGAGCCGCGCAGTGCCGCCTTTGCCCGTCGCTATGGGGGCCAAGCGCAGCTTCTGCTCGACTCGGCGGCCGATCCTGCCTTTCTGGCGGCGGGTGTGGCGCTTCGGCTGAAGGATGGCATCGTCATCGGCGGTGCCCATAAGGACGGCCTGCTGGAGCGTCCCTTTGCCGGGCTGCAGGGCGACCGCTTGCGCATGGGCGATGCGGATTTCGAGGACATCGTCGCCACCTTGCGCAACGCCGAGATTTACCTGACGGGCCAGCACCACGGAGTCTATGCAGCCGCCCTGGCAGGATGCCCGTTCGTGGCGACCCCATCCAACAGCCACAAGATCGAGGCGTTCATCGAGTGGACGGGACTGCCCATCCCGATCTGCCTGCGCCATGACGAGATCAGGCCTGCCATGGCGTTTGTCTTGCGAAACCGGACGATGTTCGCGGATCTTCAGGATTTCATGGCGCGCCAGTCGGTGCTGACCAGCGCAATGATCGCCGAAGCGTTGCGATAAGTCCGCAAGATTTGCGCTGCCCGGATGGAGGCCTGTCGCTGGACGCGCTGGCCGATGTGGCAGCGATGAGCCGGTTTTACCGGCACAGGTGGCTTGGAACCCGTTGCGTCCCGGCCTCCATTGACTGATGATTGCAATGATCCCCGATGGAGAGCCAAGATGACACTGCAAGATGTTTCGCTGGCTCCGGTCACCACCGATGTTGCAGACGATGTGGCAATGCTGAACCGCGAAGGCATTGTCGGGCGCAAGGGTGCCTTCAGCCGCGACTTTGCCGAAGCGATGCGCGAAGACATGATGGCAGCATTCTGGCAGGCGATCCAGCGGCCTGGCGGTGCGGTCGGCAGGGGACCCCGGCGCTGGTACGTGGAAATCCACCCGGAGGAGTTTGGCGGGTTCGTGGAACTGACGACCCATCCCTGGGTGGATGCTATGTGCCGGTCAATTCTCGGGCCGGACTACCGGATCGTGGAGATCGGCTTTGACACGCCCTTCCAAGGGGCCAAGAACCAGCCCTGGCACCGCGATTTCCCGTCGCCGGTCGATACCTGGCGGGACCGCAAGATTACCTCGCTGGCGTTCAATCTGACCGGCGTTGACGTGACCCCGGACATGGGCCCGTTCGAAGTGGCCCCCGGAACGCAGTATGACGATGGCCGCGACTGGAAGCATGAAATGTTTCCTGACCGCGGAATTTGGGACCGCTTTGCCGAGAGGGGGGTCAAGAAATACCCGCAGATGGGCGACATCTCGTGCCGGTCGGCACTGACGGTGCATCGTGGCACGGCGCATCCGTCGCCGATTGCGCGGCCGGTGCTGGTCCTTGGTGTCGATGCGCCGGGAGCGGGGCATGAGGCGCTGCACGATCTGATGGTGACGCAAGACTACCATGATGCTTTGCCCGCACAGGTGCGCGAACATCTGGTGTGCCGCGTGGTGGAAACGCTGGTTCCCGTCGTGCAGAAACATGACATCGAAGGGCTGGTCATGGGCGAGGACTGACCACGGCAGCCCTTGCCCGGAGCAGGGGCGGCTGCCTTTTGAAACAGCAGCGCCCCGCAGCTTTCGCTACGGGGCGTGCATCCTCCCCTGGGTGCTGCACGGGGCCTCCCGTCCCTTGTGTACAGCGCGGGTATTCTTTGCAAACTGCCTGATTAGTGGCCGTTGGTCGCCGGAGACTGCCCCTGATTCTGGCGGCCTGTCAACAATTGCTATTTTACCTTTTGGTCAACTCGGACTGGCGCACGATGACCTCGGCCTGCTTGATCGAGGCGATGTCCACAAGGCGGCCCTTGTAGACCGTCGCGCCCTCTCCCCTCGCCTTGGCATCGGCCATGGCGGCCAGGATTTCGCGCGCCTCGGCGACCGCCGCGTCGCTGGGGGTAAAGACCTCGTTGGCCAGCGCCACCTGACTGGGGTGGATCGCCCATTTGCCGACCATGCCAAGCGTCGCCACGCGCCGGGCCTGGGCGCGAAAGCCTTCGTCATCGGCGAAATCGCCGAAGGGGCCGTCGACCGGCAGGATGCCATGCGTCCGGCAGGCCGCAACGATGGCTGCTGTCGCCCAGTGCCACGGGTCGGGCCAGTGGCGGGTGCCGTCCCGCAGCATGTAGTAGTTTTCCTGTGTTCCCCCGATGCCCGTCGTTTGCATGCCCATGCTGGCGGCAAAGTCCGCAGCCCCAAGGCTCATCGCCTGCAAACGCGGACTGGAGGCGGCGATCTCCTCGACATGAGTGATTCCGGCGGCGGATTCGATGATGACCTCGAAACCCACCGGTTTCGTGCGCCCCATCGCGCGTTCAATTGCCGTGACCAGCGCATCGACCGCATAGACGTCGGCGGCGCTGCCAACCTTGGGGATCATGATCAGGTCAAGCCGTTCGCTGCCCTGTTCCAGCAGATCGACAACGTCGCGATACCACCATGGCGTGTCGAGCCCGTTGATCCGCACCGAAAGGGTTTTGGTCCCCCAATCCACATCACGAATGGCGGCGATCACGTTTGCGCGGGCGGTGGCCTTGTCGGACGGGGCGACCGAATCCTCCAGGTCGATGTTGATGACGTCCGCAGCCGAAGCCGCCATCTTTTCAAACAGCGCCGGGCGCGATCCGGGGCCGAACAATTGACAACGGTTCGGGCGGGCCGGTGGGGCGGGCTGGGGGCGAAAGGACATCTGGACCTCGGGGATCGGGGTTGCGCTGATCAGGTTCTTTTCCGATAGGTTCTTGGAGAATGATCTGCAAGCCGAAGGCGCGCCCGATGATCACCGCAAGGGCCGAGACATTCCGTCTGGCGCAGGCCTTTACCATCGCGCGTGGGTCCAAAACGCATGCGCATGTGGTGACGGTCGGGATTTCGCGCGGCGGACACAACGGGCGCGGGGAATGTGTGCCCTATGCAAGGTATGGCGAGACGGTGGAGTCTGTGCTGTCCCAGATCGCGTGCATGCCGGACACCACCACGCGCGCCGAACTGCAAGTCATCCTTCCGCCGGGGGCGGCGCGAAACGCGATTGACTGTGCGCTGTGGGACCTGAAGGCCAAAGCATCTGGGCAACGGGCCTGGGTGCTCGCGAATGTGCCCCGACCCATGCCCGCCATGACTGCCTTTACATTGTCGCTCGCCCCGCCTGACCAGATGCGCGCCGATGCCGCCACCAATGCCCATCGCCCGCTGCTGAAGATCAAGCTGGGCACCCCTGACGACATGCCGAGGCTGGAGGCGGTTCGTGCCGGTGCACCACGATCCACCATCATCGTCGATGCCAACGAGGGCTGGACGCCGGAAATCTATGCCGACCTTGCCCCGCACCTGATCCGCTTGGGCGTCGCGATGGTGGAGCAGCCCCTGCCTGCCGCGGCGGATGACATGCTGTCCGAAATCGCCCGGCCCCTGCCCGTCTGTGCCGACGAATCCTGCCATGACCGCGCCGGCCTTGCCGGTCTGCGCGGCAAGTACGACCTTGTGAACATCAAGCTGGACAAGGCTGGCGGGCTGACCGAGGCACTGGCCTTGCGCACCGAAGCCTTGGCGATGGGCTTTGGCGTGATGGTCGGCTGCATGGTCGGGACCAGCCTTGGTATGGCCCCGGCGACGCTGCTGACCGTCGGCGCCACGTTTGTGGACCTTGACGGCCCGCTGCTTCTGGCCGAAGACCGCGACAATGCGCTGACCTTCGACAATGAAGGCATACACCCGCCCACGCCACAGCTATGGGGATGACCATGACCCGCACCGTCTATGTGAACGGCCAGTATCTGCCCGAGGATCAGGCCACCGTGTCGATCTTTGACCGCGGGTTCCTGATGGCGGACGGGGTCTATGAGGTGACGTCGGTGCTTGACGGCAAGCTGATCGACTTTGCGGGACATGGTGCGCGGCTGCAGCGGTCGCTGGATGCGCTGGACATGGCCAGCCCGATCACCACGGACGAACTGGCCGACATGTTCCGCGAACTGGTGCGGCTGAACGGCATCGATCAGGGCATGATCTATCTGCAGATCACGCGCGGCAATCCCGGCGACAGGTCCTTCGTGTTCCCCGATGCGTCGCTGCCACCGACCATCGTGGCGTTCACCCAGAACGTGCCGAACCTGGCCGACGCGACCGCCGCGCAAGTTGGGTTCAAGGTGATCAGCATTCCCGACCTGCGCTGGGGGCGGGTCGATATCAAGACGACGCAGCTTTTGTACCCCTCGATGGGCAAGATGATGGCCAAAAAGGCCGGCTGCGATGACAGCTGGTTCGTGGCCGACGATGGCGGCATCACCGAAGGCACCTCGAACAACGCCTATATCGTCCAGGGCAACAGGATCATCACCCGCCATCTGTCGACTGACATCCTGCACGGCATCACCCGCGCGACGGTCCTGCGGTTCGCCGCCGAGGCGCAGTTCGAGGTGGAGGAGCGCCCCTTTACCGTGTCCGAGGCGCAAGCGGCGGATGAGGCGTTTTCGACCGCCGCGTCGATTTTCGTGATGCCGGTGGTCCAGATTGACGGAACCGACATCGGCAACGGCAAACCCGGCCCGGTGGCCAAGCGCCTGCGTGAGCTGTACCTTGACGAGATGCGCAAGACCGCGATTTGATTTCAGGCGGTTTCGGCCTCCGAGAGCGCGTCCCAAAGATGCGGCACCAGCCGCGCGGCCCAGGCTTTCTGGGCGCGTTCGTCACCGATCAGGTCATTCCTGACCTCGATCAACGCGTTCAGGCGCCCCGTCCGCAAGGCGTGCTGGTCGACGGAATCGCCCGGAAGATGCCCGGCATAGGGTTCGTTGTCCCCAACGCAAAGGTCAGCGTCCCGCGACAGGGCGCGCAGCAGCGCCAGCGACAGCGCAGGCCCCAGACGGCTGTAAAGCACACCCACGTGCCAGGGCCGTGGCGCGCGTCCGTTGAGACTGGGCGTGAACGAATGCACGGCAAGCAGAACGGTGTCCTCGCGCCGCGTCATCAGCCCTTCAAGCGCTGCGTGGTAGGGATGATAGAGCCGCTCCGTCCGCGCCCGGATCTCATCCGCGGTGATGTGGCGATTGCCCGGAATGATGGTGCCGTCATACAGGCGCATCACCAGAGTCGGGTCGTCCTGCCCCCGGTTGGGATCGACGACCAGCCGACTGAACCGCGACAGGATCACCGGACTGTCGAGCGCCTCGCCCAGCGCCAGTGCAAGGCCCGCAGCACCCACGTCCAAGGCGATATGGCGCGCCATGTCCTGCGGCGAGATGCCAAGATCGCCACCATTGACCCAGGGTGGCACGATGTTCGACGCGTGATCGCAGCTGATCACCCACCGGCCCGGACGATCTTCGCCGACGATGACAAATGCCAATCCGATCCTCGCGACTCTGCCTGCCACCCGACTACCCTTCGTCGCCGGTGGCGTCTATCCCGTGATACAACCGTACCGGACAGGTTAGCGCAAACGGCGCGGTTGCCCCGCCAGTTCAATTGCGCCATAACGCCCTCGGCCACGCGATGCAAAGTTGCAAGAAGGAACCCCGCATGAAACGCCTTCGGAATGTAAAGATCGTGGCGACCCTTGGCCCTGCCTCCAGCAGCTACGAGATGATCCGCGCACTGCACGACGCCGGCGCGGATGTGTTCCGGCTGAACATGAGCCATGGCACCCATGACGACATCCGCAAGCGTCACGAAATCATCCGAAAGGTCGAGGCAGATACCGGGCGGCCGATCGGCATACTTGCTGATCTTCAGGGACCCAAACTGCGTGTCGGCGTGTTTGCCAACCCGTCTGAAGAACTGGTCGAAGGGGCCAGGTTCCGTCTGGACCTGTCTCCCAAGCCCGGCGACGCCACCCGCGTAAACCTGCCCCATCCCGAGATTTTCGTCGCGCTTGAACCGCGCGCATCGCTGTTGATCAACGACGGCAAGATCCGCCTTCTGGTCGATGATTGCGGCAAGGATTTCGCCAATTGCACGGTGCAGATCGGCGGCACGATTTCCAACCGCAAGGGCGTCAACGTGCCGGACGTGGTGTTGCCGGTGGCAGCACTGTCCGAAAAGGACCGGGTAGATCTGGAATTTGCCTGCGAACTGGGTGTCGACTGGCTTGCGCTGTCGTTCGTGCAGCGTCCCGAGGACGTCACCGAAGCGCGGCATCTGGCCAAGGGGCGGGCGGCGATCCTGTCCAAGATCGAAAAACCGGCCGCGGTAAAGGCCTATGACGCGATCCTTCAGGTTTCGGACGGGATCATGGTCGCGCGCGGCGATCTGGGCGTGGAACTTCCGGTCTATTCGGTGCCGCCGATCCAGAAACGCCTTGTCCGTGGCGCGCGCGCGGCAGCCAAGCCGGTGATCGTGGCGACGCAGATGCTGGAATCGATGATCGAAAGCCCGGTCCCGACGCGGGCCGAGGTCAGCGACGTTGCCACAGCGATCTACGAGGGCGCGGACGCGGTGATGCTGTCTGCGGAATCGGCGGCGGGCAAGTATCCGGTCGAGGCCGTGACGACGATGCACAACGTCGCGATGTCGGTCGAAAAGGATCCGACCTATCAGTCGATCATCGAGGCCAGCCGCGTGATCCGGCGCGAGACCATCGCCGATGGCATCGTGGCCGCCGCGCGCGAAATTGCCGAGGCGACCAACATCAAGGCGATCTGCTGTTTCAGCCAGACCGGAACGACCGCCAGCCTGGTCGCGCGCGAACGCCCGCGCGTCCCGATCATCGCGCTGACGCCGCTGATGTCATCGGCGCGGCGCATGGCGCTGACCTGGGGGGCCTATTGCGTGATCACAGAACCTCAGGACCGGTTCAAGGGTGCAGTCATTGCCGCGATCCGTGCCGCGCGCGACCACGGCTTTGCCAGCGAAGAGGATCAGATCGTGGTCACTGCCGGCGTGCCTTTCAACGTAAAAGGCACGACCAACATTTTGCGTGTCGCACCTTGCGACGAAAGGTTGATTTCACGCGTCGAGCCCGAGTAAACTTTTTGTGACGGTTCGCGGAGGGATGCGTGCGTGGATACTGATCTTTACCTGACGATCGGGATCATCCTTGGTCTCTTGACCTTGCCGTCACTTTTGAATGCCTGGACCGAGGGGCGACCGCCCCGCGTGGGGGCAATACTGCTGATGGTGTCGATCATCCTGATCGTGGTGGCGCTGACGCAACGCCCGTCGGGATACACGTTCGGCGAGGTTCCACAGGCCATGCTCAAGGTATTCGGACGGCTGTTCAACTAGAGCCTGATCGGATCAGATTGAAGCATATCCTGAATTTGCGAGGTAGTTGGCGGATTCGCTTGGTGTGAAGCTTTCGAGGATGTGACCGATGGCTTCCAGCAAGGCGTCCTGGGTTCTCGTGGCGGCCTCTCGGAGGCGGTGCTTTGTCTTGGCGAAGAACTGCTCGATCGGATTGAGGTCGGACGAGCAGGGTGGCAGAAAGATCATGTGTGCGCCGACCTTGCGGATCGCGGCGCGCGCTGCCTTTCCCTTGTGGCTGCCGAGATTGTCGAGAATTGTGTGCTATCACATGGTCTGATAATTCGATGTCAGAAGGCAGGCGATGGCTTTCTTATGCACCCCGTCTAGCTGCATGGATTCGCGATGTGAGTCCTATCCGGTCAGGGTTATGCAACAATGCCGCTCGCAGGTCGGCTGATGAATGGCACGTAAGCCTACTCACTCGCCGATAGGGGTATACAAGGGGGGATCGTAAAATAGTAAAGTCGCATAACCCGCTAAGGCTACACGACTTTTCTCCTGAAATTGGTGCCCAGAATAGGCAGCGAAGTGAGTTTGCAGCCGATTTCATGCCGTCCCATGCAGCATCTTATGTTCAATGATTCAACAATTTAACTGCCTCAACTGGACCTCTTTTGTCTCGCCTTGTGTCACTCTTTCTTATAAGTTTAGGGTCACCTCGACATGGTGCCAGCCGGGTTGCATCATCGACGGCGACATGGACGAAGTCCCATCCCGCACCCCGATTGCGGCACCCGACCCGTGTGCCGGTGACACGGTGGCCGGGCTGGTCGAAGCGACCCAGCTTCTTGATATCAAGGTGGATCAGCTCGCCCGGCCGCTCGCGCTGATAGCGGCGCACCGGCTCGGGCGGGTTGATCAGCGCAAGCCGCCCCAGCCCCGCGCGCCCGATCCAGCGCGACACGGTCGAGCGCGCGAGGCCGAGCTTGGCCGCAATCGACGCCCCGGTCATCCGCAGGCTCCGCCGCAGATGCACGATCAGCGCCACTGTCGCCTCAGCCAGCCACCCCGCGACGCGGGCGGGCGCGCTTGCGTGGTTTGAAAGCGCAGCACCCCCGCCCGCGCGGAACCGGGCGAGCCACTTGCGCACCGTGCGGACCGATACCGCAAAGGCCAAGGCAACCTCCGCAGCACTCTGGCCTGACACGACGCGGGCAACGATCTGCTCTCGACTGTGAACGGTGAGACGGGCACCATGATGTGGGTTGTTCATCCTTGCGGGTCCTCGGCTGGAGTTTGGCGATTGCAGCCTAACCCCGTTCCGGGTGAACAACCTCCTGAGACTTCACAGGCTAGCGCCCCGTGACCGCGATGTTGTCGACCACGTTGGCCACACCGCGCGTGGACCATGCCGCCCGCTCGGCCGCCTGCCGTTCTGCCCAGGTCCGGACCTTTCCTTCCAACGTCACCCGACTGTTCGTGACCCTGACCTGGATCGCCCTGGCTTCGACCTCGGCATCGCGCTTCAGCGCCTCTTCGATGCGTTTCTGGACATCGGTCTGGCTGACCGGCTGCTTGATCTCGATCTGATTGGTGACACCGGTGACGCCGGTCAGATAGCGGATCTCATCGGCGGCAAGCTCTCTTTGATACTGCCATTCGACGCGGCCCGTCAGCGTGACCCAGCCCTTTTCGACCTTGGCCTTTACATTGCCCGCAGGGATCGAGGTGTTCCAGTCCAGCCGCTGCACGACGCGCTTGGCGATCTCGTCATCCGCGGTGACGTGCGTGCCCATCGGGCGCACCTCGATCTCTTCGGCAATGGCGCGCACGCCGTTGACCCGGCGGACGATCTCTTCGGCCTTCACGCGCTGCGCGTAGGTCCGCACATGTCCGGTCAGGGTGACGGTGCCGTCCTTGACGGCCACGCCGATGTCGGTAGCGTCGATGCTGGGTTCGAAGTCCAGTTCGTCCACCACGTTCTGTCTGAGTGTCATGTCATCCATCATCATATCCTCTGTCTGGAGAATCGCGCGCCCTTTGGCGGTGCGCGGCCCAAGTCTGACCGGTTCGGACGCGGTCCTTTTGACCGAACGCAACTGGCGGACGAAAAGATGTCGGTGCGCGACAGCGGTCAGAGCGGCACGTCGTCATACTTTCTCTGCCCGGAGTGCGCTGCCGGGGTCACGCCCGCTGTTGCGGCCTTACCCGCCATTTCCATCATCCGCCGCGCTTCGGCGGCATACTGGTCCTGCGCGGTCCTGAAGAATTCGGCCTGCAGCGCCTGCATCTCTTCCAGGCTGGTACAGGCCATCATTGCCTTCTGGGTTTTCAGGTCCTGCTGCAGACGGCTTGCCACGAACCGGACAGCTTCGGCGCCGATCTGCATCCAGGCCTGCATCGCCGCCGTGCCGACCATCAGCGGCACATCCACCCCGAAAGCTGCAGCAGGCCCGGCACTGGCCTGCGCATCGGTTTTCCTTTGTCTTTGGGTCATCGTCCCCTCCGTCGTGTGAACTGCGCCCACTGTCTCACATAATCGGACCGCACCCCCAGCCGGATTGATGAAGATCAACGCCGCGCCGCGCCCGTTTGGTTCAATGGCGCGGTCTTTGCCGTACCCCGACGGCAGTGGTCGCTGCGCGAGGGCAGAGGAGGAGGCGGCTCTGCCGAAAAGGTGCCATGTTCGGAAACCCAGTCCGTGCCTTTGAAATCCTCGGCTTTCAGGTCAAGGTCGACGCAAGTTGGCTGATCATCGCGGCACTTCTGGTCTGGACCCTGTCGTCCGGCTATTTTCCGCAAGAGGTGGCGGGGCTGGGGCAGGCCGATGCGGTCGTCCTGTCGGTCGCCGCCATGCTGGGCTTTTTCGCCTCGCTGATCCTGCACGAGTTGGCGCATTCCCTCGTGGCGCGGCGCTTTGGTCTGCGTGTCGGTAGCATCACGCTGTTCATCTTCGGTGGGGTGGCAGAGCTTGACGAGGAACCGGCCAGCGCCCGGTCCGAGGTGCTGATTGCGCTGGCCGGGCCGGTGGCGAGTCTGGTGCTTGCAGCGCTGCTCTGGGTTGCGATGCAGATGGACAGGGCGGCAGACCTGTCACCGGCACTGCGCGCCCTGCTTGGCTATCTGGCGGGGATCAATCTGGTGCTGGCGGTTTTCAACCTTTTGCCCGCCTTTCCGATGGATGGCGGCAGGGTGCTGCGGGCCACGCTCTGGGCGCGCAGCGGCGATCTGGTCGAGGCCACGCGTATCGCTGTGCGGGTGGCGGCGATGTTCGCCTATGCGCTGGTTGCCCTTGGCATCCTGTCGCTCTTCAGCCCGGCCGGGGCTGGCGGATTCTGGTTTGCGCTGATCGGCATCTATCTTCTGCTGGCCGCCCAGACCACCTACGCGCAACTCATGATGCACACGGCGCTGAAAGGGCGCACGGTCCGCGATCTGATGACCCGCGCCCCGGTGACGACCCCGCCCGAGGCGACCCTTGCCGATGTCGTCGACAATGTCATGCTGGCTCATGCCCGCAGCTTTGTGCCTGTGGTCGAGGGTGACCATCTGCTGGGCTATGTCGATAGCGGAATGCTGACCACCATCACCCGCGAGAACTGGGCCGATACCCATGCCGCCGACATTTTCGAACCGCTAAGCCCCGACAACAGCGTCCAGCAGGACGTGACGGCCGATGCCCTTCTGGACCGCATCGCCAGGACCGGGCGGCGCAAGTTCCTGGTGGCTGATCAGGGGCAGCTCGTCGGCGTGATCAGCCTGACGGACCTTGTCTCTTCTATCGGGGTGATGGCAGCGCTTGGCGGCATCCGGGGCAACCAGGGGACGGCGCGGGACCGATGATTGCTTTTCACCAAGAGACTGGCAACTATCTCGCGGATAGCTGGTGAGGCGGACCTAATGACATGACCGTCGACAAACACGAAGAAGACGATGCGACGCTCTTGAAGGCGCTTCTTGACGCGACGATCAGCGATGCGATCGTGGTGGCTGATGCCAGGGGCATGATCCTGCGCGTGATCCCCACGACGGTCAGGATGTTCGGCCACAGCGCCGCCGCGATGGTCGGCCACAGCATCAACATGCTGATGCCCGAACCGGACCACGGCCTGCATGACGGCTACATGCAGCGGTATCTGGAAACCGGCAGGTCCAGTGTGATCGGCATAGGGCGTGAGGTTGTGGGCCTGCGGTCCGACGGCACGCGCATTCCGCTTATGGTGTCGCTTGGCACCGCGTCGCTGCGGGGCGAGCCGATCTTTGTCGCCATCATGCATGACCTGACCTTGCGAAAAAAGCGCGAGCAGGATCTGGCACAGGCACGCAGGCTGGAAGAAATCGCCAAGCTGACGGGGGTTTTCGCCCATGATTTCAACAATCTGCTGACGATCGCCATGGGCAACCTCGAACTCTTGCAGGCCGCCATCAAGGATCGGGCGCAGGGCGAGTTGCTGCAGGATGCGCTCGGCGCGGTGGAACTGGGGGCAGAGCTTACCGCGCGGCTTCTGGCTTTTGGCCGACGCAGCAATTTGGCTCCGGAACGGATCGAGCCGAACGCCGCCGTGCGGCGCACGGTGCAGCTTCTGCGCCGGACGATCGGCAAGAGGGTGCAGCTTCGGCTGGCGCTGGGGGCCGACCTGCCCGCAATCATCGCCGATCCGGTGCAGCTGCAGACCGCGCTTCTGAACCTGGCGGTCAACGCCCAGGACGCGATGCCCGAAGGCGGGACCGTGGTCTTCGAGACTGCCAGCCTGCGCATCGACGATCCGTTCATGGCCGAAGAGATCGGCCTTGATCCCGGGGTCTACCTTCGCATCTGCGTCTGCGACACCGGCACCGGTATGGACCGTGACACCGTGCAGCACGCGTTCGAGCCGTTCTTCACAACCAAGACCGAAGCCAGGGGAACCGGCCTTGGGCTGTCGATGGTCTACGGCTTCATGCGCCAGTCAAACGGCCAGGCAACAATCGAAAGCCAACCCGGCGGCGGCACCACCGTCAGCCTGTTTTTCCCTGTCGCCGATCCGGTGACGGCTGCGGATGTCAGGCCGGAGAATCCCGATCTGCTGAAAGGGGCGGGCCAGACGATCCTGGTGGTCGAGGATGACGACGCGTTGCGTCGTCTGACCGTGTCGCGGATCACCGCACTTGGGTACCGCGCCATCGCCGCAGAGAGCGCCGGGGCAGCGTTGCGGGTGCTTGCCGGCGGCCCGCGCCCGGCGCTGGTCTTTTCGGACGTGGTCATGCCCGGCGCAATGAACGGCCACGCGCTTGCCCTGCATCTGCGGGCGGCAATGCCGGACCTGCCGGTACTTCTGACCTCGGGCTACGCCGAGCAACTGGTGGACCAGCCGGAACAAACCAGATTTCCGCTTTTGCGCAAACCCTTTGCGCAAGCAGAGCTTGCCGCCGCGCTGCGCCGGATGATCGACAGGCCCTAGCCACGCTCAAGGTCGGCCGCGAACATGTAGCCCACGCCGCGTACCGTCTTGATCAAGAGGGGCCGTGCCGTATCGCGTTCGATCTTGCGGCGCAGGCGGGCCACCTGGTTGTCGATGGTGCGGTCGAAAGGGGCCCATGCCGTGCCATGCAAGAGGTCCATGATCCGCTCGCGCGACAAGATCCGCTTGGGGTGATCCAGGAAGACCTGCAGCAGCAGGAAGTCCCCGCTGGTGAGATCGACCAGCGCCCCCTGCCGGTCGTAAAGCTCGTGCCGGTCGGGATAGACCTTCAGCCCGTCGAACATGAGGGGACTGCCCTCCGGCGCATGGTCGGGGCGGTCGGGAACCGCATCTGTCCCGCGAGCCGCCCGGCGCAGCACGGCCCTGACCCGCGCCACCAGCTCGCGCGGGTGAAACGGCTTGGTAATGTAGTCGTCGGCCCCAAGCTCCAGCCCGACCACGCGGTCGATCACGTCGGTCTTGGCCGTGATCATGATGATCGGCACCTTCGACACCTCCCGGACATGGCGCGCGATGGCCAGACCGCTTTCTGCGCCAAGGTTCAGGTCCAGCGCGATCAGCGCGATCGTCAGTGCCGAAAGGGCGGCCACGACCTCGGATTCGGAACTCGCCTCGTGGATCGCGAAGCCCTCGCCCTCAAGGCAACGGCGCAAGAGCGTACGCATCTTGGGGTCATCGTCCACCACAAGAATGTTCTGCATGGCCAACGCAGGCTCCAATTTGGCGAAGGGACAGGCACATGCACAGGCGCACCCGACCGATCCTTACACAAAAATACAAAACGTTACACGGGCTCGCGAACCCGCCATACTGAAGCCCCCTATGACGATCCCCATTCGCACGTGAGGGGGCTGCCATGACACATCACATCCGCGTTCTCGACACGGCGTCTGCATCGGGGCCGCAATCTGCGCGGAGCCGAATCCCTGGCGTCCCGCAGGCGGGAAAACCGGTGGAGCGACTGATCCGGGCCGGTCAGCGGCTGTTTCATCAGGGCGATGCGGCCAGCCATCTTTTCGAACTCCGCGCCGGGATATTGCGTCAGACGCGCACCCTTGAATCCGGCGAGCGGCAGGTGATCGGGTTCCACTTTCCGGGCGACATCGTCGGCTTTGCGCCCGATGGCATCCACCGCGACGACTGTACCGCAATCACCGACGGCCGTGCCATCGTCCATCATGCTGATGCGAGAACCCTGGCCGATCGCAGCCCCGAATTGCAACCCCGTCTGTGGGCGGCCGCAATGCAGGAAATCGGTCGCGCTCAGGATCAGCTGGTCATGCTGGGACGCAGGTCGGCCTCTGCCAAGGTCGAGGCGTTCGTGCAATATCTGATCGAGCGCGCGGGCAACTGGCGCGATGGACAGGTCAGCGTCGACATCCCGATGAGCCGCTATGACATCGCCGACTTCCTGGGTGTCGCGGTCGAAACCGTCAGCCGCTCCTTCACTGACCTGCGCCAGGCCGGGGTGATCGAGATGACCGACCCGCATCGGCTGACGATCCGCCATCCCGCCGCACTGGCCAATCTGCGTTGACCGAAAGGGCACCGCAGATTGACGGCGATCAATCCGTCGGACGGCCGGACCGGCTATCATGCCCGCATGGGAATGACCGCATTCCCGAACCCCATCAAGGAGAGACCCGACATGTCGAAGAAACACCTCATCGACCCCCGCAGCGACGTCATCGGCTGGCCATTCCTGCGCTCGTTCCAGACCGAGATGAACAGTCTCTTTGACCGGTTCAACGGCGGCGGCGCCCGCGACATGGCCGTGCTGCCCGCAATAGACATCGCCGAAACCGACGACGCCGTCGAAGTCAGCGCCGACATCCCCGGGGTGACGAAAGACAACCTTGAGGTGACGGTCGCCAACGACACGCTCATCATCAAGGGCGAAAAGAGCAGCGAACGCGACGACAAGGACAAGGACTGGCATCTGGTCGAACGTACTTATGGCAGTTTCCGGCGCCACGTGCCTTTGGGCTTCACGCCCGAAGACGGCAAGGTGGAGGCCAGTTTCGCGAATGGCGTGCTGAAGCTTCGGATCGAGAAACCGAAGACCGCCACCGCCGAGAGCCGCCGGATCGAGATCAGGTAACACCTGCACACGGCGCGGGTCGCGCTCGACGTCGCGTCGGCCCGCACCGCAACCGTGAATGGGCCCCGTAATGGAAACCAATACCGTCCCGACGATCGACACCAGCCACAACTTCACCGGCTGCTGCCCAAAGTTCGACCCGGCGGGCTGGGATCACCAGACCCTGCATTTCAAGGACAAGCCGTTTGTCCGCGCCGTCACCAGAAGTGCCATGCATGTGCCGTTGAACATGGGGAGCGTATTCGCGCGTGTTCAGGAGCATATCGAGGATGCAGCGGCCCTTGATCCGGCGCAGGCAATCGTCCTCAGCCGAGACCTGTCATCCTGGTCCGGCGAGCATCTTTTCGCCGTCACCGGCGCCGTCGAGGGCGAAGAGATGACGACCCTGACCGGCGATTTCATCACGCGCGTCTTCGAGGGCCCATACTCAAAGGCAAAGGACTGGATTGGTGAAATGGAGGCCGAAGCAAAGGCCGCGGGGCACGAGGCAAAGCGCGTGTTCCTGTTCTACACGACGTGCCCGAAATGCGCCGACGCCTACGGACAGAACTACGTGATCGGCTTGGCTGAAATCTGACAACGGCGGATCATCGGCCAGTTGCCGCGCGATCCCCGTTGCCAACGTCCTGCGACAGTACATGGCGGGTGACCACCAGGCCGAGCTGACCCGCCACCAGCGGCACCAGACTCATCCCAAGGATCAGCCCCCAGGCCCGCGGAACCGGCATCGCAAGCCCCAGCACATCGGCGGTCACCGGCAGTGCAAGCACCGCGGCGACAATCGCCATGCTGAGCGCGAGGGCCCCCCAGACGAACGGATTGCGCGTCACTTCGTTCACGAAAAGGGGCGACTGCGGGTCACGCATGTTGAAGACATGCCAAAGCTGCGCCAGCGCCAAAGTCAGGAATGACACGGTTACCGCCTCTGTCCCCTCCAGCCCCAGCACGTCGCGCGCGATGATCAGCGCGGCCAGTGTCGCCCCGCTGATGGCAAGGCCGTGCAGGGCGACGGCGATCCACAGGCGGCGGGTCACCATCGGCTTGGTCGGGTCGCGGGGCGGGCGTTCAAGGATGCCGTCATGGCCTACGCCGACCCCCAGCGCAAAGGCCGGAAACACATCGGTCACCAGGTTAAGGAACAGGATCTGCAACGGCAACAGCGGCAAGGGCAGACCCAGCAGGATCGCAAAGCCGACGATCAGCACCTCGCTCAGGTTGCCCGACACGAGGTACACCACGGATTTCTGGATGTTGCGAAAGATCGCCCTGCCCTCGCGGATCGTGGCCACGATGGACACGAAGGCATCGTCGCGCAGCACCATGTCCGCCGCCTCGCGCGCGACTTGTGTGCCGCGCTGGCCCATGGCGATGCCGATATCGGCCTGCTTCAGTGCCGGGGCGTCGTTCACCCCGTCCCCGGTCATCGCGACGATTTCACCGGCGCGCTGGTGGAGCGCGATCAGGTCAAGCTTCTGCGCCGGGGTGACGCGGGCAAAGATGTCGGCGGCGCGCAGGGTGTCTGCGGCTTTGTCGTCAAGTTCGGCAAGGGGCCGCACCGCGCTGCCCTCGATCACCTTTGGGTCGGCTTCGGTCAGCCCGACGGCCTCGGCGATGCTTCGGGCGGTTCCGGTATGGTCGCCGGTCATCATGATCACCCGGATGCCCGCAATGCGGCATTGTGCGAGGGCATCACGCACGTCGGCGCGGGGCGGGTCATAAAGGCTGAGGAGACCAAGGAACGTCAGATCGGCATACCCGGCCTCGGTGTCGCCCGCTGCCCGTTTGGCCACGGCCAGAACCCGCATGCCCTGCGCCGCCATCCCGGCGGTCCGCGCGGCCCAGTCGGCCCGGTCGGCGGACGTCAGCCGCACTCTTGCCCCCCGCCGCAACATGCCCGTCGATGCGGCAAGCACCGCCTCGGGCGCGCCTTTGACCCACATCACTGGGTTGCCCGCCATATCGTGAACCGTCGCCATCATCTTGGTGGTGCTGTCGAATGCGATTTCCTGCAGCTTCGGAGCATTTTGCAGCAAAGCGGGCGTCTTGCCACCCACAGCCCCGACCAACAGCAGCGCCTGTTCCAACGGATCGCCGCTGTGCCCCTGCCCATCCGCGCCAAGCGCCGCATTGTTGCACAGGACGGCGGCGGTCAGGATGTCGTCCAGCCACGGCGCCGTGTCCGGGGTGACGGCGCGCCCCTCCGCGAGAAACCCACCCCCGTCCGGGCTGAGGACAACCGTGCCGTCCGGAGCCGTTATCTCGCGCACCTCCATCCGGTTCTCCGTCAGCGTGCCGGTCTTGTCGGTGAAGATGACCGTGGTCGCGCCCAACGTCTCCACCGCCGCCAACCGCTCGATCAGGGCGTTCTGCCGGGCCATCCGCCACATGCCGCGCGCCAGTGCCATGGTTGCCACGACCGGCAGGCCTTCGGGAATGGCTGCCACGGCCAGCGCAATTGCTGCCTGGATCATCTGCACCGGATCGCGTCCCTGCGCCACGCCGACCAGCGCCAGCACGGCCACCAGAGCAAGCACGAACCCGATCAGCTGCCCGCTCAGCCGCTGCAACTGGCGTTCCAGCGGCGAGTGTTCGGCCGAGGCCTGCGCCACAAGCGCCGATATCTGCCCAAGCTCGGTCTGCAGGCCGGTCGCCACGACGACGCCGATCCCGCCGCCCCGTGTCAGCACGGTGCCCTTGAAGGCCATGCACGCCCGGTCACCGATCTGGGCATCGGGGGCGACCGGCCCCGTGCCCTTGTCGATGGGCACGGATTCGCCGGTCAGCACCGCCTCGTCGGCGGAAAGGCCCGACGCCTCGATCAGCCGCAGGTCGGCAGTGACGGCATCGCCGCCCTCCAGAAGCACAATGTCGCCGGGCACCATGTCTTCGGCGGGCAACACCATGACGCGCCCGTCGCGCCGGACACGCGTCGCCAGGGTGCCCAGACGGCGCAGCGCCTCCATCGACCGTGTCGCGCGCAGTTCGGTGACAAAGCCGATCACCGTGTTGATCGCGATGACAACGCCGATGGCGACGGCCTCGATCCTGTCGTCAAAGACCAGCGCCACCGCCACCGCCGAGGCCAGCAGCAGCACCACGGGATTTATCACCTGCTTGAGGAAAAGCTGCACCGCACTTACCGGCCTGCGCGCCTGCAACCGGTTTGGTCCGTGCCGCGCGAGTCGGGCAGTCGCATCGCCTGACGTCAGACCCTGATCGACAGAGCTTTGCAGGCCTGCCACGACCTCTGACCACCCCAGGGCATGGGGCGGCAGGTTCGTGCCGGGAGAGCCTTCCGCCTGCATTCCGTCAACCCTCAGACCTGATGCACGTAGGTTCCCGGTGCGGCGCCAAGGGGCACCATCCCCTTGCCCGGCGCGCCCGTCAGTGGCGGTGCCCCGATCTCGCCAGAACGCTGCGCCAGCCATGACGCCAGTTCCGGCCACCACGACCCCGGCACCGGATCATGCGCTGCCAGCCACCCGTCCGGCCCGGTGTAAAGCGCGCCCGCCTTGCGGTGCGCGATCCGGTAATGGCGGCCCTGATGCCCCGGCTCGCTGAGGATGCCGCCATTGTGGCCACCCTTTGTCAAGACGAAGGTCAGGTCGCTGTCGGTGAAAAGCTGCGTCTTGTAGACCGACCGCCACGGCGCGATGTGATCGGTCTCGGTGCCCACAACAAAGATCGGCACCGCAATGTCCTTGAGCGCGATGACCCGGCCCTCGACGGCAAACCGGCCCGCCGTCAGCCGGTTTTCCAGAAAGAGGCCCCGCAGATATTCCGAATGCATCCGCGCGGGCATCCGCGTGGTATCGCCGTTCCACACCCCGATGTCGGTCGGCAGGTCGTCCTGCCCCAGGTAGTAGCGCTTGACCGCACGGGTGTAGATCAGATCCTCCGCCCTTATCGAGGCAAAGGTCCGCGTCATCTGCGGGCGGTCCAGATAGCCCTGCGCCCACATCAGATCCTCGACAAAGGCAACCTGGCTTTCGTCGACGAAGAGCAAGAGTTCACCCGCCTCGGCGAAATCCACCTGTGCGGCCATCAGGGTCAGCGAGGCCAGCCGGTCATCGCCATCCCGCGCCATCACGGCGGCGGCGATGGCGAGCAGCGTGCCGCCAAGGCAATAGCCATTGGCATGGACCTTCGCGCCCGGAACGATGGCGTTCACTGCGTCAATCGCCGCCATCACCCCGGACTTGCGATAGTCCTCCAGCGACCACTCCGCCTGCGCCGCACCCGGATTGCGCCACGAGATCATGAAGACGGTGAACCCCTGATCCACCAGATACCGGACCATGGAATTCTGCGGCGACAGATCGAGGATGTAGTATTTCATGATCCAGGCCGGGATGAAGAGGACCGGCTCAAGGTGAACCGCCTCGGTCTGCGGCGTGTATTGTATCAGCTCGAAGAGGGCGTTGCGGTAGACGACCTGACCCGGCGTGCAGGCCAGATCCTTGCCGATCCGGTAGCCCTCGGGCGCGGGCTTGTGCGCCTGCGTCATGGTGTGGATCACATCTTCGGTGAAATGCGCGGCCCCTTCGATCAGGTTTTGGCCCTTGGTCTTGCGGGTCTCGGCGATGATTTCCGGATTCGACCAGGGAAAGTTGGATGGCGAGACCAGATCAAGCGCCTGACGCATCTGGAACCGGACCCGGTCGGCATCACGGCGGCTTTGCCCCGGCATCGCCTCGGTCGCGGTATCCCACCAGTCCTGCACCGCCAGAAACCCCTGTTTCCAAAGGTTGAAGGGCGGCTTGTCCCAGGCCTCATGGGCAAAGCGGTGGTCGTAGGGTTTGGGCTGGAAAGGGTCATCCACAGCCCGCCCGGTGCCGGTCGATGCGGCATTCGCCACCAGCTTTGCCATGTTCGCCTGCGCCCGCTCGGCCAGTTCCATCTGGCGGCCGGGCGCGCGGCTCAGGTGCAGCGCCCAGTCCGTCCAGGCCTCGACCACGGAATGCGGCGACACCCCGCCCGTGACCCGCGCAAGGGCCGCCCGCGCCGCGCGGTCCAGGTTTCCATACACGTGCGGCTCGCTGGCGGTATTGCTGACAGGGGCCGGGATCACCGCAGGCAGCATCACCGCCGCGCTGCGCTTGTTCTGGACCTTGGCCATGATCGTTGCATCCCGTTCGCTCATTTGCGTCAGCTTAGTCGACTTGCCGCCGACGCCGCATTGACCTCGATCATTTTCGAGCGGCCTTGCCGAAGATCGCCGATCACAGCCGATCAGGCACCCTTGCCGACTGGCGCGTCGGCACCCGGCTTTTGGGTCGTGGCCGACGCCGGATTGTTGCGGATGCCGGCGGGCCGGGTCAGCGCGCGCAGGGCCTCGGCCCCTATCGAGGGCGTGTGTTGAAATGCCAACAAGTAGACCGCCTTGGCAAAATCGCGGCGCACCCGCGCGATCTGGGCAAGTTCAACGGTCAGGCGCGATTGCAGCAGCGGATCGCGCGTGCCGGAGTTCACCGTGCTCTTGTTGATCACCCGGGAATATGGCTCGATTCCCGCCCGGCGCAGATCCTCCTGCAGTGCCCCGGCCTCGGAAACCGGCGTCGTTTCTGCCAGCGTCACCAGAATGACTTTGGTGTAGGCCGCATCGCGCAGCCGCATCAGCGGTGTGATCAGATGCCCGGGAATGGCCGGATCAAGGTGCCGCGTCATCTGGCGATGATAGGCGCCGGTGGCATCCAGCAGCAGCAAGGTATGGCCGGTGGGCGCCGTATCCATGACGACAAATGCGCTGCGGGCTTCTGCGACAATGCGGGAAAAGGCGTGAAACACCGCGACTTCCTCGGTGCAGGGTGAGGCGAGGTCTTCGCGCAACAGGGCCTGGCCAGCGGCATCCAGATCGGCCCCGCGCTGCGCCATGATCTTGTCGACATAGCGTCGGGTTTCCGCAACCGGATCAATCCGGTCAACCGTCAGCCCCGGTACCGAACCGTCCGGGACAAAGGCCAGATGTGCGGCCGGGTCCGTCGTCGTCAGAGGGACGGCATGGCCCCGTTCTGCCAGACCCACGGCAATCGCGGCGGCAAGGGTGGTCTTGCCCGCCCCGCCCTTGCCCATCACCATGATCAGGCCTCGGTTGCCTGACGCAATGTCGTCGACCATCCGCGCGATGCCCGGAAGATCGACATCTGGTCCCGACCGCGAAATAGGGGGCTGCAGCTTGGGCGGAACCGGCGCTGCCAAAGCCCGAAACGCTGCCAGCCCGACCATGTCAAACGCAAGCAATGGATAGTCATCGCGGGTAAGCCCCTGCATCGCCGCAAGTGCTGCCTGCTGTTCGCGCTGCACCGCAAGCGCCACGGCATCAGACCTGTCCTGCGCCCGAAAGAACCCGTTGAGCGCAAGGCGCTGATTGGCAAGGCCCAGCTTTGCCAGTTCATCCGATGTTCGCGCCGCCTCACGGATCGCCCCGCGTTCGGCCCGCGTGACCAGAATGACCGTCGTGCGCATCGCATCGCCCAGACAGTCCAAGGCCGCGCGAAAGCGGTCTTCCTGCATTTTCAGACCGGAATGCGGTCCAAGGCAGGACACGCCCCTGTCGTTCCCCGCCAGAAACCCGGTCCAGGCCTTTGGCAGGCTCAACAGCCGCAAGGTGTGGCCGGTGGGCGCGGTGTCAAAGATGATGTGGTCATAGTCCGGCGCATCACCCGCCAGCAGGCCCGCGAATTCGTCAAAGGCCGCGATTTCCGTGGTGCAGAACCCAGAAAGCTGTTCCCGCACGGTTCTCGTTTCGTCCCTGGTGGCGTCAGGTGACATCTGGCCGATCACGCGGCGGCGGTAGGCCTCGGCCGCAGCCTCGGGGGCGATGTTCATCGCCGACAGGCGCGGCACACCCGTCAAGGGCCTTGGGTGATCCGCCAATGCCACGCCCAGCATCTCGTCCAGGTTGGAGGCAGGGTCGGTGCTGACCAGCAAGACCAGCAACCCGCGGTCCGCAAGGTCAATCGCCGTCGCACAACTCAGCGAGGTTTTCCCGACCCCGCCTTTGCCGGTAAAGAAAAGAAACCGGGTCGGTGCTTGAAGATGGGGCCTGTGTGGCATGGTGGACCTTGTCGGTGCGCTGTCTGCCTGCAGGATAGCCATCGCCGGACCGCGCCGGCTTGACCAGGATCAAGACAGCCCGCAGGCGTGCTACGCGCCGTTGAGCTTGGCAGCCACCCGATCGAAATGTCGGGATGCGGGTTTGAATGGGCCGAAGTCCGGAGGATTTCCTTGCCGCTGTTGCGCAATGTCAAGAATTGGCAGGCCAGTAACTGGCATGTTGGCAATGGCGTCGATCCACAGGCGCAAATCGGCGCGGCAGGCAGGGGACCAGGGATGACACCCCGCCAAATGACTGGAAAGGCATGCACCGTGGCACATGTCGTCGTCTTGGGTGGCGGACTGGGAGGCACGATCGCAGCCTATGAGTTGCGGGAAAAGCTTGGGCCAAAGCATCAGATCTCGATCGTCACGAACGGCGACCATTTCAACTTCGTGCCGTCGAACCCTTGGGTTGGCGCTGGCTGGCGCGACCGTGAGGCGGTTGCTGTCGAACTTGTCCCGGCGATGGCAAAGCGTGACATCGCTTTGCACACGCAAGGCGCAATCCCGCCGATGGGGAAAACCGCGGTCCCGGTGGGGGTGCCGAAAACCGGCTTCATGATCGAATCGATGGTCACGGCCACGGTCCACAACATCGACCGGCTGATCAAAGGCGAGGTGGCGGATGCCGAAGCAACGTGGAACGCGTTTTTCCCGGCAGATTTCGGCGACGGGGGTATCGCCTTTGTGGCGCAACCCCAGATCCCGCCGCGAAATGTCAACTGGTCATCCTCGGGCAAATTGGTGCATGCCGCCAAGATCGCGTTTGAAAAGTACTTCCTTTACAAGGTGCGTCGCGGGGTGTCGGAACCGTTCTACGAAAGCTTTGCCATGCGGACGCTGGGGATCAACAAGCTGAAAGAGGTACGGGTTTCAAAGACGCCCGATGTCGTCCAGGTGGCCAAGGGAACATCGCGGGAGTCTGGGGTAAGAGTGTCGGAGAATTGGATCAGCCGATTTGACGGACTGTCCCGCCTTGAGCCTGCGGTCAGGGACGTGCTGATGCGCAAGAGTGCCGTGGTCACCGTGCCTGCCGATACCGTGATATTCGGGCCCGGCAAGTCACCCCAGAACCTGCTTTTGCTGCTGGAAGGGCGGGTTCGTGTACAGCAACTGTCAGAAGCGGGGCGCGAGATCGTGCGCTGACATAGAGGCCCGGCGCGACTGCCGCAAAGTCGCCCACCGATATCGTCAGCCGTGTCGCGCACATGCGCGGCATCGAAATCGGCGCGGAAATCGGACTGCGTGCGATGGAGCGCGGCAAGCATCTGGTGATGATGAACGTCGAGGCCGACGTGACCATCGGCGCTTACCTGCGGTCCGAGGCGGACCGGCTGGGCGTGGTCTGCAGCCTCGGCGCGGGGAAGAGCCTTCGTCCTGCATGGAACTGATCGAGTTCGTCAGCGCGATGGGCCACCGCATCGTCAGCACGGGCAAGGGCAAAAGAACAACCCTCTGAACATCGACGCGACCCCGGCGGAGTACGCCGACGAGGCGATCCGCCGCCACATGAACCCCCGGATGCTGGTGGAATTCGTTGATGGCTGCAAGACCATGGTGGAAATGGCCGCCATCGCCAATGCCACCGGCCTGATCCCCGACCGCCCCGGCATGCACGGCCCGGCCTGTTCGCGTGACGACCTGAACAAGGTGCTGGTGCCGGACAGCGCCGGGGGCCTTCTGTCTTCGAACGAAGCCCGGGTGGACTATACCATAGGCAAGGGCGTGGCACCGGGTGTCTTTGTGGTGGCGGGCGCGGCGCGTGCGGCGGTGGCGATCCCCTGCGGGCTTCTGACCGGGGCCAGGGTGACGGCCCCCATCGCCAAGGGGGCGCTGATCACCACGGCCAACGCCAGGGTGCCCGAGGGCAGCAGGATCGCCGCCCTGCGCGCCCGGCAGGACAAGATGCTGGGCCTGTGATCCATGACCAGGCCCGACAACCGCCCCTTTGCCATCCGCACCTATGCGCCCGACCGGCTGCGCGCGGCCTTGAAGCGGATGTATCTGATCCGCCGCTTCGAGGAGGGCGCCGAGGACAGCTACACCCGTGGCCTGATCCACGGCACCATGCATCTGTCCATCGGGCAGGAGGCCAGCGCCATGGCCACCTGCATCGAACTGACCGACAACGACAAGATCACCTCGACGCATCGCGGCCATGGCCACTGCATCGCCAAGGGCGCGGATGTGGGCCGGATGTTCGCCGAGTTCTTCGGCAAGGAGACCGGCTATTGCCGCGGGCGCGGCGGGTCCATTCACATCGCGGATGTAAAGACGGGGAATCTCGGGGCCAACGGCATTGTCGGTGGCGGGTTGCCGATCGCGGTGGGCGCGGCGCTGTCGGCCAGGCGGCTGGGCAAATCAGACGTCACCGTCTGCTTTTTCGGCGACGGGGCGAACAACGAGGGGGCGTTTCACGAGTCCCTGGACATGGCCTCGGTCTGGAAGCTGCCGGTGGTTTTCGTCTGCGAGAACAACGGTTACGGCATGTCCACCTCCACCGCGAGGTCGACCGCAGTGGCCAACATCGCCGACCGTGCCGCGGCCTATGCGATGCCGGGCATCACCGTGGACGGCAATGACTTCTCTGCCGTCGCCGAAGCGGTCCACATCGCCATTGCGCGGGCGCGGGCCGGGGACGGCCCTCGCTGGTCGAGAACCTGACCTATCGCTGGCGCGGCCATTCCAAATCCGACCGCAACCGCTATCGCAGCAAGGAAGAGATCGAGGACTGGATGACGCGCGATCCCATCGCGCGGTTTCAGGCAGACCTGATCGCGCATGGCGTGCTGGACGAGGCCGGGCCGCAGCGATTGCCGCCGAGGCGGTGGCCGACATGGAGGCGGATCCGGCCGTGATCCTGATGGGCGTGGACATCGGTGTCTATGGCGGCGCGTTTCAGGTCACGCTGGATCTTTTGGACAAGTTCGGCCCCGACCGGGTGATGGGCACGCCGATCTCCGAACTGGGCGGCGCGGACATCGGATGAACTGGCAAAGCTGGGCCTTGCCAATCAGCGCCTTGCGCTCAACGGGCTGTTTCGGGCGCAGGATAGGTCTGATGCCGTGGCGCCGGGCGGGCAGCGACGTGACCATCGTGGCAGGCTCCGTCATGGTGCGCCGCGCGCTGGAGGCGGCGGAAAGGCTGGCCGCCGACGGCATCAGCGCCGAGGTGATCGACCTGCGTTCGATCCGGCCCATCGACCATCAGGCGATCCTGGCCTCGGTGCGCAAGACCGGGCGGCTGATGGTGGTCTATGAGGGCGTGAAGGCCTTTGGCGTCGGGGCCGAGATCAGCGCCATGGTCGCCGAAAGCGACGCCTTCGATTTTCTGGATGCGCCGATCCTGCGCCTTGGTGCGGCCGATGCCCCGGTGCCCTACAACCCCGATCTGGAACGCGCCTCGGTCCCGCAGGTGGACACCATTCTAGCTGCCGCAGTCCGCCTCGCCCGCCGCGAGGTCTGAGCCATGCCGGTGGAAGTGATCCTGCCCAAGGTCGACATGGACATGACCCATGGCACGCTGGCGGTCTGGCATGTCTCCCCCGGCGACGAGGTGGCCAAGGGGGCGGCGCTTTTCGACATCGAGACCGACAAGGCCGCGATGGAGGTGGAGGCCCCCGCCTCCGGTCGGCTGCATGCGGTGACAGCGCAGCCCGGCGACAGGGTGGCGGTCGGAACGGTGCTGGCGCTGATCTATGCCGAGGGAGAAGAGATCAGCGCGGCCACCCCGGCACCTGCCGCAGCGGTTGCCCCGGCCCCAGCCGGTCCCGTTGCAGCGGCCCTCGCGCCGGCCGAGACCGCACCGGTCGCCGATGATGCCCGCGACGACGCGCTGCGCGCGACCCCGGCGGCGCGCGCGGCGGCGCGCCGGTCTGGCACCGATCTGGCAGAGGTTCCGGGCACTGGCCCGAAGGGCCGGGTGCAAGAGGCCGATGTGAAGGCCCATCTTGAGGCAAGGACCGAACCCGAACCCGGACCTGCCAGTGCGACGGGCTGGTCGCAGCAGGCCGGACCGCTTCATGTCAGCACGCGGAAGGGGGGGCGTCCCGATTGTCCTGCTGCACGGCTTTACCGCCGACAGCCAAAGCTGGGCACCCCTGGAAAGGGCACTTGGCCCTGACCATGCGCTGATCCGCATCGACCTGCCGGGGCATGGCCGCCCGCCCCGCCGCCGTCTGCGCGGCTTTGCCGATCTTGCCCGGGTGCTGGTCGAAGCCTTTGACGAGGCAACCCGGCCGAGTTCGCCTGGCAGTTTGCCGAACTGTTCCAGGCCGAAGGCTACCTGATCCCCGCACCCGCCGTGGTGGACAGCCCGGAAACCAAGCACGCCCTGCTGGAACGCTGCGGCTTGTCCGCCATCTTCGAGATGGCCAACAAGCTGGACGTGGCGCTGCTGTCTGTGGGCGGCATTTCGACGATGACCACCAGCTACCGGACGGGTTACATCACCGAATCCGACCGCCGGTCGCTGATTGACGCGGGCGCGGTCGGCGACGTGCTGTACAACTTCATCGACGAGAACGGCGTCGTCGTCGCGCATGACGTGAACGAGCGGGTGATTTCCGTCAACCTCGCCAATCTGCGCCGCACGGCGGAACGTGTGCTGATCTCGGGCGGCAGGGAAAAGCGCATCGCACTGCGGGCGGCGCTGAAGACACTAAGTCCAACAACCCTGATAACCGATGAGCAAACGGCCAAGGATCTTGCGGCCTGATGCTGCGGTGTCCGGGTCGTCGGTCACTCTGATCAAGCCCACGACCGGCCGCGCAGCCATGCCTGCTCAGCCGAGCGCCGTCGCTTTGACTGTCAGGTTTCGCGCCCTCGCGCGATACGCAGAAACTGGATGACCCGCGTCACGCCAGACTTTGTGTGCGGCCGGTGCCACGTCTCGCGCGGAGTGCGGGACAGGCGCAGGAAATGCTTCACCCGCGTTCCCGTGCGGGCGGGCGTGTGATCCATCGCGTGCTTGGTCATGGCAGGTTTCCACCGTCTTGGTTGCGCAGGCATGCAGCGTAACACCGAATCCTGTCGCCCCCTACGCCCAAAACGCGCCGCGACCGCCAAGCGCCGACCGGCGACAGGCAATTTGGCCAAAAGCCGCGCAGGGTCAGAGGTTCAGGCCGCAGACGGCGCGGCGCGAGGTCACGATACCGCGGACCGGATCAGGCCTGCCCCAGCCGTTCGACTGCCCAGCGCGCGGCATCTGCAACCGCCGGATCGGCATCCTGCAACCGCGCCACCGCCGATGGCGCCAGCGCCGGCATCCCGGAATTTCCGATGGCATAAAGCACGTTGCGAACGAAACGGTCGCGGCCGATCCGCTTGATCGGGCTGCCCGAAAACCGGGCGCGAAAGGCAGCGTCATCCAGCGCCGAAAGGTCCGCCAGTTCCGGCAGACCGACGCGGGGCTGATAACCGATCTCGGTCGCGGCCACCGCGAACTTGTTCCACGGACAGACGGCCAGGCAGTCATCGCAGCCATAGATGCGGTTGCCCATCAGGGCGCGAAGGTCTGGGTCCACCGCACCCTTGTGTTCGATGGTCAGGTAGGAAATGCAGCGCCGCGCGTCCAGTTGGTACGGTGCGGGAAAGGCATTGGTCGGGCAGATGTCGAGGCAGGCGCGGCAGGACCCGCAATGGTCTGCCTCGGGCATGTCGGGGGGCAGGTCCAGCGTGGTGAAGATCGCGCCCAGAAACACCCAGTTGCCCAGGTCGCGGCCCAGAAGATTGGTATGCTTGCCCTGCCAGCCAAGGCCTGCCGCCTGGGCCAGGGGCTTTTCCATAACGGGGGCGGTATCGACAAAAACCTTGATCTCGGCCCCGGTCTGGTCAACAAGCCAGCGCCCCAGCCGTTTCAGCCGCCGCTTGACAAGGTCGTGGTAGTCGCGGCCTTGCGCATAGCAACTGACGACACCCCGGTCGCGATGCGCAAGGCCCGCCATCGGATCGCTCGCAGGCGTATATGCCTCGGCCAGCATGATCACTGACTGCGCCTCGGGCCACAGGGCCGTCGGCGACCGGCGCCATTCCGCCCGGTCTGCCATCCACGACATCTGCCCGTGATGCCCGGCATCAAGCCACGCGCCAAGGCGCGCAGCAGTCTGGGGAGTGGCATCGGGGGAACAGATACCGACGGCGGAAAAGCCTTCGATCAAAGCCCTTTCGCGCAATGCGTCTTTCATCTTGGTTCAAATTATTCCAAGGGGTCCGGGGGTGTGAAACCCCCGGCGCGTGGATCAGAAATCCAGATCGGCATAATGCGCGGGCGGGGGAAAGCCCGAGACCTGATCGGCAAGCAGGGTGCGGAAACTGGGTCGCGACTTGATCTTGGCATACCAGTCCTTCAGGACCACGTGCCGGTTCCAGTCCACATCCGAAATATAGTCCAGACAGCTCAGATGCGCGGCGGCGGTGAAATCGGCCAGCGTCATCGCATCGCCTGCAAGCCAGCGGCGCTGATCCAGAAGCCAGGCCATGTAATCGAGATGATACTTGATCCGTGCCGAACCGGACTTGACGTTGCGGCTGTCGGGATAGCCCTGCCCCGTCATCTTCTTGTTGACCCGTTCATAAAGCAGTTTCGACGTGACCTCGTCGTGAAACTTGTCGTCGAACCAGGCGCAGAGGCGGCGCACTTCATAGCGGCCATCGGCATCGCGCGGCAGCAAGGGCGGTTGCGGGACGGTTTCTTCGAGATATTCGCAGATCGCCTGGCTTTCGCTCAGCGTGCGGCTGTCCAGCTTCAGCACCGGCACCTTGCCTGCCGGGTTGCGGCGCAGGAAATCGGGGCTGGGGTCCCAGTATCTTTCCTCGACCAGTTCCACCTCGATCTTCTTCTCGGCCAGGGTCAGGCGGACCTTGCGGCAGAACGGTGACAGCGGAACGTGATACAGTCGGTTCATGTGGCAAGGCACCTCAACGCATGCCCCTCATTGCCGCGCCCGCAGCGGGATTTCAATCCCCTTGCGATGTCAGCGGTCAAAACAGCCCGCGCGCCCGTCCGCCGCGATGGTTTCGGCGCCCGACATGATCGCGCGCGCGCGTTGCCTAACAAAAGTGGACGGCCTGGCGGCATCGCGGCCCTTGGGATCGGGCAGGACGGCGGCCAGGCGAGCCGCCTGCACATCGGTCAGATCGCGCGCATCAACACCGAAGTAGTATCGCGCCGCCGCTTGCACCCCGAACACCCCTTCGCCGAATTCGGCGACGTTGAGATAAACCTCCAATATGCGCCGTTTGGTCCAGATCAATTCGACGAAGGGGGTCAGCATGGCCTCCATCGCCTTTCGGACGTAGTTCCGCCCCTGCCAGAGGAACACGTTCTTGACGGTCTGCTGGCTGATCGTCGATGCGCCGCCATTGCCACCTTCCTCGACCACGGCACGGATCGCGGCCATGTCGAACCCCCAGTGCAGGCAGAAATTGGCATCCTCGCCCGCGACGGCGGACCGGGCCATGGCGGGGGCGATCTCTTCCAGCGGCACCCAGTCCTTGGTGATCCCGCCAAGCCGCCAGCTTTCGCCCAGCTGATAAAGGTTGATCGGCGGCGGGACAAAGCCGAACAGCAGGATCAGAACCGCATAGAACGCCGCCAGACCGGCGAGGCCACGCCCCAGCCAGCGCCCGACCCGTCGGATCAGCGGGCGCGGGGCCGCTGGTTCGGCGGCCTTTTTCCGGCGCGGCCTTTTGGCGGGTGTTTCGCTCATTGTCGCGACTTAGACGCGGTGCCCTGGCTGCCGTCAAGTCGCGGCGCGGGCGTCACAGACCCTTGAGACCCATCTGGTCGGACGGCGTTCCCATCGGCTTGGTCGCCTCCAGCATTGCGCGCAGCTTGTCTTCCTGTTCCTTGCCGAAGGAGGTCTGCACGACCCGGCCCTTGGCCCGGAACCTGGCCAAGCGGTCGGCGACCTTGTCCGCCGTCATCTTGCGGATCAGCACGCAGACGGCGGAACCGCCCTTGTCCAGCGCCGCGCCCACGTCGCGCAGGAAATCGTCGTTGATGCCGATGTCGCTTGCGCGGCCGGCCAGGGCGCCCGCACCGGCGCCCACTGCCGCCCCGACCAGCGGGTTCAGGAACAGAAGCCCCACCAGCGCGCCCCAGAATCCGCCGCCCACCGCGCCGCTGGCGGTCAGGTTCACCGCCTGATGCAGGATCACGTCGCCCTTTTCTGTCCGGGTGACGACGACGACATCCTCCATCTCGATCAGGTATTCCTTTTGCAGGCTGACCAGTTCGGCCCGCACCTCGAATGCGGTCGCCTCATCCTGAAACGCAACGATCACCAGATCCGACATGGTTTTCCCCCTTGAAGCATCAGCATCGCCAGAATCCACCTGGCATCACGAATTCTAGCACGTTCAAAGCGCTTTGAACGTGTCGATTTACTCCGCCGGCACTTTTTGCGCCTGATCGCTCAGGGGATGCGCCAGATGGGCAAGCATTTCCCTTGGGCAGACCTGGACGAAGTTGCGCCGTTCGGTTGTCCAGGCGGCCAGGATGGCGGCGGCATGCAGGCTGCCGGTCTCGGCCGCATGGGCCGCGATCAGCCCGCGCAGTTCGGCCTCCCAATGGGGATGCGCGACGGGGCCGGTGACGATGCTTTCGAGGTTCATGTGGTCCTGCGCTGTCCCGTTCGGGTCATGGACATAGGCCATGCCGCCCGTCATCCCGGCCCCAAAGTTCGCGCCGATCCGGCCCAGGATCACCGCCACGCCGCCGGTCATGTATTCGCACCCGTTGGACCCGCAGCCCTCGACCACCACCCGCGCGCCGGAGTTGCGGACGGCAAAGCGTTCGCCCGCGCGACCGGCGGCAAACAGGTGGCCGTCGGTCGCGCCATACAGCACCGTATTGCCGATGATGGTGTTTTCGGCGGCCACCAGCGGAGAGGACATCGACGGACGCACCACGATCATGCCGCCCGACAAGCCCTTGCCGACATAGTCGTTGGCGTCGCCCATCACCTCGATCTTGAGGCCGCGAACCGAGAATGCGCCAAGCGACTGCCCGCAGGATCCGGTCAGTTTCACCGTCAAGTGGTCAGGCTGCAACGCGTTGCGCATGCCGAACTTCTTGACGATGTGGCTGGATGCGCGCGTACCGATGGTGCGGTGGGTGTTGCGCACCGCATAGCTGAGCTGCATCTTTTCGCCGTCTTCGAAGAATCGCGCGCCGTCGCGGATGATCTCGGCATCCAGCGTGTCGGGGACCGCGTTGCGGGGTTTGGTGCGGTCATAGGTGATCTTGTGCGACGCATCGACCGTGATCAGCAATGGGTTCAGGTCGAGGTCATCAAGATGTGCAGCACCGCGCGATACCTGCGTCAGCAAATCCGCCCGCCCGATGATCTCGTCCAGCGAACGCGCGCCGATCTGGGCGAGGATTTCCCGCACTTCCTGCGCGTAGAAGGTGATCAGGTTCACCACCTTTTCCGCCGACCCGGTGAACTTGGCCCGCAGCGCCTCGTTCTGCGTGCAGACGCCGACCGGGCAGGTGTTGGACTGGCACTGGCGCACCATGATGCAGCCCATGGCGATCAGGGCGGCAGTGCCGATGCCATATTCCTCGGCCCCGAGCATGGCTGCCATGACGATGTCGCGGCCCGTGCGCAGACCACCATCGGTCCGCAAGGTCACGCGGTCGCGCAGGTTGTTCATCGCCAGCACCTGATGTGCCTCGGTCAGGCCCATTTCCCACGGCAGACCGGCATATTTGATACTGGTCGCAGGCGATGCCCCGGTACCGCCATTGTGGCCACTGATCAGGATGACGTCGGCCTTGGCCTTGGCGACTCCGGCGGCGATTGTGCCGACACCGGACTGGCTGACCAGTTTCACTGTCACCTTGGCGCGCGGGTTGATCTGCTTCAGGTCATAGATCAACTGCGCAAGGTCTTCGATCGAATAGATGTCATGGTGCGGTGGCGGGCTGATCAGGGTCACACCCGGCGTCGAATGGCGCAGGCGCGCGATCAGGGCGGTGACCTTCATCCCCGGCAACTGGCCGCCCTCGCCCGGTTTGGCCCCTTGCGCGACCTTGATCTCCAGTTCCTCGCAGGCGTTGAGGTACTCCGCCGTGACGCCAAAGCGCCCGGATGCCACCTGCTTGATCTTGGCCGACGGGTTGTCGCCGTTCGGTTCGGGCTGGAAATGGGCCGGGTCCTCGCCGCCTTCGCCACTGTCCGACTTGGCCCCGATGCGGTTCATCGCGACGTTCAGGGTCTTGTGCGCCTCGGGCGACAGCGCCCCCAGCGACATGCCCGGCGTCACGAAGCGCTTCCTGATCGAGGTGATGCTTTCGACCTCTTCCAGCGGCACCGCCTTGCCCAGCGTCTTGATGTCCAGCAGGTCGCGCAGATGGATCGGCGGGTTGGACCGCATCGCGGCAGAGTACTGCTTCCACAGATCATAGCTGGCGCGGTCGCAGGCCGATTGCAGCATGTGCATCGTCTGCGCCTCCCAGGCGTGTTTCTCGCCCGACCGCCGCGCCTTGTAAAAGCCGCCGATGGGCAGAACGTCAGCGCCACCAAGCCAGCCTTTGGCGTGGACCTCTTCCAGCTTTTGCTCAATCCCGGTCAGACCGATGCCGGAAATGCGCGACTGCATGCCGGGGAAGTATTCGGCGACCATCGCGCGGGACAGGCCCACCGCCTCGAAATTCAGGCCGCCGCGATAGCTCGAGACGACCGAAATGCCCATCTTGGACATGATCTTCAAAAGCCCCGCGTCGATGGCATCGCGGTAGCGGCGCATCGCGTCGGTCAGGGTGCCCTCGATCAGGCCGCGGTTCAGGCGGTCGGCAATGCTGTCCTGCGCGATATAGGCATTGACGGTGGTGGCCCCACAGCCGATCAGCACGGCGAAATAATGCGGGTCGATACATTCGGCCGACCGCACGTTGATCGAACAGAACGTGCGCAGGCCCTTGCGGGTCAGCCAGCTATGCACCGCGCTGGTGGCCAGGATCATCGGCATCCCGACCTTGGTCGTACCCTGATGCTCATCCGTCAGGACCAGCTGCCCGGCACCGGACCGCACGGCATCCTCGGCCTCGGCGCGGATGCGTTCCAGCCCCTTGCGCAGGTCGTCGAGTTCCGGGCCGACCGGGAAGGTACAGTCGATGAACGCCACCTGATCGCCGAACCGTTTCACCAGCACGTCGAATTCGGCGTTGGCGATGAAGGGGCTTTCCAGCACCAGAATCTCGGTCTGGCTGGAGTTTTCGTCCAGCACGTTGCGCAGGTTGCCGAACCGGGTTTTCAGCGACATCACCCGGCCTTCGCGAAGCGAGTCGATGGGCGGGTTCGTCACCTGGCTGAAATTCTGGCGAAAGAAATGGCTCAATGGCCGGTACTGGTTCGACAGCACTGCAGGCGGGGTGTCGTCGCCCATGGACGCGATCATCTCCTTGCCGTCCTCGGCCATCGGGGCCAGGACCTGCTCCAGTTCCTCCATCGTGTAGCCGGCGGCGATCTGGCGGCATCGTAGTTCCGCACCGGAGAATTGCGCGGTTTCCGGCACGTCGCGCAGCAGGGCGTTCAGGTCGGTGATCCGGCCGACCCAGTCACCATAGGGCTGGGCGCTGGCGAGTTTGTCCTTGATCTCGGTGTCGTGGAACAGCTTTCCCTCGGCCATATCGACCGCAATCATCTGCCCGGGCCCAAGCGCCCCCTTTTCACGAACCGTTGCCTCATCCACCGGCACCATCCCGGCTTCGGAGCCTGCAATCAGCAACCCGTCGCCGGTGACGACATAGCGCATGGGCCGCAGGCCGTTGCGGTCCAGTCCGCCGCAAACCCAGCGGCCATCGGTCATCGCCAGCGCCGCAGGGCCATCCCACGGCTCGATGACCGAGTTGCAGTAGGAATACATGTCGGCCCAGGCTTTGGGCATGTTGGTGGTGGCCTTGGACCACGCCTCGGGCACCAGCATGGTCTTGGCCATCGGCGCGTTGCGCCCCGACCGCACCAGCACCTCGAACACCGCATCCAGCGCACCGCTGTCGCTGGTGCCCGCCGGGATGATCGGCTTGATGTCTTCGGCCGCCTCGCCAAAGTTGGCGGAAGCCATGCGAATCTCATGGCTGCGCATCCAGTTGACGTTGCCCTTCAGCGTGTTGATCTCGCCGTTATGGGCCAGCATGCGGAAGGGCTGCGCCAGCCACCACTGCGGGAAGGTGTTGGTCGAGTAGCGCTGGTGATAGATGGCAAATGCGGACTCGAACCGGTCGTCCATCAGGTCGGGGTAGAACACCGCAACCTGTTCGGCCAGCATCATGCCCTTGTAGATGATCGACCGGCACGACAAGGAGCAGACATACATCCCCTGGATCGCCGCGGCGATGGCGGCTTTCTCGATGCGGCGGCGGATAATGTACAACTCCCGCTCAAACGCCTCGGCGTCGATCGGCTTGTCGCAGCGGATCAGGATCTGCTCGATCTCGGGGCGCGTGGCATTGGCCTTGTCGCCGAGGACCGTGGTGTCCACCGGCACATGCCGCCAGCCATAGATGTAGTGGCCCATCCGCAGCACTTCGGACTCCACGATGGTCCGGCACCGCTCCTGCGCGCCGAAATCGGTGCGCGGCAGGAAGACCTGGCCCACGGCAATCAGCTTTTTCGTGTCGGCCTCGTGCCCCGTGCGGCGGACCTGGTCGTAGAAGAATTTCGCCGGGATCTGCACATGGATGCCCGCGCCGTCGCCGGTCTTGCCATCCGCATCGACGGCCCCCCGGTGCCACACGGCCTTGAGCGCCGCGATGCCGTTTTCGACGACCTTGCGGCTGGGCTTGCCAGAGATTGCCACGACCAAACCCACGCCACAGGACGCATGTTCATCCTCGGCCTTGTACAGGCTGTTGGCATCCATCCAGGCGCGTTTCGCTTGCTCGGCGGCGACCCATTTGGCGTCAAAAGTCATGTCGTGCCCCTTCGCTGATCTTGTCCATCGCGCGGCCATAGGCCTCGGACGGGGAAATGGTCATGTATTCGGCGGTGCCTGCGATCAGCAACTCGCGCCAAGCGGCGTAACTTTCGTCAAATGCCGCGGTGTTCTTCGGGAAACCGTCGACAGGTTCGGGTGCCGAGGCGCTCAGCGCCGCCATCTGGAACGCCACATGCGGGACGGACCGCAGGCCCGCCCCATCGCCCTTCAAGGTCACACTGGCGACATCGCCCGCGCCCTCGATCCGGTCGATGCGACCGACCCAGATGCGCACCGGATCATAGCCCAGCGCACCGGCGCAGAGGTAATGACCGCCGACCTCAATCACGGACATGGATCAGGCCCTCGGGCGCGCGGGACTGCGGCAGGGACGCGACCGTTGCATCGCATTCAAAGATCGGCTGCGTTGCGGCAAAACCGGGCTCGCCGGGAAAGATGAACTGCATCGGGCTGCCATCCAGCGGCAGGAACTGCCCGTCGCCACCGTTCCACTGTGATGGTCCGGAAAAGAACAGCCGCCAGTCGGGGTGGATGTATTCGTTGCCGTTCGATTGGCGCAGGATGTTGCCGTCAAGATCGGTTTCGGTGAACTCGTACGCGGTTTCCTGCAGGGTGATGCCGTCGATGGTCACGCTGCGCCCGGTCAGCCGGTCAAAGCCGTTCACGCGGGTCCGCTCGCCGGTATCCTTCGACAGGCCGAATTCGAACGTATCAAGGCCGCTGCTGAGAAGGTTGCTGAATGACGCGGCATCCGGCGCGCCGGGGTCGAGCGTCTGGCGGGTCGGGGGATTGAACTCCAGGCTTTCGACCCATTCCGCCTCGGCATTGATGCGGCTTTGGAAGAACAGGCCTTCCTGGTCAAAGTCCGCGCGCCACTGGTCGCCGGGGGCGTCGGCGGTGCATTTGAAATGGTTCGACACCCGGCAGCCGCGCGACTGCACGGTCATGAACGCCTGACACCCTTCGGGCGGGGTAAAGGTTCCGGCAAAAGCGGGGAATGCCGTTGTCAGGATCACAATGGCAAAGGCACTGTATCGCATCATCTTGTCATCTCCAGTTGGGACCTGGTCCACTTGACCATACGCACCCGCACCGTTTCATGAAGTTCCTTTCGGAACGCCGTGGTTCACTCCGCCGCGACAGTCATCGGCTGCGCCAGATAGTCCAGCATCGCCTCGGCGGCCTCGCGGCCATCGCGTATCGCCCAGACCACCAGACTTGCGCCGCGCACGATGTCCCCTGCGGCATAGACGCCGGGCAGGCTGGTTGCGTGGGTGCGGAAGTCGGCCTTGATGGTGCCCCAGCGGGTTACGGCCAGTTCCGGCACGCCCCACAGGGTCGGCAGCGTCTCGGGCTCGAACCCCAGCGCCTGGATCACCAGATCGGCGGGCTCGACATAGTCGGCACCCTCGATCACCTCGGGCGATTGGCGGCCGGTGGCGTCGGGCAGGCCAAGGCGCATGCGCTGGACCATGACGCCGGTGACATGGGGCTGGCCGGCAAAGCCTTTGGGGGCGGACAGCCAGACGAACTCGACGCCCTCTTCCTCGGCATTCTGCACCTCACGCTGACTGCCCGGCATGTTGGCGCGGTCGCGGCGGTAAAGGCATTTGACCGAACGCGCCCCCTGCCGGACGGCGGTGCGCACGCAGTCCATCGCGGTGTCGCCGCCGCCGATCACGACGACGCGCTTGCCGGCGGCATTCAGGGAACCATTGTCGAAAGCCTCGACCTCGTCACCAAAGCTTTTGCGGTTGCTGGCAGTCAGAAAATCCAGCGCCGCGACGATCCCGTTTGCCCCGACACCGGGGGCAGAAATGTCGCGGGATTTGTAGACGCCGGTGGCGATCAACACCGCGTCATGCCGGCCCCGGATCGCGTCAAAGGTCAGGTCGACGCCGACCGTGCAGTTCAGCACGAACTGCACACCGCCCGTTTCAAGCTGCTCGATCCGCTGCATCACCACGGGCTTTTCCAGCTTGAAGCCGGGGATGCCATAGGTCAGCAGGCCCCCCGCGCGGTCATAGCGATCATAGACCGTGACCTGCACACCCCTGCGGCGCAACATGTCGGCGGCGGCAAGGCCGCCCGGCCCCGCCCCGATGATGCCCACGCTTTCAGAACGCTCGGCATGGGGCGTGATCGGTTTGACCCAGCCGTTTTCCCAGGCCTTGTCGGTCAGGTATTTTTCCACCGAACCAATGGTGACGGTGCCGTGGCCGGACTGTTCGATGACGCAGTTGCCTTCGCACAGGCGGTCCTGCGGGCAGATGCGGCCGCAGATTTCGGGGAAGGTGTTGGTGGCCTGGCTCAGGTCATAGGCCTCTTGCAGGCGGCCTTCGGCGGTCAGGCGCAGCCAGTCGGGGATGTTGTTGTGCAGGGGGCAATGCGTCTGGCAATAGGGCACGCCGCACTGGCTGCAGCGGCCCGCCTGTTCTGCCGCCTTGTCGGCTGCATAATCGCGATAGATCTCGTCAAAGTCGCGCGCGCGCGCGGGGGCGGGGCGCTTTTCCGGGGTTTCCTTGCCCAGGGTCACGAATTTCAACATCTTTTGCGTGCCCAAGGCAAAGCCCCCGCGCTTTTCATTTTTCGGACCGCCTTGTTAGCGCCGTTCCCGCAGGAATAAAAGTCAATCGTACTGACCTAAATTGTGGAAAGATCACGCATGGGACAGCTTCTCCGTCCTTTTTCCGCCCACATAGGTCAGCTTTCGTGCCCTATCTGATCAGAAACCCGCCAAAAGCAGGGCCATCGCCACGCTGCCCACGATGATTCGCCACCAGCCGAACAGCGCAAACCCGTGCCGACTGACATAGGACAGTACCCATCGCACCACCATGACCGCCGTCACAAATGCAACGCCGAAGCCGACGGCAATGTCGCTCAGCGCCGCGAAATCCAAAAGCGCGCGGTTGGCGTAAAGATCGACCGCAAAGGCCCCGGCCATCGTCGGCATCGACAGGAAAAACGAAAACTCCGCCGCCGCGCGCCTGTTGACACCCAACATCAGCGCACCGACGATCGTCGCCCCCGACCGGCTGACGCCCGGCACCAGAGCAAGGGATTGCGCAAGCCCGATCAGCAGCGCCTTGCGAAACGGCAGTGCCAGCGCATCGTCATGCACGGGCGGCGGGGCCACGCGGTCAACAAACAGCAGGATGATCCCGCCCAGGATCAGCATTCCGGCGATCAGCATCGGCGTCTCGAACAGGACAGTCTTGATGAAGTCACGCGCCAGGATTCCCACGACCGCCGCCGGAAGGAACGCGATCAGCACCGAGGCCAGTGCCCGCCGCGATGCCTCGGTGTTCAGCGTCGACACCACCTGCCACAATCTTGCCGCGTACAGCGACAGGATGGCCAGAACTGCGCCAAGCTGGATGACGACCTCGAACGTCTTGCCCTTGGATTCAAATCCCAGGAAATGCCCGATCAGCAACAGATGCCCGGTCGATGATACGGGAATGAACTCTGTCAGGCCTTCGACAAAGCCGAGAAATGCCGCCGTCATGGTACTCATGCGCTATGCCTTTTTGAGGTTCTTGGCCGAATCCTTGATCGCGGCAAACTGACCTGACGGGCGATAGCGCCAAAGATATTCGGGCAGGACCGAGTCCATGGTGGCCGGCGTCAGGCCAAGGTCGGCAAAGCCCCGCGCCCCGGACGCCACCACAGTGTCGCGGCGCAGGTTGCGCACCTGGTCGCGGGTCAGAAGGCCATTGTTGAACAGCCCCAGCGTGATCGCCTGCACCAGGTCCAGACCCCACCCCACGATGCCGGCCACAAGGAACGGCACGTTCAGGATCAGGCGACGGCGCTGGATCACCTGCAGCATGCGGTCCATCAGCGCGCGAAAGGTTGCAACCTCGGGGCCGCCGAGTTCATAGATGCCGGGCGCGGCCTTTCCCGTCGCGCCCAGTACGGCAGCGGCGGCGACATCGTCGACATAGACCGGCTGGAACCGTGTCCCTGCCCCGACCACCGGCAGGACCGGCCCCAGCCGCGACATCGCGGCAAAGCGGTTGAAAAACCCGTCCTCGGGGCCGAAAATGATCGACGGGCGCAGGATGACCGCGCGCGGAAAGGCCGCCAGCACGGCCGCCTCGCCCTCGCCCTTGGTGCGGGCATAGGCGCTGTCGGAACCGGCATCCGCCCCGATGGCGGAAATCTGCACCAGATGCTTCACGCCCAGGTCCGCGGCAATCCGCGCGATGCGGCCCGGACCCTGCGCCTGCACCGCATCAAAGGTGTTCCTGCCCGATCTGTTCAGGATGCCCACGCAGTTCACGACCGCATCCGCGCCCTGCATCACGGCGCGCACCGACGCGTCGTTGCGGATGTTGCACAGGACCGGCTCCACCTGGCCCACGGCCCCGTAGGCCCTGACGAACAGGGCCTCGTTGGGACGCCGCACGGCGACGCGGACGCGCCAGCCTTCCTTGGCCATCCGGCGGGCAATATAGCGCCCGACAAAGCCCGAACCCCCGTAGATCGTGACCAGTTTGTCCATCGGCGGACTCCTTCAGGACAGCACTTTGACAATGGCGACTGCATAGCCTTGCACCCCGCCTGCGGCAAGGCCCTTGCCACCCCGCCGAAATCCGATGCCTAACGGTTGACTCGGTGGCGACCCGTCGTTACATCCCACCTCGTCGCCCAGATGGCGGAATTGGTAGACGCACTGGTTTCAGGTACCAGCGCTGCAAGGCGTGGAGGTTCGAGTCCTCTTCTGGGCACCAATTATCCGGCAAAAGCCCTGCAGCCTGAACGGCTTGCAGGGCTTTTGTTTTTTTACCTGCGGGTGAACGGATTTGGTCGTGGCATTGCATGTGTGACCGTGCCTGCGGTCCCGGCGGATGGGCACCCTGCCCCGGTACGGATAAATCATTTGCCAATAATACTACTTTAGCACAGTGTGCCCTGCATCGCCCTCGGACCTCCGATGCGGCTTGGTTTTGGGTCATCAGGTCCTGGACGGATGGGTCCAGTTGGGGGGGCCATGAAATCCATTGTCGCGGTTGCCGGGTTCGTGGCGGCCCTTGCCGGCGGCCCGCTTGCCGCGCGGTCAGAAAGCCTGACCGTCGGATTTTCGCAGATCGGATCGGAGTCCGGCTGGCGCGCGGCCGAAACCGCCGTGACGCGGGCCGAGGCCGCAGCGCGCGGGATCGAGCTGAAATTCGCCGATGCGCAGCAAAAGCAGGAAAACCAGATCAAGGCGATCCGCGGTTTCATCGCGCAGGGCGTGGATGCGATCCTTTTGGCCCCTGTCGTCGCGACCGGATGGCAGGACGTGCTGACCGAGGCGCAGGAGGAGGGCATTCCCGTCGTTCTTCTGGATCGCGGCGTGGATGCGGACCCGTCGCTGTTCCTGACCTCGATTGCGTCGGACCAGATCAAGGAGGGGCGCGTCGCCGGGCAATGGCTGGTCGATGCCGTTGCGGGCAAGCCGTGCCGGGTGGTGGAATTGCAGGGAACCGTTGGATCGACCCCTGCGATCAATCGCAAGAAGGGCTTTGAAGAGGCCATCGCCGCCGCACCCAATGTCAGCATCGTGCGCAGCCAGACGGGCGAGTTCACCCGCTCCAGGGGCAAGGAAGTGATGGAAGGGATGCTCAAGGCCGAGGGGGGCGGGCGCGGCCTCTGCGCCGTCTATGCCCACAATGACGACATGGTCATCGGCGCGATCCAGGCGATCAAGGAGGCGGGGCTGGCGCCGGGCAAGGACATCCTTGTCGTGTCGATCGACGCTGTGCCCGACATCTTTGCCGCGATGGCGGCGGGCGAGGCCAATGCCACAGTGGAACTGACCCCAAACATGGCAGGCCCTGCCTTTGATGTCCTGGAGGCCTATCTGCGCGACGGGATGCCGGCACCGAAATACATCGTGACGCCCTCGCGGCTTTATACCCAGGCCGACGATCCCGCCGGGGAATACACCCGCCGCAAGGCGCTGGGATACTGACCGGGATGCGCCCGATGACCGGACCTGACGCGCCGCGCATTGTCCTTGAGGCCCGGGGCGTGAGTAAATCCTTCGGCGCGCATGCCGCTTTGGATGGCGTGGATTTTGCCCTGAGGGCGGGGCAGATCCACGCGCTTCTGGGCGAAAACGGGGCCGGAAAATCCACCCTGATCAAGATCCTGACCGGCGTTTATCACCCGGATGTGGGTCAGGTGCTGATGAAGGGCGCGCGCGTCGATTTTCGCGATCCGCAACACGCGCAGGAACACGGCATCGGCACCGTCTATCAGGAGGTGAACCTGCTGCCGAACCGTTCGGTGGCCGACAACCTGATGCTTGGCCGCCAGCCGCGCCGGTTCGGGCTGGTGAACAGATCCCAGACCGAAGCCATCGCGCGCGATCTTTTGGCGCGCTACGGGCTGTCGGTCGACGTGCGCGCAGAGCTTGGCGGCTTTTCGGTCGCCGTCCAGCAGATCGTTGCGATCGCGCGGGCGGTGGAACTGTCAGGCAAGGTGCTGATCCTGGACGAGCCGACCGCCAGCCTTGACCGACCCGAGGTTGACCGGCTGTTTGGCGTGTTGCGCACCTTGCGCGACCAGGGGCTCGCCATCGTCTTCATCACGCATTACCTCGAACAGGCCTTTGCGATTGCCGATCATGCCACCATCCTGCGCAACGGCCGCGTCGTCGGCGCGCAGGATCTGCGGCAAACCTCGCAGTCCGATCTGGTGCGGATGATCCTTGGCAAGGACATCGCCTTTGGCGAGGCGCCCTTTGCTGCGGGTGAACGCCCCACAGGAGAAGCCGTCGCCAGTTTCGACGGCTTTGGCCACAACGGACATCTCCGGCCCTTTTCGATGGAGATCCACGCTGGCGAGGTGATCGGGGTGGCGGGCCTTCTGGGATCGGGCCGCACGGAAATGGCACGTATGATCTTTGGCGTCGATCCGCACGATGCGGGGTCGGTACGGGTGGCGGGCAAGCCGGTCACGGTGCAGTCGCCGCTGGACGCGATCAGGCTGGGCTGGGGTTTCTGCCCCGAGGACCGCAAGGCCGACGGCATCTTTGGCGACCTGTCGGTGCGCGAAAACATCATCATCGCGCTGCAGGGCAAGCTGGGAATGTTCCGCACCCTGAACCGCGAGGAACAGCATGACATCGCCGGGCGCTTTGCCGAGGCGCTGGACATCCGCGCCGCCTCGCCCGACATGGCGGTCAGGCTGTTGTCGGGGGGCAACCAGCAAAAGGTGATCCTGGCGCGCTGGCTGGCGACCGACCCCACGCTCCTGATCCTGGACGAGCCGACGCGCGGCATCGACATCGGCGCGCATGCCGAGATCGTGCGCTGTATCAACCGCCTGCGCGAGGACGGGCTGGCACTGATCGTGATCTCGTCGGAACTGGACGAGGTGGTGGCCTATTCCAGCCGCGTCGCGGTGATGCGCGACCGCGCGCTGGTGCGCGAGTTGCGCGGGGCGGACATCTCGCCCGACATGATCGTGCGCGAGATTGCAACGCAGTCGGGGTCCGCCCCGTGACCGCGCTGTCGCGGCTTTGGCACAAGGTGCGCCCCGCGCTGTCGGTGCAACTGGGCGCGCTGGTGCTTGTCCTGTTGGGCAACTGGGCGCTGTTTCCGGGCTTTTTCGACCTGTCGATGCAGGACGGGCGGCTGTTCGGAAGCCTGATCGACGTGATGAACCGGGGCGCGCCGGTGGCGATCCTGGCGGTGGGCATGACGCTGGTGATCGCCACGCGCGGGGTGGACCTGTCGGTCGGTGCGGTGATGGCGGTATCGGGGGCCATCGCGGCCACGCTGGTCGAGGCAGGCTATCCCGCCGGTGTAGCGGTGCCCCTTGCACTTGTCGCCGGGGTGGTCTGCGGGGCGTGGAACGGCTTTCTGATTGCCGTGCTGGAGATGCAGCCCATCGTCGCGACACTGGTTCTGATGGTCGCGGGGCGCGGACTTGCGCAACTGATCACCGAAGGCTCCATCGTCACTTTTGACAACCCCTGGCTGGTCTTTCTTGGCGATGGCACGATCCTGGGCCTGCCGATGTCTGTGATCCTGCTGGCCATGCTGGCGGCGGCGACGATGCTGGTGGTCCGGCGTACCGCGCTTGGCCTTTTCATCGAGGCGGTGGGCGTCAATCCGTCGGCTGCACGTTTCGCCGGACTGCGCGGCAAGCTGGTAGTGATGGTGGTGTACAGCTTTGCAGGGTTCTGCGCCGGGGTCGCGGGGCTTCTGGCGGCCGCGGATATCCAGGGGGCCGATGCCAACAATGCGGGGCTCTGGCTGGAACTGGACGCCATCCTGGCGGTGGTGATCGGCGGCACATCCCTGCTGGGGGGCCGGTTCTCCATCGTGCTGTCGATCATCGGGGCGATGATCATCCAGGCCACCAATACCGGCATCCTGGTGTCCGGCCTGCCGCCCGAGTTCAACCTGATCGTCAAGGCCGCCGTGATTCTGGTGATCCTGGTGCTGCAATCGCCGCAGGCTGCGGGACTTTTCCGCCGCAGGCCGGGGTCGCGGCCATGACCCGTTCCCTGCGGCCGCTGGCCGCGACCTGCCTGATCTTCGTGCTGGCCTACGCAGCGGCGGCGTTCCAGTACCCGGCCCTGCTGTCAACGCGTGTTCTGGGCGATCTTCTGACGGACAATGCCTTTCTGGGGATCACTGCCGTCGGCATGACATTCGTGATCCTTTCGGGCGGGATCGACCTTTCGGTCGGCGCGGTGATCGGCTTCAGCGGCGTGCTGGCGGCGATCCTGATCACATCGGCGGGCCTGCACCCGCTGGTGGCCTTTGCGGTCACGCTGGCGGTGACGGCGGCGTTCGGGGCTGCCATGGGCTCAGTCATCCACTATCTGCAGGTGCCGTCCTTTATCGTCACGCTGGCAGGGATGTTCCTGGCGCGCGGTGCGGCCTCGATCCTGACGCAGGATTCGATCCCGATTTCACATCCGTTCTACCAGCAGGTCTCGGCGCTGTTTCTGAAACTGCCCGGTGGCGGGCGGATCACGGCCATCGGGGCGCTGATGATCCTGGTCTTTGCAGTGGGCACGCTCTTGGCACATCGCACGCGGTTCGGCGCGAATGTCTATGCCATCGGCGGCAATGCCACGTCCGCCTCGCTGATGGGCGTGCCGATCGCGCAGACCACGATCCTGATCTACACGCTGTCCAGTTTCCTTGCCGGTCTGGGCGGGATCGTCTTTTCGCTCTATACCTCGGCAGGGTATCCGTTGGCTGCGATCGGGGTGGAACTGGACGTGATCGGCGCCGTCGTGATCGGCGGCACGCTGCTTGTCGGCGGCTACGGATTTGTCGTCGGCACCTTTGTCGGCGTGCTGATGCAGGGTCTTGTGCAGGTCTACATCATCTTTGACGGCAGCCTGTCGAGCTGGTGGACAAAGATCGTGATCGGCTTTCTTTTGTTCCTGTTCATCCTTATGCAGAGGTTCGTGTTCTCTGCCGCTGCGCCGCGGCGTGCCGAATGATGGGGCAGTTACCGGAACCCGTGCATTGACCGAGCCAGGCAGCCTGATCCGGCAGATTTCCGGCCGGTCCGCAGCACGAAACTTCCATTCCTTCGTGATCAGCGAACTTGGGACGGGAATCGTGTCGGGACGCTTTCCGGTCGGGTCGATCCTGCCCAACGACGCCGCCATGATGGACAGCTATGGCGTGTCGCGCACCGTGCTGCGCGAGGCCCTGAAGACGCTGGAGGCCAAGGGCCTGGTCGAGGCGCGGCCCAAGGTCGGCACCCGCATCTCGCCGCGCAGCCGCTGGAACATGTTCGACATCGAGGTGCTGTCCTGGCATTTCGAGACGAAGTCCGACCGCAGCTTTGTGGACAACCTTTTTGATGTGCGCCGGTCGCTGGAATTGCCTGCTGCGGACCGGGCGGCAGAACTGCGCACCGGCGAGCATATCCGGCTGCTGAAATACTGGGCCTATCAGATGGACCTGTCGCGCGACCAGCCCGAACCCTTTGCGCTGGCGGAACTGGAACTGCACCGCCTGATCATGGATGCCTCGCAGAACCCGTTCCTGCGGTCGGCCTGCAGCATGGTGGAACTGTCTCTGGCCGTCACCGTGTCGGCCAGCATCGAAATCGACCCGGCATTTGACCGCGGCGACCAGATTCGCCAGCACAACACCCTGGTCGCCGCCGTGGAACATGGCGACCAGGACGTGGCACGCACCGCCATGGCGGCCATCATCGACGCCGAACGCCTGCTGTCACTGCGGACGGTTTCGCCATGATCTCAATAAGTTGTCCGGTCAGCGATGCCACGGTTTGCGCAATGCTGCCTACAAATTCAGCGGTCTTGAAAAAGTAGTATTTTATGCTTGACGATTAGTCATACTATTGCCGATGCTTTGCGCAGGCCGCGGCGGAGTGTCGCGGACCAGGACGACATGAAACAGGATTTTGGGAGGAGTCTGACCATGACCGTTACTCGCCGTCTCGTATTGCAAATCGGCGCCGGTGCTGCCGCGCTGAACGTGCTCGGCCTGCGGGCCGCCTATGCCGAATTGCCGAAACTGGCCAAGAAGGACACCTACAAGGTCGGGTTCGCCCAGACCGAAAGCAACAACCCCTGGCGTCTGGCGCAGACCAAGTCGATGCAGGACGAAGCCGCCAAGCGCGGCTGGCAACTGGTCTACACCGACGCGGCCGGGTCAGCGGCAAAGCAGGTGGCCGATGTGCGGTCGATGATCGCGCAGCGTGTCGATGTGATTCTTTTGTCCCCGCGTGAGGAAAAGCCGCTGATCCCGGCGGTGATGGAGGCCAAGAAGGCCGGCATCCCGATGATCCTGATCGACCGCAATGTCGACCCGACGATGGCCAAGGGCGGCGTCGACTACGCCGCCTTCATCGGGTCCGATTTCGTCAAGGAAGGCAACATGGCCGCCGAGGTGCTGACCAAGTTCATGAACGGCGAAGCCAAGATCATCCAGCTTGAAGGCTCGACCGGATCGTCGCCCGCCAATGACCGCGCCTCGGGCTTTGCCGATTACATCAAGGACTATCCCGGCATGCAGATCATCGCCTCGCAATCGGGCGACTTTGCGCGCGACAAGGGCCGCCAGGTGTTCGAGACGCTGTATCAGGCGAACCCGAATGCCACCGCGCTCTACTCGCACAATGACGAGATGACGATGGGGGCCATCGCCGCCATGGAGGCGGCGGGCAAGGTTCCCGGCAAGGACCTGATCATCGCCAGCATCGACGGCACCAAGGACGCCACCCAGGCCTTGATTGACGGCAAGGTGCTTGTCGTCATCGAATGCAACCCCAAGTTCGGCCCGGCCGCGTTCGACGCCATCGCCCGCCTTGGCAACGGCGAAACGCTCGAGCCGAAACTGGTCAACAAGGACCGCATCTTCACCAAGGAAAACGCGGCAGCATACATGCCCGAAGCCTACTGAGTCTTCCTCCCAAGCCGTGGTAGCATGCCATGGTTCAACTCTGTGCAGGCCGGGCAATCCGGCCTGCATCTTTGCCAGGGGGATAGATGACGGGCGAGCTTTTGTCGATGACGGGCATCGAAAAGGCGTTTGGCGGGGTTCCGGCCCTGTCGGGTGCCACACTTGCCATCGCACCTGCCGAAATCATGGGGCTGATCGGGCAGAACGGCGCGGGCAAATCCACCATGATCAAGATCCTGAACGGGGCCTGTGCGCGGGACTCCGGCGCCATCACCTTTGGCGGCCAGGTCTGGACCGCGGCATCGCCGCAGGCGGCGCAGCGCGCGGGCGTCAGCACGATCTTTCAGGAACTGAACCTGATCCCGTTCCGTTCCGTCACCGAAAACATCTATCTTGGCCGCGAACTCCGCCGGTTTGCAGGCCTGCTGAACTGGCGCGCAATGAATGCGGGGGCCCGCAACCTGCTTCGGCGGTTCGACATCGAGATCGACGTGACGCAGCCCCTTGGCCACTACTCCACCGCGATCCAGCAAATGGTTGCCATCGCCCGCGCGGTATCGTTCGACGCCCGGCTGGTGATCATGGACGAGCCGACCTCGTCGCTGGACGATGCCGAGGTGGCGGTGCTGCTGCGCACCGTGCGCCAGTTGAAATCCGAAGGCGTGTCGGTCCTGTTCGTGACGCACAAGATGGACGAACTGGCGCAAGTCTGCGACCGGGTGACAGTGATGCGCGACGGCCAGACGGTCGCCGTTCTGCCCGCGCGAGACAGCGACAAGCTGCAGCTTGTGGCCAGCATGCTGGGGCGCGATCTGGCCGATGTCCGGCGCAGCGGCGCCACCGCCTTTACCAAGGCCGCAGCCATCGGCGAAGAACTTCTTGACGTTGCAAATGTTGCCATCGCGCCGCGCGTCAGCGATGCCAGCCTGGCCATCCGCAAGGGCGAGATCGTGGGCCTTGCGGGCCTTTTGGGATCAGGGCGCACCGAAACCGCCCGCGCCGTCTTTGGCGCGGACATGGCGGCGCGGGGGGCAATCCGGTTCAACGGCACCGCGACCAGGTTCCGTTCGCCGCAAGAGGCGATCGCGGCCGGGATGGGGTTCTGTTCCGAGGATCGCAAGGTCGAAGGCATCATCCCCGACATGTCGGTTGCCGACAATCTGGCGCTGGCCCTGATGCCGGCACTGAAAAGGTCGGGCCTGCTGGACGAGGCTGCGCAGCGCAGGGTCGTCGAACGCTACATCAAGAGCATCGGCATCAAATGCGCAGGTCCGGACCAGAAAATCCGCGAGCTGTCGGGGGGCAACCAGCAAAAGGTGCTGCTGGCGCGCTGGCTGGCGATGAACCCCAAGCTCTTGATTCTGGATGAACCCACGCGCGGCATCGACGTGGGCGCCAAGGCAGAAATCCAGGCCCTGATCCGCGACGCGGCCAATAACGGGCTGGGCGTGCTGATGATCTCGTCAGAACTGGAAGAGATCGTCGAGGGTGCCGACCGGGTGTTCGTGCTGCGAGACGGGCGCACCGTGCAGGAACTGGCGCGCGATGACATCACCGAAACCGCCGTGATGAAGGCGATGGCGCATGGCGCGTCGGTGTCCTCGCAGGATACGGCGGCATGACCGACCTCAGGCCCCTGATCACGCGCTATGGCGCGCTGGTGGCGCTGACCCTGCTGATCCTGTTCAACCTGGCCGTTACGCCGAATTTTGCCACCATGCAGACCCTGTCGGTGAACCTGACGCAGGTTTGCACCATCGTCATCGTCGGCGTCGGCATGACGCTGGTGATTGCCACCGGCGGCATCGACCTGTCGGTTGGCGCGCTGATGGCCATCGCGGGCGCGCTGTCGCCGATGATCTTCATGGGCACGCTGGTGCCGATCGCGCCCCTGTGGCTGGCGATCACGCTGGGCATCCTGCTGCCGATCCTGGCGGCTGGGGCGTTCGGGCTGTTCAATGGCTGGCTGATCACCCGCTTTTCGATCCAGCCCATCGTGGCGACGCTGGTGCTGTTCATCGCCGGACGCGGGCTGGCGCAGGTGTCGACCAACGGCAACCTGCAGGTCTTCAAGGTGCCCGAGTTCCAGGCCATCGCCCTTGGCCGCGTCCTTGGCGTGCCGTTCCAGGTCTGGATCATGCTGGCGCTGGTGCTGGTCGCGGCGTTTGTCCTGAACCGTACCGTATTTGGCAAACAGGTGCTGGCGGTCGGCGGCAACGAACGGGCGGCCCGGCTGGCGGGGGTGCCTGTCAGTCGGATCAAGCTGATCGTCTACGGCATCAGCGGACTGTGCAGCGGGATCGCGGGGCTGATCGTCATCGCCATGAACTCGGCTGCCGACGCCAATCTGATCGGTCAGGGGATGGAACTGGACGCCATCGCCGCCGTGGCGGTCGGTGGGACGCTGCTGACCGGCGGGCGGGCCACGATCATCGGGACGCTGCTGGGCGCGCTGATCATCCAGCTGGTACGCTATACGCTGCTGGCCAATGGCGTGCCCGACCCTGTGGCGCTGATCGCCAAGGCCGGGCTGATCGTCCTGGCCGTCTGGCTGCAACAACGGGAGCAGACCTGATGACCTCGCGGATCCGCCGCATGATCCTGTCGCCCACCTTTGCGGTGGCGCTGGTGCTGGTCCTGCTGACCACATTCGCCACGTTGCGCTATGAGGGCTTTGCCAGCGCCTACAACATCTCGTCCGTGCTGCGCTATGTGTCGATGTTCGCGCTGGTGGCGCTGGGGATGTGCTTCGTGATCATGACCGGCGGCATCGACCTGTCCGTCGGCACCGTCGCGGCAGCCTCCAGCGTCGTGTCGGCGATCCTCAGTCCCTATGGCCTTGTGGCGGGGCTGGCGGGAGGCCTTGGCTTTGGCCTGATGGCCGGGCTTTTGAACGCGGTCATCATCACGCGGCTGAAAATCCTGCCTTTCATCGCCACGCTGGCCACCATGCTGGCCGCCTCCGGAACCGCCCTTCTGCTGGCGGACAACCAGACCGTGTCGGTCTCGTATGATACCGCATTCACCACCCTCGGTCAGGGCGACATGTTCACCGCGTTCCGGCCGGAATGGGTGGACAGCGACAGGGCAGGGGTGGTCGGCCGCGTGCTGGGATTCATCCTGGGCTTTCCGATCCCCGCCTTTATCGCGCTGGCGGCCTATGTCGCGGGGGCCGTGGTCCTGTCGCACACCGCCTTTGGCCGCCACGTCCTTGCGGTCGGCGGGGGCGAGGATGCGTCGCGGCTGATGGGGCTGCCCGTCACGCGCACGATTTTCAGCGTCTACCTGATTTCGGGCGCCTGCGCGGGCATGGCGGGGGTGATCCTCGCGGCGCAGTTCGGCGCGGGCCAGCCCATCGAGGGCGTCGGGTGGGAGCTGTTCGCCATCGCTTCGGTCGTGGTCGGCGGCACGCTCTTGTCGGGGGGAAAGGGGTCGATCTGGGGCACGCTGGCCGGGGCGATGCTGCTGGGGGTCATCTTCACCATCCTGAACTTTGAAAACGGGATGGGGTGGATTTCGCTGTCAGCCTACTGGCAATCCGTGGTGCGGGGGACCTTCCTCTTTGTCGTGGTGGTGCTGCAGTCCCGCCTTGCACGACCCGTGCGGGTCTGACGCGAGCGCCCGCGGGCGGGTCGCGTCTACCTTGTGCGGATCATCCCGAAGGGCGACAGGATCACGCGCGTTGCATCCTGCGTACGCAACAGGATGCCGGTGATCGGGTTGTCGGTGCGCCGCCGGTCGGATTGCAGCCAGCCCGGCGCCTGCGCCAGCTGCCGGATCAGGTCCTGAAGTTCGGGCGACGTCGCCACCGCAAAGTGGCGGTCGCCGTCGCGGAAGGCGCCGACATCCAGATACTGCACCGGCAGATCGGCAATCTGGTCGGTATTGCTCAGGTTGCCCAGCCGTTCGCGCATGCCCGTCACCCGCGCCGACACCTTCAGCGCGATGTCGCGCGGCGAGCCGAAGATCACGAAAGGCTGCGGCGGCTGCGGAATCGCCGCCATCTGCGAGCGAAAGACATCAACGTCGATGTCAGGCGATATCAGGATCACGGTCGACAGCTTGGTTATGGTGGCATCCCGACCCTGCATCGCCAACTGCCGCATCGCCTCCATCGCGATGAAGGCCCCCATTGAATGCGCCACCAGCACGATCTCGGACGCGCCCTGACGGTCCAGATCGACCAGCAGTCGGGCCAGCGCGTCGCGCGAAAACAGGGCGGAATCGCGGTCGTAGACATAGCCAAGCGGGTTGGACAGCGACGGCCAGGAAAAATGCACCAGCGTCGAGTTGATCTTCAGATCATAGGTCAGCTGCGCTGCGCGGTAGATCCCTTCGGCATAATTGTTGTTGAACCCGTGGACAAAGACCACGACCTGCCGCCCGCCCGGATTGGTCCGCAGCGCCCGTCCGACGGCAGCGTTGAAATCGCGTTCGCCCGCATAGATGTTTTCCTTGACCGTCAGCATCTGGCGCGTCGGATCAACCTTGTCGGACCCCGGATAGACGATGGAGCCGGGCACCCGCTTCGGCGGGATGGAGATGTCATATTCCGCATAGGCCGTGCGACCTGCGCGGTCCTGCCCGAACCGCTCGGGTAGCGGCGCGCTGCCGCGGCTGGTGGCCACAAAGACTTCGCGCACCGTTCCCACTGCGGCTGCGGCCGGGTCGATGGTGATCGCGCCTCGCGGGGCGCAGGCCGTGACAGCGATCAGCGCCGCGAGCAGAACGGCGCGCAGGACATCATGCATGGACAGAGGCTCGGGACATGGTTCCGGTCACTATGGGCCGCATATGCGAAAGTCCAGCATCGCCCTGTTACAAGATGTTGCAACGCGCCGGGATCGGATCGGTTCCCTCGAGGTGCGGTTGACCCGGCCGGGATGCGTGCTAAGCCACGGTATCTGTCCGCAATACCGGGAAGGGCGCGACCTTGGCCATCCATTTTTACCAGACCGACCTTCCCGAAGGGCTTGACCTTGGCCCGGTGGTTGCCATCGACACCGAAACCATGGGTCTTGACCCCCGCCGCGACCGGCTGTGCCTGGTGCAGTTGTCCGGCGGTGACGGCGATGCCCATCTGGTGCAAATCGCCATCGGCCAGACCGCTGCCCCCAACCTTCAGCGCCTTCTGACCGATCCTGCCGTGCTGAAGCTGTTCCACTTTGGCCGGTTCGACATCGCCGTGCTGAAACAGGCGCTGGGCGTCACCACCGCGCCGGTGTGGTGTACCAAGATCGCGTCCAAGCTGATCCGCACCTTTACCGACCGTCATGGGCTGAAATACCTGCTGGCGGATCTTGTCGGCGTGGATGTGTCCAAGCAACAGCAGACATCCGACTGGGGGTCCGCGACCCTGACCGATGCGCAGTGCGAATACGCCGCGTCGGATGTCCTTTACCTGCACGCGCTGAAGACCGAACTTGAGGCACGCCTGATCCGCGAGGGCCGGCTTGACCTTGCGCTGGCCTGCTTTGCCTTTCTGCCCACCCGCGCCGGTCTGGACCTGATGGGCTGGGATGATGCCAATGACATCTTCCAGCACTGACATCCTGGCCGCCGGGGCCCGCGTCATCGCGCGCGAGGCCGAAGGACTGGCGCTGTTGCAGGCGACGCTCGGTGACAGCTTTGTCGCGGCGGTCAATCTGATCCTGGCCGCATCCGGGCGCGTGATCGTGTCGGGCATGGGCAAGTCGGGCCATGTCGCGCGCAAGATCGCGGCCACGCTGGCCTCGACCGGGACGCCCGCGCATTTCGTCCATCCGGCCGAGGCCAGCCACGGCGATCTGGGCATGCTGACGGCGGGCGACGTGGCGCTGGTCCTGTCCAATTCGGGCGAAACGCCTGAACTGACCGACATCATCGCCCATACCCGCCGGTTTTCCATCCCGCTGATCGGCGTGGCGGCGCGCGAGGGGTCCACCCTGTTGCGGCAGGCCGAGGTGGCGATCCTGTTGCCCCCCGCGCCCGAGGCCTGTGATCGCGGCCTGGTGCCCACCACCTCGACCACGATGACGATGGCGCTGGGCGATGCGCTGGCCATCGCGCTGATGGAACACCGCGATTTCACGCCCGAACATTTTCGCCTGTTCCACCCCGGCGGGCGGCTTGGCGCGCGGCTGTTGTCGGTCCGTGACCTGATGCATGCCGACCTGCCGATGGTCACGGCCACGACGCCGATGGGCGAAGCCTTGCTGACGATGACGCAGTCGGGCTTTGGCGTGGTTGGCGTGACGGATGCAGGGGGCTACCTTTGCGGCATCGTCACGGACGGCGATCTCAGGCGGCATCTTGCCGGGTTGATGTCACTGACCGCGGGGGATGTGATGACACCGGCACCCAGGACGATCCCGCCCGGGGCGCTGGCAGAAAAGGCACTGGCCGTGATGAACGCGCGCAAGATCACCTGCCTGTTCGTGGTCGATCCGGCCCACCCCGGAACGGCAGTCGGCATCCTGCATATCCATGACCTTTTGCGGGCCGGGGTGGCCTGATGGCGCTGACCCGGCATGACAACCTGCATTCGCGGCTGGTCGGCTGGCTCAAGATCATTCTGCCACTGGCGGCGCTGGCGGTGCTGTCGACGCTGTTCCTGTTCGCGCGCAAGATCGATCCGTCGGATGCCATCCCCTATGCCAAGGTCGATGTCGCCGAACGCCTGCGCGAACCAAAGATGACGGATGCCTCATATTCGGGTGTGACTGCGGACGGATCGGCGATCAACCTGCGCGCTGCAGCGGCAGTTCCCGAAGCCGATGGCAATGCGCGCGCCACCGGGCTGACGGCTGTGCTGGAGGCTGCTGACGGCAGCACGACAACGTTTGGCGCCGAGACAGGTCAGCTTGACAATGCGGCGGGCAACATCGCGCTGGCAGGCGGGGTCAGGGTGGAAACCTCGGTCGGGTATCTTGTCCGGACCGACACCGTGCGGATCGCACTCGACCGGACCCTGGTTGAGGCGCCGGGCAAGATCGTGGCGGACGGACCGCCGGGCCGGATCACGGCGGACCGCATGACGCTCAACTCCGCCGATCCCAAGAGTGGTCGCTATCAATTGGTTTTCAACGGCGACGTGACGCTGATATACCGGCCCGCAAAGTGACATGCATTTCATAGGCCATCATATGACGTTTCGACCTGCCGCGCTGATAGCCGCCGCAGTCCTCGTGCTGATCAGTGCATTGTCGGTGTCGGGGCAGGCCAAGGTGGCGTTTGGCGGGCTCAAGGCGGACACGACACTGCCGGTCGAGGTCAATGCCGAAAACTTTGCCGTCGATACGGCCACCGGAAACGCCGTGTTCACCGGCAATGTCCGCGTCGCGCAGGGCGAGATGCGGATGGCTGCGGGCGAGGTGCGGATCATCTATGCGCCGGATGGCAACGCGATCCAGAGCATGATCGCATCGGGGGGCGTGACCCTGACCAATGCCGCCGAGGCCGCCGAGGCGACCGAGGCGCTCTATACCATCGACAGCGGCGTGGTGGTGATGACCGGCAACGTCCTTTTGACGCAAGGCGGCAGCACGATGTCGGCCGAAAAGCTGACGATCGACCTGAAATCGGGCACCGGCCAGCTGGAGGGCGGCGTCAGGACAACCTTCGTGCCGGCTGCCAAGAATTGAACGCGGTCCCCAACCTGCGCGTGACGAGGGGCGATGCCGGGCTGTCCGTGCGGTCGCTGCGCAAAAGCTATCGCCGGCGCCCGGTGATCAGCGATGTCTCGCTGGAGCTGCACCGCGGCGAGGTGGTGGCGCTGCTGGGCCCGAACGGGTCGGGCAAGACCACCTGTTTTTACGCGATCGCGGGTCTGGTGATCCCCGAGGGTGGTCAGGTGATGATCGACGGGCGCGACGTGACGACCCTGCCGATGTATCGCCGCGCCAGGATGGGGATCGGCTACCTGCCGCAGGAAGTGTCGATCTTTCGCGGCCTGTCAGCCGAGGATAACATCCTGGCGGTGCTGGAAATCACCCATTCCGACCATCACAAGCGGCGCGAGCGGCTTGAAGAGCTGTTGTCGGACTTTTCCATCACCCATCTGCGCCGCACCCCTGCGCTTGCGCTGTCGGGTGGCGAAAGGCGGCGGGTGGAAATCGCGCGCTGTCTGGCGGCGGACCCCAAATACCTTTTGCTCGACGAACCCTTTGCCGGTGTCGATCCGATTGCCGTCAGCGAAATCCGGCATCTGGTGCAGGCGCTCAAGGATCGGGGGATCGGGGTGCTGATCACCGACCACAACGTGCGCGAAACGCTGGAAATCGTGGACCGGGCCTATATCCTGCATGACGGTCGCGTTCTGAAAAGCGGCACGACCGACGAGGTGGTCGCCGACGAGATGGTCCGCCGTGTCTATCTGGGCCAGAACTTCCGGATAACCTGAGGTTGTGCCTGTGCGATGGGCAGCGCCGTCACGAACCTGTTGACAAGCCGCCCAAGCCTGTCGCCAAATGCCTTCAATGCGTATGCAACCTACCGAGTCTTTGGCGATGTTTGCAGACTCCGGCCCGGCTGATCGGCCCTTGGCGATTGCGCTTTTTTCAATCATCTCCATAAGTTTTCGGCCTTATGGGCGTTACCAGCGGCCTGTCTTGGGCGTTGTCGCATAAAGGAGACAAGATGCGCTACCAGATCAGTGGAAAACAGATCGACGTGGGCGAGGCGCTGCAGACGCATGTCAAGGCGGAACTGGGCGAGGTGGTGGAAAAATATGCCCAGCGCCCGACCGAATGCATCGTGGTCTTTTCGCGCGTGGCGCACGAATTCCACTGCGAATCCGCGATCCATCTGTCGACCGGCCTCAGCGCCGTCGCCAAGGGTCATGCGCACGAGATCTATGCCGCCTTTGAATCCTGCCGCGAGAAAATGGACAAGCAGCTGCGCCGATACAAGCGCCGTCTGCGCAGCCATCACCGTGACCGTACGGCACCGGTTGAATTCGACGGCGGTTCCTCTTATATCCTCGCCGCATCGGACGAGACCGAGGATGCCGAACCCGACAGCCTGCAGCCGATCGTGATCGCCGAGATGGAGACGAAGATCCCCTCCATCACCGTGGGCGAGGCCGTGATGCAGATGGAACTTGCCGGGCAACGCATGCTGGTGTTTCGCAACGAAGGGCACGGCGGTGTGAACGTGATTTACCGGCGCGACGACGGCAATATCGGCTGGATCGATCCGCGCAACGCGAAATAGACCGCAACAAGGCGGTTGGAGTACTGACGCTTTATGGAACTATCCAAGGTTATCGCTCCGGGGGCCGTGCGCGTCCTGGGCCAGCTGACCAGCAAAAAACGCCTGTTTCAGGAACTCGGAGAGGTTGCGGCACAGGCCTACGGGCTGAAGGCTGCGATCACGATCGACGGGTTGCAGGAACGCGAAAGCCTGGGTCCGACCGGCGTGGGGCATGGCATCGCGCTGCCCCATGCGCGGCTGGAAGACCTGAAAAAGATCGTCGGCGTCTTCGTGCGGCTGGAAAAGCCGCTGGACTACGACAGCGTTGATCGCCAGCCGGTCGATCTGGTCTTTGCGCTGTTCGCGCCCAAGGATTCCGGTGTCGATCACCTCAAGGCGCTGGCGCTGGTGTCGCGCACCATGCGGGATCCGGCGGTGGTGGCGAAACTGCGGGCAAATTCGGACCCCGCCAAACTGCACGCCATCCTGACCGAGGCGCGTGCGCCGCAGGCGGCCTAATCCGCCTTCCAGCGGCCAAAACCAAAGCCAAGATAGTCGCGCGGATAGGCCGCCTCGGCCGCCTCTTCCAGCGCGACATCATGGATCGCCGCCAGCCCTTGCGGGTGTGGGTCATCAGCCGGTGGCGGCGGTGCGCCGGGATGACCCGCCTCGGCCGCGACAAAAGCCAGCCCTTCGTCCAGCCGATCCTCGCGCAGCACGACATCCGGCCCCAGAACCTGCGCAAAGCCCTGCAGCACGGCGGTCTGGCTGGCCCAGTGCGGACTGACCCGCGCGCCGGTCTGCCCGGCAAGGTTCAGCCGCACATAGCCAAGAAAGGCGAGGAAGGCATCGCGTTCCGCCGCGCGGTCGGCAAACCCGTCCACCCCGGTCGGCAGGTCAAATCCAAGCGTCCGTTCCAGGATCGCGCGCGTCTCACCCGCAAGTCCGGTCAGGATATGGTCGCAAAACGCCCCATAGGCGCGCAGCAGGGGATGACGCAGCACGGTAAAGCTGCAATGGCGGGGATGTGCGCGCCACCACTGCCGCAGTGTCTTCTGGGTGAAATCCTGTTCCAGCCCATCGGTGGACAGCGACGACAGCCAGCCGCGGACGCGGGCTTCAGGACCGCCACGAACGGGCATGTAAAGCACACCACCACCGGCGACGAGGCTGGGGATCGCGGGCGGGCGGCGAGGTTCGAAATTCGGCGTGCGGTGCAGGTTGAACCTGTCCAGACGCTGAAGGCCCGGCTCCACCGCATCGGGGTTTGCAAGTTTGGCGGCCAGATCAGCGGGATTCTGCTTTTTCAGCGTCGGGTCCGGGGCATCCAGCCGTCCTTTTGCCCCCAGAAACGCCGCCAGCCCGTTCAGCACCGCAACGTTGCCCAGATCGTCGTAGTCGAGGTAGAACGCGGTCTGACCGGACTGTTGCAGATCGGCCAACAGCCTGCGCTGGAAGGTCTGGAGCGTATCCAGATGCGTTTCAAACTCCACCGCGTCAAAGACCACCGGCGAGACCGGCTTTGCCTTTCTGGCATCGGTCAGTTTCCACTGTCCGGTCTGGCGGGCGATCTTCCAGCTGACATAGCTTTCCAGCGGGTTCCGCGTCAGGACGACCTTGGCGCAGGACGCATCGGCCATCACCTCGGCCAGAACGCGGGGATCGTGATCGTGAAAGTAGCGAAATCCCGCCAGTCCCGCGGTATGCCGGCGCATCGCCGTCAACAGCCGGACCGGATCGGCGTCGCGGTCGGCAATCGACACGCCAAGCAGGGTCAGCTGATCCTTCTTTCCGACAAAGTGCGGATTGAACGCCTCGCCATAGCTGACGACACCCTCCAGCGCGTTCAGGCTCGATTCCAGAAAGTTGGACCCGGTGCGCATTTCGGCAAGGATCACGAAACTGCTGAATCCGGGTGCGGGCACCGCTATTTCACGACATAGGGTCGGACCGCGCGCCGCACTGTCGGGGCGATGTCGCTTTCGACCGGGAAGTCGCCCATCACCACGGGCTGCATGCCCTGGTTGCGCAGGCGCTGCAGGAACTGGCCAAAGCCGGTCAGATCGACCATGCGCGGCATTTCCGTCAACCGGCGGGGGCTGCGGGGCGTAATCTCATCCAGCAGGGTCTGCAGCGGCTCGCCGGGATGTTCGGCAAAGTCCGCCAGCGACCATGACCGCACGCGCGCCTTGACCCAGGGTTTGTGCAACAACGACAGTTGCTCGGTCTCGATCTTTTGCAGCCGCGCCATCATTGCGCGCAGGTCAGCCGCCTCGCGGTTCGACTTGAACAAGGGCACTGCCCAGCCGCCGGTGACGATGGTGATCGTGGCATTGGGGTCGCGGGCCAGGAATTCGGTGATCGCCTGATTGTCACGCGGCCCGAACTGGAAACACTGCCGTTCCCCCCGCGCGTTCCAGATCAGGTTGGTCAGAAAGCTGGTCGGGTTATAGTCGCGCAAGGTTGCACTGTCGGACAGGGCGCCATCAAAGACGCTTGCACCTTCGGCAAATTCCGCGCGCTCCGGCGCGAAAAGATGCCCGTGGACACGCAGGCCTGCAACCCTGGCCAGCCAGGGTTCAAAATTCTCGAAGACATCGGCAAAGCCCTGGAACACCGAATAGGGTGCGGCGGTCAGCGCGTTTTCGTGATGTTCTGCCGGAAAGCGGCTTTGCATGTACAGGCCCGGACGGCCCTTGACGCGCCGCTCAACCGCCTTGGCGAACAGCCGGTCGATCTTGGCGGGGTTGGGGTCAATCGGGGCCTGCATGCCGACATCCGATTCCAGAAAGGCACGATACAGCCGGTTCGCGGCCGGCCAGGCCTTGCGTGCGACAAAGCAGTCTGACCGGCGCAAAAGCTGCAGATGGTCGTCGTAGAAGATATGCGGCTTGCCCTGAAAATCGAACTTGGACAGCGTGAGGGACCGGCTTTCGACCCGATCCGAAACCTGCCGGACCAGGCTTTGGAAATAGCTTTCGTCGGGGATCCAGACATGGCGGAAATAGGCGTCGTGTTCCGCCCGCCGCGGGTTTTGCAGGATCGCCAGCAGCGTGCGCCGGGTCAGGCACCACCACTGGCTGCCCAGATGGGGCTGCACGCCCTGCGGAATGCGGCGCTCTATCCCCAGACGGCGCTGCAGTCGCACATAGCCGTCAAAGAACCTGCGCTGCTTGCGCCAGGAAAACGGGAAGCGCAGCGTGAACCGTTCCAGATCCAGTCCGCCGATGGTCCAGCCGACATCCGCCGTGGTGACGCTTTCGATAAAGTCAGTGTCGCGCCGTGCGGCCAGATAGTCCACCAGTTCCGCCACGGGCCGCAGCGGCAGGCACGCGCCGGACGCCAGAAAGACATGGTCGACGCGCGGAAACTCGGCCAGCATCAGTTCGGCCGCCGATTGCGTCGCCGCGACAATGCCGAACGTGCCCCATTCACAGCGATGCCGGGCGCTGAAGCGGATGTTGCCAAGGTCAGCCAGATCGGCGCGCAGCCGGTCCACCTCGGGTGCGGGCACCTGCGCATCGACATGGATGATGACCGGGCAGCCCGCTTCGGACCAGTGCCGCGCCACCTGTGCCGCCCGGTGCAGGGCGGTGTGGCACAGCATCAGGAACCCGACCGTCATGCCCAGTTCCCTTTGGACATCAGGCCCAGAATCTCAAGCTGCCGCCAGTTGATGTATTTCTCGCTCCACCGGCACCACATGTCGGGGCGCGTCCGGACCGTCTCGCGGTAGGCGCGGTATTCGACGCTGTCGGAAAAATGCTGGCGGCGGGTCAGTTCCTCTTCGGCCTTGGCGGCAAAGGTGTCGATGAACTTGGCATGCAACAGCACGCCCGAGGCTTTTTCGCCCCCCCGGGCGTCATAGACAAGGTTCAGACCGCGGGGCAGCAGCATATGGGTGGAATTCACATAGGCATAGCGGCGGTGCCATTTGACCAGCGGGATCTTGTTCAGCGCAGGCGCGCTAAGCGGCTTGTCGGCAAAGAACGACCGGGCGCGCGGCCCGCCCTGGATCCACAGATTGCCATAAAGCGGATTGCGGCTGATTGCGTAGTTGCCGCTGTCGAACCAGCCTGCAAGTTCAAAGGGATTGTCGCCTTCGGCATAGGTCTGGTCCTGCGGGTCGCCCTTGGGGTACATGTCCACAAGCAGCGCCGAAAACGACCTGACCGACGACTGGTCAAGCCAGTCGGTCAGGGCCCTCAGCGGCCGCGTCTCGCAATAGGGGTAGACAAAGAATTCGTCGGCATCGACCGTCAGGCACCAGTGGTTGTGACCGTGGCGGCGGTGCAACCAGGTCAACCAGTCCATCCCGAAACGGGCATTGCGATAGCTGTGCGGCGTGGTCCAGACCGACACGTCCGGCTGTGCTGCCAGATATTCGCGCGATCCGTCATCGGACCCGTTGTCCACGAACAGAAAGTGGTTGATCCCAAGTTCGCGGTAATATGACAGCAGATAGGGCAGCCGCACGCGTTCGTTGCGCAGGGTGCAGAACAGAAGGATGTCGTTCGGCCCGATCAGCCCGGTGCGGTTCTGCACCGCCGAAAGCTGGCGCCGACGCAGGACAGCGCGCGCCAGAAAGCGCTTGCGTTGCCACCGCAGCCTTAACGTGTCGACGACGCCCAACGGCAAGCCTATGTTTCATGTCCAGGGAACAGCATGGAAATTCTACGCAGGACCGGTGAACGATTCGTTTCACTCAGCCTATGCGTGATTTCCTGTTGTTTTTCCGCCGCCCCACCTCATCCTGTTCGAACAATAGAATTGGCGTTCCAGTATGTAAACACGTGATAGCGAATGCCTTTCACGGCAGGGCAGCGATTGGCGCTATACCCACCCACCGCGCGACATGAGGCCCAGCGCCTCAAGCTGCCGCCAGCCGCCCAGCGCGGTTGACGCGCCGGTCCAGAGGACGGGGTTGGAGGCCACACGGTCATGATAGCCGAGATAGGCATCTGGGCGCGCGAAATGCTGGCGGCGCGTTATTTCTTCTGCGGATTTTGCCGCCACGTCGGGCAGGAACTTGGTGTGCAGCAATAGCCCCGACGTGACCTCGCCCCCGTCGGTCGCATAGACCCGGTTCAGGTGTCGCGGCAGCAGGCTGTGGGTGGAATTCACGTAAGCATAGCGCCAGTGCCACTTCACCAACGGCACCTTGTTCAACGTCGGCGCGAGGCGCGGCGTGCCCGCCAGCAAGGCGCGCGCCCGCACGCCCCCCTGGATCCACAGATTTTCCATCGGGGCCTGGATGCTGATGCTGTAATTCCCGCGATCGAACCAGTTCAGCACAAAGGTCGGATCTTCGCCTTGCCGATAGACGGCATCGTCCAGGCCACCTTTGGGATACAGGTCCAGCATCATCGCGCCAAACGCCGTCCGGTCGGTCCGTTCCAGCCAGTGAGTCAGGGCATGCAGATCGCGCGTTTCCCAGTAGGGATAGACCAGCAGTTCATCCGCATCGACCGTCAGCGTCCAGTGACCGTGCGCGTGCCGCATCAGGACCGCATTGGTCCAGTCCAGCCCGAACCGCGCGCCGCGGTAGCTTGCCCCGGCTGTCCACAGCGTGACATCCGGCTGACCGCGCAACAGATCGACACTGCCATCGGTACTGGCATTGTCGATCAGCAGAAAATGGTCGACGCCAAGGCGGCGATAGTGTTCCAGAAAATGCGGCAGGCGCAGCGCCTCGTTGCGCAATGTCGCGGCCAGCAGGATGTGGCCCGGCGCGATGGACCCCGTGCGGTCGGTGATGCTGACCAGACCCCGCCCGGCCAAGACCGCCCGCAGCAACAGCCGTCGGCGTGCCCAGCGCAGCCGCCAGGCGGTCCGCGCGCGCGCCATAGCCGACAGTGCCGTCATGCGGTCACGCCAGAGGGCGCGTGACCGCGACGCCGGTCACTGGGCCGCCTTTTGCAGCGCCACCATGTCGTTCAGGTAGGCGCCGAACTCTTCGCGCAGGTCGGGGCGCGACAGGCCAAAGGCCACGGTGGCCTGCAGAAACCCCGCCTTTGATCCGCAATCATAGCGATGCCCGCGGAACCGATAGCCGAACACCTTGCCCGACTTGGACTCTTCGTGAATGGCGTCGGTCAACTGAATTTCGCCGCCCACGCCCTGTTTCAGCTTGTTGAGGTTGGTCATCACCTTGGGCGACAGGATGTAACGGCCGATCACCGCCAGGTTCGACGGCGCTTCTTCGGTTTTCGGCTTTTCCACCAGCCCCTTGGCCAACACGATGGCGCCCATATCCTCGGCAATGTCGAGGACGCCGTAAAGTTTCGCCTTGTCGGGGGCCACTTCCATTGCGGCAACCATGCAGCCGCCGGTCTGTTCATAGGCCTCGACCATCTGCTGCAGGCAGGGCTTTTCGGCGGCGATCACATCATCAGGCAACAGGACCGCGAAAGGCTCATCCCCGATCAGGCGGCGTGCGCACCAGACCGCATGACCAAGGCCCATGGGACGATTCTGCCGGACATAGGCAATTGCGCCACTGTCCATGTTGGTGTCCTTCAACACCTCCAGAAGGTCGGTCTTGCCCTTCTTGCGCAGCTCGCTTTCCAGTTCCGGCGCGTGATCGAAATAGTCCTCAAGCGCGGACTTGCCCCGCGACGTCACAAAAATGAATTCCTTGATGCCGGCGGCGCGGGCCTCGTCGATCGCATACTGGATCAGCGGGCGGTCGACCAATGTCATGATCTCTTTGGGAATGGATTTCGTGGCGGGCAGGAAACGGGTGCCCATGCCAGCCACGGGAAAAACGGCCTTGGTAACTTTTTTCGGTTTCATGGAACTCACTCTTGTTTGCACCTTCAAACACCCCACCACAGAGTACGCCGCGACACGTGACAATCCAAGACATTCCGGCGGCAATCGGCTGAGCCGACCGCGACTGGCTAGGCCGACATCAAGGCGATTGTTAAGGGGAACTCCGGCAAAAACTTGGCATTGCAGCTTTAGTGTCCATCATCCTTGTCGGCGCATGCCCAAAGAATGCTTTCTATCAAGTCAACGTCTGACGGGTTGTTCAGTTCCCAGAATGCCCGATGTCTGGCCGTCACCTCGACGCAAAGGACCGGCTTGCCGCATTCAAGAAACCGCAACTGCTCCAGCCCCTCCAGGCGCTCCAGCGTTCCCTCGGGCCAGGTGGCATAGTCCAAAAGCGCCTCGCGTCGATAGGCATAGACCCCGACATGGTGAAAGACCGGGGTTGGATCCTTTGGTGCAAAGGTGCCCGACACAAAGGGAATAACCTCTTTCGAGAAATAGACCGCGCGGTTGTCAGCGCCAAAAACCGCCGTCGTGCCGCCGACCCGGCCCGCCGCACGATCGGCACGGAACCCGGCCAGCGCCTCGCCGTCGCAGCGCAAGACCGGCGTGGCCATCGCGGCCCAGGGCGCGCCTGCGATGCCGTCGATCAGGGCCTCGACAAACTGCGGCGGGGTCAGCGGGGCATCGCCCTGCAGGTTCACCACCAGCGTGGCCTCCGGCATCCCCGCGGCAACCTCGGCGCAGCGTTCCGTTCCGTTGCGGCAATTGATGGATGTCATCGCCACCTCGGCCCCGAAAGCGCGCGCATGGCTGGCGATGCGGTCATCGTCGGTGGCCACGACCACGCGGTGTCCGCCCGAAACCTGCATCGCCGCCTCCCAGCTGCGGCGAATCAGCGTCTTTTCCCCATCCGGCCCGCGCAGGGGAACCAGCGGCTTGCCCGGATAGCGGCTGGAAGCATAGCGCGCCGGTATGACGATCAGCACGCTCATCGTGTCAGCGCCACGCCGGGGGCCAGGGCCAGAAAGAACGGGTTGTCCCAGCCGGGCTTGCCATAGGTCAGGGGCTGGTGGTCCTCCAGCTGCAGGACCGTGCCGCCCGCGCCGCGCAACACGGCATCGCCCGCTGCGGTATCCCATTCCATCGTGCGGCCAAGGCGCGGATAGAAATCGGCCTCGCCGGTTGCGACCAGACAGAATTTCAGGCTGGACCCCGCACTTTTCATGTCGGCCACCGCGTAATTCGCGATGTAGGCATCGGTCGCGGCATCGCGGTGCGATTTCGAGGCGACGACCCGAAGTGCTGCATTGTCGGGTCTTGCCACCCTGATCGGCCGGGTCGCCCCGATGCGGTCGCTGGCGAACGGTCCCGCCTCTTCGACCGAGGTGCCGTCAGCCAGCGTCAGGAACAGCCGCCCCTGCGCGGGGGCATAGACCACGCCCCGCACCGGCACACCGCCCGCGACATAGGCGATGTTGACGGTGAAATCGCCCCGGCGCTGGATGAATTCCTTGGTGCCGTCGAGGGGATCGACGATCAGGAAATCCGTCGCGGTCTGCGCGTGGCTTGCCGCCTGTTCTTCGGTGATCAGCACGACATCGGGAAACGCGCTCCTCAACCCGTCAGAAATGATCTTGTCGGCGGCCTCGTCCGCGATCGTGACCGGGCTGGCGTCGTCTTTGGCCCGGACCTGAAAATCCGGCCCATCATAGACGGCCATGATCGCGTCGCCCGCCTCAAGCGCAAGGCGTCGCATCAGCGGCACAAGTTCGCCAAAATCCATCCACGAGGTCCCGCAAATCTGGCCGTTTCTTCCGGCGGTTGATCTCACATCGCGGTGCCCTTATCCTTTGCCTTCAACGGAACGGCAAGATTTGCCTGCTAGGCCGCCAAGAGCCGCACCTCCGGGCGGGATCACCAAGGACCGACATGTTCCGACCGCAGGTCAAAAGGACGCCCACACGTTCCGCCCTTGGAATGCTGGAGCTGATCTTCCACGCCGCCGTACGAAACGTGCGCAAGTCGCATGGCAACGCGGTGATCGGGCTGTTGCTGAACATTCTGCAGACGGTGCTGCTGATCGCCATAATGTTCTTCGTGATGAACCTGCTGGGTGGCATCCGCAGCAAGGTGCGCGGCGACTTCATGCTGTTCGTGATGTCGGGCGTGTTCATGTTCATGACCCACACCAAGGCTTTGGGTGCGGTCGCCGGGGCCGAAGGGCCGACTTCGGCGATCATGAAGCATTCGCCGATGAATTCGATCATCTCCATCGCCTCGGCTGCACTTGGGGCGCTGTACCTGCAGGTCCTGTCGGCGGCGTTCGTGCTGTACTTCTACCACGCGGCGATCACGCCGATCACCATCAATGAACCCATCGGCATGGTGGCGATGTTCCTGTTGTCCTGGGCATCGGGGGCGGCGATCGGCACGATCTTTCTGGCGATGAAGCCGTGGAACCCGCCGGTCGTGGGCATCCTGTCGATGGTCTACCAGCGCGCCAACATGATCGCCTCGGGCAAGATGCTGGTGGCCAATGCAACGCCGACGTCGATCCTGGCGATCTTTGACTGGAACCCGCTGTTTCACACGATCGACCAGGGGCGCGGGTTCATCTTCCTGAACTACCACCCGCGCTACAGCAACTGGGAATATCCCGTGGTGATCACCATCACCTGTCTGCTGGTCGGGCTGATGGGCGAATACTACACGCGCAAGCACGCCTCGATCAGCTGGGGCGCCGGGAAATAGCGTCCCTGCCGCAGCCTCGATGGTGTCGAAACCGATTTGCGACACGCCGAAAATTTGCGCCGGGCAAGTTGTGCGCAACGGTTGCAGGCCAGAACCTGCCTGCCTATATACCCGTTCACAAAGAGGCGACCCGGCAGGGGCGCCCGTCCATCATTCGGGCAGGGGTGCCAAAGACTTCAGGGCCCCTGTCCGGACCATCGCCTGTAGAAAAGGGATAAAACTATGGCCAAAGTCATCGGAATCGACCTCGGCACCACCAACTCCTGTGTCGCCATCATGGATGGTGCGCAGCCCCGGGTGATCGAGAATTCTGAAGGTGCCCGCACCACCCCGTCCATCGTCGGGTTTACCGACAGCGAACGTCTGGTCGGCCAGCCGGCGAAACGGCAAGCCGTCACCAATGCCTCCAACACGATTTTTGCGGTCAAGCGCCTGATTGGCCGCCGCTTTGATGATCCGGTGATCACCAAAGATCAAAAGAACATGCCGTATAAAATCGTCAACGGCGGCAATGGCGACGCCTGGGTTGAGGCGCGGGGTGAGAAATACTCCCCCAGCCAGGTCAGCGCCTTCATCCTGCAAAAGATGAAGGAAACGGCCGAATCCTATCTGGGTGAAACTGTCACCCAGGCCGTGATCACCGTCCCCGCCTATTTCAACGACGCCCAGCGCCAGGCGACCAAGGATGCCGGCAAGATCGCGGGCCTTGAGGTGCTGCGCATCATCAACGAACCGACCGCCGCCGCGCTGGCCTATGGCCTCGACAAGAAAGAGTCGAAGACCATCGCGGTCTATGACCTTGGCGGCGGCACGTTCGACATCACCATCCTGGAAATCGACGACGGCCTTTTCGAGGTGAAATCCACCAACGGGGACACCTTCCTTGGCGGTGAAGACTTTGACATGCGCATCGTCAACTACCTGGCGGATGAGTTCAAAAAGGAACACGGCGTCGACCTCAGTCTCGACAAGATGGCCCTGCAGCGCCTGAAAGAGGCGGCGGAAAAGGCCAAGATCGAACTGTCGTCCTCCAGCCAGACCGACATCAACCAGCCCTTCATCTCGATGGACCGCAACACCGGGCAGCCCCTGCACCTGGTGATGAAGCTGACGCGGGCAAAGCTGGAAAACCTGGTCGAGGACCTGATCAAAAAGTCGATCAAGCCCTGCCAGGCCGCACTGAAAGACGCCGGCGTGTCCAAAGAGGACATCGACGAGGTTGTCCTCGTCGGAGGCATGACCCGCATGCCCCGCGTTGTTGAGGAAGTGACCAAGTTCTTCGGCAAGGAACCCCACAAGGGTGTGAACCCGGACGAAGTCGTGGCGCTTGGTGCCGCGATCCAGGCCGGTGTGCTGCAGGGCGATGTCAAGGACGTGGTGCTGCTGGACGTGACCCCGCTGTCTCTGGGTATCGAAACCCTGGGCGGTGTGTTCACCCGCCTGATCGACCGCAACACCACCATCCCGACGAAAAAGTCGCAGGTGTTTTCCACCGCCGAGGACAACCAGAACGCGGTGACGATCCGCGTGTTCCAGGGTGAACGCGAAATGGCCGCGGACAACAAGATCCTTGGCCAGTTCAATCTTGAGCAGATCCCCCCCGCGCCGCGCGGCGTGCCGCAGATCGAGGTGACGTTCGACATCGACGCCAACGGCATCGTGTCGGTCGGCGCCAAGGACAAGGGCACCGGAAAGACGCAGCAGATCACCATCCAGGCCTCGGGAGGCCTGTCCGATGATGAAATCGAAAAGATGGTCAAGGACGCCGAAGCCAACGCCGAGTCCGACCGCGAACGCCGCGAACTGGTGGAAACCCGCAACCAGGGCGAAAGCCTGCTGCACTCCACCAAGAAGTCGCTGGCCGATCACGGCGACAAGGTCGACCCCTCGACCGTCGAGGCGATCGAGTTTGCGATGTCCCCGCTTGAAGACGCGCTGAAGGGCGAGGACACCGGCAAGATCCGCTCGGCCATCCAGAACCTGACCGAGGCGGCGATGAAACTGGGCGAGGCGATCTACAAGGCGTCGCAGTCCGAAGGCAGCGGCGGCGATGACGAAGATCGGGCGCGCCCGGTCGACGACGACATCGTCGATGCGGATTTCGAGGATCTGGGCAACAACAAGCGGAAGTAACGCCGCACGAACCGAAACAGGGGGCGGTCTGGTGACAGACCGCCCCCTCCCGGTTCCAGGGAAGGGGTTTTGCCGTGGCAAAACGCGACTATTACGACATCCTGGGCGTGGCCCGCGGGGCCTCTGCGGAAGACCTGAAAAAGGCCTATCGCAACAAGGCCAAGGAACTTCACCCCGACCGAAACACCGCCGATCCGAATGCCGAAGCCCAGTTCAAGGAAGTGAACGAGGCCTATGATGTCCTGAAAGATGCCGACAAGAAGGCCGCCTATGATCGGTTCGGCCATGCGGCCTTTGAGGGTGGCAATGGCGGCGCGCGGCGCGGCGGGCAGGGCCAGGCCGGGCAGGGTGATTTCGCTTCCGCCTTTTCGGACGTGTTCGAGGATCTTTTCGGCGACTTCATGGGTGGGCGCGGCGGCGGCGGGGCACGGTCACGCGTGCAGCGCGGGTCCGACCTGCGCTACAACATGCGCGTGTCGCTGGAAGAGGCGTTCTCCGGCGTGCAAAAGACCATCTCGGTGCCGACGCTGACCACCTGCGATGTCTGCAGCGGTTCGGGTGCCGAGGGCGGCGCGGAACCCGTCACCTGTCCGACCTGCTCGGGCATGGGTAAGGTCCGCGCGCAGCAGGGCTTTTTCACGGTTGAGCGCACCTGCCCGACCTGCAATGGCGCGGGCCAGACGATCAAGAACCCGTGCAAGAAATGCGGCGGGGCGGGGCGCGTCGAAAAGGAACGCAGCCTGTCGGTGAACATCCCTGCAGGGGTCGAAACCGGCACCCGCATCCGACTGGCACAAGAGGGCGAGGCCGGTTTGCGCGGCGGGCCGAACGGCGACCTTTACATCTTCATCGAGGTCAAGGACCACGCGATCTTTCAGCGCGACGGGCTGCATCTTTTCTGCCAGGTGCCGATTTCCTTTGCGACGGCGGCCTTGGGTGGCGAGGTTGACGTCCCAACGATCGACGGCGGCAAAAGCCGCGTCCGCGTGCAGCCCGGCAGCCAAACCGGCAAGCAGATGCGCCTGCGCATGAAGGGCATGCCTGCCCTGCGCGGCGGCGGGGCGGGCGACATGGTGATCGAACTGGCGGTGGAAACCCCCGTCAACCTGACCAGCCGCCAGAAGGAACTGCTGCGCGAGTTCGAAAAGCTGTCCGAGGAGAACAACCCCGAGGGCGAAAGCTTTTTCTCCAAGGTCAAGGGATTCTGGGACGGCAAAAAGGGCTGATCGCTTTTCCCATCAGGTCGCGATCCCTTCCCAAACCGCCGGCATCCTGCCCGGCGGTTTTTTTCATGTTCGATGGCCGACTTTCCGTCTGATGACTTTCTGGGCTGTCCTGACGGATGCCCGACAGATGTCCACACTTGTCATACGCGTTTCTCAGGCGGTTCGCGCCCGTTAACCCGGCCTTTACCATTCCGGTGCCACCCTTTGCGCATGGCGCAGCACGGTTTCCATGATGGGTCCTTCCCCCTCTTTGCCCCTGCCGGGCAGGGTGACGAGGCGCGGGGCGAACCTCTTGCCGGGCGGCTTCCGTCCTATATCTTCGACCATCGCAAACGCCTGCGCGACAGGTTCCTGCAAGGTGGTGCGGCGGCGATGCCAGACTATGAAATGCTGGAACTGGTGCTGTTCCGGGCCATTCCGCGCCAGGATGTCAAACCCCTGGCGCGCCTATTGATCGACACGTTCGGTGACTTCAACCGCGTGATCAGCGCCAGCCCCCCCCGGCTTGCCACGGTGAAGGGCGTGGGCGAGGCGGTGATCCTGGAACTGAAGATCGTCGAGGCAGCGGCCCAGCGGATGATGCGTGGCAAAGTCATCAACCGTCCCGTCCTGTCATCCTGGGATACCCTGCTGGACTATTGCCACACCGCGATGGCGCACCGCGAAACCGAACAGTTCCGCATCCTGTTCCTGGACCGCAAGAACGTTCTGATCGCGGATGAGGAACAGGCGCGCGGCACCGTCGATCATGTTCCCGTCTACCCGCGCGAGGTGGTGAAACGCGCGCTGGAACTGAACGCTAGTGCTTTGATTCTGGTTCATAATCATCCATCCGGTGATCCGACGCCCTCCGCTGCAGACATCACCGTCACGCATCAGGTCAAGGACGCGGCTGAGGTCCTGGGGCTGGTCTTGCACGATCATCTGATCATCGGCAAATCGCGCGAGGTCAGTTTTCGCGCGCTGGGGTATCTGTAGCGCGGCCTTTCAGGGAACCGGGGCAACAGGCTGCGGCGGGGACGGGACGGCCATCGCGGGAGCAACCCAAAGTTCCACCCGGCGGTTCAGCCTTTGGCCCGCCTCGGTCGCATCGCAGGCCATGGGCAAGGCCTCGCCGAAACCGGCCACCTGCGGCAACCGGTCGGGCGCGAGGTCCGGGGCCACGGCCTTCAGCGCGTCCAGCACCCTTTGGGCGCGATCCAGCGACAGCGCCCGGTTATCGACAGCGGAGCCGGAGCCATCGGAAAAACCTACCAGCGTCAGGCGTTCGCGCGCAAAATTTCCCGCACCAATCAGCCGCGCCAGATCGTCGAGGTTTTCGCGTGACGCTGCGTCAAGGTCGGCTGCGCCCTCCTCGAACCGAAAGGTCAGCGACAGCCGGTCGGCGCCGGTCATGGCCGCGACCAGCGCCTGCAGATCCTCCAGCCCGACCTCGGACCCCGCAGCCCGGATCGCGTTGATCAGCCGCAGTCCGTCATCGGTCAGCGGATGACGCTGGATACCCCTGCCGACATAGCCCCGACTTGCCACCGCCCGATCGCCGGACGGAGTGGACAGAAACTCCAGAAACTCGCGCGCAATCAGCGGCAGGCGCCGCGGCGGGATCAGCAAAAGCGTTGGAAATGCAAAGGGATAATCATCAGCCCGGATGGCCGCCGGGTCGGGCGACAGGGCGAACCCGCAACTGTCGGTCAGCGGCAGCGCGCGCGCCGTGCCCTGCGCGGATTTTCCGGTCAAGGCCAGCGCCCATGGATCGCGGGCGACCGCCAGCGCAAGCGATGCCGGGTCGGGATGCCAGACCGCCGCAATGGTTGGCTGGCCAAGCCGCGCCTCGATCATCCGGGCAAGTTCACCGCCCGGGCCGACCGCATGCAGCACAATCGGCATATCGGGGCCGCCGACCTCGTTCCAGTTGGAAATCTGTCCCGTCAGCGCGCGGGCAAGGTCTGCCGTGGACAGGCGCGGCGTGGGGTTGTCGGGGGCGGCAACCGGGACCAGCGCGTCAAGTGCCAGGACGCGGGCCGGAAAACCGGGATCGGCCTGCATCGTGACCACCAGTTCTGCCTCGCCCATGGCGATCAGGCGGCGCGACTGGGCGGCATCCAGCGGGGCAAAGGTCACGTCTGCCAGGGTCTGACCTGTTGCCGGATCCCTCAGGATGGCGCCCGCCACCTGACCGTCAGTCGGCGCATAGGCGTATCCCCGTTCTGCCGCAAAGGCGCGGAACAGGGCCAGCACCAGCGCCCCCCCGGCACCGGCATCGCCGACGATACGGATGCGCGCGCGCGGGGCGGTCAGGTCCGGGCAGCCGGGGCCGTCGCAGATCACGCCCTGTCCATCGACGGTCAGCGTCCCATAGACCGTCTTCATGGTGTAGAATTCGCCGTCATAGCCCTGCAGGCTGCCGGTGATGGCCAGCGCCCCGTCACGAGCCGTCAGCGTGATGTCCTGCGCGGTTGCCGCAACCGTGGTCAGGCCAAGGACGACCCCCGCCACGCACGCCGTCCATGATGCCATTTGCCCATCCGCAGGGCGATCAGTTCGCCACCGCGAGTGTCAGGTCCTGCACCGGATTTTTCAACACCAGAATGTCCCCGAGAGCCGTACAGTCGGGCATCGCAAGCATAAGGTCGCTGACATCAGATTTGCCGCCATCGCTGGTGATCACCTCGCCCAGCAGTTCGCGGCCACAGGTGCCGGACGTCACTTGCGCCTCGATTGACACCTCGACCGGGCCAAGGCTTCCGGCGGGATAGGTATAGACTTCGGCCAGCATCGCAGGCGTCGCCTCGGCATCGCCAAGGATCATCAGGTACCCGCTATCGGCAGTGCCGGTCAGGGGCAGCTTGCCGGGATTGGCGGCCGAGATATGGCCAGCGCCACCATAGCCCGATCCGCCTTCAAAGGCATTCACGCCGAATGTGTCGCGGTCCATCCACTGTACGGCAAAGCGGCGCAGCTTTGCCAGGTCGGGAACCGCAACGGTGCCGTTGATGACAGACCCGTCGGCAAAGCGCAGGGACACCTCCCCAGCCGCATCAAGTGCAGGTATCTTGAGGAACACGGACCCCTGCGCTGTGGTCCGCGTCGTGATCGCCAGCGGCCCATGGCGCAGCACCAGCCGTTCGCCGGGACGGCAGGGCGACATCAGGCTGACTTCGATGATGGCATCGGCGACCACCGACAGGTCCATCGCGTTTTCGCAGTTCTGTTGTGGCTGAAGCAGGACTTCCATCGCCTTGGGAACGATCGACGGCTCCGGTGCCGTGGTGGTGATGATCTGGGGCGCGGGCGCGACCGGCGGGGACGGTGCCTCGGTCGCGGTGGGCGACGCGGTGGCCAGACGGGCGGCAGGCGGACTTGCGGGTGACGTGATCGTCGGTGTCCTGCCGGCCATCATCGGTCTGGGCAGACTGTCCGGCGTCTTTTCAGCCGAGGCTGGCGCCACCATGGCGGGTTTGTCCGCCATCATGGCCTTGTCATCCTCTGGCGCGGCGACGGGTGTCCGCAGCGACGGCGCAACCGCCGCCTCGGGTCCGGCGGCAACGGGGACGATGATCTTTGGATCGGTCGCGGGTGCCGATGTGACCGCCCTGGGCGCCCCGGTTTCCGCCATCGTCTGGACGACGTGGCCCAGCAGGATCGCGACCGCAAGCACGGAAACAGCCCGTGCCAATCTGCGCTTAATGTCCATGATTCACGTCTTCCCCAAGCGTTCTTGAGAACTGCGTTAGGCGCGAAAGAGGGCGAAGGCGTGGCAAATCGAGGGAATGATTCCAGCGTGATCACGCCAAAGGGCGGACCACGGCCGCCTTGTTTCAGTCCATTTCAATCCACGGTTGCAACGTGATCATGCCAGCTTGCCGTGGCAGTGCTTGAACTTGTTGCCGGACCCGCAGGGACAAGAATCGTTTCTGCCGGGGTTGCCCCAGGTGGCGGGGTCGGCCTCGTCAAAGCCCGCCAGCCGGGCCACGGGCGCAGCGTTCTCGGACGCGGAGACGGAGGCGTCCGCCATCTCGGGGGTGCGCGCGGGGGCCGGGGTCGCAGCCATTGCGATCGGGGCGGCGGCCTGCTGCTGCGCCAAAAGCTGCGCCATCATCGCCTGCTGTTCTTCCTGCGTCAGCGGGCGGATGCGGGACAGTTGCTCGGTCACTTGCAGGCGCAGGCTGTTCAGCATGGATTCGAACAACTGGAACGCCTCGGTCTTGTACTCGTTCAGGGGATCGCGCTGCGCATAGCCGCGGAAGCCCACGACAGACCGCAAATGTTCCAGCCGCAGCAGGTGTTCGCGCCATTTGCCGTCGATGGTCTGCAACAGGATCTGCTTTTCGATGTTTTCCATCGACGCCTTGCCAAAGGCCTCAAGCTTGCCAGCCATCAGCGTATTCGACGCCTCGGCGATGCGTTCGCGCACGATGTCCTGATCGACGCCCTCTTCTGCGGCCCAGTCCGGGATTGCCAGGTCCAGCGACAGCTTTTCCAGCACCGCTGCCTTCAGCCCCGGCGCGTCCCACTGGTCGGGATAGGATTTCGGAGGCATGAACTGGTCAACGAGATCCTCAATCACCTGCAGGCGCATGTCCTCGGCGATTTCAGTGACATCTTCGGCTTCCATGATTTCCAGGCGCTGGCCAAAGATCGCCTTGCGCTGGTCATTCATCACGTCGTCAAACTTCAAAAGCTGCTTGCGGATGTCGAAATTGCGGCCTTCGACCTTGGCTTGTGCCTTTTCAAGACTTTTGTTGACCCAGGGGTGAACGATGGCCTCGCCTTCTTTCATCCCCAATTTCGACAGAACCGAATCAAGCCGCTCCGACCCAAAAATGCGCATCAGGTCGTCTTCGAGGCTGAGAAAGAACGACGACCGGCCCGGGTCGCCCTGACGGCCCGAACGGCCGCGCAACTGGTTGTCGATGCGGCGGGACTCATGCCGTTCGGTGGCCAGCACGAACAGGCCCCCAGCGGCGATTACCTTGGCCTTTTCATCCGCATGTTCCGCCTCAATGCGGGCGCGCACCTCATCCGGGTGCAGGTGCGGATCCGCAGCGAGCGCCTCCAGCACCTTCATTTCCACATTGCCGCCAAGCTGGATGTCCGTCCCGCGTCCGGCCATGTTGGTGGCGATGGTGACGGCGCCGAACTTGCCGGCATCGGCGACGATCTGCGCCTCTTGCTCATGCTGGCGGGCGTTCAGGACATTGTGAGCGATGCCTTCTTTCTTCAGCAGTTCCGACAGCTGTTCGGATTTCTCGATCGAGGTGGTGCCGACAAGGATCGGCTGGCCCTTGGCGGTCGCCTCCTTGATCGATGCGATGATGCCGTCATACTTCTCACGCGCTGATCGGTAGACCTGATCGTGTTCATCGACGCGGGCGACGGGGCGGTTGGTCGGAACCTCGACCACGCCAAGACCATAGATCTGCATGAATTCCTCCGCCTCGGTCGAGGCGGTGCCGGTCATGCCGGCCAGCTTGTCATAGAGACGGAAATAGTTCTGGAACGTCACCGAGGCCAGCGTCACGTTCTCGGGCTGGATCGCCACGTTTTCCTTGGCCTCGATGGCCTGGTGCAGGCCGTCCGACAGCCGACGCCCGCGCATCATGCGGCCGGTAAATTCGTCGATCAGCATGATCTGGCCGTCGCGCACGATGTAATGCTGATCCTTGTGATACAGCTTGTGCGCGCGCAGGGCTTGCGTCACGTGATGGACGATGGTGGTCGATTCCGGATCGTACAGGCTTTGGTCCTGCGGCAGGATGCCCGCCTCAAGCAGCCGCTTTTCGATGATCTCGTTACCTTCGTCGGTATAGGTCACGTTGCGGGTCTTTTCGTCCAGCTTGTAATCCGCATCCGTCAGCGTCGGGATCAGGGCATCAACCTTGATATAGAGGTCGCTGCGATCCTGGCTGGGACCGGAGATGATCAGCGGCGTCCGCGCCTCGTCGATCAGGATGCTGTCCACCTCGTCCACGATGGCAAAGTTGTGCCCCCGCTGCGCCATGTCGCCGATGGCGTTCTTCATGTTGTCGCGCAGGTAGTCAAAGCCCAGTTCGTTGTTGGTCGCATAGGTGATGTCGGCGTTATAGGCAGCCTTCTTGTCGGCATCGTTCTGGAACGGCACGACGACACCCGTAGTCATGCCAAGGGCAGCAAAAACCTTGCCCATCCATTCGGCGTCCCGCTTGGCAAGGTAGTCGTTCACGGTGACAATATGCACGCCCTTGCCCGCCAGCGCGTTCAGATAGGCCGGAAAGGTCGCAACAAGGGTCTTGCCCTCGCCCGTCTTCATTTCGGCGATGTTGCCTTGGTGCAGGAAGATGCCGCCTTTCAGCTGTACGTCAAAGGCGCGCAGGCCCAGCGACCGGCGCGCACCTTCGCGGCAATTGGCAAAGGCTTCGGGCAGGATGTCGTCGAGGCTTTCGCCGTTTTCCTGCACCCGGCGCTTGAACTCGGCGGTCTTGGCGATCAGCCCCTCGTCGCTCAGGGCGGAAAATTCCGGCTCCAGCGCGTTTATTCTGGCGACCAGCGGGCGCACCGCCTTGACCTTGCGGTCATTGGCAGAGCCGAACACTTTACGGGCCAAGGCCCCAAAACCCAACATGCTATCCCCGCATGGTCGTTGATGAACAGATCGTGTGGCCCCATGGACTTGCCCGGCCCCGCCGCCTTCCCTAGAAGAGCAGTGAAGGCCTCGTCATGCCCCGCTCACGCGACTGTCGCGATTTAGGGGTTGAGACGGGCTTAGTCAACGCCGCGCGGGCGCGGAACGATCAGGAGCATGTGAGAATGAAGATCAGCAACGGCTTTTTGACAGCCTGTGCGCTATTGCTAAGCCTGCAGGGTCCGGTCCGGGCGCAGGAGGCATCCGCCGATACCGTGATCGCGACCGTCAATGGCGTCACAATCACGTTGGGCAATGTGATCGTCCTGCGTCAAAGCCTGCCCGAACAGTATCAGTCGCTGCCCGATGACGTGCTTTACAACGGTCTTGTCGAACAGTTGGTCCAGCAGGTCGTGCTGGAGCAGACGCTGGGCGACAAGCTGACAAGGCGCGACCAGTTGCGGATCGAGAATGACCGCCGCAACTATCTGTCGGGGGTCGTGCTGCAGGACGTGGTGACAAAGGCCGTGACGGAGGAGGCCGTCAAGGCCGCCTATGACGCGCGGGTCAAATCTGCGACGCCCGTGACGGAATACAACGCCGCCCATATCCTTGTCGCGACCGAGGACGAGGCGAAATCGCTGAAGGCCGATCTGGACGGGGGCGCGGATTTTGCCGTTCTGGCGGCGGCACAGTCGACCGATACAGGATCGGCGGTCAACGGCGGCGATCTGGGCTGGTTCGGGCCCGGCATGATGGTCAAACCGTTCGAGGATGCGGTGATCGCGATGAAGCCGGGCGAGGTGGCAGGCCCGATCCAGACCCAGTTCGGATGGCACCTGATCAAGCTGAAGGAAACCCGCGTCGCGCCGCAGCCGACGCTGGAGGACCTGCGTGACGAACTGGCAGGCGAAGTGGAACAAAAGGCCATCGCCGATTTCCTCAAGCCCCTGACCGATGCGGCCAAGATCGAAAAGCCTGCGACCACGCTTGACCCTGCGCTGATGCGCAAAGACGATCTGGTCGCCAACTGATCGGGGGAACCGGCATGGCCAAGACCGCAAAGCCAGTCTCACCCTTGGCGCCCAAGGGCGGATTTCCCGCGCTGCCCGTGATCAAGGGGGCATCCTTTGCCGCCGTGCAAGCGGGCGTGCGCTATGCCAACCGGCGCGACGTGATGCTGGTCAGCCTGGCACCGGGAACGACCGTCGCGGGGGCGTTCACCCGCTCCACCACGCGGGCGGGCTGCATCCGCGACTGTCAGGCAAAGCTGGGTCTGCCCGTGCCCAAGGGCACAGGGGCCGCGATCATCGTCAACTCCGGCAATTCCAACGCCTTTACCGGCAAGGTTGGCGACAAGGCGGTGGCGGCGGTGACGGGATCGGTGGCGAAGGCGCTGGGTTTGCCGGTGTCACGGGTCTTTTCGTCGTCAACCGGCGTGATCGGCGAGCCGCTGCCGCATGATCGCATCACCGCCAAAGTGCCCGACCTGGTGGCCGCTCTGGCCGAGGAAAGCATCGCCTGGGCGGCCGAGGCGATCATGACGACCGACACATTCCCAAAGGGTGCGTCGGCGATTGTGAAAGGCGACGGCGGCGTGATCCACATCGCGGGCATCGCCAAGGGATCGGGCATGATCGCCCCCGACATGGCCACGATGCTGGTCTATATCTTTACCGATGCCAAGATACCGGCTTCGACGTTGCAGCGGATGCTTGAGCGCAACGTCGGCGATACGTTCAATGCCATCACGGTGGACAGCGATACGTCCACGTCGGATGCGCTGCTGCTGTGCGCGACGGGCCAATCTGCGGCGGCGCCGGTCAAGGGTGCGGTCGCCAAGGCGTTTGAGGCCGCCCTTCGGGGGATCATGATGAGCCTTGCGCATCAGGTGGTGCGCGACGGCGAAGGCGCCACCAAGTTCGTCGAGGTTCGTGTGACGGGGGCGCAGACGCCCGACGACGCGCACCGGGTCGCGATGAGCATCGCCAATTCGCCGCTGGTCAAGACGGCGGTGGCAGGACAAGACCCGAACTGGGGGCGGATTGTTGCCGCGATCGGCAAGTCGGGCGCTGTCGCGGATCGCGACAGGTTGACCATCCGCTTTGGCGACATCGTGGTGGCGAGGAACGGCTGGCGCGCACCGGCTTACCGCGAAGACGACGGCGCGGCCTATATGAAGCAGGACGAGCTGGTGATCGCGGTCGATCTGGGGTTGGGTCGGGCAAAACGGACAGTCTGGACCTGCGACCTGACCGCCCGCTACATCGAAATCAACGCGGATTATCGGTCTTGAACATTGTCCTTGTCGCGGCGGTCGCCCTGATCGACCGCGACGGGCGGGTTCTTCTGGCGCAGCGCCCCGAGGGCAAGTCGATGGCCGGCCTTTGGGAGTTCCCGGGCGGCAAGGTCGAACATGGCGAGACACCGGAGGCCGCATTGATCCGCGAACTGCACGAGGAGCTTGGGATCGAGACGTGGAAAAGCTGCCTGGCCCCGCTGACCTTTGCCAGCCACGCTTACGAATCATTTCATCTGCTGATGCCGCTTTTTGCCTGCCGAAAATGGGACGGCATTCCGCAGGGCCGCGAGGGGCAGGCGCTTTCCTGGGCAAAGCCTGCCCAATTGCGTGATTTTCCGATGCCACCGGCCGATTTGCCGCTGATTCCGATCCTGCGCGACTGGCTTTGACTCGATTTTTCGCCGGTTGCCGACAATTATGGCAAAATTATGGTTTGTTTGTTACGGAATTGCGCTAGTTTTGAAACATATCGGCTAGGGTGAGGATCGCCGGAACTGACAACGAAACGGCATGGGTGGGGAAGACTATGCTTAGAACAATCGCGATCGGTAGTTGTGTGTCAGTGCAGGGGCTGTTGGTGCGCCAGCTTTCGGATGGCAAGATCATGATCAGCGTGGATGGAAAGACGCTGGTGGGTCAGCCTGTCTCGGCGGTGAAGCTGTCCTGATCTGACGGCACGCCAAACGAACAAAGGCCGGACATCGCGTCCGGCCTTTGTTCGTTTCAGATGCGCGACCAGGCGTCAGGCAAGTGTCCGCTTGACCTCTTCGCGTTCGAAAATCTCGATGACGTCACCGGCGCGGATGTCTTCGTAGCGTTCGAACGCCATGCCGCATTCCTGCCCGGACTGAACCTCTTTGACCTCGTCCTTGAACCGCTTGAGCGTCTTGAGCGTGCCTTCGTGGATGACCACGTTGTCGCGCAACAGACGCACCCCGGCGGATCGGCGCGCAATGCCTTCGGTGACAAGACAACCTGCGACCTGTCCGACACCTGTGACCTTGAACACCTCTTTGATCGTCGCGTAGCCGATAAAGGTTTCGCGGATTTCAGCCTTGAGCAGGCCCGAGGCTGCGGCTTTGATGTCATCGACCAGATCGTAGATGATCGAGTAGTACCGGATCTCCACGCCCTTCTGGCTGGCCGAGTTGCGGGCCGAGGCGTTGGCGCGGACGTTGAAGCCGATGATCGGGGCGTTGGACGCCTCGGCCAGGCCGACATCGCTGTCGGTGATCGCGCCGACACCGTAATGCAGGACGCGGACGCGGACTTCGTCGTTGCCGACCTTTTCCAGGGCCTGCACGATGGCCTCGGCTGAACCTTGGACGTCGGCCTTGACCACCACGGGCAGTTCGGCGACGGACTGGTCGGCCTTGGCCTTGGCCATCAACTGTTCCAGCGTCGTTGCGGCACCAGCCGCCGCGCGTTTGTCCTTGGCGGCCTTTTCGCGGTAGTCGGCGATTTCGCGGGCCTGGGCTTCGGTTTCCACGACGTTCAGCGTGTCGCCCGCCTGCGGCGTGCCGGTCAGACCAAGCACCTCGACCGGAACCGAAGGACCGGCTTCGGCGATGGTCTCGCCCTTGTCGTTGATCAGCGCGCGGACCTTTCCCCACTGTTCGCCGACGACAAAGATGTCGCCCTTGCGCAGGGTGCCGTTGCGCACCAGAACCGTCGCGACGGGCCCACGGCCCACGTCCAGCTTGGCCTCGATGACGGCACCCGACGCAGCCCGTTTCGGGTTCGCGCGCAGTTCGAGAATTTCGGCCTGTAGCGCGATGGCCTCAAGCAGCTTGTCCAGGCCTTTTCCGGTCTTGGCCGACACTTCGACATCCTGTACGTCGCCGGACATCGCCTCGACGACCACTTCGTGCTGCAACAGGTCCGTGCGGACCTTTTGCGGGTTGGCATCATGCTTGTCGATTTTGTTGATCGCCACGATCATCGGAACCTTGGCCGCCTTGGCATGGGCGATGGCCTCGATGGTCTGGGGCATCACGGCGTCATCCGCCGCGACGACCAGAACCACGATGTCCGTCACCTGCGCCCCGCGTGAGCGCATCGAGGTAAAGGCCGCGTGGCCGGGCGTGTCGAGAAAGCTGATCACGGCGCCGGTGTCGGTCGTGACCTGGTAGGCCCCGATATGCTGGGTGATCCCCCCGGCCTCGCCCGAGACGACCGAGGCATGGCGGATCGCATCCAGCAGGCTGGTCTTGCCGTGGTCGACATGGCCCATGATGGTGACGATGGGCGGCCTGGCGATCAGGTCGTCATCCGCATCCTTGACGGTGTCGATCACCTGTTCGACGTCGGCATCGGACACGCGCACGGCCTTGTGGCCAAATTCCTCGATCACCAGTTCGGCGGTATCGGCGTCGATGGCCTCGTTCAAAGTGACCATCAAGCCCATCTTCATCAGGGACTTGACCACATCACCGGCACGTTCGGCCATCCGGTTTGCAAGTTCGCTGATCACGATGGTTTCCGGCAGCTGCACGTCGCGCACCTGCTTTTCGGCCTTTTGACCCAGACCCAGCGCCTTGGCGCGGGCCTTTTCCTGCTTGCGCTTCATCGCGGCAAGGCTGCGCTGGCGACCCCCTTCGCCGGCCAGTGCGTCATTCAGCGTAAGCTTGCCGGCGCGGCGCGAATCCTCGGTCGTGCGTTTGGCGCCACGGTCGGTCGCGCGGTCATCACGTTCGCGGTCGGTCTTGCGCGGGCTGAGACCCGGTTTGGCACCGGCTGGGCCACGCGCATCGTCGCCGACGACAGGTGCAGCGGTGGTCGCGGCGGTCTTTTCGGTGGCAGCAGGTGCCGCAGCGGAACGCGGGCGCGTTCCCAGAACATCGGCCTTGCGCGCCTTGGCAGCCTGTTCGCGGGCCTCGGTCTCTTCGCGCAGGGCACGGGCGTCGTCCTCGGCCTTTTGGCGCAGGGCTTCAACGCGCGCTTTTTCCTCGCGCTCCTTGACCTCGTTTTCTTCGCGGCGACGGGCGCGGTCCTCTTCGCGGGCCTTGTCATCTTCGGCGCGCTTGATGGCATCATCCGCCTCGCGCGCCTTGGCAGCCTTGAGCGCAGCCAGACGGCGTTCCATTTCCGCGTCGGAGATCCCCGCAGGACGCTTGGACGGATCGCCAAGATGTGATGTCGATCCAGCCGCAGGCGTACCCGGCGCGCCCGGCTTGGCGGGCACGATCACGCGCTTGCGCTTGGTCTCGACCAGCACCGCATGGGTCCGCCCGTGGCTGAAGCTTTGCTTCACCTGTCCGGAACGCGGTGCGCCACCCAGGCCGAGGGGTTTCTTGCCGTCAGTATCGTTCATGCGTCTTTCGTTTCCTTCACGGCGGATGTTCCGCCATTCTGCCCGCGCAACCCTGCGAGCCTTGCCGCTTCCTCTACAACACGGGTTGTGAGTCCACCAGCGCCAAGCGCGGCGTGTATCGCACGTTCCCGGCCGAATGCCAAACCCAATTCCTGAGCCGACAAAACAGTGATATGGGTCTCCGGACCGCCGGGCGGATGCAGCTTTTCCTTGCCGCGTTCCGACCCGTCCGACGACTGAATCAAGACCTTCGCGCGCCCCTTGACCAGCCAGTCCTTGACCTTTTCAAAACCCATCACCGCGCCGCTGGCCTTGCGCGCCATCGACACCAGATCGACCACGCGCCGGGCCAGCAACTCCTCCACCAGATCCGCCAGATCCGGGGGCACGGTGACGGGCTGGCGGGCGGCGCGGGCAAAGAGGCCCTTGGTCGCCGCCTTGGTGATCGCCGCGCGGTCCGCCGACACATAGATGCCGCGTCCGGGCAGTTTGCCCAGCACGTCGGGCACCAGCACATTGTCGGGACCCACGCAAAAGCGGACGAGGCCACCTTTCGGCTGGCTTTCCCCCGAAACGATGCACTTGCGTTCGGGTTCCTCGCTGGTCTTTTCCCGGCCGCCGCGTGTCAAACGCGTCTCCCCGAGGCCTGCGATCAGGCCTCGGCCTCCTCGGGTGCAGGGGGCGTTTCCAGTTCGGCCGGATCGACCCAGCCCAGCATGACACGTGCCGTCATCACCAGGTGCTGCGCCTCTTCCAGGCTCATGTCGAACTTCTCGAGCACACCTTCGTCTTTCTTGCGCTGACCATTTTCGGTGGTCCAGCCGCCCGCCAGTTCCCAGTCGGCGCAGGTGGCGAAATCTTCCAGCGTCCTGATCCCGTCCATCGCCAGCGCCTCAAGCATCTGAGGCGTCAGGCCTTCGAAGTTCACAAGGCTGTCCTCAAGCCCCAATGCGCGGGCGTTTTCCATCGCCTTGACGTTCGCGGCCTCAAGGAAATCGCGAGCGCGCGCCTGAAGTTCGGTGGCTGTCCCATCGTCAAAGCCGTCGATGGACAGAAGTTCGTCCACGTCGACATAGGCCACCTCTTCAAGGTTGGTGAACCCTTCGGCGACCAGCAGTTGCGCCATCATCTCGTCCACGTCCAGCGTGTCCATGAACAGCTTGGTGCGTTCGGCAAATTCGGCCTGGCGACGCGCGGATTCATCCGTCTCGGTCATGATGTCGATGTCAAGGCCGGTCAGCTGGCTGGCCAGACGTACGTTCTGGCCGCGGCGACCGATGGCCAGCGACAGCTGTTCATCGGGAACCACAACCTCGATCTTGCCACCCTCTTCGTCGATCACAACCTTGGAAACCTCAGCGGGCTGCAATGCGTTCACAAGGAATGTCGCCTGATCCTGGTTCCACGGAATGATGTCGATCTTTTCGCCTTGCAGTTCGTTCACCACGGCCTGCACGCGGCTGCCGCGCATGCCGACGCAGGCGCCCACGGGGTCGATGGAATTGTCATAGCTGATGACGGCGATCTTGGCGCGACTGCCGGGGTCACGGGCGACGGCCTTGATCTCGATGATGCCGTCATAGATTTCCGGGACCTCCATCTTGAAAAGTTCGGCCATGAACTGCGGGTCGGTCCGCGACAGGAAGACCTGCGGGCCGCGCGGTTCGCGCCGGACATCCTTGATGAAGCAGCGCACGCGGTCGCCGATGCGGTAGGCCTCGCGGCCGATCTTCTCGTTGCGGCGCAGGATGCCTTCGCCACGGCCGATATCGACGATGACGTTGCCGTATTCCTCGCGCTTGACCTGACCGTTGATGATCGTGCCCTTGCGGTCCTTGAATTCCTCGTACTGGCGGTCACGCTCGGCCTCGCGCACCTTCTGCAGGATCACCTGTTTGGCGCTTTGGGCGGCGATGCGGCCCAGGTCCACGGGCGGGACCTCATCCACGATCTCATCCCCGATCTGCGGGTCGGGCAGGTATGCCTTGGCCTGCTTCACCGTCAACTGGGCATGGTGGTTTTCGGCCAGATCATCCTCGACCACCGTGCGGATGCGGGCAAAGCTGGCGCGGCCGGTCTTGCGGTCGATCTTGACGCGGATGTCATTGTCCGCGCCGTAGCGGGACTTGGCCGCACGGGCGAGGCTGTCTTCCATCGCCTGGATCACCAGTTCGGGGTCGATCATCTTTTCGCGGGCCACCGCCTCGGCGGTCTGCAAAAGTTCCAACTGGTTGGCTGAGGTAATCGCCATCGGTCTCTCCCTAGTGTCTGGTCACGGGGGCGACATCGTCATCGTCGCCGCCTTCGGATTCCTGGATTTCGTCGAATTTGGTTTCGTCAAAGGTGCCGGCCGCCTTTTTCTGGCGCAGCATCTCGGCGATCAACTCATCGGTCAGGATCAGCTTGGCATCGCTGAGCCAGTCGAATTTCAGGCCGATCGTCACCTCGGCCTCGCCCTCGGTCAGCGTCACCAGCACCTCGTCGCCTTCGGTGCCGGCAAGGGTGCCCTTGAACCGGCGGCGCCCGTCGATCAGTTCGGTCGTCTCAAGCCGCGCCTCCCAGCCGGACCACATGTCAAAATCCTTCAGCCGGGTCAGCGGGCGGTCGATGCCAGGGCTGGACACCTCCAGCACATAGTTTTCCTCGATCGGGTCCTCGACATCGAGAACCGCAGACACCGCAGTGGAAATCTCGCCACAGTCATCAACCTCGATCCCGCCCTCGGGCTTGTCGGCCATGATCTGCAGAATGCGCGTGCGCCCGCCCATCAGCCGGATGCGCACCAGTTCGAACCCCAGCGCCTCCAGGACGGGTGTGACGATGTCGGCGAGGCGACGGTCGATTGCGGATTTGGCGATCAGGTCGGACATCAGGATTCCAGAAAACAAAAAACGGGCCAACAGGCCCGCGTCTTTCCTTCGGTAGCTTCGGGTTTGGACCCCGATGCTGCTGTTGAGCGGTAGATAGGCGATGTCCGGCACGGATGCAAGGACCAACCGGCCGGTCAGGCTATTCGCAGCCCATCCGTAATCCGGACCAGCGCCTCGGATATTCCGGGCTCGGACAGCGCATGCCCCGCCAGCGGCACCATGCGCAGGTCGCATTTCTGCCAGCCGCGGGCGAGTTTCCAGGCGGAATGGGGCGGGCAGATCATGTCGAACCGGCCCTGAACGACGGTCGCGGGCAGATGTTCGATGCGGTGGCGTTCGCGCAGGATCCAGCCATCGCATTGCAGGAAACCGCCATTGTGGAAGTAGTGGTTTTCCAGTCGGGCAAAGGCGCGCGCGTATTCGGCGGGACTTTCGCCCATCGGGCCTTCGTAGTGGATCGAGGCCAGCGCGTTTTCCCAGTTGGCCCAGATGCGGCCAAGCCGGGTTTCCTCCATCAGGTTGCCCGAGAATAGCTGGCGGTTGTAGGCGGCGATCAGGTTCTTGCGTTCGTCCTTTGGGATGGCCGAAACGAAACGATCCCAGAGTTCGGGGAAAAAGACGCCAGCACCTCCACCATAGAACCAGTCCAGTTCGGATTTCTGCATCAGGAACACGCCGCGCAGGACCAGATGGCGCACGCGGTCGGGATGGGTGATGGCATAGATCAGCGCCAGCGTCGTGCCCCAGCTGCCCCCAAACAGGATAAAGTGGTCGATGCCAAAGGTTGTGCGGATCGTCTCGATATCCTCGATCAGGTGCCAGGTGGTGTTCTGCACGACACTGGCATGGGGCCGCGACCGCCCGCAGCCGCGCTGGTCAAAAAGGACGATGCGATAGACCGTGGGGTCGAAGTAACGCCGCATTGCGGGGCTGCAACCGCCACCCGGACCACCATGCAGGACCAGAACCGGAATGCCCGCCGGATTGCCGCACTGTTCGACATAGACCCGGTGGCCGTCGCCCATATCGAGGATCCGCTGATCGAAGGGGTCGATCGGCGGATACAGGTACTCGACTGCGCGCTTTTGCCCTGAACGATGATCCATGCCTGATCTATATACCGCAATGACCAGCCCTGTCGAAGGGCATTGACGGAGAAGATCATGCAGCAGGCCGGGACATCAACCATCGACGCCGCAGAGGTGGCCAAGTTCGAGGCAATGGCCGCCGAATGGTGGAACCCCGACGGCAAGTTCAAGCCGCTGCATATGCTGAACCCGTGCCGTCTGGACTACATCACGGGGCAGATCGCGGCGGAATTCGACCGCGACCTGACGCAGGACAAGCCCTTTGCAGGACTGCGTATCCTGGATATCGGCTGTGGCGGCGGCCTGTTGTCGGAACCTATGGCGCGACTGGGGGCGGATGTGGTCGGTGCCGATGCCGCGCCGCGCAACATTCCGGTGGCGCGGCTGCATGCGGAACAGGCGGGCCTGAAGATCGACTATCGCCACACCACCGCCGAGGGCCTGGCGGCGGCGGGTGAGCAGTTCGATGTTGTCCTGAACATGGAAGTGGTGGAACATGTCGCCGACCCTCAGGCCTATCTGACCGCCTGTCATGCCCTGCTGAAGCCGGGCGGGCTGATGGTCTGTTCGACCCTTAACCGGAACCCGAAGTCGTTTGCGATGGCGATCATCGGGGCGGAATGGGTGATGCGCTGGCTGCCCAAGGGCACGCATGACTGGCGGAAATTCATCACCCCGGATGAGCTTTATGTGCTGCTGCGCAAAGCCGGCCTCGACCCGGTGGATCGCAAGGGCATGGTGTTCAACCCGCTGGGATGGTCATGGAGCCTGTCGGCCCGCGACCTTTCCTGCAACTATGTCACGACCAGCCTGCGGCGCGGCTAGATTTCCGCGAATCCGGTCGGCATGAAAACCGGCGCGACGCCGGCCTGTCCGGTGCCCAGAAGCGCGCGGGCCGTCACCGCAACCTCGGCCAGGCGGTCGATGTCAGCCATCGTGTGTTCCGACATCAGCTGCAGCCGCCAGCGCGGCGCGTGGCGCGGCACGTGCGGCGATTCCAGCAAGTTGACAAGGACACCGCGCCGCGCGGCCTCGGCGGTCATCGCTCGGGCGAACAAACCACCCTGAAGCATGACCGAAACCAGCGGGCCGGGCTGGCCCCGCACATGGAACCCCTCGACCACAAGCCGGTTGCGCAACCGCAGGGCGTTGGCCATCAGCCGGGCGCGGCGACGTGTCCCCTCGGGCGAAAAGACGATGTCAAAGGCGGCCAGGATGACCGCAGCCTGCAGGGGCGACAGCGCGGAACTTTGTGACTGGCCCGCCCCGGCGAGCCGCAGTGCCAACTGGTAGGGTGTGCTGCGCGACGCGACAAAACCGCCATTGCTGCCGAACGTCTTGGCAAAGCTGCCGACAACTATGTCGATGCGTCCGACCAGCCCCTGCAGTTCGGCCACGCCAAGCCCGCGCTGGCCCAGCGCACCAAAGTCATGCGCCACGTCAACCATCAGCGTCGCCTGGTAGGCGGCACAAAGTTCGACCAGTCCGATCAGGTCCGGGATGGTCGCCGTTGTCGGAAAGAACGCCGATGTCGCCACCAGCAACCCGGCCGCGGGCGCGGCGCGGCGCAGGCGGGACAGGCGACGCTCCACCCCCTCCAGCGAGGCATGGGGAAAGGTATGCACTTCAGCCCCCGTCAGCCGCGCACCCGCCTTCAGCGCGGGATGGGCGTTCATGTCGATGATGGCGTGATCATTGGGTCCAAGCAAGGTTGCGCTCGCCGCCTGCAGCGCCTGCCAGCCCGAGGCAAAGACCGTGGCATCCGCCAGCCCGACGCTGTCGGCAACCCGACGCTCCAGCGCCAGAAGTTGTGGCGAAAGGCCGGTCATGGAAGCGGTGCCGCCGGATGCCAGCGGCAGGCGCTGTGCCGCCTTGACGGTTGCCGCGGCGATCGTCTCGTGGCTTGACAGGCCCAGATAGTCCATCGAGGTAAAGTTGAGTCCGGCCATGCTGCGGCCGGCCCGGTCCAGCATGCTGGCACGCCGGTCGTGCCGCCCGATGACGACGCGCGCGCGCAGGTCCAGCCCGCCCGCCAGCCGCGCCGTGGCGGCCGGTTGCGCCAGGTTCCAGCGTCCGAACAGATCCGATCCGTGACCCGCGCTGCCGCAGGCAGAGGACGTGTCGGACAGGCTTTCGATGAGGGCGGGGGCAGCAATCATCACGGCAGCACCTTTTGGATTTGCAGCATCCGGACCGGGATAGGCCGGACGGCGTGACCGCTCCGTGATCATGCGCGACGTCGACCGCGGTTGACCCGTTAATTCATCGTGAAAAGAGATGCTTGGCACCAAGTTTGGCGGGCAGGCGCGAAAATCTTGTGGCAGGATTTCCGTGACGCCCCTGACGTTGCACCATTTGCACCGCATTTCGGGAGACCCCATGATGTCCCTGCCCGCGCCTTCCCCGCTTGACTGGAGCCCGTCGCCGGAACCCGCAATCCATGGCGGCTATGTTGCGTGGGAGGCACAGCACCGTCCGGCGCCGCGCGCCGCTGGGGACTGGTACCTGCCGGTTTTCCTGCGCCTGCAGGCGGTCAGCGACGGGCCGGCAGACCTTGTCGGCGCAATCCGGGCGGTGCTTGGCTCGGACGGTTTCGTCGTGTCGCGGGACGAACGCGATACCCTTGCGTGCGAAGCTGCGGCTGCCGGTCCGGGCTGGCCCGTAGAGGTTCGCTTTGTCGCCTATGTTGCGGCGACCGACCTGGGCCGCCTGCCCCCCTATTGCGGCGTGCTGCATGTCGGCGCGCCGGTCCTGATGCCGCGTACCGCGCAGATCGGCCGTCCATCCGACAGGGACAAGGCGCTGCCCCTGCCGTTGCCGCATCGTGCGGATGAAGTCCGGCCCCCTGTTGTGATCGGCGTGATTGACGACGGCATCGCGTTCCTGAACGCCCGGCTCCGGTCTGACCCGGAGCATACGCGGGTTGCGGCGGTCTGGCTGCAGGCACCCGAGGTGCTTGACCCTGCCGGGGTGCTTTGCGGGCGGGTGCTGGCCGCGGACGAGATCGACACTTTGCTGGCGGAGGGCGAGACCGAGGCGGAAATCTACCGCGCCATCAACAGGTCGCTGCGCCCCGGCACCGAACAGCAGTCCACCAACTATCGGGTCAGCCATGGGGCGCATGTGCTGGACCTTGCGGCGGGGGCTGCGCCCGAAGGTGCGGCGGATGCGGCAATGCGCGCCTTGCCGGTCCTGGCGGTGCAACTGCCACCTGCGGCGCTGCGTGACACGTCCGGGCGGCGGCTTGAAGGTTACGTCGTGCAAGGCCTGCGCTGGCTGCTGGCACAGACCTTGCGGCGGGCGGCGGGCGGGCCGGTCGCACCTCTTGTCGTCAACCTCAGCCTTGGGTCGCTGGCGGGACCGGGCAATGCCTCGGCGTTTCTGGCCGACTGGTTCCAGTACGAGATTCGGCGCCACGCGCGGCTGGCCCCCAACGCGACGCTGCGGATTGTGGCTGCCTATGGCAATGCGCGCCGGGCGAGGCTGGTGGCGCGGTCGGAACTGCGCGCGACACGAAACCTGACGCTGGACTGGCGCATCCTGCCTGATGACCACACGCCGAGTTTTGCCGAACTGCGCGCCGACAGATCACGCGCCGGAGCGCTGCGGCTGACGCTGCAGCCACCGGGCGCGGGGGTCGCGCCGTTGGCCGACATTCCCTGGCCCGAACCCGGTGAATGCTGGTCCGCGGGCACACCCCCGGTCGCGATGGTGACGGGCGTTGCGGAACAGGAACAGCGGATGGTGCATGTCGCAGTCGCCCCCACGGCGGGGGCGGCGACCCTGGCCCCGCCGGGCTGCTGGCGGATCGGGGTCACCCGCAACGACGAGGCGCCGGCCCTGATCTCGATCCGCGTCCAGCGTGACGACACACCGGCGGGGTATCGCATCTTTGGTCGCCAAAGCTGGCTTGATCACCCGCAGGCCTGGCAGTGGGACGACGAGACGCGCGACTGGACACAGCCCCTGGCCACCGCAACCGCGTCGGAGGACAGTCCCGTCACGCGTGAGGGCACGGCCGTCGCCTTTGCCGGAACCGCCGAGCCATCGGTGCTGTTTGTCGGTTCGGTCCGCCCCGAGACCGGACAGCCCTGCAAATTTCGGCCCGCGCTTTACACCGCGTCCGGCGTCGTCACGCTGCGGTTGTCGGGCGAATCCGCCGGGCCGACGCTTGCGGCAGTTGGGGATGACGGCGTCGTGCTGCGCGGCAGGCGCGCAAGCGGGGTTTTGTCGGGCAGCACCGCGCGGCTGTCTGGGACGAGCGTGGCGGCACCTTGCGTGACGCGCGCGCTGGCGCTCTTGATCAATAGCACAACGGGACCATCGACGCCTGAACAGGAACTTGCGGCCCTGATCGGCGGCGCACCGCGCGACCCGCAGTCCGCGATGACCGGCTTTGGCGTGCTGGCAGAGGCAGATGCCGGCGTGGCCTGGGTCTAGCACATGCGGGCGACGTCCCGGATCACCGTTCCGTCGACGCGATGGTCCAAAGCCTGGGCAGGACGTGCCATGTCTCGCTGGCCGGAACGACAATGTCGCCGCCGCGCCACCCCGAAGTGCCAAGATGCGCGATCCACTTGCGCAGGGTAAAGTCGCCTGACCAGTCCTTGCCCCGCGCCGTCCATGACGGCACCTTGTTCGCCTCGCCACCGCCAAGGCAATGGGCGACAAAGACCAGCCCGGTGCCAAAGCCAAGCAAGGCCCCATGGGCGCTGTCGACGGGGTAGTGGACCCCGGCAACGGTGCGATTGTCGGCAATCCTTGCTGCCAGCCGAAACAGCATCAGGTCGGGATCGGCCGCCGTCGCGCCCTCAAGCGCGGTGGTCAGTTTGCCAAGCAGCGTCGGGATGATCCCCTCGGCCTGCGCCGCCGGGTCACGCGACAGGCGCAAGGCGGACAGCACTGTCGCAAAGGCAAAGGCCTCGGTCGCATGGCCCGACGGATAGGCGCTGTGGGCCGGTGTCTGGATAACGGGCTGGATCTGCGGCGACAGATCAAACGGGCGCGGCACCGAACAGAAATGCTTGATCCGCATTTCCTGTGACAGGATTGCGCAATAAGCCGCATGAAGCAGGTTCATGCTGCGACGACGCCGATCAGGTCCGAGCGACTGCTGCGCCCCAAAGAATGACAGCATGTCGCCCTGCTGGACCTGAATCTCCGGCAGTCTGTCGCCGCGCAGGTCCATCGCTGCCCGCAATTCCAGCATCTGTTGGGCCAGCGTGGCCCCGTCTGGCGGTGTCAAGGTGACGACGGGACCGGGTTCGGCAAGAACTGCATACGCACCGTCAGCTGCCGGACGCGCGCGGAACAGGCTGACAGCCTCATGATCCAGAACAAGCGCCCTTGCATCGGGTTGCAACGCTTCGAGCGACTTCAACGGGTCGGGTGCCGCCAATACCGGCGGTGTCACGCTGCCCGTCCAGTAGCCTACCAGCGCCTGGGCGGTCAGGCCCAGTGCCGTGCCAAGCCAGGCCGACCCTTCTGCGGTCAGATGATGCCCATGATTTCCGTGGTTGCCGTGATTCCCATGGTTGCCGTGGTTGCCATGATGCCCTTGAACTGCCATTTCGCCCTCCGCCGACGCAGATTTTTCAAGACTGCCCCGAAAAATGCCCCCTTCATAGACGCCACTCGGGCTTTGCGAAGGGTTTAACGAAGATTTCACGGCGGTTGCCAGCAGGGGGCATTGGAGTAATGTCGCGGCACTGGGGTCTGTCAGGTCAAGCCATGAAAGTTCGCCTTTTGGGCGTATTCGAGATTCGCGACCCTGCAGGGCGCGACTGCACCCCAAGGGGCGCCAAGGCGCGTGCGCTGGTCGCGATGCTGTGCCGGACGCCGGACCGCCGCCGCACGCGGCGCTGGCTTGAGGCGCGGCTGTGGTCGGATCGCGGCCCGGAACAGGCCAGCGGCAGCCTGCGCCAGGCACTGATGGAGTTGCGGCGCGCCTTTGGCGACCACGCCGACCTGATCGAGGCCGATCGCGACCTTGTCATCCTGCACGGCGTCGAAACCGATCTGGAAGGCGGTTCGGACGAGGTTCTCGGCATGCTGCGCAATGGGCGCGAATTCCTCGAAGGCATCGACATCTCGGATCAGGCATTCGAGGACTGGTTGCGCGACGAACGCAGCCGGGTCAGCGCGCTGGCCGATCGGCTGCCTTCCGGGGGGTCCAGCTCTGCGGCGGGAACGGCACTGCCACCGTTGCCGCTGGCCATCCGCCTTGGCAGCCTGCCACAGGGTTCGGGCAGCTTTGCCGGGATGGCGCTGGCGGATTCCATCGCGCGACTGGTGGCCGAGTTTGCTCCGATCGACGTCTATGGCGCGGGGGGTGCCGCCCTGCCTCCGGATATGCCGGAGACCGGGCTGCAACTGGGTGTCGAGGGTGCGCAGATCGCCGACCGCCTGCATCTGGTGGTGCGGCTTTCCGGGCCGGGGCCCGGGCCGGTGCTGTGGCACCAGCAAGCCAGCCTGCCGCTGTCGCAATCCGACTTCATCGCCGAAGGCGAATTTCCCCAGATCGTCTTTCAGACGGCCGAAGCCGCAATGGCGGCGGTTCCTGGACTGGCCGCGACCCAGCGTGGCCCGGCGCGGGCAAGCGCGCTGATCGCGCGCGCCGTGGTCGAGATGTTCAGCTACGACTCCGAACGGTTGCGCAAGGCCGACGCACTGCTTGCCGAGGCCCATGACATCGACCCGCAGGCGCGCTGCCTTGCCTGGCGCAGCCTGGTCCGCCAGATCCAGTTTGTAGAGCGGACGGAACCGGATCGTGCCCGCCTGACCAGCGAAGCGGACGAGTTTGCCCGCAAGGCGCTGGAGATGACCGATACCAACGCGCTGGTGCTGGCGCTGGTCAGCCAGGTGCGGGTGATGCTGGACAGCAATCCCGAGGCGGGCGCCGTGCTGGCACGCGACGCTATCGCGCTCAGCCCGTTCAACCCCTTTGGCTATGCGGCGCAATCGGGGGCGATGCTGCGTTATGCCCGCCATGCCGAGGCGCTGTCGGCGGCGCGGACCGGGGCCGAGATCACGTCACGGACAAAATTGCTACATTGGTGGGAATCCCTGTCGGGTCTGGCAGCACTGGCGGCAGGTCAGCACAGCGCCGCCATCGCGCATTGCGAGGCTGCTCACTACCGCGCGCCCAGCTTCCGCTCGCCGATGCGGCACCTTGTGTTCCTGTACCTGGCGGCGGGCGAGGAAACCAAGGCCCGGCGCGTGATGACGGACCTGTTGCGGGCCGAGCCGGATTTCACCATCGACCGGGTCCGCAATGACCCGGACTATCCGGCGGCGACGCTGCGGCGAAGTGGCCTTCTGGACCGCGTGATCCACGATTTCACGATCAGCTAGCGGTCAATCCGACGAGGATTTGGCCCAGAGGTTGATGTCCTTTTCCTCGGAGATTGCGTCGATCCGGGCCAGTTCATCGGAGGTGAAGTCAAGTTTGGCGATCGCCCCGGCGCAATCGGCAACCTGCGCCGCATTTGACGCGCCGATCAGAGCGCTGGTGATGCCACCTGCGCGCAGCACCCAGGCCAGAGACATCTGCGCCAGCGTCTGGCCACGCGCCTCGGCCATGGCGTTCAGCTGGCGCACCGACCCCAACGCCTTTTCGACGACCGACGGGTGCAGCGACTTGTCCTGCGATGCCCGGCTGCCCGCCGGAATGCCGTTCAGGTACTTGCTGGTCAGGATACCCTGCGCCAGGGGGATGAACGCGATGGAGCCGATGCCGAGATCGCGCAAAGCATCCTTCAGCCCGTCGGTTTCAACCCAGCGGTTCAGGATGTTATAGCTGGGCTGGTGAATGATGCAGGGCGTCCCCAGCGATTTCAGGATCGCCGCCGCCTCGCGCGTGCGCTGGGCGTTGTAGCTGGAGATGCCGACGTAAAGCGCGCGGCCCGACCGGACGATATGGTCCAGCGCGCCCATGGTCTCCTCCAGCGGCGTATCGGGATCAAAGCGGTGGGAATAGAAGATGTCGACATAGTCGAGGCCCATCCGCTTCAGACTTTGATCGCAGGACGCGATCAGGTACTTGCGGCTGCCCCATTCGCCGTAGGGACCGTTCCACATGTGGTAGCCGGCCTTGGACGAGATGATCAGTTCGTCCCGGTGCCGACGAAAATCGGTCTTGAGAATGTCCCCGAACGCCTCTTCGGCGCTGCCCGGCGGGGGGCCGTAATTGTTGGCCAGATCGAAATGGGTGATGCCGTGGTCAAATGCCGCCTGACAGATTGCGCGCTTGGTCTGGTGCGGCGTGTCGTGGCCGAAATTGTGCCACAGGCCCAGGGAAATGGCTGGCAACAGCAAGCCTGACGCGCCGCAGCGGCGATAGGTCATACGGTCATAGCGATCATCGCGCGCAGCGTAGGTCATTATGGTCTCCTGTTTTCCGCCCGAACATTTCATGCGCTGCGGAACGCCGCAAGTTGCCCGCGCGTTGCCAGTCGGTCATTGTTTGGGGATGAAGCGCATTTTAGGGTCTTTGTGGGCATTTGCGAGCGCGGTCTGGAACCGGGTCGGCGAGGGGCATTTCTCGCTGATCGCGGCAGGGGTTGCGTTCTATGCCATGTTTGCCGTCTTTCCGGGCCTGACCGCCACAATCGCGATCTGGGGCATGGTGGCCGATCCGGGCGTCATCAGCGATTATCTTGTGGTGGCAGAACGGTTCCTTCCGCCCGAGGCTGCAACGCTGGTGCATGACCAGGTGATCGGCCTGACGACGGCGCCCAAGGTGGCGCTCGGCTGGGCGACGGTGATTTCGCTGGTAATCGCGATCTATTCCGCGCGGGCCGGAGTGTCGGCGCTGGTGCAGGGGCTGGATGTGGTCCACAGGGCAAGGCCGCGCAGCTGGCTTTGGGGCTGGGCGGTGGATTTCATCCTGACAGCGGCCCTGATCGGCGCGCTGATGGTGGCGCTGGTCACGGTGGTCGTGGTGCCCGTCCTGCTCAGCTACGTGACCTTTGGCACATTCGAGGCCTGGCTGATCAAGGTGCTGCCCTGGGGGGCGATGTTCCTGCTGGTGCTGACATGCCTGTCAATCCTGTACCGGTTCGGCCCCAACGTGCCGGGCGGGTTCCGGTCGCCCTGGATCACGGTCGGGGTGCTGGTGGCCGCGCTGGCCTGGTCAGGGGTGTCGATCGGGTTTTCGGTCTATCTGTCGAACTTCAACAGCTACAACACCATCTACGGCTCCATCGGGGCGGTGATCATCCTGATGACATGGCTGTATCTCAGCGTCTGGGCGGTGCTGCTGGGCGGCGCGATCAACGCCGAACTGGATGAACGGGTGCGGCGCTAGAACCGGGCGTCGGCGAGGCCGCAGAACGGGTCGACCGGCGACCTGCCCTGGAAAGGGACGCGGCCCATCAGGCAGTCCAGCGTGGCGTGCTGCATGCTGTCCATCGTGCAGTAGGCGTTGACCACGCAGGGCATCCGGGGGGCGTCATAAAGGTAGTAGGGATAGCCGAACGATACCAGCGCCGATGGCACCTCGTACCAGTGACGCTTCATCGCGCCGAACATGCCGCCCGTCAGGCGGTTCCAGTCCAGAAAGATGCGGCCGCGGGTCAGCAGCGTTTCCTCGCCCATCAGATAGAGGACAAGGTCGAAATCGCGCGGATCGGGGCGGGCTTCGGGATCGTAAAGTTTGACATCAAAACCCTCGGCGCGGAGCAGGTCGGGAAAGACCATCGGCTGGCCCGCGCCGTGCAAGGGCGTCACGATGCCGGTGGAATAGGCCAGCACGCGGCGATGGCGATCCGGCGACAGCGGCAGGATGCCTTGCACATCCTTGACCAGCGTCGGCGCGCGGGCGGTCACGGCCGCTGCCTCGGCGCGGGTCGCCCCGTTGAACAATCGGCCGCGGTCTGCGGGTATCTTGCCGGTTTCCGGCAAGTTCAGCGCCGCCTTCAGGCCCAGTACACGGATCATCGCCTCGTCCAGACGGTCACGCGTCAGGCGGCCGTCGGCAAGTGCTGCCTCGATGCGCGCGATGTCGTCCTCGGGTTCGTCGGAAAACAGGATGATGTCGCAGCCACTGCTGACAACTTCGGGCAGGGCGATGTCGCGATGCGCCCAGGCCCCAAGGCCGCCCATCGGCGTCGCGTCCGACACGATCACGCCGTTGAAGCCAAGTGTGTCGCGCAAAAGCCGCTGGTTGAGCAGGGCAGACGTGGATGCCGGGCGGTAGGCCTCGATCCCCGCATGGGGATCCTGCGCGTGAACATAGGACGGAAAGGCGATATGCGCCGACATCACCGCCATCACGCCCGCCTCGATGGCAGCGCGGTAAAGCACGCCGTGGGTCGCCTCCCATTCGGCAACCGTCAGCGGGATCACCGTCGTCACAAGATGCTGGTCGCGGTCGTCGTGACCCTCGCCCGGCCAGTGCTTTGCCGTGGCGGCAATCCCGTTCGCCTGCAACCCGTCGATATGTGCAAGGGCATGCCGTCGGATTCGGTCGGGGTCGGACCCAAGGCCGCGCGTCGCCACGATGGGCGAGCGGAACGCGGCGTTGATGTCCATCACCGGAGTAAAGGACCAGTTGATCCCGACGGCCCGCGCCTCTTCGGCCATGATCACCGCGATGCGGCGCGATGCCTCGACATCGTCAACAGCGGCCAGGGCAAGGGGATTTGGCACTTCGGTCCCGAACGGCAGGCTCATCCGCGAGCCTTCCAGATCAGCACTGACGAAAATGGGAATGTCGGCCGCTGCGCGCAGGGCGTCCAGTGTGTCAAGCTCGGCCACAGCGTCCGGGCCGAAGAACTTGGTGATCCCCGCGGGGGCAAGGGCGGTCATCCGATTTACGACTTCCGGTCCGTTGCCAAAGCAGATGTGGATGAACAGGTGCCGGAGCTTGGCGGCATCGGTCATCCCGGCCAGCGTTGTGCGCACCCAGGTCCGCCGCGCCCCGTCAAGGTTGAAGGGCGGGGCGGACAGGATGCGGTCGATCCGGTCCATCGGTCAGATGAACTTGTTCCAGAGGTTTTCCAGCCGTTCCTGCCGTCCGGATTTCGGCTGCGGTTCCAGCCCCTCGGCCGTGACCCGCGCGGCAGCATCCTCCAGACTGCCTTTCAGCATCGCCTGCGCCTTGGGGCTGTTCCAGCCGGCGTAGCGGGCCTTCACGGCGGCTTCCATCTCACCGCTTTCCATCAGCGCGGCGGCGGCTTTCAGCGCGCGGGCACAAGTGTCCATCCCGCCGACATGGGCCAGGATCAGATCTTCGGGGTCCAGCGACTGCCGCCGTATCTTGGCGTCGAAATTCACGCCCCCGGTGGTAAAACCGCCCGCCTTGAGGATTTCATAGAACGCCACCGCCTTTTCGGCATGGTTGTTCGGGAACTGGTCGGTGTCCCAGCCGGATTGGTAGTCGTTGCGATTCATGTCGATAGACCCAAAGATGCCCAGCGCCGCGGCAAGACCGATCTCGTGTTCAAAGCTGTGCCCGGCGAGGATCGCGTGGCCCTGTTCGATGTTGGTCTTGACCTCACCTTCCAGCCCGAAATCCTTGAGGAACCCGTAGACCGTGGCGACATCATAGTCGTACTGGTGTTTTGACGGTTCCTGCGGTTTCGGCTCGATCAGGATCGTGCCCTTGAAGCCGATCCTGTATTTGTATTCGACCACCTGCTGAAGGAAGCGCCCGGCATGGGCGCGCTCGGCCCTGAGGTCCGTGTTCAGCAGCGTCTCATACCCCTCGCGCCCGCCCCAAAGGACATAGTTCTGCCCGCCCAGGCGCATCGTCACGTCCATGTTCGCCTTTACGGTCGCGGCGGCATAGGCGTAGACGTCGGGGTCGGGGTTGGTTGCGGCACCGCTCATCCAGCGGCGGTGACTGAACAGGTTGGACGTGCCCCAAAGCAGCTTGGCCTTGTGGCGCTGTTGCTTTTCGCCAAGGTAGTCTGCGATTTCGTTCAGATTTTTCAGGCTTTCGGCAAATGTCGCGCCTTCGGGGCGCGCATCGGCATCGTGCAGGCAGTAAAAGGGCTGGCCCAAGATGTCGAACATCTCGAAGGCCACATCGGCCTTCAGTTTCGCCTTGGCCATGCCGTCGCCGAACCAGGGCCGCTCAAACGTCTGGCCGCCGAACGGGTCGCCGCCCGGCCAGGCAAAGCTGTGCCAGTAGGCAACGGCAAAGCGAAGGTGATCCTCCATCCGCTTGCCCAGGATCACCTCGTCGGGGTTGTAGTGTCGGAACGCGAACTCGTTCTGCGCGGCAGGGCCTTCGTATTTGATCGCGGGAATGCCTTTGAAAAAGTCGGTCATGTCAGGCCTCTGATGGATGATTGGGCGGCGCGGAACCGGGCATGTCCGGCGTCGAAGGCGTCGGCAAGCGCGGGGTCGGGCTGGATGACGCGGGCGATTTTTGGCATGGTCGCGATCTCAGACCCGGCGCCGGTCGCGGCGATGATTGCCAGCCGCGCGGCCCCGAACGCCCCGCCGAAATCGCCGGAAACCGGAACCTGCACCGGCACGCCCAGTGCCGTTGCGATGGCGGACAGCCAATAGTCGGACCGCGAACCGCCACCGACGGCCAGCAGCGTCTGCAGCTTTGTCCCGGTTGCCGCCAGCACGTCGCGGCAATCGCGAAAGGCAAAGGTGACGCCCTCCAGCACCGCGCGGGTGGCGGCATGGCGGTCGGTCGCATGTTCCAGCCCGATGAACGCCCCCCGCATCGTGGGGGAATTGATCGGCGTCCGTTCACCCCCGAGATAGGGTAGGAACACGGTCTTGCGCGGGGCCTGCAACGGACCAAGATTGCCGGTCAGGCTTGCCGCATCCTCGCCCACCAGAGCCGCAAACCAGTTCAGCGCATCGGTGGCCGCGAGGATGACTCCCATCTGGTGCCAGGTGTCGGGAAGGGCGTGGCAGAATGTGTGGACGGCCGTCGCCGGGTCTGGCTGATAGCCGTCATTGGCCGCAAACAGCACGCCGGAGGTGCCGATGGAGGCGAATGCCTCGCCCGCGCGGACGACGCCGACACCGACGCCAGAGGCCGCGTTGTCGCCACCGCCCCCCGCGACCACCACACCCTTTGGCAGCCCCCAGCGGGCTGCCAGCGCATCGCGAATCTGCCCCGACACCGCCGTCCCTTCAACCAGGCGCGGCATGTGCGCACGGCTGAACCCGGTTGCCGACAGCAGGTCATCCGACCAGTCCCGTCGTCCGCAGTCGAACCAGGCCGTGCCCGAGGCATCCGACATTTCGCCGACGTGATCGCCGGTCAGCCAGAGACGCAGATAGTCCTTGGGGAGCAGGATTCGGGCAATCTTGTCCCAGATGCTCGGTTCATGGCGCTGGACCCACGCCACCTTGGGCGCGGTAAAGCCGGGAAAGACGATGTTGCCAATGGTGCGTCGGTAGATCGGATCGGCGTCCATTTCGGCGGCTTCGGCATGGGCGCGGGTGTCGTTCCACAACATGCAGGGACGCAGCACCTCGTCCGCGGCGTCCAGCAGTGTCGCGCCATGCATCTGGCCCGACAGCCCGACGCCGCGAACGCCGCCAAGCCCGTGTGGCGCAAGCTGGTCCAGAACCGTCTCGGCGGCGGCGATCCAGTCGGCGGGGCTTTGCTCGCTCCACCCGTCATGCGGGCGCTGCACCGAAAGGGGAGCCGTCGCATCCGCCAGAACGCGCTGATCGTCGTCGATCAGCACGCCCTTCAGGCCCGACGTTCCCAGATCCAGCCCGATATACATCAGGCGGCCTTGGCAGGTTTCTTGCCAAGGATGATCATGCCGAGAATGTCTTCATCCGTCACTTCGTTGACGTTGACCGTGCCGACAAGCTGACCGTTCTTCATAACGGATGCCCGGTCGCACAGCTTCATCACGTTGTGGATGTCATGTTCGATGAGAAAGATGCCCAGACCCTGCGCCTTGAGTTCCTTGATCAGTTCCGACACCATCTGCGTCTCGTGCGGGCCAAGGGCGGCCGTGGGTTCGTCCATGATCAGGATCTTGGCGTTGAAATAGACCGCGCGGGCGATGGCGACAGACTGGCGCTGACCGCCCGACAACGCGCTGACCGGCACGTTGAACTTTCGGAAGTTCGGGTTCAGACGCTTCATGATCTTGCGGGTCTCGGCCTCCATCGTCGAGTCGTCGACGAGGCCCCCGGCACCCACAAGTTCGCGCCCCAGAAACAGGTTCGAGGCGGCGTCGAGGTTATCGGCCAGCGCCAGCGTCTGATAGATCGTCTCGATGTTCTGGGCGCGCGCGTCACGGGGGTTGTTGATCTGGACTTCCTGTCCGTTGATCAGGATCTGCCCCGCATCCATCTTGTAGGCCCCGGACAGGCATTTGATCAGCGTCGATTTGCCGGCGCCGTTGTGACCAAGCAGGCCCACAACCTCGCCGGGGTAAAGGTCGAGCGAGACATGGTCGACCGCCTTGATCCCGCCAAAGGCAATCGAGATGTCGCGCAGTTCGACAAGCGGGGTCCCTGTTCTGTCGGTCATTTTGTCAGCCCCAGACGTTTGCGGTAAAGGATGTCGACCCAGACAGCGATGATCAGGACAAGCCCCACGATGATGTTCTGAAACGGTGTGTCGACGCCCACCATGGCCATGCCCGACTGCAGCGACTGCATGATCAGCGCGCCCAGCACGGCGCCATAGATCGTGCCGACGCCGCCCGCCAGCGCGGTGCCGCCGATCACGGCGGCCGCGATCACGCGCAGTTCCTCCAGCATGCCGATGTCGTTGCCGTGGCTTTGAAGGCGGGCCTGTGCAATCAGCGCGGCAAGCCCGGACAGCAGACCCATCAGCGCGAAGATCTTGACAGTCAGCATGCGGGTGTTGATGCCCGACAGTTCCGCCGCGTCCGGGTTGCCCCCTGCGGCAAAGATATAGCGGCCAAACCGGGTCTTGCGCGCCGTCACGGTCATCAGCACAACCACCAGGATCAGGATCAGAACCGAAATCGGCAGCCCGTGCATCGCGGTATAGCCATCGGGCATCACTTCGCCCTTGGCCTCGAACAAACGCTTCAGCTTTGCCTCGGGGACCGGATAGCGCGACAGCCAGCCGACAAAGAACAGGATGGCGCCGACGATCAGTCCCATGGTCACGCCCTCGGCCCAGACGGGTTTCACGATGAAGCCGTGGCGCTGCTTGTTGCGACGTGCGGCCAGCATGACCCAGACGGCGATCAACGAGAAGATGATGCCCACGATCCAGCTGACGGTGGCACCCAGTACCCCTTCGGTGCCCCCGAACATCAGAAGGTTGGGGTCGGTCAGCGAGACCGATTGCCCGTTTGTGGTGAACCAGTTCACGTTGCGCCAGACAAACAGGCCGCCCAGCGTGACGATAAAGGACGGAATGCGCTGATAGCCGACCAGCCAGCCGGTCATCGCGCCCATCAGCGTCCCGACGACAAGCCCGATGATGATCGTGAAGACCAGGATGACGGGGTTTCCGTATTCCGTACCGAACAGCGATGGCAGCCAATAGGCCTGGCTCATCGCCATGACCGCCGAGGCCATCGCGAGCATGGAACCGACACTGAGGTCGATGTGCCGGGCGACGATCACAAAGACCATGCCACAAGCCATGATCGCGACGGGAACCGTCTGCACCGCGATGTTGAAGACATTTCGCGGGCTGACGAAGGTGCCGCCCGTCCAGATGGTGAACACCACGGCGATGGCGGCAAAGGCCACCAGCATGCCCAAAAGCCGGACGTCAATTTCCAGCGTGTCTACCAGACTGCGCTTTGACCCGCCGTCCTGCACGGCCTGCCCTGTGTCGGTCATCTTTGCGTAACTCCCCCCGACGCGGCGAATGTGCCGCATCCCGTCCCTCGATACTGGCGCCCCGGAAAAGTCCGGGACGCCAGATGATCACGCTAGGCGATCACTTGCAGACGTCAACACCGCTGACACCGGCGCAAAGCACGTCCTTGGTGATCCAGCCTGCGTCCAGAACAACGTTCAGGTTGTCCTTGGTGATCGGTACCGGCGCCAGAAGGACCGCATTCAGTTCCTTGCCTCCCGGCGAAGTGAACTTGGCCGCACCGGCAACCTTGTCCATCGCGGTGCCGCTGGCCAGTGCCACGGCGATTTCGCCCGCGGCCTTGCCCAGCGCACGGCTGTCTTTCCACACCGACACGGTCTGCGTGCCAAGCGCCACGCGGTTCAGCGCCGCCATGTCGCCGTCCTGGCCCGACACCGGAATGCCGGCCATGCCCTGTGCGGTCAGTGCCGCCACGACGCCGCCGGCGGTGCCGTCGTTGGAGGCCACCACGGCATCGACGCCGTTGTTGGTCTCGGTCAGGATCTGCTCCATGTTCTTCTGGGCATTGGCGGGCTGCCAGTCGTCGGTATAGGCCTCGCCGACGATGGTGATGTCACCGGCGTCGATCGCTGCCTGCAGGACCTCTTGCTGGCCACCGCGCAGGAAGTCCGCGTTCGGGTCAACGGGCGAGCCCTTGATCATGACGTAGCGGCCCTTCGGTGCCACTTTCAGCACTTCACGGGCCTGCATGCGGCCAACCTCGACGTTGTCGAAGGTCAGGTAGAACGCGCGCGGGTCGTCGATCAGACGGTCATAGCCGACAACCGGGATGCCTGCATCGGCGGCGGCATCCAGAGCCGGGCCGATGGATGCGGAATCCTGTGCCAGGATGATCAGGGCCGAACAGCCCTGGGTGATCATGCCTTCGATATCGGCCAGCTGCTTGGACGCCGAGGTCTGTGCGTCGGCCGACGTGTAGGTCGCGCCAGCAGCTTCAAGGGCGCCCTTGATCGCGGCTTCGTCGGTTTTCCAGCGCTCTTCGCGGAAGTTCGACCAGCTGACGCAGACATTCATGTTCTGGGCCTGCGCCATGGATGTGGCGCTGGCGATTAGGGTCGACGCCAGCAGCAGGGACTTTTTCATTCGAGATCCTCCCGTAAGTGACCCGGCCCTGAGCGACCGGTTTGGCGTGTGTCGCCATGCGGGGAAATTGCCGGTATTAAATTCAGTTGTCAAAATAAAATTACTGCGCAAATCTGAAAGTGACGAAGTTTGCGTCGACATCACGCTGCATCGCGGCAAAAACGGCGTTTCGACACACGTTTTGCGGGATTATTTGTTCGGAGACCGAAGTAATGCCTGCGTTTGAGGCCGCAGAGGACAAGACCGAGGGGCGCAGGGGCGTTGGCCCCCTGATCCCGCCCCTGTCTGATTCCCAGCGTCCGCTGCGACAGCAGGTGTTCGAGCGTGTGCGTGCGGCGGGCTTGATCGCGCGCGTTCAGGTCGCCAAGGATCTGGGGGTCAGTCCGGCCTCGGTGACGACCACGACCAGTGAACTGATCGAGGCCGGACTGATCGAAGAGGTGTCCGCCCCGCGTGACGGCGATGCAGGGCGCGGACGACCCGCCGTTGCGCTGGGTGTCCGCGCAGATGCGTGCCGCGTGGCGGGGATGAAAATCTCGGACCGCGAACAGACGGCCGTGATCGTCGATTTTGCCGGCAACCTGATCGCGGACGATGCGATCCCGCGCCGCCCGGGGCCGATGTCGCTGGCCGAAATCCTGGAGGCGATCACGACGTTGCTGGACCGGGTCTGTGCCAAGGCCGGCATGTCGCGGTCGTCACTTTCGGGCGTGGGCATCGGCTTGCCGGGATTTGTGGATTGCGCCGAAGGGATCGTGCTGTGGTCCTCGACGCTTGCGGAACGGTCGGTGCCGCTTGCGGCGGCCGCATCGGCGCGGCTTGGATTGCCGGTCAGCATCGACAATGACGCCAACCTTGTCGCGCTGGCCGAACTCTGGTTCGGCGCCGGGCGCGAGTTGTCGGATTTTGCCGTCGTCACCATCGAGCACGGCGTCGGCATGGGCTTTGTCATGAACCACCGCATCTATCGTGGTGCGCAGCGGCTGGGAATGGAACTGGGCCACACAAAGGTACAACTGGATGGTGCGCTGTGCCGCTGTGGCCAGCGCGGCTGCCTTGAGGCCTACGTCGCCGACTATGCCCTGGCGCGCGAGGCGACGACGGCGCTGAACTGGGGGCACAAGGAAGGGCAGTCGATCACCGTCCTTCTGGAAAGCCTTTACGACCACGCCAAGGCCGGAAATGCCACTGCACGGTCGATCTTTCGCCGCGCCGGGCGGTTCCTGGCGGTCGGGCTGTCGAACGTGATCAACCTGTTCGACCCCGCGCTGATCATCCTGTCGGGCGAAAGGATGCGCTATGACTACCTTTATGCCGCCGAAACGCTGGCCGAGATGGACAACCTGACGATCAATTCCGGACGCCCGCGCCCGCCCATCGAAATTCATGCCTGGGGCGATCTTTTGTGGGCGCACGGGGCGGCGGCGCTGGCGTTGTCGGCCGTGACCGAACAGCAATTGCTGTCACCGCGGGAACTTGCGGCGCAGTAGGCGCGTTCTGCCATCACTTTGTCGTCGGCCAAGGCGGAAAACCCCAGAACGGGCCGTGCCCGCGTTGCCCTGGCCGGGGCGACCTGCAATAGTCGCGCATCACATTCCCCGAGGAGCGATTTGCCAGGATCGACACTCATCCGGTCCGGCCTTGCGGCCATGGTTCTGTGCGTCGTTGCGGCGGTCACGGTGCCGTTCGCGCTGGCCGAACAGCGCGTGGAGTTCACTGTAACGGTCGGGGACGGCGATCTTCGTTCTGCGCTGCAGCAGTCATCGCTCGTGATGCAGACGCGCGCCGAAAAGTCCTACACCGCCCAGGACATGTTCGCGGCGGCGCGTGCGGACTATGCGCGCCTCCTTGCCGCGCTATATGCCCAAGGGCGGTATAGCGGTGTCGTGCGCATTCTTGTCGACGGACGCGAGGCTGCGTCCATCGCGCCACTGGATGCGCCGGACCGGATCGGCACGATTTCCATTCAGGTCGATCCGGGGCCGGTCTTCAGGTTGTCCACCGCGCGCGTGGCACCGCTGCCAAAGCGCGCAGATCTGCCGCCGGAGTTCATCACCGGCAGGGTCGCCGCAAGCGGCCTGATCAGCGAGGCAGCAACGGCCGGCATCGACGCCTGGCGCAAACTGGGCCACGCCAAGGCCGCTGTCGCCACCCAGTCGGTCATCGCCAATCATCCGGCCCGGACGCTTGCCGTGGATATTCGCCTTGCACCCGGTCCTGTGCTGCGGTTCGGCCCTCTGGCCATTCAGGGCGCCGAGCGCATGCGCGAGCAGCGGGTGCGCAGGATCGCGGGGCTGCCCGTTGGTGAGGCTTACAGCCCTGACGACGTTCGCCGCGCGACAGACAGGCTGCGGCGGTCAGGGGTCTTTCGGTCGGTGTCACTGGTCGAGGACGACGCGATCACCGCGCCCGACCGGCTTGGCGTCACGGCTGTGCTGGTCGAGGAAAAGCGTCGGCGCTATCGTTTTGGTGCCGAGGTCGCGACCGATACCGGCGTGGCGCTGACCGGGCAATGGCTGCACCGCAACCTGCTGGGCGGGGGCGAGCGGCTGACAATCGACGGGGCGATCAGCAATCTGGGCGCGCGCAACAGCGGTGTCGACTACAAGCTGGGCATCGCGCTGGAGCGCCCGGCGACGCCCGGTCCAGACACGACAGCGCGCGTGGCACTGGACCTTGCCCATGTTGACGAGGCGGATTACGCCGCCGATTCGGTCGATTTCGGGTTGACCTTTGTCCACTACTTTTCGGACCGGCTGACCGCGCGTGCAGGGATCACGTACAGCTACATCGAAGGTCGCGACAGTGTCGGAACCTTCCGGTATCGAAACCTGTCGTTGCCATTGGGCGCAACATGGGACCGCCGCAACGACGCCAGGAATGCGACACGCGGGTTCTACCTCGATGCCGAACTGAAACCGTTCCTTGGCTTTGGCACAACGGGTTCGGGCGCCAGGCTGACATTCGACGGCCGTGCCTACCGGGGGTTCGGGACTGGGGAGCGGGTGGTTCTGGCGGCGCGGCTGCAGGGCGGCGCCATCGCCGGTGCCAGTCTTCTGGATGTACCGCGTGACGATCTGTTCTATTCCGGCGGTGGGGGCACGGTTCGCGGACAACCCTACCAGTCGCTGGGCGTCACGGTTTCGGATGGGGTGAACCCGGATTACCGCATCGGGGGTACCCGTTTTCTGGCCGGGTCAGTCGAGGTGCGAACCAGGATCAGCGGAAAGATCGGCCTCGTCGGCTTTCTGGATGCAGGGTATGTCGCGGCCAGCGGGTCTTTTGCCGGGGCGGGCGACTGGCAATCCGGGGCGGGCATCGGTCTGCGCTATGATACCGGGTTCGGTCCGATCCGGGTGGACATCGCGGCGCCCGTCGGAGGCAATACCGGCAAGGGCGCGCAACTTTATGTCGGTCTGGGACAGGCGTTTTGATGCGGGTCCTGCGCCTTTTCTTCGTTGCCTGGGCAACGCTTGCGCCCATGGGGGCATTGGCGCAGCAGGACGACCGCGACATTCTCACCGCGTTCCTGGAGGACAATCTGTCCGGTGCCGGACGCAACGTCACCATCACCGGCTTTTCCGGCGCGCTGTCGTCGCGTGCGACCGTCCAGCAGATGACCATCGCCGATGCCGCCGGAATCTGGATCACGCTGAACGGCGTCACCCTGGACTGGAGCCGGTCGTCCCTGCTGTCGGGCGCGGTGGAGATCAACGCCCTGACCGCCGACGAGATCGTGGTTGACCGCCTACCTGCCACCGACACTGCTGCCCTGCCCGACCCCGAGGCGCGCGGCTTCAGCCTGCCGGATCTGCCGGTCTCGGTACGGATCGGGCAACTGGCAGCCACGCGGATCGTGCTTGGGCCGGCGGTTCTTGGCCAGAATGTCGAAGGGTCGCTGCAGGCATCGCTGTCGCTTGCCAACGGGGAGGGCCAGGGCCGGCTGGATCTGACGCGGACGGATGACGGGCCGGCAGGACGGATTACGCTGCAAGCCGCCTATGCCAATGCCACCCGCCAGTTGTCCGTCGATCTGGCGGCCGTCGAAGAGGCGGGCGGAATCGTCAGCGATCTGTTGAACCTGCCCGGAACACCGTCGGTCGCCCTGACCCTTGCCGGTGCCGGACCGATCGACGACTTCACCTTGGACATTGCGCTGGAAACCGACGGCGCACCTCGCGCTTCGGGCAAGGTCACGTTGCGGGGGGATGCGGCAGGAGGGATCGGATTTGCCGCAGATCTGTCCGGCATTGTCATGCCGCTGCTCTCGCCCGACTATGCGGCATTCTTTGGCTCAGTGGCTACCTTTCGCGCCACAGGTGCGCGTGACGCGCTGGGCGGCATCCGTCTTGATGCGCTGTCCCTCGCGACCGACGCCCTGCGGCTGGAAGGCCAGGCGTCGCTGGCGCCGGATGGCCAGCCGGTGCGGTTCGATCTGACCGGCGATCTGGGCCTGCCGGACGGCGCGCCGGTGGTGTTGCCGCTTGGCGGCGCGGCCAGGACAGAAGTGACGGCGGCCAAGATTTCGCTGCAGTTCGACGCTGCAAAGGGTGACGGATGGACACTGGCTGCGCGGCTGCGCGGGTTCCAGCGGCCCGACATCGCGATTGCCGACCTGACGCTGGATGGGTCGGGGCGAATCGGGCGAACGCCGGCTGGGTCCGGTTTCGGCGCGACGCTGCAGTTCGCCGCAACAGGTACGACGCCTTCCGATCCTGCGCTGGCACAGGCGCTGGGCACCGATGTCCGTGGCGAGGTCGTCGCCCACTATCAGGAAGGCGAGGACGCCCTGAACCTGCCGCGCCTGATGATCGACGGCCAGGGTTATCGCGCACGCGCCTCGGGTCGGATCGGCGGGTTGCAGACCGGATTTGCATTGTCCGGCAAGGCCAGTGCGGAGGTGGATGACCTGTCGCGGCTGTCGGGCGTCGCAGGACGACCGCTGACAGGTGCGGCGACGCTGGAGCTTGTCGGCAGCGGCAGCCCGTTGGGCGGGTCGTTTGATGTGACCGGCAATGTCGATGGCAAGGGTCTGGGGGTTGGCGTGGTCGAAATTGACCGGCTCCTTGCGAAAGGGGCGACGATCGCCGTGTCAGTCCGGCGGGATCAGACCGGGATCGCGCTGCGGCAACTGGATGTGGTCGCCGCGGGGCTGACGGCGACGGCAACCGGGACACTGGCATCGGGTGGCAACGACATTCGGGCAAGGCTGGCATTTTCCGACATCGCAGCCCTGGGTCCGGGGTATGGCGGCACACTGACGGCGGACGCGACAGTGACCGGAACGCCGCAGGACGGAAAGATCGCCATCACCGGCCAGGGCCAGGCGCTGAAGATCGGGCAGACCGAAGCAGACGCCCTGCTGCGCGGGACAAGTACCCTTTCAATCACGCTGGCCCTGACTGCCGACGGATTGGTGATGCAGGCGGCGGACCTGACCAACCCGCAGGTCACGGCCCGCGCGACGGGTCGCATGTCGGGTCCGCAACGCGACATCGCGCTGAATGCCCGACTGGCAAACCTTGCGCTGATCCTGCCGGAGTTTCCCGGTCCGGTGACGCTGGCAGGAACGGCAACCGACCTCGGCAGCACCTACCGGATCGACTTCAGCGGGACCGGCCCGGCACAGATCGACGCGCGGGTGGCAGGAACCCTCGCCAAGTCCGGCGGCACGGCAGACCTGACGCTTTCGGGTACTGCGCAATCGGCGCTGGCAAACGTGTTCATCGCACCGCGGTCCATTTCCGGACCGGCGCGGTTCGACCTGACGTTGAAGGGTCCGCTTGCGCTTCGCGCGCTCGCCGGTCGGATTTCGCTCCAGGCTGCGCGGTTCAGCGATGTGGAACTGGGGGTCGGCATCGCCGATCTTGGCGTCACGGCAGTACTGGCGGCGGGACGGGCCACGGTCGATGCCGGCGGCGCGCTGCGCGGCGGTGGTGCAGTCGCGGCGCGCGGAACGGTCGGGCTTGCATCCCCGTTTGCTGCGGATGTCGCAATCACGCTGACGCGCGCGATGCTGCGCAACCCAGATCTCTTCGAGGCGGAAACGTCGGGCGCGCTGCGCATCGAAGGCCCGCTCGCGGGCGGGGCACGCATCACGGGCCGCGTCGACATCGCGACGGCGGAACTTCGCATCCCTTCGGGCAGCCTCAGCGGGGTGGGGGCAATCCCGGACATTCGCCATATCGACGACCGTGCGGCGGTGCGCGAGACGCGGCGGCGGGCGGGTCTTTTCGGTGCCGCAGGCGGCGGCGGCGGACGCGCCGGTGGGCCGATCTATGCGCTGGACCTTGACCTTGCCGCCCCCGGCCGTCTGTTCCTGCGCGGGCGGGGACTTGATGCCGAACTGAACGGGCGCCTGCGTCTGGGCGGGACAACCGCGAACATCGTTCCTTCGGGCCAGTTTTCGTTGATCCGCGGGCGGCTCGACATTCTGGGCAAGCGGTTGACGCTGTCCGAGGCAACCCTGCAACTGCAGGGTGACTTTGTCCCATTTGTCGCCATCGCCGCCAGCAATGTCAGTGGCGGCATCACCAGCACGGTCAGGATTGATGGCCCGGCACTGGACCCGGTCGTGACGTTCACATCTGCCCCTCCCCTGCCACAGGAAGAGGTTCTGGCGCAGCTTTTGTTCGGGCGCGGGCTTGCAAACCTGTCGGCCCTTCAGGCGGCCCGATTGGCAAATGCGGTGGCCACACTGGCCGGACGCGGGGGCGAGGGGATCATCGGGCGCCTGCGGCGCAACTTTGGACTTGATGATTTCGACGTCACCTCCGATGCGAGCGGGTCAACCGTGGTCAGGGCTGGCAAATACATCAACGAGAATGTCTATTCCGAGGTTCAGGTCGGCAAGGACGGCACGTCCGAAATCAACCTCAACCTGGATATCCGGCCCGGCCTGACGGTGACGGGCCGCGTCGGGCAGGATGGCAAAACCGGGTTGGGCGTCTTTCTGGAAAAGGACTACTGACCCCGACGTCAGCCCCGCGCCCGGTGCGCGTTGCGAAACGGAGCGGTGTTTTCAGCCGGGGATCGCGGGCCAACCGCCGCATCCACCACAAGACGCGCAAGATCTGCATCCCCTGCGCGGATGGCATCCTGCAGCGCCTGCAGGATGCCGGCCACTTCGCCCATCGGCAGCGGGGGTTCAACCGCGCGCAGGATTTTGGGATGCGGTGTCGTCATCATGCCCGGCGTGACAAGCGCGTCCTCCTGCAGTTTTTCGCCAGGACGCAGGCCGATGATGAGGATCTCGATGTCGCCCTCGGGATTGTCACGGTCGCGCACCGTCAGACCCGCCGCGGCGACCATCCGGGCCGCCAGATCGCGGATGCGGATCGGCGCACCCATGTCCAGCGCCAAGATGTCGCCCGACCCGCCGCCCCGAACGGACTCCTGCGCGCCCGCAAGCAGCACCAGCTGCGCCGCCTCGGCCAATGACATGAAATAGCGCGTCACGTCGTCATGGGTCAGCGTGACCGGCCCGCCCGCCGCAATCTGTTCGCGGAAGAGGGGGATCACGGACCCCGATGACCCCATGACGTTGCCAAAGCGCACGATGGAAAACGCGGTCCTGCCGGGGCGCCGGGCCATGTCGCGCACCACGAGTTCCGCCAGACGCTTTGACGCGCCCATCATGTTGGCAGGTCGCAACGCCTTGTCGGTCGAGATCAGAATGAAGCGGCTGACGCCCGCCGCACGTGCGGCGTCGGCAAGAACCCATGTGCCGATGGCGTTGTTGTGCAGTCCTGCAAGGGGGTTTGTCTCCACCAGCGGGACATGCTTGTAGGCGGCGGCATGTAGGATGACCTCGATGCCGTGATCGGAAATCGCATCGCGCACGCAGGCGGCATCCGTGACCGATCCCAGGACCGGGCGGATGTCGACCGAATCTGCCCGCGGCAGCGCGGTCAATTCCCTGTGCAGGGCATAAAGCGCAAACTCTCCAAGTTCGAACAGAACCAGCCGCCTGGGCCCAAGCGCCAAAAGCTGACGGCACAGTTCTGCCCCGACTGATCCGCCTGCACCCGTCACCATGATTGTCCTGCCCCGATAGGCCCCGGCATGGCGGTCAAGGTCCCAGGCGAGTTCGGTCCGGCCCAGCACATCGTCGGTAGAGATCGGAGCCAGGTGGTCACACAGGGTGCCGGTCCCGGCAAGCTGGGCGAACGACGGCAACGCATGGACCTCAAGGCCGCAGGCAATAAGGCCGCGCGACACACGCAGCCTTTTGGCCGCGGGCAGCGACGGCATGGCCAAAAGCACCCGGTCGATCCGGTGACGCGCCGCCAGTGCAGTGATCGCGGCAGGTCCGTGGACGCGCAGCCCCGCGACCCGCCTGCCCCATAACGAGGGATCGTCATCAAGGAACCCGACGACATGGACCGTCTCATGCGCCTGCAGGGCTGCGGCGAGCTGCGCGCCGGTCGTGCCGGCGCCATAGATCAGGACGCGGGTCTGCGTGTGCCGGTGTTCCAGGATGGCCAGCAACAGGCGCAAAAGGACGGCGCGCGACAGCACGAGGCCTGCAAAGGCGACAAGCACGGGAAACAGCAGCGCTGACGGCCCCGCAATGCCGCTGTTGCCCGTCACCGCCAGCCAGCCGCCAAAGCCCAGCGCCAGGATGCCTGCTGCCGCCAGGCTGCGAAGGATGCCGCCGTGCAGGAACGCATTGAGCTTGACGCGGTCGAGACCCAGCAGGATCGAGACAAGGGCCATGAGGATCCCCGCCAGGACAGCCAGGGCCACCATGTGATCAAACGGCAGCATCAGCTTCGCCGTGACCATGACGGCCGACGCACCCACGGCGGCATCGGTCGCGATAAGGATGGTCCGCTTCTGCCCGGCAGGCAGCACCTGCAGATATTGCACAAGCCGTTGCAACCTGGCGTCACAGATCATGCTGCCCGCCGCTCGGCAACACAGGCAGATGTCGTGACGGTGGCGATCCTGCCTGCGCCCTGCCGCCGCAACAGGCGGTGGCGACGATGGAGGGTCAGCGCCGCAATGGTCCAGAACAGGATCATCAGGTCAAGAAGAAGGCTTTGGCGACGGAGATAGATGAGGTCCATGCGCGCCTTGCGCGGCAGGCAGCGGCGGACATAGACAGCATCGGTTTCCGCAGCCGTCATGCAAGCCGCAAGAAGGCGCCGTTCGTGGCGGTGAAAGGCGATCGTGGCAAGCCCGGTAAGACCCGGCGACACTAGCAGAACCCTGTCATAAAGTGCCGGATACCTGTCGACATAGATGCGCAAAGGCGGGCGCGGACCGACCAGCCGCATGTCGCCGCGAAAGACGTTCCAAAGCTGTGGCACCTCGTCCGCGCGGCTGGCCCGCAGGATCCGGCCCCAGCGCGGAATGCGAGCCGCCTTGTCGCCGCCGGACACGCCAGCATCGCCAGGCGCAGGGTCCATGCTGCGCAGTTTCCACAGGACGAACGCTTGCGACGGGCTTCCCATCCGCTCGCTAGGATGAAACCAGGGACGCCGCATCACGATCATGTGGATCACAAGAACGACAACAAACGGGATGGCGACCAGCGCCACGATTGCGCAACCGATGCCTATATCAAAGGCACGGGCCGTGCGCGTCATGCCGACACCCGGTGAACCAGCGTCCGGCGCAGGTCGTCCATCATCTCGAGCGGGGTCCCGGCCGCCAGATCGGGACAGAGCGCCGCCAGTCGTGAGGTGTCGAGCGTCAGGCGCGGCAGCACCTGGGGTCGATAGGGGCCGTAGAGCCAAGGACAACCCGCCGCGTCCAGCATGTCGGCCATCGTGAATGCCTTCGGACCCGCCAGGTTCAGGACGTCCGGCAGGTCCGCAAGCCCGACCAGCCGACACAGCAGGCGCGCCAGTTCCCCCGGCGCGATCCAGGACCGCATCGGCCCGCCGGGGCGCCCCGGAACCGGGTCAAGTTCGACCTTGCCCGCACCCCGTGCCGCGCCGATCAATGCCCCGGCCCCGACGACATTGCCGATGCGCAGCACCGTGACCGGAACGGCGCCCGCAGCCCTTCGGCAGGTAGATTCGGCGGCAAGTTTGGCATGTCCATAGGGCGTGGTCGGCTGGCAGGGCGACGCCTCGTCAAGATCGTGATCCGCCGGTCCATAGACCGCTGCGGTCGAAACAAAGAGAATGCCCCGCGCGCGTCCCCGTCTGGCCGCGACAGCGACGGCCTCTGCCATGGCGACAGACCTGGAACCGGCATCGGCGTCCCCTGACAAATCTGCGGCAAGGTGCAGGACCACGGCGCGCGCAGGCACCGGATCAAGCGGCCCCGCCAGCAGATCCTGCCAGTGGCCCGTCTTGCGTCCGCACCAGAACGGCAGGATGCCGGTCGGTGGTTGCCCTGCCCAGGCCGCCCGCAACAGGCGGCCGACCCGGCCATCGGCCCCCGTCACCAGCAGCGGCACGTCTTTTGGTCGATGATCCGTCATGGACCCTGTCCCCGTCAACCGGCCCGAACGCCCGTCATGGCCACAAGGTTAAGGGCGGATTCGGCAATAATTTCCTAATGCCGAACGGTTCTTGGACATGCGATCAGGTTTCTTCTTCGAACCGGATGCGGATGGCACGCAGGACTGGTAACAGCGCCCGGACCGTGTCGGCGCCCAGGCCTTGCACGACCTCGCCGATGATCGGCGCGACCGACTGCACGGCGGCATCGCGGGCCGACCTTCCCGACGGGCTGATCGAGATAAATTTCTGCCGCGCATCGTCCCAATCAGGGCGGATATGCACGTGGCCCGCCCATTCGAGACGCGACAGCGTGTTGGTCATCGCCCCCCGCGTGACATGAAAGACGCGGGCCAGTTGCGCCGGGGTTTTTTCCTCGCCCGCGCGGGCCAGGTGGTTCAGCACCGAAAAGTGTGACAGCTCCATCCCCTTGGGCAAGGCCTTGGAGATGCGGTTCCGGGCCAGCTGGTCGGCCATGAACAACTCGCTGAACAGGCTGATCGCCAGATCGTCGCTGCGGTCGGTCATGGCCCCGTAAACTCGCGGTCATGGGTCAGCGAGGGGATGCGGGCGCGGGCGCGGGCGACAGCGGCCAGATCAAGGTCGGCAAAAGCCACGCCGGGGTCGGTGCCACCATCGGCAACGATCTCGCCCCAAGGGTCGATGACCAGCGAATGGCCATGGGTGCGGCGTCCCTTGCCGGCGGTTTCAGGGTGAAAGCCGGTCTGCGCCGGGGCCAGCACATAGCACCCCGTCTCGATCGCGCGGGCGCGCAGCAGAGCTTCCCAATGTGCGGCGCCGGTGACGTGGTTGAAGGCGGCGGGGACGGTCAGGATTTGCGCGCCGCCTTGTGCCAGGCGGCGATAAAGGTCAGGAAACCGGATGTCATAGCAGACCGTCATCCCGAGGGTGGCAAAGTCCGTGCGCGCCAGAATAGCCTTGTTTCCGGGTCTGTATCCCGCCGATTCGCGGTACACCTCGGTTTCGGAGACGTTCACGTCGAACATGTGTATCTTGTCGTAGCGTGCGGCAATCGTTCCATCCGGCGCGACCAGAAACGACCGATTGGCGAACCGGCCATCGGCGTCGCCGGTCACGATGCCCAGCGATCCGACCAGGAGCCAGATGCCCGCAGACGCCGCCTCGGCGCGCAGGGCCGCCAGCGTCAGGTCCTGGTCCTCGGCCTGCAGGACTTTGCGCTGATGGTCGCGGCTGGAGGACAGCGCGTTGGTGCATTCGGGCGTCAGCACAAAACCGGCACCGCCCGCGACGGCTTGCCGGACCAGCGCCAGCGTGCCGGGCAGGTTCGCCGCCGGGTCATCCGAAACAGTCAGCTGGATCAGGCCGACGCGCATTGCTGTCAGGCCAGCATGGCGTCAAGCTTGCCTGCGTCTTCGAGGGCATAGAGGTCATCGCTGCCCCCCACATGCACCCCGCCGACGAATATCTGCGGCACCGACCGCCGACCGCCCGCGCGCTCTGTCATGGCCGCGCGCAGGGCCGGGTCCAGACCCACGTCGATCTCGGCGTAGACAGCGCCCTTTTTCTGCAGCAGCCGCTTGGCCGCGAGGCAATAGGGGCAGGTCTGTGTGGTGTATATTTCGATCTGTTTCATCGCGCTTTCCCCTGGTCGGGCAAAAGTATAGGCGTTTGCCGCGCAGGCGCAATGAAGCCGCTGACCCAGGATGGGCGGGCCGTTGACGATCAAAAATCGCGCGTCACGCGCGCCAGAGCCAGCACCGAGACCGCCCGCGCACCGGCATCGAGGCACGCCTGCGTTGCGGCAGCAAAGGTCGCGCCCGAGGTCATCACGTCATCGACGATCAGCACATGCCGATCCGCCATCCGACCCGCGCGGCCGGGATGCGCGCGGATGGCACCGGCCAAGTTCGACATGCGCGCCGCGCGGTCCTTGTGATCCTGGCTGCCGGTGTGGCGGGGGCGCTGCAAAAGATCGGGGCAGTGCTGAAGGCCAGCGGTCCTGGCCAGTACTGCAGACAAAAGCGCCGCCTGATTGTATTTGCGGCGCAGCAGACGGAACCAGTGCAGCGGCACCGGGGCCACCAGCATGTCGGGTTCAAGGATCGGTGCCGCCGCGGACATCAGCCAGCTTGCCGCCGGCCGCGCAAGGTCGAGCCTGTCGCCGTGTTTCAGCGCCAGCAGCATGTCCCGGGCGTTGGCACCATAGACCAGTGCCGCGCGCCCGCGTTTCCAGGGCCGGGGGGTGCCAAGGCAGTCGTCGCAGAGGGCCACATTGCCATCGTCATCGCCGGGCAAGGGCGTGCCGCACTGGTCGCAGACAAGGCCCGATATGAACGGCGTGTCCCGCCAGCAGCTGCCGCACAGGCCGAAGTCGGTCGTGACGCGTTCGTCGCAGGCCACGCATTGCGGCGGATAGACGACGTGCAGCAGGCCTTGCAATCCCAACGCGCGCTCCTATCGTTCGGCCATGCAAGGCCCGCCCCTTTTGACAGACCGCACCGCCCTTTTGCGCAACCGCGCCCGCGCGTCCGAGACATTCCTGCACGAGGCAGCGCTGGCTGATGTCGAGGAGAGGCTTAAAGAGGTTAACAGAACCTTTACGCATCCCCTCGTGGTCAGCGGTTGTTCCGGCGTGTGGCAGAAACTGGGGCCGGTCATTCCCGATGACGATGTTCTGCCCGTCGCGGCAGGCGCGCATGATCTGGTGGTGCATGGACTTGCCTTGCACTGGGCGAATGACCCCGTCGGACAACTGGTGCAATGCCGCCGGACCCTGAGACCCGACGGGCTGTTTCTGGGGCTGATGCTTGGCGGGCAGACGCTGTCCGATCTGCGCACCGCACTGGCCGAGGCGGAGGCCGAGGTCACGGCAGGTCTGTCGCCGCGGGTGCTGCCGATGGGCGAAATACGCGACCTTGGGGCGCTGTTGCAGCGCGCGGGGTTCGCCCTGCCGGTGGCCGACAGCTTTACCCTGACGGTGGCTTACCGCGATGGCTGGCACCTGATGCGCGATCTGCGCGCCATGGGCGAAGGCAACGCCCTTGCCGCGCGGCTGCGCCACCCGACGCGGGCGGGCGTGCTTGGCCGCGCGGTGGAGCTTCTGGCACAACGCGCGCGCGGCCCCGATGGCCTGCTGCATGTGCCGTATGAGATCATCTGCCTGACGGGCTGGGCGCCGGCGGACAGTCAACCCAAACCGCTGCGGCCCGGATCGGCTGCGGCGCGGCTTGCCGACGTGCTGGGCAGCGTCGAGACACCGCTACCGCGCCCGCCGCTTGACGGTTGACCCTGCCGCCGATCCGGTTATGTCCCTGACAACGCTTTGACAGGGACGCAAGTGCATGCCGGACGCCAAGCTACGGTCGGGAAAATCAATCCCTGCCGGGCAGACCACCCCGAAACCCGACAGCTTCGGACCCGGCGAAGGCCGTCTGGCCCATGCGGCCCCTGACCATCCCCGGGTCAGACGCGCGCGCATCGGCGTGTTGCTGGCCAATCTCGGGACGCCAGACAATTACGACTACTGGTCGATGCGGCGCTATCTGAACGAGTTTCTGTCCGACAAGCGCGTCGTCGACTATTCCAGCTGGCTTTGGCAGCCGCTGCTGCAACTGGTGATCCTGACCAAGCGGCCGTTTTCATCCGGCGCGAACTACAAGCTGATCTGGAACCACGACAAGAACGAAAGCCCGCTGCTGACGATCACCAAGGACCAGACGGCCAAAATCGCTGCGGCGATGGCGGTCCGTTATGGGGATGACGTGATGGTCGACTTTTGCATGCGCTATGGCAATCCGTCGACGCGCTCCAAGGTGCGTGCAATGGTCGAGGCGGGCTGCGAAAAGGTGTTGTTCTTTCCGCTTTACCCGCATTACGCCGGTGCCACCTCGGCGACGGCCAACGATGAATTCTTTCGCGCCATGCTGGCCGAAAAGCGCCAGCCCGCGGTGCGGACCGTGCCGGAATATTTCGAACATCCGGCCTATATTGACGCGCTCGCGCTGTCCGTTGAACGCGCATATGCGGGGCTTGACCACCGGCCCGACATGCTGGTGGCCAGCTATCACGGCATGCCGAAACGCTATCTGATGGAGGGCGACCCCTATCATTGCCAATGCGCCAAGACCTCGCGGCTGCTGCGGGAGCGGCTCGGTTGGGACAGGGGGATGATCGACACAACCTTTCAATCGGTCTTCGGACCCGAGGAATGGCTGAAGCCCTATACCGTGGAACATGTCGCGGAACTGGCCAAGTCGGGCAAGAAGCGAATCGCCGTGATGGCCCCGGCCTTTTCGGCCGACTGCATCGAAACGCTGGAAGAGATCAACGGCGAGATCCGCGAGGCGTTCATGCACGCAGGCGGAGAGGTCTTTACCTATATTCCGTGCCTGAATGACGACGCGCCACATGTCGCGGCGCTGTCACAGATCATTGCGGAAAACCTGGCGGGCTGGATAGACTGACCTTGGCCGGTCGGTAGCGCGTGTTCAGGCCGAATTTCAGCAACATCATGTCCGGAAACGAAAAAAGGCGACGGTCTCCCGTCGCCTTTTCGCCATGCCTTTCGGCGTGGATCAGTTCGAAGCAGCAGCCGCGATCACAAGCAGGAGCAGCAGAGCAACAACAATGCCACCCGACGAGGACGAGGTCTGGGTTTCGACGACTGCGGGCTCCATGACCGGCTCTGCCAGGCCGCCAGCGAATGCGGAGGTGGAAGCGAGCGAGATGGTAGCGGCGAGTACGAGTTTCTTCATGATCTTCTCCAGTATGACACAGCGTAGGTCTGTTGAGGATGAACGCTGCAATTACGTGCTTGTGTTCATGCCATTGTCTCTACACTTCGCCGGACCGACCTCGCAATGGCTGGCTCACATAAAATTCCATTGCCGTGACCGTGTCGTCAAATAAGCAACACCTGCGTGCCAACTTGAGCCAGTTCGAATAATTCCTGAATCTGTTCGTTGTACAATCCGACGCATCCGTTGGATGACCGGCGCCCGATCTTGCGCGTGTCATGAGTGCCGTGGATGCGGTAATACTGCCAGGAGAGATACAGCGCCCGCGTGCCCAGGGGGTTGTCGGGCGCACCACCTTCGATCAGGTCGGGCCAGTCGGGATTGCGTGCCTTCATCGAGGCAGTCGGGCGCCAGGGCGGGTTCACCACCTTTTGCACCACCTCGGTCCGCCCGCGCCGGGTCAGATCCTCGGACAGGGGTACCGAGGTGGGGTAAAGCCTGTACAACGACTGGTCATCAGACCAGTAGTGCAGCGCACGTGAAGTGATGTCGACCAGGATCGCGCCACGGCGGGTGTCGTCAAAGTAGTCCTGCCAGTTCAGCATCCGAAAGCTGGAAAAATTGTTGCGCACGGGTCCGTTCACAGGCGGCAGGAATTCGGTGGTGCCTTCCTGCGCAAACAGCGGCGTTGCCGCCGCTGCAAAGGCTGCGCCGCCCGCAAGAATGCCACGGCGCGTCGGCCGAAATGCGGTCATTTTGACGGCTCCTCGCATGTCACTCATCGGGCGGTTGTTACAGCGATGCGCGGTATTTGGCAATTCACGGCAATATCGCAGCGCAGAAACATGTCGGCGGGGATTTGAACCTTGGGACGTCATTCGCTACAGAGGGGCGATCGCGTGGCGCACTTTTCCGCCGCGCTCCCCACATGAGACGCCCCGAAAATGACCATGAATCGCAGAACTTTTGCAGCCCTTGCCCCGGTCGCGCTGCTTGCCGCCTGCGCCACCGCAGCCCCGCCGCTTCTTGACGCAAGCGGCAAGCCCGCCCCGCAGGTTTACCGCATCAGCGGCGAGACCGCCGCGGTTATCCCGTTCAGGATGCTGGATTCTGTCAACGCGCTGCGCGCTGCAAAGCGCCTGCCGCCGCTGGTCTTTAACGCACAGTTGAACGCCGCCGCCGCCACCCATTCGCGGGACATGTCGGTGCAGAACCGTCCCTGGCATTTTGGATCGGACGGGTCGTCGCCGCTGGACCGGGTCCGGCGCGTAGGGTATCAGGGCAAGCTGCTGGGCGAGCTGATCTCGGAAACATACCAGACAGAACTGGAGACGCTGGCGGCGTGGTCAGGTCAGGCGGACACGCGCGCCGTGATCATGGATCCGCTGGCCCGGGAAATCGGCTTTGCCTGGTTTCAGGAAACCAACGGGAAAATCTGGTGGACGCTTGTGGTCGGCGGCTGATCGGCGGCCTCAGGGCAGGATCTGCACCGGCGTGCCATCGCGGACCATCGCATAGATCCACTCGATCTCGCGGTCTGTCACGGCAATGCAGCCAAAGGTCCAGTCGCGCACCGTGACTTTGCGGTTCGGCCCGCCGTGGATGAAGATGTCGCCCCCCGGTTCCTTGCCAATGGACGCGGCATAGGCGCGATCTTCGGCATTGGGATAGTTGATCCCGATCGAGAGATGGTATTCCGAGTTCGGATTGCGTCGGTCGATGACATAGTTGCCTTCGGGCGTCTTGCCGTCGCCTTCGAACTCCTTGTCGCCGACCGGCGCAAAGCCAAGGCCGATGTCATAGGATTCCAGAACCTGCGTGCCGCTGAGCAGGTACATCTTGCGCGCGCCCTTCTGGATCTGGACCGATGTCACGGCGGGGCCGTCATAGGTCTTGAACTTGGACGCGCAGGCCGACAGCGCCAGAAATGCCGCAAGTACAAGGATGATCCGGACAAGTCGCATGTTGATGCTCGATATTTTTTTTCTGCTTAGCGGAACCGATTGCGCGTTACCAGCGTTTGCTGCGCGGATATTTCAATCCGGCGCCTTAACCCGCGCGAATCGCCCGACAAGTTCGACATGGGTCGACCAGCGGAACTGATCAATCACCTGTACCCAGTCCAGACGATAACCTCCGGCCAGCAGGATGCGGGCGTCACGGGCAAAGGTTGCGGGATTGCAGGACACTGAGGCAATGACCGGAACGTGCGATCCGGCCAGCAGCCTGGCCTGCGCCTCGGCCCCTGCCCGCGGCGGGTCGATCACAACGGCATCGAACCCCCCAAGATCGTCCGCATCCAGCGGGCGACGGAACAGGTCGCGGGTTTCAACCTGAACCCGGTGCAGTCCGTCGGCCATGCGGGCGGCCTTGCCCAGGGCATTTGTCATCGCGGGATCGGATTCCACTGCATGCATGTCGGCCCGTTCCGCCAGCGCCAGCGCAAACGTCCCGCAACCGGCGAAAAGGTCGGCCATCCTGCGCGCGGGACCGACAGCAAGCGCCACCGCCTGAACCAGCGCGGCCTCGCCTTCGGCCGTCGCTTGCAGGAATGCGCCGGGCGGCATCGCGACCAGCGCGCGGCCAAAACGCTGCATCGGCTGGGCGCGCATCGCGACGGTCTCGTCGTTCCAGGTCAGGCGGGCAAATCCGTGCGCTTCACACAGGCGGGCCATCTGTAGCTGTGTTTCGGCATCCAGCGGCTTTCCGCCCGCGACCGACACATCCGCGCCGCCGATGGCCCGCGTGACGGTCAGATGCAGTTCGGTCGTGCGCGATCCGCCCAGATGCACAAGTGCCTCAAGCCCCGGTAACGTGGCCATCAGGTCTGGATGCAGCAGATGGCACTGCGGCACCGGGATCAGCAGATCGGAGGCGCGGGCATGGAATCCGACCAGCGCGCCGCCCTTGGTCCTGCGCCCCGCAAACGTCGCGCGGCGGCGCGACCCCGGCGGCGATGTTACCATCGGACGAAAGGTTGCGGTCAGCCCCTGCCCCGCCAGGGCACCCCGCACGATCCCTTCTTTCCAGTCGGCCACAAATGGATCGGCTGCGTGCTGCATCTGGCAGCCGCCGCAAGTGCGGGCGTGGGGACAAGGTGGTTTCACCCGCAGCGGTGACGGCATCTCGATGCGGATGTTTGTCAGCCGGTCGCCGTCCAGGTCGCCCGTCGCGACCTCGGCCGGCAACAGACCCGGCGCATAGATCGGTCCCTCATCGCCGATGGCAATGCCGTCGCCGTGATGGCCGAGCCGGTCGACGGTGACTTTCACTCTGCGGCCTGTTGTTCTTCTACGCCAATGAATCCGCCCGACTGGCGGTCCCAGTACCGGGCATAAAGCCCGTTCCGCACCAGCAGGTCGTCATGACTGCCGGTTTCGACGATGCGCCCCTCTTCCATCACGATGATCCGATCCATGGCGGCGATGGTCGAAAGGCGGTGCGCGATGGCCAGCACCGTCTTGCCGACCATGACGCGCGACAGGGCCTCCTGGATGCTGGCCTCCACCTCGCTGTCGAGGGCGCTTGTCGCCTCGTCCAGCACCAGGATCGGCGCATCCTTGAGAAACGCACGGGCAAGCGCGATCCGCTGGCGCTGGCCACCCGACAGCTTGACCCCGCGTTCGCCCAGATACGCGTCATAGGCGCGGCGACCGTTGTGATCGACCATATGGCTGATGAACACATCCGCCTCGGCCGCGCGGGCGGCGGCGATGATCTCGTCATTGGTTGCGTCCGGCCGGCCATAGGCGATGTTGTCGCGGGCGGATCGGTTGAACATCGCGGTTTCCTGCGTGACCATGCCGATCTGGCGGCGCAGGCTTTCCTGCGTCACGTCGCGCACGTCATGCCCGTCGATCAGGATGCGCCCGCTTTCGGTGTCATAGAGCCGCAACAGCAATGATACGAGCGACGATTTTCCCGCCCCCGATGCCCCGACGATGCCCAGCTTTTCCCCAGGCGCGATGGTCAGGTTGATGTCTGCCACGCCGCCACGTTTGCGCCCATAGGCGAAAGACGCGCCTTCGAACCGCACTTCGCCCTTGACCGGCGGCAAGCTGGTCGCGTGCGGCGCATCAGAGAGCGTGTGGGGCATGGCAAGCGTGTTCATGCCATCCTCCACCTCGCCGACCGAGGTGTAGATCGACATCAAGGTAAAGCTGACCCAACCCGACATCTGCGCGATCCGCATGGCGATCGCACCCGATGCGGCGATGGCCCCGGCGGTCGCGAGACCCTGCTGCCACAGCATCAGCGCGCCACCGATCAGCAGGATCGGCAGCACCCCCGCAAGCGTCATCAGCGACAGGCGGAACCAGGTGGAAATCTCGCCGAATTCGACACTGCGCAGGCGGAAAACCTCCATCGCCTTCAGTGCCACCCTGTCCTCGAAGGCGGCATGGGCAAACAGCTTGACGGTCTTGATGTTGGTGATGGTGTCGACGACCTGCCCTGTCACCATCGCCCGCGAAGCCGCCCGCGCTGCCGAATTGACGCGCACGCGGGGCATGAAAAAGCGGATCAGCCAGACATAGGCCACCAGCCAGACCAGCAGCGCCAGCGCGATCCGCGCGTCGATCGCCACAAGAAAGATGATGGACCCGATCACCGAGGCCAGCGCGAAACAGACGGTGTTGATGAATTCCGTTGCAACATCTGTGATGGCGCGCGCGGCCTGCATCTGCTTGGTCGCGATGCGTCCGGCAAAGTCGTTGTCAAAGAAGGTGATCGCCTGACCCAGCGTCCAGCGATGCAGCCGTGACAGCACCAGCGGCAGCACGTTCGGCCCGATGACGACCGCATTCGACGCCGAAGATATGCCAAAGGCAAAGGGTCGAAGGATCAGATAAAAGACCGCGAACCAGACGAGCAAGCCGATGTGATCTGCAAAGAATTTGTCCGGTCCGGACACCAGCGCCGCGTCGATTACCCAACCCAGGATCACCGCCGACACGACCTCGGTCGCACCAGCCACGGACGAGATGATGCCCGCGATCCAGAGCATGATCCACGACCCTTTCAGCGACCAGCGCATGAAGGGCCACAGCACCTGCGGCGGCGGGCCGTCGGCAGGACGAAAGGCGTCGATGCTGTCGCCGAGACGCGTGAAGACCGTCATTCGGCGGCATCCTCCAGCCCGATGAACCCGCCCGACTGGCGCGCCCAGAACCGTGCATATAGCCCGTTTTTCGCCAAAAGCTGGTTATGCGCGCCTTGTTCGACGATTTTTCCGTCCTCCAGCACGACAATGCGGTCCATCGCGGCGATGGTGGACAGCCGGTGCGCAATGGCGATCACCGTCTTGCCCTTCATCACACCATAAAGCGCGTCTTGGATCAGCGCCTCGGCCTCGCTGTCCAGCGCAGACGTCGCCTCGTCAAGGATCAGGATCGGCGCATCCTTCAGGATCACCCGTGCCAAAGCCACACGCTGACGTTGCCCACCGGACAGTTTCACGCCGCGTTCGCCGACATGGGCGTCATAGCCTTTGCGACCCTGGGGATCCTCCAGTGTCAGGATGAAATCATGCGCCTCGGCCTGTCTTGCCGCGGCGATCATCTCGTCTTCAGTGGCTTCGGGCCGGCCATAGAGAATGTTGTCGCGCACGGATCGGTGCATCAGGCTGCTGTCCTGCTGCACCATGCCGATCTTACGACGCAGCGAGTCCTGCGTGACCGTCGCGATGTCCTGCCCGTCGATCAGGATGCGACCGCTTTCGGTGTCATAGAATCGCAGCATCAGCTTGACCAGGGTCGATTTCCCCGCACCGGACCTGCCGACAACGCCGATCCGTTCGCCCGGTTGCACGGTCAGCGACAGGTTCTGCAATCCGCCAGACCCGCGCCCATAGTGGTGCGAGATATTCTCGATCTGGATCAGGCCTTTGGCAAAGGCCAACGGCGCCGCACCCCTGGCATCGACCAGGCTGACGGGCTGGGCGATCGTCTCCATCCCCTCGGCCAGGGTGCCAAGGTTCTGCACAAGGTTGGTCGAAGCCCACATGATCCAGTAGGTCATGGAGTGCAGGCGCAGTACCAGTGCTATTGCGGCCGCGACGACACCGACCGTGGCCGAGCCCTGTACCCAGAACCAAATCGCCAGACCGCCGACCCCCAGGATCATCAGCCCGTTGATGAAGGTCAGCGCCATATCCATCTTGGTGACGATGCGCATTTCAATCTGAAAGGTCTGGCGCGATTTCTCGATCGCTTCGCGCGCATAGTTCACCTCGGCGTCCTGATGCGCGAACAGCTTGACCGAATGGATGTTGGCGTAGCTGTCGACGACCCGGCCCGTGACCATCGACCGCGCCTCGGACGACGCAGTTGAGGCGGGGCCCGCGCGGCGGATCGTCCAGCGCATCAGGGCGAGGTATGCCGCCACCCACAGGAGCAACGGGATCATCAGGCGTGGGTCCGACCCGGCCAGCATCAACAGCGCGCCGATGAATGTGGCGGCGGCAAAGGCGGCCATGTCAAAGACCTGGAACACCGCCTCGCCCGCCGCCGGGGGGGCCTGCATGATGCGGTTGGCAATGCGGCCCGCAAAGTCGCTTTCGAACCAGCCGACAGGCTGGCGAAGCACATGACGATGGGCCCGCCAGCGCATCATGGTGCCAAAGTTCGTCAGGATCGTGTTGTGCAAAAGCCCGACCGACCCGCCTGCAACCAGTGGCCGGACGACCAGGATCACGAAGGCGACGACGACAATCTCGACCCAGTGCGCGGCAAGAAATGCCTGCGGCGTCTGACCGGACATAAGGTCGACGAGACGACCAAGATACCAGATCATCCCGACATCTAGCACGGCATTGCCGACCGAGAACAAGGCCGTCACAGCAAACACAGCCCTGAACGGCCGGACGTATTCCTTCAGGAACGGCCAGAGGCGCGTCGGCGGCGTGTCGGTCTCGACATAGGGTTGATAGGGATCGACAAGGTTTTCAAAGAAACGGAACATTGGGGGTACCCGAAGTAAGATGCAGCGATGGGGTGAAGCGGCGCCTTGCAAGCGACCGCCACGACGGGATCGGTCAACTCAGGCGAGTCGATACGTAATCCCGTGGTCCATGCTGATCTCCTGTCTGGGGTCGAGGGAGAGCTAGCGCAAAGCGCCGGGATTGTCACCCCCCCGAAATGTCAGGACTTCAGCAAATCTCCGCGTCTGGCATGCAGGTCGCTGGCAATCCAGCGTGTTTCCAGCGTCTTGAGCCTTTGGCCCAGCGCCGCGCCGGTCACGTCGGGCATCAGGTCGGCCGCCGTTACCGGAAAGGTCGCCGCCGCACCCCGTGCGATGTCTTGCTGCCAACCGACGGGCAAGGGCGCGTCCATCAAGGCAGCGCGCAGCAACATCGCATCTGATGCGCGCTGGCGCCCCAGTCGCCAGCCAAGGACGACGGGCGTCTCCATGCTGCCGATCGCCTCGCGCAGGGCGGCAAGATCGCGCGCCTCGGCCCGGGACAGACGCAGGCGGTCTTCGATGTCACTGCCACCAAGGGATGCCAGACGCCGCAGCCAATCGGGGTCAAGGTCCATCTCCAGATGTACCAGCGGACCCAAGGCAAGCGGATCGGCGCCAGGCAGGATACGCCCCAGAACCCCTGCCTGAGCCATCGCTGCGACGGCAGGTGCCGGGTCGGCTGCGGCCAGCAGCTTGCGCATCTCCTGGCCGATGCGTTCGCGCGAAAGTGTGTCTATGCCCGCGGAATTTGCAGCACAGGCGGAAAGCCCTTCGGGGTCGATGCCGAGTGTCAGGTCGCCATACACCGCGTGGAACCGAAAGAACCGCAGAATGCGCAGATAGTCTTCGATGATGCGGGCGCCGGGATCGCCGACAAAGCGCACCCGACGCGCCACCACATCCGGCAGACCGACAAGGGGATCAACCACCATCCCGTCCGCCCTTGCGTAGAGCGCATTCATGGTGAAGTCCCGCCGCGCCGCGTCGACCGTGATGTCCGTCCCGAATGCGACCCTCGCGTGTCGCCCGTCGGTGGCCGTGTCGGCCCGGAACGTCGTCACCTCGTGCGGCTTGCCCCCTGCGATCACCGTGACGGTCCCGTGCTCAATGCCCGTCGGAACGACCCGCAAGCCGGCCCGCTTGCAAAGATCCGTCACGACATCGGGAGTGGCGGCCGTGGCGATGTCGATGTCCGCGACCGGCAGGCCCATCACCGCATTCCGCACACAGCCGCCGACGAACAGGGTCTGATGACCGCCAGCGTCGAGGCCTGCAAACAACGCCTTTGTTCCGGAATGATGCAGCCAGTCGCCCGCCAGCTTCATCGCGCCACCCGATCGGCCAACCCGCGCAGGATGCGCGCTGTCGCCCCCCAGATGTAATGGGGACCATAGGGCACCGCGTAGTAGCGCCGCCACTGCCCGCGCCACAGCCGACGTTCGAGCGCGTAATTTGCGGGGTTCAGGACGTGGTTCAGAGGCACGGTAAAAACCTCATCAACCTCGCCTTTCTCGGGCACAGGCGAAAAATCGGCCCGAACATGGCAGAGAACGGGCGTCACGGAGAATCCGGTGACAGTCTCGTGGACTGGCATGAGGCCCAGGATGTCGACGCTGTCGGACGGCAGGGCGATTTCCTCGCGTGCCTCGCGAAGGGCAGCCGCGGTTGTGGATGCATCGCCCGGATCCACCTTGCCGCCGGGAAAGGCGATCTGCCCCGGATGATGTTTCAGATGCGACGCACGCTTGGTCAGGATCAGCCGATCCCGCCAGACCGCCACCAGAACCGCAGCCGGGCGCAAGACGCGCCCCGGTGGCAGTTCGATCGCCGGGTTCAGGTCAAAGTCAGAGGATGCGCCCGCAGGCCGCAGCAATGCGGCGCGCAGGCGATCCAGCTCAGGCATCCTTGCCCTCGAATCCCAGCGTCCTGGGGTCGAATTCGTAATGTGCGCCGCAGAACTGGCAATCCGCCGTCACGATGCCTGCAGCAGTCGTCATCGTCGCGATGTCCTTTTGCGAATAGATCGACATCGTCTGGCGCACCTTGTCGGGTGAGCAGGAACAGCCGAACCGCACAGCGGTCGCGTCAAACACGCGCGGGGTTTCGTCATGGAACAGGCGCACCAGCAGGTCGGTCGGACTGACAGTGGGACCGACCAGTTCCAGTTCCTCGACCGTGTCGAGCAGGACATTCGTGCGCGTCCAGTTCTCTGACGCCTCGCCCGACAGGATGTCGGTGTGGTCCAGCAGACCACCCTCGCCCGAGCCTGCCTCTGCCGCGACTGATCCACCCACCGGTGGCATGTGTTGCAACATCACCCCCCCCGCGCGCCAATGCGGCGTCTGGCCGGGCGTCTGGCTTTTGCCAAAGGTCAGCTGGAACCGCGTTGGCAGCTGTTCGGACTGGGCAAAATAGGTCTGCGCGCAATCGGACAGCGACTTGCCCGCGATGGGGGTAAAGCCCTGATAGGGGACCATGCCCTCGCCCTGGTCGATCATCACGGCGAAGTATCCCGCGCCGATCTGGCCAAAGGGTTCCGCCGCCAAGTCGAGGCGGTCGGCGTCATAGCTGGCATAGGCGCGGATGCGACCTGCGCCGCCTTCCTCGGCCGGGCCGTAGTAGTCGGTCGCGATCAGGCGTGCCGGACCATTGCCGCGAACCTGCAGGCTCAGCTTCCAGCGCAGCTTGACCGACTGGCCGATCAGGGCGGTCAGCAGAGCAGCCTCGGCCACCAAGGCCTCGATCGGCGCAGGATAGGCGTGTTGGCGCAGGACCTGATCCAGCACGCCGTCGAGGCGCGCCACGCGCCCGCGAATGTCGGGGCGGTCAAGCTGAAAGGGCAGGACCATGTCGTCCCAGGCGATCTTGTCGGATGTCATCGGGGTTTCCTTGCCGCAACTCTGCTGGCATACCGCGCCTATATAGGCAGGGCAACCAGACCACCAAGGACCGATCCCGATGATCCCGCGTTTTGGCGATACCAGACGGCTTGACCAGCGCTATCGCCGCCGTCCTGGCGTCTATGCGGTACTGTTGCAGGGCGACAGCATCCTTGTGACACGCCAATCCGACCCCGTGCCGGAGTATCAGCTTCCGGGTGGCGGCATTGATCCCGGGGAACAGCCGATCCCGGCGCTCCACCGAGAGGTGCGCGAAGAGACCGGCTGGCGCATCGCGATCGACCGTCGGATCGGGGCGTTCCGGCGGTTCACCTTCATGCCGGAATACGACTTGTGGGCGGAAAAGATCTGCACCCTTTACATGGCGCGTCCGGTCAGGCGCCTTGGGCCACCGACCGAGGCGGGGCATCGGGCAGTCTGGCTGCCGGTTGACGCGGCGCTGACCATGTTGGGAAATCCCGGCGATCGCGCCATGCTGGCCAGGTTCCTGACGGGGTGCCGCTGACCGGCCTTTCAGCCAAGATAGTCAAAAATGACGCCTGACACATCGTCGGGAAATTCATCCAGCCCCGAGAATGCGGCAAGTTCCCAGGGAATACTTTCCAGGAGAGCCGGGCTGTCCATGCCGGCATTCCGGCGCAGCAGCGCCTCAAGCCCCTCTTCGCCCAAATCCTGCCCCTTTGGACCGGGGCATTCCGTGATGCCGTCCGACACCAAAAGCAGCCTGTCGCCACGGTCCAGCCGGAACTCGATGCGGTCATACGTGGCGCCCGCGACCAGCCCGATGGGCAGTCCCCCTGCGCCAAGGCGTTCGACTGCGCCGTTTGCGCGCAGGATGACGGGGTGCGGATGGCCCCCCTGGACCAGGCTGCCGCGCCCGGTGACGAGATCAACCTCGGCATAGACCATCGTGAAATACTGGTCCACCTGCAGTTCTTCGATCATCATGCGGTTGAACCGGACGGCGACCATCTCGGGCGGCCAGGCATCGCGAAAACCTTCGCGGCCCGTCGTCAGCGCGATGTTCTGTTCGGGCGCGGCGGCGGACAAAAGACCCGCCAGACGCACGGTCATCATCGCCGAGGCCACGCCGTGACCGGAGACATCGACCGAATAAAGCGCCACGCGGCGGGCGTTGATGGCAAAGCAACCCGCCAGATCGCCCCCGACATGGCCCGACGGACGCATCAGGATCGCCGCCCTGCCCTTGCCGAAGTCACGCTGCCGATCGCGTACAAGATTCTGCTGCAGCTTGCGCGCCTCGATCAGGTCGCGGTCGAGCGAATCGTAAAGCTTTTGCAGTTCCGACAGGGTAGATCCGACCAGCCGGTTCTTTTCCACCAGTTCGGCCTGCATGCCCAGAATCCGTTCGCCGGCCCGCAGGCGCGCGCGCAGTTCATCGGCGCTGACCGGCTTGGTCAGAAAGTCGTCCGCCCCGGCCTCCAGACCGCTGGCGATTTCGGCTTTTTCGGACTTGGACGTGAGAAGAATGAAATAGCCGTAGCCTTCGCGCGGCAAGGCCCGGAACGCGCGACAAAGATCGACGCCGGTCATCCCGGTCATCATCCAATCACTGAGAACGATATCGAACGCAGCCCCCTGACAGGCGGCAAGCGCCTCTTCGCCCGAGGCGGCCTCAGTCACCAGATAGCCCCAGCGCGCGAGTTGCAGCGCCAGCATCCGGCGTTGCGCCTTGCTGTCGTCTACCACCAGCACATGCGGTTTCGCCGCGCTGACCCGCGCCGCTGTCGGAATGCCGTTACGGGATGGCCTGTAATGCAAATTGCCCCTCGCCTGTCGTTGGACACGCTTTGGCAGCAACCGCCTTAAGGTCGGGTAAACGGTAAAATTGGCCACTCTTTGCGGCGGGCGGGTCACAGCTTGTTAAGCGTGTGACACCATTCTTGACCCGTGGTGTGTGACAGCGGCGACGTGCTGCAGGAGGGTGTCGTGATTGACTGGACGAGAATATCCGTGCTTCGCGCAGAAATCGGCGAAGAGGACCTGCACGAGGTGATCGGCCTTTTCCTCGAGGAAACCGACGCGGTCATCTGCCGGCTGGACGCGGGCGTCGCTGCGGTGGAACTGGAATCTCTGCTGCATTTCCTGAAAGGCAGCGCCCTGAATCTGGGCCTTTCAGATCTGGCGCAGGTTTGTCAGGACGGAGAGCGCAGGGCGGCCCGTGGTGACGGCGACAACGTGGACCTCGAACAGGTGATTGATCTTTACTGCGCGTCCCGGACCAGGTTCATGGAGGGTCTTACACAGCACCTCGCTGCCTGAAGCCTGTTGCGACCGTCAGATCAGGAATTCGGCAAGCGCGTCGTCGTTCGTGATGTCGCGATACTGAAAATCGGCCGCATCCATCCGATCGAAAAACTGGCGAAAGCTGTCTGTCGATCTCGTTTCGATGCCGATCAGAACTGATCCGAAATTGCGCGCGGATTTCTTCAGGTATTCAAAGCGTGCGATGTCATCCTCGGGCCCGAGCATCGACAGGAATTCGCGCAAGGCGCCCGGTCGCTGCGGCATCCTCAGGATCAGGTACTTCTTCAGCCCGGCATAGCGCTGGGCGCGCTCTTTCACCTCGGGCAGGCGCTCAAAATCGAAATTGCCGCCAGTTGTCACGCAGACCACAGTCTTGCCAACAATGTCCCCTGCCAGTTCCGGCAGTACATCGACAGACAGCGCCCCGGCGGGTTCGAGAACGATGCCCTCGACGTTCAGCATCTCCAGCATGGTGCCGCAGATCCGGTCCTCTGGGGCCAGCATCACCTGGTCGGGCCGGACCCAGTCCAGCGCGGCATAGGTCAGATCGCCCAGTTGTGCGACTGCGGCCCCATCGACAAAACTGTTCACGCGGTTCAGCTTGACCGGGCCTTTTGCCCTGAGGGCGGCCATCAGGCTGGCCCCGCCCAGGGGTTCCACAAAGCGAAAATCGGTCTGGGGCGACACCTCGCGCAGATAGCTCGTCATTCCTGCGGCAAGCCCGCCACCGCCGACGGGCAACACCACGAGATCCGGCGCGTGGCCAAGCTGGTCCACGATTTCCACCGCGACCGTGGACTGGCCCTCGATCACGTCGACATCATCAAAGGGTGACAGGAAATGCGCCCGCCGATCGGCGCAGAATTGCCGGGCGGCCGTCAGCGTCTGGTCGAAGTAGTCGCCCGTCAGCGTGATCGTGATGGTGTCCTGGCCAAAGATGCGGGTTTTGTCGATCTTTTGCTGCGGCGTCGTCACCGGCATGAAGATCGTGCCATGCACGCCAAAATGTCGGCAGGCATAGGCGAACCCCTGGGCATGGTTGCCCGCGCTGGCGCAGACAAATTCCTGCTGGTCGGGTTGCCGTTTGCGCATTTTGCGCATGGCGGTAAACGCGCCACGGATCTTGTAGCTGCGGACCGGGCTCAGGTCTTCGCGCTTGAGCCAAATGTCAGCCTGATACCGATCCGACAAATGGGCATTGCGTTGCAGCGGCGTCGGCGGAAAAATATCCCGCAGCGCCGCAGCCGCGGCAACCGCCCTTGGCGCAAATCTGTTCATCCTGCCCTGTCACCGCCGCGCGGCCCAAGCTTCGCCACAAACAGCCCGGACAAGTCAAGCATGGCGAAAAAAGTCCTCAAGACTTCGTTTCAGCTTCGCTTTTCTTGGACAAGACCGAATTTGGCCGCGCTATTGCCGCAATTGGCGCCCCAAGGTTAACAAAAGGGGAAAATCCGCCCGGTGAACCCGGCGGATTGTCGAATAAGGAACGGGGAATGGCACGCTCGACTCAAATGCTTGCCTATCACGGCCGAACTGCCTTGCTGCTTGGCCCGATGCCAAGACGGGCCATCCCGGCGGTCGCGAATACATCGACGGCGATCCGGCCGCTGGTCGACGTGTCGGAAATCGCGCGCACGAATACTCTGCAGGCCGCATCAGGCTTTGGCCATCCGGCCCACAACAAACTCCTTGAATCCACCGTCATTCCCGCTGACGGATCGGTCGCCAGAACCCAACGCCATATCGATGCAAAGGCGCTTAAAGGCCTGCTGGGGCTGCCCAAGGATACGCGCCGCGGGCTGGTCTGACGGCCCAAAACTAATCGTCGCGCACTGTTGCTTGATGCGGACAAAGATCTCAGTTCGAAACAAGAGCCTTGCGCCGCATCAGGCGGAAATCAGCGCAGCACTTGACACCCCGACAGATGCGCCCGTCATCGAGGGCGAGGTCGTCAGCTGACACGACAGATTGCGACCTGAACGCGGCAAAGCTCCGCGTTCAGGCACCCCTGCACGGCCTTGCCGCATGGGCGAAAACCCAATACACGCAGGCGCGATGCCAGTATCGCGGGGCCGCTGATGACCAAGCCGAAGAAAATCGTTCTTGCCTATTCCGGGGGCCTGGATACCTCGATCATCCTGAAATGGCTGCAGAATGAATATGGCTGCGAGGTGGTGACATTCACCGCCGATCTGGGCCAAGGCGAGGAGCTGGAACCGGCCCGCGCCAAGGCGCTGATGCTGGGGATCAAGGAGAAGGACATCCATATCGAAGACCTGCGCGAAGAATTCGTGCGGGATTTCGTGTTCCCCATGTTCCGCGCCAATGCGCTTTATGAAGGGCTTTATCTGCTCGGCACCTCCATTGCGCGGCCGCTGATCGCGAAACGGCTGGTGGAGATTGCGGCTGAAACCGGGGCGGATGCCGTGGCACACGGCGCGACCGGCAAGGGCAATGACCAGGTGCGGTTCGAACTGTCGGCGCTGGCGCTGAACCCGGCCTTGCGTGTGATCGCGCCGTGGCGGGAATGGATGTTGCAGTCGCGGACCCAGCTTTTGGCCTATGCCGAGGCGAACCAGATCCCGATCGCCAAGGACAAGCGGGGCGAAGCGCCGTTCAGCGTGGATGCAAATCTTTTGCACACCTCGTCAGAGGGCAAGGTTCTGGAAGACCCTGCCGAAGAAGCGCCCGAGTATGTCTATCAGCGCGTGACGCCGGTGGAGCATGCCCCAAACACGCCGGAAATGGTCGAAGTGACCTTTGAACGCGGCGATGCCGTGGCGGTGAACGGCGTCGCGATGTCGCCCGCAACCGTGCTGACCTGCCTGAACGACCTCGGCGCACGGCATGGCGTCGGGGTGCTGGACCTGGTCGAAAACCGCTTTGTCGGCATGAAGTCACGCGGCGTCTATGAAACGCCCGGCGGCACGATCCTGCTGGAGGCGCATCGCGGGATCGAGCAGATCACGCTGGATTCAGGTTCGGGCCATCTGAAGGACAGCCTGATGCCGCGCTATGCCGAACTGATCTACAACGGGTTCTGGTTCAGCCCCGAACGCGAAATGCTGCAGGCGCTGATCGACAAAAGCCAGGAGCATGTCACCGGAACCGTGCGGGTCAAGCTGTACAAGGGCTCTGCCCGGACCGTTGCGCGGTGGTCGGATCATAGTCTTTACAGTGAAAAGCACGTGACCTTCGAGGAAGATGCCGGGGCCTATGACCAGAAGGACGCAGCCGGGTTCATCCGCCTGAACGCGCTGCGACTGAAACTGATCGCGACGCGCAACCGGCGGGTGGGCGGCTAGGTCAAGGTCCCGGGCGCGGCATGGCGACATCCCTGCCGTCCAGTCGGCCCTTGACCCAGGCTGTTCCAGCCGCACGGTCCGACGAATAGGAAATACTGCCGCGCGCCTTTCCCAGAACATCGAGGTCCAGCGTCAGAACATCCGTGCCGTCCTCGGCGAATGTCACCGTTCCCTCGCCGTACAGCGTCAGGTCAGGCCACATCGCGCATCCGGTAAACTGCAGCGCCGCGCCAAGGTCAGTCGGTATCGCCTCGATCCGCCCGCCATGGTCGCAGGAATATTCCAGCACGTCGGAATAGGACCAGTCGGCGAAGTCGGCGCTGGCGTCAAGTTCTGCCTCTACCGCCTGTCCCAGGGCAAATCCGTCGATCGGCAAAGTCGCATCGGTCAGGGTCAGGGGAATGTAGGGCGCAAGGAAATCCTGTCGGCAAAGCTGGAGCGGCGCGGGCGGCGGCGCGCCGTCAAAGATCAGGCGCGAGACGGTCTTGTCAGGGCAGGAAAGCCCCCTGCCCCAGATCACGTGTGGTCCGCCCTGCATCACCACCATGGTCGCGTTGCGCGCGTTGTCATAGACAGAATAGGCCATCGAAACCGGCGTGATCGGGTCGGTGTCGGAATTCAGGATCAGCGTCGGGTAATCTCCGCCGACAAAGGGTTTCGGGCGGTCGGGCTTGCCGGAACCGGGCCAATAAGCACAGACCAGACGCTCAAGATAATATGATCGGAACAGGTTCGGGGCGGCAGGTTCAAGGGCCCTTGCCTGGTCCAAAATGCGCCGGGCGTCGGCCTCGGGCGTGCCCGCGCCATCACCATAATCCATGCAGTTGATGGCAAAATAGGCCGCCCCGAACCAGGACGGATCGGCAAGGCCTTCTTCTGTATCGGGATCAATGTAGAGGTTGGAATAGGCCTGTCGCAGCATCGGAACGGCATTTCCCTGGGCAAAGGCCGCCAGCGCCCGCAGAAAGGTCGCCCGGCCTTCAGGGCTGTAGAGTGCGTAAAAGGCGTTTGACTCGATCATACCCGCAGTCAGCATCCGGCGTGCCGACGTGCCGTCGATCAGTGGGAAATCGACCTCGGACCGACCTGCGGAGACCTGGCCGATCAGGCTTGCATAGACACTACTCGACGTTGCTTTCATGTCCTTGGCGCAGGCGGGATCGGCGTCGCAGGCCGAAAACATCCGTGACAGGATGCGTTCGGCGGCCTGAACATAGGTCCGATAGAAACCCTCGGCCGACAGGTTCAGGTCCACCACGCCGTCCAGGATCAGGCCCCTGACTGCATCGGGAAACGCGGTGGCGTAGGACTGCATGAACTGCGTGCCATAGCTTTCGCCGTACAGCCAAACCTTTGGTGCGCCGATGGCCTGGCGGAAAAGTTCCAGATCGCGGATCGCCTGAGATGTGCCGACAAAGGGAAGGATGTCGGTCCGGTCCAGTTCGGCCTGGCAGTCGATCACATAGCTTTGAACCGTGGCAAGCAGCGCGGCCTCGTCGGCCAGCGTCACCTCGGAACGGTCGAAAACTCCCTGTGCCAAGGGACAGTCCAGCCCGTGATCCGGGCCCGTACCGCGTTGATCAAAAAAGACGAAATCCAGCCTTGACTGCACATCCTGATCAAAAGCCGCGATATAGCTTTCGGCCGAGGCAAGGCCCGATCCGCCTGGCCCCCCGACTGCGTAGAACAGGATGCCTTCGCTCTGCTCGGAGGCAGGGCTGACGGCAAAGGTGATGGGCAGGGTTTCCGATGGGTCATTGGCAAAATGATCGCGCGGAACCTCGATTGTGACGCAAAGCAGGCTGCTGTCCGCGCAGCGTTCGGCCCCCATTTTCTCGATCACGTCTTGCAAGCCCTGCGCCTGTGCGATTCCACCGGCAAGGACTGCGCCCACGATTGCAGCGGCCAGTTTTCCAAGCGGTTTCATGTACTTTCGGCTCCGGTGCTGGCGGCATGTTGGGCGAGCTTGCGGTAGTAGGGCAGCGCCGCGTCCAACAACGGGCGATAGGCGTCAGGCAAATCCGGCAGGTTGCCTTCGGGCGCGTCAAAGCCGGTGGAGTCGTGTACGGCATTGTACCAGTGCGGCGCCCAGACACCATCATAGGGTTTCGGACCCATCGGCCAGCGCAGCATCTTTCCGGTATAGGAAATGCCCAAAGTCGAGCAGATATTCATGAGAGATTTCTGTGGATTAAGTCGAATGTCCGCCGAGTCTACCACCAGCGGGGCCTGACCCATCCAATCGGCGACCTGATCGAACAGACGGGCCTGCTGGACAAAGCCGATGTCGTGCAGGGTCGGGGCCTCGCGCTTTTTGGCGTAGCTTGCGATGACGCGGGCGGGATGGCGGATCAGAAAGACGTTGGTCAGTCCGCGCATGAAGCCGAGATCAAATTCCGGGATCATGTGAAGGGTCATATGCTTCTGATAGTAAATGGTTTTGTTATCTGGTGCAGGCATAAGGCAGCGCGCCGCCACGCGGGCGGCATCGACCTCGCCGACCGCTATCACGGCGTCGCGCATGGGGTGGTCGATCCCAGTGGCCTGCAGATAGGCCGCGTAGAATGGCTCGTCCCAGACGGCGCAATCGCCCCTTGCGGCAAAGCTGTACATCAGGGCGGTCGACAGGTTCCGGGGACCGGACCACATGGCGATCTTCATGGGTGCCCCGCGAATGTCTTCTGTGTGCCCGACATATGGCAAGCGTGCTCCGATTGCCCTGACATCACGCGCCGACCAGGATCTTGTAAAGACCGTGGAGCCGTTCTGTCATCGGTCCCATCTGGCCGGTGCCGATGACGCGACCGTCGATGCTGCCGACCGGGGTCTGCGCACCAAAGGTGCCGGTCAGGAACACCTCGTCGGCCGAATAGGTGTCGACCAGGGAATAGTTCCGTTCGAATACCGGGATGCCGTTCCCCCGGCAAAGGTCGATGACCTTTTGGCGGGTGATACCATTCATGCAGTAGTCGCCGGTACTGGTCCAGACCTGCCCCTTGCGCACGATGAACAGGTTGCAGGCGTTGGTGGTGTTCACAAAGCCATGCACGTCCAGCATCAGCGCCTCGTCCGCGCCAGCCTTTTCGGCGGCGATGCAGGCGAGGATGCAGTTCAGCTTGGAATGACTGTTGAGTTTGGGGTCCTGCGTCATCGGCAGTCCGCGAAAGTGTGGCACGGTCGCCAGCTTGATCGGTCGGGGCAGCCTCGGCCGCGAATGCTCCATGATGATGACCATGGTCGGGCCCTGCTGGCTGAGCCTCGGGTGCTGGAAGGGTCGGGTCTTGACGCCGCGTGTCACCATCAGGCGCGCATGGGCATCCGTCGTCATGCCATTGGCCATTTGCGTGTCTAGTACGGCCTTTTTGACATCGTCCCTGGTGCGCGCCATGTCGAGGTCGATCGCCTTTGCAGCCTCGAAAAGGCGATCGACATGTTCATCGAGGAAGGCCCAGGCCCCGTTGTAAAGGCGGATGCCCTCCCAGACGCCATCGCCCAGCATGAAGCCGGAGTCATAGACCGACACCGTGGCCTGCGCCTTGGGGACAATCCTGCCGTTGACCCAGATCCGGATCGTCTCGTTGCGGGCATCTTCTTCGGCCTGATGGGTCGAGACGTGGTCGGTCATGGGGTCCCCCGTGCTTTGCTCCACGCTATTGCGGTGCGGTGGCAAGGCCAAGGGGGCGCATCAACCTTGCGTGATTCACGCGGGGGTGAGTTGCGCGGATGACCGCGTAGGGAAAGGTGAAGGCAGCACCAGAGAGAGGTCGCATGGAACGTCTGAGCATTGGCGCCGCGATTTTGCTGACAGTTGTCCTGAGCCTGTTTCTGGCACATCCAGGGCGTGCCGTTACTGAAAAGGTCTTTGTAGCGGAGGGCTGTTTCTGGTGCGGCGAGGCGGATTTCGAAAAGGTGCGGGGTGCCGGAATGATGCGTCCAGGCTGACCCGCCGATGCGGGCACTCCTTGGCGCGCATTGCCGCGGGTCTCCACCGCCTGTAGGGTCTTGGCCGGACGCGGGGGACCCATATGACCGACGACGCCGCGACGCCGATGATGGCGCAGTATCTGGAGATCAAGGCGCAGAACCCCGGCGCCATCCTGTTCTATCGGATGGGCGATTTCTACGAAATGTTTTTCGATGACGCCAAGGCCGCCGCCGAGGCGCTGGACATCGCCCTGACCAAACGGGGCTTTCATCAGGGCGCGGACATTCCGATGTGCGGGGTGCCGGTGCATGCGGCCGACGGCTATCTGCTGACGTTGATCCGCAAGGGGTTTCGGGTCGCCATCGCCGAACAGATGGAAGATCCGGCCGAGGCGAAAAAGCGCGGGTACAAGGCGGTGGTCAAGCGGGCGGTGGTGCGGCTGGTCACGCCCGGCACGCTGACCGAAGATGCCCTGCTGGAGGCGCGTCGGCACAATTACCTCGCGGCCTATGCGCAGGTGCGCGACGAGGCGGCACTGGCCTGGGCCGACATCTCCACCGGCGAGCTGCGGGTCATGGCCTGCCCGCTGGTGCGGCTGGGTGCTGCCCTGGCGCGGCTGGCCCCGCGCGAAGTGCTGGTTGCCGAGGGTCTTGAAGCCGATCTGGCGGGATTGGTGACGGATCTGGGGGCGGCGCTGACGCCGATGGCACGGTCGAGTTTCGACAGCACGGGGGCGGAACGGCGGCTGTCTTCGCTGTTCCGGGTCAGCAGTCTGGATGCCTTTGGCAGCTTTGGCCGGGCCGAGATTGCCGCGATGGGCGGGCTGATCGACTATCTCGACCTGACGCAAAAGGGACGGTTGCCGCTGATGCGTCCGCCGGTTCGGGAAGAGGCGGGCGGACTGGTGCAGATCGACGCGGCGACGCGGCGGAATCTGGAGATCTCGGGCGCATTGTCGGGCGGGCGTGAAGGGTCGTTACTGGCGGCGGTAGACCGCACGGTGACGGCGGCGGGTGCAAGGTTGCTGGATCGGCGGCTGGCGGCACCGTCACGGGACCTTGGGGTCATTCACGCGCGCCAGGCGGCGGTTTCGGCGATGGTCGATGCGCCGGCCCTGCGGGCGGACCTGCGCGCGGCATTGCGGCGGGTGCCGGATATGGACCGGGCGTTGTCGCGGCTGGCGCTGGATCGGGGCGGGCCGCGCGATCTGGCGGCGATCCGGGCGGGGTTGGGGCAGGCAGAGGGGATTGCGCAGCTGCTGGCCGGGGTTGACGGGCTGCTGGGGGAGGCGGCGCGCGAACTGGTGGGGCGTGGGGACCTGATTGCGCTGCTGGACCGGGCGCTTGTGTCGGAACCACCGCTCATGGTGCGGGATGGCGGTTTTGTCGCGACAGGTTTCGATGCAGAGCTGGACGAGACGCGCGCCTTGCGCGACCAGGGACGGGGTGTGATCGGGCGCATGCAGGCCGAGTTTGTCGAGGCCACCGGGATCGCCAGCCTGAAGATCAAGCACAACAATGTGCTGGGCTATTTCATCGAGACGACGGCAACGCATGCGGAACGGATGTTGTCACAGCCCTTGAGCGCAACCTTCATCCACCGGCAGACCACGGCAGGGCAGGTGCGGTTCACCACGGTCGAGCTATCGACGCTGGAGGCGAAGATCATGAACGCCGGGAATCACGCGGTTGCCCTTGAAAAGCGTCACTATGACAGCCTGAAGCGCGCCGTTCTGGATCAGGCCGGGCCAATCGGCGCGGCTGCGCGCGCGCTGGCCGAGGTGGACCAGGCGGCGGCGTTTGCGGACCTTGCGGCGGCCGAGGACTGGGTGGCGCCGATCGTGGATGACAGCCGGGCCTTTGTCGTGACCGGCGGGCGGCATCCGGTGGTGGAGCGCGCCTTGCAGCGACAAGGGGCGGGGCCATTCGTCGCCAATGACTGCGCGCTGACCGACGGGGGGACGCCCGCGATCTGGCTGCTGACCGGGCCGAACATGGCGGGGAAGTCGACCTTCCTGCGGCAAAACGCATTGATCGCGCTGTTGGCACAGGTGGGGTCGTTCGTTCCGGCGACATCCGCCCATATCGGCATGGTCAGCCAGATCTTCAGCCGGGTCGGGGCGGCGGATGACCTGGCGCGCGGGCGGTCGACCTTCATGGTGGAAATGGTCGAGACGGCAGCGATCCTGAACCAGGCAGATGACCGCGCGCTGGTGATCCTGGACGAGATCGGGCGCGGGACGGCGACCTATGACGGGCTGTCGATTGCCTGGGCCACGCTGGAGCATCTGCATGACGTGAACCGGTGCCGCGCGCTGTTCGCCACGCATTACCACGAGATGACGGCGCTGGCGGGCAAGCTGGCGGGGGTGGAGAACGCCACGGTCACGGTCAAGGAATGGGACGGCGATGTGATCTTTCTGCACGAGGTCAGGCGCGGGGCGGCGGACCGGTCCTATGGTGTGCAGGTAGCGCGGCTGGCGGGGCTGCCTGCGGTGGTGGTGGAGCGGGCAAAAGTGGTGCTGGAGGCGCTGGAAAAGGGCGAACGTGAGGGGCCGGGGCGGCAAAGGACGCTGATCGACGACCTGCCGCTGTTTCGTGCGGCACCTGCACCTGCCCCGGCGAAGGCATCCGAGGTGGAGGGGCGACTGAAGGAAGTCGAGCCCGACACGCTTACGCCGATCGAGGCGTTGCAGTTGGTGTATGAACTGCGGGGAATGCTGAAAGGGTCGGCCTGAGGTCTGAATAGTCGCCTTGCCAGATGGTCCGCCCTCCTGGATCAGTGCGAGCGCCGACCCGTTGTCCCGAACGCATTTGCCCGCAGCCAGGCGGCGCCCCTGGTGCCGTCTTGAAACCCGTAGGCGCAAAGTTCGTGAAACTTGACCGGCAGCACGATCTTTTTCAGGCTTGTGCCAGAGGATGCTGACAATGTCCGGTAAAGGTCAGCATTGCCAAGCAGTTCCGCAAGGCAGTCGGCAAGCGCCTGCGGCTGCGCTTCGGGAAAGATCATCGCATTCTGGCGGTGTGTCAGCACCCTGACCAACATCGGATGATCCGAGGCGACAACCGGCACCCTGGCGGCCATCGCATGCGTCAAGACCAGCGGCAGACCTTCGGGATAGCTGTGGCGTGACGGCACCACAACCACCGAAAATTCCGACATGAATTCTTCGAGCAAGTGGTTGGGGACAAACGGTACTTGTGTGCAATCAAAGGTTTGGGGCAGTGCCGCGATCACTTTCTTCAACCGGTCATCCTTGTCGTTGCCAACGAGGGTCAGGCTGATCCGCGGATGCGACTTGCCAAGGATCGCAAAGGCCGCGACCAGGTCATCGACGCCCTTTGCAGGTGTCATCGCCCCGACATACAAAACCTTGCCGGTTCCCGTTTCGGCCAGCGTCTTGGGTTTCAAATCGTTGCTGAGACCGGCGTGGAAAAAATCCCACGGCACGATCTTGGCGGGATCGACGCCTGCCGCGATATAGGTTTCCGCCGAGCCGATCCCGTAACAGCCGACCCAGCGGACCCTGTGTGACCGCAAGGCCCAGGCAAGGCGGCGGTTGCGCAGGCGGTTGCGAAAACCCAGATTGGTCAGCGATTCCGCGAACACGCAGACGACCTGCTTTTGTTCGCGCACGGCCCAGGAAATCGCCTTGCGCATGACGGCACGGAAAATGATGTGGGTCGGGTTCAGGCGAACCAGCGCCTTGATCACCTCGACCTCCGAAAAGCCGCTGGTCAGGCCCAGCCCGACCGAACGCATGCCGCTGCTTTCGACGACATCATGGGGGCCATCGGTGACGACGGTCAGCGACGTCACGCGACCAAAGACGCTGACCTGATCTTCAATCGCGGCGATAGAATAGAACTGCGCGAAATAGGTTTCCGGCTGCCCTGCGGTGCGACGCGCAATCGCTTCGTGAATATCCCCGGCGAACTGGACCACGACAAGATGGGTGTCCGCTCCTTGGCCCACGGTCATGAACCCCTGGTGGCAATTCGCTTGCTGCCGCGCATGGGTTCCGGGTGTGCGATGGCGGGCGGCGTGCGCGCAGCGATGTCCGCCGTGAAGTACCGGGTCGCCGCGTCGATGACCTGTTCCATCTGCTGTTCGGTCAGGCTGTAGAAGAGCGGCAGACGGACAAGGCGGCCACTTTCCCGGGTGGTATGGGCATCCGCGCCATGCAGGCGTCCGAGTTTGCGCCCGGCCTCGGACGAATGCAGAGGCACATAATGTGACACGCAGGTGATGCCCTGCGCCTTCATGAAGGTCATGAAGGCCGCCTGATCCGCCTCGTCCCGGCACTTGATGTAGAACATGTGGGCATTGTGCTGAGCGTGCTGGGGGATATGCGGCAAGGCGATCCGCCCCGAGTCGGCCAAGGGCTGAAGGGCGGCGCGATAGGTGTCCCAGATCTGCATCCGCCGGGCCTGGATGCCGTCGATGGCCTCAAGCTGCGCCCAGAGATAGGCGGCGCTGATTTCGTTCATCAGATAGCTGCTGCCGATGTCGACCCAGGAATACTTGTCGACCTGGCCGCGAAAGAAGCGGCTGCGGTTAGTGCCCTTTTCACGGATGATCTCAGCGCGTTCGACAAGTGCCGCGTCGTTGATGACCGTCAGGCCGCCTTCGCCTCCGCTGGTGATGTTCTTGGTTTCATGAAAGCTGAAGGCCGAGACGGCTCCGAATGTCCCAAGAGCGCGCCCCTGAAAGGTGCTGCAGATGCCCTGCGCAGCGTCCTCGACCACGGCGATCCCGTGTCGTGTGGCGATGTCGCCGATCACGTCCATCTCGCAACCGACGCCCGCATAGTGGACAACCACAATCGCCCGCGTTTTCGTGGTGATCGCCTGTTCGATGCGGGTTTCGTCGATATTCATGGTGTCGGGGCGGATGTCGACAAAAACGATAGTCGCCCCGCGCAACGCAAAGGCATTGGCGGTCGAGACGAACGTATAGCTCGGCATGATCACTTCATCGCCGGGTCCGATGTCCAGGAGGATCGCCGCCATTTCAAGCGAATGGGTGCAGGAGGGCGTCAACAGTGTCTTTGGCGCGTCGAGAGCCGCAGAAAACCACGCCTCGCACTTACGGCCATAGGCTGCGTCGCCCGAAAGCTTACCCCCCAGAAGGGCCACGCTGATATGCGAAATTTCATTGCCGCTGACCGGCGGAGAGTTGAATGGGATCACGTGCGATACCTGATTAAACGCATTCGGCGTAGTCGAGCATTGCGGCAACAAGGAGGATTTTTTGGCAGATAACTCCGCCAAATGCCATCGCTTTCGTGACTTTTTTGCGTCACCGGCGGGATTTGCGGTTCCCGGTCGGGCAAGATGCAACCATGGGGCGAATGTTGGCACGCCCGGAATTTACCTGATTGGATTGGCAGTCTTGCCGCGAATCAGCCGCCAGATCGGGCGGCTTTGGGTGCCGTCCGAGACAGGCACGGGGCCTGATGCCTGGCCCGCCTGTTCCGTCGCAGGGCCGGACGACGATATTGCATCATGACATCCCTGGCCGACACCGCTACCCCTAGCAAGGCGCGTCCGGCGCAAAACAACTGTCGGAGGCCCGGGGCAGAATGGTGACGCTGAAGCAGGTGGCCGAGCGCGCCGGTGTGTCGCGCGCAGCGGTGTCGCGCGCCTATACCAAAGGCGCATCGGTTTCACCGAAAACCCGCGCCAAGATCGAAGAGGCAGCGGCGGCGCTGGGTTACAGCCCCAATATCCTGGCGCGCAGCCTGACGACCGGGCAGACGCAGCTGATTGGCCTTGTGTCAAACAATTTCCATAACCCGGCCTTTTTGCAGATTTTCGACCTGTTCACGCGGGGGCTGCAGGACCGGGGCCTGCGCCCCTTGCTGGTGAACCTGACGGATGAGACGGACCCGGCCCGGTCGGTGCAGTTGCTGCGGTCCTATTCCGTGGACGGGGTGGTGCTGGCCTCATCCGAGTTGCCGGCAGGATTTGCGGCAGCCTTTGCGCAGGCAGGGTTGCCGGTTGTCCATGCGTTCGGCCGATCCGGCACGGACAGCGCGATCAATGTCGTCTGCATCGACAATATCCACGCCGGGCGGCTGGCGGCGGCAACGCTGATCGCACGGGGGTATCGCCATATCGGGTTCATGGGCGGACCGGAGGCTGCGTCGACCACGCAGGACCGGCTGGCAGGGTTCGTGGCGCAAGCGCAGGCAACGCCCGGCATCCGTGTGTCGCATTCCTTTGCAGGAGCCTACAGTTTCGAGGCCGGGCAGCGCGAAATGGCGCGTCTTTTGCGCGGCGATCCGGCCGAAGCATATTTCTGCGGCGATGACGTGCTGTCGATCGGCGCGCTCTCGGCGGCGGCGGATGCCGGTCGCCGGGTACCGGACGACCTGGGGGTGATCGGCCTGAACGACATGGAAATGGCGGCCTGGGGCCGGATCGACCTGACCACCATTCACCAGCCTTTCCGCGACATCGTTGCAGCGTCGGTTGACCTGATGATGGCAGCACTCTGCGACCCTGACCGCGCGCCGGAGACGCGGATCCTGCCCTGCCACGTGGTAGAACGGGGAACGCTGCGGCCCCTGCCCTAGCGAAAGATCATCGGCCTGGCGTCGACCCATGCGCCCTGTTGTCCAGCGGATGCCACGGCGGCGTGGATTGCCGCGATGGATCGAAGTCCATCCTCGGCGCGGGGGAAAAGGCTGATTGCCGGGTCTGGGTCGCGACCGTCGCGGGTCGCGATCAGGGTTTCGGCCAGATCGCGGTAGATGTTGCCGAACGCCAGCGGCATCCCTTCGGCATGGCCGACGGTGACGCGGCTGGCGCGGTCCGCCTCGGGCGACAGGTTGCCTTCGCCGCGTTCAATGACCTGCAGGCGCTGGCCCAGCGGCATGTAGTAAAGCTGGTTCGGCTGTTCCTGTGCCCACCGCAGACCGCCGGTTTCGCCGAAGACCTGGATCGTCAGGCCGTGCTGGCGACCGATGGCGACCGACGATGTCCAAAGCCGCCCGACAGTGCCCTGGTCCATGCGGAAGTTGACCATTGCGTCATCCTCCAGCACCCGACCGGGCAGGCATGAGGCAAAATCGGCGGACAGGGTCGCGACCTCCTGACCCGTCACGAAGCTTGCCATGTGAAGGGCGTGGATGCCGCAATCGGCGAACTGCGCCGACACACCTGCCTGCGCCGGGTCATAGCGCCAGCGGACGCGGGGGTTGTCCATGTCGGCGGCATTGGCGTGGTGGCCATGGGCGAACTCGGCCACGACAAGGCGCACCTTGCCAAGATCGCCGCGCGCCACCACTGCGCGCATGTGGCGCACCAGCGCATATCCGGTATAGCCATAGTTCACGGCGCAGATCTTGCCGGTGCGGCGGGCGGTCAGCACCAGATCCTCGGCCTCGGCCTCGGTCACAGTCATGGGCTTTTCGCACAGGACGTTGATCCCGGCCTCAAGGAACGCTCTGGAGATTTCGTAGTGGGTCGAATTGGGGGTGGCGACGGTGACAAGGTCGATGCGGTCGGGGCGTGCGACCTCACCCGCGAGCATTTCGCGCCAGTCGCCATAGGCGCGGTCCGGGGTGATCCCCAGGCGCCGGGCAAAGGCGCGACCGCGCGCGGGATCATGGTCCAGCGCGCCGGCAACAAAATCGAAATGCGCATCAAGACCAGCCGCAAGCCGGTGCGCGGGGCCGATCTGGCTGCCATCACCACCGCCGATCATGCCCCAGTTCAGTTTCGTCATCGCAGGTCCCCTAGAATCCGATTGAGGTGAGATAGGCGCGGTTGGCAGTTGCGTCGTCAACCGGCGAGGTCGGGCCCGCCGGATCGCAATCCTGTTCGACCGTGCACCAGCCGTCGAAGCCCGCATCCGTCAGAATCTGGCGCACGGCGGGAAAGTCCACGTCGCCCTTGCCAAGTTTGCAAAAGATCCCCTGGCGACAGGCGTCGTAGAAGCCGGTGCGGTTGGCCACGGCGCGGGCTTTGACCACCGGGTCGATGTCCTTGAAATGCATGTAGGAAATGCGTCCGATATGGCGACGCAGGAAAGCCACGGGATCGAAGCCGGCATAGGAATGGTGGCCGGTGTCAAAGCAGATTTTCAGCAGGGCGTCGTCGGTCTCATTCAGCAGGCGCTCCAGCTCCGGTTCGAAGTCGATGAAGCCTGCGGCGTGGGCATGGATGCCGACGGTCAGGCCGTGATCGACGCCCAGTTTGGCGACGGTGTGGATGCGGTCGGTAAAGGCGCGCCATTCGGCAGCGTCCATCTGCTCCGCCTCGGCCGCGCGACCGGCGGTCGGGGCGCGGCGGGGCGAGATGCTGTCGATCAGCACCAGATGCTTTGCCCCATGGGCTGTCAGCGCCTTGCAGGTGCGCATCGCCCCGTCCCAGACATCGTCCCAGGCGTCGGGATCATGGAACGGGCGGAACACCACGCCGCCGATCAGCGTCAGGCCGTTGTCCGCCAGCGCGTCGCCAAGGATCGCGGGGTCTTCGGGCATGAAGCCGACGGGGCCAAGCTCGATCCCTCTGTACCCTGCCGCCGCGCAATCCGACAGGACGCGCCGCCAGTCGGGGTTGCGGGGGTCGTTTGCAAATTCGACGCCCCAGGAACAGGGCGCGTTGCCGATGCGGATCATGGATGTCTCCTACAGATTGACCCACTGGCCGGTTGAAGCAGAGGCAAAGGCTGCGGTGACGACGCGCATCACTTCCAGCCCGTCGCGAAAGGTCGGCCAAACGGGGGTGCCGGTCTCGATTGCGCACAGGAAATCGCGCGCCTCGATGATGATCTGGTCCTGATAGCCGGTGCCATGGGCGGGGCCCTGGGAAAATGGCAGAAAGTCGGGATGCGCGGGGCCTGTCAGGATCTTGCGGAACCCGCGCTGCGCCTCCGGCCCTTCGGCCTTGTAGAGCCACAGGGCATTCTGGTCCTCTTGATCAAAGCGGATTGCGCCCCTCGTGCCGGTGATTTCATAGGCATAGCCCATCTTGCGGCCTGTCGCGACGCGGCTGAACGACAGATGCCCCATCGCACCGTTCTCAAAACGGCACAGGAACTGGCCGATGTCGTCATTGGTGACGGCGACGGGGCCATCCGGTCCGGGGCGGGTCTTGTGGACGGTGGCGATGTCGGCAGTCAGGCGGGCGATGGGGCCGATCAGGGCAAGGGCCGCGTTGATCATGTGCGGGGCAAGGTCGCCCATGGTGCCATTGGCCGCCCCATGGCTGCGCCAGGTTGCGGGTTTTTCGGGATTGCTGTCGAAATCCTCGGTATGTTCGCCGCGAAACCAGGTGACGGTGCCGATCTCGCCCGATGCCACCAGCGCGCGGGCATATTGCGAGGCCGGTGTGCGGATGTAGTTGAAACCGACCATGTTCGTGCAACCGGACGTTTCGGCGGCGGCAACCATGGCAAGGCTGTCGTCGAGGTTTGCGCCAAGTGGTTTTTCACAGAAAACGGGCTTGCCCTGCGCAAAGGCAGCCTCGGCGATGGCGCGGTGGGTGTCTTGCGTGCTGGCGATCACCACGGCCTGAACCAGCGGGTCGCCCACAAGCGCGCGCCAGTCGGCGGTCGCGCGCCGGAACCCGTAGGCGCGGCGATAACGTTCGGCGGATGCGTCCGATGTTGCGGCGACCATTTCCAGTCTTGGGCGCAAAACCGTGTCGAACACCGCCCCCACCGAAGACATTGCGACGGCGTGGGCCTTACCCATATAGCCGCCGCCGACAATTCCGATGCCGATGTCACGCATGGGACGCCCCCGTCAAAACCGATTGCAACCGGTTGCAAAATGAGTATCGTCAGGTGATGACAAAGGTCAATCGCAATTCTTTGCGCATCTCAAGGCGGACATGATGCAGCGGCTTTGGCATCGCATGCGGCTGGGTCGATTCGTGGTGCTCGGGCGGGTTGGAATGGACCTTTACGCCGACCCCCCGGGTACACGGATCGAGGATGCCGCGCACTATGTGTCGGCGATCGGCGGGTCTGCGGGCAATATCGCGGTAGCGCTGGCGCGGCAGGGGATGGAGGCCGGGCTGCTGTCCTGCCTGTCGGACGATGCCGTCGGGCGATATTGCCGGGGAGAGCTGGCGCGATATGGGGTCGGCACTGCGCATGTGCGGCTGGTCGCGGGCGGGGTTCGGACATCGCTTGCGGTGACGGAAACGCGGGCCAAAGGTTGCCAGACCGTGCTTTACCGCAATGGGGCCGCCGACTTCGACCTGACCGAGGCGGATGTGGCGGCGGTCGATTTCGCCCCCTTGGCGGCGCTGGTGGTGACGGGCACGGCGCTTGCGGCGGAACCGTCGCGCCGCGCCGCGATGATGGCGATTGACCGGGCCAGGCATGCGGGCGCGCTGGTCGTTTTCGACATCGACTATCGCGCCTATTCCTGGGCAAGTCGAAACCAGGCTGCGGAAACCTGCCTGATAGCGGCAGATCAGGCGGATGTGGTGGTCGGCAATGACGAAGAGTTTGCGCTGCTGGCAGGCGACACCGATGGTCTGGCTCTGGCACGCCACATGGCGCGGGAGACGGCCTTGCTGGTCGTCTACAAACAGGGTGCGGCAGGGTCGATGACCTTTACCGGCGACTTCGGGTTTACCACCGGCATCTATCCTGTCGCGGCGCAAAAGCCGACCGGGGCAGGCGACGGGTTCATGGGCGGGCTGCTGGCGGGATTGGCAAGGGGCCACACGATTGACGCCGCCATCCGGCGCGGTTCAGCCACCGCCGCGATCGTCGTGTCGGGGATCGGCTGCGCACCGGCATCGCCGGATGAGGCCATGTTAGAGACGTTTTTAGCGCAACATTAGGAAACCGGATGCACATCGCCCCGTATGACAACCGCAGCCAGCCGATCATCGGTGCCGATCATCCGCTGGTGCCGCTGGTCTATTTCAATATCGTCAGGCTGACGCGGGGAGAGGTGTTTGGTTCGACCGTTCCGGGATATGAAACCTGTGTCGTCCCAGCGACTGGGACGGTGGATGTCACGGTGGACGACACGGATTTCGCAGGCATCGGCAAGCGTCGCCTGAACGTCTGGGATGGCGAGCCGGAGGGCGTTTATGTCGGGTCTGGCTGTCCGGCACGGATCATCTGCATCTCGGATGCCGCAGAGGTGTTTGTCGCTGGGGCGCGATATGACACGGTGCTGCCCGCCTTTGCCATTCGCGCGGATGAGATCGATCCGGTCCAGTACGGTTCCGACGACACAAAGACGCACCGCAAGATCAAGCATATCCTTGGGCAACGCTATCACGACCGGGTGGGGCGGCTGCTGGTGTCGGAACTCTATACCGTCGGCGCGGGCGGCTGGTCGGGATTTCCCAGCCACAAGCACGACACGGACCGGCTGCCCTTGGAGACGCGGCATGATGAGGCCTACAATTTCCGGTTCAACCCGCCCCATGGGTCGGGCCTGCAGATGCTGCAACGCGCGGATGGTGAGCCGGGCGAGGCCTATCACATTGTCGACGGATCGACGATCGCGATAGACCGGGGGTATCATCCCTGCTGCGTGCTACCAGGATACGAGATGTACTATTTCACCATCCTCGGTGGGCTAAGCCAACGACCGCTGGTGCAGTATTTCCAGCCAAGCCATGCCGACCAGATCGAGACGATTCCGGGGATCAAGGACATGATCGCAAAGTTCAAATGACTGTCGCGACGCTGGAACAGGTGCTGCGGCCCTGCCTTGGGGACGGTACGGCAATTGCCGGTGTCGTCGTGCTGGGTTGGGAGGATGCGCAGGCCTATGTGATGGCCGCCGAGGCGGAGGGGCGGCCGGTGATCCTGCAGGCCGGGCCGGGATGCAGGGCGCATACGCCCCTGCCGGTGCTGGGTGCGATGTTGCGGCATCTGGCCGAAGGAGCGTCGATTCCCGTGGTGGCGCATCTGGATCACGGCGAAAATCTCGATGTCTGCCGCGCCGCGATTGATCATGGCTTCACCTCGGTCATGTATGACGGATCGGCGCTGCCATTTGTGGAAAATGTCTCTAACACGGCAAAAATCGTGGATCTTGGGCATCGCGCAGGCGTGTCGGTCGAGGCGGAGCTGGGCTATGTCGGCTATGCTGACGGTGCTGTCTCACAGGGGACAGACCCTGCGATGGTGGCGCGATTTGCGGCGGAAACCGCGATCGATGCGCTGGCAATCTCGGTCGGCAACGTGCATCTGATGACTGGAACCGGGACGGTTATCGACTTCGGGCTCCTGCGGCGCATCGCGGCCGACGCACCGGATTTGCCGCTGGTCCTGCATGGCGGATCAGGTATTGCCCCCGATCTGCGCCGCAGGCTGGCGCGACAGACGACCGTGTGCAAGTTCAACATCGGAACCGAACTGCGGCAGGCCTTTGGCAGCGCGTTGCGGCAGGCCGTGCTGGCGCAGCCGGACCGCTTTGACCGCATCCAGATCCTGAAAGAGACCGTCCCGCCGCTGGTCCTGGTGGCGCGGCGCGTGATTGCAGGGCTGGCGCGCGACTAACCCTGCACCAGCCGCCGCCAGCGCGCGGCATAGGCGGCAAGAGCGGGGTCGGGCCGGATTGGCGTTTCGGCGGGATGCGATGTCGGCGCGCCCGAAGGCTGGAACAGCAGCGCCGCCCCGACCGCCGTGCCGGTCTGAGCCGCCGAAGCGATGACAGGTCGGTCGATTGCACTCGCCAGCATCGCGGTGAAGTGCGGATTGCGGGCAAACGGCCCCTCGACGATTGCCGGACCCTGCGCACCGATCATCTGCAGGCATTCGGCGGTCATAAGGGCAAGGTAGTAACCCATCGCAACTTCGGTCTGGCCCGGAGCGCGGTCCTCGGCGGTCCAGCGGGCCTGCCGGTCGGGGAAGGGTCCGCTGCCGGGCTGGACCGCGGGCAGCAGCATGATGCCACGGTTTGCGACGGTGGAGATGTCGTCCTGCGTTGCAGTGCCGGACTGCCCCTGCAGGATGGCGTCAAACTCCCGCCCGCCCATGAACCGCGCTGACGGGACCGGTGCACCGAGGGCATTCACATTGACCAGTGTATCGCGGATGGGGTCCAGCGGTACGGACAGGCCGCCCATTGCCATGCTAACGACCCAGGTGCCGGTCGAAACCACCGAAAACGGGGGGGTTCGGTCACGAATATGCGGGAGCAGAGACGCATTGCTGTCATGGATGCCACACAGGACAGGCGTCTGGGGGGCAAGGCCGGTCAGGGTTGCCACCTTGGGCAGGATCCAGCCCAACGGGTCGCCGGGCGCCATGACAGGGGCAAGCTTTCCCTCCAGACCCAGTCGCAAGACGAGGCTGGAGGGCCGACTTCGGAAAGGGTCCCAAAGGTCGGTATGACAGCCAAGTGAGGTGACATCGCAGGCCGTCCGACCCGTCAGGCGAAAGCCCCAGTATTGCGGCCAGGTCACGATCTGCGCGGTGCGGCCGCGCAGGGTGGGATCTTGCGCAAACTGCCAGAACAGCTGTGCCCCGATGTTCAGGCCCACCGGCAGACCAGGAGAACCAGTTTCCGCAAACGGCGGGCGGATGGCGTCATAGGCGGCGCGGGCGTCGTCGGGGCCGCAATGTTCATAGTCGAGGACTGGCGCAGCAAGGTCGCCGGTTGCGGTCAAGAGCGCTGCGCAGGCGCCGTGGGTGGTGACGGCCAGGCCTTCAATCCCATGCCTGGAATGCAAGTGCTTCAGCGACCGGATGGCAAAATCCCACAGGCCTTCGGTGTCGAAATGCGGCCATGGGGGGCCTTGCAGGGCGGTGTTGGGCTTTGTCTCGACGGCGATCTCCGCGCGGCTGGACAGGTCTACGACCGCAACCTTGGCATTGGTCTTGCCGATGTCGATGACGCCGACATGCCTCATGGCAGATGGAACACCGGCACCAGCGGGGTGGCGACCGGGGAGCCGTCGGGGTTGGTTTCCATGATGTCGGCCATATGCACCCACCAGCGGCGCATGACGGGATGGTCGGGCAGGGCGTCCATCGTGTGGTCCGATGCTCGCCAGAGAACGCCGAACAGGATGCGCGTTTCGGGATCGAGGTGAATGGAGTAGTAAGAGATGCCCGCCTCATGCAAAAGCGTCACCAATTCGGGCCAAATGGCATCATGGCGGCGTTTGTATTCGTCCTCCATCCCCGGATTGAGACGCATCTTGAAGGCGTACTGTTCCATCAGCGTTTCTGTCCCCACAGCCTTGGAAGAGCGATGACACCAATCAGCAGCGCCCCGAGGAAGATCGACATCACGATACCCGGCACGTTCAGAAGGCCAAAGCCGAATGTGACAAGGCCCATGATGAAGGCCGCGAGGACGACGCCGGGGATGGTGCCCGATCCGCCAAGGATGTTGACGCCGCCGAGGACGACCATGGTGACGATCTCCAGCTCCCATCCCGTCGCGATGGAGGGGCGCGTCGAACCGAGGCGGGAGGTCAGGCAAACGGCGGCGATGCCGGACATCAGGCCGGTCAGAAGGAACAGGATGAAGCGGACGCGGACGACGCGGATGCCGGAGAAAAGGGCGGCGGTGGGGTTGTTGCCGATGGCAAAGACGGCGCGTCCGAAATTGGTGCGGTGCAGGAGGACGTAGTAGGCGATGGCGGCGACGGCGAACAGCGCGAGTTCAAAGCTGATCACCCAAAAGACATAGCCCTGCCCGAAATAGGCAAAATCCTTGGGGTATCCATTGAAGGCCTGGTCGCCAAGGATGATGAAGCTGATACCCCGGAACAGGCTCATCGTGCCGATGGTGACGACGATTGACGGCAGGCCGAGGCCCGCGACCAGCGCACCATTGACGACACCGCAGGCGAGGCCGGTCAGAATGCCGGCCACGACGATTTCGGGCGTGCCGGCCCCGGCGGTCATCGCAAGACCCATGGCGGTGGAGGCCAGCGCGATGATCGAGGCAACGCTCAGGTCGATCTCTCCGGCGATGATCAGCATCGCCATGGCAAAGGCGATCAACGCCTTTTCGGTGAAGTTGAAAGTGGCGTCGGACAGGTTCCAGGCATTCAGGAAATAGGGCGAGGCAAAGCTGTTGATGACGAAAATCGTGACGAACACCGCCAGAAGCAGGGTTTCCCAGCTGCGCAGGGCACGGCGACCACGTGATTGCAGGCGGTCGGGGATCGGGTGCGCGGTCATGGGTTTTCCGCCCGCTTCAGGATGATGCGGCCCTTTTGGCGGCCCTGGGTGGCATTGAACGCTACCGCGAGGATGATCGCTGTGCCTGAGATGGCCATTTGCCAGAACGGCGAGACACCGATCACCGGCAAGGCGTTCTTGATCACCCCAAGGAAGATCGCGCCAAGGACGGCACCGCCGACCGTGCCGAGGCCGCCCGCAATGGAGATTCCGCCGATGACGCAGGCGGCAACGACATCAAGTTCGAATCCCCCGGCGATATCGACATAGGCGACAGCATAGCGCGCGACCCAAAGATAGCCCGTCAGTCCCGCCAGCGCACCGGAAATGACAAAGGCCGCGCACTGGGTGCGTCCGACGTCGATGCCGGCATAGACGGCAGCGTGGGGGTTGCCGCCGACAGCGTAGAAAGCGCGGCCCAGGGGGCTGCGGGTCAGCAGGATGGCAAAAGCGGCAATGATGGCAATGGCGATCCAGGACATCACCGGCAGACCAAGAACGACGTGGCGGGGCAGCGCCTTGAAGCCTTCGGTCATCTCATGCGCGTTCACCCATTTGCCGTCGGTCATCAGGAAAATCACGCCGCGATAGATGGTCATGGTGCCAAGCGTGACGACAATGGAGGGGATACCGGCCTTCCAGACGAGCAGGCCGTTGATCAAGCCCAGGGCGGCGCCCAAGGCCACGGCGGACAGCACGATCACCGGGATCGGCACACCTGCGCCGTTCATCAGCGCGGCAACCATGCCGGTCAGGGCGAGGTTCGCAGCAACGGACAGGTCGATGCACTTGGTCAGGATCACGATCATCTGGCCGATAGCGAGGATGATCAGAGGCGAGGTGTCGTTGAAGACGCTTGCCAGGTTGTTGGGTGAGATGAATGCGGGGAAGCGATAGGCGATGAGGGCGAGCAGCACAAGAATTGCGGCGGCGAGCAGGACTTCGCGGGATTGGAGCAGGCGGGTCATGCGGCCATTGCCAATCCGGCGGCGGCACGCACAAGTGTCTCGGGGGTCATCGCGTCACCCGCGGCCTCGGCCACGATGCGGCCTTCACGCATCACGACGACGCGGTCGGACATGCCGAGAATTTCGGGAATTTCCGACGACACCATAATGATCGCCAGACCTTGTGCGGCCAGTTCGGCCATGAAGGCGTGGACGGCGGCTTTGGAGCCGATGTCGATGCCCTTGGTCGGTTCATCCAGGATGATGATGCGGGGTTTGGTCGCGAGCCACTTGGCGATGACGACCTTTTGCTGGTTGCCGCCGGAGAGCAAGCCCAGGTCCTGATCGAGGCTCGCGGCACGGAGGTCTAGCCTGCCGGTATAGTCGCGCGACAGCTGGAACTCCTGCGCCAGCCGCAGGAAACCACGGCGAGAGGTGGTTTTCAGCGATGGCAGGGTCACATTCTGGAAAATCGGCAGGCCCTTGATCGCGCCCTGGCGACCGCGATCTTCGGGAACGTAGACGATCCCTTGGGCGATTGCATCGGCGGTGGAGCGGATGATGGCGACGTTATCGTCGATCTTGCACACACCCTTTGACGGCTTGGTGATGCCGAAGAGCGCCTGCATGACTTCGGATCGCCCTGCGCCGACAAGGCCGTAGAAGCCGAGGATTTCGCCCTTGTGCAAGGTGAATCCGATGTCCGCAAATTCGGTCGGATGGGCGTAGCCTGCGACCTGCAGGACCGGCGTGCCAATCTCGTGGCTTCGTTTGGGGAAGATCTGGTCCACCGGGCGGCCGACCATCATCTTGACCAGGACGGATTCGGTGACGTCGCTGATCGCGCCTTCGCCGATGAAGGCCCCATCGCGGAAAACGGTGTAACGATCGGCAATGCGGAAGATCTCATCAAACTTGTGGCTGATGAACAGGATCGCCTTGCCTTGGGCTTTCAGGGCCTCCACCAGAACGTACAGCTCCTGGATTTCCTTGTGCGACAGGGCGGCGGTGGGTTCGTCCATGATCACAACACGGGCTTCGATGCTTAGCGCCCGGGCGATGGCGACGAGGTGTTTCGAGGCGATGCCCAGGTCGCGCAGGCGGGCGTTCGGGTCGAGATCGGCCCCGATGGAGCGCAACAGTCCGGTTGCCCTGTCGCGCAAGGTGGTCCAGTCGATCAGGCCAAACTTTCCGCGTGGGGCGTGCCCCAACCAGATGTTCTCGGCCACGGTCAGATCGTCAAACAGTACGGTTTCCTGGTGGATCGCGGTCACACCGGCACGTGCAGCGGCATCGGCGGTAAGAAACCGGACGTCCTGCCCGTCAAGCTGGGTGGTGCCGGCGTCAGGCTGGTAGATGCCGGTCAGCACTTTGACGATGGTGGATTTTCCCGCACCGTTTTCGCCGACCAGAGCGGTAACGGTTCCGGCAAACAGGTCCAGTTGCACATCCTGCAACGCCTTGACGCCGGGAAAGCTTTTGGAAATGCCGCGAAGCGACAGGACGGGCTGCATCTGGTTGACCTTGGGAAGGAAGGGGCCCGGCGACGGGGTTTGCCGCCGGGCGTTTTCGATCAGAAGATCGACTTGAACTCGGCAATGTTCGACTTGTCGTAAGTAAAGGGGTCGGACATTGCGGCCTCGCCATTCGCATCAAGCTTTGCGGTGCCCATGCGGCCCATCGGGATTTCCGCGCCTTCGCCAGTCGCGGCACCCTTGTTGATGTTGTAGGCCAGCATCGTCGCTGCATAGCCAAGATCAATCGGGTTCCAGATCGCGAAGGAAATCGTCGCGCCGGATTCAACTGCGCCGGCCATTTCGGACGGCAATCCAAGGCCGGTCACGTTGACCTTGCCGATCAGACCGGCATCGGTGACGGCCTGCGACGCGGCAAGAATGCCGACGGTCGTCGGTGCGATGATCGCCTTGAGGTTCGGATACTTGGCGATCAACCCTTGTGCTTCGCGATAGGATTTGTCGGCGAGGTCGTCACCATAGACGACATCTACCAGATTGATGCCCGGATAGTTCGGCAACACCTTCTTGGCCTCTTCGATCCAGATGTTCTGGTTGGTCGCGGTGGCGGATGCAGACAGGATGGCGACATCGCCGCCGTCCGGCATGTTGTCGGCGGCCAGCTTGATAATGGTGTTGCCGATCAGCGCGCTGGAGGACGGGTTCAGGTGCATCTGGCGGCCCTCGGGTGCGACGCCCGAATCCCACGAAATGACCGTGATGCCGCGTTCCATCGCCTTTTTCAGGGCAGGCACGAGGGCGTCCTTGTCGTTGGCGCTGATCGCGATGGCGTTGACGCCCTGGGCGATCAGACTGTTGATGACCTCGATCTGGCCCTCGGCCGTCGTGTCGGTCGGGCCGGTGTAGATGATCTCGACATCGCCGAGTTCCTTGGCCGCCTCTTCTGCGCCCTTGTTCGCGGCCTCGAAGAATCCGATGCCCAGCGCCTTGACGACCAGTGCGATGCGGACGGTTTCGGCCATGGCGGGGGTCGCCGCCAGCGCGGCGGCCACCGCGACGGATGTTAGTGCCTTTTTCCAGAAGCTCATGTTTTCCTCCCTATGAGCGGTTAGTGCCGCGTCAGTTTCCCTGCGCGGTGGTCTTTCGTTCAGTGTCTGATATGGCGGAAACGATCAGTTGCACACCCGCCGCATCCAGCATCGCGGCATCCCGGTCCGTAACCCCATCGTCCGTCACAACGGTGTGGATGCGCGACAGCGCGCACAGCAGCAGGCTGGACCGGCGCGCGAATTTCGTGCTGTCGGCCAGCACGACCAGTTCATCCGCCTGGTTGATCAGTTTCTGTTCGGCCTGGATCAGCAGAGGGTCCGCCTCCATCAGGCCCAGCGCGCCAAGACCCTGACAGCCGATGAACATGCGCCGCGCGTAGAAGTGGCGGGAGCCGTCGTCGTCAAAGGGCGACAGGATGATGTTCTGTTCGCGGTAGATCGCGCCACCGGGCAAAAGGACGGTGTTCTTGGAATGGCGCAGCAGGTGTTCGGCAATGGGAAAGCTGTTGGTGAACACCTGCAGGCGGCGGGTCGACAGCGGATGCACCATCTGGAAGGTCGTGGTGCCGCCATTGACGATGATCGCCTCGCCGTCCTGACACAGGTCGGCAGCGGCGCGGGCGATGGCGCGCTTCTGGGCGATGTTCAGTGTTTCATTCACGCTGAACGGGCGACCGGCAAGGCCGACGAACTGTGGCGGAGAGACGGATTCCGCACCACCCCGCACCCGGCGCAGCTTTTTCTGGACATGCAGCGTGGCGATGTCGCGGCGGATCGTCGCCTCGGACGACGCGGTCAGCGTCACCAGATCGGCGACTGTGACCATGGGCCGGTCCTGGACCGCCGAGAGTATCAGCCGATGGCGTTCGCTTTCGTGCATCCCGATCCTCCCTGCTGGCACGTTTCCATCGAAATCGCTCACTGTCAATCATTTTCAATCACAGCATCCGTTTTGCACGTGCAGCATGATTGAACGTGATCGTTTATGATTGACTTGGGCGCGTATCTCGGCACATTTGCCACAGCCGCGAGGGAGGTTTCCGATGATCAGTGCTGCCGAGAACCGGCTTTTGAACCTGTGGGATTCCAGCAAGGCCAAGGGGATGACCGAAGCGGAAAAGCTGCTCTATCGGTCCAACCTGCTCGGTTCGGACAGGCGAATCACCAATTATGGCGGCGGCAATACCAGCGCCAAAGTGATGGAGCGCGATCCCCTGACCGGCGACATGGTCAGCGTGCTTTGGGTCAAGGGATCAGGTGGGGATGTCGGATCCATCAGGATGGACGGCTTTGCGACCCTCTACATGGACAAGCTGCAGGCGCTGCGCGGCGTCTATCGCGGGGTGGCGTACGAGGACGAGATGGTGGGGTATCTGCCCCATTGCACGTTCAACCTGAATCCGCGCGCGGCCAGCATTGACACGCCTTTGCACGCGTTCGTGCCGCGCAAGCATGTCGATCACATGCATCCCGATGCGATCATCGCGATTGCGGCCTCGGTCAATTCAAAGGAACTGACGGCACGGATTTTCGGGGATGAGATCGGCTGGCTGCCGTGGAAACGTCCTGGGTTTGAACTGGGGCTGTGGCTCGGGCAGTTCTGCGCGGACAACCCGGATGCCAGGGGCGTGGTGCTGGAATCGCACGGGCTGTTCACCTGGGATGACGATGCGGAGGGGTGCTATGACCTGACCGTGGCGACGATCCAGAAAGCGATGGACTGGTTCGCAGATCAGACCAGGGGCAAGGCGGTTTTCGGCGGCACGGTGCGTCGTGCGTTGGGGCCCGGGGATCGGCGGGCGGTGGCGTCCCAGTTGATGCCGGTGATCCGGGGCCTGATCTCGGGCGATCACCGGATGGTCGGGAATTTCGACGACCAGCCGGCGGTGATGGAGTTTGTGACATCGGCCCGGATGGAACCGCTGGCGGCTTTGGGGACGTCGTGCCCGGATCATTTCCTGCGCACGAAAATCCGGCCCTTGGTGATTGATTTCGACCCCAATATGCCTGAAATCACGAAAACCCTCTTGACACTTCCTGATCAGATTGCGGCCTATCGCGGGACGTATGCCGCCTACTACGACCGCTGCAGGCGCCCGGATTCGCCACCGCTGCGCGATCCGAATGCAGTGGTGTACCTGGTGCCGGGTGTCGGCATGATCACCTTTGCCAAGGACAAGGCGACGGCGCGGATTTCGGGCGAATTCTACGTCAACGCGATCAACGTGATGCGCGGCGCGGATACGGTCAGCACCTATCAGGGGCTGCCGGAGCAGGAGGCATTCGACATCGAATACTGGCTGCTGGAAGAGGCCAAGCTGCAGCGCATGCCAAAGCCCAAGGCGATGGCGGGACGGGTCGCGTTCGTGACGGGCGGGGCGGGGGGCATCGGGTCGGCGACTGCGGAACGAATGCTGGCCGAGGGTGCCTGCGTCATGCTGGCTGACATCGACGAGCGCGCGCTGGCGGCAACGATGGACAACCTGGCGTCGCGGCATGGACGAGACGTTGTGCGCACGGTGCGGATGGACGTCACGGACGAGGTCGCGGTGGATGCGGCCTATGCGCATACGGCGGTGGAGTTCGGCGGCGTCGATGTGCTGGTGTCGAATGCGGGGATCGCGTCTTCGGCGCCCATTGAAGAAACCACGCTGACCCTGTGGAATCGCAACATGGATATCCTGTCGACCGGGTATTTCCTCGTCAGCCGGGCGGCATTCCGGATGCTGCGGGCGCAAGGAATTGGCGGGTCGGTGATCTTTGTGGCGTCAAAGAATGGTCTCGCGGCCAGTCCCAATGCGGCCGCCTATTGCACGGCGAAGGCGGCGGAGATTCATCTGGCGCGGTGTCTGGCGCTCGAGGGGGCAGAGGCGGGCATTCGCGTGAATGTCGTCAATCCCGATGCCGTGCTGCGGGGGTCGAAAATCTGGTCGGGCGACTGGCTGGACCAGCGCGCCAGCACCTACAAGACCGACAAGGACGGGCTGGAAGAGATGTATCGCCAACGGTCCATGCTGAAGCGTTCGGTCTTTCCCGAGGATATTGCCGAGGGTGTCTATTTCTTTGCAACCGACCTGTCGTCAAAGTCGACGGGGAATATCCTGAATGTCGATGCCGGCAATGTCCAAGCCTTCACGAGGTAACACAATGGCCACCGCGATGATCGACCCAGCCCTTGTCTCCGCAGAAAACGCAAGGTTAGAGCCGCATTTGTTGCGGGACTACGCCCATCTTGGCGACCAGCTTGCGAGGCGGGGGATCAAGATCGACGCCATGCTCGACAAGGTGGCGCGTTGTCACGTGGCGATCCCGAGCTGGGGCGTCGGCACCGGCGGCACCCGCTTTGCGCGCTTTCCGGGAGTTGGCGAGCCACGGCACATCTTTGACAAGCTGGAGGATTGCGGGGTCATCCAGCAATTGACCCGCGCGACGCCGAACGTGTCCTTGCATATCCCTTGGGACAAGGCCCCTGCCGGGGATTTGCGGGCCAAGGCCGAAAGCCTGGGTCTGGGGTTTGATGCGATGAATTCCAACACGTTCCAGGACCAGCCGCAGCAGCGGTTGTCCTACAAGTTCGGCTCGCTTTCCCATGCCGATGCGGCGGTGCGGGCGCAGGCGGTAGAGCACAATCTGGAATGCATCGAGATCGGTGCGGCGCTCGGGTCCAGGGCGCTGACGGTCTGGATCGGCGACGGGTCGAACTTTCCGGGTCAGCAGGATTTCACCCGCCAGTTCGAGCGGTATCTGGAATCCTTGCGCGTGATTTATGCCGGGCTGCCGGGCGACTGGCTGTTGTTCACCGAGCACAAGATGTATGAACCCGCGTTCTATTCGACCGTCGTGCAGGACTGGGGGACGAACTACATCATCGCCAAGGAACTTGGGCCGCAGGCGATGTGTCTGGTCGATCTTGGACATCATGCACCGAACGTGAACATCGAGATGATCGTGGCGCGCCTGATTGGCCAATGCAAGCTGGGCGGGTTCCATTTCAACGATTCGAAGTATGGCGACGACGACCTCGATACCGGGTCCATTGACCCGTACCGGCTGTTCCTTGTTTTCAATGAACTGGTCGAGGCCGAGGGGCGGCCCGGCTTTTCGCCGTCGCATATGCTGGACCAAAGCCACAATGTGACGGATCCGATCGAAAGTCTTATGGTGTCGGCGATGGAGGTGCAGCGGGCCTATGTGCTGGCATCATTGGTGGATCGGGCGGCGCTGATGGCAGCGCAGGATGCCAATGACGCGATGGCCGCGACGCAGATCCTGAAAACCGCGTTCCGCACGGATGTAGAGCCAATCCTGGCGATGGCGCGGTCGCGGCAGGGTGGGGCAGTGGACCCCGTGGTGGCCTATCGCAAGGCCGGGTACCGCGCACGGGTGGCCGACATAAGGCCAAGGGTCAGCGGCGCAGGTGGTGGGATCGTCTAGGTTGCGGCCATTTCGGCAGTGTCAGAGGCCTTTTCTGGTTGCGGCTAACCGATCCGCAACCGAGATAAGGGCTTGCTGGCGGCCAAAGGCGGTCCGCGCCTCCGCCTGGGCGGCAAGACAGGTTTCTGTCTGTCGCGCGATGGTTGATTTGAGTTCAGCTCGTCGGACATCGGCCCAGCGTTCATAGGTCATTTGCGCGCGACCTGCGGCGATGGGATCAAGATCGGTTTCAGGCGGCGGCGCGCTCAGCCTTGCCAGGGCGGCGACGCTGGCGGCACGTGCTTGCTCGGCCTGCGACAGTGCGGCCAGCCTCAGATCCTGAACCATCGCCGACAACGCCAGAAGGCGGCGCAGGTTGTCACGGCTCACCGCGGCACCGCCTTGCGCGCCTTTTTCCGCATCGCTTCGGCAAAGCGGATGGCGGTGGCGACGGCGCGGTAGTGTTCGCGGCTGATTTCCTGCCCGATTTCCACTGTCGCATGCAGGGCCCGTGCGGTCGGCGGATCGCTGTGCAGGGGCACGCCCGCCCCGGCCGCGCGTTCGCGGATGCGGGCGGCGATTTCGTCCACGCCTTTGGCGACGCAGACCGGCGCGCGTTTTTTCGCACGGCTCCATTTCAGCGCGACGGCATAGTGGGTCGGGTTCACCACGATCACATCTGCCGTCGCCACATCCTCCAGCATGCGGTTCATCGCGATTTCGCGCGCCTTTTGGCGGCGGGCGCCCTTGAAATGGGGATCGCCCTCGGACTCTTTCGATTCGTCGGTCAGGTCCTTGCGCGACATCCTGTTGCGGCGGAGATGCGCAAAGTGCTGCCAGATGTAGTCGATGACGCCGATGGCGACGGACACCAGCACCACCAGCATCAGGAATTCCATCGTCAGGCGCAGAAGTTCGGCCATCGCCATTCCGGAGGCGTAGGCCTGGCTCGCCAGGATCCGGTCGGCGCGCGAAGATAGAAAGAACGCCAGAAGGATGCCGGAGAGGGCAAGCTTGACGAAGCTCTTGAAGAACTCGAACAGGCCATCGCGGCCGAACTTCTGTCCGGCGATGGACATCGGCGAGATTCGGGACAGCTTTGGCATCAGCTTGTCCGGCGCAAAGACCAGACCGCGCGTGGCAAACAGCACGGCGATGACAGCCGCCATCGGCATCAGCATCAAGGGGGCCAACGGCAGGATCATTGCTGCCAAGGCACCGCCAAGCGGCGCACGGGCACCTTGCGCCATCAGGGCCGACAGCCGGTCGGCCTGGTCGAGCAACACGGCACCGGCAGTCCCGGCCTGCAGCAGCGCCTGTGCACCAAGTCCAAGGCAAACCGCCAGAAACGCCGCGTAACTGGCCGCGACCAGCACATCCTGCGACCGCGCGATGTCGCCCTGCAGGCGGGCATCGTCCAGCTTTTTCTGGCTGGCGTCATGTTCCTTGTCGTCGTCCTTGCCCTGGCCATCGCCGCCGCTCATCGCGGGGGACCCATCGGATTGGCAAGGAGTTCGCCGAATGCGGCCAGCCAGGTCGCCAGCGCCAGCGGGGCCGCCAGCGCCAGCAGGGCAAGGCCGCCCAGCGTCAGCGCGGGTGCCCCGACAAAGCTCACCATCAGCGCCGGCATGGCACGGTTGATCACGCCAAGGGCCAAGTTGTAGATCAGGGCGGCGATGACAAAGGGGGCGGCGATGGAAAACCCAAGGCGAAAGGCATGGGTGATCCGGCCAAGCCCCCAGGCCGACAGGTCGGCGGCGAGGGGCGGCGTTCCGGCCGGGATCAGCTGATAGCTGAGGATGGCCAGCTCGACGATGCGCACGTGCAAGTCCAGCGCCAGCGCCAGCGCAAGGCCCGCCCAGACCAGCACATGTGTCATTGCGGGCTGCGGTTCAGGCCCGCCACCGGCCATCATCTGCGATAGTGTGGTGGCCTGCGCCGCGATGGCGCCCGCGATCTGCAGCGCCGTGATCATCAGGCGCAGCGCGATGCCGAAAGCCAGGCCCGCCGTCACCTCGGTCAGGAGCGGGCGCACCACTCCGGCGGCAATGTCGGGCAGGCCGGGCGCCACCGCCGGATAGACCACCGTCGCAAAGGCGAGCGTCAGCGCCAGCCGGACCCGCATCGGCACGACCTGTTCGCCAAACGCGGGCATGAGCGCCATCATCGCGCCCAGGCGCAGAAAGACCAGTGCTGCCCCCCAGAGTGCTGCCTCGGCAAGACCCGTCAGCTTGGTCAAGATGCCCATCAGGTCGGTCATGCGGGCACCTGGCCCAGCAAGGCCGGTTTCGCCTCGATGCCGATTTCCTCATAGGACAGGACGGGCGCCTGCAACCCCTTGGCCGCCATCACCGTGCGCAGGAACCGCCGCCGCAGGGTGGAGGTGACGAGGGCCGGAAAGGCGCCCGTCTCGGCGGCGCGGTTCAGCCGGTCCGCAAGCCCGTTGGCGAGTTTGGAAAACAGTTCGGGCGGCAAGGCCACGTCACGCTGGCCGCGCTCGCCGTCGATCTGGTGGGCGGCAAAGGTCTTTTCCCAGTCCGGGGCAAGCTGGACCAGCGGAATGGTACCGTCGTCCCGCTTCAGTTCCGCCACCAGCTGAAAGCCAAGGCGCTGGCGCACATGTTCGCAGACCGCCTCGGGCGAGGCCATGGTCCGCGCCTCGGCCACAGCCTCGAGGATCAGGGGCAGATTGCGGATCGACACGCGCTCTTCCAGCAGCAGGCGCAGGGTGGTCAGCAGCAGATCCTGCGGCACCTTGTCGGGCACAAGGTCATCGAGAAGGCGGCGGTTCGCCTCGGCCCGGACGGGATCAGACAGGTTGACGAATTCGTCCAGAAGGCGGCGCAGCCCCCGCAGCGACAAAAGCCGCGCAAGACTGCCCTTGATGATCTCCAGCAGATGCGTCGCCAGAACTTCGGTCGGAGAAACAACGGCCAGCCCCGCAAGGGCGGCAGTTTCCTGGTGCTCGGGCCGTATCCAGCGCGCGGGTGCGCCGTACACAGGCTCGCGGACATCCTCGCCCTCGGGCGCGGGGACACCGTCAGTCAACAGAATCAGCACACGGTCGGCGACCAGTCTGTCGCGCGCACGCTCCACTCCCTGAAGGCGGATGCGGTAGGTGCCGGGAGGGAGGGTTGCCTCATCGGTCAGGCGCATTTCCGGCAGAATCAGGCCAAAGGCGCTGGCGACATGGGCGCGCATGTTGGTGATCCGCGCCTCAAGGCCGGTGGCGGGATCCAGCGCCATCGCGACAAGGTTGGGGGCAAACTCGATATGGATTTCGTCAAAGTCCAGCACGTCGCCCATCGATCTTGCGCGGGGCGCCGTAGGGGAAATGTCGGGCAGGGGCGGCAGTCTCGCGTCGCGCTTTGCAGCGAGGTAGGCCGCTGCTGCCAGCGCCACGGCTCCAAGCACGAAGGGGATAAACGGCAGACCCGGAACCAGCGCAAAAAGCGCCATGATCAGCGCCACCGTTCCAAGCGCTGCGGGATAGCGTCCCAGTTGGGCAAAGAACGACACATCCGTCGCACCCTTGGTGCCGCCCCGCGACAGCAACAGCGCCGCCGCGACCGAGATGATCACCGCGGGCACCTGGCTGACCAGACCATCGCCGACCGTCAGGATGGCATAGGTTTCAAAGGCGCGGCCGACCTCCATCCCATGCACAAAGACGCCCATGATCAGGCCGACGACGATGTTGAGAAATGTGATCATCAGGCCCGCGACCGCGTCGCCCTTGACGAATTTCGACGCCCCGTCCAGCGAGCCGAAGAACGTGGTTTCCGCCAGTTCGGTCTCTCGCCGCAGCTTGGCCTCGGCGTGGTCGATGGCCCCGGCGGACATGTCCGCGTCAATCGCCAGCTGGCGGCCCGGCATGCCGTCCAGCGCAAAGCGTGCACCGACCTCGGCCATGCGGCCCGCGCCCTTGGTGATGACGACAAAGTTCACGATCATCAGCACGCAAAAGATCACGACGCCGATCAGGACCGACCCGCCCATGATGAAATTGGCGAACCCCTCGATCACCGCGCCGGCGGCATCGGTGCCGGTGTGGCCCTGGCCGATGATCAGCTTGGTCGACGATATGTTCAGCGACAGGCGCAGCATCAGGGACGCCAGCAGGATGGTCGGAAAGGCCGAAAAGTCGAGCGGACGTTCCACAAAGAGCGTGACGGTCAGCATCAGGATGGCCAGCGCGAAGGACAGCGCAAGCCCGATGTCCAGAATCCAGGATGGCACCGGCAGGACCATCATGACGATGATCGCCATGATTGCGAGCGCCAAGAGGATCGTGGGGCGGAACAGCATGGCGATCTGAAACGGCGGCATGCGCTTCACCCCCCGACCAGCGGCGTGCTGGCGACAAGGTTGGGGACCAGCGACCCGATGCCGCCCGGTGCGCCCGCCTGCAGCAGGGGAAAGCGGTTGTTGCGCGGCAACGGGGCGGCATCGGCGACAACGCGGTCTTGCAAGGGCGCGCCGTCCTGCAGGCCTGCAAGGATTGCCGCGAATTTTTGCCGGTAAACGTCGGCCGTTTCGGGATTGCGCGAATGATAGGCCCCGGCAGCAACGGTCCAGTCGCCGCTTTCGCGGTAAAGCTTCGCCAGAAAGTCGGCTGCGTAGCGCGCGTTGCGATCAGGCGAGATCATATCCCCCGCAGAACCGAACGCCCCCGCGTGCCACCGGATGTTGAGCTGAAAGCAGCCGAGGTCGATGTTGGTGGCCCCGGTCCGAAGGGTGTCTTCGGCCATCGCAACCGCCTCGGCCATGGTGTCGAACCAGCGCCCCTGACCATCATACTGGATCGCCCATGGCCAGGGCTCCAGCGCGCCGTTGCGCATGCGCCCCGTCTCGGTCAGTGTGATCGCCAACAGCACATCGAAGGGGACGCCGGTTTCCGCCGAGGCGGATCGCGCCGCCTCGCGACAAAGATCGGGGGGGGTTTGCCTTGCCGCGGCGGCAGCGGTTGCCGTCGCAAGCATCAGGACAACCGCACGGGCCATCAGGTCGCGCAAGGAACGCATCGGCAAGGTACCGGCTGCAGGCATGGGATTCCCCTGTTTCGGCGACTTTTGCCGCCCCTTCGTTCCCGCACCCTAGGGCGCAGTCCTTTCCAAGCCGTAACCGGCCGCGGGTTCTTGCCATCTGGCGACCGCTAGGGTTGGGCGACCCCGGCAAGCAGTGCCGTGATGTCGGCGCGTGTTTCGGCCGCGTTCTTCAAAAGCGCCGACGCGGCCGCGAGGGGCGGCAGACCGGCGGCGGCAGGCGATTCCACTGCGGCGCGCCGCGCAGCACCTTTCCAGGGATCGCTGCCGTCCCTGGCAAGGCCTGCCCAGTCGTGTGCAAGGATGCGGGCACGCTCCGTCGCTGCTGCCGCATCCGCATCGGACGTGGGCAGGGCCGCCGCGGCCACCTGACCACTTTCGTCGCCCGCGGCGACGGCGCGCCAAGGGGCAGCCTGCTCGGGAAATCCAAGCCCCTGCAAACGGTCCGCGATCCTTGTGCGGATGTCGGGCGCGACGCCCGCAGGCATGGTCTCGGCGGTCCGGATGGCATGTTTCAGGATGTCGTTGTCGGTACCGGACCGCGCCAGTGCCGCCCAGAGCGCCGGTTCGCTTTGCGGATGGTCCGGCAGGCGCCGAAAGGCGGCGTCGGCATTGCCGCCACTTGCCAGCGCAAGGATAAGGGCAGAAGTCAGATCCGGCTCCAGCGGCGCGCCTTTGTTCTCGCGCAGAATCGCGGCAAGCGCGTCGGCGGTTGCAGCCTCAACCGGCCTGCCTTGGGCCAGGGTCGCATTGACGAGCGCCAGCATCGCTTCGGCCACGCCCGGCCCCGCACCGGCGATGACGCCCTGGGCAAGGGTTTCGGCGCCCTGCGCATCACCCTTTGCAAGGTCAAGCCGCGCCCCGATCAGGTCGGCCTCGCGGCCAGCGCCTGCAGGTGCGCGGGCGATGGCATCGCGGATGGCCTGCGCCACATCCTGCCGGTCGATGCCCAGAAACCGCGCGGCCAATGTCGGCCCCAACGCGAGGCGCAGATGCAAGGGCAGGGCCGAAAAGCTGCGCAACACCGCCTTGGTGTTGATCTTGCCGGTGGCGGACAGCCGATCGGTCGCCAGAACCGACCAAAGCGCAGCTGCCGTATCGCAAGACTGCATGGCGGCAAACGCGCCCGCTTGATCGGAATAGCCGTCGATGATGCGGCCCATGCTGGACCAGACCGGCGCATCGGCGCCAAGTTCCGGCGTTGGGAACACCTCGATCAGGCGGCCCGCCTCAACGCCAAAGCCGAGATAGAGCGCGTATCTGACCGACGTGCCGAGGGCGACAGGGTCGACGGCGTCGAACTCTTGCACCAGCCCGGTATTGAGGGTCGCGATCTGGCCGGCGACAGGACCGTCGCGGCCCCATTCCGCAATGCTGAGCCGGGAATCGGCAATGCAGGCCGCACCGTCGGCGGTCAGCGCCGCGCCGGGATCATCGACCGTGCTGGATGTCAGCCCTGGAAAGCGGTCTACTGCCACCTGGGGAAAGGGCGATGCCGGCACGGCGGCCGGACGGTCGCGCAGGCGCGGCGCGGACGCGGCAAGATCGACCACGCCCCGCGCGGCCCCGCGGCTGATCTGCATCAGAAGATCGTCGCGAAGCGCCGTCATCGGCGCCGGTGTCGCGGCAGGACCGGGCGCTGCGGGAACCTCGGGCGCGGCCTCGGGTTCGGCGGCGGCCCTGATCGCGGCATCAAGTGCCGACCAGTTCGGGGCCAGGACAGCTTCGCCCGCCGCTCGAACAGCATCGCCGGTCTTTGGCGGCGCGGAAAAGACCCAGCGCGCCGCCGGATCGGGTCGGGGCATCGGCACCCTTGCGCCCAGTTCGGCATTTTCTGCAACCACAGGGACGTCTTTTGGCGCGACCGGCGCGGTCAGACCGGAGGCCTGCGAAGGCTGCGGCGTGGTGGCACCCGCTGATCGCGGTGCGGGGGTCAGCGGCTGTTCAAACGACGATCCATCGGGCGGCGCTCCGTCGCGGATGTCGATCACGATGATGCCGGGCCGAAACTCGAACGGGATCGCGTAGCAGGGGCAGGCGAGGCCGATCTGCAGGTTGCCCGTCGATGCATCGACCGCAATCGCCGCAAGCCGGTCGCGACGGATCAGCTTGAACACGCCCGCCAGGTCATAGGCGGCAGGCGGCGCCGAGACGGACAGGGCATAGCCATCGACCGTGCGCCCGAACTGCCAGTCCCCCGGTGCGGGCAGTTCCACTACCAGTCGCGAAAATCCGTCATGCTCGCCCGACGTCACCTTTGCAGTCTGCGCCGAGGCCTGGCCCGCCATCACCAAAAGGGCCGCCAGGATCAGACGCCGCATCATGCCGCATCCTGTTTCAGCCCGCGCAGAGCCTCTTCGATATCGCCGAAACTGGGGCGGAGATGGTGAGGCGTATTCTGGCGGCCGACCTCGATGCAGATGTTCGGGGCATGCCGGTGCAGGTTGGCCACCAGAACCTCGCGGATCAGGTGGTAGAAATGGGCGTCCTCCTCCACGACCGCCTTGACGCGTGCGGCAAAGGGGCCGACCAGGCCATAGGCTAGAAACACGCCCAGAAACGTGCCGACAAGCGCCCCGCCGATCATCTTGCCCAGCACTTCGGGCGGCTGGTCGATGGAACCCATGGTCTTGATCACACCCAGAACGGCGGCAACGATGCCCAGCGCAGGAAGGCCGTCGGCCATCGTCTGAAGCGCATGGCTGGAATGCAGCGCGTGGACCTGCGTCGCCTCCATCCGTTTGTCGAGCACCTCTTCGACCTGATGCGGATCGTCGTAGTTCATCGACGCGGCGCGCAGGGTGTCGCAGATCAGGTCGACAAGTTCGTGGTCCTTCTCCAGCCGTGGATAGCGACCAAAGATGGGCGAGGTCTTTGGGTTTTCGATGTGTTCCTCAAGCGCGATGGGGTTGGAGCGCGCCACCCGGATCAGCTCGAACAAAAGGCACAGCAGGTCGCGGTAGTCGGCGGGTTTCCATTTCGGACCCTTGAACACCTTGCCCACGTCTTTCAGCGTGTGTTTCACGCTGGCAGGGTCGTTCGACAGCAGGAAAGCGCCCAGCGCGGCGCCGCCGATCATGATCATCTCGAACGGCAGCGTCTTGAGGATGATGCCCATCTTGCCGCCGGCCAGAAGGTAGCCGCCGAACACCATGATGAAGATCACGGCGATACCGATGATGCCGAACATGCGCGCGCCCCGTTCTGTTCTGTCGGGTTGAACGATTGCAGAGAGACGTTAACGAAACCTGCGCCTGCCACGGTCCTGCTGCCGAAAATCCTGCGGATTTGGCGATGTTGGGGACTGATCAGGTGCGTCGAAAACGCTTTCCGCGGACAGCCTATTCCTTTGGAACCGCGGCGTTGCGACCGGCCAGTATGGCGCTGACGGCATAGCTTGCCTGCGGCGACATGCCGGAAAACACTGCCGCCGCCGCATCGGGTCGCATGCGTCCCAGAAAGCCTGCGGCAAATTCGGGGGTCATCGCCTCGAACAGCCGGGCGGCATCCTTGGGCTTCATCGTCTCATAGACCGCCGTCAGGCGGAGCAGGTCGTCCTCGGCGGCGCCGTCGGCGAGGGCCAGCGTGTCACGCAGCCGCGATTCGGCGGATTCAAGCTCGGCAAGACGCGCGGTGGCGGCTTCTTCAGCCAAGGCCAGGGCCGCGAGGCGTTCGGCGAGCACGCTTTCCGACGCAGCCACTTTTTCTTCGCGCAGGGTCAGTGCTGCCGCCAGCGCGGCGGGCGGTTGTTCGCAGACCAAGGGGGGTGCCGCAGCCGGCGTTCCGGGCGCGTCCGGGGCTGCCTTGGCAAAGGCAAGGCCGACCTCGGAGCCGATGCGCAACGCCCCCGACGCGGCCAGGAACAGGGCAAGGATCCACAGCACGCCGCGGCTGCCGGGGCGCATCATTCTGACACCTCGTTCGCAGCCCTTGTCGGTCGTCGCCGCATGAACCGCATCCGGCGGTCGGCATCCGCCAGCGCGTCCTTTTGCGATGCCGGGCCGTCATCGCCATCGTCCGACGGCAGGTCGTGCAAGGATGCCACCAGAAGCTCCAGCCGCGACGACGCGGCCTCGGCGCGCCGGGTCCGCTCTTCCAGCCGCGTGGCAGAATCGTTGGCAGCAGTCTGCGCGCTTTCCAGTGCTGTCGTCATGTCGTCGACCTGCGCCGACAGGACCGCGATGGCCCCACCCATGCCCGATTCGAGGGTCGAAAACTTTTTCAGTCGCGCCGACAGGATGGAGCAATAGATCGCCGCCCCGAATGCCCCGGCGGCCAGCAAGATGTCTGCGATCATGGTCATTGGCTACCTCCTAGTTGACGACGAATTCGGTCACGAGCAGATCGCGGACGCGACCCTCGCCCGAGACGATCTGGACCCGTCGCAACATCTGCGCCCGCATCCGGACAAGCGCCCCCGGGTCCTCTATCTCAGCCACGTCCACCGCCCGCAGATAGCCGTTCAGGACATCCATGATTCGCGGCAACAACAGCGTCACTTCGGCGACACTGGCCGCGGGGACCTCCAGCTGCGCGGTAAAGCGCAGGTGGCTGTTTTGGCCGGACGATCCCAGCGAGATGATCATCGGATCGACCGGCACAAAGGCGATGTCCGGCAGGGCCGCGGCCGTCGCACCGTGGCCCGATCCGCCATCACCCTTGCCCATCAGCAGCCCGGAATAGGTCGTGTAGAATCCGCCGCCGCCGCCCGCCAGCGCCAGCACGAGGCCGATCAGCAAGGGCAGTTTCGATTTCTTCTTGATCGGGGCCACATCCTGCGGCGGGTCCGTGTCGGCCATGGGGAATTCTCCGCTTCGATGAGAACAAAAATAGATCGTATCTCACTAACCGATTGTTAAGACGCATCCTTCAATCCTCGTTCCAAGCGGCGGAGAATCCGGCTGCGGGAGAATGGCCTTGCAGAATCTGGTGGCGATCTGGTCGGCAATGGACATGCGGCGGCGCATTATCGTGATCGGCGCGACCCTTGCCATGTTTCTGGCGGTGCTGGGCCTCGCGCGGTTGTCATCGACGCCAGGCATGGCGCTGCTCTATGCGGGCCTTGATGCCAAGGCGGCGGGCGAGGTGATCGCGGCGCTGGAACAGCAAGGCGTTGCCTATGTGGTCAAGGGTGATGCAATTCATGTGCCATCGGGCCAGCGCGACAGCCTGCGTATGGCGCTGGCTGCCGAAGGGTTGCCCGCGAATGGCGGTGCCGGATATGAACTTCTGGATCAGCTGTCGGGGTTTTCGACGACCTCGCAAATGTTCGACGCGGCCTACTGGCGCGCGAAAGAAGGCGAGCTTGCCCGCACCATCCTGGCCAATCCGCAGATCAGGTCTGCCCGGGTGCATATCGCGCAGGCCCCCGCCCAACCATTCCAGAAGGACCGCCAGCCCAGTGCCAGCGTGACGGTCACGACATCCTCGCGTCTGACGGGCGCGCAGGCCCAGGCGATCCGCCATCTGGTTTCCGCTGCCGTGGTGTCGCTGATGCCCGACCGGGTGGAGGTGATCGACGCCGTCTTTGGTCTCATGCCGCAGGACGGCAAGACCGGGTTGCAGGGGTCGGGTGCCGAAAGCCGCGCCGCCGAGATCAAGGCGAACGTGGAGCGCCTGCTGTCGGCGCGCGTGGGGGCGGGCAAGGCCGTTGTCGAGGTCGCAGTGGACCTTGTCACCGAAAGCGAACAGATCACCGAACGCAGGTTCGATCCGCAGGGGCGGGTCGCGATCTCGTCCGAAACCGAAGAGCGCAGCGGATCAAACCAGGCGGCAGGCGGTGCGGTCACGGTGGCGTCGAACCTGCCCGAGGGCGATACCGGCGGCAGCGCGGGCGCCAAGACCCAGAACACCGAAACCAAGGAACGGGTCAACTACGAAGTCTCCGAAACACAGCGCGAGGTCGTGCGCGTGCCCGGATCGGTGCGGCGGCTGTCGGTCGCGGTGCTGGTCGACGGCCAGATCGTCACGGGCGCGGACGGGGTGCCGGTCTGGCAGCCCCGCGCCGAGGACGAGCTTGTGGTGCTGCGCGACCTTGTCGCCTCGGCGGTGGGGCTTGACGAGGCGCGCGGCGATGTCCTGACACTGCGGTCGCTGGAATTCCAGGCCATCGCCGTGGACGGCACGCTTGCCGAACCTGCGTTCCTGCCCGTACTCGGTCCGATCGACACCATGTCGGCACTGCAGATCGGTGTTCTGGCCTTTGTCGCGCTGGTTCTGGGGCTTTTCGTGCTGCGCCCGATCCTCACCTCTGGCCCTTCCCGGCTGGCGCTGCCAGCACCGCCCAGGACGCTTGCCCTTGCCGCCAACGGCGGCATCCCGGCCCTGACCGGCGAGATTGCCGATGATGATGCCGCCCCGGACACCGGGCTGCCCCGGACGCGCCGCTTGGGCGACGCCCCGGGCGAGGATCCGGTGTCGCGCCTGCGCCGCCTGATCGAGGCGCGGCAGACTGAATCCGTCGAAGTTCTTCGTGGCTGGATGGAGCGCGAGGAAGAGGTTCGATGATGTCGCCCCTTCGCCTCGAAACATTCGAGATCCATGAAAGTCGCGGACCCGGCACCACCTTGTCCGCCGAACAGGGCGCCGTCGAAGAAGCCAGGCTGGCGTCATATGAACAAGGTTATGCGGCCGGATGGGAAGATGCCGCCCGGGCGCAGTCCGAGGACCAGGCGCGACTGCGCGCCGACATTTCGCGGAACCTTCAGTCGCTCGGCTTTACCTTTCAGGAGGCCCGAGTCCATGTTCTGCGCGCGGTGGAGCCTTTGCTGGTCGAAATGGTCGCGCGCCTGCTGCCTGCCGCTGCGCGTGCGGCGCTGGGACCGGTGGTGGCAGAAACCTTGTTTCCGCTGGCCGAAGGTCTGGCCGACACCCCGGTCACGCTGGTCCTGAACCCCGCTTCCCGCGATGCGGTGGAAACCTTTTTCGGCCGGACGCCCGGCCTGCCGCTGGCCATTGTCGAAGAACGATCACTGGGCGAGGGACAGGTCTTTCTGCGGCTGGGCGATGCCGAGGCGCGGGTGGATCTGGACGCGGCTGTTGGCGCCATCGCCGAGGCGATCTCCGGCTTTTACACCCTGATTGACGAGGACAGAAAACATGGATGACGCGCTCGACCCGAATCCGTTTGCGCAGGTGCCCATCGAGATCATGATTTCGGTCGGCAAGGCGCGCCCGCTTGTCCGAGACCTGTTGCGGATGGGCCGGGATTCCGTGCTGACGCTCGACCGGCGGGTCGACGACATGGTGGAACTATATGTCGGCGAACGCCTGATCGCGCGGGGGGAACTGCAAGAGCTTGAGGGCGACCAGGCCGGGCAGCTTGCCGTCCGCCTGACTGAGGTCGCCAATCTCAAGGGCGGTCTGTGATGCGGCGGTGCGGTGCCCTTGCGATCTGCCTGATGCTGGTTGCGGGCCCCGTCCTTGCGCAGGATCTGTCGATCAGCCTTGGCGGCGACGGATCGCTGGCGTCACGGTCGGTCCAGCTTCTGCTGCTGATCACCGTCCTCAGCATCGTGCCGGGACTTGCTGTCACGATCACCTGTTTTCCCTTTGTCGTCACCGTGCTGTCGATCCTGCGCCAGGCCATCGGACTGCAACAATCACCGCCCAACATGCTGATCGTCAGTCTGGCGCTGTTTCTCAGCTGGTACGTGATGGACCCGGTGATTACCGAGGCCTGGCTCCGCGGCATCGAACCCCTCAGCAACGGCACGATGGAGCTTGACGCGGCGATCACCGCGACACTGGCACCGTTCCGGATTTTCATGGCCGGGCGGCTGGACATGGACACCTTTGCAGCGCTTCAGGCGCTGCGCCCCGAAACCACCGCCGCAGCACCCGCCGACGCGGCGCTGTCGCTGCTGGTGCCGTCGTTCCTGCTCAGCGAAATCCAGCGCGCCTTCGAGATCGGGTTTCTGATCTTTCTGCCTTTTCTGATCATCGACCTGGTCGTCGCGGCGGTCCTCATGTCGATGGGCATGATGATGGTGCCCCCCGGCGTGGTCGCGCTGCCCTTCAAGCTCGCGTTTTTCGTGGTCGCCGATGGGTGGAGCCTGATCGCGGGTGCGCTGGTGCGAAGTTATTTCTAGCATAGGGCATTCCGGTACGGCGATGCCTCTGTGGTTTCGATCGGCGATCGCGCGGCGGATGTGGCACGATGTTCGTCATGACCGTGCGGCAGGTCGGGCCAACCGCGGACCCCTGGCCGCAAGACTGCTTTGACGGTCGGCCAACGTTGCCCGCAGCCAGCTGGCGTGCTTCCCGAGGGCTGGAGCATCGTTGAAACATGTCGGACGGGCCGCGCCGCAATCACGACGAAGATTCGTGCCTGCCGTGCCGAAACACCCTTGCGCCCGGTCCGTCATCGCGTCCGGATGTGACGCCCGATGAACCGGAAGGCCGTTACAGCACGGCTCGCAGCGCCTTGAAGAACCAGGGCATCCGTCACCGGCGCGCCGGGCACCGCAGGCGCCTCAACGGCCCGTTGGCGGATTTGGATCCACCGGCAACCAGGACAACCCGCCGCTCTCGGCGCAAGGCATGACCTGTCGTCGGTGCGCCATTGGTGGTCAGTTCACGACAAACTCGGCATGGAGCGCCCCGGCAGCATTGATGCTTTTCAGGATGTCGATCATGTCATAGGGCGCGACGCCCAGCGCGTTCAGGCCTGCAACCACCTCTGACAGGCTGGTGCCGCCGGAAATTTCTGCCATGCCGGTGCCCGGACCCTTGGAAATCGCGGCCGAGCTGCGCGGCACGACGATGCTCTGGCCTTCGGAGAACGGGTTTGGCTGCACCACCATCGGGCTTTCCTCGATCCGCAGGGTCAGCCCGCCCTGTGCGACTGCCACGCGACCGATGCGGACATCCTCTCCCATGACAATGGTTCCAGATCGCTGGTCGACGACGACACGGGCGCGCGATGTGGCTTCGACCGTCAGTCCTTCGATGCGGGCCAGCACATGCGCAGGCGACGCCATCCCGGCAGCAGCGAGGTCAAGACCCAGCGTGCCGGCATCCAGCATGGCCGCAATCGGGCGTCCGAATTCAGCATTGATGGCGCTTTCGATCCGTCCCGCCGTAGTGAAATCCGGTGTTTTCAGCGCCAGACGCAGCGAGGTCAGGGTGGTAAAGTCAAAGGCGACCTCTCGCTCGATCCGGGCCCCTGACGGGATCGCCCCCGAAGTGGGAACGCCCTGCACCACGCGCGCGGCATTGCCATCGGCGGACACGCCCCCTGCCAGGATCGTGCCCTGGGCCACCGCATAGATCTGGCCATCGGCCCCGTTCAGCGGCGTCATGATCAGGGTGCCGCCCAAGAGGCTCTTGGCGTCGCCGATTGCCGAAACCGTGACGTCGATGCGCCCGCCCGCGCGGCCAAAGGCGGGCAGGGTGGCAGTGACGAAAACGGCCGCGACGTTCTTTGGCCGGTATTCCTCGCCCGCGACATTGACGCCCAGCCGTTCCAGCAGGTTGGCCATGATCTCTTCGGTAAAGGGGGCGTTGCGGATGCCGTCGCCGGTGCCGTTCAGGCCGACGACCAGGCCCGTGCCGACCAGGTCGTTGCCGCGCACGCCGTCGAATTCGACCAGGTCCTTGATGCGGATCGGCCCCGCCCACAACAGCGACGGCATGAAAAGGATCAGGCAGGCAAGGACCAGGCTGCGCATCAGATGTAGTCCACAAGGCTGAGGCGAGACAGTCTCGCGGTGATCGAATAGATTGATTTCAGTTGGGTTTCGGCAGCCTCAAGGCGGGTGGCGGCCTCATAGGGATCCGCTTCGACCAGCGCGTTCCGCGCAAGGCCAAGGGCAGTTGCCTCGTTCGCGTTGCGGGTCGCGGCGGCGGCGATGCGTTCCTCGGCCAGGCCGATGCGCGCGGCCAGATAGGTCCGGTCGTTGGCAGAGGTCAGCAATGCCTCGGCCGACCTTCGTGCAAGGGCGATGCGCTCGCCCGTGTTGCCCGCCAGAACGCCGGTGTTCAACAGCGCCGACATGGCGAGGCCCCGCAAGGTAGCGCGGATGGCGGGGTCAGTGGCGCGAACGTCGAGATCGGCCTCTTCACCCGGTGCGATATCGATCGGGTCAGTGCCGCTGGCGCCTTGATAGGTCGCACCGAACCCGGTTGGCGCGGCAAACCAGGTATCGATGGCGGTGACCACATCTGCGGCCGTCGCGACCGGACCAAGGCTTGATTGAAGTGATGCGAGCCAAGTGTCGGCATCGGGCAGCGGGGCCGTTTGTGTGGCGGTACCAGCAAACAGGCTGCGGTCGGCGAACCGGGCGTTCAGAGTCCCGATCACGCTGCGGAGGTCGCTTTGTGCCTGGCGCGCAGCAGTGTCGATCTGGCTGGCGGTGCCTGAGGACGACGCGGTCAACAGCGTGCCGGACAGGCTGTCGGCATATTCGGCGATCGTGCCGATGGCCGTCTGCATCGCGGTGGCGCGCATCGACGCCTCGGTATTGGCCGACCGATAGCCTTGCAGGCGTCCAAGGGCGCTGTCGATCCCCGCCAATGCGCGGAAATCTCCGCCTAAAGCCTGTCCGGGATCGGCGACCTTGCCGGTTGTCGCTTCACGGGACGCGCGCTGCAGGTCCAGCTTCAGGCTTGCCTGATAGCGGGCCAGCATTGCGGTTTGCGCCATGTCACCCAGGGAAACGCGTGTCATCTATCCAATCCCCAACAAGGACTTGATCATGCTGTCAACCGCCTGCATCACCTTGGCGTTGGCGGCATAGCTTTGTTCGATCTGCAACAGGCTTTGCAGTTCCTGGTCGGTATCGACGCCATCCTGCAGTTCCAGTTCCTTCAGCGCGTTCATCTGCGCCGAGGCAAAACTGGCTTCGCTGGCCCGCTGGACGCGGGATTGCGACACCGAGGAGAGTAGATCGCCCGAAAGGGCCGCAAAGCTGCGTGCGCCTGCCATGAACCCGCCCGACGCCGGTTCGCGCGGGGCAGTCAACGCCGTGGACAACGCCCGGACCAGACCGGACGCGCCGGGGCTGCCGGGGGCGGTGGCTCCGACACCGTCGCGCAAACGCCACAGCGCGCCACCCTGCGCTGGATCGACGGCGGAACTGACCTTCAGCCGTTGGGCAAGGCCGACCTCGTTCGTCGCCAGGAACGCCGTGCCTCCGTCGGTCAAGAGGCCAGCCGCGCCCGGCGCTATGGTGGAATCGACCGCCGGATCGGCCAGGCGTTCGATCAGATCGCGCGCGACCGCGTCCAGTTGCGCCTGCGCCCCTGGCGCGAGGTCATCGCGGATTGCGAAAAGGCCCGACAGCCTTCCTCCGGCGATCTGGCTGGTCTCGCCCGCGGTGGCGACAGGCCTTCCATTGATCGCTAGGCCCGACAAAGCGCCAGAGGCGAGGGTCATCTGCGGAACGATCGTGCCGACCGGCATGAACTCAAGTTTGGCTGCCGTGCCTTCCAGCAGGACCGCCCCGCCGGTCGTGAACAACGCCACTGTTCCGTTGTTCCGCGGCACCTCCCGCAGGGGAATCGCGGTTGCGATCCGGTCGATCATCTGCTGGCGCTGGTCGATCAGCGCCGAGGCGTCTCGCCCGCCGGCGGACAGGCTCTGGATTTTGGCGTTCAGGCTGGCGACATTGGCCAATGTCGTGTTGATGTCCTCGACCGTGGTTGCGATGTCGCGGTCGGCGCGGCTGCGGACATCCTGCACGGTGGCGGCGACCGCGCCGATCTTCTGTGCCACGGACACCAGCGCGTCCCTGACCGACGACAGCCGCGCCTCGGAGTCCGGGCGGGCAGCGGCGGCAATCAGCGATTCTTCCAGACCGGCGATCCGCGCACCCAAGGAGCCTTCGGTTTCGGGCGTACCGATGGCGCTTTCCATCGTTGCAAAGAATTTTGCCTGAAGATCGCGATCGGCACTGCCCGACTGCGCGATCCTGCGGTCGGTCAGCAGGACAAGGTCCACCATCCGGCGCACGCCATCGACCTGAACGCCCTGGCCCGTGCCGCCAACGGACCGTGCGCTCAGCTGGACTTCGCGGCGGCCATAGCCTTCGGTGCGGGCGTTGGCGATGTTCGACGACACCACTTCGGCCGCGCGGGCGGCGGCGGTCAGGCCGGACAGGGAACTGGACAATGCGCCGCTGATGCTCATCTATCCGGACCTACCGTTTGATGTTCGTCGTCTCTTGCAGCATTTCATCCACGGTCTGGATGATCTTGGCGTTGGACGAATAGGCGCGCTGGGTCTGGATGAGCTGCGTCAGTTCCGCCGCCACGTCGGTGGAGGATTCCTCGCGCGAATAGCCGGCCATGCTGCCGGTCGGACCGTCGCCCGCATCCCAGAGATAGAAGGCCCCGCTTTTCGGCGACAAAAGGTAGCTCTGGTCGTTCTGGGTGATCAGGCCGTTCGGGTTCGGCACGTCGATCACAGGAATCTGATAGATGCGTCGGCTGAAGCCCTGGTCATAGATCACGTGCAAGTAGCCCTGCTCGTCCACCTCGACCGATTGCAAAATCGCGACTGCAGAGCCGTTTTTCGAGATTGAAACCGGCGCAAAGCCGGTCGAAAGCTGTGTCATGCCATTGGGTTCACCCGGTCGTCCGATGTCCAGCGCCAGGTTTCCGCCGCCCACCGTCAAAGGAATTTCGCCGGTCAGGGGATCGTAGGCGCCGCCGGAAATCGGCGTGACGGACTGCACCGTGCCGCCCGCCGACTGGCTCGCATCAAAGACGATGGTGTACTCGCCGACCACCGCCCCGCCCGAGGCGGAATCCGCGATCTGCATCGTCCAGGTGTTGGAGGCCCCCGTCGCCGGAACGACGGGCGTAAAGGTAAAGGTCAGCTGTTCCGACGTACCGAGGTTGCCGAAGTATTCCACCGACAGTTCGTGCGGCGCGCCGGAGGATCCCGCCATTGACCCCGTCGCCGGCACATTCACACCCAGACGCATCAGAGTGCTGGGATTGCCGACATACTGGTTGGCGTTGATCCGGACCGGCTCCAGCGCGTTCAGGGTGTCGCGCGGAAAGTTGGGCAGCGTGCCGTCGGCATTGGCCGGCCAGCCAAGCAGGACATTGCCGGATTCGGTGCGCAGGACGCCGTTTGCGTCGGGACGAAAGGACCCGGTCGTGACCAGTGAGACTGGAAAACTGCCCGGAGCTGCATCGACCGATGAAATGTTGGTGATGGGCATGAAGCCGCGTCCGTCGATCGCAAGGTCGGTGGCGTTCTTGGTTCCAATCAGCGGTCCGCGCTGGTCAATCAGCCGCGTGCTGGAGACCCGCACGCCGCCCGCCGAATAGCCGGTGCGGTTGCCTTCCTGGATCACCACCGAATGAAAGTCAGCCTCGGCGCGCTTGTAGCCATAGGTCGAGGAGTTGGCGATGTTGTCGGAAATGGTCGCCAGCCGCGTGGCATTGGCATTCAGCCCGGCCACTCCGGCATTGAGCGAGGAGGAAATGGACATCCGTTAGCGCCTTTCTGCTGCTTCGACTCCTGATTGCCGAACCTGCAGGAGCGGGTTTAAGATCGCGCTAACAGATAAAGTTTGATCTTTTTGCTACCTGTCGGACCGCAGCAGGATGATCTCGATGCGGTTGTTGCGCGCCGCTGTCGGATCCGGCGTCACGGCGACCTGATCGGCATAGCCCGAGACGCGCTGGGGGCGGTCACTTGCCAGGCCTTTGTCGACAAGAAGCACCCGCAGGGCGTCGGCGCGGGCCGAGGACAGGTCCCAGACCGGGTTGTCGATCAGTGTGATCGGCATCGCGCTGACATGGCCGTTGATCGCAACCTTGTTGGCGGTCAGATCAAGGACAGATGCCACCATCGCTGCAATGTTGCGCGTGACCGGGGCGGGCTCTGCCGTCAGGCCGACAAACAGCGGTGCCTCGGGCAGATCAAAGAGTTCGATCACCAGCCCTTCGTCCGTGACCTTGGTCACGACATGGCGCAAGGCCTGCTGCATTGTCATGCTTTCGCCACCGCGCGCCGTCAGTTCCGCCTGGAGTTTTTCCTGCGCAGCCGCCGTATCCTTGGCGGCGTCGCCCCTTGCGGCGTTCTGTTCGGTCGGTTTCTTGCTGGAGGCGCCGGTACCGCTTTGCGCCAGTGTCTGTTCCGAAAAGATGGAATCGCCGCCGAATGCTCCATCGCCGCCGCCAGAAATGCGGTTCACGGGAATCGTCGGATTGAAGTAGTCCGCAATGCCCTTGCGCTGTTTTTCCGTCGTCGCGTTCAGCAACCACATCAGCATGAAGAAGGCCATCATGGCAGTCACAAAGTCAGCATAGGCCACTTTCCACGCCCCGCCGTGGTGCCCTCCGCCGACAACAACCTTCTTACGCTTGATGATTACCGGCGCGGCATTGCCTTGCCCTGCCATCCCGTCACCCCGTTTTCACACCCGGGGCCAGATTTGCCAGAACGCGGTGAAGGTCGGCTTAACCAGCGACTTTTTAGGGAAAATCCGCGATCTGGCCACAATTTCCGGCGCAGCGGATATTGCCCCGCACGCCCTTGGCGCGGTCGGCGCGGCGTGGCATCACTTGGCAACCTTGCCCATCGGGAAAACCACACATGACCGCCCTGCACGCCGCAATCGCCGCCATTGATGCCGCCAATGCAGCCGACCCCACGTCAGAGGGCGGACAGCCTGCGGCGCTGGTTTATGGACAGCGGATGACGCAGGAACTGACGCGGCTTTTTCCACGGGCGTCCGAGCCGCTGCAGATCGCCGCGCGGGGCCAGCATATCGAACGCTGGCTTTTGCCGCGCAAGGATTACCCGGACGGCAAAGAGGGCTATCTGGGCTGGCGACGCGAGCAGGCCCGGCGGCATGCCGCACGGGTGGCGGGCATCATGGCGGATGCAGGATATGGCGCCGATGACATCGCCGCCGCCGGGCGGATGCTGCGCAAAGAAGGCATCAAGCGCGACGCCGAGGTGCAGGCGCTGGAGGACGTGATCTGTTTTGTCTTTCTGCGCTGGTACCTTGAACCATTTGCAGCCGGGCGCGACCCTGCCGAGGTTCTGGACATCGTGCAAAAGACAGCGCGAAAGATGTCCGCCGAAGGCCGGGCCCGGGCCCTCTCGGAGTTTGCCCTGCCCGACGATCTGGCGGCGGCCCTGCGGATATGAGGCCTGCCTTGGCAATGCCGGAAATTGATCCGGGCGCGGCTTGCCCTGCGGTCAGTTCGGGGCAGCGACCTTCGGGGCGGCCTGCGCGCGCCGTGCCAGTTCCTGCCGGTACAGCGACATGAAATCGACCGTGTCGATGTTCAGGGGCGGAAAGCCGCCATCACGGGTCACGTCCGAAATGATCCGGCGGACAAAGGGGAACAGCAGGCGCGGGCATTCGATCAGCAGGAACGGGTGAAGCTGGTCCTCGGCCACACCCTCGACGTGGAACACGCCGCCATATTCGACCTCGAGCAGAAACAGCGTTTCGGCGTTGGTCTTGTTCTTCGAAGTCACCTTGTACTTGGTGATGATCTCATACTGGTGTTCGGTGGCGCGCTTGCGGGCGTCCAGGCTGACCGCGACCTGGATGTCGGGTTGGACATCGCTGCCCGAAAGACCCTTTTGCGCCACGGCATTCTCGAATGACATATCGCGGACATACTGCGCCAAGACCTGCATGCGGATCTGCGGCGCGGTCGCGGCGGCACCGTTGCCCGCAGTGGTTTCCTCGGCCATGTCGATCACTCCCCTGCGCTGCGGCATCCGATTTGGCGCGCTTCCTAGCAGGTCATCGTGGCGGCCTCAATGGCGCGTCCAGCCGGATGGTTGATCGCGCGGGGGGGTTGGCGGTGCGTCAGGGTCGACCTCGTAGAAAGTGCCGTCGATAATCGTCTCATTGACTTCGGCAGACAGGCCAGGGTCCGGGCCGCGCGCGACAAGGCGTCCCGAAAGAGTCGTCACAAGCACACGGCGCAGCGGTGGGATCAGCAAGGGGATCGCCGCAAGGTCGCTCAGGAAACCGGGAATGATCAGCAGCATCGCGCCAAGCGCAACCAAAGCGCCGTCGGCAAGCGCCGTGACCGGCCCCCTTATGCCCTGCAGCGATCCACGCAGATCCTGCCCGGCGACCGTTGCCTGCCGTCGCAAGACCACGACGCCGACAATTGCCGAAAGGATCACCAGCCCCAGCGTCGGCAGCACGCCGATCCAGCCCCCGACCAGCACAAATGCGGCAATTTCGGCCAAGGGGTAGGCCAGAAGCGGAATCAGCATCTTCACTTTGTCGTCCTCCTGACAGGGCAGACCGTCGCGCATGGTGGACTTGTCGCGCCCCCGTCCCTACATAGGAAGAAATCAACGCGGGTCCAAGTCGGGCCCCCTTGGGCCGCAGGTCTGTGCGGCCGGGAACGAATGAACCGAGGGTGCCCATGAATTCGATGATCCAACTTCTGGTGCTGGCGGGGATCGCCGTGTTCCTGATCATCAAGCTGCGGTCCGTGCTGGGAACGCGCGACGGGTTCGAAAAACCGCCGGTGCCGCTGGATGACCTGCGCCCGCAAGTGCGCCGCGATTTCGAGGTGATCGAGGGCGGCCCGGATCGCGACATAATTGATCACGTCCCGGACGGAAGTGCGGCGGCGAAGGCACTGGCCGCGATGAAGATGGCCGAGCCGGGCTTTACCGTCGGGCCTTTCCTGCAAGGCGCGCGCGGGGCCTACGAGATGATTCTGGTGGCCTTTGAAAAGGGTGAGCTTGACCGCATCCGGCCTTTCCTGTCGGACGAGGTCGCGACAAGTTTTGCCGAAGCGATCGCGGCGCGCGAACGAGACGGGCTGACGGTAGAGGTCAATTTCGTCGGCATCCGGGAACTGGTCCTGCAAGATGCCAGCTATGACCGCGACACCAGCGAGGCCGAGATCACGGTGCGCTTTGTGGGCGAACTGACTTCGGTAGTGCGCGACAAGTCCGGAACCGTCGTTGAAGGCAGCGCGACCGCGATCAAGCGGCAGAAAGACGTGTGGAGCTTCATGCGCAAGATGAACGCCAACGATCCGAACTGGCAGCTTGTGGCGACCGGGGACTGATGCCTGGGCTTGCGCGCGCTCTGGCCCTGGCGGCAGGCGTGATGGCCGCTCCGGTCAGCCGGGCGCAAGTTCTCGACTTTGCCGATTTGCGTGGCTGGCAGGCCGACGATCATCAGGCCGCATTGCAGACATTCGTTGCGACCTGCGATCTGGTCGAGGGCGCGGAATGGGGGCCGCTTTGTGCGCTGGCGCCCCAAGCCACGGGTTCTGCGGCCTCGGCCCGCGCATTTTTTGAACTGTTCTTCCGGCCGGTAGTGGTCGGATCGGCGCCTGCACTTTTCACCGGCTACTACGAACCCGAACTGACCGGATCGACCAGCCGCACGCCCCGCTTTGCCTATCCAATCTACCGGATGCCACCCGAACTGTCGCCCGGCTCCGTCTGGTACAGCCGCGAAGAGATCGAGACGCGAGGGCTGTTGCGTGGGCGGGGTCTTGAAATCGCCTGGCTTGAGGATCCGGTCGATGTCTATTTCCTGATGGTCCAGGGATCGGGCCGCATCCGGCTGCAGGACGGGTCGATGATCCGGGTTGGCTATGCGGGCAAGAACAACCAGCCTTACAAATCCATCGGGCAGGAACTGGTGCGTCGAGGCACGCACAGCATGGCGGATGTGTCGGCACGCGAAATCAGGTCCTGGGTCAGAGCCAATCCTGCCGCAGGGGCGGCGCTGATGAACGAGAACCCGTCCTTCGTGTTCTTTCGCGAGATCGGCAACCTGCCCGCCGACAGGGGGCCGATCGGGGCGATGACCCGCAGCCTGACCGCAATGCGCTCGGTCGCGGTGGACCCTGCCTATGTGCCGCTGGGCGCGCCGGTCTGGATCGAAAAGGACGGGCCAGCACCGCTGAACCGGCTGATGGTCGCCCAGGACACGGGTGGCGCGATCACGGGCGAACAGCGCGCCGACATCTTTTTCGGCACCGGGTTTGATGCAGGAGAAGCGGCGGGCCAGATCAAGGATGGCGGCAGGATGGTGATCCTGCTGCCGATCGAGCGGGCATATGCCCTTTTGCCCGAGGGTTGACCCCGATGCGCCGGTCGCGACGTCCCCTTGCACCCGACGACGCAGCCCTGTGGTCAGAAGTTGCCAGCACGGTGCGCCCGATGCCACGCAAGCCGCGCGCGCCGCTCGACATGCCTGTGTCGGCCGGTCAAAAGCCCGCACCAGTCACCGCACCCCCGGTTCAGGACAGGCTTGCGCCGTTTGAAATCTCGGCCCGCGCGCCGAAAGAGCCGCGCGTCACCATCGCCGCGCAAAAGGACCCGGTCTTGCGGATGGATGCGCGCGTCTATGTTCGAATGCGGCGCGGCCGTTTGTCGCCCGAAGCGCGGATCGACCTGCACGGCATGACCGTGGCGGAGGCGCATTCCGCGCTGACGGGTTTTGTGCTGCATGCGCATGGCGCGGGCCTGCGGCTTGTCCTGGTGATCACCGGAAAGGGCAAATCCGGCGCCGGCGGCGGGCTGTCGCGCGGGGGTGTCCTGCGCCATCAGGTGCCGCATTGGCTGCACCTGCCGCCGCTTGGCCCGCGCGTGCTGCAGGTGGCCGAAGCGCATCTCTCGCATGGTGGGGCGGGGGCGCTTTATGTCTATCTGCGGCGGGGCGGCTAGGGCCGCGACTTCCAGATCGCGGCGTCGCCCAGCGAAGCCACAAAAGCCGCATGCGCCGCCTGTTCCACGTCGGTCAGGCGCGACCGCAGGGGCCGTGGACGGGGTCCCGGACGCCAGCCCGGATCGGCGCTGCCGGAGGCTGTCTGCTGGCCGGGCGCGTCGGTGAGCACCAGTCCCGGCTGCCGCCCGCCGATCAGTTCAAGATAGACGTCGGCCAGAATTTCGCTGTCAAGCAGCGCGCCATGCTTTTCGCGCATCGCGTTGTCGACGCCAAAGCGGCGGCACAGGGCGTCGAGCGATGCGGGCGAGCCCGGGTATTTCTGGCGCGCGATGGCCAGCGTGTCGGTCGCGCGTGCATGGGGAATGACGGGCAGTCTGGCGCGTTCAAGTTCGTGATTCAGGAACTTCATGTCAAAGGCCGCGTTGTGGATGACAAGCTGCGCATCGCCGATGAAGTCCAGGAAGGCCTGTCCGACGGCGGCAAAGACCGGTTTGTCGCGCAGCTGGTCATCGCCGATCCCATGCACCTCGAATGCCTCTTTCGGCATTGCGCGTTCGGGGTTGATGTACTGGTGATAGGTCCGGCCCGTCGGCATGTGGTTCATGAGTTCCACAGCGCCGATTTCGACGATGCGATGACCCTCGGCCGGTTCAAAGCCGGTGGTTTCGGTGTCAAGGACGATTTCACGCATCTCGGGCGATCCTGCGGCGAATGTCGGCCAGCACAGTCTTGACCGCGGCGCGGGCAGTGTCGAGGCCGGTCGTGTCGATCACATAGTCGGCCCGCGCGCGTTTTTCGGCATCGGGCATCTGGCGGGACAGCATCAGACCAATCTCGGCGCCTGTCAGTCCGCGGTCGCGCAAACGCGCGTGTTGCAGATCGGGTGGCGCCGAAACCACAACGATGGCATCACATTCACGGTCTGCCCCGGTTTCGAACAGGAGCGGGATGTCGTAGAGCAGGATCGCCGACCCGTCATGGTCGGCAAGAAACCGCGCGCGGTCTCGCGCGGTCAAGGGATGCACGGCGGTGTTGAGCCTCTCCAGCGCGGCGGGGTCTGCCGCGACGAGCGCACGCAGCCTGTCGCGGCTGACGCGGCCGTCCGCGTCCATAACCTGCGGAAACAGCGCTGCAACTGCCTGTGCCGCCGGTTGCCCGGGGCCGTAGAGCCGATGAACGACAGCGTCGGCATCCCAGACGGGGACGCCCTCGTCCGCAAACATCGCGGCAGTCGTGGACTTTCCCATGCCGATGGACCCCGTCAGCCCCAGCCGAAACGGCGTCATGGGGCCAGGACCGCGCGGCGCGTGTCGTCATCCACCTCGGGCCGTTTGCCGAACCAGCGTTCAAATCCCGGTGCAGCCTGGTGCAGCAGCATCCCCAGACCATCAACAACGCTACAGCCGGCCGCCTCGGCCTCGATCAGAAGCCGGGTCCTGAGCGGGGCATAGACAAGATCGTTGACCACCATGTCGGCCGCCAGGGCATCGAGCGGGACGCGAAATTCCGGTTTGCCCGTCATGCCGAGCGACGTGGTATTCACCACCGTTCGCGCGCCGTCCAGCATGTTGGCGGCCTGCACCCAGTCATGCACCACCACCTTGGCCCCGAAATCCGACCGGATCGCCTCGGCCCGCGGGCGCGTGCGGTTGGCAATGCGGATTTCGGGCGCGCCGGTTTCGATCAGGGCGGCAACGACCGCGCGCGCAGCGCCCCCGGCGCCAAAGACTGCGGCAGGTCCGGCCGCAGGGTTCCAGTGCGGCGCGTGCTGGCGCAGGTTGGCCACAAAGCCCGACCCGTCGGTATTGTCGGCATGCACACGCCCGTCCTTGCGAAAGATCAGCGTGTTGGCCGCACCGATCAGCGCGGCGCGGTCTGTCACGATGTCGGCCAGCGCCAGAACGGCCTCTTTGTGCGGGATGGTGACGTTGGCGCCAACAAAGCCCAGTTTCGGCAAAAGGTGCAATGCCTCTTTGAGGTCGGCCTGCGCAATTTCCATCGGGATGTAGTGGCCACGCAGCCCATAGCGCCGCAGCCAGTAGCCATGCAGCGCGGGGGACCGGCTGTGGCTGACGGGGGCGCCGATGACGCAGGCGAGAGGGATTCGGTTCGTGTCGGTCATGCGGCGATGGCCCCCCGGTCGGAAAGATACTGCAAGAGCGGGATCAGCGGCAGACCGAGGATGGTGAAGTGGTCGCCTGAAATGGCGGAAAAAAGCCTAATGCCTTCGTCCTCGATCCGGTAGCCGCCGACCGATTCCGAGACAGCGGGCCAGTTCCGGTCAAGATAGCCTGACAGGTAGCTGTCCGAAAACGCGCGCATGGTCAGGCGCGCCTCGCCGATATGTCGCCAGATGGGCGCACCGTCCTGATAGAGGACGGCCGCAGACCAGAGTCTGTGGGTCTGGCCGCGCAGGTCCAAGAGCTGCTGACGGGCCTCGTCTCGTGTCTGGGGTTTGGCCAGCACCCTGCCGGCATGATCCAGAATCTGGTCGCAGCCGAGGACAAACCCTTGCGAATACCTCCCGGCACAGCGGCGCGCCTTTGCTTCGGCAAGCGCATCGGCCATGTCGCGGGGGGAGGCGCCGTCCTGCGCGAGGGCGGCACGCAGGCCCGCTTCGTCAACCGAAACCGGGCGCAGTTCGACGTCAAGTGCTGCCGCTACCAGCATCTTGTGCCGTATGGCGGAGGCCGAGGCCAGGATCAGGTCGGGCATGGGATGGTTCTGTGCATAGACGTGCTTTGTTCTCTCGTGCCAGACGCTAGCAGAGTGCCCGCGACAGAGGAACCACCCTGCCTGTCACGGCGCCGCACCATCACCGGGCGCGTTTTCCCGTTGTCGACAAGATTGGCAAAGGGGTCTGGGCAACCGCGTGGACACTGGCGAGAACTTGGTTATCCAATGTGGGTCGCAGTCCGATCCATGAACCTTTAAACTGCTGGAAATAAATGATTAATTATACTATCTCCGAGTTGTTGAGATTCTATCCCCAGTCTTGCCATTGATTGGTGATCTGTTCAGAATTTTGTTGACAGTATCTCAAATCCGGTTTTCCACAGGGCCTACATCATCATCCTTCTCAAGCCTCTCTCTGCGTTGTTTTTAGAAGACTGTACCGGGGACACGTGACCGATTTTCTGTCTGAAGCCTATCTCTGGATCAAGGCGCTGCATGTGATTGCAGTCATTGCCTGGATGGCGGGGCTGTTCTATCTGCCGCGTCTTTTCGTCTATCACGCGGAAGAGGTCGTGGCCGGCAGTCCGACCGACCTTATGTTCCAGAAGATGGAACGTCGCCTGCTGATAGCAATCATGACCCCGTCGATGATCGCGACGTGGATTCTTGGCCTGATGCTGGTGATGACACCCGGAATTGTCGACTGGTCGATGGTCTGGCCCTGGGCAAAGGCCGTATCCGTGATTGCAATGACCGGCTTTCACATGTGGCTTGGTGCGTGTCGAAAGGGCTTTGAGGCGGGGACCAACAGGCTGTCCGGTCGCCGCTACCGGATGATGAACGAAGTACCGACGATCCTGTTGCTGGTCATCGTGCTGTCCGTGATCGTCAAGTTCTGAACTGTTGACTTTCCCAGTGACACCGCCTAGCGATTTTCCGGCGTAGCCGTCCGGCTGACGCGTTTCCCGACGCACCTATTGATGGCACCCCCCGATGACGGCGGGCGCTTAGGACCGATGCTCCATGACCATTGAACGTTTGAACCTGGCCGAACTCAAGGCAAAGACACCCGCTGACCTGTTGGCCATGGCCGAAGAGTGGGAGATCGAGAACGCGCCGTCGATGCGCAAGGGCGAGATGATGTTCTCGCTGTTGAAGGAACATGCCGAGGAAGGCTGGGAAATCGGCGGCGATGGCGTGCTGGAGGTGCTGCAGGACGGATTCGGATTCCTGCGCAGCCCATCTGCCAACTATCTGCCGGGCCCGGACGACATCTATGTCAGCCCCGAGATCCTGCGGCAGTTTTCGCTGCGGACAGGCGACACGATCGAAGGCGTGATTGCCGCGCCGAAGGAGAATGAGCGGTATTTCTGCATGACCAAGGTCACGCGGATCAATTTCGACGATCCCGAGAAGGCGCGTCACAAGGTACATTTCGACAACCTTACGCCACTTTATCCCGACGAGCGACTGAAGATGGAAGTCGAGGATCCGACGATCAAGGACCGCTCGGCCCGGATCATCGACCTCGTGGCGCCGATCGGCAAAGGCCAGCGCGGGCTTATCGTGGCGCCGCCTCGGACCGGCAAGACAGTGCTTTTGCAGAACATCGCGCATTCGATCGCGACCAATCATCCGGAATGCTATCTGATCGTGCTGCTGATCGACGAACGGCCCGAGGAAGTGACGGACATGCAAAGGTCTGTCCGGGGTGAGGTTGTTTCATCGACGTTTGACGAACCGGCGACGCGGCATGTGGCGGTAGCAGAGATGGTTATCGAGAAAGCCAAGCGGCTGGTGGAACATAAGCGAGATGTTGTGATCCTGCTTGATTCCATCACAAGACTTGGACGTGCCTTCAATACAGTTGTCCCATCAAGCGGCAAGGTTCTGACAGGTGGCGTCGATGCGAATGCGTTGCAGCGACCCAAGCGGTTCTTTGGCGCCGCTCGGAACATCGAGGAGGGCGGGTCGCTGACCATCATCGCAACTGCGCTGATTGATACCGGCAGCCGGATGGACGAGGTGATCTTTGAAGAATTCAAGGGCACTGGCAACAGCGAGATCGTGCTGGACCGCAAGGTTGCTGACAAGCGTGTGTTCCCGGCGATGGACATCCTGAAGTCCGGGACCAGGAAAGAGGATCTGCTGGTGGACAAGCTGGACCTGCAGAAGACCTATGTGTTGCGTCGCATCCTGAACCCGATGGGGACGACGGATGCGATCGAATTCCTGATCGGCAAGTTGAAGCAGACAAAATCCAATTCGGAATTTTTCGAATCCATGAACACATAGGCGGACTGCTGCTGCGCGACAGGAGGATTTCGTGGACACGATCTTCGCTTTGGCCAGCGCCAGGGGCAGGGCGGGCGTTGCGGTGATCCGGATTTCCGGGCCGCGCGCCCACGCGGCAGTAGCCGCCCTTTGCGCGCTGCCGATTGAACGTCGGGCGTCAGTACGGATGCTGGTCTGGCAAGGCGAAGTGCTTGATCAGGCGCTGGTGCTGACGTTTGGCGCGGGAAGAAGCTTTACGGGCGAAGAAATGGCGGAGCTGCAGCTGCATGGCAGTCTTGCCTGCGTCACGGCCGTGCAACATGCGCTGGGTGCGTTTGGTCTGCGGATGGCAGAACCTGGCGAGTTCACCCGGCGCGCTCTTGCCAACGGCAGGCTGGACCTTGCCCAGGTCGAAGGACTGGCGGATCTGATCGACGCCGAAACCGAGGCGCAGCGCAGGCAGGCAATGCGAGTTCTATCCGGATCGCTGGGAGCCAGGGCAGCGGCGATCAAGGCGCCTCTTCTGCGTGCTTCGGCGCTGATTGCCGCGCTGATCGATTTTGCCGGTGAGGACTTGCCAGAAGGACTTTTGCAAGAGATCGGCGCGGAACTTGAGAAGGCCCGCGAAGTCCTTGCTGCCGAGATTGCAGGAGCGCAGGCGGCGGAACGTATTCGCGACGGTTTCGAAGTCGCAATTATTGGTGCGCCGAATGTTGGAAAATCAAGCCTTCTCAACAGGCTGGCCGGTCGAGAGGCGGCGATCACATCGTCCGTTGCCGGGACGACCCGCGATGTGATCGAAGTCCGAATGGATATCGGAGGCCTTGCAGTGACGTTGCTGGATACAGCAGGGCTGCGCGATACCGAAGACCCCGTCGAGTCGATTGGCATCGCACGGGCGCGCGAACGGGCGGAGCTTGCAGACCTTCGTCTTTTGCTCATTGATGGCGATGCGCCCCCGGGGGCCGGCCTGTTACCGGGCGATCTGACTGTGCGGAGCAAGTGCGATCTGCCGGGAAAATCAGACATGCCATATTCAGTATCGGCGATAACGGGCGCGGGCGTCGATGAATTGCTTGCTGCTCTTGGTGCTGAACTGTCGAAACGGGTTGCCGGCGCGGGCACCGCTACACGCGCGCGCCACCGTGTCGCTCTTGAGAGTGCGCTGCGGGCTTTGGAATCTGCGGCAGTTGCGCTATTGCAAGGCGAAGCAAAGCTGGAAATTGTTGCTGACGATCTTCGCTCCGCCGCGACCGCCCTAGACAAGCTCGTTGGAAAATTGGGCGTGGAAGATTTGCTTGATCAGATCTTTTCCAGCTTTTGCATCGGAAAGTAGGAGTTTCACGTGAAACAATACGATGTTGTGGTGGTCGGCGGCGGGCATGCTGGGGTCGAGGCTGCCTGTGCTTCGGCGCGTCGTGGCGCCCGCACGGCGCTTATCACAATGCGTCGCGAAACCATAGGTGTGCTGTCATGCAATCCCGCGATAGGGGGATTGGGGAAAGGGCACCTTGTTCGTGAAATCGACGCGTTGGATGGAGTCATGGGGCGCGTGGCCGACCGTGCGGGGATACAGTTTCGGCTGCTTAACCGCAGCAAGGGCCCGGCCGTCCAAGGCCCGCGCGCCCAAATTGACCGCGCAGCCTATCGGCGCGAGATGCAGCAAGTGATCGCGACGCAGCCCGGGCTTGACGTGGTCGCAGGAGAGGTGTCCAGCCTATTGATGGACAGTCACCGCGTGACGGGCGTCACCCTTGCATCGGGCACCACCCTGATGGCGCGCGCCGTTGTTGTGACGGCGGGGACTTTTTTGAATGGTGTGATTCACGTCGGAGACCAAAAGCAACCCGGCGGGCGGGCGGGCGATGCGGCCAGCGTCTACCTCGCGCATTTTCTAGCTGACATGGGCTTGCATCGTGGCAGGCTCAAGACGGGAACGCCGCCTCGCCTGGACGGCGCGACGATCAACTGGAAAAGTGTCGATATGCAGCCGGGTGACGAATGCCCCGTCATGCTGTCCTTTCTGAGCGCAAGCCCAGAGTGCCGTCAGATCTCTTGCGGCGTGACCACGACAAATGAAGAAACGCACGAAATCGTTCGCAAGAACATAACCTTGTCCGCGATGTACGGTGGCCACATAGACGGCGTGGGTCCGCGCTACTGCCCGTCGATCGAGGACAAGGTCGTGCGGTTTGGAGACAAAAGCGGCCACCAGGTCTATCTTGAGCCGGAGGGGCTTGACGATTCGACGGTCTATCCTAACGGCATCTCAACATCTCTCCCAGCCGAGGTCCAACTGGCCTATGTCCGAACCATTCATGGGCTTGAATCGGCTAAAATTCTGCAGCCGGGCTACGCTATCGAGTACGACTATTTCGATCCGCGCGGCCTTTCACCGACACTGTCTGTTATTGGTCAAGAAGGCCTCTTCTTTGCTGGCCAGATCAACGGCACGACAGGCTATGAAGAAGCCGCAGCGCAGGGCATGGTTGCGGGCCTCAACGCGGCGGCAGCAGCGCTAGACCTTGACCGTGCGGTTTTTGGCCGGGGCGACAGCTACATTGGCGTGCTGATAGATGACCTTACCACGCGCGGAGTCACCGAGCCGTATCGAATTTTTACGTCACGTGCCGAGTTTCGGCTGTCCTTGCGGGCGGACAACGCCGATCAACGACTGACGGCGATGGGCCGCAGGATCGGCTGCATTGGTGACGCCCGATGGGAGGCGTACTCCAACAAGGCTGCAGAAGTTGCGCGCGGCACCGCTTTACTGCGGGCGGCGGTCTTCTCACCGAAAGAGTTGGCGGCGCAAGATATTCAGGTCAGTCAGGATGGTCAGCCGCGCTCGGCGTTTGCGCTCCTTGGGCTCGCAGGGGTGACGACTGAGGAGATCGCAAAATTGGTTCCAGAGTTTCGCATAATTGACCCCGGAACGCAGCGCCAGATCTCGATTGATGCGCTGTATGCTCCCTATCAGGATCGCCAGAGCGCCGATGTGGCAGCACTGAAGCGGGACGAGGCGCTTCTGATTCCCGCGGATTTCGACTATGACGGTCTTTCGGGGTTGTCGAATGAGATCAAGGCAAGGCTTCGTCTGGTGCGTCCCGGCAATCTCGCACAGGCCGCACGCATGGAGGGAATGACGCCCGCCGCACTTACGCTTCTCTTGGCCAACATGCGGAGCAGTCTTCAGGCGCGCGCCAGCAGATGACGGGCGGGCGTGGGCTTCTTCCGAAAAGCATGGGTGTTTCACGTGAAACAGAGGCGCGGCTTGGGGCCTTTTTGGATCGCGTTGCCTTATGGACGGTGAAGATAAATCTTGTTTCGCGCGGCACTATTGCCGATCTGCATGCTCGGCATTTGCTGGACAGCGCGCAACTCCTTGATCACGCACGCTCATCCGACAGAATCTGGGCTGATCTTGGAAGCGGCGGCGGTTTTCCGGCAATCGTGATTGCGATCATTGCCCGGGACATTCGGCCAGACATCCGGTTCACGCTAGTTGAATCCGACAAGAGAAAAGCCACGTTTCTGCGCATGATTGTTGCAGAACAGCGCCTTTCTGCAACTGTTGTGGCCGCGCGAATAGAAAGTGTGCCGCCGCTTAAGGCAGATGTTGTTTCTGCGCGGGCTCTTGCTCCCCTAGACAGGCTCCTGGGGATGGCTGAGCGACATCTTGCGACGGACGGAATTGCGCTTTTCCCAAAGGGCGAAACATATCGTGCCGAGATTGCAACTGCGCGCAAGACGTGGCATTTCGACGTCGAGGACACGCCAAGCGTGACCCGTGACGCCGCAGCGCTGTTGAAAATCAAGGATATACGCCGTGCCTGACCAGTCGCGCAAGCCCGCTCCGAGAATCATCTCAGTCGCGAATCAGAAGGGCGGCGTTGGCAAGACCACGACAGCGATTAACCTCTCCGCAGGTCTGGCGGAGCTTGGATCGCGGGTGCTGCTGATTGACCTTGATCCGCAGGGAAACGCCTCAACCGGATTGGGAATAGGCGCCGCCCAGCGTCAGCGCACAACATATGACCTGCTGTTTGACGAAGCCCCGCTGGGGGATGTCATCCTTCAGACCGCCACACCCGGCGTCATGATCGCGCCGTCGAATTCTGACCTATCGTCCGCCGATATGGAACTGGTGTCGAACGAGAGGCGGAGCTTTCTGTTGCATGATGCACTGCGGCAACCAGCGATGGAGCCGTTCGGGTTCGACGTGATCCTGATCGATTGCCCGCCGTCGCTTAGCCTGTTGACCGTGAATGCGCTCATCGCCTGCCATTCAGTGCTGGTTCCGCTGCAGGCGGAGTTCTTTGCGCTTGAAGGCTTGTCGCAACTGATGCTCACGATCCGTGAGATCCGGCAGACCGCCAACCCCGACCTGCGGATCGAAGGCATCGCGATGACCATGTCCGACAGCCGCAACCGCCTGTCGCAGCAGGTCGAGGCGGATGTCCGTGCCGCCTTGGGCGACCTCGTATTCAAGACGGTCATCCCGCGCGCGGTTCGCATCAGCGAGGCGCCCTCCTTCGCTCTGCCCGTGCTGACGTACGATTCATCCTCGCGTGGCGCGATGGCTTACCGCGCGCTTTCGGCTGAACTAGCAGCGCGCCATCAACTCCTTCCAACAAAAGCCGAGGTTCACGGATAATGGAGCAGAAACCTGAAAAGCGCGGACTCGGCCGCGGGCTTTCCGCGCTGATGGCGGATGTCGCCTTGGGTGGGACCGCAGCCGGCAGCGACCAGTTGCGCAAGATTACAACGCTTGTGCCCATCGAAAAACTGCGCGCCAACCCGCTGCAACCCCGGCGTGACTTCGATCCTGCGGCTCTGGAAGACCTGTCAGCGTCGATCCGGGCCAAGGGCGTGCTCCAGCCCCTGATCGTGCGGCCCTCAGGCCGCGACGGCACCTATGAAATCGTCGCGGGAGAACGTCGCTGGCGCGCGGCGCAAATGGCACAAGTCCATGAATTGCCGGTGATTTCCCGAGATCTGGACGATACAGAAGTGCTGGAAATCGCGATCATCGAAAACATCCAGCGCGAAGATCTGAATGCCATCGAAGAGGCGATGGGCTTTCGTCAACTCATGGACCGCTTTGGCCATACCCAGGAACGCATGGCCGAGGCGCTGTCCAAAAGCCGCAGCCATATCGCAAACCTCCTGCGCCTTCTGACCTTGCCTGATGGCGTGCAGGACATGGTCCGGCAGGGCCGACTTTCCGCCGGTCACGCCCGCGCGCTGATCACCAGCCCCAATCCGCTGGAGCTTGCGCAGATCGTGTTGGATCGCGGGCTGTCGGTGCGGGAAACCGAATCGCTCGCCCGCACCGCCCAGCCGACCCGCGATGCCCGTGCGCGCCGGACGGCCCGGGTACAGGACAAGGACGCAGACACCCGCGCGCTGGAGGCTGACCTGTCGGCAAATCTCGGGATGTCGGTCCAGATCGCGCATGAAATCGGTGGATCGACCGGCGTGATGTCGATCCGCTACAATACACTGGACGACCTGGACCGGCTTTGTCGGGGCCTGTCAATGCTTCCGGCCCTCGACGCGATGTAGGCTAATCGCCGCGCATCAGACGGCGCAAGACGGCGTTCAGCACCAGCCGACCGTCTGACGTCGCGCAAAGACTGTCACCCGTCAGATCAAGCAGGCCAAGGCCGGTCAGTTCCGACACCGCGTCCGGGTCGAGCGCCGCGCCAGTGACCTCTCTGTGGCGACTGATATTGACACCTTCCGCCGTCCGCAGCCCCATCATCAGGTACTCCTGACCCCATTCCTGCTGTGTTAGAGCCGCTCTTGACGCCTCTCCCGAACCATTCTTCAGCACGGCGTTCAGCCAGACCTGCGGTTTCAACGGCGTTTCCGTCGCATGGCGCCCCCCGTCCAGTGTCAGGCGACCATGTGCGCCGGGCCCGATGCCGACGTAGTCGCCGCCCCGCCAGTAGATCAGATTGTGCCGCGACTCCGCGCCTGGCCGCGCATAGTTCGAGACCTCATAGGCATGAAGGCCCGCGGCCTCACAAATATCGTTTGTTTTCATATACATATCTGCTGAAAGGTCTTCGCCGGGCAACCCTTTGAGTCCCCCTTTGGCATGCCGGTCGCCAAAGGCTGTCCCCGGCTCGATCGTCAGCTGGTAAAGGGACAAATGGTCGCCCGCCCAATCCAGCGCAGCCGACAACTCATCCGCCCAGATCGCGAGGGTCTGATCCTGCCGCGCGTAGATCAAGTCAAGGCTTGTCCGTCCGAAAACACCCGCCGCCACGTCAAACGCCACGCGTGCCTCGCGCGCAGTGTGCAGACGGCCAAGCCGCTTCAGATCCTCGTCGTTCAACGCCTGGATGCCCATGGACACGCGGTTCACGCCCGCTGCGGCATAGGCGCGAAAGCGGCCCGCCTCGACCGAGGACGGGTTGGCCTCCAGCGTAATTTCGGGGTCATTGACCATCGGCCAGGTGGCGCGGATGCGGTCAAGGATGGCACCGACGACATCGGGATCCATCAGCGACGGCGTCCCACCGCCGAAATAGACCGTCTCAAGCAGACGCCCCGCAGTCTCGCGACCCGCGCGGTCGATCTCGCTCAGATAGGCGACGCGCCAGTGATCGTGGTTGATCGTCGCACTGACATGGCTGTTGAAATCACAATAAGGGCATTTCGACTGGCAAAACGGCCAGTGAAGGTAAAGACCAAAGCCGCCTGGAACGGGCGTCGCCACCCATCAGCCCCGAAACGCCGTGACTTCGATCTCGATCAGCATCTCCGGCCGGATCAGGCCGGCGATGACCATTGTCGCGGCAGGGCGAACCTTTCCCAGCGCTTCACTCAGTGCAGGCAGGACCGCGTCGACAAGGCTTGCATTGGTCAGGGTGTACTGCACACGCACGATGTCGTGCATGGTAAACCCCGCTTCGGTCAGGACCGATGCGATGGTGCGAAAACAATTGCGCGCCTGATCAAGTGCGCTGTCCGGCATCTTCATCGTTGCATAGTCATAACCGGTGACGCCCGAGACAAAGCACCAGCCGCCCTTCACCACCGCGCGGGAATAGCCCATGGTCGCCTCGAACGGCGATCCTGTTGAGATGCGTTTCATTCCAGACACTCCCTGACAAATTTCGCGAAGGCTTCGGCCCTATGGCTAATCCGGTTCTTCGCCTGCGGGTCCATCTCGGCAAAGGTGACGGTGTAGCCGTCGGGTTGAAACATCGGATCATAGCCATGGCCCATCGTTCCGCGCATAGGCCAAATGACCTGTCCATGCACGACACCTTCGAAAACGGCATCCTGCCCATCCGGATGTGCAAGAACCAGCGTCGAGCGGAACTGCGCGCGCCGCGGATATGACGCGCGGCGCTCCTCCAGCAGGCCCCAGGTCTTTTCCATCGCCATCTGAAAATCGCGACCCCTGGGCGTTTCGGCCCAATCGGCGGTGTAGACCCCCGGCGCTCCATCCAGCGCGTCAACCGAAATCCCGGAATCGTCCGCCAGCGCCGTCATCCCGCTGGCGCGCGCGGCTGCACGCGCCTTGATCCGTGCATTTCCGACAAAGCTGGATTCCGTCTCGACGGGTTCGGGCAGGCCAAGCGCCGCAGCGCCCGTCGCCTCAACACCATAGGGGGCAAGCAGGGCGCGCAATTCCTCCAGCTTGCCCGCATTGTGGGTCGCCAGAAGAAGCCTGTCACCCCGACGCAGCCGCATTTCCGGATTATCCGACTGCCGCGTTCTGTGCCGAAACCAGGGCCGCGACGCCCGCCTCGGCCAGATCCAGCATCTCGCCCATCTCCGCGCGCGAGAATGTGGCACCCTCGGCGGACATCTGCAGCTCAATCATGCGCCCACGCCCGGTCAGGACAAAGTTACCATCCGTTCCAGCCTGCGAATCCTCGGCATAGTCGAGGTCGAGGACCGTTTGCCCGGCATAAAGCCCGCAAGACACGGCAGCGACATTGTCGATGATGGGGTCCGACACGATCGTGCCCGCCTTCAGCATCTGGTTCACCGCCAGCCGCAATGCGACCCAACCCCCGGTGATCGAGGCGCATCTGGTTCCGCCATCGGCCTGCACGACATCGCAGTCGATCACGATCTGACGCTCGCCCAAAGCCGACCGATCAACAGCCGCGCGCAGCGATCGACCTATAAGCCGTTGAATTTCCTGCGTTCGGCCCGACTGCTTGCCTGCTGCGGCCTCGCGCCGGTTGCGCGAGTGCGTGGCGCGCGGCAGCATGCCGTATTCCGCCGTGACCCAGCCAAGGCCGGTGTTCTTCAGGAATGGAGGCGGCTTGTCCTCGACCGAGGCGGTGCACAGGACATGCGTGTCGCCAACCTTGATCAGACACGAGCCCTCCGCGTGCTTGATGACGCCGGTTTCGATGGAAATGCCGCGCATTTCGTCTAGTTTCCTGCCCGAAGGACGCATGGCAATTCCCCATCTGACTGTCAGGCGGCAGATAGGCAGGGCGGGTGTCGGGATGCAAGCCTGATTGACGCTGGCGGCCTGAATTCCCTAAAGTCGCCAATCGCCGGAAAGGGACAGCGCGGATGAGCGAAACAACCCGAATCCTCGACGACATGAACACCCGCACCCGCGAAGTGTTTCGCCGTGTGGTCGAAGGGTACCTGGCCTCCGGCGATCCGGTTGGCTCGCGCACGCTGTCGCGCAACCTGTCCGAACGGATCAGCGCTGCCACCATACGCAATGTCATGCAGGATCTCGAGTTTCTCGGCCTTCTTGACAGCCCCCACGTCTCGGCCGGTCGCATCCCCACGCAACTGGGCCTGCGCATGTTCGTCGATGGCCTCTTGGAGGTCGGCGCGGTGCCGCTGCAGGACCGCGAAAAGATCGAGGCCAGCGTTGCCCCCGGCCCCGGTGATGTGCCCGCGCTTCTGGACCAGATCGGCTCCGTACTCTCCGGCATCACCCGCGGGGCCAGCGTTGTCCTTGCCCCGAAATACGATGCGCCGATCCGCCATATCGAATTTGTCAGCCTCGCCGCCGATCGCGCGCTTGTCGTCCTTGTTTTCGCCGATGGCCGGGTGGAGAACCGCTTTTTCGTGCCGCCCCCCGGCCAGACCCCATCGTCCATGCGCGAAGCTGCGAATTTCCTCAATGCCGTGGCCGAAGGCAAAAGCCTGGGCGAACTGCGCTCGGTCGTCGGCCGCGAGATTGTCGCCCGGCGGCGGGAAATCGACAGCCTGGCGCGCGAGCTTGTCGAAAGCGGCCTCGCCTCATGGGAAAATCCCGGCGACCGGGCCGAGCGCCTGATCGTGCGCGGCACCTCGAATCTTCTGGGCGGCGACACCGACAGCAGCAGCATTGACCGCATCCGCACGCTCTTTGACGACCTCGAACGCAAGCGTGACATTGCCGATTTCCTCGACCTTGCCGAAGAGGGCGAAGGGGTGCGCATTTTTATTGGCTCCGAGAACAAGCTTTTCTCACTTTCGGGTTCCTCTCTGGTCGTCTCTCCCTATATGAACGCCGACGGGAAAATTCTGGGCGCGGTCGGTGTGATCGGCCCGACCCGTCTGAATTATGGGCGCATCGTGCCCGTGGTGGATTACACGGCCCAATTGGTTGGACGCACCCTGTCCGACTGGGGCAGAGGATGAAGAATGACGAACGCAAAGACCGACGCCGACCTGACGCACGACCCCGAACCCGTTGAGCCGCATACCGAAGTGCTGCCCGTCAACGAAGACGAGTTGGAGGCCCTTCGCGCCGAACGCGACGACATGCGCGACCGCTTCATGCGCGCGCTTGCCGACGCCGAAAACGCCCGCAAGCGGGCCGACCGCGACCGTCGCGAGGCGGAACAATACGGCAGTACCCGCCTTGCCCGCGACCTGCTGCCGGTCCATGACAACCTGACCCGCGCCCTGTCGGTTGCCACCGATCAGACCCGCAAGGACGCCGCCGCCCTGATCGAAGGGGTGGAACTGACCCTGCGCGAACTCACTCAAGTGCTTGCCAGGCACGGCGTCACCACCGTCTCGCCCGCCATCGGCGACGCGTTCGACCCCCAGATGCACCAGGCGATGTTCGAGGCCCCTCTGCCGGGGACCAAGGCCGGCGACGTCATCCAGGTGATGGCCGAAGGCTTCATGCTGCACGACCGGCTGCTGCGCCCGGCGCAGGTGGGCGTTTCGTCGAATACGCAAAAGTAGGGCGGTCGGCACCCGTGCCCGGCAGGGGCAATGCTAGTCCTCGGAGTTTGCGATCTGCGAAAGGACGGCTCCCTTGCCACGCCAGCGCAGCACGGCAGGAACAACAAGCGCCAGCATCGCAACCAGCAGCAGCCCGGCTGAAATCGGGGTTCCGATCAGCGTCGTCCAGTCGCCCTGACTGATCGAGAGCGCCCGGCGCAACTGCTGCTCGGCCATCGGGCCAAGGATCAGCCCCACCACGACCGGCGCGATCGGATAGCCGTACACGCGCATCAGAAAGCCCATCACGCCAAAGACCAGCAACATGGACAGTTCGACCGGCGACGGATTCACCCCGATGGTGCCCAGCGTCGCAAACAGCAGGATCCCGGCATAAAGCCAGGGCCGCGGGATGGTCAGCAACTTCACCCACAGCCGGATCAGCGGCAGGTTCAGCACCAGAAGCATGACATTGGCGATCAGCAGGCTGGCGATCAGTCCCCAGACCAGCTTTGGCGAGGTCGCAAACAGAAGGGGTCCCGGTTGCAGCCCGAATTGCTGGAAACCCGCCAGCAGGATCGCGGCGGTTGCCGAGGTCGGCAGGCCCAGCGTCAAAAGCGGGACCAGCGTTCCGGCGGCGGAGGCGTTGTTGGCGGCCTCCGGACCGGCCACGCCCTCGATCGCGCCATGGCCGAACTCTTCGGGGTTCCTGGCAAGCCGCTTTTCGGTTGCATAGGACAGCAGGGTGCCGATCTCGGCGCCACCGGCGGGCATCGCGCCGATCGGAAAACCGATCAGCGTGCCGCGAAGCCAGGGCTTCCACGACCGCGCCCAGTCGGCGCGCGTCATCCAGACCGAACCCTTGACCGCCTCGATGGTTTCCTTGACCGTATTCGCCTGCGAAGCAACAAACAACGCCTCGCCAATTGCAAAAAGCGCGACGGCAAGGGTGGTCACTTCGACGCCATCAAGCAGTTGCGGCACGCCGAATGCCAATCGGGTCTGGCCGGTTAGCTGGTCGATGCCGACAAGGGCCAGCGCAAGGCCGATGAACAGCGAGGTCAGCCCTTTCAACGTGCTGTCGCCGAAGGCGGCCGAGACGGTGACGAAAGCCAGAACCATCAGGGCAAAATACTCGCGCGGACCAAAGATGAGGGCCAGCTTGACGACATGGGGCGCAAGAAACGCCAGCGCGAGCGTGGCGATCAGCCCAGCCACGAACGAGCCGATCGCGGCCGTCGCCAGCGCAGGCCCGCCCCGGCCCGCGCGGGCCATCTTGTTGCCCTCAAGCGCGGTGACGATGGAGGCACTTTCCCCCGGCGTGTTCAGCAGGATCGACGTCGTAGACCCGCCATACATGCCGCCGTAATAGATGCCCGCGAACATGATCAGCGACCCCGCAGGGTCAAGCCGATACGTCACCGGCAAAAGCAGCGCCACGGTCAGCGCGGGGCCGATGCCGGGCAGCACGCCGACCGCGGTGCCCAGCGTGACCCCAATCAGGGCATAGATCAGGATCATCGGATCAAGCGCGACGGCCAGGCCCTGCAGCAGAAAGTCGAAAGTGGTCATGCTAACTCCCGAAGATCAGGGTCTCGGGAAATCCCGCCGGCAACTTCAACTGCAGCAATCCGTCGAACACGCCATAGACCACCAGCGCAAACACCAGGCCAATCGGCAACGTCAGCGCCAGATTGCGCTTGCCGAAGGCGGCGGTCGTGCAGGCGAACAGCAGGCCCGTGGCAATGGAAAATCCCAAGGGCTTCAGCAGGATCAACTGCAGGAATAGACCGGCCACGATCATCAGCACGGGCATGGCAAGGTGCCGGTCTGCCGTCGCGACAATGTCCTGATCCTGCGACTGCCCGCGCAGAGCCTTGACCGCATGGGCCAGCCCCAACAGCACAAGCCCGGCGCCGACAAAGACCGGCAGGTCGCCCGAGCCGATACCGGCATAGCCGCCCTTTTCCGGGATCCTGCCGCCCTCCCAGATCAGCAGCACGCCCAGACCTGCCAGCACCGCCGCGATGGTCAGCGTCGCCCCATCGGGGCGACGCCTGGAGTCAAGATCGCGCCCGGTCACTTGACCAGACCGATATCTTTCAGGATGGCAGAGGTTGCCTCGATCTCCTTGGCAAGCTGTGCATCGAAGTCGGCACCCGTCAGATAGGTGTTGGCCCAGCCCTTGGTTTCCAGCACTGCTTTCCAGCCTGCCGAGTTCACCATCTTGTCGATGTCCGCAGCCACGGCGGCCTTCTGTTCGGCCGTCAGGCCCGGTGCCGCTGCGACCATGCGCCAGTTCTGCACGTTCACGTCATAGCCCGATTCCATCAGCGTCGGCGCATCGGTCCCCGGCCATTTCTCGGCGGTCGAAACCGCGAGCATCCGCATGGTGCCCGCTTCGACCTGCGGCAGGAATTCACCCACGCCGGAAATGCCCGCCGTGACCTGGTTGCCGAGAACCGCCGCCAGCGCCTCGCCGCCGCCGGAGAAGGCGACGTAGTTGATCTTGGCCGGATCAATGCCGGCCGCCTTGGCAAGAAGGCCGACGGTGATGTGGTCGACGCCACCCGCCGAACCGCCCGCCCAGGACACCGCACCCGGATCGGCCTTCATCAACTCGACCAGCTCGTTGATGTTCTTGATCGGGCTGGCGGCGGGAACCGCGATGCCCACCGCCTCGCCGGTCAGCCGCGCGATCGGGGTGACATCGGCCAGCGACACCGGCGCATCGTTGGTCAGGATCGCGCCAACCATCACATAGCCGCCGACAATCAGTTGGCCCGGATCCCCCGATGTGGACGCGGCGAACTGTGCCAGGCCGACCGTTCCGCCCGCGCCGGGCACGTTCTGCACCTGAACCGAAGGTGAAATGCCCTCTGCCTGCAGCACTTCCTGCATGGACCTTGCGGTGCTGTCCCAGCCGCCACCCGGTGCCGCCGGTGCCATGATCGTGTATTCCGCAGCCAGTGCTGGACCGGTCAATGCGCCAACCAGAAAGACGCCCAAAAGCGTGTGCTTCATTCTCGTTCTCCTCCCAAGGCACGTGTCTCGTGCCGACTTGCCTCGGCGGCACCTCCTTGTGCGCGCCGTTCGCCAGCATCACCATATCCATATCCGCCCGACAAGCAACGCACAGCCCTATTCTGTGCATGCCGGCATGCCTGATCTGCGAAATAGAACCGGTGCAATCAGGCGACCGCTTTCTCGGTGCAGCGGACTTTGCTTGTGCTGCAATCCCCGGGAAGGCGCCACACGGCCCCGATCGGATCAATGCCGGCCGCCTTCTCAAGGAACATCTGATCAACGGCCTCGGCTTGGCCGACATGGCTGCTTGATCGCCTTCTGTGTCGGCAGACGTCGCTCTGGATGCGGATTTCGCCGTTTGTGGCCCGCCCGAGGCGCGGGCTGGCAGCTTCCAGGCAGACTCGTCCTCATGTCATCAGCCTCCCCCGCACCAGAAACAGGTTGCCGAGCGCGAACAGCGCGCGCCTGGGCGCGGTTCTTGGCGAGGCCGCGGTAGCGGGTCTTCACGTGGCCGAACTGGCGCTTGATCACCCGGAACGGATGCTCGACCCTGGCCCGCACCATGGCGATGATGCGGTTGGCCCGTTCCTCGAGGG
>JAJNPS010000034.1 GCA_021155205.1 Rhodobacterales bacterium
GGCTCTTCGTCATGAAGCGGGGGTGAGGGTCGCGGGCGTGGCGGTCGGGGGTGGGGGTCGAGGTCTTCCACGATGGGAGTTCCTACACTCCTCCAACGGAAAGACCTCGACGTGTCTCACTCTATTTCTGGGTGCGCTTCGTGCGCGTCTGCTTGCGCCGTGTTCGCGATCGACGGGTTCCATGTGACCGGGGTCGTCGCGCGCGCTGACGTGCTCGTCCTCGACATCGAGACGGGCCATGACGCGGTCGGCTGCCCGGGTTGCGGGGTCCTTGCGGAGGGGCGGGGGCGGCGGGTGCATGAGCTTGCGGACGCTCCGGCGTTCGGGCTGCCGGTGCGGGTGCGCTGGTCCAAGCGGCTCTGGCGATGCCACGAAGGCGGCTGCTCGGTGAGGACGTTCTCCGAGACGCACCCGTTCGCGATGGCGCGGGCGAAGGTCACGGCTCGAGCGGTCGGCTGGGCTGTCGGGATGCTGCAAACGGACGACACAACCGTCGCGGCGCTGGCCCGGCGGTTGCGGGTCGGCTGGCATACACTCTGGCGGGCGATCGCTCAGCACGCCGGTGATGGCCTCGATGATCCTGATCGGCTCGGCGGGGTGGTCACCCTCGGCGTCGATGAGCACATCTGGAAGCCGTCCCGGCGCGGCTACGACCGGGCGGTGACCTCGATGGTCGATCTGACCCGCGACGAACACGGGCAGGTGCGGGCCCGCCTGCTCGATGTGGTTCCCGGCCGGTCCGGCACCGCCTACGCCGCCTGGCTGCGCACCACACCTGAAGGATTCGTGCCGACGGTCGAGCATGCCGCGTTGGACCCGTTCCGCGGCTACGCCAACGCCATCCGTGACGAACTGCCCGACGCGGTCGCGGTGCTCGACGCATTTCACGTCGTCCGGCTCGGGGTGAAGGCCCTCGACGAGGTCCGGCAACGCGTCCAACAGGACACCCTCGGCCATCGCGGCCGGAAGGGCGACCCGCTCTACGCCATCCGCGGGCTGCTGCGCCACGGAGCCGAACACCTCACCGAACGGCAACACGCCCGCCTCCGCGCCGCGCTGGTCGCCGGCGACCCGACCTGCGAGGTCGAGATCGCCTGGCACTGCTACCAGCAGCTGCGTTCCGTCTATCACCAGGACCGGGCAGCAGACGGACGCCTCATCGCCGAGCAGATCCTCGACGGCTTCCACACTTGCCCGATCCCCGAGATCGCCCGCCTCGGCCGGACCCTGCGGAACTGGCGACAACAGTTCCTGGCCTACTTCGACACCGGCGGCGTCTCCAACGGCGGCACCGAAGCGATCAACCTCATCATCGAAAAGACCCGCCGACTCGCCCACGGATTCCGCAACTTCAACAACTACCGACTCCGCATCCTGCTCGCCGCCGGCGGCCACAAACCCTGGCGCACGACCGCTACCCCCGCTTCATGACGAAGAGCC
>JAJNPS010000038.1 GCA_021155205.1 Rhodobacterales bacterium
CCTCGATTTTTCGTGCCGGTGGGGTTCGGTGGCGTGCAATCCTGAAATTCTTTGAGCGGTAGTGGTTTTGGGGTTGGAGCGTGTTTGACTGTCCCGTGTCGCCGGGGTGGGCGGGCTTTCCTGGGGCCGGTGTGGTCTTTCGGGTCGTCGGGGCGGGGTTTGAGTTGTCAGGGGAAGGCGGCGCGGATGCGCTGCCAGGCGGTCGCGATGGCCCCGGCCCAGCGCCAGGTGGCGTCGATACGTAGGCGGAGTTGGCGGGCACCGCGGGTGATGCGGGCCGCGACGTGCAGGACCCGGTAGCGGAAGGCGTTGATCTCGCAGCGGGCCAACTCAGGGCTGTCGGTGAATCCGATTAGTTGGGCCCAGGCAACCAGGTCGGCGGCGGCCAGGATGATCTCCAGCCAGGCGGCGTTGGACTGGAAATCGTGACAGGGCAGGTTGGCCAGGCCTGCGGCTTTGGCCTCGCGGATGCGGTCCTCGACGCGGGCGTGCTGGCGATGCCGCAGTTCCAGGCCGGCCAACTGCCCGGGCACGGCACCGGGGGCGGTGTCGGTGATGAACGCGGTCACCCGCATGCCGTCAATGTCGGTGAACCGCAGCTGCGCCCCGGGGTGCGGCCTCTCCTTGCGCAGCACCAGCCGGGTCCCGGCGGGCCAGGTCGACAGGTTGACCAGACTGGTGGCCTCGGCCACCGACGCCCCGTCGCGGATCTCGCCGCTGGAGTCAATCGCCGGGTACCAGCCCTGGGCGAGGTTGAGGGTGTCCACGGCGTCCCAGACCCGGGCATCAACGGGAAACCCGAAAGAGAACCCGACACCGCGATCGCGGCAGACCTGGGCGAACTTATGGGTGGCCCCAGCTGAGTCCGAGCGCACCACCACCGCCGGTGCGCCCGGATTGTCGGGGTCAGGACGCCAGTCGGCAGGCAACGAATCCAACGCCTGTTCCAGGACCGTGGTGTGGTCAGCAGCGGTGTTGGACCCCGCGTTGCCTTTGCGCAGCAACCCGGCCAACGCCTCCCCGCCGGCGATCTCCGGACGGTCCAGAAACGCCAGCAGCGGGTGGTGGCCGAAGGACTTCTTCCATGTCGGCGCCGCATCCTGTTTGTTGTCGGAATGGTCGATGACCAGAGTGGCGTCCATGTCGATGTAGAGAGGCTGACCGGCCGGCGGGGCAGCTCCGGCTGCCCAGGCCGCCGCCCGTGCGGCGGCGCGGGCGCTACGTACCTTCGGCAAGTGGGCGGCGTCGATACGCTCATCGACCAGTCGCCACATCGTTGTCGTGGAGGCCTTCGCCCCGAACACATGCTCGCGATCCCCGCACAGTTGGCCGATCCCGTCGATGCAGTCCGCCCCGTCAGCCACCGCCGCAGCCAGATCGGCGAACACCGCACCCGGGGCGTACATCCACGGCCCCTTGTAGGTATCGGCCAAAACCTCCGTGACCTGCGCGGACAGCCCGGTCAGATCAGCCAACTCCCGCAGCAGCCCCATCCCCGCATGCGACACCACCCCACGGCCGTCGCCCGATACTTTAACCCGCCACCCCGCCGCGATATCCTTCACTTGCGAAGTGCCTCCCCGCTGGACGATTGAACCCTAGAGAAGTCCAATTATCCATTGCAGGACAGGCACTTTCGCGTATCAACACCCAGCCACATGGGCATTCCGCGAAAAATCCGGGCTA
>JAJNPS010000040.1 GCA_021155205.1 Rhodobacterales bacterium
AGCTCTCCCGTTGGCGTGCGCTTGACAAGCAGAGCGCAGATCGGGTCGACGACACGCGAATTTTCGCGGCGATGGAACATCGTGATCCGCAGATGGCCATCGTTGCGGTCATCAAGGAGGTAGCCGCGCAAGCCAGTGCCCGATGGCTTGTCGTCATGCTTGGTCACCGGTGAAGCGCGTTCGAAGCGTGCAACGCCCAGCTCTCGATCGTCGAACTCTACCCAAACGACGTCAGCAGGTAGTTTCACCTCACCAAGAATAGCCATCGCCGGCAAACCGGTTTCGGCGGCCTGTTTGGCAACAGCGTCATGAAGCGTATCGGCATAGGCTGCTGCCAAGTGATCAAGCAGATACACCTTGGCCTGTTGCAAAGCCTCGAGCGCATACTCGCGAAATAGTTTCAAGTCTTCGGACGGCGTGAAGTGCCAGACCAAGTCGTCAGTGGGAGCCGATTTACCCGCCAGCGATGATCCATATAATGAAATCAATGATTTATATAGCATGCGATGGGCCCTCAACCTGACACGCGACAGCTTCCGACGAAGCCCATCCATGATCAAGCAGCTTTCACGGCGCCCTCACTGACGGATAATGCCGATAGAGACGCCGAGTGCCGAGGCGTGTGCTTCAATCGTGTCAGGATCGCCATGCCGACCATCGTCGGCACATTCTGCCGGTCAGCTGGAACAGCGTACAGGCGACAGGCCCGGATCGGGGGCCCTGCCCCGTCGCCGAGCCCTCGACAAAAACCGTGGGCCTTATGCCCACGGGTCGACCTCAGCGACCACTTGAACCTCGTCGCCGTCGATCTCATCGGCGGGGACGGCACCGAAGGTTCCATCCCTTGCCTGGAAGACGACGATTGAGACCATGAGCGTTGCGGCGAGGGAGGCTGCGAAGGCGTGAGCATCTTTGCGGGACATCTGTTTGGCTCCTGTCTTGGAGGCGGGGGACCATCCCCCGCACGACAGGACCCCGCAGGCCCGAAGACTGGCTGACATCACCGGGTGCGTTCGGCTCGTCCGAATCCGCCCGGCGGCACGGGCTCGCCCGTAGTCCGACCCCTTGCGGGTTGATCTCGAAGACAGGATTCGGGGCAAGGAAGGGAATGGCGAGCGGGGGATGGTGCCCTGACGACTGGAGCCAATTGTCCCGCTGATGTTTCTAACGCCGTCAGCCTGCCGGCAATGCTCTTGGTTGAAAACCTCCGAATTGGGGGATGGATAATTCTGCGCCCCGCGGCATCGCGGGACGAGGTTCATGTGGTCGGTGAGGGGCCCGCACATGGGTAGGCCCCTCACGCAGTGTCAGGACTCAGGCGGCCAGGTCCGCGCCCCCTGCCCTATCGCCGTCCTCGGCACCGACGATCTCGATCCGAGCGTTGCGATACCCCTCCCGCGCAATCCAGAGCTCGGCCGCGGTGACGGACTCCGCCAGATGCAGCAGTTCGGTGTTGCCGCCGAAGTCCAGCAGCACGCGGACCTGCCCGGGCTTTGGCTCTTCGGCGACCTCGAAGATCAGCCGGCTGTCCGCCGAGTGGCTGCGCATGATGGTGACGAGAATGACCCCGTCCGAAGAGAAGTTGCCCTCATGCAGCGTGAAGGAGGCTAGTGCCGTCCAGGTCGTATAGACCCGGGGCGGCTCCTTCTTCACGAGACGGCCGACGCCGTTCGATCGCTCCCAGGCGGCAAGCTTCTTGGTGAAACGTGCCGGCGGCTTGGGACTGCCGTCGGTGTAGCGGATCAGCGCCCCGAGAGGGGCTGAGTCGATGATGTTCGTTGCAGACATGATTCCTCATCCCGAATGCGAGAGTTCGCATTCATCATATTGATATTGCTGTATTTTGTGAGAAATAGGGGCGAGTTTCTTCGCCCCCGGATGGCTAAGATCATTCCGCCGCCATCATCGATGCATCGCCGTCGGGCAGATCAGCCGTCAGGAAAGCCGGGAGATCGATGTCGTCGGGCTCGCTCGAATCTTCCCCCTGCCCTTCTCCGACCGCCTCGCCGTCGAACGTCACCAGATCGGCCCGGCGCAGGACCTCGGGCAACCACCCGCTTCCCTTGAGGAGCCGCTCGGCTTCTGTGGCCATCTCGCCCTTCTTAAGGTGATCGAGCAGCTGCGCGGTCCCTTCACCCTTCGCCTCGCGCACGGCATCGAGGATCCGGGCCTTGGGCACACGGTTGAGATAGGCATCGACCGTCGGCTCCCAACCAGCCTCGACCATGTCGAGATCGACCGCGCGGGCCACGAGATCGGCATGCGCCATGCGGCGCGTCAGACCGTTGGCGGAGATGCCCGCACCATAGGGGTTCACCTTCTCATGGAGCGCGTTGATGCCGAAGCTGAGGCAATGTGCCAAGAGAGCCAGACGGCTGCCCTGGTCGAGCGCGGTCAAATAGCCCCAGAGCGCCGCATCATCGCCAAGAGGCAGATCGGCCTCCCAGGCCGCATGCCGCTCGTCGACCAGTTTGGCCACGATGCTGTCCTTCAGATCGGGCGCCTGTGCCGACATGTAGACGTGGCGCACCGAGGCTTCGAGACAGCTGCCCGTTGCAGAGGAGGTGCGGAAGGTATCCGTCACCAGTTTCAGAAGCAGCAGCGTCAACGCCACGTCGGGCGAGCGCCCAATGGCCTCCCGCAGCGCCAGGGTCCTGTGGGCAGTCAGTTCCATGACCAGCCGCTCGGGCAGAGGCTTAAGCGCGCCGTCATCTTCCTCCTCCGAGCCGTCCGCGCCGATCGGCTGACCACCCGAGGTGATGACGGTGCCCCCGACGGAAGTGCTGGAGTGCTGCCAGCCAGAAGCATCGACGTTACCTCCCTGCCCCATGGCATCCGCGCCATCGCCATTCTGGACCGCGGTCTTCTCGCGCGGCTCGTCTTCTGGCCGGACATAGCCGCGATAGACCGCAAGGCTGCCATCCCGATCCAGCGTGACGAAGACGCCAGCGCGCGCGACCTCGGCCTCATCGTAGATCAGAGGCCGCGGCTCGAGCGATTCCATCGCGGTTTCCAATTGACCAAGCCGCGCATCGATCTCCTCGGGGTATTCGTCCTGACCGGAGTATTCCTCCTCCAGCCCACGATACTCGGCGAGGAGAGCCGCATGGGCCGCGCTTTCCTCCTCGGTCATCGGGGTGGGATCACCGGCCAGACGCCGCAGACCGTGGCTGTAGCCGTAGGGCAGATCGGTCGCCACCTCGATCCACTTCCAGCCCTCGGTGACCAGCGCCTCGGCTTCAGCCTGAAGCTTCTCGGCCACCATCCGGTCGAGAAGGGCAGGGTCGTCGAGCCAGCCACCGTCATCGCCGTGGAAGAGATCGCGCATCACAGCGCCGCCCGCCACCTCATACGCGTCGACACCGACGAAGACCGCGCGACGATCCGAGGCCCGAACCGAGGTCTCGGTCAACATGCGCCGGATGGCGTAGGGTTCCTTGTTCCAGGAGTTCTTCACTGCATCCCAGACCTGCACCTGACGCCCGTGGTCGGGGTTCACAGTGAAGGCCATCAGCTGTTCCAGCGTCATGCCATCTTCCGCGTAGACCTCCAGCAGGGCAGGGGCCACGGAAGCGAGTTTCAGGCGCTGCTTGACGATCTGCGGCGTGACGAAGAAAGCCGCCGCAATCGCTTCCTCGCCCTGACCCTTTTCGCGCAGGGCTTGGAAAGCGCGGAACTGATCGAGCGGGTGGAGGGCAACGCGCTGCATGTTCTCTGCAAGCGAGTCGTCCTCGGCCAGAATCTCCGACGCCGCATCCCGCACGATGCAGGGGATCGGCGCGGTCTTCGCGAGTCGCTTCTGCTTCACCAGCAGCGACAGCGCCTGGAAACGACGACCACCGGCCGGGATCTCGAACGTACCGGTCTCGACACCATCGGCATCGACAACAGCCCGTACGTTCAACCCCTGCAGAAGTCCGCGACGCGCGATGTCCTCAGCAAGTTCTTCGACCGAGACGCCCGCCTTGATGCGCCGCACGTTGGACTGGCTCAGCACGAGCTTGTCGAAGGGGATGTCCCGCGAGGGGGACAGGGTGACTTTCTGGGCAACTTTTGACATCAGATCTTCTCCACGACGGGCGCCGGAAGCCACTCTCCCGATCTCACTTCCCGTCACCCCTCAAACCCACAGCCCTTTGCCTCTCTTCGTCGGTCTTGACCGCGGTCAAGAAGTGGAAGCTGCATGCTCTACGCGCTCAGGATCCTTTCAAAATATGCCTCGGGCTGCCTGATCGCTTCTCCCTTCCCCAACAGGTAGTCTAAGATCACTAGAAGCCGTCCAGCGCCGGCTTTCTGGAGGCCACGCATCAGCTTTTCCTGGCGTATTCTAAGCAATCGACCGATGTCGAAGAGAACGCGGTTCAGGGCTTCGCCTGTTCGAGGTGCGTCTGGAAAGAAGTCAGCGACATGTGAGAAGTCTGTCCATGCCATTTTGGCCGGGTCTCGACGCATGGAAGGTCCTACAGTCTTTTGGTCAGCGCTGGTTTGCTTTGCGTGCGCGTCTTTCTTAACAAGTTCTTTTTTTATAGACTCTATCTGCCGGTCATTTTGTCCGCTTCTGGCGGACATTTCGCGCGTGCAATCATGGCTGAGGGTTTGGTCGTGTGCAGGGACTTCGTCTAAGCGCGTGCCTGAACTCTCGCACTCTCCGTAGCTCTGCGCGGCCTCGGCCCCGAGCTCGCGGAGACCAGCGATGATCTCCAAGACTGCGTCGGCCGTGAGCGTTGCTCGTCGAAGGATGTTTCTGATCGTTCCAAGTGAAGACAACCGCGCTTCGTTTAGATGCTGGTCGTGAAGGAGGGATGCGCGAAGCGCCAATGCTTCTGCCCTGAGGGAGCGAAGGCGTTCACGCTCCTTTGCAACCTTCAACGCTTCTGCCGCCAATGCGTCGTGGTTCTGTATCAGGGGGTTCAGGTCGATCCCAAACGCGTCCCGGATGATGCCTCCATACCGTAGGGGGAAGCGTTTGCCGTTTGCCGAGTTCTTCCGGTCGATGAGGCCCGCAGCGTCAAGACGGCCCAGGCAGCGACGTAGGGTCCTCTCATCGATGCCGTTTGCGCGCTCAGACAAGGAGGCGTTGGAGGGGAACACAACGGTAAGCTTGGGTGGGGTCTCACCGTTGGTGGTGTTTCGATCGCGAGGAAGAAAGCTGATCAGGGCCGTCAAGACTGTGATGTCGTTACTCGTCAGGCCAAGTTCTTTCCGGAGGGCGCGTACCGGTCCCAGAAGTTCGTAGATAGTAGGGCAGGCAATAGCTCTCGGTTCCGCCATGGCGGTTGGTGTTTGGGTTACATGTCTCATGGTGTTTCGGAAGAAAAAGCTTCCCCGGTCACCGCGAGCGGTGTTGAACTCGATTCGTTTTGGGGGTATCAATCAGGTGTCGAGACTGATTGAGGCCCTTCGGAAGCACCGCTTTCGGGGGGTCTTTACTTTTCTAACCGGTCCTCCTTTCGTTTTCTGCTCGTTGCTCTTGATGTCTTGACCGCGATCAGGACACGGGGTCGTCACTCTGGGCCGTCTTGACCGCGGTCAAGAAGCTCGCCGATCAGCTTCCGGATGGCGCCTTCGACGCGCGGGGCAAGGTCAGCGTCCACATCGATGGTGATGCGGTTGCCTTTGCGGCCGATCTTCACGCGCTCACCTTTCTCAACCATGGGTGTAGTTGCCTTGGTGGTCATGAGCAGCTTAACCGCTGCGTCAAGTCGGTCTGGGCCTGGCAAGTTACGGGGGATTTCGCGGGCAACTTCTTTGGCTCTCGCGACGTCCTTCTCGCACAGTCTGAAAAGCTTCTCCCAGATCCGCCGACCAACGCCGTGTGCAGGTCCGATAGCCTGGATCAGCTCCATCGGAATGCCGGTGGCGATACGGTTCATCCGCGAGACGAGCGACTCGTCGATCTGAAGTGCCCGATATGCAATCGTCTGGGCGTTCTTGCGTGTCTCGTCTGTTTTCCCAAGTTCCCGAATGATCCCGGCGACGAACAGAGCCCTTTCAATAAAGGATGGGTCTTGGCGGGCATTGTTCTCCACGCCTTGAGCGATCAGAGCTTCCTCTTCGGTCATCTCCATGACCGTCGCACGCACCTTCTGACCAAGCTCACGACAGGCGAGAAGACGGCGGCGCCCATAGACGATCTCAAGTGCTCCGTCCTGGGTTCGGCGGACAAGAATGGGAACCTTTTGCCCATGTTCCCGGATCGAGGAGACAAGTTCCTCGAGGCCATCACTCGGATCGATACGGTCCATGACCGCGGACATCCGCACGGTGCTCGGGTCGATCAGGCGCGTGGCGTGTTTGTCTTCTTCGAGCACAGATGCTTGCGCACGAGCGACTGTCGGGCTCGTGCGCTTCAGATCGAGATCCGCACCTTCGTCCGGCGTTGCGGCATTGCCCATCGCGTTCTTGAGTGAGTCCCCGAAGACCTTACGCGCCATGGCTACGCCCCCACGCCTTGAGGATTTCGCGTTCGACTTCGTCGGTCACTCGCGATACGGACTCGATCGCACGCTCGTAGGTTCTGCGGTTCACGTCGCGAGGTTCGACCTCGAAGATGCTCTGCTGGGTGTTTGCGGCATCACCTACCGCTGTCGACTTCAGGAACTCGGCAGGGAGGACCGCATCGCCAAGGACCGTCCGAAGCAGAGACGAGATCTGGACCTGTGGACCGTCGGTGTTCTCGTAGCGGGTGATCAGCACCCGCACGAAGTTCAGGCCGTGCTCGGGGGCATGCGCCTCGACGACGCCCATCAGGTTGCTCGCCATGCCGAGAAAGCTTGCCAGAGACATGACATCAAGCATGGACGCGTTGAGCGGGATCAGGACCCCAGTGGAAGCAAAGAGGGCGGAGATCACCGAGAAGTTCAGCTGCGGCGGCGTGTCGAAGATCACCGCATCATATCGGTTCAAGACAGGCTCAAGCGCTTCACGGATCCGACTGTGGAACGTGGTGGCACCGTGTCTGAAACTCAAAGCGACCTCAAACTCGTACTCCATGATGTCCATGGAGGCCGGGATCAGATCCACTGTCGGGAAATTCGTTTTGCGAATGATATCTGAGGCGGGCAGGGGCCCCTCGGATCGGATCAGATCGTAGGAGGTCGGCATGTCCGGATCGAGCTCAGGGGTAACCCCGAACAGGTTTGTCAGACTTGCCTGGCTGTCGAGGTCGATAAGCAGGACCCGATAGCCGCGCAGGCCCAGAAGCTGACCAACATGAGCAACGGTCGATGTTTTTGCGCTGCCGCCCTTCAGGTTGAAGATTGTCACGACCTGACACGGTTCGCCGGCTCTTCTGTGAGGGTGTTCATCGGGCTTGATCCTACCCGTCTCAAGAAGGACGCGTTGGGCTTCGACCATGTCCTCGGCCGAGAAGCTGCGGCGGCTGCCACCCTCGAGGATGCCTTCCGGAAAGCCTTCGAGATTTGACACATGATGGCGGAAGGTGTTCTGGTTGATCCGAAGCAGATCGGCTGCTTCCCGCATCGCGAAGCGACGGAGACCCTTCTGGGCATCCGGTGGGAACGTCTCCTGCGCATGTTCACGCAACCGGCTACCGAGCCGCTTGGACATGACATCGAATCTTTGGGAGGCCCGTATCCCGCTCATCACTGCCCTCAAGTCTTTATTGTTTTGTAGACCTTAACAGTTTTGGTGAGTAAATCCAGTCCAATCCGTTGAGCGGCCCAAAGGCGTTGAGACGGCAGATTTCTGACGAGAAAAAACCGTGAAGTATCAGCGTCTTAGGCAACCTTGTTCGTAGAGCACTTCAACAGTTCGTAGCCCGCGATCTCATGGCCACAACATGTATTGTCAACGCCTACGTAACGCAGATCTTCAGAATCGTACGACCGATTCCCGCGACTTCACTCAAGCAGCCCCAGCCTCTCGGCTCGCTCCAGCAGCATCTTCACGGATGACGGCTGCCAGCTTGTCCGCCCGCGGGGCGTGCGCTCGCGCATCGCTTCCAGTCGGGTGCAGATCGCCTGAAGCGTGACGTCCGGATCCGCGCCCTTGATGGCGGCGACGATAGCGGGGAGGCGGTCGTCCGTTTCGCGGCGGCCGGCGCGGTCTAAGACCGTCTCGGGCAGGAAGCCGTCGCGCACATAGGCGTTCACGGCACGTAGCAAGCGGCTTTGTGTCCAGTGGCGTTCGGGGGGCAGGGGGCCGTTGACGATGCGCACCACGTCTTCCCAAGCCAAGTCGGGGCGCAGGCGACCGACATGGGGGACCCAGTCCTGCGCCGTCTCGTTCAGCCGCTCCATATAGCCGTCCTGCCGGGCCAGCCTCACCTTGCGCAGCGCCGCCGGATCCCGGGCGCGCAGGCCCGGATTGCCGCCAACCCGGCCTTTGGTTCGTGCGCTGGCCAGCCCGGCCTTGGTGCGTTCGCGGATCAGGGCCCGCTCGAACTCGGCCGCAGCGCCCAACACCTGAAGTGTAAACTTGCCCTGCGGCGACGCCGTGTCGATCGGATCCTGCAAGGACCGGAAATGCGCACCTTTCGCCTCCAGCCGCTCGATGATTTCCAAGAGGTGAGAAAGTGAACGGGCAAGGCGGTCGATCCGAACCACGACGAGCGTATCGCCGATGCGCAGCTGATCCAGCACGCGCGCCAGAACTGGCCGCGTGCGACTGCCGCCAGATGCTTGTTCCTCCACGATTTCCACGCAGCCTGCGGAGCGCAGCTCCTGAACTTGGGGCAGGGCGGTTTGATCTTCGGTGGAAATACGCGCGTATCCGATGAGTGGCACGGGGCAGGGGGCCTTTTTGCAATTGCGGATGTCAGGAGTAAACGACCGTTTGTAAACAGATGCAATGGCACTGTCGTAGCGCTGTTCAGCGGAATACCCTTGGTTTCTTGAGCCTGAGCGCGATCAGAGAGGTCTCGCAGGCGGTCGGGCGCACGTGCTATATAAAGGTGTGCAGAGCACTTCGAGAAAACCCTTGGGTAAAGTGCAAAAACTCCGTATTTTGCACATATGAAAGCTCAAACATCTGCCAAGCATGATGATTTTGGCGGCCCTCTCGCTGGTGTCGGAGAGGTCGAGGAGACATCCGAAGACGATCTGTGGTTTCTGCCTGGTCCGATCGAAGAGGAGCCCGACGATCTGCCGCCCGGGCCACGGGCGGAAGCCCGCGAGACCGCGGTTCTCGATGACTGGCGGAAGGCAGAGGCTGGCCATGCCGCGCGGCTCGCACGTGTCGCGGGTCGACTCGGTGCGCTGGACGACCGGTTGCGGCGTGGGCCGGATGGCTGGCGGCACAGGCTCGCCCTGATCGAGGCGACCGATCTGAGCTGGTTTGCAGGTGACCGCATCGGGCAGGATCGGCTAGCACTCTGGATCTCCCTACGCTTGTCGGGAGTCCAGGACGACGCGGCGGCGCTGGCGCGTGTCGGATGGGCAGTGCGGCGGCTGACGGCTGGGCCAGGGCCCGAGGTGGACCTGTCCGCCTTTCTTGACCGCCGCGATCCCGAGAACCTGGATGACGAGGCCGAGCCTTTCGCGGATCGCGCGGGCGCTTGGCTCGATCTCATGGAGCAAGCCGCAGACCTGCACCCGATCACTCGCGGCTGCCTGGGTTTTCACCTTTGGAGCTTGGCAGGTCTCGGGCAGCACGGCGACCGAATGGAAGCAGCAGTCACCGCTGCGCGGATCGCGGCCAGTGAAGGGAGAGGGGCAGTCTTTGCGCCTTCGGCCATGGGCGGGGCAGGGGGGTTGCGCGCCGGTGGCCCACCGGTTGAACGCCTGAAGCGCTGGCTCGACGGAATTAATACCGCATGCTTGACCGCGATGCGGCACCTCGACGACGTCGAGGACTGGAGCATGCGGGCCAACGCCGCGATGGTCCCGCTCTCAGGCAAGACACCACCGGCCCTACGCGCAGTGCTGACGGAATGGCCCCTTGTCTCTGCTCCGATGGCCGAGTCTCTGACCGGTGCCAGCCGAGCAGCCACTCAACGCAATTTTCTCTGGATGGAGGCACAGGGTCTGGTCCGTGAGGTAACGGGTCAAGGCCGATTTCGAATGTGGCGTATCGCTACCTGATCGCCAAGTCGCTACGTGCTGCCCTTTTCTCGAGCGGCTCGGGTTATGTCCAACCTTCCTCGCGAAGTGAACGGGCAAAATCTCCTGGTGGAAATGCAGCTCTTGGTTTGCTTAGGAACACAATCCGGCGGGGATTTCGCGTTTGGCGCGCCGGAACATGCCGAACAGGTCCCGCGGGTCGTCCGGGTCGGCGATCATGTCGAGCAGGGTGAAGAAGGGTGTCCCCTTGATCGCGTTGGCGACATAACGCAGGGCACTGAAGTCTTCGATCGCAAAGCCTACGCTGTCGAACAGGGTAATCTGGCTGTCGTTTATGCGCCCTTGCACCTTGCCCGCAATCACTTGCCAAAGCTCGGTTACGGGGTGGTCGGGGTCAAGCTGCTGGATTTCACCCTCGATACGGGTCTGCGGCGGGTATTCGACGAATATGGTCGACCGCAACAGGATGTCGCGGTGCAATTCGGTCTTTCCTGGGCAATCGCCGCCGATGGCGTTGATGTGTACGCCGCTGCCGACCATGTTGTCGGTCAGGATGGTGGCGTATTGCTTGTCAGCAGTGCAGGTTGTGATGATCTGCGCGCCAGCAATGGCTTCTTCAGCCGACCGGCACTGCACAACCTTCAGCCCGCTATTGGCAAGGTTCGAAGCACAGCGTGCCGTGGCCGAGGCGTCGATGTCGTAGAGCCGTACTGTATCGATCCCGCAGACGGCTTTGAAAGCGAGGCACTGGAATTCCGACTGTGCGCCATTGCCGATCATCGCCATGCAGCGTGCCCCTTTGGGGGCCAGATGTTTCGCAGCCATTGCGCTGGTCGCCGCAGTTCGCAGCGCGGTGAGCAAGGTCATCTCGCTCAGCAGCTTGGGATACCCGCTGTCCACATCCGCCAGAAGGCCAAAGGCGGTCACCGTCTGCAAGCCTTCGGCCGTATTCTTCGGATGACCGTTCACATATTTGAACCCATAGGTCTCACCGTCCGAGGTAGGCATCAGTTCAATGACACCGACATCGGAATGGGAAGCCACGCGCGGCGTCTTGTCGAACAGTGGCCAACGCCGGAAGTCGCCTTCGATCTCGTTCGCGAGGTCGATCAGCATCTTCTCGACGCCGATGTGGTGCACAAGACCCATCATGTGCTCGACCGAGACGAAAGGGACATAGGCCAGCTTGGACGGAAGCGAAGGCATGGGGACCTCTTCAGACGGTTTGAGGGGAACGTGCGGCCAGGTGCAGCCCGGCAATCGTGCAGCGCACGGAACCGCCGGCGTGTTCGATAGTGGGGATGTCCAGCGGCAGCAGGGTCACGTGGCGCTCCAGCTTGGCACGCTGATTGGCGTCGAGCGCGCACAGCGCGCGGGTAGATAGCGCCAGAACAAGGCCATCACGCCCCTGCAGTTCGATGGCGTTGCCCGCGAAATCCGCGATCTGCGCATGGCTCAGGTCGATGATTTCGCGCTCGCCACGATGCAGACGCTCGACCACCTCGCGTCGGCGCAGGGTGTCGGGGATGGTTTCCAGGCCGATCATCGCGAAATCGGTCCCGATACACATGAGAACGTTGGTGTGATAGATCGGCTGGCCCAGGGCATCGACCGCGTCAAAGACCACTGGCTCATAGTTGAAATGCGTACAGAACCGTTCCAGCAATACCTCGCTGGTGCGTTTCGACCGCGCGGCATAGGCGACGCGCTCCAGATGGTCGATAACCATCGCTCCAGTGCCTTCAAGGAACAGGTTGTCCAGTTCCAGCCCGGAATAGTCGATGATGTCCTGGACACGGTAGTCATGCTTGAGCATCTCTAGCACATCCTGTCGCCGCTCGGCGCGACGATTGGGAGAATACATCGGATAGACCGCGATATGTCCGCCGGCATGGGTGGAGAACCAGTTGTTCGGAAAGACGGAATCCGGAGTCGCGGTGTTTTCATCCTCGAACAGGTGCACCTGGACACCGGCGGCCTGCAACGTCTCGACGGCGCGGGTGATCTCGGCGTGGGCAGCATGCGCAACGGTTGCCGCGTCCCTTGCCGCACCGGTCTGAAATTGATTGTCCTGCGCGGTCTCGGTGTTGGGCGTGAAATGATGCGGGCGGATCATGATGACCGATGCCGGGGCCTGAAGCGAAGATCGGGGCATGGAGCGATGCTTTCCTGCGCGGGATGTTACCCTTATGGTAATGCCCCAGTTTGTCGGATTGCAGAGCCATGTTGATATCTTTGCAAATATATTCTTAGCATATTGCTAAGTAAGTTTGTAAGAACTGTCATGCACATCTATGATGATCTCGACCGCAAGCTGATTGGCATCCTTCGCGGGGATGCGCGCGCGCCCGTGTCCAAACTTGCCACGCTTATGGGCGTGTCGCGCGCGACGGTGCAGGCGCGGATGGACCGGCTGGTGGACAGCGGCGCGGTCCTGGGCTTCACCATTCGCGCGCGTGAAGACAGCGGTCCGGAAGGTGTGCGCGCGATCATGATGATCGAGGTTTCGGGGCAATCCACGACGCAGGTCATCCGCAGCTTGCGCGGACTTCCGGCACTCCATCAGCTGCATTCAACCAACGGCAACTGGGATCTGGTCGCGCAGATCAGTGCCGAAAGCCTTGCCGATTTTGACCGTGTCCTGCGCGAGGTGCGCAGTATTTCCGGCATCACAAACAGTGAAACCTCGATTCTGCTCAGTTCGGTATAGCCTGACTCCTCTGAGCGGGTCTGCAACTATGGGGCCTCGCTGGTTTCCGCCCCAAATGGCGGAGGCCGTGTCGGAGCCAGCCGCGCAACTGTCCAGAGAACCATCGATTGGGTTGAAGCAATGAGCCTAGACCACGAGATGACGAGGCAGGAGCGGTTCCGCACGTGGCGCTCAGCGGAATAGTCGTTCACAAATGGTTTCCCGGTCGTGGTCGTGCCCAAAGCACCCAAAGCACCCACGGCGCTTACTGAGTAAACCTGACGGATCCAAGCGCGATACATTAAAGCATGTGTCTGGGCGAATCCCAGCATCATCGCATCGATCTTGCGTAGGCTGCCGGCGTTGTGCCCGTCAGTTGCTTGAAGCGCTTAGTGAAATGCGCTTGGTCGGCAAACCCCACCTCCAGCGCCACCTGAGCGACCGGCGTGCCCAGTTCCAGAAGCTGCCGCGATTTGGCGATCCGAATTTGAGTCAGGTAGGCGTGTGGCGTCAATCCGACATGCGTTTGAAACAGCCGGATCAAATGGAACAACCCGACGCCCGCCGCTTTCGACGCGGCTGCAAGACTAACTGGGTCACCGGCGGAAGCGTGCAGAAACTCGAGCGCCCGGCCGACTGGCTTTGGACAGGCCGTTTTCGGCAGATTGATCTTTCGAGTGCCAAATCGCCCAAAGAGAAGCGAGATGCCGCAGATCATCTCTTCTTCCGCCGCTGCATCGTCGCCCTCTGTGGCAAGCCGGTGCGCCGCAGACAATTTGCCCCAGATCTCGCGGTCGGCGACCACCGGAGGCCGGATGATGGGGTCGTCGCCCGCCTGATCTCCGAGCATTGTCGCCAGTGAAGCTGAGGGTAGGTAAAGGGCCGCGTAGATCAACTCGTTTCCCGCTTCGCGCTCGCCAGTATGCATCTCGCCGGGATTGACCACCGACAGACTGCCCGCTGCGGCCAATTGCCGGGTCCGGCCATGTTGGAACGCCTTCACGCCGGACCGGATGACACCGATCATCAACTCGTCATGCGAATGCGGTGCGAAACTGTGCCGCACAAACCGCGCCGCCATCAGATCGATGCCACCAAAAATGCCAGAGTGGTGGAAGGTCGCCCGGTCGAGCGCGCTTTCAAACGGGATGACAGTCATGGAGAGCTCGGAGTCAATATCTGACAAGAACCCTAGGTCGGTTCGTGGATGATGTAAATCGACGGCCCGATGCGGACCAAGCTGCATGCTGCCGCCCTTTGATCGAGGAGCCTGCAATGACCCGAACGACCGTGATCGCGCCCGACCTGACACCTCCCGTCGGACCCTTCGCGCAGGGCGTCTGGGCAGGCGATCTCCTTTTTTGCTCGGGGCAGGTCGGGCAGAACCCGCAGACCGGCGCGATGGTAGCAGGCGGGATCGAACCTGAGACGCGTCAGGCCTTCGAGAACATCCGGCGCGTGCTGGCGGCGACCGGCCTCGGTTTTTCTGACGTGATCCGGGCACAGGTCTATCTTGCCGATATCAACGACTTCGGCGCGATGAATGCGATCTATGCCACGATTTTCGCAGCTCCTTTCCCCGCCCGCACCACGACAGAGGTCGTGCGACTGGCGCTGGATGCGCGAATAGAAGTCGATGTGATTGCGAAGCGTCCTGAGGCAGGGTTGAACCGATGAAGCTTGTCCGTTTCGGCCCGTTCGGCCAGGAGCGACCCGGGACAATCGGCGCTCAGGGCGAAATTCGCGATGTCTCCGCCCGGGTTGCCGACTGGACGGGCGAAGTGCTTGATCCGGCCTGGCTTGCCAGCTTTGCCATGGACGATGTCGCCGACTTTCCCGTCGTGCCCAAGGGTGTCAGGCTAGGTTCGCCAGTGCCGACGCCCGGCAAGATCGTGTGTGTGGGGCTCAACTATGCCGACCACGCCGCCGAATCCGGGTTCGAGCTGCCGACTGAGCCATTGGTCTTCCTCAAGTCACCGACAGCGCTCAGCGGGCCGGAGGATCCGATCCGCATTCCAAAAGGCGCAGTGGCCGTGGACTGGGAGGTGGAACTTGCGGTTGTGATCGGTCGGTCCACGCAGGGTTGCACCGAAGCTGAAGCGATGACCGTAATCGCGGGCTTTGCGGTGGCCAATGATGTGACCGAGCGGGTATGGCAGTTCCAGCGCGGCGGCCAATGGAGCAAGGCGAAAAGCGCCGACACATTTGCGCCGCTTGGCCCCTGGCTGGTAACTGCGGATGAGATGACGGGCCTGGACGACCGGCGAATCTGGCTGCGCAAGAATGCTGATCTGCGGCAGAACACGCGACTGGAACAAATGGTCTTCAAGGTGCCGAAGATCGTCAGCCATCTTAGCGAATTTATGCGTCTGGTGCCGGGCGACGTGATCATGACCGGCACACCCTTTGGCGTCGCCTTTAACAAGCCGGAACCGGACTATCTGCAACCCGGCGACGTCCTGTGTTGCGGCATTGACGGGCTTGGCGAGCAGCGGACCGAAGTGGTCGCCTGCGCCTGAACAGCGCAGGCAAAAGCTTCAGAACCTGTCCAGCGCTGCTTCGAGTTCTGTGACGAGCAATGCGGGGTCTTCCAACCCGACAGAGACGCGGAAGCCTCCCGGGCCGATCCAGTCCCGGTAGCGGGCGGCGGCTGTTGGCTCCAATCGATAGGAAGAGCGGAGGATGTCTTCGGTCGGGACATAGAAGATCAGGCTTTTCGCCTTGCCCAGCGAAACGGCATAGCTGAAGGTTTTGACCGTCTCGGCAAGGCGACGGGCTAGGGTACTCCCATCGCCGACGGAGAACGTTACCATCCCCGAAAAGTTCGCCATCTGCCGCCGGGCCAACTCGTGCTGGGGATGCGAGGTGAGGCCTGGCCAATAGGTTTGGCGCACCTTGGGGTGGCTTTCCAGAAAGCGGGCGACGATCCCGGCGCTGCGTTCATGCGTGGCCATGCGCGCGTGTAGGCTTTCAAGGCCGCGCAGGATGAGCCAGGCGGCGAAGGGTGACAGGCAGGCACCATGGTGGATCAGTGCCTCTCGGCGGATCGGAACGATGTCGTCCATCTGTCCGATAAGGACCCCGCCGATGGCATCGCCATGGCCGCAAAGGTATTTGCTCAGCGAATGCACCACAAAATCGGCGCCCAATGTCAGGGCCTGTGTCGCAACCGGAGTTGCGATCGTGGAATCGACGGAAAGCTTGGCCCCCGTCGCCTTGGCGATGGCTGCAACCGCCGCGATGTCGGTCAGGCCCAGGATCGGGTTGGCCGGTGTCTCGACATGGATCAGCCGCGTCTCGGGCCGCACTGCCGCCGTCACTGCCGCCGCATCCATCGAGTTGACCGTCGTGACCGCAATCCCGTATTTTGGCAGGATGTCCAATGCCAGTTCCGACACTCCGGCATAGCAGACTTCGGACAGGATCAAGTGATCCCCGCTGCGCAGCTGGGTCAGGAACAGGGCCGAAACCGCCGCCATCCCGCTGGCAAAACAAAGCGCTGCCTCACCCTTTTCCAGTTCGGCCAGCTTCGCTTCCAGCGTGGCGATGGTCGGATTGCTCCAGCGCGAGTAGAAGTGCGGCGCATCCATCGTCATGTCGTTGCCGGAGAAACCGACAAGATCGGGATGGGTGCGGAAGCTTGTTGCGGTTTCGATCCCAGGAGAGACCGGACCAACGTCGTAGTGCGCCGGTTTGCTCGAGGTGGAGTCGTTTGTCATGGTCAGGTCCTCTGGCCGGAAATTCAGAAACCGCGGTCGGTCGTCACGCCCTTGCCGCCTTTGCCACTACCTTCGAAAGTTCTGCCAGTGCGGCAGGAAGGGTGGCCATCGGGAGATAGCCGAAGCCCAAGCGGAACATGGCATTGCTTGCCCCAAACCAGCTGCCGTCAGCGACCTGCAAGTCCGCAGCAGGCAGTGCAGTCCAGAACCGATCGACAGCTGCCGCATCAAAAGACTTGGGGCTTAGCCGAATGCAGCATAGGGCACCGCTCTGCGGTTGCACCCATTCAACAAGCCCATTCTGGTCTGCGACCCATTGTGCAACCGTCTCCACTCCCTTGGCCAAGAGGGCGCGTCTGGGGCCAAGGATCTTGTCACGGTTTTCCAGAATTGCCGCAGCCAGGGTCTCGTCCAAAGGCGAGCCGGACAGCACCGTGTTCATCTTGGCGATCGTCAGCCGCTCACGCAGCGACGGATCGCGCACTGTCAGCCAACCGACGCGCAGCCCAGGCGCGCCATGTGCCTTGGACACCGAACCGCCGGTGATGATCGCGGGATCAAGCGCGGCAGCGCTTGGTGGCGTCGGCTCATCGCCGTAGCTTGCATCGCGATAGGTCTCGTCGATGAAAAGGTGCGCTTCGGGGGCCTTCCTGCGCATCAGCGCGAGGATCCTTTCGATCTCGGCCAACGGCGTCAGGACCCCGCTCGGGTTCTGCGGGCTGGCGATGCTGATAAGCTTTGTTTGGTCATTCAGCAGCGGTTCAAGCAGGTCTGAGGTCAGCCTGAAGCTTTGATCGAACTGCAAAGGGCAGGCGCGCAGCGTAACCCCGGTCGTCGCCAAGGTATCGTGCGCCGGCGGAAAGCAAGGGGTTGCAATGACCGCCTCATCGCCCGGACGGCAGAGTTCATGGGCGAGCAGGAACAGACCCAGCGCAGTGCCTTGTGTGGTGATGACTTCTTCGGGGGCTACACCGGCTTGTGCCGCAATGACCGCCCGCAAGCGAGACAGGCCGCTGGAGGAGCCGTAGCCGAGCTTCAGTCCCCTCAGCGCGTTTGCCCCGCCCGCCAATTCGAAAAGCTCACCGCAGGTCAGGTCCTGCGCCGTGCTTTCCCCCAGGTTGAAGCGGCGGTTTACGTCGAGGAGAGAGATAATGTCATTGCGGGGAAATCGGCCCTGCCAGCCTTCCGTCTTTGTCATGTTGCGCTCGGCTCCGAATTGGCCTGCCGACTTAGAAGGTAAATGCCGCTACAGGTCTTGTCGAAAGTTGCGCTCGGTTGGTGTGGGGCGTGTCAGCAAGAAGGCAGCCGAGCCGCCCCGAAGGACAGCCGAAGGCTTGCATCAAAGTCAGATCGACCCTACGTCCGGATTTTCGGTGGGCTTTTTCATTTCTGACGTGGCCCTTGCTGGCGGGATGGGCGTGGCACAAGCTGGCAGGAGTCGAAGGATGCTGTCGTCGAATATTGGTTTGCCGAGGTGGGATGGACACACGTTTTCTGGAAAGCTTCGTCGTTGTGGTCGAGGCCGGCTCGATCGCCGCCGCTTCGCGTCGGTTGAACGTCACTCAGGCAGCGTTGGCACAACGCCTCAAAGCGCTGGAACGGGACATCGGGGTTCCTTTGGTGTCCCGGGTTGGCCAGACCGTCAAACCCACTGCTGCCGGCCTCGCTGTGATGGGGAAAGCACACGAGCTGTTGGCAACCGTACGACAGATCAGGGCCGTCGCGGCAGAAGACGCCAATATCGGCGAACTGCGTCTGGGGGCAATTTCCACTGCCATGATCGGCATCCTGCCCACCGCGCTAGAGGATTTTTGCCGGTCGCTGCCGCGCGTGACGGTGCATCTGACGCCCGACATTTCAGAGGCGCTTTTTGCCAGTGTCGTCGAAGGCAACCTGGACGCTGCCGTCATAATCCGACCACCGCATTTCACCATTCCCAAGACCTGTGACTGGAAGGTCCTGCTGGAGGAAGAATTCATCGTTCTGAAGTCTGCGGCCGTCGCCTGCGATGACGGGCTCGCCCTGCTTCGCGAACAACCCTTCATTCGCTATGATCGCAATCATTGGGATGGTCAGATCGCCGAGCGCTTTCTTTCGAAGAACGACATTCATCCGCAGGAGCGGTTCGAGCTGGACGGCTTTGATGCCATCGCCGCGCTGGTTCGGAAGAATCTCGGCGTATCGCTGGTTCCCAACTCTTACCTGCCGGGAGCTTTGAGCGGCGATCTGGTCAAGGTCTCGCTGGGGGCAGAGCAGCCTTTTCGCGAGATCATTTTTCTGTCGAACCGGTCGTCGCCCAATTCCCGTTTTCTTGAGATATTCCATCAATGCCTGAAATCAGGCGTTGCCGCATCGCAGGACAGACGTGGCGGCTGATAGACCGGGTGCCATGGCGACCTGCGCGACCGGATTTACCCGAATGCGGCACTTTTGGAAGCCAAGCCGCCCCGGCAGGTCATGCTTGGGTCGTCAGACGTGGCCATATTTTGCCAGCGCTTCTGCAAGGGTAAGTCCCTTGGCCAGTTCGGCGCGGATCTGCACTTCCTTTTGCGTCAGGTCTTCGGCCTTGGCCAGAACCTCTTCCAGGCAATCCTGCGGAACCACGACGACGCCGTCTTCGTCGCCGAGAAGGAAATCGCCGGGGGTCACGGTGACATATTCGCTGGTGGCACCGCGCATATAGACGGGGATCTGGTTTGCCGTGACTTTCCAGCGCCCGATGGATTGCACCGGTGTGCGGTAGCGGGCAAAGACCGGAAACTGGTGCACCCCAAGCCAGCGCACGTCGCGAATGCCGCCATCGACGATGGCTCCCACGCAACCGCGCTCTTTCATGCCAAGGGCGATCAACTCGCCAAAATAGCAGATCCCCTCACCGTCGCCGCTCCAGACCGAAACCTCGTCAGACGAGATCAACTGGCAGGCCCTCATCTTTTCGGCATCGCCGGTGCCTTCATAGGGGGTCATCTGCCCGCGGATTGTGAAGGCGAAACCGGCCAGCCGGCCAGCCTCTGCCGGATAGGGCGCTAAATCGGCGCGCAGTGCCTGATTGGGCCGACCGATCATGTCGAGCGCGTCCATGACATTGGAGGAATCGACGGCCAGGAAGCGCTGCCTGATCCCGGCGCGGGCTTCTTGGGTGAGTGAATAGGGGCTCATGTAAGGGGTCTCCTTATTCTTGATGGTGATTGGGGCTAAGTCGGGCGCAGGCCGCCGCGATGGCGCGGCAGGCGGTCTGCAGAATGTCCAGAGGCTCTGCGATCGAGATGCGGATATAGGGCGAAAGCCCGAAGGCCGTGCCGGGCACGACAGCAACACCCGCCTCTTCCAGCAAGTAGGTTGCAAAGGCCGCGTCGCTGTCGATTTCGATGCCAGCGGGCGTCGTGCTTCCGATGAGACCGCGACAGGACGGGAAGAGGTAGAAGGCACCGCCCGATCCGGAGCAGCTCAGCCCGTCGATGGCATTGAGCCAGGTCAGGCATTTGGTGCGGCGTTCGTCATAGGCCGCAAGATGCGCGGGCAGGAAATCCATCGGCGAAGACAGCGCGACGCGGGCGGCTTCTTGTGCGATGGAATTGGGGTTCGAGGTGGAGTGCGACTGGATCTTGGCCATCGCGGCCACCAGATCCCGGGGGCCCGCGCCATAGCCGATGCGCCAGCCGGTCATGGCGTAGGACTTTGACACGCCATTGCACAGCAGCGTGCGGTCGCGCAATTCGGGCAGCAAAGCCGGCAGGATGTCCTGCTTGCGCCCGTCGAACAGGATATGCTCGTAGATGTCGTCGGTGAGCAGGAACACATCCGGAAACAGGAGCAGTTCCTGGCCCAGGTGCCGCAATTCATCCGCCGAATAGCAGGCACCCGACGGGTTGTTCGGATTGTTGACAACCACCCATTTCGTCCGGTCGGTCAGCGCGGCCTTCAGTTTGGGGGCGGTCAGCTTGAAGCCCGTATCCTCGCCGCATTCAACAAAGATCGGCGTCCCTCCCGCCAGTCGCACCATCTCGGGATAGGACACCCAGTAGGGGGTTGGAATGACGACTTCATCGCCAGGTTCGACAGTGGCGAACATGGCGTTGAAGAGAACCTGTTTCCCACCGGTGGAAACGATGATTTCATCGGGCGAATAGGCCAACCCGTTCTGCCGCAAGAGCTTGTCGGCTATCGCCTGTTTCAGCGCCTCGGTGCCCTCGGTTGCGGTATACCGGGTGTGGCCCGCTTCGATCGCCGCCTTTGCCGCATCTCTGATATGCTTGGGCGTATCGAAATCGGGCTCGCCTTCGGAAAGCCGGATGATCTTGCGGCCCTGAGATGCCAGCTCTGCCGCCCGTCGGGTTACAGCGGCAGTTGCAGAGGGGGCCACGTTACGAACACGAGTTGCCAGAAACGCCACGATACCTGAAGCCTCCATTTTTCAGGCCCCAATGTCGCCGGATTTCCGGTTCGCACAACGAAGTTTGCCTTTCTTCTGAAACGAGGATTTGCCGGGAAGCCGCAACGGGTGACTTCGGATTTTGTTGGGTCTCAAACCGCAAAAACTCGGCATCGGATTGGGTGCCTGCAGGGTATTGAAGGCGGAATTCGGCAGGATAGGACAAAGCACATGGAGTTGGGACTCAAGGATCGTGTGGCGCTGGTGCTCGGTGCTGGCGGCGGCCTCGGCCGGGCCATCTCGGAGACGCTGGCGCGGGAGGGCGCGCGGGTTGCCGCCTCCGATATCAACCTTGCAGCGGCCGAACAGACTGCAGCCGCCGCGGGCAACGGTGCGCTCGCCATGGCTTGGGACCTGGGCGATTTCGCGTCGATTGACGGCAATGTCGGACGAATAGAGGCTGGCCTTGGTCCGGTCGATATCCTTGTGGCAATCACCGGTGGGCCGCCGCCCGGTGCGATCAGCGGCCAGTCGCCGGAGACCTGGCGCAAGTTGTTCGACCAGATGGTTGTGTCGGTCATGGCCATCACCGATCGGGTGTCGCCCGGAATGTGTCAGCGCGGCTGGGGCCGGATCATCACCTCGGCGTCGTCGGGCGTCGTCTCGCCGATCCCGAATCTCGGGCTGTCCAACGCCTTGCGGATGAGCCTGGTGGGGTGGTCCAAGACGCTGGCCGCCGAAGTTGGGGCCTTCGGTGTGACCAGCAATGTGATCCTACCAGGGCGGATCGCCACGCATCGCATCTCGTTTCTGGATGACCGAAAGGCAGAGCGTGAGGGACGTAGCCCCGCCGAGGTGCGGGCCGACAGTCTCGCGGCGATTCCGCTGGGCCGTTACGGAGCGCCGCAGGAATATGCCGATGTCGTGGCCTTCCTTGCCTCGGATCGCGCCTCCTATATCACCGGCAGTCAGATCCGGGTCGATGGCGGCTATATAAGCAGTATCTGAGCGGGGAAGAACGGCCCAGGAAGATAACAAACGGGGCAGACTTGCCCCCATGAGGGATGCGCAATGATCACCACCGCCACCAAGGGCGTTTACACCATAGCCCCGACGCCCTTCCTGCCGGACGGCGGTCTGGACGTGGCCTCGTTGGGGCAGATGACCGCGTGGTATCGGCAACGCGGGGTCGATGGCCTGACCATTCTTGGCATCATGGGCGAGGCACACAAGCTTGAGCCGGAAGAGAGCGTGACCGTGGTCCGGGAGGTCATCGCGGCGGCGGTGGGGCTTCCGGTGGTCGTGGGCATTTCGGCACCGGGCTATGCGGCTATGCGCAGTCTTGCTGACATATCGATGCAGCTTGGCGCTGCCGGGGTGATGATGACCCCGCCCGCCGCGATGCGCACCGATGACCAGATTGTCGGCTGGTTCGCGGGTGCCGTCGCAGCTATCGGCACGGATGTGCCCTGGGTTCTGCAGGACCATCCGACCATGACCGGCGTCATCATGGCACCCTCCGTGATCCGCCGCGTGGCTGAAGCGCATCCCTCCTGCGTGATGCTGAAGCACGAGGACTGGCCGGGTCTGGAAAAGCTCAGCACGATCCGCAAATGGCAGGCCGAGGGTGCGATGCGACCGCTCTCCATTCTTTGCGGCAACGGTGCGCTGTTTCTGGATCTGGAGATGGGCCGCGGCGCGAATGGCGCGATGACGGGTTACGCATTCCCCGAAATGCTGCGCCGTGTGGTCGACCTTTCTGCAAGCGATCCAGAAGCCGCTGCCGAAGTCTTCAACGCACATCTGCCCTTGTTGCGTTATGAGCATCAGTCTGGGATCGGCTTGACTGTCCGCAAGCATGTCCTTGCACGGAGAGGGGCAATCGCCCATCCTTCACTTCGTTCGCCCGGCACCCGGCTCGGTCTGGAGGCGGAAGCCGAAGTGGCGCGGCTGTTGGCCCGACTTCTTCGCAGCGATCCCGGTTGCGGTCTTTGATTCCTTAAGCGCTGGGGCGTCGACCAATCCTGCAGTCATTCCCGGAGGAAGAAAGTCGATGAATGCAGAACTTCATGTCTTCCGGTTGCACAGGTGTCGAAAAGCTACAGGTCAAGTACGACGCGGGTCGCTTTTCCACGGCGATGCGGTTGCCAAGTTCTGCGCTGGTTGAAAAGCGGACGTGAATTGGGGCACGATCAGCCGTTGGTCAATTTGCGGGCCGCAGGTGCGGATTCAAAGTCTATCTGGCCGCCGAAAGCGCGCCGCGCGCGACCTGCTCTTCTTCGATGGATTCATACGGCGCCCGGAAATTCCCCTCACCAAAGCCTTCGTCGCCCTTGCGCTGAATGAACTCGAAGAAGATCGGTCCGATCACCGTCTTAGAGAAGATCTGCAGCAGGATCTTGGTCCAGCCGCCGTTCACCACATCCTCGCCGTCGATCAGGACCCCGTGTGGCGCAGGCGCTCCGTCGGCTCGCTATGACCGACGACACTGGCATAGCTGCGGTTGCAATAGGCCTCGGACGGGTCGGGCATGAATTTGTGACCGTTGGCGGCCAGCTTGTCGTTGCATCGTAGATGGCATCGGTGCCCAAGGCCATATGCCCTCGCCGCTGCAACGCTTGAGGCAATCCACGATCTGGCTGGTATCATCTTTGGATTCGGTGAGTGGGATCCGGATCTTGCCGCAAGGCGAAGTGATGGCGCGGCTGACCACGCCGGTGATGCGCCCGTCGCTGTCCAATTTTGTCACCAGCACGCTGCTGACGCATGAATCCGTCGCACATGTCAAAACTGCCACCGTGCTTGATGCGCCCAATGAAGGGTGCGGCCTTGATCTTGGTTGACGCGGGGTGAGGATCAAGTGTCACCGGCGCGGGATCGTGTTGACGGGCTCGCCACCCAGCCCGAGGGAAAGTATGGTCTTCCCGTTCAAAACTCCTGCCGGTGAACGACCATGAACCTACGACAACTGCAGTATTTCTGCGTCCTCGCCGACGAACTGCATTTTCGACGTGCTGCCGAAAAGCTCAACATCACCTAGGCACCGCTTTCGATGGCCATTCAGGCGCTCGAAACGGAGTTGGGCGCCCAGCTGTTCATCCGAAACCAGCGCAAGGTGGTGTTGTCCGAGGTGGGCGTGGCGTTGCGCGAGCATGCCGACAACATTCCGGATCGGGTGGATCGCTGCCAGGAGGACATCAAGGCGATCACGGCCGGGGCCGCAGGGCGGCTGGGGATCGGGTTCACCGCCGCTTCCTCGCTGCTCTCACCGTTCCCTTCACTGATCCATGCCTTTCGCACCCGTTATCCGGAAGTGCTGGTGACCCTGCAGGATCTGACGACGCTGGCCCAGATTGCCGCTCTGGAAAAAACGAGATTGACGTCGGCGTGATCCGACGCCCGCAAAGCCGACTGAGTTCCGCGATTTCGCTGCGCAAGCTGACCACGGACCGGTTGGTGATCGCCATGCATTCCAGCCACGAGTTGCTTTCGCGGGAGCGGCTGGAAATCGCCGATCCGGCCTATTTCGTGCGGGTCTTCCGTTTGGGGATGGGATTTTCGCCTACCGAGTACCGCCGAAAGATCAATCAGGAAGAAGGCCGCGCCAGCTAAGGTCTAGGGTCTTCTGGTGCCAATGACCAAGCTTTGCGCGCCGTGTCAGGCGAGCGAAGCCCGACCGGGGCCGCAAACTCTGAGAGCGCGGGTGCCGATGCGATCGCGGAGCAAAGTAACCGGGATGAATAGTTTCAGCGCAAATCAAGCCCTGCTGGCTACGAAGGCCGGTGCCACCTACATCTCCCCCTTCGTAGGTCGTCTTGATGATATAAATCTGGATGGGATGGAGTTGATCCGCGAGATCCGACGGATATACGACAACTATGCCTTCGAAACCGAAATTCTGGCGGCCTCGATCCGGTCTGGTAATCACGTCACGCAAGCTGCTCTTGCGGGCGCCAATGCGGTTACGGCCCCATTCTCGGTGATCCGGGGCTTGGCTTCTCATGTGTTGACGGACAAGGGCTTGCAGCAATTTGCCAAGGACTGGGCCGCAACCGGTCAGTCCATCCTGTGACTGCCGTGCCTGTGGTGGGCAGGATTCGGCGCATGCGCCAAGACCAACTGGCATGCGGGTCGACTGGTGTAACGGACTGCACCATCAAATTGATAGAACGAGCGACGGAAAGGCGTCGCCCGTGCGTTTACCACCTTGGATCAACGGGAGTATATGATGATACGCAGGACTTTTTTGCTGTCGGGGTTTGGCTTGACCGTCGCGGCCATGGTGTCGGCCCTACGCGCCTCGGCGCAAGACGTAGCTGCACCCGCCTATATTCTGGGGGCGACCGCGATTACGCAGGTTTTTGGTGCGGGCCAACGGCTGGTAGGTGTTGCGATCCAGCAGGATCGCGCGGTGGACTCCGCCGCCCTTGATCCGACGCTTTACAGCGTCGAGGGTCGCACGATCACCAAGGTCTATGCCTCGGCATCGGCCATGCCTGGGCAGGAAGATGCAACTGGCGACTGGATCGTTCTGGATTTGTCTCCCGACGACGCAACGGCCTCGCTTTTCGTGACGGATGGGCGCGACGTCAAGCGCTTGCCCGCAGCGACAACCGTGAAGATCACCCCCAAAAGCGCTGCATTGGCGGATGGCGCGCCGTCCGGGCCACCCGACTTCAATGCGATTCCGCGTTCTCTGCCAACGAACACCAGCCTGAATCTTGTGGTGGATGACTTTGAACAGGGCGAGTTCCACGACGAGGCTACCGGCGACATCTTGGCCTATAACCTCTATGAGCCGAAGGACCGCGACCCTTCCAAACCACTGCCGCTGGTGCTTTTCATGCATGATGCAGGCAATACGAGTCCGCTGGTTGACACGACGCTGGTCCAGGGGCTGGGCGCCGTGTCCTGGGCAGGCCCAGAGGATCAGGCCAGACACCCGGCTCTTGTCCTGGCGCCGCAGTATGCCAGCCAGACTGTGGACGACAGTTCAAACGCCACATCGCTTCTGGACACGACGTTGCACTTGCTGGACCACATCGCGAAGACACGGAATGTGGACCTTTCGCGGATCTATACCACCGGGCAGTCCGGCGGCGGGATGATGTCCATCGCAATGCTGGTCAAGAACCCGGACCTCTTCGCAGCGGCCTTTCTGGTGGCGTGCCAATGGGATACTGCAGTGGTCAAACCATTGGCCAGGCAAAAGCTTTGGGTCGTTGTGGCAGAGGGTGATGAAAAGGCATTCCCAGGCCAGACCGCCATCATGGAGGTGATCGAAGCCGAGGGAACCACCCACTCCGAAGCCTTCTGGGACGGCACTGCCGATGCAGCTACTTTTGCCAAGGCGGTCGAAGTTCAGGCGGCGGCGGCCAATTCGGTGAACTTCTCGGTCCTCAAAAAGGGCACTGTGGTTCCCTCAGGTCAGGAAGACACACCCGGCTCCAACCATGTCAACACCTGGCGCATCGCCTATGCCATTCCCGGCATCCGCGACTGGATCATGCAGCAGGTGAAGGCAACCTGAACCCAGCCCAACTCTGTTGCACCCAATTGATCGATTTGCACCGAAGGCTGCCTCCCACGTTTGCGCGTCGGCACCGCGGCCTCGGCCAAGTCGGGTTCGAACCGGATCGACAGCGATCCGCGGCGCTTCAGCGCCTTGTTGTGCGCGGGCCAGGTCAGCGTCTTGAAGGTCGGTGTGTTCGTGCGATCATCCGAGTTGCGGACCTGCGGCATGACCTGGGTGTTCAGACCTAGCATCCGCAGGATCGAAGCAAACTCATCGGCGTTGCTTGTCTCGAAGGAAAGATTCCGCTCGCACAAGCTCCTAAGCGAAGTGGCTGATCCGGCCTTCAGCGCGAATCTACTTTAGAAGAATAAGCGTTTACATTTGTGGATTTCTGCTATAGAAGACCTCTATCTCAGGAGGATGCCGTGTACGAACGCGCCAAGACTGTGGAGAAGCTATCTCTTTATGTGGATGGGCAGTGGCGACCTGCGTCGAACCAGTCCTACTTCGACAGCGTTGACCCTTATACGGGTCAGGTCTGGTCGCAGGTGCCTAGCGCAACGGCAGAAGATGTCGATGTCGCGGTGCGTGCCGCACATCGGGCATTTACCTCTGGCCCCTGGGCCGAGATGACCCCAACGCATCGCGGGCGTCTGCTCTACCGGCTGGGTGATCTCATTGCCGCCAACGCGGAAAAGCTTGGCGAGTTGGAAGTCCGCGACAACGGCAAACTTCTGGCCGAAATGCTGGGCCAGATGCGCTACCTACCTGAATGGTTCTATTACTACGGTGGGCTGGCGGACAAGATCGAAGGGTCAGTGACCCCGGCCGAGCGGCCAGGGGTTACGCACTTCATCCGCTATGAACCGATCGGTGTCGTCGCCGCCATCTCGCCCTGGAATTCGCCGCTGGTTCTGACTGTGTGGAAGCTTGCGCCAGCGCTTGCTGCGGGAAATACGGTGGTGGTCAAGCCGTCGGAGTACTCCTCGGCTTCGATGCTTTACCTCGCGAAGCTCTTCGACGAGGCGGGATTTCCGCCCGGAGTTATCAATGTCATCACCGGCATCGGCCGCGAGACCGGAGACGCGCTGGTCAACCATCCGTTGATCGACCGCATTGCCTTCACTGGCGGCGAGGCCGGTGGGCGGGCCGTCTATCAAGCCGCCGCAAAATCGTTCAAGCGCGTTTCGCTGGAGCTTGGTGGCAAGTCACCCAACATCGTCTTCGAGGACGCGCATCTGGAAGACGCCGTAAAGGGGGCGGTAGCAGGCATTTTCGCCGCTGCAGGACAGACCTGCATGGCGGGGTCGCGGCTGCTGGTGCAGGACACGATCTACGACGCTTTTGTCGAAAGATTGGTGGCCTTTGCTGGCAGTGCCAAGCTTGGCGACCCGATGCAGGCCGATACTGACATTGGTCCGATTGCGACGCCGCCGCAGTTCCAGAAGATTATGGATTATATCGAGGTCGCGAAAGCGGGTGGGGCCACATGTGTTCTTGGGGGGGAACGGGCAACCGGCCCCGGCCTTGACACGGGGCTGTTCGTCAAGCCGACGATCTTCACCAACGTGACCAACGACATGCGGATCGCGCAGGAAGAGGTCTTCGGTCCGATTCTGTCGATCATCAAGTTCCGCACCGAAGACGAGGCGGTGCAGATCGCCAACGATACTGCCTATGGCCTTGCGGCAGGGATATGGACGCAGGACCTCGACCGCGCCATCAACCTTCCGGCGCGCCTGAGGGCAGGCACTGTCTGGGTGAATGCCTACCGCGTCGTCAGCTATCTGGCGCCGTTTGGCGGGTTCAAGAATTCTGGCATCGGCCGTGAGAACGGCAAGGAAGCGATCCGGGAATACCTCGAAGCGAAAAGCGTGTTCATCAACACCAAGCGCGGCGTGCCGTCACCCTTCGTCATGCGATTGCCCAGCGTCGAGCAGGGGTAGCAGTCCGATCATCACCAACGGCAGTTCGAAAAAAGGAGGGCCGGGAGGCAGCATGGGTTCAGCGACTTCTCCACTGGTGCGTTTCGAAAAGGTTCAGAAAACCTACGACGGCGAGAATGTCGTGGTGAAAAGCCTAGATCTCGAAATCGAGAAGGGTGAATTCATTACGCTGCTTGGGCCCTCGGGGTCGGGAAAGACAACCACGCTGATGATGCTGGCCGGCTTCGAGGTGCCCACGCATGGAGAGATCTTTCTAGACGGCCGCCCGATCAATTCCTTGCCGCCGCACAAGCGGGATATTGGCATGGTCTTCCAGAACTATGCCCTGTTTCCGCATCTGACGATCGAGGAAAATGTCGCGTTCCCTCTTGCGGTCCGCAAAGTCGGCAAGGCGGAGCAGAAAGAGCGCGTGAACACGGCGCTTCGCATGATCAAGATGGAGCATCTGGCACGGCGGCGACCGGGCCAGTTGTCCGGGGGCCAGCAACAGCGCGTGGCGCTGGCACGGGCACTGGTGTTCAACCCGCAGATAGTGCTGATGGATGAACCTCTTGGGGCGCTCGACAAGCGTCTACGTGAGCAGATGCAGCTGGAGATCAAGCAACTGCACCAGTCGCTTGGCATTACCATCGTCTATGTCACCCACGATCAAAGCGAAGCGCTGACGATGTCGGATCGGGTGGCGGTGTTCAACGATGGCATGGTGCAGCAGATCGATACGCCGAGCCTGATCTATCAGAAACCGGCAAACAGTTTCGTGGCGACCTTCGTCGGGGTGAACAACCTGCTGCCGGGCGTCTTGGAGCCGCTCGACGACGATTTCTGCCGGATCGCGTTTGACGGTGGCGGTACGGCTGTTGCACGGCGGGTCAAGGGGGCTGCGGTGGGTGCGAAGACCTCACTATCGGTCCGTCCCGAACGGATCACCCTGCGAACGGCGCCTGAGGCCGGGCAAGCCGCCAATCAGCTCCCGGCCACAGTCAGAAACACGATCTTCCTCGGAGATCACGCCCTGGCAGTGCTCCGCGTTCTTGGCAACGAGGAGTTCATGGTCAAGCTCCAGCCGGATATGCCCGCCAGTCTGACCAATGGCCAGCAGGTCTACATCACTTTCCGCCCAGAGGACTCTCTAGCCCTGGACGCAATCTAGCCCGGCAACCGAAAGAACGAGGCTTCGGACCGGCGGCACCACCAAAGCCCTGCCTCGCGACAACAGGAGAGAAATCAGATGTCCATACGAAGCGCGATACTCGGAAGCATCGCCGCATTTACTACCTGCGTGGCCATGGCGACAGGCGTTCATGCCCGCGACCTGACCGTGGTATCCTGGGGCGGCGCCTTGCAGGATGCCCAGAAAGCCACGTTCTTTGAGCCCTTTAAGGCAGCGACCGGGGTGCCAATGATTGATGAATCCTGGGATGGTGGTATTGGCGTGTTGCGCGCCAAGATCGAAGGTGGTGCTGCCACTTGGGATATCGTGCAGGTCGAAAGCGAAGAACTGGCTGTCGGCTGCGAAGAGGGCCTCTTCGAGCAGATCGACTTCTCGAAGATCGGGGGCGCAGAGGCCTACCTGCCGCAAGCCATGGACACCTGCGGTGTCGGCGCGGCGTTGTATGACTTTGTGCTGAGCTACGACAAGGACAAGCTCAGCGAAGCCCCGACCGGCTGGGTCGATTTCTTTGACACCACCAAATTCCCCGGCAAGCGCGGTTTGCGCCAGGGGCCGAAGAGCACGCTTGAGGTTGCCCTGCTGGCCGATGGTGTCGCACCGGCCGATGTTTACAAGGTGCTGGCCACCGAAGAGGGGATCGAGCGCGCCTTCGCCAAGCTGGATACCATCAAGGACGACATCATCTGGTGGAAGGCGGGCGCGCAGCCGCCGCAACTGCTGGCGTCGGGCGAGGTCGCGATGACAATCGTCTACAACGGCCGCATCGATGCCGCGAACAAGAATGAAGGCAAAAATTTCGGCATCGTCTGGAACGGCGCCCTCTACACTGTCGACAGCTGGGTGATCCTGAAGGACACCCCGAACCTGGAGGCCGCCTACCAGTTCCTCGATTTTGTGGGAAAAGCTGAAAACCAGGCCAACTTCTCGAAGGCCATCGCCTACGGCACCTCGAACAAGGATGCGGCTGGGCTGTTGCCCGCCGAGGTTCTGAGCAACCTGCCCACCGCTCCGGAAAATCTGGGCGCGGCGATGGAGATCGATACGGCCTTCTGGCTGGAAAACATCGATCGTCTGACCGAGCGCTTCAACATCTGGGTCGCGAAGTAAGCACATCGCCCGAGCGGCATCGACAGCGGAAGCTTTGTTGACCGGTGCCGCTCGATTTGCAGGATCACCCGGCGGGGAAACTTAGTCAAAAGGTTCGGGACATGACAGAAACCTTCCTCGCCGGTGCGGAAAAGCCGTTTGATCGGGACCTGAAGCGCCGCCTGCGTCGGGCCGAACGCTCGCGTCAGCTGGGGGCTCTTGCCCTTGTCCTGCCGCTGCTCGCCTTCCTTTTGGTGACGTTCCTGGTGCCGATTTCCGGCATGTTGTGGCGGGCCGTCGAAGATGAAGACGTGCGCCAGGTTTTGCCGCGCACGATTGCCGCACTGGCTGAATGGAATGGTCAGGACCTTCCGGCAGAAGCCGCCTTTGGTGCCTTGGCCGAGGATATCATTGCGGCGCGCGAAGCAGGCAATCTCGCCGTTGCGGCAAGGCGGCTGAACTATGCGGTCAATGGCTTTCGGACAGTCCTGACTTCGACCGCGCGAAAGCTGGATGCCGTGCCGAAGCAGGGCACAGCCAAAGACTTGTTGATTGCCCTCAACCCTGCATGGGGCGAACGCGTCACCTGGGCAGCGATCAAGGGTGCCAGCGGGCCTGTCACCAGCTTTTATCTTCTGTCCGCGCTTGACCTGAAACGCGATGTCGATGGCGCTGTCACCGCGATGCCGGCGGATCAGGCGCTTTACGTCGATGTCTTCATCCGCACCTTTGTGATCGGTGTCAGCGTGACGGCGCTTTGCCTGATCTTCGGATTCCCGGTGGCCTATCTGCTTGCGGCCCTGAAGCCCAAGCATTCCAACCTGTTGATGATCTGCGTCCTCTTGCCCTTCTGGACGTCACTGCTGGTGCGCACCTGCGCCTGGATCGTCCTTCTGCAAAGCAACGGCGTGGTGAATGACGGGCTTCGCTGGCTTGGGCTGATCGATGAACCGCTGCGCCTGATCTACAACCGCTTCGGCGTGTTTGTCGCCATGACCCACATACTGCTGCCCTTCATGATCCTGCCGCTTTACAGCAACATGAAAGCTATCTCTCCGGTTTACATGCGCGCGGCTGCGTCGCTGGGCGCAGCACCGACAACAGCATTCCTTCGGGTCTATGTGCCGCAAGTCATGCCGGGTATGGCGGCGGGGTGCCTTCTCGTTTTCATTCTGGCTTTGGGATATTACATCACCCCGGCACTGGTCGGCGGCGGTGCGGACCAGATGATCAGCTACTTCATCGCGCTTTACACGACTGAGACCGCCAACTGGGGTCTGGCCTCGGCATTGGGGGCGCTGCTGCTGCTAGCCACCATGATTTTGGGGGCTCTGTACGGCAAGCTCGTTCAGGGACAACAGGTTACCGGAGGAACCAAGAATTGAGCCGCAATCCTTCCTCCGACACATTGGTCCAGCGCGTTGCCTGGCGGACTACGATCGTCGTATCGGCCCTTGTGCTGTTCTTTCTGGTCGCCCCCATACTTGCGATCATGCCATTGTCGTTCAGCTCGGGGTCCTACCTCACTTATCCGCTGCCGGGCCTTTCGCTGCGTTGGTATGAAGATTTTCTCAGCACACCGCGCTGGATAACTTCGCTGAAAAACAGTCTGCTCGTCGGGATCGCCTCGACACTTCTGTCAACGCTGCTCGGCACTTTGGCGGCCTTTGGCTTGGCGCAATGGAACAGCAAACTGAGGCCGCTGGTTCTTGCCTTCGTCCTGTCGCCCGTGATCGTGCCGGGCGTCATCACTGCGGTCGGGCTCTATTTCTTCTTTGCGCCACTTGGTCTGACTGGCAGCTACCTTGGACTGATCCTGGCCCACACAGCGCTTGCGACACCCTTCGTGGTGATCGCGGTCAGCGCTGCCCTGCGCAGTTTTGACATGAATCTTGTGCGGGCGGCTGCTTCGCTTGGTGCCTCGCCACTCGTCGGGTTTGGACTGATCACCCTTCCTCTGATCGTGCCGGGTCTGGCGTCCGGAGCGCTCTTTGCCTTTGCAACCAGTTTTGATGAAGTTGTCGTCGTGCTGTTTCTGGCTGGGCCAGAGCAACGCACTTTGCCGCGAGAAATGTTCAGCGGAATCCGCGAAAACATCAGCCCGACGATCACGGCCGCCGCGGTCATCTTGACCGTGATTTCGATCGTGCTGCTCAGCGCCATGGAAGCTCTGCGTCGACGCAATGAACGGATGAAGGGGAATGAACCCTGAAAGGCGCAATAGTCTGCACGACCGCCTGCACCTTGGCGAACCAGATTCAGGACGTTGTATCGGCCCGACGCAGAAATTGCTGGGCTGCCGAAATGACGAGGTAATACTCTGCAGGCTTGGCTGTCTGGTTCTCGAACCAATGCTCGACATCGGCCTCGAAGTAGAGCGTGTCGCCCTCGTTCAAGGTGGTCTCGGTGCCTTCGACACCGACGACGACCTGGCCGCGCAGCACGACGACATGTTTGGTCACGCCCGAGGGGTAACCAGGCACCTTGCCGGTCGATGCCTTGCCAGGAAGGACGTGCAACACGACTTCGGTCGGCATCCCCGGCATCAGCGGCGACAGCGAGTAACGCTCAAAGCCGGTTTCCACATCACGAAACACCTGCCGCTGTTCTTTGCGCACCACAGCAAAGGTGCGCCGCACCGCCACCTCATCACCCATGAGCGCAGAAAAGCTGGTCCCGAGCGCATGGGCGATCCGCTTTGCGACACCGATGGTCGGGCTCTTTTCGCCACGTTCCACTTTGGACAGCATGGCGCGGCTGACGCCCGACAGCTTGGAAAACTGATCCAGGGTCAGGCTGTTCCGCTCGCGCAGCGAGCGGACATGATCGCCAAAAGTCTGACCGACCGGATCCTGTCTGCCTGTTTTACCTGGCGTAGATTCTGCCATTCCAACTCACTCTACTGGGCCACGTCTTGAACGCCGACCGCCCCGCTCCTGTTGCATGCAATGTGGATTTTTGCAAGGCAACAGCGCTCTTTTCAGCCAAACGCGCGTCTTCTTCAGAAGAAACTCTTCCAAAGTATACACGGTTCTGCTATAAGAGACACCAACAAAGAGCGCTGCCTGTGGCGAATGTCCGCAGCGCTAACGGGCTCGGTGGAGGAGAAGAATTTGAAGCAAGCATCGAAAAAAACCGGGCCCTTGGACAACGAGGTCTGGCTGGCATGACGAACATCAAAGCCATCGCCGAAATGGACCGCAGGACCGTCCTGCATCCTGCAACGCAGCTCCACGATTATGCCAGCGGCGCGCTTGGCGATCCGACTATTGTCACCGGTGGCTCGGGCATTCGCATCGAAGACGCCACGGGGCAAAGCCTGATCGACGGGTTTTCGGGGCTGTATTGCGTCAACATCGGCTATGGCCGGACCGAAGTTGCCGAGGCAATTTCCCGGCAGGCCCATGCGCTCGCCTATTATCACACCTTTGCGGCCCATACCAATGAGCCGATGGCGATCCTATCGGACCGTCTGGTGCGGATGGCTCCGGGCAAGCCTCGCAAGGTGTTTTACGGGATGTCGGGCTCGGATGCCAACGAGACGCAGGCGAAGCTGGTCTGGTACTACAACAATCTTCGCGGCCAGCCGAAAAAGAAAAAGATCATCTCGCGGGAGCGCGGCTTCCACGGCTGTTCGGTCGTCGCTGGGTCGATGACCGGGATGTCCTACTATCACAAACACATGGACCTGCCGATAGACCGTGTGCTGCACACGGGCGTGCCCCACCACTATTGGGGTGCCGAGCCGGGTGAGACCGAGGAAGCGTTTTCGCGGAGGCGGGCCGAAGAGCTTGAGCAGATGATCCTGCGCGAGGGGCCTGAGACGATCGGAGCCTTCATCGGTGAGCCGGTTCTGGGCACTGGCGGCATCATTCCCCCGCCTGCGGGCTACTGGACCGAAATCCAGGCCGTGCTGCAACGCTACGACATCCTCTTGATCGCCGATGAGGTGGTCTGCGGGTTCGGGCGAACAGGGGCGGATTTCGGAAGCCACCTTTACGGCATGGAGCCGGACCTTGTGACCCTCGCCAAGGGGCTGACCTCTGGCTATGCGCCCCTGTCGGCCGCGATCATCGGCGAGAAGGTGGCAACGGTGATCGAAGAGGCGGCAGAGCGTGTCGGGCCGTTCTCGCATGGATACACCTACACCGGCCATCCGATCTCGGCTGCAGCCGCCAACGCGGTTCTCGACATCGTTGAGAAGGAGCAGCTGGCACACCGGGCAAGGGTTTGCGGGGAGCACTTCCAGCGGCGATTGCAGGAGCGGTTCTCCCAGCTTTCGATTGCCGGCGAGGTCCGGGGCGTGGGTCTGCTTGGTGCCGTTGAGTTCGTCGCGGATCGACAGACAAAAGCGCGGTTTGACCCGAACCTCAAGGTCGGCCCCCGTATCTCGAAGGCCGCGCGCGCGGGGGGGCTAATCGCGCGCGCAATGCCGCATGGCGATATCCTCGGTTTCGCGCCGCCGCTTGTCGTGACCGAGGCCGAGATCGACGAGATTGTCGAACTTGCCTATCAGGCGACGAGGCAGGTCATGGATGAACTCGCAACGGAGGGAGAAATCCGTTAGGTCCCCCTATGCAGACCTGCCGCGACAAAATGTGTTGCTGAAAGCATTTGCTGGCTAGCAACACCTTCTCCTCAGGACAATCGCCCCACTTAACCTTGGCAGGGCGCGGCATTGATCTTCCGTGCCCTGCCACAGATCCTTTTGACTCAACTGGAGACGCGAATGAAGCAGCTAGCAGCCGGTGCCAATTTTGCCCGATTCGAGCTTGGTGATCTTGTCGTCATCGCGCTGCGGGACGGCTACGTGGACCTGCCCACTGACCGTTTGCGCAAATCGGACGGAAGCGCTTTTGGTGACCACTTCCCTGCTCAGGTCGATCTGGTGAATGGAAAACTGCGCCTTTCGGTCAATGCTTTTCTGGTCATTGACGGCGAACGGCACATCTTGATCGATACCGGGGCCAGCAACTACTGGGATCCAACCATGGGTCTCTTGTTCGCGGCTCTTGCCGAAGCCGGTGTCGATCGCGCAAAGATCAGGACGGTTGCGTTCACCCATAGCCACGAAGACCATGTGAACGGATTGCTTGACCTCGACGGCGCCCCTGCTTTCCCGCAGCTTGACCGAATCTACGTGCCCGAGAAGGAGGTTTCACTGTTTGAAGCCTATCCGGGCCTGGTGCAATTCCTGCCGCTCATCACGCCATTGCCCTGGGGGACTTGCATCGAAAACCGCATCACTGCCGTTCAGGCGGATGGCCACGAGGTGGGACATACTGCCTTTGAAATATCCAGCGCCGGTGAAACCCTGCTCATCTGGGGCGACATCATACATGTGCCGTCGATCCAGTTCGCCCAGCCAGAGGTAAGCTGGGGGTTCGACAACGATCAGGCGCAGGCCCGTTTGACGCGAAAGATTATGCTGGCTCGGGCAACCTGGCCGAACTGCCACGTGGCAGGCGCGCACCTTGAATTTCCGGGTGTTGGGACCGTGGCTAAGTCTGGAAATGGCTACTTTTTTAAGCCTCTGACATTGGCTTTGGTCCGGTAGTCTATTCCTTGCCATGAGGTGTCGTCAGAGTATCCGTTTTGATCAAGTCACGGCGTTGTTGCGCAACTCACGCCTGAGGCATGATTGCCCCTTTCCCCTTCTGCATCAGGCCAAGCGATGATCTCGGCCGTTCCGAGGGCCGAGAAGCGGTTCATCAGGGCGACGCGGATCGGGATTTCGGCGGTCTGGCGGTCGGGGTCTCTGGCGGCGATGCGTTCCCTGAACGCCTTGAGGCAGCGCATCTTTGCCTCGATCCGGCTTCGGACGTGGTATCCTGTCCAGCGCTTCCAGAATGCCCTGCCATAGTGCCGGGTGGCACGCAGAGTTTCGTTTCTAGCGATTGCGGCCTGGCAGTCTTCTTTCCATGGCCGCCCGTTCTTTCGGATCGGGATGATAGCGATGGCCTGCCGGTCAATGATGGCCGTGTGGCAACGACGGGTGTCATACGCCCCATCAGCGGTCACGGTGCCGATCTCGTCGCCGTCCGGTATCTGGTCGAGCAGTTCCGGCAGAACGGGACTGTCGCCATCGCTGCTGGGGGTAAACTCCACCGCCCGGATGTCCGAGGTGGCCGTGTCCATGGCCAGATGGACCTTGCGCCATTGGCGGCGGCCCTGAATGCCGTGCATATGGGCCTGCCATTCGCCGTCGCCGAGAAACTTGATCCCGGTGCTGTCCACCAGCAGGTTCAGCGGGCCGTCGACGCGCCGATACGGGATCTGGACGGCGAGCGTCTTCTGCCTCCGGCACAAGGTCGTGTAATCCGGCACGGCCCAGTCCAGGTCGGCCATCTTCAGCAGGCTGGCGACCATCCCTGTCGTTTGCCTGAGTGGCAGCTTGAACAGAACCTTGATGGTCAGACAGAACTGGATCGCGGCATCCGAGAACACCGCAGGGCGACCTGGGCCGCCGTCAGGCGGCGCGAGCCAGGTCATCTCCTTGTCCAGCCAGATCAGCAAAGACCCGCGCTTGCGCAGCGAGGCAGTGTAGCTGGACCAGTTCGTCGTGCGGTAGCGGGCGGGTGATGGCTTACTCATGCGGCCTGTCTAACCGCATGGATTCACGATGTGAATCCTAGGCAGACAGAGTTGTGCAACAACGCCGATGCGCTTCCAGAATCCTGAGGGGAGTATGACCGCTTCTATACGAACCCGCCTTGGGGTCGCTACAATGAGGGCCGAAGCATAAACGTATTCGTTCAACGCGGGATCGAAACTATAGCGAATCGACCAAAGAAACGACAATCCATTCTGTATGCGCAACACTTGGTGAGCGTCTGCGATAATTGCGATGACGGTCCCCCACGAAGAGATGTAAACTATTCGACGTGTCTTCAGATGGCATTGCGGAGCTGCATCAGCCTGTCCAACCATGTCTCGAGGTTCTGACCGGTCTTCGCCGACAGGCAGATGATTTCAGCCCTTGGATTCACAGCGCGAATGTTGTCGCAACAGGCTGCCTCGTCGAACCCGACATGCGGGGCAAGGTCCATCTTGTTCACGACGACGATCTTCACCGCCCGGAACATGTGCGGATATTTCAGCGGCTTGTCCTCGCCCTCGGTGGTCGAGATCACGGCGATCTTCATGGCTTCGCCAAGATCGAACATCGCCGGGCACACCAGGTTGCCGACGTTCTCAATCAGGAGAAGCGAGCCCGGTGCCGGGTTCAGCGCACGGGCGGCTTCGGCGACCATGTCGGCTTCAAGATGGCACCCCGCACCGGTGTTGACCTGGATCGCCGGCGCCCCGGCGGCGCGTATACGGTCGGCATCGTGGGTGGTCATCTGGTCGCCCTCGATGACCGAGATTGCCACCTGATCCTTTAGCGCCCTGATTGTCGCCTCCAGCAGGGCCGTCTTGCCCGACCCGGGAGAGGAGACGAAGTTCAGGGCGAGCACGCCGCGCCCCTCGAACCAGCCGCGGTTGTGGGCGGCGATGGCGTCATTCTTTCCCAGGATTGCGGCCTCAAGCGCCACGACGCGGTTGTCGGTGCCGTGCCCGTGATCGTGATCGTGATCATGGATGTGGTCGTGATCGTGCGTGTGGTCATGGCTGTGGCTTTGCACATGGCCGTGCGCGTCGGCCTTGGAATGGCCGTGGTCACGCAGATGATCGTGGTGGTGCGTGTGGTCATGCAGATGGTCATGTGGCAGACCGTGGGCATGGGCGAAGGCATGCGCCTCGGCGAGAGATGAGGCGCTGTCGCGCAATTTTCGCGTCACGCCGGTCTTGACGTCGGTCATCGAGACCTCGCTGTTCGGATCGGCACAGCCGCAGACACCACACATCACGCTTCCTCCCTGATTTCGAAATCCCGCACGGTGAAGGTGTCGCCCTCGGCATCGATGAAGCCGAGGGTCGTCCCTGCCAGTGCGGTCTTTTCCGTCACGATATCCCAGCAGAACGCCAGCGCCCCCCGTTCGATGCAGGCATGCGGCCCGATGGCGACCCGCACGCCCTTGATCGGGCGGCCGCGCGCGTGTTCGCCAACAATGGCGGCGATGCTGCGGGCCATGCCAAGCTCGTGCATCAGACCATATCCAATGCGAGGGGGAGGGTTTCTCGGATGATGTGGAAGCCGATCAAGACAGCCACGCCTGCAACGCCGATCTGCAGCCATCGGTTCAATTGCGTCGCGCGGGTTTCGATTTGCGAAATCGGCAGGCTGACAACGGCAGACAGTGCGGCCATGCCGAGCATCGATCCCAGGCCGAAGCAGACGACGTAGGACAGCGCCAGGGTAGCCGAGCCCGTCGCCGCTGCGGCCAGCGCGATCAGTCCGGCTGATCCTGCCGCACCATGGACCAGGCCGACCATCAGCGCGCGCCACGGGAACCCGTCTGGATGTGCGTGGTCATGCGCTCGGCTCTTGGGCGAGGCTCCGGCATGGCTGTGGACATGGACATGTGGCTTGCCGTCCATGTGGTCATGCATATGAAAATGAACGCGTTTCTGATACATCCGGCGCAGAACATCCAGCCCCAGCCCCACTAGCATCACCCCCACCCCGAACTCCAGAGCGGCTGCGCGGGCTTCGGTTAGGGCAAAACTGAAGACCAGAACCGCCATGGACAGGGCAAAAAGCATGATGGTGTGGCCTATCCCCCAGGCCATGCCGCGCAGCGCCAGACGTCCTTTGCCATCGGCGGCCAGCGTACTCATCGCCGCCAGATGATCGGCCTCTAGTGCATGGGTCATGCCCATGAGCAGCCCCAGAAAAAGGAAACCCGCAGTTGATGGCCCGATGAAACTTGCGACGACGTCCATTACTTTTGCCTTTCAGCAGATGCGGGGCAGTTGCTCGCCCACCAGCATGTCGACGATACGCCCGCCACCGAAAACGGTTTTCATCACGACGGTGCCCGGATGTGAGGCAGTTGCGCGGCCAATGATGCAGGCGCCCTGTCCTTCGGGGGTGGCGCGCATTGCGGCCAGGGCGGTCTCGGCCTGATCCGGGGGCACGAAGAGCACCAGTGTGCCTTCGTTGGCCAGATACAGGGGATCGAGGCCGAGGATCTCGCAGACCCCCTTGACTTCGGGGCGGAGCGGCAGGTCGGTCTCCATGATCTCGACCCCTACGCCCGCCGCATCCGCGATTTCGTTCAGAGCCGAGGCAAGGCCGCCGCGCGTCGCGTCACGGGCAGCCCGCACACCAGGGGCGGCCGCCAGCACCGCTTCCATCAGGTGGTTGAGCGGCTGGCAGTCCGAGGTGATGTCGGTTGTCAGCGCCATGTCGCCGCGGGCGGCCAGGATGGCGGCTCCGTGATCGCCCAGCACGCCGTTCACGATGGCCACATCGCCGGGTTGCACCGAGCCCGCGACGAGGTTGCGCCCCGGCGGGATCACCCCGACGCCCGAAGTGGTGATAAACACCCCGTCACCCGATCCCTTGCCCACTACCTTGGTATCGCCCGTGACGATCCGCACACCCGCTTCGTCCGCCGCCGCCTGCATCGAGGCCGCGATGCGGCGCAGTGTGGTGATTTCGACGCCTTCCTCGATGATAAAGGCGGCCGAAAGCCACAACGGCCGCGCGCCGCCGACGACCAGGTCGTTGACTGTGCCGCAGACCGCGATGGTGCCGATGTCGCCGCCGGGAAACTCCATCGGCGAGACGACGAAACTGTCGGTGGTGAAGGCAAGCTGGGCGCCCGGCTCCAGCAGGGAAGGATGCATCAGTCGAGCCTGATCCTCCATCCCCGGCGGCGCGAAGACCGAGGTGAACACATCCTCAATCAGATCGCGCATTGCCTTGCCGCCGCCGCCGTGGGCCAGCGTCACCCGGTCGGCAACGACGCGACGGGGGGGGCGCAACTGCTGGTTCACAGCGCCTCCTCCAACCGCAGCCCGCCATACTGGTAGTAAGCCGCACAGGCGCCTTCGGAGCTGACCATCAGCGCTCCGAGCGGCATCTCGGGCGTGCAGCCCTTGCCGAACTGCGGGCAGGCATGCGGCTTGATCCGGCCCGTCATCACGTCACCGCAGCGGCAGCCATCAGGTTCGGCGACCATGCGCGGACCCTTGCCGTAGCCGACCCCGAACTTGACCTCGGCATCCCAAGCAGCATAGGCGGGGCGGATGCGCACGCCGCTTGCATCGATCTCGCCCAGGCCGCGCCATTCGAAACTGGGCCGCGGCTCATAGACCTCGGCGCAGGCCGCAAGCGAGACTGGGTTGCCGTCATCCGGGACGACGCGGGAGTACTGATTTTCCACCTCGGCGCGGCCGTCACGGATCTGCTCCAGCACCATCAGCACCGATTGAAGCAAATCCAGGGGCTCGAACCCCGCCACTACGATAGGCTTGCCATAGTCACGGGCGATGAAGTCATAGGGCCGCACCCCGATCACCATCGAGACATGACCCGGCCCGACAAAGCCGTCGAGAATCATGTGCGGATCGTCGAGCAGCGCCTTGATCGGCGGCGGCACGGTGATGTGGTTGCAGAAGACCGAGAAATTGGTCTGGTTGTCCGCTGCTGCCTGCAAGATCGTCAGCGCAGTCGAGGGCGTAGTTGTCTCGAACCCGAGGCCGAAGAAGACTACCTCGCGGTCGGGGTGGCGCCGAGCTAGTTCCAGTGCGTCGAGCGGCGAATATACCATACGGATGTCGGCGCCGTCGGCCTTGGCCTGGATCAGCGACTTGCGATGCCCCGGCACCCGCATCGCGTCGCCGAAGGTGGTCATGATGACGCCCGGCCGTTCTGCGATCTCGACGCATTCGTCGATCCGGCTCATCGGCAGCACGCAGACCGGGCAGCCCGGTCCGTGGATGAACTCAAGCCCTGGCGGCGTCAGTTTGTCGAGGCCATAGCGAAAGATCGCATGGGTGTGGCCGCCGCAGATCTCCATGATATGGACGGGCTTTTCCTTGGTCGCGCCAATTTCGTCGGTGACACGGGCGATGGCGGCTAGGACGCCGCGTGCGGCGACAGGATCGCGGAATTCATCTGCGTAGTTCATGATGCCAACATCCTTTCCGAAGCTTTCATCGCCTCGATCTCGGCCTGCGCCTCGCCAAGCTGGCGCAGCACGTCAAGGGTCAGCGCGGCCTCTTGCTCGTTGATCCGGCTCATTGCAAAGCCGACGTGGATCAAGGACCAGGTGCCGATCAGCGCTTCGATCGGCTCGTCCTTCAGGATGCAGGCGACATTGACCTGACGGCGGACGCCCATCACCTCGACGGTAGCGAGCTTTCGGCGGGCATCGGCGATTGCGACAATCCTGCCCGGGATTCCAAGGCACATGGGGCTTCCTCCGTTTGGCTGACGGCCAGGGCCACAACGGCCTGGCCTAGGGCTAGTCCCCCGTCATTCGCGGGGGTTCGGGCGTGGCTGAGTACGGTCAGCCCGCGGGCTTCGAGCCCACGGTGGACCAGAGCAAACAAGGTCGCATTCTGGAAAACGCCGCCCGAAAGGGCGACGGTGTCAATCGCCGTATCTTCGGTGATGCGCTCGGCCATCCGGACAACGGCCTGCGCCAGCCCACGATGAAAGCGGGCCGCGATGACACCGATCGGGGTGGCAAGGATCAGATCGCCGAGCATTGCCCGCCAGACGGCCAGCGGCTCGATATAGGGTATGCCCTTGCCGCCGATCAGCGGGATGCTGAACGGATAGGCCAGGTCCTCCGGCTCGTTCATCGCATCTGCGTCGATCACCGCCTCAAACCGCATCGCCGCCTCGCCCTCGTAGTCCTGCCTGTCCCATGCCAGGCCCGCAATGGCCGCGGCGGCATCGAAGAGGCGGCCGCAGGACGTCGATATCGGTGAATTGGTGCCGCTGGCAATCATCGCATCCAGCGTCGCGCGCGGCGCCGCCGAAAGCCTGCGGAAGATCTCGAGCCCGTCGAAGTTCATCGCGAACTCGGCCCAGCCCACTTCCGCCATCAGATGCGCATAGGCATTGCGCCATGGCTCGCGGATCGCCGCCGCCCCGCCGGGCAACGCCACCGGCTTGCAGGAGCCGACCCGCGCATAACGACGATAGTCGCAGGCCAGGAACTCTCCGCCCCAGATCGTGCCGTCATCGCCAAGGCCGCTGCCGTCAAGTGCGACGCCAAGGACCGGGGGCGCATCCAGCGGGCGACCGTTCTCGGCCAGACAGGCGGCGATATGGGCATGGTGGTGCTGCACCGCGATCACCGGCCGGTCCCCGGCCAGCGCCCGCCCGGCCTGGGTGGACAGGTATTGCGGATGCCGGTCAACCGCAATCACGCCCGGCGCATGGTCGTAAAGTCGGGTGTAGAGCGACAGGTTCCGCGCCGCATCGGCATGGGTGGCGGCATCCTCCAGATCGCCCATGTGTTGCGACAGGATCGCCTGGCCGTCTTTGACGAGGCAGAAGGTGTTCTTCAGCTCTCCTCCCATTGCCAGCACCTGCGCCTTGCGAGAAAAACCCGGCGGCAGTGGCAGGCCAGCCGGAGCAAAGCCGCGCGCCCGGCGCAAGACGCGCAGTCGGCCAAGGTCCACCCGCACCACGGAATCGTCGATGCGGTTGGCAATCTCGCGGTCGTGCAGGCAGGCAAAGTCGGCGATGGCGGGCAGCCGGTCGCGGGTTTCCTGATTGCCGGTGCATTGCGGCTGACCCGAAGGATTGCCACTGGTCATCACGACGGGACGGCCGATCCTGCGCAGGATCAGGTGGTAAAACGGCGTGTAGGGTAGCATCACGCCCAGCCGGTCCAGCCCCGGCGCGATGGCGTCGGGCAAGGCGTTCGGCAGCGACTTCAACAACACGATCGGCGCTTCGGGGCCGGAAAGGGCCTCGGCTTCGGCCTCGGAGACTTCGCAGAATTCGCGCACCACGCCCAGATCGCGGGCCATCAGCGCAAAGGCCTTGCCCTTGCGCCCCTTGCGGCGTCGCAGTTCGGCGACGGTGGCGGCATTGGTCGCGTCGCAAGCCAGATGCACGCCGCCCAGGCCCCGGATCGCGACGATATGGCCGTTCAGGATCATGCCGCCGGTGGCGTCGATGTCATCGAGCATCGAGAAGGCCTCGTGGTTCACCGCGCCGGGGCCCAGCTTCTCGATCCAGATCTGCGGGCCGCAGCGGCCGCAGGCGACCGGCTGGGCGTGAAAACGCCGGTCTGCGGGGTCGGCATACTCACCCGCGCAGATCTCGCACAGATCAAACGGGGCCATCGTCGTCCGCGCCCGGTCATAGGGTGCGCCATGCACGATGGAAAAGCGTGGGCCGCAATTGGTGCAGTTGGTGAAAGGATAGCGGTAGCGGTGCTGGAACGGATCGCGGATCTCGGCCAGGCAATCAGGGCAAGTCGCGGCGTCCGGCGTCACTGAGCCGCGCATCGTGCCGGCCGCCTCCGAGGCGACGATGGCAAAGCCCGCAGGCGGTGCATCCTCCAGCGGCTCGACGCGCAGCTCCTCGATCCGAGCCAGCGCCGGCAGGGCGGCGCGCAGCCTGCCGGGAAAGCTGTCCAGCCCCTCGCCCCAGAGCCGGATTACCACCCCTTCAGACGTATTCTTGACGTCGCCTGCCAGCCCCATCTCGCGCGCCAGCCGCCAGACCGTCGGCCGGAAGCCGACACCCTGAACTTGCCCCCGCACGGTCAGGCGCGCCCCGGTCATGTCGCGGCCTCCCAAATCAAAACGCGATTGTTACCGCTGTCGGCCACTGCCACCGTGCTTCCGCGAACGGACAAGCCGTAGGGCCAGCACAGGCTGTCGCGCGAGGCCAGTCCCCAGCGGTTGTCACCCTTGGAGGCGAAGTCGGGCTGGCCAGTCAGCCGGTCGGCTGCGGCCGCAAAGCCGATCTCGCTAAAGCCCAGCATCCGCGAATTGGCGGTATCCCCGACGATCAGCCGGTCGCCAAGCACCCCGAGCGCATAGGGCATGTTGACCGCCAGCGACGACGGGTAATAGGCACCGCGGTTAAGGTCGCAATCGGTCATCCCGGCCTGACCAACGAGCGCGTCGGCAGGCTGACCATTGGCTTGGGGAAAACTGGACCAGATCATCACCCGGTTGTTGCCCGCATCGACCACCGCAAGCCCGCCACGCCAACCCACCGCCATATGCGGCCAGCGCATTGAGCGGGCCGAGACCGGGCCGCCCGCATTCTCATCCCGGCAGGCAAAGCCATCCTGCCCAATCACCTGATCGGCGGGCTGACCGTTGTCCTTCGGATCGTCCCAGACCAGCACCCGGCGGTTGCCGGTGTCGCAAACCACCAGCCGCCCACCAATTGCGGCCACGCCATAGGGCCAGTGGAGCGTGGACGCCGTCGGCGCATCGGCGCCACGATTGGCAAGTGATCCGTCCGGGCTGGCCTGCCCCAGAATGATGTCCGCCGCATCCGAAGGCCCCGAGGGCAGGCGCCGCCAGATCAGCACACGGTGGTTCCAGGGGTCGGCCACCGCAAGCCCGCCGCGAAACGCGGTGATGCCGGTCGGCACGTTCAGCGTGGCGCCCGTGACCGGCCCCCTGGCATTGCGCCCCTCGCGCCCGAAAGCAGGCTGGCCCAGCAGGATGTCGGCCGGAGTATCGTCCTCTACGGGCACGCGGTGCCACCCCAGCACCCGGTGATGCCCGGTATCGGCCACCCAGAACGAGCCGTCGGGGTGCAAGCAAACCCCACGCGGTCCAAACATTCGATGCGCGGCGGGCGTGATCGGGTCGGCCAGCATTCCGCCATCCGATCCCAGGATCACCCGCGCGCCCTCAGGGTCCAGCAGTGGCGCGCCGAGTGTCACCGTGCCCTCGGCCTTGATCGGTGAGAAGGAGGGCGACAGCGATACTTTCATGGCACGATCCTGACCTGGATGCGCGAGCCGATGACCCGCACCGCATGAGCGTGCAACTGCACCTCTGGCGCGGTCAGGCACTCGCCACTTTCCAGCGCATAGCGGAAACCATGCCACGGGCAGGTCAGGATGCCCGCCTCGACGGCACCCTCGGTCATCTCCAGACCCATATGGGCGCAGGCGTTGCGAAAGCAGGTCACCAGATCGCCTTGGCGCGCAAAGATGACCGGTTCGCCGCCGACGGTTTCGAACAGCGTCGTGCCATCGGGCAGCTTCGCCAGATCGAGCGCGTTGATCCAGCTGCCCCCCAAAGTCTCTGCAAAGGGCGAGGTGAAATGCACCGTGTCGGCGCCACCACCGCCCAGCCCCTTGACCTGGCGTACCTCGGTGATTTCGGGGACATGGTCCTCGATGGCCTTCTTGACACCGGCATAGAAGGTAAGCTGCGAGGCCGGGCAGCCGTCACAGGCACCCAGAAACCGGATCTCGGCGCGGTTGCCCTCGACCGAGGCAACCTCGGCGTTGCCACCATGGCTTGCCAGCATCGGTCGCACCGTCTCGAGCGCGGCCTCCACCCGTTCATGCAGCGACGGTTTCAGGATTCCGTGCCGGCGCAGGACGGCATAGACGACCTCATCGTTCGCCGCCTCGGCCAGCGCTTTGCCAAAGCCGTCGTGGGACTTCAGCGTGCGGATCATTCGTCGGAACGCTTCGGCATTCAACGCGTCAATCGCCGCAGCCTGAGCCTTGGCCCCCATCCGCGCCGAATCGTCCCACCCGTCGGCCAATGCCTCAAGCGCATAGAGATCGCCCAACAGCCGGTCGAGGCCGGGTCGATCACTCTGCTCTGGGGCGCCGCTGTCTGGCATGAGATTACGCGTACTTCACGTTTCTGAGGAGGAAGGGCTGGATCAATCCGGACACGCCACCTGCGGCAATTGCTGCCGCCCAGACCGGGGCGATCTGACCGACACCGACGCCGACCACGATCCCCACAAGGGAACCGAGCGCGAACTGGAGAGTCACTTGCCCATTGTTCTTGAATAATTTTCCGGCAAAGAACTGCTTTGCGGAACTCATGGCCATGGCAAACATGTGCGCTCCTCCCTCAGATCAACGACAAAACAACGACGGTCGCGACGACAGCCGCCCCACCAGCGATCGCGCCGTAAAGGCCGCCCATATAGGCGGCGAGTTCCGTCCCGAGAGCGGATTTCCCGACTGCGACGCCGCCCACGGCTCCAGCGAGCAGCGCGGCAAGGCATCCTGCGGCCAATGCAGCAAATGTGATCAAGCGATAGACTCCTTCTTCAGGTTTGTTTGGTGTAGTCAGTGCCTGGCGTCGGACGCGAATGCGCCGTGCGGCGCAAGGTGCGACGACAGTTCGATAATCGCATCGGCGACAGCTTGCGCCTTGTCTTCGGCACCGCGGGCGGCGAAAATGCCCTTCGCTTCGCGCAACAGCGCAACCGCCTCGGCCACGTTGCGTGGATTGCCCGCCTCGGGGTTCGCGGGATCGTCGGGCAGGTTTGCCATGCAGTTCGCCTTGTTGGCGATGGTGTTAGCATAGCCCTCCGGCATGTCGCGCAGGGTGCGCACCTTCAAGGCTTCGTCATAGGCCTCAAGCGCGCGAAAGCCGTTCTCGACCCGGTGCGCGGATGACACATATTGCAGCGCATTGCCGAGGTTGTTCTGGAGCATGGCATATTCGACCGGCTGGTCGATCAGGGTGACGACGCGCAACGCTTCCTCGAACGCCTGAACCGCCAGCGCCTCCCGCATCTTGCCGGAGTCTTCGGTAAAGGGCATCGACAGGAAGGCCGTCGCCAGATTGTTCTGCAGGATCGCGAATTCCTTGGGAAAGGCAGTCCGGTCAAAGGTGCGCAGGGCGCGCTGATACGCACTGATCGCGGGCTGAATCGGGGCGAGTCCCATCCCCGCCATGGTCTGGCAGATCAGCCCGAGGTTCATCTCGGCTTCGGCGATCTCTGCATCCGATCCCTCTGCTGTCAGAGTGGCAATGGCCGTCGTCATTTCTGACCGCGCCGCCTTGATGGCCTCTGCGTCGCTGGCTGGCACTGCCATCAGCGCGGTCGATAGCCGCGCGCGGATGCGGGCGGCACCCAATGATTCGACTGCCGGCACCAGCGCGATTGCCCGCCGATAAAGATCGACGGCCGCGTGCAGGTCTTCGGGGTCGCGCGGAGCCTGTTGCAGGCCCATGGCGATTTCCATCAGCATCTGCGCCTTGTCAGAATTGGATGCGTCTGCATCCTCAACCGCTGCAAGAGCCGCATCGACCTGTTGCTTTGTCCGACTTGTTGCGACCACCGAGTCCTCCCTGCGCGACTCGAACGGTCGCTTCATCCCCCTGTCACACTAGAGCATCCACCGCGCGGCTGTCTACCTGCTTACTTATCTGGAAACTAACTTTGCTAAATCGCCGGGGATCGGAGCGCAGAGAGCGCACATCTCTGTATTCCAGTGTACTGGCAAGTCGAACACCGTCATGCCAAGCAGCCCCTGGTTCTGAAACACATCGCGCGCCTGCGCGACGCGGTCGCCAGCGACGTTGCGAAGTTTTAGTAAGCAGCCGCCCGCGGTCGCATGATGCACCGGCAGAACCATCAGCGTCTGGTCCCGGATCAGCACCACAACCGCCGCAACACCCTGAAGATAGGTCTCGACAACCGACGCCGGCAGATAGACAGACCCGTCACGGACGGCGATGCCAATGGTCATGTGGAAGTCCAGTCTCGCAGCAGGTTTGTCACCTTGTTTGCAACAAGCTCGACTGCAGTGGCAACCTTAGGGCTGAGAGACAAGCCAAGAGCGAGTGTCTCGGCCTCGATCAGAAAGACCGTCACAAAGGCGGGAAACGCATCGCCATATATGCGCTGCCCGGCATAGATCGCGTTGTCCCAGCGAAACTCGTGCAGGCCCGCTCCGCGCGCCGGAGGTGCGGCAAGAACCTCGCCCGGCACTTCGTAGACCGAACCAGGTGTTCCCATGGGAACCCGCGCGTCCACAATTGCCAGATGGGTGGCGCCCCGCGCTTTGTAGATCACGGCCATACCGTCGGTGCCAACGTCAAAAAAACGAACCCCCGGTGGGAATTGACGGCTGCGAAGCAGGTCAATCACCGCAGGTCCGGCCCCGTCGTCGCTACGGTTGGGATTTCCGCAGCCAAGAACGATGATTTGAGGTTCGATCAAATCCTCCACAACCTGCAGGACCACTCGGGCTCGACCGGAAGCATCAGCTCGGGAAGATCACAGAACCTTGCGTGGACCTTGTAGTACATGCAGGTCTCGCAAGGTTGCGGCATGCCCTCAGCTTCGATCGTGTGGTCGGTAAAACCCCCAATCACCAGCTTCTTGTCGAGATCGTCGCCGGCTTCGACCTGAAGTCGGTTGACGATGGCGTTGACCTCTTCGCTTGTTCCGGCCCGTGGCCAGACCTCTGTCTTGAGCCCCGCCGAGAGTCGGTCGGCGATTGAGCGACGCAACGCATCCATGTCCATCGTGCGTGGCCTTTCAAATGCGCCAGAGCCTGCACCACCAGTCCGGCTTGGCAGGCAGGTTGAGTTCAGGCAGGTCGCACCAGCGCCGGTGCACCAGATAGTACATGCATTCCTGACAGCGCATCCGGTCCGGTCCGTAAGGCTCCAGAAGCCATCCCGAGATCACCAGTTTCTGGCGCAGCTCGTCAGCGCTCAGCGGCCGCAGGATGTCCAGAAGCTTGCCGAACTCGCGGTCGGTTTCCGGGAACGGTTCAACCTCGGTCACAAGCCCGTCCATGAACATGTCCTCGATCATGCGCAGCAAGAGGTCATGATCGGCATCGGCCGGAGAAAGGCCGTAGCGTTCTGTGAAGTATTTCGTGTCCCGCGCCGTGGCAACGGCATCCCTTTGTTCTCTCATGACGGCCTCCCCACCGGTGTGCGTTTCCCCCGAAACGATCCCGCCACAGTGCGGGACCGTTTCGGGGGGGCTGGGTCAGGCGGTGCGGAAACGGGCCAGCTCGTGGCCGGTTTCGCCATCATGGGCATGCACGGTGCAAACGAGGCAGCTGTCATAGGACCGGCAGACATGGCCAACCTCGACGGGGTCGTGCTTGTTCTTGATCGGGGTACCGAGCAAGGCTTCTTCAATCGGGCCGCGTTGTCCGTCTGCAGACCGCGGACCGACGTTCCACGTCGTCGGCGCGATGATCTGGTAGTTCGCGATCTTGCCGTTCTTCACTTCGATCCAGTGGCACAGCGCGCCACGGATCGCTTCGGTTGCACCCCAGCCTTTGCCGTCCCGTTCAGTCGGCTTGATGTACCACTCGTCGTTCAGGCGGAACTCGCGCAGGATGCGCTCGGCCTCGCGATAGAGGATGCAGAGTTCGTGCATCCGCGCGAAGTGCCGCAGCATGATCGAGGCGCCGCCCATCTTGCGGTACATATCCAGCACAAGACCATCGGAATGCTGGAATGCCTGCCCGGTCGTGTTGCCGGCGATCAGGCGCCGTGCCAGCGGACCTGCCTCCAGCGCCCCGCTTTCGGCATGCCGCACGGCGGTGCTCCAGGAGTACTTGCCCGTCGGGTCAACAGTGTTCTTCGCGATCGGCTTCGTCGTACGATCGAACGGGTGCTTGGCCGACCCACCCTCGTCATACCAGGCGTGGGTCGTATCCTCACGGGTGAAGATATGCTCCATCGGGCCGAACGTGTCGCTGGCACCGTCATAGGTGCCTGCCTTCATGATTACGGCACCCGAACGGCTGTCAATCGTCGGCTTGTTGTACTTGTCTTCGTGGGGCAGGTAGCCCCAGGTCACGAACTTGCCGTGGCCCTTGCCATAGTGCTGCAGCCCGATCTCTTTCGACATGCGCCAGAACAAGCCCAAGTCCGAATTCGCGTGTTTCGGGCTTTCGTCCAGCCAGGCCTCGAACTGCTCGAGGGTTTGGATCTCTTCATAGCGTTCCATAGAACAGCCGAGCCAAAGCGGTTCGATCCAGTTCTGGCGGAAATGCTCCAGGATCGCCCAGGCACGCGTCACGTCGGTCAGAGTGGGCGCGCACATGACACCGCCCGGCACCATGAAGGACGAATGCGGCCACTGTCCGCCCAAGAGCGCGTAGATCTCGACCGGACGGCCCGATATCGTCACGCCCGCTTCATACGAGGTGCCGGTGAAGGGTGAATAGCGCTTGACTGCCTCTTCGTAGAACGGGCTCGCCGCATAGTTGGCGTTGGTATAGTCGATCATGAAGAGGCCGTAGTGGTGGCGCGGTAATGATTGCAGCGACTCCACGATCTGGCCGAGGTTGCGAGCAAGGATCGCATTGCGCGGAACGGTCGTGCCCCAGGCGGTGTCAAGCGCCCAAGCGGCGCATGTCAGGTGCGAAGCTCCACAGATGCCGCAGGCGCGCGGTGTCACCACGAGGCCAGCCTGCGGGTCCTTGTCTTTCAGGATCACCTCGAAGCCGCGGAACAGTTCCGCGTGCGTCCAGGCATTGGTCACAATCCCGTCCTGGATATCAACGCGCACGTCGAGATCGCCTTCGACGCGACCGACCGGGGAGATGTCGAGAGTCTCGACGCTGGATAGTGCTGTCATTTTCAGTTCCTCCCTGAACGGGTTTAAACGACGAAGATGTCTTCTTCGGCCCAGGCAGGGGCCATGCCCTTGGCGGCAGCGGTCAGCTTGACGTAGCCGACCTTGTCCACGCCCGTGGGCATGTCCTTGGGCACACCCATGACCGTCTGAGTCTTGAAGACGGTGCCAGGGCTCAGATCGAAGAAGGGGAACTCGGGTTCTGTGCAGCCAAGGCAAGGCATGCCGGCCCGGGTCTTCGACGAGTGACGGTTCCAGAGGATGCGGTTGCAGGGGCTGTGCGTCATCGGTCCGCGGCAGCCAAGATCGTAGAACAGGCAGCCCTTGCGCTGCCCGAAGGCGGTGGTCGAGACCTTGTAGGCGAAGTGCATGTTGCGTGTGCAACCAGTCTGCGTGAAGGACGAAAAGAACGTTTTCGGCCGGTGGAACTCGTCCAAGGTCAGATCGCCCGCGCGCCCGGTTGCGACCGCGACCAGAATCTGCGTCACCCAGTCAGGGTGGGCGGGGCAGCCCGGAATATTGATGACAGGAAGACCAGACTTTGCGGTGAACCCCGCACCCAGCGACCCGCCCTTGGCACGTTTGAGGAACTGGAGGCCAACGCTTTCCGACGGGTTCGGTGCCATTGCGGGGATGCCGCCATAGGTCGCGCAGTCGCCGATGGCGACGACGAACTGCGCGGCCGCTGAAAGCTCCTTGACCCAATCCTTCATCGGACGGCCGCAGAAGCGGTTCCACTCTCCGGTGCCGTTCGGGGCATTCACCACTGTACCCTCGAAGACGAAGATATCCAGAGGAATCTCGCCCGAGATGCACTTCTTCAGGATGGTCTTGACGTCTTCGCCAAGTTCCAGACCAAGCGAGGGCTGCCACAGGATGTTGATGCCGAAATCGGTCACCAGGTCACACGCGCTCGGTTCCTCGGCATTGAGGAACGACATCGTGTTCCCCGAGCACGCACCACCTTGCAGCCAAAGTAGATTGGCCATTCATTCCTCCCTCTTTTTGAGCTGCCCGTAGCCTCCCAGCTACGGGCAGAGATCCGGTCGTCCCTTTGGAGCAGGTCGATCCTTAACTGGGAAGGCTATCGGCCAAAGCGCGTAACACGAAATCAACTTGCGCCCTGAGAGGCTGGAATCGACGAAACAAACTGCAAACTGCAAACTTGATTTGCTGTTGTGACAGTCGGTTTCAGGAGCGGCCGCCGCAAGATGGGCAGCGCGCCTCTCCGAAGTGACTGTACCAGACCCCGACGCACCGGTCGCACCAGTGTCCCTTCGGGTTCATCGCGACGGGTCCAAGTGCCTTGGAGAGTGGGGTTAGGCCCAGGTTTCTGACTGGAGCCTGCGATTTTGGCCAACTCTTGCTCGGACCCGGAAAGGCGACGATACGGAGCCGAGAGGGGTCATCAGAATCGCGTTCCGGTGTCATGCCCGTCGCTCCCGCTGGATATCGTAGCGCTTGATCTTGTTGGCGAGCCCCACCCGCGACAAGCCGAGGTCGGCGGCAACCTTGCTCTGGTTCCATTGGTGGCGGTCCAGCGCGCGCTCGACCACTGACCGCTCGACTCGTTCGACAATGTCCTTGAGGCTACCTCCTGACGTCAGCAAAGGCAACTGGCTGCGGTCATTCACTGGGGTCTTGGAGATTTTGTCGGACAGGTGGCGGAAGGCGATATAGCCACCCTGCTCGGCCACCGCAACCATGCGCTGAACTTCGGTCTCCAGTTCCCGCACGTTGCCGGGAAAGGGATAGGCCTCCAGCCGCTGCAAGGCGTCCGCGGTGATCCCAAGAACACGGCGGCCGACAACACCCGCATATTTCTCGACGAAGAAGCGCGTCAGTACGGGGATGTCTTCGGGGCGTTCGGCAAGCGATGGAATACTCAACTGAAAGCCTCGCAGACGGTAGTAAAGGTCACGCCGGAAGCCACCCTTCTCGACCAACCGTTCCAACGGCTTGTTCGACGCCGCGATGATGCGGACATCGCTATGCAGCATTTTATCCGAGCCCAGGGGCTTCACCTCGCCCTCCTGCAGGAAGCGCAGTAGCGCGATCTGGAACTGAGGCGAAATGTCGGACACCTCGTCGAGCAGGATGGTGCCGCCATCCGCCGCACGGAACAGCCCCAGCCGGTCCGAGATCGCGCCGGGAAAGGCACCGCGGACATGCCCGAAAAGCTCGGAGTGCAGCACATTCTCGGCGATTCCACCGCAGTTCTGCACCAGCATTGCCGCCTTGCGCCGCGGCGAGTTGAAATGGATCGCGCGGGCAAGCAGCTCCTTGCCGGTGCCGGTGTCGCCCTGGATCAGCACCGGCATACTGGTCTTCGCAGCTATTTGCGCCTCGGAGACCAGTTCAGTCATCTTCGGACTGACGAAGACCAGCCGCTCGAACTGCGAATAACCTCCCTGGACAAAGTTTTCCTGCACGGAATGGAAGATGTCGTCGTCGAGCGACAGCTTCAGCTCGCGGCTCAGGATACGGTGACGCCGCGACAGTTCGGCCTGTTCAAGCGCCCGCTTCGCAACAAGGCCAAGCTGCATCGCCTCTACCGGTTTGAACAGAAACAGGTACGAAGCCGTCCGGTTCGCCAGTTCGTGGCCGGACCTGACCTTCTCGCGGTCAAGAAGGAGGATGCGCGTACACGAGGTATGTGCCAGGCGTGACCGCAACAGCGCGCTTTCGTCCTGGGAAACTTCGTCGCTGCAGTCGTAAAGAAAGAGGTTCACATTCACTTCTTCAAGCCGACGGATCGCTGACCTGTCGTCCTCGCTGAAGATGAGACGATATCCGTCGGCTTCACTTAGCGCGCGCGATACCCCCTCGAGCACGGCCGGGTCGGTCGACTTCACAAGAACCGTCTGAAAAGTGGCCAAACCACGTTCTCCGTTGCAAGACTGCTAAGAAACTTTACGTTCTGTCTGCAGACTTCTCAAGCCCGGCTGCAAACCAGGCCCCACGACTAGACAGAGTCCGGAGAAGTCGCAGGCAGCTCTGGCAGGAAACTGCCCGCCATCGCGATGATCCGGTCATGGATCGCGGCTGCTGCCGGGGAAAGGGGAACGCCCTGCGGGTAGACAAGGAACCATTGCCGAACAAGGGGCAGTCCAGGGGCATCGAGCGTCACCAATCGCCCCTGCCGCAGTTCCTCGGTCACCGTGTGCAAGGACAGAAACGCCAGTCCCAGCCCGGCCATCACCGCCTGTTTGATGGTTTCGTTTGAACCCATCACGGTCAGGTTTACAGACATCCCTTCGGCATGCGTGTCAAAGTAGCGGGTCATGAGAATCCGCGTCCCGGAACCTTCCTCGCGGGTGATCATCGGCTCCGAGATCAGGTCTTCGACGCGGACACGCTGACCGACGAGCGGGTGATCGGGTGGCGCAATCAGTCCATGGGGATGCGGGCCGATCAACGTAGCCGCCACTTCGGGCTGACGTGGCGGCCGACCCATGATGGCCAAGTCAAGCCCAAGGCGTTCGAGGCCGGTGATGATCCCTTCGCGATTTGCCTCATACAACACCACATCAAGCGACGGAGCGACCCGTTTCAGCAAGGATATGAGCCGCGGAGCGAAATACTTTGCCGTCGAGACTACACCCAAGGCAACGCGCCCGGACTGACCCGAGTTCAACGACGCGATCTGACTGACGCAGAGTTGCAACGCGATCTCCACGCGGCGGGCCGCTTCAAGAACGGGTTTTGCCTGCCATGTCGGCTGTGATCCGCTGGTCGTCTGGTTGCGCTGCAGCAGCGTTACCTTGAGTGCGGCCTCAAGGTTCTTGATCTGCGCATGAACGGCGGGCGGCGTCAGGCCAAGGCGCTCTGCCGCTGCGGCGATCGAGCCGGTCTCGGCGACCGCTGATACGGCGCGCAACTGTCGGAGGGTGACGGCATCAAGGCGGGGCATTCAATTTCTCTGAATCCACAATCAGAATTCTAAAGTTTCACACAACGTCGAATCCTGCAAGAAAGATTGCAAGGCGACATCGGCTTCCGGGGAGGAGCGCTGTGCGGGACGAGGCAACAATGATGCCGGGATCATTGATCCCAGAGCAGTTTCAAGATGTTACGGAGCGTATCGCCACGGTTGTCGCGGCCTTGTCGCGCAAGATTGCGCGGGGCGGGCTGGATGAGAGCCTGCAAGCGGACACCGAAAGTGCAAACGCAGGTGGCGATGCCCAGAAGGCGCTCGACGTCATCGCGGATGAGGCATTCCGGCAGGCGCTGGTCGGCTCGGCGATCCGTTATTATGCGTCCGAAGAGCAGGACGACGTTGTCGAGATCAACGCGGCCGGGACGCTGAGCCTTGCCATCGACCCCCTGGACGGCTCTTCCAACATCGCCGTGAACGTGTCCATTGGGTCCATTTTCGGGATCTTCCCCGCAGAGGCATCTTCGGACACCACATTTCTTCGTCCGGGAAAAGAACTCGTCGGCGCCGGCTACGCCATCTATGGCCCGCAATGCTGCCTGATGCTCAGCTTTGGCAACGGCGTCCAGCGCTACCTGCTCAACCCCGATACGAACCGTTTCTGTCTGCTTGCATCGGGTGAAAAGATCACAAGCAAGTCCAACGAGTTCGCGATCAACGCCTCGAACTATCGGCACTGGTCGCGCCCCGTTCGGGCTTGGGTCGACGATTGTGTGGCGGGCATCGACGGCCCGAGAGACAGCAACTTCAACATGCGCTGGATCGCTTCACTCGTCGCGGAAGCACACCGCATTCTGACGCGAGGCGGCGTGTTTCTCTATCCGGGCGACGCCCGCAAAGGCTATGAGCGTGGTCGGCTGCGCTATCTCTATGAATGCGCGCCGATCGCCTATCTGATCGAGCAGGCAGGCGGTGCGGCCACCGACGGGATCGACCCGATCCTGAGTGCAGCGCCGAAGTCGCTGCATGCGCGCACGCCTCTGGTGTTCGGCTCGAGCGACAATGTCGCACAGCTGTCTGCCTATCACGACCTGCCCGAATCCGAGACGGCCGCCCTGTTCGGCAGCCGCGGCCTTTTCAGGAGCTGATCATGAGCATCCGCCACCCCATCATTTCCGTTACCGGTTCCTCTGGTGCCGGCACCACCACGGTAAAGCACACCTTCGACCAGATCTTCCGGCGCGAGGGAATATCGGCGGTATCGATTGAAGGTGACGCGTTCCACCGTTTCAACCGAAAGGACATGGCAGCAGAGCTGACACGCCGCACTGCCGCAGGCGACCAGACCTTTTCGCATTTTTCCTTCGAGGCCAACGAGCTGGGCGAACTGGAGCGGGTTTTTCGCGAATACGGTGAGACCGGTCGCGGGCGCACGCGCCACTACGTCCACGATGACAAGGAAGCCGCCCTCTACAACACGCCCCCCGGTGCCTTCACCGATTGGGCACCGTTCGAAGACCAGAGCGACCTTCTGTTCTACGAAGGCCTGCACGGTGCCGTCGTCAACGAAGAGGTCAATCTTGCCCGCTGGGCCGACCTGATGATCGGCGTCGTTCCGGTGATAAATCTCGAATGGATTCAGAAGATCCATCGCGACCGCGCGAGCCGCGGTTACACGACCGAGGCAGTGACCGATGTGATCCTGCGGCGGATGCACGCCTACGTCCATTGTATCTGCCCGCAATTCACTGAAACCGACATCAACTTTCAGCGGGTCCCGGTGGTTGATACCTCCAATCCGTTCATCGCGCGCTGGATCCCCACGGCCGATGAAAGCCTGGTGGTAATCCGCTTCAAGTCGCCGCGCGGGATCGATTTTCCGTATCTCACTTCGATGATCAATGGCTCTTGGATGAGCCGGGCAAACTCCATCGTGATCCCGGGCAACAGGCTTGACTTGGCGATGCAGTTGATCCTCACGCCGTTGATCCTACGGCTTCTCGACCAGAAAAAGCGCGCCTGAAAGGAAATTACCATGAACGTGCAGCCGAACTCCACGACCGAGCGCCTGATGGCGAACGCGATCCGTGCCCTGACGATGGATGCAGTTCAAAAGGCCAATTCCGGCCATCCCGGAATGCCGATGGGCATGGCGGATGTTGCCGCCGTTCTGTTCAACCGTTTCATCACGCTGGATCCGCAGGCGCATGACTGGCCTGACCGGGATCGGTTCGTGCTGTCGGCGGGGCACGGCTCGATGCTGATCTATGCGTTGAATCATTTGCTGGCCTATTCCGACATGGGCATGGACCAGATCCGCGCCTTCCGCCAGTTGGGCAGCCGCACGGCCGGGCATCCCGAATATGGTCATGCGCAGGGCATCGAAGTGACCACCGGCCCCCTGGGTCAGGGTATCGCCACCGCTGTCGGCATGGCACTGGCCGAGCGGATGGCAGCGGCGCGGTTTCCGGACCTGGTCAACCACTACACCTATGTCATGGCGGGCGACGGCTGCCTGATGGAAGGCATCAGCCAGGAAGCAATTGACCTCGCCGGGCACCTGAAGCTGAACCGGCTGATCGTACTTTGGGATGACAACCGCATCACCATTGACGGTGGCACCGAACTTTCAACCAGCATCGACCAGCCGGCCCGCTTTCGCGCCAGCGGCTGGAAGACCCTGGACTGCGATGGCCACACGCCGACCGAGATCGCTGATGCGATTGCCGAGGCGCGCGCCTCGGACCGCCCGGTGCTGATCGCCTGCCGAACCGTCATCGGCTATGGAGCGCCCAACAAGCAAGGCGGGCATGATGTGCATGGCGCCCCCCTGGGCGACGCCGAGATCGCCGCCGCACGGGCGTATCTCGGTTGGATGGAAGCTCCCTTTGAGATGCCGGTCGAGGCCTATGCGGCCTTTGCCCGGGTGGCAGAGCGCGGTGCGACAGCACGGCGTGCCTGGACGGCGCGGTTGGACAGCTCCCCCGACCGCGCCGTCTTTGCCGAGGCGCAGCGCGCCGATGTCGGGGCCCTGACCGCGCCGATGGACGCCTACAAGGCGCAGCTTCTGGCCGACCGTCCGAAAGTGGCGACACGCAAGGCCAGCGAGATGGCACTGGCCGTGGTCAATGCCGCCTTGCCCTTCGCGATCGGTGGCTCAGCCGACCTGACCGGGTCGAACCTGACACGGACGAAGGGCATGACCGCCGTCACGCCCGGCGACTTTGCGGGCCGCTACATCCATTTCGGCATCCGCGAGCATGGCATGGCCGCAGCGATGAACGGCATCGCCCTGCATGGCGGGTTCCGTCCCTACGGTGGCACGTTCCTCGCCTTTGCAGACTATTGCCGTCCCTCGATCCGGCTGGCGGCGCTGATGGGGGTACCGACAATCTTCGTGATGACACACGATTCGATCGGTCTGGGCGAGGACGGGCCGACGCACCAGCCGGTCGAGCATCTGGCTAGCCTGCGGGCGATCCCCAACCTGACCGTCCTGCGCCCCTGCGATGCGGTGGAGACGGCAGAGGCCTGGGAGGTGGCGATGGCAACGCGCGACCGGCCGGTCCTGATGGCACTTTCGCGGCAAAACCTGCCGACGTTTCGAAAGGACTGCTCGCAGAACATGACGGCAACCGGAGGCTACCTCCTTCGCTGGGTCGAGAAACGACACGTAACGCTCATTGCGACCGGGTCGGAGGTCGAAACAGCCATGACCGCAGCCGATCAACTTGCAGCGGAAGGAATCGATGCTGCGGTGGTGTCGCTGCCATCAATGGAACTCTTTGCGACACGAAGCGGTGAGTACCGCCGCGCCGTGTTGGGAGATGCACCCCGGATTGGGGTGGAAGCGGCCATCCGCATGGGCTGGGACGCCGTGCTTCGCCCTTCTGACCGCTTCATTGGGATGTCCGGTTTCGGGGCCTCGGCTCCAGCACCGGAGCTTTATCGCCGTTTTGGGATCACTGCGGACGCCATCGTGCTGGCCGCCAGGGAAATGAGGAAAGCATGACGATCAAGGTAGCCATCAACGGATTTGGCCGCATTGGCCGCAACGTCCTGCGCGCCATCGCTGAATCGGGCCGGACCGATCTTGACGTTGTCGCCATCAACGACCTCGGCCCGGTTGAGACCAATGCGCATTTGCTGCGGTTCGATTCTGTCCATGGCCGGTTTCCTGGCCAGATCAAGACCGGCGCTGACTGGATCGACATCGGGCGAGGGCCGATCAAGGTCACGGCCGTCCGGAACCCTGAAGAGCTGCCTTGGCAGGGCGTCGATGTCGCCATGGAATGCACCGGCATCTTCGTGACCAAGGACAGGGCGCGCTCCCATCTTGCGAACGGTTCCAAGCGCGTCCTGGTTTCCGCCCCTTGTGATGGTGCCGACAAAACCATCGTTTTCGGGGTCAACCACGGCACGCTGACAGCCGCTGATCTTGTGGTGTCGAACGCCTCTTGCACCACGAACTGCCTGTCGCCCGTGGCAAAGATTCTGCACGACGCCATCGGGATCCAGAAGGGGATGATGACCACCATCCACTCCTACACAGGCGATCAACCTACATTGGACACGATGCACAAGGACCTTTACCGAGGTCGCGCCGCCGCGCTGTCGATGATCCCGACCAGCACGGGGGCGGCCAAGGCCGTAGGCCTGGTGCTGCCAGACCTTGCGGGCAAGCTCGATGGGTTTTCGATCCGGGTTCCGACCCCCAACGTGTCAGTCGTCGATCTGAAGTTCATCGCCAAACGCGCCACTTCGGTGGACGAAATAAATGCTGCCATCAAGTCAGCTGCCATCGGCCCGCTGCAGGGCGTGCTGGGCTATACCGAGTGGAAGAACGTTTCCGCCGATTTCAACCATGATCCGCATTCCTCGGTCTTCCACATGGATCAGACCAAGGTGATGGACGGGACCTTCTGTTCGGTCCTGTCGTGGTACGACAATGAATGGGGTTTCTCCAACCGCATGGCCGATACCGCCGTTGCGATGGGAGCGCTGCTATGAGAATTGCCGCCATTCAAGACATCGACATATCGGGCAAGCGCCTTGTGGTGCGTGCTGATCTGAACGTGCCGGTGGCCGCCGGTCGTGTGACCGACGCGACGCGCATCACTCGTTTTGCAGACGGCATGAAGATTCTGTTGGCGAAAGGTGCCGCGCTGGTGGTCTTGTCGCACTTTGGGCGGCCCAAGGATGGGTTCGAGGCGGCGTTCTCCTTGCGCCATCTGCGCAATGACTTGTCGCGAGCATTAGGGTGTCCAGTGGCCTTTGCCAAACTGGATGGCGCCCTAGACGCAGCGCGGGCGTTGGCCCCCGGTCAGGTGTTGCTGGTCGAAAACATCCGCTTTGAGGCGGGTGAGGAAAAGAACGACCCAGCCTTGGCCACCCGTCTGGCCCAACTGGGCGATATTTATGTCAACGACGCGTTCTCGTGCGCTCATCGATCGCATGCCTCTACCGAGGCAATTGCTCGCCTGATGCCTGCTGCGGCGGGGCCGTTGATGATGGAAGAACTCGGCGCGTTGGAGGCGGCTTTGGAGGCGCCGAAATCACCTTCGGTCGCCATAGTTGGCGGCGCGAAAGTATCGTCCAAGATCGCGGTGTTGAAGAACCTCGTGGCAAAGGTCGATCATGTGATCGTCGGAGGCGGGATGGCTAACACCTTCCTGTTCGCGGACGGAGCGCCGATGGGAAAGTCGCTGCACGAGGCGGACCAGTTGGCAACCGTTGCCGAGATTCGCGCCATGGCAAAACAACACGATTGCATCATTCACATTCCTCAAGATGCCGTGGTCGCCCAATCCTTTGAGGCCCACGCCCCGAACGCTGTGATCCCGGCAAATGCTTGTCCCGAGGATGCCATGATTTTGGACGCCGGCCCTGCTGCGATTGAAAGCTTTAAAGCGGTTCTGTCGGGCGCGCGCACCATATTGTGGAACGGTCCATTGGGAGCCTTCGAGTTGGCCCCTTTTGATCGCGCCACCGTGGCCTTGGCGCAAGCCGCTGCTGATCTGACGCGCGCCAGGCTCTGCACCTCGGTTGCGGGTGGAGGCGATACCGTCGCGGCGTTGAATGCCGCAGGGGTAGCCGATCAGTTCACTTATGTCTCCACTGCAGGTGGGGCATTCCTTGAATGGCTTGAGGGAAGAACACTTCCCGGAATTGCGGCGCTGACGCGCGCCAATCACGCAGCATAGGAGATCGCCAGATGGCCCGCATCACCCTCAGACAATTGCTCGACCATGCAGCGGAGCACAGCTACGGCGTGCCTGCATTCAACATCAACAACATGGAACAGGGCCTTGCGATCCTGGAGGCGGCGCGCGCGGTCGATGCGCCAGTGATCATCCAGGCCTCGCGCGGGGCGCGCAGCTACGCCAACGACATCATGCTCTCCAAGATGATGGAAGCGCTGGAGCTGATGTATCCCGACATCCCGATCTGCATCCACCAGGATCACGGCAACAACGTCGCCACCTGCCTGTCGGCGATCCAGAACGGCTTCACCTCGGTGATGATGGATGGTTCGCTGAAGGAAGACGCCAAGTCGCCCGCCGATTTCGACTACAACGTGCGGATCACCGCCGAGGTCTCCCGACTTGCCCATATGGTCGGAGCCTCGGTCGAGGGCGAACTTGGCTGCCTTGGCAGTCTCGAGACCGGCCATGGCGAGGCCGAGGACGGGCACGGGTTCGAAGGCGCGCTCGACCGCTCCATGCTCTTGACCGATCCAGAAGAGGCGGCGCGCTTTGTGGCGGAAACTGGCGTCGATGCGCTGGCGGTTGCCATTGGCACCAGCCACGGCGCGTACAAGTTCACCCGCAAGCCCACAGGCGATGTCCTCGCGATGGACGTGATCGAGCGGCTGCACGCGCGACTGCCCAACACGCATCTGGTGATGCACGGATCGTCCAGCGTGCCAGAGGAATGGCAGGCGGTGTTCAACGACAACGGCGGCGAAATGCGCGAAACCTATGGCGTGCCGGTTGACGAGATCGTCCGCGGCATCCGCCATGGCGTGCGCAAGGTCAACATCGACACCGACCTCAGGCTTGCCGCCACGGCCGAGTTCCGCCGGGTGGCCAACCGCAAGCGCGACGAGTTCGACCCGCGCAAATTCCTGAAACCCGCGATGGACGCAATGGCTGCCGTCTGCCGCGCCCGGTTCGAAGCCTTTGGTACAGCGGGCCAGGCATCGAAGATCAAACCCATGCCGATGAGCGAGATGGCACGCCGCTACGCCGCGGGGCAGCTCGATCCGAAAGCCTCGATGACCAACGCCGCCTGACACAACATCCAGCGCACGGAGGACCATGACATGGCAGACACTGCCAAAAACGCTGACAGCACCGAGATCAAGGACAAGAAGGAACGCTACAAGTCTGGCGTTCTGAAATACGCCCAGATGGGCTATTGGGACGGCGACTATGTGCCCAAGGACACCGACATCCTTGCGCTGTTCCGGATGACGCCGCAGGAAGGTGTCGATCCGATCGAATGCGCGGCGGCGGTGGCAGGCGAATCCTCGACCGCGACCTGGACGGTGGTTTGGACCGATCGCCTGACGGCTGCCGACCAGTACCGCGCCAAGGCGTACCGGATCGATCCGGTGCCGAACACGCCAGGCCAGTACTTCGTCTACATCGCCTATGACCTGATCCTGTTCGAGCCGGGTTCGCTCGCGAACCTGACCGCCTCGATCATCGGCAACGTGTTCGGCTTCAAACCACTGAAGGCGCTGCGTTTGGAGGACATGCGGTTCCCGGTTGCCTACATCAAGACCTACAAGGGCCCGTCGAGCGGCATCATCGTTGAACGCGAGCGGCTCGACAAGTTCGGTCGGCCGCTGCTGGGTGCCACCACCAAGCCCAAGCTCGGCCTCTCGGGCAAGAATTACGGCCGGGTGGTCTATGAAGGGCTGAAGGGCGGCCTCGACTTCATGAAGGACGACGAGAACATCAACTCGCAGCCCTTCATGCACTTCCGCGACCGCTTTCTCTATGTGATGGAGGCGGTGAACCGCGCCAGCGCCGAAACCGGCGAGGTCAAGGGCAGCTATCTCAACGTCACTGCCGGCACGATGGAAGAGATGTACCGGCGTGCGGAACTGGCCAAGGAGCTTGGCTCGGTCATCATCATGATCGACCTGGTGATCGGCTATACCGCCATCCAGTCGATGTCGGAATGGTGCCGGAACAACGACATGATCCTGCACCTGCACCGTGCCGGGCATGGCACCTATACGCGCCAGAAGAACCACGGGATCTCGTTCCGTGTCATCGCCAAGTGGATGCGGCTTGCTGGCGTGGATCACATCCATGCCGGTACATCGGTGGGCAAGCTGGAGGGTGACCCCTTGGTGACGCAGGGCTTCTACAACGTGCTCCGCGAACAACATAACCCGGTAGACCTGCCGCGCGGCATCTTCTTTGAGCAGGATTGGGGCGACATGCTGAAGGTGATGCCGGTGGCATCGGGCGGCATCCATGCCGGGCAAATGCACCAGCTGATCGACCTCTTTGGCGATGACGTGGTGCTGCAGTTCGGCGGCGGCACCATTGGCCATCCGATGGGCATCCAGGCTGGCGCCACGGCCAACCGTGTTGCCCTAGAGGCAATGGTCCTGGCCCGCAACGAAGGTCGCAACATCCTGGCCGAAGGGCCGGAGATCCTGCGCGCCGCCGCCAAGTGGTGCAAACCGCTCGAGGCCGCGCTGGATGTCTGGGGCAGCATCACCTTCAACTACGCCTCAACCGACACATCGGACTTTACTCCGATGCCGTCCGTCAGCCTGTAGGGAGAACAACCATGCGCAACACCCAAGGCACGTTCTCGTTTCTTCCTGATCTGACTGACGACCAGATCTCTGCCCAGATCCAATACTGTCTCGACAAGGATTGGGCGGTCGGGGTCGAGTACTGCTATGACCCGCATCCGCGCAACATCTACTGGGACATGTGGGGCAACCCGATGTTCGACCTCAAGGATCCCAAAGGCGTGATGATGGAACTGGCGGATTGCCGCAAGGTCCACGGCGAAGCCTACATCCGCCTGAACGCCTTCGACAACACTCGTGCGGTGGAGTCGGTCACGCTCAGCTTCATCGTCAACCGGCCGAAGGTCGAGCCGAGGATCAGGATGACTCGGCAGGAAGTGGACGGACGTTCCATCCGCTACACCCACGAGATCGCTCATTGACGAAAAGTTGCCGCCCTCGGCCAGTTTCGGGGGCGGAATTCTGTCCCGAAAAGGATCCGTCCCATGGATGCCCCGCCCAAAACCGTGGACCTGCGCGGCGAGTTTGAGTCCTCAGGCGTGCGCGAGGTTCTGGAGGAACTCGATAACGACATGATAGGGCTTGCCCCGGTCAAGTCCCGCATCCGCGAGGCAGCAGCACAGCTTCTGGTCGAGAAAGCGCGCAAGACCCTGGGGCTGACCCATCTGACCCCAACGCTGCACATGAGTTTCACCGGCAATCCCGGCACCGGCAAGACCACCGTCGCCTTGAAGATGGCGGGACTGCTGAAGCGGCTCGGCTATGTGCGCAAGGGCCACCTCGTCAGCGTGACCCGTGACGATCTGGTCGGCCAGTATATCGGCCACACCGCGCCCAAGACTAAGGAAGTGCTGAAACGCGCCATGGGCGGCGTGCTGTTCATCGACGAGGCCTATTACCTGTACCGCCCCGACAACGAACGCGACTACGGTCAGGAAGCCATCGAAATCCTGCTGCAGATCATGGAGAACAACCGCGACGATCTTGTGGTGATCCTGGCCGGCTATGCCGACCGGATGGACACGTTCTTCAACGCCAATCCGGGGTTCCGCTCGCGCATCGCACACCACATCGATTTTCCCGACTATACCGACGCCGAGCTGCTGGCGATCACCGAACACATGATGGCGGAACAGAACTACCGCGCGACCGACGACGCCCGCACCGCCTTTGGCGAATACATCGGCCTGCGCCGGGCGCAGCCGCATTTCGCCAATGCCCGCTCGATCCGCAATGCCTTCGACCGCGCCCGCCTGCGGCAGGCCAACCGGCTCTTTGCCGCTGCCGAGGGTCCGCTTGACGCCGAGGCGCTCTCGACCCTGGTCGAGGCCGACGTGCGGGCAAGCCGCGTCTTCAGCGGCGGGCTGGACAGCAGAACCGCAGAAATGGAGGGAAAGAAATGAACTTCTCGCGCAAGCTGAAGATCGCGCCCTCGATCCTGGCGGCGGATTTCGCCAGTTTCGGTGCCGAATGCCGTGCCATCGAAGCCGAGGGAGCGGACTGGGTGCATATCGACGTGATGGACGGGCATTTCGTGCCCAACATCACCTTCGGCCCGCCGATGGTGGCGGCGCTCCGCCCGCATGTGAAGACGGTGATGGACGTGCATCTGATGATCGCCCCCGTCGATCCATTTATCGACGCCTTCGCCAAGGCCGGGGCCGACTTCATCACCGCTCATGTCGAAGCCGGGCCGCATATCCACCGCACGCTGCAGGCGATCCGCGCCGCTGGCTGCAAGGCGGGTCTGGCGCTGAACCCAGGAACGCCCGTCGAAGTGGCGGCACCGCTTCTCGACATGGTCGATCTGGTCTGCGTGATGACGGTGAACCCGGGGTTTGGCGGGCAGTCCTTCATCGCGACCCAGGTCGATCAGGTCCGTCGTCTGCGCGCCCTGATCGGCGACCGGCCGATCCATATCGAGATCGACGGCGGCGTCACGGCTCAGACCGCGCCGCTGGTCGCCGCTGCCGGGGCGGATGTGCTGGTGGCCGGCTCGGCGGTGTTCAAGGGGGGCAGTGCCGATAGCCCGGCGGCCTACGGGGCGAACATCCGCGCAATCCGGGGCGCAGCCGAGGCCGCTCGTGCTTGAGGCGCTGATCTTCGACGTGGACGGCACCCTGGCCGAGACCGAGGAGCTGCACCGCCGCGCCTTCAATGACACCTTTTCTGCCGCAAACCTCGACCGGCACTGGTCGGTCGAGGATTACCGGCGACTTCTGACCACAACCGGCGGCAAGGAGCGGATCGCGCGCTTCATCGCCGAGATCGGCGCAGCTCAGATCGACATCGCCGCCATGCACCGGGCAAAGACCGACCGCTACACCGCGCTGATGGCCGAAGGGGGCATCGCGCTGCGTCCCGGCATCGGCGCCCTGATAGATCAGGCGCGAGCGGCGGGCCTGCGGCTGGCCGTCGCCACCACCACCAGCCGCCCGAACGTCGAGGCGCTGGCGCTGGCGGTCTGGGACCGACCGGCGGGCGAGATGTTCGAGGTGATCGCCGCCGGCGACGAGGTGGATCGCAAAAAGCCCGCGCCCGATGTCTACCTGCTGGCGCTGGCGCGTCTGGGCCTGCCTGCCGCTCACTGCCTGGCGCTGGAAGATTCCCGCAATGGCCTTGCCGCCGCCCGCGCCGCAGGTCTGGCCTGCGTCGTCTCGCCCTCGACCTATACCGTGGGCGAGGATTTTACCGGGGCGCTTGGGGTGCGCGCGGGTTTCACCGAATTTGACGGCATTTCCGGGCTGAACGCCCTGATCATGGGGCAAACGGCATGACGGCAATCATCTTCGATCTCGACGGAACGCTGATCGATTCGGCACCCGACATCCATGCCGCCTCCAACCGCGTGCTGGCCGAGGAAGGCTTTCCCCCCCTGACCCTGCCCGAGGTGCGCAGTTTCATCGGCAAGGGCGTGCCGCATCTGGTGGAGCGGCTGTTGCAGGCCAGCGGAGAGGATCCGGCCGGTCCGCGTCATGCCGGGATGGTGGCAAGTTTCACCGCCGGCTATGAGGATGCCGTCGGGCTGACCACCTGCTATCCCGGCGTCGAGGCCGCATTGGACGACCTGCTGGCACAGGGTTTCGTACTTGGCGTCTGCACCAACAAGCCCTTGCGGCCGACGCAGGCGGTGCTGCGGCATCTGGGTCTGATCCGGCGGTTCGGGGCGGTTCTCGGAGGCGACAGCCTGCCGGTGCGCAAGCCAGACCCAAGGCCGCTTCTCGCCACCGCCGAGGCGCTGGGACAGTCACAGGTTGTCTATGTCGGTGACAGCGAGGTGGACGCCGAAACCGCCGTGAATGCCAACCTGCCCTTTGTCCTGTTCACGTCAGGGTACCGGAATTCACCGATCTCCGTTATTCCGCACAACGCGAATTTCAACAGCTTCGCTACACTCGTCACAACGCTCGTCCATGTCATCGGCAACCTCCCAGTAGCTCCGCCCGCAGGAATGCAACTACTTCACTGTTAAAATGCCACCCAACGCGCCGCGTTTCGGATCTAAGGACAACGCGACACCTAGAAATACTTATCCCGAAGTTTGGGCCTAGGTCGCGGGCAAGTGGTTGGAGGCCGTCACCCGGATGCCGCCCGGCCCAGGTCCAGCGCGGTCTGCCACAGGTCGGTCGGTATGTCGGCCAGATCTGCGGGTGCATGCCCCGCCCCGGGCAGGCGCAGACCGGCCGCCGCAAACCCGGCGTGCAATCCTGTCAGTGCCATGTCGAACCCCGGATCGAACCGCGCCGGGTCAAGCGCAAGGACGAATTGCCCCAGACGCGGCGGCCCACCGTCCGCAGTGCCCAGCGGGCTGGCGACCGTGCTGGCGTTTGCGCCCGAAAGCGCCACGCACAGCACCTCGACCAGCAGGGCGATATTGGCACCCTTTTGCCCTCCGGCGGGCAACAGCGAGCCGGCCAGTGCGGTGCCCGCATCTGTGGTGGGGTGCCCGTCCGCATCCTGTGCCCAGCCGGGTTCCAGCGGCTGACCTGCGGCCTGACGCATCAGGACGGCGGTTTTCGTGACCGCGCTCATGCTCTGGTCCACCACGATGGGCGGGCCGCCGGGGCAGGGGGCGGCCCAGGCGACCGGGTTGGTGCCGAACAGCCGCGCGGTGGCCCCCGGTGGCGCGACGGACGCGGGTGCGTTGGACATCGCCACCGCGATCAGCCCCCGCTCGGCCAGCGGCCGCACGAAATGCCCAAGCGCAAGCGCGTTATACGAATTGCCGATGCTCATCGTGGCCACACCCTGCGCTGCCACCGCAGCCAGCAGCGCGGGCAGACCCGCGTCAAAGGCGGCATGGGCAAAGCCCGTGCCCGCATCGACCCTGACCACGCCGCCATTGGCATTGACCTGCGGCACGGCCCGGCCGTCGATCTTGCCCGCCGCCAGTTGAGCGCAGAAATGCGGCAGGTAGAACAACCCGCAGACGGCGTTCCCCTCGGCCTCGGCCAACGCCAGCGCGTGGGCTACGGGGCGGGCATTTTCGGGCGACGCGCCATGCGCCACCAACGCTGCCAGTGCCGTTTGCCTGATCACGTCGATGGGGACGGAAACCGTTTCCATGATGGCCTGCCCTTGGTGTGTTCCCGACAGGATGCAGGCGCATGTGGCGGCACGCTATGCGGCGTCCGGCATATTCCATGCGGATTGGCGCAAAGCGGGCGGGAAATTGCGGCCCGATACTGGCACCAGTCCCCCTTGATGCAGGAGCTGTCGATGACTCGTCTGATGTTGACCGACCGTCCGCTACACCCGCTGGCCGAACCCGTTGCCGCACAATATCGCGCCGGGTTGCTGAACCGGCGGGAATTCTTTGCCACCATGGCCGCGTTCGGTGTGTCTGCGGCAGGTGCGGCCACATTGGGCGGCATCGCCCTTGGGCAGCCCGCACTGGCCGACACGCCGCAAAAGGGCGGCACCCTGCGTATCGCGATGAACGTCAAGGGGTTCCGTGACCCGCGCATCTTTGACGGTCACCAGATCGCGCAGGTTGCCCGGACGGTGAACGAGTATCTCGTGCGCTGGACCAGCGACTTCACCTTCGAGCCCTATCTGCTGCAGGGGTGGGAGGCGAGCGACGATGCCCGGACCCTGACACTGAAGCTGCGTCAGGGTGTGCAATGGTCGAACGGCGATACGTTCAACGCTGACGACGTGATGCACAACATCACCCGCTGGTGCGATCAGAACATCGAAGGTAATTCCATGGCCTCACGCTTTGGCGTGCTGGTCGATCCCGCGACCAAGACGATCCTGTCCGACGCGCTGGAAAAAGTGGACGACGCCACCGTCCGCATCCACATGCCGCGCGCCGACATCACGCTGGTGGCCGGACTGACCGACTATCCGGCACTGGTCATGCATCGCAGCTATGATGGCGCGCCGGACCCGATGCAAGCACTGGCGATCTCGACCGGCCCATGTGAATTGATCAGCTGGGAAGTCTCGGCCGGAGCCGAGGTCAGGCGCAAGGCAGCACCGTGGTGGAAGGGCGAATTCTGGCTTGACGGCGTGAAATGGGTCGATCTGGGACTTGATCCGTCGAACGCCGTCGCGGCGCTGACCTCTGGCGAGATCGACGCGACCGACGAAACCCCCGCCGACAGCCTGGCAATCTTTGAGGCGAGCGGTGCCATCACCAGCGAAATCGCCACCGGCTCGACCATTGTCTGCCGCTTTGCCGTGCAGGATGCGGCCTACAGCGACGTTCGCATCCGGCGCGCCGCGCAACTGGCGGTGGACAACAACATCGTGCTCGAGCTGGGCGTTAACAAGGCAGGCACCGTCGCCGCGAACTATCACGTCGGCCCGATGCACGAGGAGTTTTTCGATCTTGGCCCCTCGGTACATGACCCTGCAGCCGCGCTGAAACTGCTGGAAGAGGCGGGGGCCAGCGACCACGAATACGAACTGATCTCGTTGGACGATGAGTGGCAGGCCAATACCTGCGATGTCGTCGTCGGCCAGATGCGTGACGCGGGGCTGAAGGTGAAACGCCAGATCATTCCCGGCTCGGTGTTCTGGAACAACTGGACCAAGTATCCCTTCTCGGCGACCGAATGGAACGGGCGGCCCCTGGGCGTGCAGGTTCTGGCGCTGGCCTATCGCAGCGGCGAGGCGTGGAACGAAAGCGGCTTTGCCGACCCGAAGTTCGACGCGCTGCTGAACCAAGCCCTTGCCACGCCAGACGTCGAGGCACGCCGCGCCCTGATGAAGGATATCGGCACGATCCTGCGCGACTCGGGCATCATGATCCAGCCATACTGGCGTTCGGTCTACCGGTCCTACCGCGAAGGCGTGAACGGACTTCGGATGCAGCAGGCGTTCGAGGCACATCTGGACGACGTCTGGCTTTCGGCGTGACATCGGCGGTGCCCCATGCAGGGCGCGGCCTTGCCTTCAGGGAATGCCATGCAGATCAAATCCTTCCGTATCACCTCGCTGCGCCTTCCGCTGCGCTTGCCCTATGTCTGGTCGCAGGGGGTCGAGGATGCGTTTCACGTCAACCTGGTCGAGATGGAGGCTGAAGACGGCACGATAGGCTATGGCGAGACGACGACGGCACCCGACGCGACCGCACAGCGGCGGGTGCTGGAAAAGATCGGACGGCGGTTGGTCGGGACTTCGATCTTCGACTTTGCGCAAAGCTGGGCCGAGGCTTACCGCGCGCTGTTCCTGACCTTTGGTGCCAACATGCCGCGCTATGCCAACCAGTTGCAGAGCGGGCTGGAGATGGCCGCGCTAGACCTGCAGGGCAAGGTGCTGGGCCGTCCGGTCTGGGATCTTCTGGGCGGGCAGCGGCGGCGTGACGTTGGCTATTTCTACTTCCTTCAGGGCGAAAGCCCCGAAGCGACTGCCGCCGACGCGGCCCATGCCGTGGCCATCGGCGAGCCGGTGATCTATCTCAAGGTCGGCGTGGGGGCCGACCATGACCGCCGGGTGGTGCGGATGGTGCGCGAAGTGATCGGCGATACCCGCCTGCGGCTGGATGCGAACGAGGCCTGGGACGTCACGACTGCGATCCGCCGCATGGCGGAGTTTGCCCCCTACGGCATCGAATACATCGAGCAGCCGACAACCAGCCGGTCAATCGAGGCGCTGCGCCGGGTGACCGAACGCGCGCCTATCGCCATTGGTGCCGATCAGGCAGTGTTCACGCTGGACGAGGTGTATCGGGTCTGTGCCACCGGTGCCGCCGACATGATCGCCGTCGGCCCGCGCGAGATTGGCGGGTTGCGCGGCACCATGAAGGCGGCGGCGGTGGCCGAGGCGGCGGGGCTGAACATCTGCATCCATTCCTCGATGACCACCGGCATCACCACCTGCGCGGAACATCATGTGGGCCGTGCCATCCCCAATCTGGACGACGGCAACCAGATCATGTGGCAATTGCTGCGCGAGGATATCGTGGAAAGCCCTGGCCTGACCCCGGTGCGCGGGCGGCTGGCGCTGGAGGGGCGGCCGGGTCTGGGGTTTGCCCTGAACGCCGATGCCGTGGCGCGTGCGGCGGAACTGTTCGTGCGGCACGAAGCACAGGCATGACCGCGCGGGCCGCCCCAGATATGCCGCCCGACTGGATCAACGGCGATCCGCGGGATCTGCGCCGCTGGCGGGATTCCTGCCCCGAGGTGGTCAATCCCACCCTGCCGGGGGATGTGTCGATTGCGGCGCTGATGCCGGAAGCGGATTGCCCCGGCGGGTTGCTGTTCACCCCGGCCGACCCCGTTGGTGTGCCGGTGGTCTATTTCCACGGCGGCGGTTTCATCGTCGGTTCGCCCGAGACGCATCGGGTTGTCGCGGCATGGATTGCCCATGTTGCGCGCGCCCCGGTAGTGTCGGTCCGCTATCGCCTTGCGCCAGAGCATCCCTTGCCCGCGCAGGCGCTGGATGGCACCGCCGCCGTGCGCCGCCAGTTGCGCGACCATCCGCACCTGCGGTTGATGGGCGACAGTGCGGGGGCGATGGTGGCGTTGTGGGCTTTTGCCGGATTGGCGGCGCAGGAACGGGCGCGGATCGTGGATGCCGTGCTGTTCTATCCCGGCGGGCTGGCGATGCCGCATCCGGCATCGGCGGGCGGGGATGAAGGGGGCGGGCTGGGGCCATTGTCGATGGCATCCTATCAGCGGCGGCTGGACCCTGCGGGGATCGCGCCGGGAAATCCGGCCTATGATCCGCTGGCCCCCGGCTTTGCCCTGCCGCCCGCAACCACGGTGGTGGGGGCAGGGGATGACCCGCTGTTCTACAGCGCGCAGGCCTTGGGCGGTTTGCCCGGCGCGCGGCTGGTTGTTGCGCGGGGGCAGGGGCATGGCTTTCTGTCCGCGCTGCCCGCCGAAGCCGCCATGGCCAACCTGCGCCGCGCCATTGGGGGCGGGCCATGATCCTGCCGCCGCCGCCCGGCCCGCATATCCCGCCCTCTGGCCCCACCACGCGCGCGGCGGCGCCGATCCGCTATGCCGTTCTGGTGTTTCCCGGCTTTCCGCTGATGGCGTTCAGCGCGGTGATGGAGCCGCTGCGGGCCGCCAACCTGCTGGTCGGGCGGCGGATCTATGACTGGACCGTGGTGGCGAATGATCCCGCGCCCTTGCGCGCGTCGAACGGGTTGAAGGTTGATCCCGACCATGGGGCCGCCGCCGCGCCGGATGCCGACCGCATTGTCGTGTGCTCCGGCGGCGATGCCGAGGTTCTGATGGCCGACCGCGCGCTGGCATGGATCCGGCGGCAGTTGCGCGGCGGGGCAAGTCTGGGCGCGGTGGCGGATGGCGCGTTCTTTCTGGCCCGCGCCGGGTTGCTGGACGGTCACGCCTGCACGCTGCACTGGACCAGCCAGCCCGCGTTCCGCGAGGCGTTTCCCGACATCGCGTTGCGGCAGGATCTGTTCGTGATCGACCGGAACCGCTTCACCTCGACCGGGGGGATCGGCGCGCTGGACATGATGCTGGCGGTGATCGCCGCCGATTGCGGTGCCGAGCTGGCCGCCGCCGTGGCGGAATGGTTCGTTCACAGCCCGCTGCGCACCGATGTGGACCGCCAGCGGATGCCGCTGCGCCTGCGCACCGGGGTGCAGGATGATCTGGTCCTGTCCGCCATCGCCGCGATGGAGCGGGCGCTGGAGGAGCCAGTGGAAATCCGCGCCCTTTCGGCATCGCTGGGGGTGTCGCCCGACCGGCTGGAGCGGGCGTTTCAGCGCGCCGTGGGGCAATCGCCCGCCGCCTATCTGCGCCGGTTGCGGCTGCGCCATGCGGCGGACCTGCTGCTGCATTCGGCAGCACAGGTCGATGCAGTAGCGCTGTCCTGCGGGTTTCTGAACGCCTCCAGCTTTTCGCGGGCGTTCCGGTCGGAATTCGGCTGCACCCCGCGCGAAATGCGCGCGCGGCGGGCACCTGCCCCCGCCACACCGGAGCCACCATGCACAAGACATTGACCCTTTCCCCCGGCAAGGCCGCCGTTCTGCTGATCGACATGCAGGAAGAACACCGGATGGATGCGCGCTATCTGGTTGAAGGCTATGATGGGGTGGCGGCCAACTGCGCCGCATTGCTGGCCGCCGCGCGCGGGGCAGGGGTGGCGGTGCTGCATTCGGTCTATCTGGTCGATACCGGCACCGATGCGACGCGCCCCTTTCATCCGGTGGGCGAGGACGGGCGTTCGGCGTTCAGCGATGCGGGAACGCCGGGGTCCGAGATTTCGCCCGAGGTTGCGCCGCGCCCCGGCGAACCGGTGATCGTGAAGCAGGATGCAAGCTGTTTCACCGCACCGGCCTTGATGGATGCCATCACCCGGCTGGGCATCGACTGGCTGATCATCGGCGGCTGCTGGTCCGAGGCATGCGTGGCCGCCACCGTCAAGGACGGGGTGGAACGGGGCGTGCGCATCCTGCTGGTCAAGGATGCCTGCGGGTCGGGCAGCGCCGCGATGCACGAAACCGCCGTGCTGAATATGGCCAACCGCCTTTATGGCGGGGCGGTGGCCGATACCACCCGCGCCGTGGCGATGATCGGCGGCGATGTGGCGCGTGTCTGGTGGACCGACCTACCTGCGCCGATCAAGTTCACCTATGACAGCGCCCGCGCCGATTACGCAGCCCTTTGATCCCCGAAAATCCCATGACCGACACCGCCCCCCTTCCCACCCATGCCCAGGCTGTTGTTATCGGCGGCGGGCTGGTCGGCTGTTCCATCCTGTATCATCTGGCGAAGCTGGGGTGGCGGGATGTGGTGTTGCTGGAACGGACGGAACTGACATCGGGTTCCACCTGGCACGCGGCGGCGAATATCCACGGGCTGCATGACAGCACCAACATCAGCCGCCTGCAACATTACACCATGGGCCTGTATAAAGAGCTGGAGGCCGAGACGGGCCAAGGCTGCGGCATCTTTCAACCCGGATCGCTGTATCTGGCGCAGACCGAGGCCCGCGAGCATCAGTTGCGCCTTCAGGCCGCCAAGGCGCGCTACTACAAGATGGATTTCCATGAGGTCAGCCGGGACGAGGCGGAACGCCTGCACCCGCTGGTCGATTTTTCCGACATCCGCTGCATAATGTATGAACCCCAGGGCGGCGACGTCGACCCGTCCGGCGTGACCATGGCCTATGCGGCGGGCGCGCGGGCGATGGGGGCGCAGATCCACCGGTTCACCCCGGTGACGGCGACAGTGCAGCAGGCCGATGGCAGCTGGATCGTGGAAACCCCGCGCGGGGAGATCCACACGCAATGGGTGGTGAATGCGGCGGGCCTTTGGGCGCGCGAGGTGGCGGCGATGGCGGGGATCGCGCTGCCGCTTATGCCGACCGAACACCAGTATTTCGTCACCGAAACCATAGCCGAAATCGCCGCGATGGACCGCCGCCTGCCATCGGTCGCCGACCGGGACGGCGAATATTACCTGCGGCAGGAAGGCAAGGGCCTGTTGGTCGGCGCGTATGAGCGGGACATGCGGTTCTGGGCCGAAGGCGGCACCCCTGCCGGGTTCGGCCACGAACTGTTCCCCGATGACCTTGACCGGATCGAGCCGAACATGCTGCGCGCCATTGCCCGCGTGCCGGTGGTGGGCACCGCCGGTATCAAGCGGGTGATCAACGGCCCGATGATCTGGTCGCCCGACAGCGCCGCCCTGTTCGGCCCGGTGCCGGAGTTGCGGAACTATTTCTGCTGCAACGGCATCATCCCCGGCTTTTCCCAGTCGGGCGGGCTTGGCCTGCTGTCCGCCGAATGGATGGTGGAGGGTGAACCAAAGCTGGACATGTTCGGCTGGGATCTGGCGCGCTATGGCCATTGGGCGGGCAAGGATTTCACCAGGGCCCGCGTGGCCGACCAATATGCCAACCGGTTCAAGATCCACTTCCCGAACGAGGAACGCGCCGCAGGCCGCCCCGCGCGCACCCGCCCGGTTCACGACATGCAGCGCGGGATGGGCGCCGTGTTCGGCCTGAACTACGGGTGGGAGCATCCGCTGTGGTTTTCCGCCCCCGGTGAGCCGGCCGAGGAAACCGCTGGTTTTGACCGGCAGAACTGGTGGGCACCCGTGGGGCGCGAGGCGCGGATGCTGCGCGACCGGGCGGGGGTCATCGACATTTCCAACTATGCCCGCTACCGGATCACCGGGCCGGGCGCGCGGGACTGGCTGGATGCGCTGGTGGCGAACCGGGTGCCGTCGGTTCCGGGCCGGTCCTGCCTTGCGCCACTGATCGGCAAACGCGGCGGGATCGCGGGGGATTTCACCATCACCTGTCTGGGGGAAGGCGATTACCTGATGATCGGCTCGGGCATGGCCGAACGCTATCACAAGCGGTTCTTCGATGCCGTGCCTTTGCCCGCAGGCACCACATGGCTCAGCGTGACCGAAGCCATGGCCGGGTTCAACATCGCCGGGCCGCTGGTGCGCGACATCCTGCAACCGCTGACCGGGGCCGATCTGTCGAATGCGGCGTTCCCGTTCTTTCGGTCGCAGCAGATCACCGTGGCGGGGGTGGCCTGCACCGCGCTGCGCGTGTCGTTCACCGGCGATCTGGGGTGGGAACTGCATTGCGACGTGGCCGATCAGGCCACACTTTACACCGCGCTGATTGCCGCCGCACAGGCGCAGGGCGCAGGGCCGGTGGGCAGCCGTGCCCTGGGCAGCCTGCGCATCGAAAAGGGCTATGGCAGCTGGGGCCGCGACTACAGCCCCGAATACTGGCCGCAGGAATGCGGGCTGGACGGGCTGATCCGCATGGACAAGGATTTCCTGAACAAATCCGCCTGCGCCCGCACAATGCAACAACCCGCGCGTGAAGTGCTGCGTTCGGTCGAGGTGCTGGAGACAGCGGTAGATGCCACGGGGAACGAGCCGATCTTTGATCTTTCGAGCAATCCGGCGGGCAAGGTGTCGTCGGCCACCTATGGCTATCACGTCGGCAAATCGCTGGCGCTGGCCTATCTGCGCCCCGACATCGCGCCGGGGGCGGTGCTTTCGGTGATGATCCTTGGCCTGCCGCACAAGGCCGTGGTGCTGGCCGATGCCGCCTTCGACCCCGCGGGTGCGCGGCTGCGGGGATAGGGGCTGCACAGAACCGCCCGACCGATCACCATAGCCTGATCCGAACCGGACCGCCGTTGCCGCACAGCCCTTATATGTGAAACTTCGCCCCTAGACCCGATTTCTTGCCGTTGGCGCTGAGATAGTGTTCATGGAGTTGATCAGATAGCGGCGCTGGAAGACCTGTGTCAGGTCGCCTTGCACGATCACGCCTGCACGGTTCTCCATCAGCGCATGGCCGATGAAGCACCGCATCGCCCCGGTGCCGGGCGACTTCCTGTAAGGTCGTGCGTCCGGGTCAGGGGTGGAGGCATTGGTGGCATTGGTGGCATTGGAACGCTTCTCGCCCGTGAAGTCGATCTCGGCATTGCTGCCCGGACGAGTGGGGCGGTGCATCGGGGCAGATCGAAGGCGCAGGTGGTTCGCTGGGCCCACCATCGTCATACGGACGACCCTCCGGCTTGGGCGGAAAGCTCTTCATCGACGCCCACGCTTTGATCAGGGCGCCAACGACCGAGAAATGCTCACCCGACGACAGCGGCGCCACCTCGCTATGCGCGACCCATCCGTCGTCAGAAGTCGGTCGCGGTCTATGGCGAACACCGTGGGAACCCAGACCAAGTCGCGCGTTTAGGTGATTTTGTCAAAAAACGCCACTGAGTTAGCGCCTTCTCGCTTCTCGGGGAGCGTATCCGTGCATTTCCTTAAAAGCGCGTCCAAAACTCGACACGTTTTGGAATCCACAAGCCAACGACACTTCCCGCACGCTGGTCGAAGAATGGGCTAGCAAGTCCGCCGCGCGTCTTAGGCGAAGCCTGCGATAGTAAGAATTGGGCGACATGGAAACCGCCGCCCGAAACGCCCGCTCCAGCCGATCCTGTGACACGTTCAGCCGCCCTGCAAGCACTGATACTGTGACCCGTTCTTCGACTGTATCTTCCATGATCGCGATGGCAGATAGAACCAATTGGTCGCGTATCCCCGTGCGCAATCTGACTGGCATCAACTTGCGATCAACGCTGGAGCGCAGAGGGCTGTGAACGAACCATTCCGCGACACCTGCAGCAAGTTCTGCGCCGAAATCTTGCCCGATGATGTCAAGCATCATGTCGAGACTTCCAATGCCACCGGCCGAGGTGAATCTTTTTCTGTCAATGACATAGATGTCGCGCCGAACATCAATCAGAGGAAAAGCTTCAACAAAAGAAGGCAAGCTCGACCAGTGCAGGGTACAGGCATGACCATCCAGAAACCCCGCTCGTGCCAGGAAGAAAGCGCCATCGGCAACCGCGCCCACAGAGGCACCGCTGCGAAGACATCTGCGGACCCAACGAACGGTGTGTTCGGCTTTGACCAACTCCGCATCCCCGCCTGAGCATATCACGATCCGGTCCGCCGATGGACCATCTATCGCAGCCGCATCAGTGGGAATGACGATTCCGTTCGACGCCAGCACGGTGCCAGGCTCAGTGCCCACAATGATCCATCTGTACAGGGTACTGCGGGCCAGCGTGTTGGCAGCGCGCAGTGGCTCGATGATCGAACTGAAGGCCATCATCGGAAAGCCGGGCAAAGGTACGATTGCGTAGGTAATCACGTCATTCTTGGTCATTTTTGCTTTGCTCTTAGTAGACCGCTCTGGAGATGCGACGGCACCATTTAGCACACGGAAACTAAATGATCTCCCCTAAGCCAGCGGCCTTGCCGCTTACGGAGAAGCCCGAAAAGTGCACATAATTTGCGGATTTTCGCAACGTCGAATCATTTGAATGATTGCAAATTCGTTACAACAATTGAGGAGCCTCACATGAGCATTGTAGTTTTCGACCCCGACAAAACGGACGACGTGGACTGGCGTGACCGTATGCGCCACCCTAGCGCGGGCGACGAATTCGCAGGGATGTGGCTGTCCGACACTGAGCCTTCTTCGATCAATGTCGTGAAACTGCGCGCCGAGCGACTAGCAAAGCTGCGCCGTTGGATGGCGACGGAGGGCTACGGCGGCGTTCTGCTCTTTGATCCCTACAACCAGCGTTATGCCACGGGCACACGCAACATGTTCGGTTACTTTCTACGCAACTCAACGCGCTATTTCTTTATTCCGGTCGAAGGGCCGGTGATCTTGTTCGACTATCCGCAAAGCTATCATGTCTCCGCTGGCGTGGACACGGTTGACGAGGTACGCCCGTCCAAACTGGTCTGGTCGTCAGTTTCGGGCCGCGACGACGAGACCGCCAGTCCTTTCGCGCGCGAAATTGCCGATTCCGTACGTAGCTACGGCAACGGCTCGACGAAGCTCGGCATGGACCGCGCATCGCATCTTCAGGTCATTGCCCTCCAAAAAGAGGGCCTTCTGGTCAGTGACGTGGCCGGGGATATTCTAACCAAGGTGCGAGCGGTCAAGACAGAGGAAGAGATCAAATGTCTGAAGGTTTCGATGGCGGGTGCCGAGGCTGCGGTGGCTGCGGTTCGCGATGCGATCAAGCCAGGGGTCAGCGAGAACGATTTGTTCGCGGTGATGTATCACGAGGTGATCCGGCAGGGGGGCGAGTTCATCGAGACGCGGCTTCTGACCTCGGGACAACGCACAAACCCGTGGTTCTCGGAAGCCTCCGGCCGGAAAATCAGGCCAGGTGAACTCGTCGCCTTGGACACTGACACCATCGGATGCTTTGGCTATTACTCTGATTTCTCTCGCACCTTCCGTTGCGGCCCCGGCAAACCTACGCGCGAACAAAAGACTCTCTACCGCATGGCCTGGGAGCAAGTTCAGCACAACATGTCGATCCTGAAGCCCGGTATGTCGTTCCGTGAGGTTGCCGAAAAGGCTTGGGCAATCCCCGAAAAGTATGTCGACCAGCGGTACACTTCGGTGATGCATGGTGTCGGGATGCACGGTGAAACGCCCTTCATCGCCCATATGCAGGATTTTGCGGCCTATGGTCGCGAAGGCATTGTTGAGCCCGGCATGTGCCTTTCGATTGAGAGCTACATCGGTGAAAAGGGCGGCGCCGAAGGTGTGAAGTTGGAAGATGAGGTCGTCGTGACCGAAACCGGGATTGAGTTGCTCAGCCGCTTCCCATACGAGGAAGAGTTCCTCGACGGCCCACTATGACGGATTTGCTCACGCTTGCTCCCGAACGGGTGGCCTTGACACTTATCGACTTGCAGGAAGAACATCGGCACGATCTCCGTTATGTCGTGGCCGACTTTGACCTGATCCTGGCTAACGCTGCTCGCCTTCTTGATCGGGCTCGGGCAGCTGGCATCCCGGTGCTGCATGCGAAATATACACGTAACTTCGAACGGACGCCACCTCGCCCGTTCGAGCCGCGTGCCGCAGACGGCGCGCCGCTGTTTTCGGATCCGAGCAATTCGCTGGCCGCGATCTGTGAGGAGGTGAAGCCTCGACCAGGTGAATTCGTGGCCGAGAAGGATGATGCCTCCGCTTTCACAGCGCCATCCTACGTGAGTCAAATTCAGGCAGTGAGGCCCGATTGGCTGGTGGTCTGCGGTGTCTGGACGGAGGCCTGCGTCGCAGCAACGGTGCGGGACGCGCAAGCGGCTGGCATGCGCGTTTTGCTCGTCAAGGATGCCTGCGGCTCGGGCACCGAGGTGATGCACGAGGTTGGCATACTGAACCTTGCAAATCGGCTGTATGGCGGCGCGGTTGCCGACACGGAAAGAGCACTTCGACTCTTTTCTGGAGAGACAGTCGAGGTGTGGCAGGTCCGTGGATCAGTCCCGATGCTGTTTACAGCCGAGAGCGTGGCGCAAGAATACCGTGATCTATAGATCACCAACTGCCTACAAAAATAAAAACACTAGCCCCAGCAGGAAAAAACAATGAATAACTCTAGACTGACGGAACATCTATTCCAGCGTGTGTGGCAACTACGTCCTATTGACTTTGCAGTTGCCTAGTTCAGGCAGAGAAGGTTGGGGCTCGCTCATGGAAATCTTGAGATTCACTTTGGACAATTTGGGTGTAATCGGCGAACGTACGCTTGAGCACATCTCTATTGTCTCTCTAGCAATAGTAATTGCGGTTGCCACCGCAGTGCCGATCGGTATTGCTATCACGCAATCAAGGAGCACTGCGAACACCGTTCTGTATCTGGCGTCGATCATGATAACTATACCATCGATTGCTCTGTTTGGTTTAATGATCCCTCTGCTGTCTCCGATTGGCTACGGAATTGGCTATGTTCCGGCTGTGATAGCAGTAATTCTATATTCTCAGCTACCGATTATTCGCAACACTTATACCGCTATAACCAATGTGGACGCGTCGCTGCGTGAAGCTGCAACAGGAATGGGGATGAGCACATGGCAGCGGCTGACACAGGTAGAAATCCCACTCGCGTTTCCAGTCATTATGGCGGGGGTGCGAACAGCGGTGGTGATGAACATTGGGATCACCGCAATCGCTACGTACATCGGCGCGGGCGGGTTGGGTACGTTCATATCACGTGGAATTAGCCAAAATGATCCGCGCCAGTTGGTGACTGGGGCTCTGTTGGTGTCGCTACTGGCCATCGTCTCAGATCTGCTTCTTGCGCTTGTGCAGAAGCTATTGACTTCGCCTGGGATCCAAGGAGGTGCCGCACGATGATCCGGCTGGAAAACCTGACGAAGATCTATGGCGAGGGCCATAGTGCGATGAAGGTCGTGGATGATGTTAGCCTTGATCTGCCTCAAGGCGAGATATGTGTGCTGCTGGGACCCTCGGGTTGTGGAAAGACCACAACGATGAAAATGATCAACCGATTGATCCAACCAACTAGCGGCAAGGTATTCATTGACGGCAAGGATACCAGTACGGTTGATCCAATCGAGCTGCGGCGTACTATTGGGTACGTGATCCAGCAGATTGGCTTGTTCCCCAACAAAACCATCGAAGACAACATTTGTGTGGTGCCTGATCTTTTGGGCTGGGACCGACCTAAATCTCGAGCGCGGGCGAAAGAATTGCTTGATCTGGTCGGACTTCAGCCGGACCTTTTTCTAAAGCGTTATCCAAGAGAATTGTCAGGCGGTCAGCAACAGCGTGTGGGGGTGTTGCGCGCTTTGGCAGCGGACCCGCCGGTCATGCTCATGGACGAGCCGTTTGGCGCAATTGATCCGATCAATCGTGAGGTCATCCAGGAGGAATTCCTGAAGATTCAGAAGAAGATTCGCAAGACCATCATATTCGTGTCGCATGATCTGGATGAAGCCGTGAAGATGGCCGATAAAATCGCTATCTTCCGCAGTGGCAAGCTGGAGCAGTTCGCGAGCCCGAACGAATTGCTCGCACGTCCAGCGAACGGGTTTATCGAAAGTTTCCTCGGCTCCGATCGGGCGCTTAAGCGGCTCCGACTTGTATCAGTGCAGGCAGCGATGCAGCCAGAATTCGTCACGGTGTCGATGGCAGAACCGGTCGAGCAGGCCCTAGCCCGGATGCGGAGTCGCGGGGCTGCGGCGGCATTTGTGGTAAATGCCGAAGGGCGAGCCGAGGCAGTTTTGACGGTCGAAGCGATTGAGGGGCATTCTGGGAGTATCGCGGATTTTGCGCAGCCCGCAACCGTCTCTGTCCCGATAACGGGCGATCTGCGGCAGGCAGTGTCGCTGATGTTCGCACATGCCATGCCAGTGTTGCCATGCGTTGACGGTGGCGGAAAGTTGTGCGGCGTTATGACCTATCGCGCAATAGTGCAGAACCTTGTCGGGGGGAAAACATGAGCGAAGGGAAAGCCGCGAGTTTGATGCGCCCGCGTTCTATTGCGCCCCTGCTTGCCCTGCTTGTGCTGGCTATCGCGATTCTTGAACTGTGGCTCAGTGGCATGGCCGCTGAGATTCTTGGCTATCGCGCCGATATCGGCTACCTCGTCGTGCAGCATCTGGAATTGGTGGCTTGGGGCGGCGGTCTGGCAATATTGTTCGCGGTGCCGGTGGGAGTTTTATTGTCCCGCCCCTCCCTCCGGAAAGTTTCAGAAGCGGCAATGCAGGTATTCAACATAGGCAGCACGGTGCCGACATTGGCCATATTGGCGTTGTCAATGACGTTGATGGGCATTGGCTTTGTTCCGGCCGTTTTTGGCCTTTGGGCCGCCACCTTATTGCCAATCGTTCGCAACACCTATGCCGGCCTGCGCGCTGTACCAGAGCACCTTGTCGAAGCCGCGACGGGCATGGGGATGACGCCGGGACAGGTTCTTTGGCGGGTCGAACTGCCCAATGCGCTATACGTTATTTTCGGGGGCATTCGTACTGCACTTGCGATCTGCGTGGGCTCGGCACCGCTGGTCTTTTTGATCGGTGCTGGCGGGTTAGGCGAACTTATCTTCACTGGCATCTCACTGGACGAGATGCCGATGATGATGGCTGGGGCAATTCCCACTGCAATGCTTGCAATCTTGGTCGATTTCGTGGTCGGCCAGCTCCAGCTCCACCTCGTTCCCCGAGGTATTAATCCTATTGGTTAGCACAACAAAGTCAAACAGAGAGGACGTCAAATGAAACTCACTTCAAAGTTCGCTAGGATCGTGTTGTCAGCGGTGGCGGTGGGAATGGTAACGACGGCGGCTTGGCCCGATACCCTTAGGGTGGGCGGTAAGAATTTTACCGAGCAGCTTATCATCGCAGAAATGACCAAGCAGGTCTTAGAAAGCAAAGGCTACACTATCGACAAGAAGGACGGCATGGGCACGAAAATTGTGCGGGCCGCTTTGGAAAACGATGAAATTGACATGTACTGGGAGTATACTGGCACTTCGCTCATTACTTTCAACAAAGTGACCGAGCGGCTGTCACCGGCAGATACCTACGCCCGCGTCAAAGAATTGGACGGCATGATAGGCCTGATCTGGCTTGCACCCTCTTCGGCCAATAATACCTATGCTTTCGTTGTCAGGCCGGACAACCCGAAGACTGTAGGGTTGGAAACCATTTCGGATCTTGCCACAGCTTACAACGACGGAAAGGCGTTGTTGATGGGCACCACAGCAGAATTCCCGAAGCGTCCGGATGGTTTGGTGGGTCTGCAGGAAACCTATGGCTTTGAAGTCGCGCGCGAGAATCTGCGCCCCATGGATCTTGGGCTTGCCTATACCGCCCTTGCCAATGGCGATCTGGATACGATTGCGGCGCAGGCCACCGACGGTCAAATCTCAGCTCTAGGTTTGAAGACGTTGGAGGATGACAAAGGTTTCTTCCCCAACTATGCTCTGACTCCGGTCGTCCGAAAAGAAGTTCTAGATGCCCATCCCGACCTGAAGGACACGCTGGAAGCGATATCGGCCAAGCTGGATGACGCCACGATGCAGCGCCTGAACAGCAAAGTGGATGTCGAGAAAAAGACCATCGAAAGTGTCGCAACAGAGTATCTGAAATCCATCGGCATGTAGTTCGTCCTGGATGATGGTGGGAAATAATCTCGGCCGAGCAAATCCGTCCCCGCTGCGCTCAAGCATGGCGGGGTGGGGCACAACGCTAAAGTGGAAAATCACCAAAGGCAGTAGCACGAGCAAGCTTTCAGGCATGGCAACGTCGAAGGTCTTGCTTCGGTTTTGCGCAGCCCTGACCAGAGCTGAGCTACTCCCCGGAAATCGGACAGTGACGGAAGCTACGATCTGAAGTCTGCTGGTCTCCAAGCACGAGGAGATCAGAAGATGTCGAAGCGCGGGAACCACGACGCGGCGTTTAAGGCGCGTGTGGCGCTGGAAGCCGTGAAGGGAGAGCGCACGGTGTCGGAACCGGCCGCGGAATATGGGGACCATCCGACGATGATCCATCAATGGAAGCGGTCGTTGCTTGAGGGGGCCGCAGGCATCTTCGAACGCGGTGGCAAGGCCGCTGTGGCGGCGGAGGTTAGCGAAGAAACAGTGCGTGACCTGCATGCCAAGATCGGGGAGTTGGCTGTGGCCAACGATTTTTGTCACGAAAGCTCAAGCCCTGGATCGGCAAGTGAGACGCGGGATGATCGAAAAGGGCCACTCAAGCCTGTCGGTCGGGGCGCAATGCCGTCTGCTGTCGATCTCACGGTCGTGGTTCTACTACGCGCCACGGGGCGAGACGGCGATGAACCTCGACCTCAAGTTGCTGCTCGACAAGCAGTTCCCGGAAACCTCGTTCTACGGCGTGCGACAGATGACGTGGCACCTGCAGAACGAAGGCCATGCCGTGAACCAGAAACGCATCCGGCGGCCGATGCGCCTCATGCGGCTGATGCCGATCTATCAGAAGCCCGACACCAGCAGGCCTGCGAGAGGGTACAAGACCTACCCCTATCTGCTGGGCGGCTTGCGCGTGGAGCGGCCCAACCAGGTCTGGTGTGCCGACATCAACTATCTGCCCATGCGGAAGGGCTTCCTCTACTTGGTGGCGGTCATGGACTGGTTCACCCGCAAGGTGCTGGCCTGGCGGATATCGAACACGCTGAAGGTGGACTTCTGCGTCGAGGCCCTGAAGAGGCTATCCACCGCTTCGGCCCGCCCGAGATCATGTACACGGATCAGGGCAGCCAGTTCACGTCCTTCGCATGGACCGACCGGCTGAAGCGCATCGGCACCCGGATATCCATGGACGGGAAAGGGCGCTGCCTCGACAACATCTTCGTCGAGCGTCTCTGGCGGTCCCTGAAGTATGAATGCACTACCTGCACGCATGGGAAACCGGTTCTCAGGCCAAGGCTGGCATCGGGCGCTGGATTGTCTTCTTTCTACAACCACCATCGCCCACACACTGCCCATGGCGGACTGCCGCCCGCCGTGGTCTACTTCAACGCCATCGAAACCGATCAACAGGTGCAGTCAGTAGCTTAAGTCAGCCGGAAATCTGTCCAAGGATCGGGGAGTAGTCATGTTCGGCGGATGAAAGACTGGCGCCGCGTTGCAACCGTTGCGCCAAGGCCTTTCCCTCCGCCGTCGCCCTCGCCGCGGCCGCCAGTTTCCGGCTTTGACGATCAATTCGCCTGGAGCCTAGCCAGCCTAAAACTTTACAGAAATCCATGCTTCCCGTCAGCAAAGTAAGAAGGGGCAAAGCAAGTGACAAGCGTCACTTTTCCGGGTCAGTCCAGTATCAACGTGATATCTCCCCTGCCAGTACCGCCCTTCCATGGACTGCAAGGATTGCGGCGAACTTCGGACATCCGAACCGTCGGGCGACGTCGAGGACACGAGCCTCGTAGGCAGCCTGACCAATCAGCCTGCACAGCTCCGATGCATGAAACTGTCGGTTGGAGCTCGGTGCGGCTCGGATCTGATCATGAAGCTCCTGCGCCTTCGGGTCAGCAGCGAGCTGCGGTACAGCCCCGGCTGAGGACGCTGGGGCCCGGCTTGACGAATTGGACCGCCATCGGCGCATGAAGCCGAGCAAGAAGCCAGCCGGAACACGGGAATTGCCGCGCGCTCGGTTGAAGGCAATGAACCGCTCCCAGATAATCTGGCTATCGACATTCCAGCACGCCAGTGAAGCTTTCGCGGCCTTGATCAGGCCGGCCCAAGTGGTGCTGTAAACATCGGTTCCTGCACCAATCTCGATTCTCCCTGCGAAGATAGTTTTGTTATTAGATTCTCTAGATAGTGATGTGTCGCCTGAGGTTGACACGACATCTGGAGGCGCATCAGCATCAGCGTTGCCCCCAAACCGGAAAAGCCAAGGCGCGAACTTGCCGTTCGGCTTCCACCGGACCAGCGCCAAACCGGACGCTGTGAGCTCGACCAAAAGCGCAGTCAGGTGCTGCCGCGACACCCCCATTTTCTCGGCGAGGTGCGACAGCGTGAAGGCGGCCGTCCCGCGTTCGAGCCCGTTGTAGCCATCTTTCCAGGCGATTCCGTCGAGGATGATCGTCGCGAGCTTATGGGCCGCCGTGGAGAGCGGGGTTTCGGTGATGCGGCGCAGAATAGCGCCCGTGGTGAGTTCCATGATGTGTCGTTCCGTCTTTGGGCGACACCAGACCGTTAAGCGTGCAAAATTTCGTTCCGGCAAAGGCGTTTGCCGGTTGAACGGACCCAAAGCTCGCGCTAGATTCCCGCTACCACGAGGAAATCAGTGCGGCGTCGGGCCTATGGTCTGGCGTCGTTTCTGTTTCTAGGGGTTGCGTCTTTCGATCGTTTCGGGGGAAGGCGGTCGTTCAGCTTCTCAGTAGTGAACCTCTTCGTGTCCGTAGCTGCCTTCATAGTCGCGCCATTCGACGAACACCGACCGATGCCGGTAGTCTCGACAGTTTGCCGGAACAGCGAGATCTGAGGCGGTCGGAACCGCAGACACGCTGCTCCGACGGCGGCTGTACTCGCCTTGAGCGCCGTAGCTGCCCATGACGACTGTCCCCCAACTGTTGCAGTCGCCATCAGAGCTGCGCCGCTGATGATAGGTGATCTCGAACACGCGGATCGAGCGCACGAAATCAAACGCCGGATCCGAGATGTCGACATCCGCCCGGTCCTGGACAAGCTCAAGCACCAAAGGCGTCTCCGGAACCGATACGAGTGGCACGGCGGCACCGCGCACCGCAATATCAAACAACCGCTCCATCGGCCGCGCTTCCCCCCGGAAACTCGCTCGCATCGGACAGTTCCAGATCTGGAGAGGCGGCTCGATCGGCCAGGGCGTGATGCGCCGGATGAAGACGGTGCGGGCATGGGCGCATTCTGCCGAGGCTGGCCAGCCTCCTGCGAGGCAGAGAAGGATCGCGCAATCGACGGGGTAGGCTTGTGCAGGAGCCGCAACAGAAAGTGACGCGGCGGTCGCTGCGAGGGCAGCCGCAGCTCGTAGTTTTTTCATGGGAGTCTCCTTGTGAAGATGCTGGGAGAGGAAGGGCGGGGGGACCTGATCTCACGCGATCAACCGTCCGGGTCTTGGCCAAGAGCCTGGTAGTCGTGGATCGCACGGTTGACCTCTTCGGATACTTGGGCTCGCGCGGCGTCGAGACAGCGCAGATAGGCCTGTGCTTCATCGAAATAGGCGGTGAACTCCTGCCCGATCTCCACGCGATATTCGGCACGTGTGGCCGCATCGGTCACCGGTGCGGGCGGGACCGGCGGCAGGCAGTCCAACGCCGTCGCTGCCCGCGCAACCCGGGAGACAGCTATCGCGATCAAGGTCGCGACGACGAGGCAAGCGCGGCTGTAGGGGAGAAGTGGCATGTGCGGTCCGGAGATTTCAAAACATGTGCATGAATTGCAAAACACCGCTATTGACGCAACAGGATTCTACCGCTAGGTGAGCGCCATGTTGTGCGACGACATGTTTCTCATCAGCGCAACATGCACTATGTTCTGCCGCAGCCATGTTGCTACGGAAGGTGCCAGCCCATGAGGAACTTGACCCCGGTGATCTTGCAGGCCGGACTTAAGGAGGCCCTGACCGAAGGCGGCATCGTCGAAGCCCTCTGTGTCGAGGACGCAAAGAAGGTTCTCAATGTCTGGCAAGGCACCTGGCGCATCCAGTTGCACCTTGGCGACCAGACAGCCCTTCTGGTGATCTCGCGCGGGCTCGAACCCCGGGAGTTCAAGACCGTCACCGGTCTGATCTCCTTCGCGGTCGAGCTGGGTCTGACCACGGTTCCCGTTCCTTTGAAGAAGGGCGAGAAGGCGACCTGGACCGATGACGCGACGCTGGAGCCCATTCTCTGATCTAACCCTCTGCGGCGGGCTGGCGCTTTTGCTCATTGCCGCACAAGGTGCCGTGGCCGATGTCATCGACCTCGGGGCAGGGACAGAGGACTTGCGGGTTCGGGCCAGCGTTCTCGATTTTGGCAAAGAGCTTCCCAAACGCGGCGATCTGAACGGTGCCGAGTTCGCAGATGAAGCTGAGACCGATTCTGATGACGAAGGTCTCCTTGTTCTTGCGTCCTATGGCACCACCCAGAAAGGCAGGGGTCCGCGCGGATCGGTCGAGATCGAGGACCTCGTACTCGACGTCGGCGACGACTACCTTCGCCATCCGGCCCTGAAAGCGGCCGGACTCTCCGGGACGGAATGGCTCGCGCTCTTCCGGGCCAATATCGCGGTGGAATCCGCCTTCAATCCGGATGCGCGCTCATCGGTCGGTGCCATTGGCCTGGGTCAGCTGATGCCCGGA
>JAJNPS010000042.1 GCA_021155205.1 Rhodobacterales bacterium
CGCCAGGTCGCCGAGCTTCAGATCAGGGCCGCGATCCTGAACCGCTTCACCGCCCTCGGAACACCTCTCACGCAGCGCGCAGGATAGGTCCGTCCAGCGTAAGGGAAACTCCGGACTTCAAACGATTTGCGCAACAAAGCCCTTCAACACCACCACTTCCATGGGGTACCAAACGAAATCGCGTGTACCAAACGGGGGTCCGGCCATGGGCACGATCACCGCGCGCAAGCGCAAGGACGACAGCGTTGCCTTCATGGCGCGCGTGCGGGTTATGCGCGACGGGGTCACTTACCATGAGACGGAAACCTTTGACAGGCGTCACGCTGCGACGTCGTGGATCAAGAAGCGCGAGCGCGAACTTGCCAGGCCCGGCGTGATCACCGCGGACAAAGCGACCGACCCACCACTGGCAAAAGCGATCGATCGGTATACCGAGGAGTCCTTGAAGGAGATTGGTCGGACAAAAGCCCAGGTTCTGAGGGCGATCAAGCACTACCCTATCGCGGATATGCCTTGTTCCACCATCAACTCCAAAGACATCATCGAGTTTCCTCAGTCCCTGACGGGCCAGCCTCAGACCGTCGGCAACTACGCCAGCCACCCCGCCGCTGTCTTTGCGGTCGCACGACCGATGTGGGACTACGGCTTGACTGTCAGCGAGATGAAAGACGCCATTTTTGTCGCCCGTCGTATGGGCATCGTCTCCCGCTCTGCCCAGCGCGACCGGCGACCGGATATTGACGAGATCGACAGGCGGAGATGTTTTTAGTCGGTCCCGAGGCAAAGATGTTGGTCTCGCGTTCGCGGTTCAGATCTGATATCCAATGCGAAGCAACGGTACTTTTCGAGCTCGGTTTGAGCGCTTGCAGGGACGCTTTAAAGTGCAACCCGACGGCAAATGACGCCGATAGATACCGAAACCACAAAAATATTCTTCCGGCCGTTTTCTCAATGAAATCAAAAGCGTAGCATTTTGACGCCCGCGCAGTCGGAAAATGACCGTCAAAACGGGTTCTTATCATATATTTTTCAATGGCTTATGGGCACTTCAGACAATCGAGTGGGACAGGGCGCAAGCCCGTCCGGAAGAGGTGGCGATGCAGATCGAGGCGGCAACTGCAGGGGATTTCGAGGCAGCGGTCGGCTGTGCGGTCGCAGCCTTTTCCGACGACCCAATCGTGTCGGCCTTTTTCGATGACAGCCCCATCGGGCGAACCGAGGCAAGCAGGCTGTTCTTCGGCTTCCTGCTCGAGGCGCGCCTTGCGCTCGGGATGCCCGTGCTTGTCGCCCGCAACGGCGGGCAGATCATCGGCCTTGCCATGGGGATGGATGCGACCGGGGCCGAATGGCCCGCCGAAACCAGCCGCCGCTGGGACGCATTCGTGGCCAGGAATCCCGGCGTCGCGGGGCGCATCGCAACCTATGAAGCCATTGTGGACGCGGCCCGGCTGACGGGACCGAACTGGTATCTCGGCGTCCTCGCCGTCGATCCGTCGATCCAGGGAACCGGCATCGGCACGGCGCTGCTGCGGGCATTCCTTGACCTTGTCGATGCCGATCCTGCGTCCATTGGAACCAGTCTGGAAACCGGCAGCCCTGCGAACTGCCGATTCTATCATCGCTTCGGATTTCAGGAACGGACCGCAGGCGCGCTTGGCGCAGCGACGTTGTGCGTCCTGTATAGGCCCCGTCCCACCTGAGACATCCTCATCCGCCGCTTGCCCGGCAGGCAAACCCGTGCAAGGTTCACGCCAACCAGACGGATGCATTGTACCCCATGCAAGCCTTGCGCCTTCACGCCGTCCATGACCTGCGCCTGACCGACGTCGCTGTTCCGCAACCCGGCCCCGGTGAAGTGCAGGTCCGGGTCGAGGCGGCAGGGATTTGCGGCACCGACCGGCATCTGTTCCTGGGCGAGTTTCCATGCCGGCCACCGGTCACGCTGGGGCACGAATTTTCCGGCATCGTCACCGCGACGGGTGCAGGCGTGACCCTGCCCGCAGGTACCCGCGTCACCTGCGATCCGAACACGCCCTGCCTGTCATGCGACCAATGCCTGCGGGGCCGGGTGAACCTGTGTCAGCGCAATTCCGTAACCGGCATTACCCGCGACGGGGGTTTTGCACCCTATGCAGTGTTCCCGGCGCACAAGGCCATTGCCCTGCCCGCCGACCTGCATCCCCACCATGGTGCATTCTGCGAACCCCTGGCCTGCACGATCCATGGCCTTGACATGGCCGCCCCCGTTCCTGGCGAAAGGGTCATCATCCTCGGCGGCGGGGTCATCGGTCTTTTGGCGCTGCAACTGGCGCGCAATGCCGGGGCCGAGGTGCTGATGCTCACGCGCCATGCGGGCAAGCGCGATATTGCGATGGCGCTGGGCGCCAGCGTCACCGCCGCCACGCCGCAAGAGGCGCTGAACCTCTGGCCCAAGGGTGCGGATGTGCTGTTGGAATGCGCGGGTGCGGTCGAGACGGTGGAGGCCGCCCCGTCCCTGACCCGATCCGGCGGGCGGATCGTCGTCCTTGGTGTGCTGCCAAAGGGCCAGCGGGTCCGCATCGAACCTTTTGACCTTCTGTTCCGCGAAATCCAGGTGCTGCACAGCTTCATCAATCCGTTTACCCAAGGTCGCGCCGCCGCGATGATCGCGGGCGGATCGGTTCAGGTCACGCCGCTGATTTCCCGCACGATCCCGCTCGACGCCGCCGCGGACGCCATCGCCAACCCGCCGCGGGCGGGCGAGGTGCGCGTGCTGGTGATCCCGGATCAGGGCTGATCGCTTCAGATCGGTTGATGACAACGCTCCTCGGTTCTGGTGCAATCGTGGTCCCGCAGGCCGCACGGTCCTGCGCGCCCCGAAAACGTGTCTGCCGCGCGACCGGCGCCCGGAAACGTTCGAGCGTCGGCGCGGTGCAGCGTCGCGCGGCCATGCGGACCGATTGCAAAGACACCTCAGTTGAACCCTGCCCTAAACCCGGGCGGGGATTTTTCGTTGTGAAGGGCGGTCCCCGCGGCTAACAGATGCCCCGAGGAGCAACGCAATGATCTACCCGACCGGCAGGCACTATCGGACCAGCGCATCCAAGCGGGTGCTTCTGTTCGGCATGTCGGGCCTTGGAAAGACGCATCTTTCCAACATGCTGCGGGACGACGCGGGGTGGTTCCACTATTCCGTCGATTACCGCATCGGCACCCGCTACATGGGCGAATACATCGCCGACAATTTCAAGCGTGAGGCGATGCGCGTGCCCTTGCTGCGCGAGTTGTTGATGACGGATTCGGTCTATATCGCGTCCAACATCACCTTCGACAATCTGGCGCCGCTGTCGACCTATCTGGGCAGGCCCGGCGATCCGGCAAAGGGCGGGCTGCCCTTTGGCGAGTACATGAAGCGCCAGGACCAGCACCGCCAGGCCGAGATCGCCGCGATGCTGGATGCAAAGCGGTTCATTGATCGCGCGTCAGACCTTTATGGCTATGCCAACTTTGTCTGCGACACCTCCGGGTCGATCTGCGAGGTGGTCGATCCCGACAACCCCGACGACCCCGTGCTGACCTGCCTGGCCGAACAACTGCTCATGGTCTGGATCAAGGGATCGGACGCGCATACGGCCGAGCTTGTCCGCCGGTTCGACCGCGCGCCCAAGCCGATGTACTATCAGCCGGATTTTCTTCATGCGATGTGGCAAGACTATCGTTCAACCCATTCCGTGACCGACGAAACCTGCGATCCCGATCACTTTGTGCGCTGGACCTATGCGCGCGCCCTGGCGCACCGCCAGCCGCGCTATGGCGCGATGGCGCGCTGGGGGGTGACTGTCACCGCCGAGGAGGTGGCGCGCGTCACAAGCCCTGCAGTCTTTGATGACCTGATGGTGCAGGCCATTGATCGCAAGGCCGCGACGGACTAAATCCCCTGCCGCCCGCCGCAAAGGACAAAGACGGATGCCGATCACCCTGCCCCAGACCCTGCCCGCCTTTGACGTGCTGTCGCGCGAAGGTGTCATGGTCATGTCGCCCGAACGGGCGGCGCGGCAGGACATCCGGCCGCTCAGGATCGCGCTCTTGAATCTGATGCCGAAGAAAATCCAGACCGAGACGCAGTTTGCCCGCCTGATCGGGGCGACGCCCTTGCAGATCGACCTGCATCTGATCCGCATGTCCGAACACCAGACCAGGACCACGGCGGCGGCGCATATGGAAACCTTTTACCGCCCGTTTCAGGATCTAGGAAACGAGAAATTCGACGGCCTGATCATAACCGGCGCGCCGATCGAACATCTGCCCTTTGACGAGGTCACATACTGGACCGAACTGCAGCAGGTGATGGACTGGACCCAGACCCATGTGCATTCCACCTTTGGCGTCTGCTGGGGCGGCATGGCCATGATCAACCATTTTCACGGTGTGCAGAAACACATGCTGCCCGCCAAGGCCTTTGGCTGTTTTCGGCATCGCAACCTGTCGCCGACCTCGCCCTATCTGCGGGGTTTTTCGGACGATTTCATCATTCCCGTCAGCCGCTGGACCGAAATGCGCGAGGCCGAGATCGCGGCGGCACCGGGATTGCGCACGCTTTTGGGGTCGGACGAGGTCGGTCCCTGTCTGGTCGAGGATCCCGCGCACCGCGCGCTCTACATCTTCAACCACTTTGAATATGACAGCGACACGCTGAAACAGGAATATGACCGCGATGTCGCGGCCGGCACGCCGATCAACGTGCCGCTGAACTATTACCCCGATGACAATCCCGCGATGCCGCCCTTGAACCGCTGGCGCAGCCACGCACATCTCCTCTATGGCAACTGGATCAACGAGATTTACCAGACCACGCATTATGACATTGATGCGATTGGGACTTAGCAGCCTTGTCGCACTCGGCCTGATCGCCGCCGCAACGGCCTGGCGCACGCAGTCGCGCGAGGCGGCGGCGCTTGCGGCGCAAGGGACCGAAGGCAGCTTCGTGACCGTGGACGGGCAGCGGGTGCATTACCTGCAGGTCGGTCAGGGACCGGATGTCGTGCTGATCCACGGCGCGTCCGGGTCGCTGCGCGATTTCACCTTTGCGCTGATGCCGCGGCTGGCCGAACGCTACCGCGTGACCGCATTCGACCGCCCCGGTCTTGGGCTTTCGGATCCCTTTGCCGATGGCGGGACGGGACTTCTGGCGCAGGCGCGGATTCTGCGCAAGGCAGGCGAGGCGCTGGGCATAACGAACCCCGTGCTGGTCGGGCACAGCTATGGCGGGTCGGTCGCGCTGGCCTGGGCGCTGGAGACCCCGCCCGAGGCGCTGGTGCTGATCGCGGCACCGTCTTTGCCGTGGCCGGGCGGGCTTGACCCGTGGTACCGCCTGAACGATAGCCGCATCGGGCGCGCCGTGTTTGTGCCCCTGGCCGCCGCCTGGGTTCCGATGTCCTTTGTGCGCCGCGCGATCCAGGGCGTCTTTGCCCCCGAGACGGCACCCGCGGGCTATGCCGACCATGTCGGGGTGGCGCTGACGTCGCGTGCGTCGGTGCTGGCGATCAATGCGGCGCAGGTCAACGCGCTGCGCGACGAAATCGTGGCGATGGAGCCGCGCTATCGGACGCTGACCCTGCCGGTGGAACTGGTGCATGGCGATGCCGACACGATTGTCCCCTTGGCCATCCATTCCGGGCCTCTGTCCAAACTGCTTCCGAACGCACAACTGACGGTGCTGGCCGGGGCTGGCCACATGCCGCAGCAGACCCGGCCGGACGCGGTCATCGCCGCAATCGACCGGGCCGCCGCGCGCGCCGGATTGCGATAGCGCCCCCGCCCCGCCATACTGCGCCAAACCATTGAAGGAATACCCCATGACCCTGCCCTTTGACGGCGCGATCAGCCGCTATTTCCGCGAGGGTGCCCCGGCAGATGTGCGCAAGGCCATCGAAAAGGGGGACAAGGATGACATCCTGACCAAGTCCTATCCCTATCGCGAGGAAATGAAGGGCAAAGAGTACGATGCCCGGATGGAAGCGCTGCAGATCGAACTGGTCAAGATGCAGGCCGACATCAAGGCCACCGGCAAGCGGGTGATCCTGGTCTTTGAAGGCCGCGATGCCGCCGGCAAGGGGGGGGCCATCGAGGCGGTACGGAGGAACCTGAACCCGCGCGTGGCCAACATCGTCGCCCTGTCCAAACCCACCGAACGCGAGGCTGCGCAGTGGTATTTCCAGCGCTATGTGGACTGGTTTCCCGCGCTTGGGGAAATCGCGCTTTATGATCGCAGCTGGTACAACCGCGCCATGATCGAGCATGTCTTCGGGTTCTGCACCTCTGCTCAGCGCGCCAAGTTCTTTCGCCAGCTGCCGGAATTCGAGACGATGATCGCCGAGGAAGGCTTTGTGTTCGTGAAATTCTGGCTGGAGGTCGGTCGCGCCGAACAGTTGCGCCGGTTCCTTGCGCGCGAGGCCGATCCGCTGAAGCAATGGAAACTCAGCCAGATCGACATCGACGGGCTGGCCAAGTGGCACGACTATTGCACCGTGCTCGACGAGACGATGAAAAAGACCGATTTCAAGTTCGCGCCCTGGACGGTGATCCTGTCGGACGACAAGAAACGCGCCCGCATCGCCGCGATCCAGACCGTGCTGCACGCCGTCGACTACAAGGGCCGCGACACCGACGCCATCGGCAAGATCGACAGAGCCATCTGCGGCGGACCGGGCTTGCGGCCCAGGGACGATGCGTGAAGCGCGGCTATCACCATGGCAACCTGCGTCAGGCGCTGGTCGATGCAACGCTGGCACTGATCGCGGACAAGGGCCCGCAGGGCTTTACCGTGTCCGAGGCCGCCAAGGTCGCCGATGTGACGCCCGCCGCCGTCTACCGGCATTTCTCGGGCCGCGACGATCTGCTGGCAGAGGTCGCGCGGCAGGGCTTTGACATCTTTGCCGCCCTGATGGAATACGCCTATGACAATGGCCGCCCGTCGCCCCTTGCGGCATTCGAGGCGACGGGGCGCGCATATCTCGCATTCGCGCAGAAATATCCCGGTCACTACAAGGCGATGTTTGAATCCGGCCTGTCCCCCGCCGACCATCCCGATCTGGCCCATGTTGCCGCCAAGGCGCGCGGCGTTCTGGAACGCGCGGCCGAGGCGCTGTCACTGCAACTGCCACCCGGCAGGCGCCCCCCGGCGACCATGTTTTCGGCCCATATCTGGGCCATGAGTCATGGCGTGGTCGAACTGTTCACCCGCGGCAACGGCGGCAATACCCAGTTCCGCCCCGAAGAACTGCTGGAGGCCGGGATCGGCATCTACCTGCGGGGCTTGGGCCTGCTGGCGGCGGACCGCTAGGACTACCAGTTGCGCAGGATCGAATTCATGGTGCCGCCATCGACAATGCCGGGGATGGTCGCAAGGCGGTCGATGGCGTCCTGGCCAAGGTATCGTTGCTGCGTTGAATCGATCCCGTACTGTCCATACGCCATCCCCGCGACCGCAATCAGGACATCGGTACGAACCGTGGTGCCGTCGGCAGGCACGGTGTTGGGGGCAAGAACCTCGGCCGGCGGCCTCCAGGTGCCGTCCTGCGCCAATAGCTTGTAGGCAAGCGTGTCCGGATTGCGGATCGTGACCGAACTGCCAGGCTCGTCGGCGGAGAAAAAGTAGAACCCCTTGGCCGAATAGGACCGCGTGATCGTGCCGGGGCGCGTCAACGCGGCCAGAAGGGTCGGCGGAAAGGCCCCCTTTTCCCAACGTCGGAACTCGCCATAGGACATCTCGAACGACACATAGCCAAGTTCAAGATAGGGACCGATGTTGTTCCAGTCGCGCGCCGCCGGAGAGGCGACCGCCGGATACTGGTTATAGTCGGCAAACCGCGCCCGGAGCGCGGCCTGGGCCGAATCCACCTGCGACTTGCTGGCCACGGTGCCGGTCACGACCAGAAAGGTTGCATTGGCAAAGGGCGCCCCCACGCAGCGCAGTTCCAGCGAAGTCCCGAAATACCCGACCCGGACGATGTACAGCAGCGGATCGTTGACATCCTCGAAAGGATATCCGCTCGCGCGGGCCCATGCCTTGACCTGATCAAGACAGAATTGCTGGTTGCGGAATGACAGATAGACATAGGCCGTCAGTCCCATGCCGGTATTGGCCAAAAGGGCGTCATAGGCGTTGTCCTTGCGGGTCAGCGCCTCGATGTGTTCGGCCTTTGTCCTTTCCAGTTCCGCATGCAGGCGCTTGATCTCGGCCCCACCTTGCAGCACCTCCAGCTTGGCATCGAGATAGGTCCGCGCATTGTCGACCATCGAGGTGGCAAACGCGGTCCAGATCGACCCCACCAAGGTCGTGGCAGCGACCGACAGCCAGACAAGCCGGCGACCGCGCGGGTTTCGGCGCGTCGGGGCTTGCCTTGGTTCAGGTTCATCGGCGGAACGCGTGGCATCGGGGGGCGCGGGGTCCGGCCTGGACCGGCTTTCCGATCCCGATCCCGTCGCGCCGTCCGGCGGGTTCTGCTTTTCCGGTTCAGATGGCTTTTTGGGCATAATGTCGCACCCCGAATTCGCCCCACCATAATTCGGCAGAATGCGCCTGGGAAGATGCCAGTTTGGGCAACATAAGACCGTTCTGTCAGGCGGCTATGGAAGCTAGCGGAACAGCATCAGCGCGCCGGGCGACCACGCCACCTTGGTCCGGGTGCCGATATCCAGAACGGGGCGGCCAAAGACGTTGCGCATCGACAGGCGCATCGGCTGGTCAGTGCCATCCAGCCGGATGTCATAATAGGTCATGTCGCCGTAATAGACGACCTCGGTCACGGTGGCATCGCTTTCGCGGTCCACCGCCTTTTGGCCGTCGAACAGGATCGTCAGCGTCTCGGGCCGGAACCCGATGGCCGCACCCTGGCTGGTCGCGGCGGATACCTGCGCGGCATCCAGCGTGATACTTCCAAAGCCCTGCGCCTCGACCTCGACCTTGCCGCCGGATTCCGACACGATCCTGGCGGGCAGGAAATTCATCGTGCCGATGAAGTCGGCGACCTTGCGGCCGGCGGGACGGCGGTACAGCGTTTCGGGATCGGCCAGTTGCGCGATCTCGCCCTCGAACATCACGGCGATGCGGTCCGACATCACCAGCGCCTCTTCCTGGTCGTGGGTGACAAGCACAAAGGTGATCCCGACCTGGCGCTGCAGGCGGATCAGTTCGACCTGCATCTGTTCGCGCATCTTCTTGTCCAGCGCCGACAAGGGTTCGTCGAGCAGCAGTACCTTGGGCTTCAGGATCAGCGCGCGGGCAAGCGCGACCCGCTGGCGCTGGCCGCCGGACAGGGCATGGGCCGCGCGGGTGCCGAAGCCCTTCAGACCCACCATCTCCAGCGCCTCATCCACGGCGCGCGACTTTTCCGCCGCCGCGCGCGGATCCTTGCGCAGGCCGAAACCGACGTTCTCCGCCACCGTCAGATGCGGAAAGATCGCGTAGGACTGGAACACCATGTTGGTCGGGCGCACATTGGCAGGCACGCCGGCCATGTTCTTGCCGTCGAGCAGCACGGCACCGGACGAGATGTCCTCGAACCCGGCAATGGTGCGCAGCAAGGTCGTCTTGCCGCAGCCGGACGGACCGAGGAGAGAGAAGAACTCTCCCGCCCTTATGGTCGCCGATATCCCCCGCAGGGCGTGATAGTCGCCATAGTATTTGTGGACATCCTGGAACTCGATCATGGTTTCTTTGTCGATCACAGGACGCCTCCAGACGTGGTGCCACCGGCCTTGGCGATGCCGCGGCGGCGCATGTATTCGGCAAAAGCCAAAAGGATGATGGACAAAAGGACAAGGATGGTCCCCAGCGCCAGTACGGCAGGCACCTTGGCCGGGAACCGGAACTGGCCAAAGATATAGGTCGACAGCACCGGCTGCGTCCCGCCCAGGAAGGATGCGATGATGTATTCGTCCAAGGAGATGATGAAGCAGATCAGGAAGGACGAGATGATGCCGGGCATCACCAGGGGCAGGATGATCAGCCGGAAGGTCGAGGCGGCGGATTCACCCAGATCATAGGCGGCTTCCTCGAGCGAGCGGTCCAGCGTCTGAAAGGCCGAGGACAGGATCGTCACGGCAAAGGGTGTGGTGATCAGCACATGACCCAGGATGATGGTAAAGATCGACAGGGGCACGCCGATGGCCACCAAGACCACGATCAGCGACATCGCGACGACAATCTCTGGCAAGACCAGCGGCAGCATGATCAGGCCAAGGATGCTGGTCTGGCCCGGAAAGCGGTAGCGGGTGGTGGCGCGGGCGGCGAACAGCCCCAGCAGGGTGGAGATCGCAGCCACCGTGGTCGAAATGAACAGGCTGTTGCGCAGCGCGTTCCACAATTGCGGGTCCTGCCACATCGCGCCGAACCATTTCGTCGTGAACCCTTCCAGCGGAAAGGCGATGACCACGGCATTGTTGAACGCAAACAGCGGCAACAGCGCGATCGGCGCATAAAGAAAGATCAGGTACAGGATGGCGTAGATGCGCAGTCCGGGGGCGTTCATCGCTGGTTCCCCCGCAGAAAGCGCCGGTTCAGGACCAGAAAGGCGATGGAAATCAGCGCGACGATCAGCATCGCCACAACCACGATGGCCGACCCGACGGGGCGGTTGTCCTGGCCCAGCATCTTGGCCTCCATCATGTTGGCGATCATCGGCAGTTTCCCGCCACCGATCAGGTTCGGCGTCACGTAATCCCCGATGGTCGGGATGAACACGATCAGCACCGCCGCGATGACACCCGCCATCGACAGGGGCAGCGTCACGCGCAGAAAGGTGCGGAACTTGCCCTCGCCCAGATCCTGCCCGGCCTCCAGCAGGCTGCGGTCGATCTTTTCCAGGACCACGAAGATCGGCAGGATCGCGAACGGCGCATAGGCATGGGCCAGCGTCATGATCAGCGCACCGACGTTGTAGTTGATGGCCTGCAGGGGTTCGGTGATGATGCCGAGGCTCATCAGGCCCGAATTGATCACGCCGTTATAGCCGAGGATGACTTTCCACAGGAACACCCGGATGATGTAGCTGGTCCAGAACGGGATGGTGATCAGGAAAAGCCACAGCGACTTACGGTCGGGGCGGACATGGAAACTGACGAAATAGGCCACCGGATAGGCCAGGACGACCGTGACCAGCGTGACAGCCAGCGCCACCACCAGCGAGCGCAGCATCAGTGCGCGGTAAACCGGCTGGGTCAGCACTTCGCGGTAGTTGTCCAGCGTTGGCGTCCACTCGACGCCCGACTGTGCATCGGTCAGAAAGCTGAAGAGAACGATCGTGGCCATCGGCGCGGCCAGCAGCAGGATGGCATAAATGGCAGGCGGTGCGACCAGCAAAAGGCCGCTTCGCGCCTCTGGATTGGCGCCCCCTCGGGCGGTGCCTTCAGCCATTCATCCCCCTGTCGCCGCCGATATGATCCGGCGTTTGATCAAAGTTAGACAAAAGGCAGGGATGGGCGCAAGGCCCTGAATGGATCAGGGCCGCGCAAGCACGCCCGAGCCGGGGCGAAATGACCTAGCCTGCGACACGTTCGATGGCGATTGCGCGTTTGCGCAGCTCGTCATGCAGCGTCGGCACGATCTTCAGGGCCTCCACCGCGACACGCAGCGCGTCCGACAGGCGGGCCTCGCTGGGATCCTTGTCGGCAACGCGCCAGACCATGCGGCGCGCAACCCCATCGTCATAGATGATTTCGGTCGCGCCGCTGCGCGTCTTGCGCCAACCCAGAAAATCCGCGCCACCATGCGCGGCATGAAACGTTGCCTGTATTCCCATTTTTTGCTGCCTGCTCACGTGTTTTTTTTGATCTTGGGCGAAAAGATGCGCCAAGACAGGGCGTTAGGCAATCGGCAGGGAAACAATTCGGCGTGAACGCGGCAGGTCGGTCACAGTCAGGCGTCAATCGGGCACCCATTGCGGCGCGCCGGCATCTGTCGACATCCCCGTCCGCCGTCAGACCGAAGGCTCGTAGCTTGGGCTTTGCAGCAGGCCGACCAGCCGCCCGAGCGCGGCGCGATAGTCGTCGGGCGGCACGTTTCCGGCCAGCGCCAGGCGCACGGCGTTGGGGGCACGGCCATGCGACAGGGCGTATTCATCGGCCGTGCGCAACAGGATGCCCGCCGCCTCGGCGCGGGGGCGCAGGCTGGACGCCCGCCACCCCTGCGGCAAGCGCAGATAGACAAAGCGCAAGCCCGGCAGCCAGGACATCTCGAACGCGCCAAGCGCTGTGACCGTCACCTGCAACCGCGCAGCGAGGTCTGCCTGCACCTTGGCGCGCAAGTCCCATGCCGCGCGTGACCGGAACAGATCGAGACACAGATCCGATACCGTCCGCGACAGCGCAAAATAGGAATGCTGCGCCGTCAGACGCCCCGCCTCGCCCAGTCCGGTCGGGCAGACGACATAGCCGAACCGCAGGGCCGCCGAGATGGTCTTGGAAAAACTGCCGACATACCAGGTCCGCTCCGGTGCCAGCGCGCGGATCGCGGGCCAGTCGCTGGTATCGGTCGAATAGCAGTCATCCTCGATGATCTGGCAGTCGTGGCGGCGGGCGATGGCGGCGATGGCGGCGCGACGGTCCGGCGGCATGCGCACGGCGGTCGGGTTCTGCGCCTCGGTCGTCAGGCACAGGATCTGCGGGCCATGACGTCGGCAGGCGGCCTCCAGCGCGTCGGGGACCATGCCGTCGGCGTCCAGTTCCACCGCGACGACCTCGGCCCGGACCAGCCGGGCCGCATGGCGAAAGCCGGGATAGGCCAGATCCTCGACCAGCACCACCGGCCTGTCGCCCCGCAGGCAGCACATCAGGATCGTCAGGATCGCGTTCTGACCGCCATGCGTCAGGGCAACGTCGTCCGGGGTGACGGGGCCGAGCAGGCGGTCGCCGACCCAGTCCACGACATGACCGCGCAGCGCAAGTTCCTGGCGCTGCGAGGGGTAGTCGGTCCAGTCCGCCCCCAGCCCCGCGGCAACGCGGCGCATCGCATCCTCGAACACCGCCGCCTGCCCCAGTTCCGGCAGGATGGGTGATCGCAGGTCGACCAGCCCCTTGGTCTCGGACGGACGTTCGATGAACAGGGGCTGCGTGGGGCCAAGGCGCGGGCTGCGGTCGGCGACAAAGGTGCCGCGCCCGACATTGGCCAGCAGCATGCCCTCCTGAATGGCCATCTGATAGGCGCGGGCCACCGTCCCCGGCGTCACCGCAAGACGCCAGGCCAGATCGCGCACCGTGGGCAACTGTGTCCCCTCGGTCAGATCGCCCAGCCGGATTGCGTCGCGCAGCGCCCGGTTCAGCGCCAGATACTTGGGTCCGGGAAACAGCGAAAGGTCGGGCTGCCAATTTGTATTCATTACAAGTCTTTCATGGCGACTCAATGTGTCTTATTGTATCGCAATATACAGACATCTGTCATCTTGTATCAATACAATATTGAGGCGAACCATGCGGGCGATCCCGATCCTGCTGCCCCGGCTGCAGCACATCCTGTGCCACACGCAGGGCTGGACGCGCGTGATGGGCCACGCAGTTGCACGGCGGCGGGGCCGCAAGGCGCTGGTGCATCTGGACGACCACCTGCTGCGCGACATCGGCCTGACCCGCCGCGCCGCCGCGGATGAGGCGGGCAAACCGTTCTGGCTGGACTGACGGCTGCAGGATCACCGGGCGCGCCGGACCATGATCCGGCTGCGATCCATGCGCACCATCACGGGCGCGGCTTTGCCTTGCACGGACGGGGCGGAGTTGCTACATCGCTTGCGCGTAGCCCTTATAGCTCAGCTGGTAGAGCGCCAGTTTTGTAAACTGGATGTCGGCGGTTCGAGCCCGTCTGGGGGCACGCGCGATTTCCCCTTGCACGCGCCCGACCATATCGCCGGCCTTGTCGCGGTCGCGGCGTCCAGACGGCCCCGTTCCTTCCGGAGGGTCAGGCGGGCTATCGACCAGATTTGGACGCGCAACCCGCCCGCCCTCGGATGCCGACCATATGGCGCATTTCGCCGCCGCCGATGCCTGATTACCGGCTGGCCCGCGCAAGAAGTGCCACCGCCGCCAGTCCCACGCCCATCACGAGAAGAGCCGCCGGTGCGGCCTCGCTCAGCCGTTCCAGGCTGACGAGTTCATAGACCCGCGTGCTGAGCGTGTTGAAGTTGAACGGGCGCAGCAGCAGCGTCGCGGGCAGTTCCTTGACGCCATCGACAAAGACGACCAGCAGCGCGGTTGCCACAGACCCCCGCATCAGCGGCAGGTAGACCGATCCCAGAGCGCCTGCCCGGTCCTGCCCCAAGGACCGCGCCACCATCGGCAGCGTCGGCGTCACCCGGCCGAACGCGGCATCGACCGCGCCCTGGGCCACCGCAAAGAAGCGCACCATGTAGGCCAGCCCCACCGCAACCGCCGTCCCGGTGATCATCAGCCCCGGATCGCGCCCGGTCCAGGCCAGCACCCAGTCCGCCAGCCGGTTGTCAAGCGCCGCCAGCGGCACCAGCAATCCCACTGCCAGCACGGCGCCCGGCGTGGCGTAACCGACCGCCGTGACCGGCAATACCGCCTGCGCCAGACCGGGCCGCGCCAGCCGCAGCGCATAGACGAACAGGATCGCGGCCCCGACGGTGACGATGGATGCCCCGCCCGCCACCATCAGCGTGTTGGCAAGCGCCGCCTGCAAGCCCGGCGCCAGCCAGGCCTCGGGCGAGCGCATTGCCTGATAGACCATCACGCCGACCGGCAGCACGAACCCCATCGTGAACGGCACCAGGCACAGCGCCGTCATCGCCCAGGCGCGTGGCCCGGCCAGCCGGGCAGGCTCCAGCGGTCGGGCGACGCGGCCAAGGCGGTGAAACCGCGCGCGGCGGCGGCCCAGACGCTCCAGCGTTACCAGGATCAGGATCAGCGTCAGGCTGACCATCGCAATCTGGGCGGCACCCCCGGCATTGTTGCCATCAAGCCAGGTCGAAAAGATGCCCGTTGTCAGCGTCTGCACCCCGAAATGATGCACTGTGCCGTAATCGGCGACCGTCTCCATCAGGGCCAGCGTCACCCCGACCGCAATCGCAGGCCGCGCCAAGGGCAGGCCCAGCCGCCAGAACAATGCGCCCTGCCCGGTCCCCAGCGCCCGCGCCACCTCATAGGTGCAGCCCGACTGTTCGCGGAAGGCCGCGCGCGCCAGCAGATAGACATAAGGATAAAGCGCGGCGGAAAACACGATGATGGCGGGGCCTTGCGCGCGCACCTCGAAAAACCAGTAGTCACGCGCCGATTGCCAGCCCATCGCGGCGCGCATCGCCGTCTGCAACGGACCGGCAAAGTCAAGGAAATCGACCAGCGCATAGGCCCCCACATAGGCCGGGATCGCCAGCGGGAACAACAGCGCGTAGTCCAGCCACCGGCTGCCGGGAAAGCGGTACATCGTCACCATCCAGGCCGCCCCGGTGCCGATGGCTGCCGTCATGACGCCGACACCCAGCATCAGGATCAGGGTGTTGGCCAGATAGCGCGGCATCACCGTGGCCATCAGATGCGGCCAGATGTTCTCGGCGGGGTTGAACGCCATCCAGACAACCGACGCCACCGGCGCAAGGACCAGCACCGCGACGATGACCGCAACACCCTGCCAGGGATCAAAGAGCGCCCTCGCCCTGCGCCACCTGCGGGACGATCCGCTAACCTGACTGTTTTGGTCGCCCATCATGGCCCCGGACCTACAGGAAAGGGCTTTGACTGTCCAGAAAAGCCCATATAGTCCTCTGACGATGCGCGCAGGCTCATCCCCGGCGTGCAGGCGGCCCAAAGCGGCCCCATCAAAAGGCGAGCGGGCCGTCATGCAGATTGTCTACCATCTTGGCGCGCACTGCACTGATGAGGACCGCCTTTTGCGCTGTCTTTTGCGCAACCGGGGCGTTCTGGCCGAACGGGGTGTGGTGGTGCCGGGACCGGCGCGGTACCGCAAGCTGTTGCGCGACACCGCCATCCAGCTGAAAGGCGCGCGCGCCTCGATCGAGACCCAGGCCCTGGTGCTGGAGCAGATCATGGACGAGGACCGGGCTGACCGGCTGATCCTGTCCTGGGACAGTTTCCTCAGCTTTCCGCAATGGGTGCTGCGGCCCGGCCTTTACCCGCTTGCCGGGGAACGCATCCGCGCCTTTACCCAGATCTTCCCCGACATCGAGGCCGAATTTCACCTGGCGATCCGCAATCCCGCGACCTTTCTGCCCGCCCTCTTTGAAAAGCAGAAGATCAAATCCTACGAGGATTTCCTCAGCGGCATCGACCCGATGTTCCTGCGCTGGTCGGATGTGGTGGCGCAGATCCGGTCGGAAAACCCCGATGTCCGCCTGACGCTCTGGTGCGACGAGGACACGCCGCTGGTCTGGCCCGAGGTGCTGGAGGCGGTGACGGGCCTTTCCGAAACCGGGATGCTGGAGGGCGCGGATGAACTTTTGTCCAACATCATGGCGCCGGAGGGCCTGACGCGGATGCGCGACTACCTGGCCCGCAACCCGGCGCTGTCGCACGCCCATCACAAGAAGATCGTCGCGGCCTTTCTCGACAAGTTCGTGCTGCCCGAAAAGATCGAGGTGGAGGTGGCGCTGCCGGGCTGGTCGGCAGAGCTGATTGCCGATCTGACCGCCGCCTATGATGCCGATGTCGCGCATATCGCGCAGATGGACGGCATCGACTTCATCGCGGCCTGAGCCGGTCTGGCGCTGGACGCGGTGCAGGGTGGCATCCGCGCTGGCCTGATCCCGCATGCCGTTCCTGTCGGACGCGGCCCGGCGGCACGCCGTCACGCCATGCCGAGCGCCGCCTTGTACATGTCCAGCACCGCCTCTTCCTCGGCAATCTCGTCGGGCTTGCGCTTGCGCAGCGCGATCACCTTGCGCATGACCTTGGTGTCATAGCCGCGCCCCTTGGCCTCTGCCATCAGCTCTTTCAATTGTTCGGCCACATCCTTTTTTTCGGATTCAAGCTGTTCATAACGCTCGATAAACTGGCGCAGTTCATCGGCGGTCACGGCATAGGTGTCAATCGTGTCGGTCATCGCGGGCCTGTCTTTTCTGGCATCGGTCGCGCCTTCCCTAACCCGACCGCAAAGCCCTGCGCAAGCGGTGAAGCGCACCTCCCCCTTGCCTCCCGGTGCGGCGGACGCTAGGGCTGCCCGAAACCACGGGATGGGTGTCGCAGTGGAGATTTTGATCTGGATCGGCGCGGCGCTGACGCTCGGCGGCGTGGCAGGGCTGATCTGGTGCATCGTGCTGGCCACACGGGCACGGCGCGCGCGGCTTTCCGACGATGCGCTGCGCGCGCGCCTGCAGCGCGTGGTCACGCTGAACCTGGCGGCGCTGGGGGTGTCGGCCGTCGGGCTGATGTGCGTGGTGGCGGGGATCATGCTGGCCTAGGAGGGGCGGGTCCAAAACCTTCTGCAACCTACGCCGGGCAGAACTAGGGAGAGAAGTCACGCGACGGGGAGGCTTGCGCAGCAGACGGAGGAATGACATCCGCCCCCACCCCCGACCCCAGCAACCGCGCATGTTCGGCTAGCGCAAAGCGGTCCGTCATCCCCGAGACGTAATCCGCCACGATCCGCGCCAGTTCCACCTCGGACCGGGCGGCGTCGATATCGCTGCGCCATTCCTGCGGCAACAGTTCCGGGTGTAACATGTAGAGGGGGAAAAGACCGTTCACCACCGCCGTCACCCGCGCGCGTTCGACCATCACGCTCGGGGCGCGGTACATGCGGGTGAACAGGAACCCCCGAATGGCCTTCAACTCCTGATAGAGCGGCTTTGAAAACCGGATGATCGTCCGCCCCATCGCCCGTATCTCTTCGACCGACTGCGGTTTTGCCGCGTCAAGCCGACCTTGCGCGACCGAAATCACATCCTCCACCATCCGGCCAAAGACCCGGCGCAGCGCCTCGTGCCGCCGCCGCATCGGGTCGAGACCGGGGTAAAGGCGGTCGACCTCGGCAAAGGCGGGGCCGGTGACGGGCAGGTCCATCAGGTCCGCTTCGGTGAAGAGACCCGATCGCAGCCCGTCATGCAGGTCATGATGCGAATAGGCGACGTCGTCGGAGATGGCCGCCACCTGCGCCTCGGCCGACGCGTGGGTGGCGAGTTCCAGATCCCATTCGGCGTTCACCTCTGCCAGCGCATAGGGCAAGGAACCGGCGTGCTTTTCCTCGGCGTTGGGGCCAATGACGGGGCCGTTGTGCTTGGCGATCCCCTCAAGCGATTCCCAGGTCAGGTTCAGTCCGTCGAAATCGGCATAGTGGCGTTCCAGCCGCGTGACGATGCGCAGGGCCTGGGCATTGTGGTCGAACCCGCCATAGGGGGCCATCAGGGCGCCCAGCGCATCCTCGCCGGTATGGCCAAAGGGGGTGTGGCCCAGGTCATGTGCCAGCGCGATGGCTTCGGCGAGGTCGGGGTTCAGACCAAGCACGCCCGCGATGGTGCGCGCGACCTGCGCCACCTCGATCGTGTGGGTCAGGCGGGTGCGGTAATAGTCGCCCTCGTGTTCGACGAACACCTGGGTCTTGTGCTTCAGCCGCCGGAAGGCCGAGGAATGGATGATGCGGTCGCGGTCGCGCTGAAACGGGCTGCGAAAGGACGACATGCCTTCCGCGTGCAGGCGTCCGCGCGACCGTTCGGGCAGGCAGGCATAGGGGGCAAGCGTCACCGGCATCCGTCCTTGTTGAACTGCTTGGCTTTCCCTATATTCGCTGAAGACCCCGATGGATAGGGACGATACCCCGATGACCACCGCCACCCTGACCCTGCCGCCCCGCGTGACCGACCGCGCCTATGCGCGGCTGGCGGAAATCGCCGCCATGACCGGCCAGACCCGTGCCCTGCGCGTCGCGGTCGAGGGCGGCGGCTGTTCGGGGTTCCAGTACGAGATCAAGCTGGACGATCCCGCCGCTGACGATCTGGTGCTGGAACGAAGCGGCCACAAGGTGCTGGTCGATGCGGTGTCGCTGCCGTTCCTGGCCAACGCGGTGATCGACTTTACCGACGAGCTGATCGGCGCGCGGTTCGTGGTGGAAAACCCGAACGCCAGTTCCAGCTGCGGTTGCGGGACAAGTTTCTCGATCTAGACACCCGCCTGCGGCGGTCCGGCCAGACCCTTGCGCGACGGAAGAAATGTCGCCGAAACCGGGTCCGTGCCTTTTCCTTTGACGGGGCGACGCTAACTGGCGTTCCGTGACCACCGGAAAGGCTGTGCGCGATGTCGACCGTTCTCCTGCTCGGCTCCGGCCCCAATGTGACCGAAGCACGGCTTTGGCCGCAGGCGCCGTTTGACCGCATCGTTGCAATCAACAACGCCTGGCGCGTGCGGCCGGACTGGGAGGCGCTGGTCCATCCGTGGGACTTCCCGCCTGACCGCCGCCCGGTGCCGGGCCCGGGTCAGCGTCTGGTGACGCAAGACGACTTCGTGCCGGTGCAGAACGGCTATGGCGGCTTTGTCTATGCCGGCGGCACGATGGCATTTACCGCCGCCTACTGGGCGCTGGCGACGTTCCGGCCGCGCCAGATCGCGGTGCTGGGCTGCGACATGCACTATCCTGCCGGGCGTCCGACGCATTTCTACGGCACGGGGACGCCCGACCCGCTGCGCGCCGACATCACGCTGCAATCGCTGGAGGCGAAATCGGCGCGGCTGATGATCCATGCGGCGCGTCAGGGCTGCGCGATGGTCAACCTGTCGGCAGGCCCGTCGCGCCAGGTCTTTCCGCGCGCGGGGCGGCTTGGCCTCAAGGCGCGGGTGCCGCTGCCCTTTGATCCCGTCCTGGCGGCACGCGCCGACAGGATGGAGGCCGACCTTGGCTATGTGGTGCCGTCAGGCCGCTACTGGGAAGAGGCGGGCCGCTTTGACGCCGCCGCCTTGCGCCACCTCGATGCCCTGTGGCTGGCGGCGGCGCGCCCGGCGCTGGCGCTGTCGGCCTGATCTTGTGCGGGGACCGGGCGCGGCCTAAACTTGTGCCGACAGGCAGGGGGCCGGGCCATGAAGATCGCCACGTTCAACATCAACGGCATCAAGGCGCGGATCGAGGCGCTGCCGCGGTGGCTGGAGGCGGCAAGCCCGGACGTGGTCTGCCTGCAGGAAATCAAGTCGGTGGATGACGCCTTTCCGCGCGAGATGTTCGAGGCGATGGGCTACCGCGTCGAAACCCACGGCCAAAAGGCGTTCAACGGCGTGGCAATCCTGTCGAGGCTGCCCATGGCGGAGGTGACGCGCGGCCTGCCGGGTGATGCCATGGATGAACAGGCGCGCTGGATCGAGGCTGTGGTGACGGGGGCAAGGCCGGTCCGTGTCTGCGGTCTCTACCTGCCGAACGGCAACCCCGCGCCGGGACCGAAATACGATTACAAGCTGGCCTGGATGGCGCGGATGCGGGCACGGGCATCCGCGCTGCTGGCGACCGAGATGCCGGTCGTCTTTTGCGGCGACTACAACGTCATCCCGCAGGCCATGGATGCCGCCAGGCCCGAGGCCTGGGTGACGGATGCGCTTTACCTGCCCGACAGCCGTGCCGCCTTCCGGCGCCTGTTGGCGCTGGGCCTGACCGAGGCGTTCCGCGTGCGCAATCCTGCCCCGGGGCAGTACACATTCTGGGATTATCAGGCGGGCGCGTGGGAGCGGAACCACGGCATACGCATCGACCATCACCTGCTCAGCCCGCAGGCCGCCGACCTTCTGGTGGACTGCCGCATCGACAAGGACATGCGCGGCGGCGACAAGCCGTCGGATCATGTGCCGGTCTGGATCGAGCTTGCGGCCTGAGCCAATTTCAGCTTTGCCCAAATATCCGGGGACGGCGCGGCCTGCCGCGACGATGTGATCAAATCCTGAGCCTGGACCGAACGCGGCGTGCCACAGGTTCAAAGCCGGTAGAGCGCGCCGAACTTGGCCTCCAGATAGTCCAGGAGCGGGCCTTCGTCCGGTGCGCTGCCGGTGGCCGCCGCGATCAGGTCTTGCGGCAGATACCGCCCGCCATGGCGCTGTACGGTGTCGCGCAGCCACGCCGTCGCGCCCGACGTATCGCCTTGCGCTAGGGACATATCGAGGCTCGGCACCGCCCGGCGCATCGCGCCATAAAGGCACCCGGCATAGAGGTTGCCCAAGGTGTAGGTCGGAAAATACCCAAACAGCCCGCAGGACCAATGCACATCCTGCAAGAGGCCATGCGACGGGCGATCCACCGCAACGCCGAAATCCGACCGGAAACGGTCATTCCAGGCCGCCTCGAGGTCGCCGACGGCCAGATCACCGCTGACCAGCGCGCGTTCCAGATCGAACCGCATCATGACATGCAGGTTGTAGTGGACCTCGTCCGCCTCGGTCCGGATATAGCCTGACCGGACCCGGTTGACGGCTGCATAGAACGCATCGGCATCGGCCGCTCCGGCGGTGCCGAACTGCGCCTGCATCTGCTCGAACAGCCATCCGGCAAAGGCGCGGCTGCGGCCCAGCTGGTTTTCATAGATGCGGCTCTGGCTTTCATGCACGCCCATCGACACCCCGCGGCCAATGGGGGTCAGCGCATAGCGCGGGTCTATGTTCAGTTCATAACTGGAATGGCCGACCTCGTGGATGGTCGAATAAAGACAGTTGAAGGGGTCTGCCTCCACCACCCGCGTCGTGATCCGGCTGTCCGATCCGGACCCGGATGAAAACGGATGCACCGCCAGATCAAGCCGCCCGCGCGACCAGTCATAGCCGTAGGCACTGGCCACCTTGCGGGCGAGCGCCATCTGCCCCTCCTTGGCAAAGCTGCCGGTCAGACTCGCCGGATCGCGCCCCGATCCCAGGATCGCGCCGCGCAGCGCGACCAGACGCGGGCGCATGCGGTCGAACATCGCGGCGACCGTGGCCGCCGTGGCACCCGGTTCATAGTCGTCCAGAAGAGCATCATAAAGATCGCCCCCGCCGGCAAGACAGGCTGCCTCTTCGCGCTTCAGGCGCAGGACTTCGGCCAGAACCGGCAGAAACGTCGCGACATCATCGCGGGCGCGGCATTCTGCCCAGATCCCTTGCGCGGTCGAGGTCTGGCGGGCGATGTCCTGTGCCAGACGCGCGGGCACCTTGGCACTGCGGGTATGGCTGCGCCGGATCAGGCGCAGTTGAGCGGCCCCGATGTCATCGGCGGATTTCGCGCGCTCCAGCCAGTCGGCCACCCGGGGATCGGTACGGCGGGCGTGCAGGACCCCCTCCAGCGCCGCGATCTCTTCGCCGCGCTGGTCGGCCGCGGCGGGCGGCATCATGGTTTCCTGGTCCCAGCCCAGCCGTTCGGCAACCAGCGACAAAGCCTCGGTCTCGCGCTGAAAGGCCATCAGGTCGGCATAGGCGGTCATTGGGTTCCCTTTCGGACCGATCCCGCGATCGGATAGCGCGACAGATGCCGCGCGCGCAGGATCAACACCCACAGGAGTACCGCGCCCAGCTGATGGGTGATCGCGACATGCGGGCTGGCCGCCGTCAGGACGGTTGCGATGCCGATTGCGACCTGCAGGACCATCATGCCCATCACCGCATGGAACGCCGCCCGTGTCGCCCCATGCGCCGACTGCCGCCCGCGCAGCCAGACGACGATGCCAAAGGCGAACAGAAGATACCCCGACATGCGGTGGATGAATTGCACCAGCCCCGGATTTTCAAAGAACGCCGCCCAGACCGGACGCCCCGGCACATAGAACGCATCGGCGGGAAAGAACGCGCCGTTCATCAGCGGCCAGGTCGGAAAGGCCCGCCCCGCGTCGATGCCTGCCACCAGCGCGCCCAAGAGGATCTGCAGGAACGCAAAGTGCATCAGGCCGGTGGACAGGCCGAACAGCCGCTGCTCCCCCGCGCGCCGCGCCTGCAACAGGCTGACCTGCGACCGGCCAAGATCAAAGATGTACCAGGCCAAAAGGCCAAGGATCACAAAGGCCAGCCCCAGATGCACCGCCAGCCGGTAGGATGCGACATCGACGCGGCCACCACCAAGGCCAGATGACACCATCCACCAGCCGATCGCCCCCTGCAATCCGCCAAGCGCACCGACCAGCAACAGTCGGCCGCTCCAGGCGGGCGGGATTTTGCGCGCGATCAGGAATCCGGCAAAGCCGACCAGCCAGACCGTGCCGATGGTGCGCCCCAGCTGGCGATGCCCCCATTCCCACCAGTAGATCGACTTGAACGCCTCCAGCGTCATGCCCTTGTTCTGCAACTGGTATTCCGGGATGGCGCGGTACTTGTCGAACGCCGCCTGCCAGTCGGCGTCGGACATCGGTGGCAAGGCACCCGTCACGGGCCTCCATTCGGTGATCGACAGCCCGCTGTCGGTCAGCCGTGTCAGCCCCCCGACCGCGATCATCGCCACCACCAACAAGAACAGCGCCACCAGCCACAACCGCACCCCGCGCCGCGCGCCGATGCGTTCGGTTGCAATGACCCCGGCCTGCGGTCTGACGACGGCACCGGGCGATGCCACCTCTTCGAAAATGTTGCGCTTGGTCGCCATCGCGGTCTCCGGGATTTTGCGCAACCTAGGCCGTGACGCGACCCCCTTCAAGACATGCCGCCGTCGCAGGCCGCTAGCGGTCGGGCGGCGACCAGTCATCGGGCGGCACATGGCCCCGGCGCAGGCGCAAGGCCAGTCCCAGCATCACGCCGGCGCCGATCGCCACCGTCAGGTCCACGAGCACTGTCAACACCAGCGTCAGCACCAGCAGAACACGGTCGGCGACCGGCGCACGCATGTATCCGCGCCATTTCGCAGGTTCCGTCATGTTCCAGGCCGTCAGGATCAAGAGCCCCGCCAAGGCCGGCATCGCCATGTAGCCCGCGAGCGGTGCGGCCAGCATCATCACCGCAAGGATGGTGACGGCATGGACCAGCCCTGACACCGGCGTCTTGCCGCCTGCCCTGACATTGGTTGCCGTGCGCGCGATGGCCCCGGTTGCCGGCATCCCGCCAAACAGGGCCGATCCGACATTGGCGGCCCCTTGGGCCAGAACCTCGGCGTTCGGGCGGTGCCGGCCGGCGATCATGCGGTCGGCCACCATCGCCGACAACAGCGATTCCACCCCTGCGAGGAAGGCGATCACCAGCGCCGAAGGCAGCAGGGCGATCACCCTTGTCAGGCTGACCTCGGGCAGCGACGGCATCGGCAGGCGGTTCGGCAAGGCGCCAAAGCGCGAGAACAGGGTGTCAACCGGCAGCCCTGCCGCCAGCACGATGGCCGATGTGATCGCAACCGCGACGATCAGCCCCGGCAGGCGCGGTGCGGCACGGCGAAAGACGACGATCAGGGCCACCGTTGTCAGCCCGACCACCAGCGCCTGCGGGTTCACCGATTGCCGCACCTGCCACAGGGCCGCGATCTTTGCCGTGAACTCTGCCGGAACGGCCGCCACCTGCAGGCCGAACATATCCCTGATCTGGCTGGTCGCGATGATGATGCCGATGCCGATGGTAAATCCGTTGATCACAGGCTCCGGCACATAGGCCACCAGGCTGCCCGCGCGCAGCACGCCCGCGACGACCAGGATGACCCCCGCCATCAGCGTCGCCAGCACAAGGCCGTCGTAGCCATGCACGGCGACGATGCCTGCCACCACCACGATGAACGCGCCGGTCGGCCCGCCGATCTGCACGCGGCTGCCACCCAGGAGCGAGATCAGGAAGCCGCCGACAATCGCCGTGACCAGTCCCTTGACCGGTTCGGCGCCCGACGCGATGGCGATGGCGATGGACAAGGGGATCGCAACCATTGCCACCGTCACGCCCGCAAGCAGGTCGGCCAGGAACAGGCGGGCGGAATAGGTCCGCAGCGTCGTCAGCAGTTTCGGTTTCATGACGCGACGTCCGGGTCTGCCCGAAGCGGACAAAAGCGTCGGACATCCCCGTTCATCCTTGCTGGTCGCCTGTTCCTGGACAAAACCGCATCCCACGTGTGTCAGACAGGCGTAGCACCCGCCCTTTGCCGGGACAATCAGTCTTCGCCATGCCCTTTCAGCCTCCAGGCGATCTGGCGCAGCATGCCGTGAAAGGTCTGAACTTCGGCCCGCGTCAGCCCCAGACGCGCCCACATGTTGCGCAAGTTCAGCCGCATGCTTGCGGCCTTGGTGGCGGGAAAAAAGAACCCCGCCGCCTCCAGCCTGTCCTCGAAATGATCGGCAAGACGCTGCACCTCGACGCCGCTTGCCAGATCGGTCCGCGCCAGCATCATCGCGGCGGGTGGCGTTGCGACGGTCTGGCGCTGCCATTCATAGCCCAGAAGCAGCGCGCACTGCGCCAGGTTCAGCGACGGAAACTCCGGGTTGACCGGCACCGTCACGATGGCCGTGGCCAATGCGATGTCCTCGTTTTGCAACCCTGCGCGTTCGGGGCCAAGCAGAAACCCCACCCGCTTGCCCGCCGCCGACAGGGTCCGGGTCAGAACCATTGCATGTTCCGGCGACATCACCTCCTTGACCAGTTCGCGCGGTCGGGCGGTCGTGGCAAAGACGTGGTCGCAATCGGCAATCGCGGACGCGACATCGCCGAAAACTCCGGCCTGGTCCAGCAAGCGCCCGGCCCCGCTGGCCATCGCCACCGCCTTGGGGTTCGGCCAGCCGTCGCGGGGGGCGACGATGCGCATCCGCTCCAGCCCGAAATTCAGCATCGCACGCGCGGCCGCACCGACATTCTCGCCCATCTGCGGGCGCACAAGCACAAAGACGGGCGGGATCGGGGGCGCATCGGTCATGCCCGCCAGATACGTGAGCGCGCCGACCCTGACAAGCACGGCCAGGGCCCGCGTCACCTCTTGGCACCCGGATGGAAAGGCTGCTAAGGGCGGATGTCAGACGCCCCGCGCAAGGATGCCGCCCGCATGACCACCCAGGATCGCGCCCAGATCACCCTGATCACCCCGCCGCAGGTGGCGCTGGAGACCTTTCCCGCCACGCTGGCGCGGGTGATGGATGCGTCGCCCGTCGCCTGCCTGCGCCTCTCGCTGGCCAGCCGGGACGAAGATCACATCGCCCGCGTCGCCGACGCCCTGCGCGAGCTTGCCCATGCCCGCGACGTGCCCATCGTCATCGACCGGCACGTGCTGATGGCAGAACGCCTGGGCCTTGACGGGGTGCATCTGCCGGACGGTGCGCGCGGGGTACGCAAGTTGCGCACCGATCTTGGCAGCGACGCCATCATCGGGGCTTTTTGTGGCCAGACCCGGCATGAAGGGATGAACGCTGGCGAGGCGGGGGCGGATTACGTGGCGTTCGGACCGATCGGCTCCTCGGCCCTTGGCGACGGCGCGGTGGCGGCGCTGGAACTTTTTCAATGGTGGTCAGAAATCGTCGAGGTTCCCGTGATCGCCGAGGGCGGCCTGACTGCGGACCTGGTGGCCGCATTTGCGCCGTTCACCGATTTCTTTGCCGTAGGCGACGAAATCTGGGCCGCCGATGACCCGGCCGCAGCGCTTGCCGTCCTGACCCGCGCGCTGCGCTAATTCGCCGGGGACAGGCTTTCCTCGAAGGTCTGGCGGATGACGGTTTCGCAATGCCGCGCCAGGGCCTTGCGGTCGGGAAAGTCCGCGGCCGAGACGGGGGCGTGATAGGTCACTTCGACCCGGCCTTGCCGCGCGGCAGCCAGCACCACCAGCAGATGTTCGGCAAATCCCGTGTCGCCCCACCAGCCATAAAGGCGCGGATCCGCGCCCCTTGGCGGATGATAGACCACCGTCACCGGCTGGATGCGCAAGGTCGGGGCAAGGTCCGGATGCAGAAAGGCCGCAAACAGCGACGACTTGAAGGGCAAGATGCGGCGGGCATCCGTGCTGGTGCCCTCGGGAAAGAACAAGAGCTGATGGCCATCCTGCAGGCGCTGCTCCAGCAGGTCCTTGTGACCCTTGGCCTCGACCCCGCGCCGCGCGATAAAGACCGTTCCGGTTGCCCGTGCCAGCCAGCCGATCCCGGCCCAGCCATGCACCTCGGACTTGGCGACAAAGTAGATGCGCGCGGCCGCATTCAGCGCAAAGATGTCCAGCCAGCTGCCATGGTTGGCCACCATCGCGCCCGGACCCTGCAGCGGCCTGCCCCGGACGATCCGGGCCATCCCCAGGATCGGAAACGTCGCGCGGCACACCCATTGCGTGACATGGGGCGTGATCGGACGGCGTGGCGCGAACAGCGGCGCCTCGATCATCCGCAGGACCAAAAGGACCGCCAGCCCGCCATAGGTGATCGCACCCAGCACGCCGCCGCGCAACAGGATGCGCAGCCAGCCGCCCACGCCTTTTGGCGGCACCACCATCCTGTCGGTCTGCCAGTCGATCATTCCTGCACCGCATTGTGACGGACATAGAACGCGCGATGTCGCGCGCTCATCCGGGCAGTGTCCATCACCAGGCAGACATCGATGGTGTTGAAGGCCGCGTCGATCCAGGCCCCGTCCCCCACCACGCCACCCAGCCGCAGATAGGCCTTGATCAGCGCCGGCATCGCCGCCATGGCCGCCCTTGCGTCCAGATCGGTTGCCGGCACCAGATCCATCCTCTGGCGGTTGTCCCCCAGCGCACGCACCCGCATGTCCGGCGGCGCAAGGTGGTGATGATGAAGATAGGCCAGCGGTTGTGCCAGCACCCCCACATCCGTGCCGTGAAAACTGGCGACGCCGAACATGATCTCGATCTTTCGTGCCAGCACATAATCGGCCAGCGCATTCCACAGCCGGTACATCGCGGTGCCGCGCCGATAGTCGGGATGAACACAGGACCGGCCCAGCTCCACCAGCCTGCGCCCCGACCCGATCAGCGGCGACAGATCATATTCCCCAGCAGAGTAAAAGCGCCCCGTTTTCGTCAGCCGATCCGATGGCAGCAGCCGGTAGGCCCCGACGACATGGTCGAGTTTGCCCGCATCGCGACGCGGATCAATCAGCACAAGATGGTCGACAAGGGCGTCAAACCCGTCGCGCTCCAGCCTTGCGGCGTGATCGACCATCGGGCCGTCCGCACCAAGTTCCGCGACGAACACCTCGTACCGCAGACGCTGCGCCGCCAGAAGATCAAGCGGGTCCTGCGCGAGGCGGACGAAAAGGGCGCTGTCATCCATGATCATTCGGGGTCTGCATTGCGAACGATCTAGTAGGCATCGGCGGGCCGCTTTGCAACAAACGGACCCGCATTCCGCGATCCCTTGCAAACACAGGTTGAAATCCTAGCCCATTGGTGCAGTTAAGGGGGCGCCGCGCCGTAGTCTGGCACAAGGGTCACATGCCTGCTTTCGATCACGACCTTGCCGACATGCTCGAAATTCACCGTTATCCGGCCGTCGATGTTCGACTGGACCTGCCCAAGCCCCCAATCCGGAGCCGCAGGGTTGCGGACCAGTGTCCCGGGTTCCAGCACGGCATTCATGCCGCACCCCTTGATGGAGACATTATGCCTGACGCCCCTGATCTTGCGGCCCTGATCGGCTCGCGCATCTGCCATGATCTTATCAGCCCGATCGGGGCTATCGGCAATGGGGTCGAACTGTTGATGATGGACGGGTCAGCGCAGACGGCCGAAATGGCGCTGATTTCCGAAAGCGTGGCGCAGGCCAATGCCCGCATCCGGTATTTCCGCATTGCCTTTGGCGCGGCCGATCTGCGCGACCAGCGCGTCGCCCGCGCCGAGGTGCAGTCCATCCTGTCCGACCAGACGCGCGGCGGCCGCCTTGGCATCACCTGGACCAGCGCGGCCGAATTGCCAAGGGTCGAGGTCAAACTGGCCTTCCTGTTGCTGATGTGTCTGGAAAATGCCCTGCCCTTCGGCGGCAGGATCGCCGTCACGCAAGAAGGCGCCCGCTGGTTCATCGCCGCCGAAGCCGACCGCATCAGGAAGGACGACGCGGCCTGGACGCATCTGACCGATCCCGGCGCGCCGTTCGAGGCGACGCCGGGCCGGGTCCATTTCGCGCTGGTGCCGGGGGAACTGGCGCGAACGGGTCGCAGTCTGTCGGTCCGGTTTTCCGAGACCCGCGTGGATCTGATCTGCTAGGGGCGGATGGTCCCGTCGCCCGTCACAAGGTACTTGAAACTGGTCAGTTGTTCCGCACCCACCGGCCCGCGCGCATGCATCTTGCCGGTGGCGATGCCGATTTCCGCGCCCATGCCAAACTCGCCGCCATCGGCGAACTGGGTCGATGCGTTGCGCATCAGGATCGCGCTGTCCAGCCGTTCAAAGAACCGCGCGGCAGTGGCATCGTTCTCGGTCAGGATGCTTTCGGTATGGTTCGACCCATAGCGGCGGATATGGGCAATGGCCTCGTCCACGCCATCCACAAGTTTCGCCGCGATGATCATGTCGAGGAATTCGTGGCCGAAATCTTCCGGGCGCGCCTTGACCGTGCCGGGGACCTTCAGCAATTCGCCCTCGGTGCGCACTTCGACGCCCGCCTTCAGCAAATCCTCGATCAACACCGCGCCGTGCCTGGTATAGAACTGCCAGTCGATCAGCAGGCATTCCGCTGACCCACAGACCCCGGTGCGCCGGGTCTTGGCGTTCAGGACGACGCGCCGCGCCTTTTCAAGGTCGGCGTCACGATCGGCATAGACGTGGCAGATGCCTTCAAGATGCGCAAACACCGGCACCCGCGCCTCGGCCTGCACTAGGCCGACCAGCCCCTTGCCGCCACGGGGCACGATCACGTCGATGTACTGCGTCGCGCGCAGCATGGCCGACACCATGTCGCGGTTGCGGGTCGGGATAAGCTGGATCGCGGCCTCGGGCAGCCGCGCCTCGCGCAGGCCCGCGACCATGCAGTCATGCAGGACAGTCGAGGTCTCGAAACTTTCCGACCCGCCGCGCAGGATCACCGCGTTGCCTGCCTTGAGACACAGCGCGCCCGCATCCGCCGTGACATTGGGGCGGGATTCATAGATGACCCCTACCACGCCTAGGGGCGTTGCAACCCGCTGGATGTGCAGCCCGTTGGGGCGGTCCCATTCGGCCATGATGCGGCCGACCGGATCGGGCGCCTCGGCCACGGTGCGCAGGCCGTCCACGATGCCGCGGATGCGGTGTTCGTTCAGCATCAGCCGGTCGGTCATCGCGGGGCTCAGACCCTTGGCCTCGGCGGCGTCCATGTCAATGGTGTTGGCGTCGAGGATTTCCTGCCGACGTTCCCACACAAAATGCGAGGCAGAGATCAGGGCCGCATACTTGCGCTCGGATCCGGCATAAGCCAATTCGGCGGCCGCCGCGCGGGCCTTTGCGCCAATTTCGGCCATCAGGTCAGTGATCTGTCCGTCCATCAGCGTTTCCCCAAAAAATCTCCGAAGATTCTTTCCCAATTTCTTCGGTAAGAAATTTGGTCTAGATTACCATATCATCACGGTGCACCAAAGCCGCCCGGCCCTGATACCCCAGAATCCCGGCAATGTCGCCCGATCTTCGTCCTGCAATCGCCTTGGCCTCTGCCGCCGTGTATCGCACCAGTCCCTTGCCCAGAACGACGCCTTCGGGCGACAGGATCGCGACAGGCTCACCTCGTCCGAAACTTCCACTGACGCTTGTAACCCCTGCAGGCAACAAGGATTTTCCCGCCTGCAGGGCTGTCACCGCTCCCGCATCCAGCCGCAATTCGCCGCGCGGCTTCATCGCCGAAATCCAGCGTTTTCGGGCCGCCTGCGGGTCGCCCATGGGCAGAAACCACGTCCGCGCCGCGCCATCGGCCAGGGCTTTCAGCGGGCGCAAGACCGACCCTTCCATGATCGCCATCGCACAGCCCCCCGCCACGGCGGTCTTGGCGGCCATCAGCTTGGTTTTCATCCCGCCCTTGGACAGCCCGGAAATCGCATCCCCCGCCATCGCCTCGATCTCGGGTGTGATCGCCTCGATCAGGTCGAACCGCCGCGCGGTCGCGTCTTGCTTGGGGTTGGCCGAATAGAACCCGTCCACATCGGACAGAAGCACCAGTTGATCCGCCCCCGCCGTCACGGCGATCTGTGCGGCCAGCCGGTCATTGTCGCCAAAACGTATCTCATCCGTCGCCACCGTGTCGTTTTCGTTGACAATCGGCACGACGCCGAGGCCCAGCAAAGTCTCCGTCGTGGCGCGGCTGTTCAGGTATCGGCGCCGGTCGGTGGTGTCCTCCAGCGTCACAAGAATCTGCCCCGTGGTGATCCCATGCGGGGCCAGCACTTCCTCATAGGCCCGCGCCAGCCGTATCTGCCCCACCGCCGCCGCCGCCTGCGACTGTTCCAGCGTCAGGATGCCATCCCCGAGACCCAGCACCTTGCGCCCCAAGGCGATCGACCCTGACGACACCAGCACGACATCCGTGCCGCGCGCCTTTGCCGCCACGACGTCCAGCGCCAGCGCCGCCAGCCAGTCCTGCCGCAGGCCCGACTTGCGATCCACCAGCAGGGCCGAACCGATCTTGACCACCAGACGCCTTGCCTTGGTGATGTCGGGCGGGGTCAGGGTTGCCAAGGCCCGGCCTCCACCACCGCAGTCTCGCCGATGATCTCTGTTCTGAGCGCCCGCAAGGTGTCCTGCAGCCCCTGCCCCGACACACCGGAAATCACATGCACCGGCCCGCCGCTGGCCTTTTCCAGCGCCTTGCGCCGGGTCGCGATTGTGGACTTGTCCAGTGCATCGCACTTGTTCAGCGCCACGATCCGCGCCTTGTCGCCCAGGATATCGGAATAGGCCTCAAGCTCGGTCACGATGGTCCGGTAATCCTTGGTGATGGTACTGGAGGTGCCATCGACCAGATGCAGCAGAACCTTGCAGCGTTCGACATGCGCGAGGAACTGGATGCCGAGGCCCCGCCCCTCATGCGCGCCCTCGATCAGGCCGGGAATGTCCGCCATCACAAACTCTGCCCCGTCGATGCCGACCACGCCAAGGTTCGGGACCAGCGTGGTGAACGGGTAATCCGCGATCTTGGGCCGGGCGTTCGACACCGCCGCGAGGAAGGTCGATTTGCCCGCATTCGGCAGCCCCACCAGCCCGGCATCGGCGATCAGCTTCAGCCGCAGCCAGATCGTGCGCTCAACGCCTTCCTGCCCCGGATTGGCGCGGGCGGGCGCGCGGTTGGTCGAGGACTTGAACCGCAGGTTGCCCCAGCCGCCATTGCCGCCATGGGCAAGCTCGACCTTGTCGCCGGGACTGATCAGGTCGGCAAGAACGGTTTCCTCGTCCTCGTCAAGGATTTCAGTCCCCAGCGGCACCTTCATGATGATGTCGTCGCCCGACTTGCCGGTCCGCTGCGCACCCATGCCCGGCTGGCCGGACTTGGCAAAGAAATGCTGCTGATAGCGATAGTCGATCAGCGTGTTCAGTCCCTCGACCGCGACCGCCCAGACCGACCCGCCATTGCCGCCGTCGCCGCCATCCGGGCCGCCGAATTCGACGAACTTCTCGCGCCGGAACGACACACAGCCCGATCCGCCGCCGCCAGAGCGGATGTAGACTTTGGCAAGGTCGAGGAATTTCATCGCAAGCGGGCTTTCATCAGGGGTGGCATTAGGCGATAGCCCCGGATGGCGCGGGGTTCAAGAGTCGGAAGGCGCGTCCGGTTGCGGTCGGTCGTCCAGACGCAGTTCCAGAAAGACCAGATTGACCCATTTGCCGAATTTCTGGCCCGCCTCGTGCAACACACCCGTCGCGCGGAACCCCAGCGCCTGATGCAATCGCATCGAGGCGGTGTTGTCATCATGGACAGCCGCGATCATCACATGCTTGCCGCAAGCCCGCGCGCGGTCGATCAGCGCCGTCATCAGGGCGCGGGCGATGCCCCGACCCTGTGCCTCGGGGATCACGTAGATCGAGTTTTCCACCGTCGCGCGAAACCCGTCCTGCACGCGGAAATCGCCAAAGCTGGCATAGCCCGAGACAACCCCGCCATTTTCGGCGACGAGGATCGGATAGCCCTGCCCCGCGCGTGCCTGAAACCAGGCACGGCGGTTCTCCACATCCACCACATCATCATTCCAGATCGCCGTCGTATGGAGAAGGGCGTGGTTGTAGATGTCGCGCAGGGCGGGCAGGTCGGCTTCGGCGGCATCGCGAATGATCATCGCCCTCAGTCCAGCTTGCGCAGATAGGTCCAGGTCTGGACCCTTGCGCCGCGGGCGACCGAAAAGGTTTCGGCGTCGCCAAGATACTGGAACCCCGCATTGGTAAGGACGCGCGCGGACCCCGGATTGTCCTGAAACACCTCGGCAAAGATCGTGCGATTGGCCAGGGGGTTCGCCTCCACCAGCGCGCGCACGGCCTCGGAGGCGATGCCGGTGTTCCAGCAGGCAGGTGCCACCCAATAGCCGATCTCGGACTGGCCAAGGTCAACCGGTTTCAGGCTGATCACGCCCAGAACCTCGGACAGGCCGGTAGAAGACCCGTCCATGACCCAGATCGACCCTTTGGTCTCACCCTTCATCGCGCGTTCCACGAACGCCTCGGCGGCACCCGGCGGCAGCGGATGCGGGATCGACCGCGTCGCCTCGGCCACGCGCCGGTCGCCGGCATACATCGCGCAAAGCCCCGCATCCGACCGGCGCATCGGGCGCAGCACGAAACGACCTGCGGCAATCTCGCCGGGTCTGGTGGATGCGATCACGTCCGGTACCATCCCATTTCTCCCGCAGGGCTGCAGTTCCGCTGCCTGACCCCAACGAACCATTCTCTCGATCCACACCCGACCCCCGCGCCCCCTTGCCCGACATCTCGGGCGGAAATGGGACCGAACGGTGAAGCGGTTGGGACCACGCCCGCCATCCCGTCGAAAAGCCAGGGGGACCGGCCTTGCAGCCGATCCCCCATCTACAAGTCGATTGTAAAGGTTCGGCTTATTCCGCGGCTTTCACCATCGGCAGAACAGAGATGAAGGTACGGCCCTTCAGACCCCTCTTGAACGTCACATGCCCCTCGGCGGTGGCAAAGATGGTGTGATCCACACCCATCCCCACGCCCTGACCGGGAAACCATTTCGTGCCGCGCTGGCGGACGATGATGTTGCCGGGGATCGCAGCCTGACCGCCCGACAGTTTCACGCCAAGACGGCGACCCGCGCTGTCGCGACCGTTGCGGGACGAACCGCCTGCTTTTTTGTGTGCCATCTGGTGTTACTCCGCGACTGCGGCGGCTTTGGCCGCGCGTTTCGGTTTTGCCGCAGCCACCGGGGCCTCGACCTTTGCGACGCCCACTTCATGGGCCGTGCGACGCGCATCGGCGGTGCCGGTAGCAGCTGCGATGCCCGATTTCTCGGCGCCCTTGGCCAGAACCTCGGTCACGCGCACCAGCGTCAGTTGCTGGCGGTGGCCTTTGGTGCGCTGGCTGGAATGTTTCCGGCGGCGCTTGACGAAATGGATGACCTTTTCGCCCTTGATCTGGTCGATCACCTCGGCCTGCACGGCGGCACCCTTCACGAAGGGCACGCCGACCGTCACGGTCTCGCCGCCCACCATCAGGATGTCGTTGAACTGGATCTTGTCTCCAGCATTGGCGGCCAGTTTCTCAATGCGCAGAACGTCACCCGCCTGCACCTTGTACTGCTTGCCACCGGTCTTGAGGACCGCAAACATGTCTCTTACCTTTTCTTGCTCCGCGCCCTGTGGCCCCCCTACGGGTGTTGGTGGGTTTCCCCGCCTCGGACTGCGCGCCCTTGGCAGGGCGTCATGAATGAATGATCCGGCGGGACTCGCACCCTCGCCGGATGCGGGCTTATCGGGTCTCGGCGCGCCCGTGTCAAGCCATCGCCGAGCGGCAGGGCCCCCCCGCGTCATCCGGTCAGATGTCGTTGCCCTGCATCTGGCGCGCGGCGGCGCGGCCAAGGTCAAACGACACCTGCCGGAACGCCTCGTCAAAGGCCGAAAACAGGACTGTGTTCAGCCGCTGCCCGGCAGGGGTCTCGGAAAATGCGATGTAAGCCCCGAGATCCGCATCGCTGAGCGGCCGGTAGGCAAGCGCAAGAAAGGTGTTCAGCCACTTTTCGCTGTCCGCCCGCACCTGCGGTTCCTGGTTCCACACATCGCTCAGCATCTGCTTTTCGGTCAGTTCCTTGCCGAACGCACCTTCGGCAGCCAACCCCTGATAAAATGCAAGGTTCGACGTCATCGCGCCAGCAACATTCATTTCCAGAAGGTCATTCACCTCGGCAAACCGCCGCAACAGGTCCAGCCTCGGGTCCTTGTTCTCGACCATCCGCTGCGCGGCCAGTTCGGCGGCATCCTTGGTCGCGCTGTCCAGCATGGCGCGACGGGCCTCAACCTCCAGGGACAGTATTTTCTGGCCCTGCGCTGCGCCAAAGAACGCCTCGACATCCGCAAGCGTGCCGGCATCCTCGGAATACAGGCGCTGCATCGCCGCCTCGATCCGCCGGCGCAGGGCGTCGGTGTCATAGATCGCCTCAAGCCGGGTGGTCCAGCCCGCCCCGGCATTGCCGCCCATCATGTCAGCGTTCAGCGTCTTGCCGTAATCCAGCCCCTCCTGGCGCATCACGACCAGCATCTTGTCGATCTGCATGGTCTCGACCAATGCGGAGATCCGGGCGGGCGTGACGGCAGCGTCAGCGGCCAGACCACCCTCCTGAGACGCCTGCGCCTGGGCGCGGCCCATCGGCAATCCCAGTGCAAGCGCGGCAGCAATGGCAATCCCGATCAGCATCTGGTTCATCATCGGCCCTTTCGCAGAGTTCGCGACCGAGGGTAGTGGCATCCCGCCGCGTTGCCAACACAAAGCACCAAACAGTTGCGTGAGCGGGTCGGCTGAACCGCGCTGGCCTTTGCCCTTGCAAGCCGAACCCGACCCCGCTAAACCCCGCCCCCACGACGACCCCAAAGCGCGGAGAGGTGGCAGAGTGGTCGAATGCGGCGGTCTCGAAAACCGTTGTCGGTTTGCGCCGACCCAGGGTTCGAATCCCTGTCTCTCCGCCACTTGCCCTCGCGAAAGCGTTCTCCCGATCCGGCTGCGGCCGGATTGGACTTGCCCGACTTTTGTGGAGAGCGTTTAGCTCACTTCCCGGACCTTTCGCTCGAAGGCGATGGGGCTTTGGAAGCCGAGCGATGAATGCCGCCTGATGGGGTTATAGAACCCGTCGATGTATCTGGCGACGGCGA
>JAJNPS010000022.1 GCA_021155205.1 Rhodobacterales bacterium
GGGGTTGACCCCGCCACGCCGCACATCGGCGGGGTCAACCCCGCCCTACAGGTCCATCGCCTTTTGCCGACCCGAGTCCTCTTCCTTCGCCGCGCGTCTGAAGCTGTCTTGGCGAAGCGCGGGCAGGCGTACGGCGCGGTCGCGCAGGGCCATCGCCTGTTCGATGGTGACGATCTGGATGCGGGGGACTGCCCCGGCGAGGCCGGGAACCTCGTACTGGCCCGCCCCGGCGGCTTCGGTGATCATCGGGCGCGTCGGTTCGGTCAGGGTCAAGAACACCCCGATCTGCGCACCTTCACGGGCGATGACATGGCCAAGGTCGCGGATCATCGAGACCCCGATGTTTTCGCCAGCCTTGACGCTGACAATCGCTCGCCCTTCATGCTTGGCCCCGAAATAGAGGTTGCCGTCGATGCCCTTGTCGGCCCCCTTCTTGGACAGGTTGCCGGGCTGGGCGTTGATCAGGGACAGCGCCCATTTTTCGAACTCGAAATAGTAATTCTTGTCGTCCCGCCCGCGCGCCGCCATGTTGCGCGCGCCCTCAAGGTCCTGCGGCACGCCGTGGGTGGTGAACTGCACCCCTTCAAACGCATCGCGCAAGCGCTTTTCAATCAGGCCCACCGCCAGATGCGTCACATCAATGCCAATCCAACTCCGTCCCAGTTTCTGCGCCGCATGCACCGTGGTGCCACAGCCACAAAACGGGTCCAGCACCACATCGCCGGGGTTGCTGGAGGCATTGAGGATACGTTCCAACAGCGCCACAGGTTTTTGGGTGGGGTAGCCGAGCTTCTCCTTGGCACGATTATTTAGTTGAATATCAGTCCACATATCTTGCGCAGGAATACCCTTTCCCGCGTCCAGATAGCGTTTCATCTGCGGAACGGCACCCGGCGAAGTTTGAACTATCAAACCTTCATTTATCATGCGTTCCATACGTTCTTTGCTGTAACGCCAATAACGCGATACACCCATTACCTCGTAATATGGGTTGCCGTTGGCCGCCCCACCCGGTCCTTGTATATTGTCGAGGCGATATCGTCTGCCATCAGGCTCCACCCGTCGATAATCGCGATCAATGTATTCTTGCGAATACTCGGTATAGACTGGATTCCATGTGCGCTGGTCGGTCTTGGAGTAGAATAAGACTATGTCGGTAATCCGGCCAAAATGTTTTGCGCCCTGCGCACCGTCGTTATGCGCAGAGGATCGCTTCCAAGCGATTTCATTCACAAATCGTTGCGCCCCGAACACCGCATCCAGCAATATCTTCAGATAATGGCTCGCCGTCGGGTCGCAGTGCAGATACAGGCTGCCCGTCGGCTTCAACACCCGGTGCAACTCCAGCAACCGCACCGCCATCATGGCGAGATAGGCCATCATGTCGTTGTCGCCAAGGAAACTCCGCATCGCCCGCAGCATCGTCGCGGCAGCCGCGTTCCCGCTGCGCACCACATCGCCGAACGCCTCCTCCGCGCTGTCATTCCAATGCCAGGTGTCATCAAACGCCTCGATCTGCGCGGCGCTTTCGCTGCCCGACGCACCCTAGAACAGCACGTTGTAGCTGGCGTTGGAATTGAACGGCGGGTCGAGGTAGATCAGGTCAACGCTTTCGTCGCGGATGCTGTCACGCAGCACTGTGAGGTTGTCGCCGTAGTAAAGGTGGTTCATCCTTGCCCCCTGTGGTCGGGCCTTGCCCCGCCCGCCGCCACCCTCGGCCCCGGCGGTTAAGGACAGGTTAGCTTTGTCCCCCCGCGCCCGCAACGTGTATCGCCGGGCAGGACACAAGATGTAGTAGGACCCTGACACCCGGATACCGGGTACTTCTGCCCGATGTCATCCCCGCCCGCGGGGATGACGGTCGCTCAATCCGCCCCGCCGTCCCGACAGATGTCCGACAGATGTCCGACGCGCGCCACACACCCCGCATAGGCCTCGGCATACCCCCATCCGGCCCCTTCCCCTTCGCCGCGCCGCCCCCTAGTCTTGTCCCGAACCACCAAAGGGGCGCGCGTTGGAAACCATGATCGGCATCATCGGCGGATCCGGCATCTATCAGATCGACGGACTGGAAGGGGCGTCCTGGGTCAGGGTGAAATCGCCCTGGGGGCGGCCCTCGGATGACATCCTGGTGGGACGCCTGAACGGGGTGCCGATGGCCTTTCTGCCGCGTCACGGGCGGGGGCATGTCCACTCGCCCACCACCATTCCCTACCGCGCCAATATCGACGCGCTGAAACGTCTGGGCTGCACCGATGTCGTCGCGGTGTCCGCCGTGGGCAGCTTGCGCGATGACTATGCGCCGGGTGACTTTGTCATTGTGGATCAATATATTGACCGCACCTTTGCGCGGGAAAAGTCGTTCTTTGGCACCGGCTGCGTGGCGCATGTTTCCGTCGCGCACCCGACCTGTCCGCGCCTCGGCGAGGCCGCCGCCACCGCCGCCGGACGCGCCGGCGTCAAGGTTCACCGGGGCGCCACCTATGTCGCGATGGAGGGGCCGCAGTTCTCCTCGCTGGCGGAATCGCGCCTCTATCGCGGCTGGGGGGCCGACGTGATCGGCATGACCGGCATGCCCGAGGTGAAACTCGCGCGCGAGGCGGAACTTTGCTATGCCTCGGTGGCGATGGTCACGGATTACGACTGCTGGCATCCCGATCACGGGTCGGTCGATGTGGCCGCCGTCATCGCCACGCTGACCGCCAATGCCGGAAACGGCCGCGCGCTGGCAGTGGAACTTCCTGATATTCTTGGTGCAGTCCGCGAACCCTGCCCGCATGGTTGCGACCGGGCGCTGGATTTTGCATTGATGACCGCGCCGGAAAAGCGCGACCCGGATCTGCTGGCCAGGCTGGACGCGGTGGCGGGGCGCGTCTTGTGAAAGCCGTTCTTGTGGCCCTTCTGGCCTGCCTTGCCGGAGCGGCATTTGCCGACAGCCAGCTGGTGATCGACCGCATCCTGTCGGATGACGACTTTTACCGGGCGGTGTCCTGCGGTGCCCCTCCGGGCGGGGCGTGCCGCCTTGACACCGTGCGCTGGCCGCAGGGCCTGTCGCGCGATCTGACCATTTCGGTGGCAGACACCGCCAAGGGCTTCGCGCGGCGCCATGGCCGGGCGGGAGAGAAGGCGCTGGCCGCCGCGATCGGCGAAATCAACCGCACCGGCGCCGCCCTGCACCTGCGCCGGGTCGCGGATGGCGCGCCCGCCCCGGTCCAGGTCTGGTTCACCGACATTGCCGAGGGCGATCCGATCGTGCTGCCCAATGTCTCGATCCCGCAGGGCGACCGGATGGAAGGCGCGCGGGTGTATATCTGGTGGACCGACGCCAACCAGATCGACCGCGCCGTGATCATCCTGTCACGTGACCTGCTGCCCGAGGAAATCAGATCGGTGATGCTGGAAGAACTGACCCAATCGCTGGGATTCCTGACCGATCTCGAAGGCAATGCCTATACCGACACGTCGATCTTTTCCGAGTTTTCCAATGCCGTGACCGGGCTTGAGGGCCAGGACCGCATGGCGTTGCGCCGCCATTATCCCCGCTGATCACGCCCGACAGACCAAAAGGCCCTGCACGCATGAAAAAGACCGTCAAGGACTACATCCGCACCATCGTCGATTTCCCGCATGAGGGGATCCTGTTTCGTGACGTGACCACGCTGTTCGCCGATCCGCGGGGTTTCCGGATGTGCGTGGACCAGTTGCTTGCCCCCTATGCGGGGCTTCGGATCGACAAGGTCGCGGGGCTGGAGGCGCGGGGGTTCATCCTTGGCGGCGCGGTGGCGCACCAGTTGTCGACCGGGTTCGTGCCGATCCGCAAAAAGGGGAAGCTGCCCGGCCAGACGATCAGCCAGTCCTACACGCTGGAATATGGCGAGGCTGTGGTCGAGGTGCATGACCACGCCATGTCGCCGGGCGAACGTATCCTTTTGGTCGATGACCTTCTGGCAACGGGAGGCACGGCCGAGGCCGGCATCAAGCTGATCGAACGGCTTGGGGCGCAGGTCGTGGGCTGCGCCTTTGTGGTGGACCTGCCCGACCTTGGCGGGCGCAAGAAGCTGGAGGCGATGGGCATGGAGGTCCACGCCCTGTGTAGTTTTGAAGGACTGTGATCCGCGTTCAGGGTTTCGTAACGGAATCACCCATAGGATGAACACATCCGGCATCCCACCCGGATGTGACGCTGCTTGCACCACGTCACTGACACCCCCCTCACCCCGTCCGCCATTTGCGGGCGGGGTGTTTCACATCTGGCGCAGCACCGCGCCGGGATTCATGATCCCCAAAGGGTCAAGGGCAGCCTTGATCGCGCGCATCGCCGCCAGCTTGGCCGGATCGACATAGCGTTCCAGATCCTTGATTTTCAGCCGTCCGATGCCGTGTTCGGCACTGACCGACCCGCCCAAAGCATGCACCATATCGTGCACCGCTTCCTTCACCGCCTCGCGCTGATGATCGTGGTCGGCACGGGTTTTGCCGCGAACCGGAAAGACATTGTAATGCAGGTTGCCGTCACCCAGATGGCCAAAACAGTTGATGCGAAAGTCGCCGATGCGGGCGATGACGGCGGGAGCAGTCGCCACGAATCCAGGGATTTCCCCCAGCGGCAACGAGACGTCATGGCTCGACACCGCGCCGATCTTGCGGTTGGCCGCCGGGATATCCTCGCGCAATTGCCACAACTGGGCACGCTGGGTCCTGGAACTGGCCAGAAGGCCGTCGCTGATCAGGCCCCGTGCCTCGCCCGTCGCATAAAGTCCGGCCATTGCAGCCGCGGCGTCCATGTCGGGCGGCAGATCGATCTCGATCAGAACCGACCAGTCCGGGGGCGTGTCGAAAGGCAGCTTTCGGTCCGGCATCGCCTCGGCCAGGAAATCGAACCCCATCCGGTGAATCAGCTCGAACGCCGAGATCATGCCGGGCAGGCGACCCTGGGCAAGCTCCAAAAGGTCCAGCGCCGCTTTTGGATTGGGCACGGTCAGCAACGCGGTCTCCACCGCGCCTTCGGCTGGATAAAGCCGCAGCGAGGCGGCGGTGATCACACCCAGCGTCCCCTCGGCCCCGATCAGCAGGTGGCGCAGGTCGTATCCCATGTTGTTCTTGCGCAGCCGCGTCAGGCCATCCATCACCGACCCGTCGGGCAGGACCGCCATCACCCCCAGGCACAGATCGCGCGCATTGCCATAGCGCAACACGTTGATCCCGCCCGCATTGGTGGCCAAAAGGCCCCCGATCCGCGCCGATCCCTCGGACGCAAGCCACAAGGGAAACCGCCGCCCGACATCCGCCGCCGCCTTGTGGACGTCCGCCAGGATCATGCCTGCATCCACGGTCATCACATTCTCGGACGCATGAAGATCGCGCAGCGCATCCATCCGTTCCAGCGACAGGATGACGGGTGCAGGTTCCCCGGGCATGACCTGCCCGCCGACCAGCCCCGTGCCCCCGCCCCAGGGCACGATGCCGACCTGGCCCAGAGCGCATTGGCGTACCACGGCGCTGACCTCGGACGTCGACCTCGGCCGCACCAGCAGGCCGCGCCCCTGCCAGCGCCCGCGCGGTTCGACCAGATAGCGCGCATCGGGCTTCCCGACGCTGTCCGGCGGCAGGACCGAAGCCAGTCGGGCGGCAAAAGCAGCATCAGCAGGGTTCAGCATGTGCGACCTGTCCAGTTCGGCCCCCGGTCATAGCCTGCACCATGCGCGGGCGCTACTGCAACCAGGCAGGCGTCAGAACCAGGATCGTGGGATTGGCTGGCAATTTGTCGCGCGAAATCTCCAGTTCCGGGGTGTCCAGCCGCACGATGTCGAAGTTCGGTGCCATCTGGGTCAGGAAAGCCTCCAGCGAGGCGTCCGAGAACCAGTGCATCGGGATGACGATCGAGGATCGGAGCCGCGACACCACTTCGCCCATCGAGGTGGTGGACATCGTATAGCCGCCATCCACCGGCACCATCACCACATCCAGTCGACCGATCGCGGCATATTGGGCGGCATCGGGGATCTGGTGCAGATGGCCCAGATGCCCGATGCACAGACCCGCCACCTCGAAGATGAAGATCGAGTTGCCGTCTGCGACAGCCCCTTCGCCAAACGGGCCGCGCGTGTCGGTGGTGACGTTGCGCACCAGCATCTCGCCCAGGTCCAGCGCATGCTGCGCCGGGATGCGGTCCGTGGGCCAGCCCTGCAGGACATTCGGAATGCGCGGGTCCGGTCGGGCGGTCCAGTGCGTGTCATGGGCGTTGTTCATCGTGACCACGTCCGGCACCACATCGACGGTGCCAAGATAGCCGGTATAGTCGGTTGCCGCGACCAGCCCGCCGGCGGTTTCCAACAGGAACGTCGCATGATCGGCGTAACGCAAGCGCACGGTTTCTGCCGCGACGGGCGCACCGAACGCGACCCGCATGACCTGGGCGGCATTTTCGGCCAACGCGATGCAGTGGCTGGGGGTGCGCTCCTGGGCGATGGCGGGCGCGGCCAGCGCCGCGCAAATGATTGCGGGTCCGATCCTTCCTGCCCGTTGCATTGCCGCCCCTCCAACCCTGTCGCGTCATCGGGATGGTAGCATGACTTTGAAGACCGCAAGTGGCGCGGTTGATCACGGATGCGTCAAGACTTTGCGGCCAGGTCGGCCAGCGCAGCAACGGTGCGCAAGTTCCGTCCGGTAATGTCGAGCGGCAGGGCCGCGACGCGCTGCGCCAGTTTCGACCGCCCCGCCCCGTGCGGCAGATAAAGCCACAAAAGCTTGCCGCGAAAGGCATAGTCCTCGCCTGGCGCGGCCACCGATTTCAGGAACGCCGCGGTTGCCTCGGGTAAAGGCCGATCAGCGAAACAAACCTGCAAGGTCGTCGGCGCCGCCTTGGCTTGCGGAAAGGGATGCCCGTCCCGCGCGCGCTCCACCTCGTCCACCGACAGGATCAGCACCGGCGGGCGAAAGCCGAACCCTGCATGGATGGTATCGGCGATCAGCGGACCCAGTTCATGCCGCAGGCGGTCAGACCGGAACACCAGATTGCCGCTTTGCACATGGCTCTTCACCCCCGCAAGTCCCGCCGCAGCCAGCGCGCCGCGCAATTCCGCCATCGGCAGGATGTTGTGCCCACCCACATTGACCGCCCGCAGCAACCCGATCCAGACCGTCATGCCTGCCCCACATCGGTTCGCCCGCGCCGGTCGGGCCGCAGGCAGGCATACAGCACGTGATTGCGCCACCGGCCGTTGATCTGCAGATAGCTTTGGGCAACACCCTCATACTTGAAGCCTGCCTTTTCCAAAAGTCCCCGCGACGGCTGGTTTTCCGGCAGGCAGGCCGCCTCGATCCGGCTGAGGTCAAGGCCGTGGAACGCATGGTGGACCAGGCCCATGATCGCCTCGCGCATGTATCCCTGCCGCGCAAAGGGCGCACCGATCCAGTAGCCCAGGGTGCCCGCCTGCGCCGGACCGCGGCGGATATTGTCCAGCGTCAGCGCGCCGACCAGCTTGTGATCCGACCGTCGTTCCATCACCAATGGCAAGGCGGTGCCCTGTGCCTCGGCGCGCTGCGCCCAGTAGACGCGGTTGGTGAACGACCTGCGGCTGAGGTGATCGCGCGACCAGACCGGCTCCCAGGGCGTGAGAAAGGTGGCGCTGTCCTCGCGCAGGGCCGCCCACTGGCCCCAGTCGGCATGCACGGGCAGTCGCAGGATCAGCCGGTCGGTTTCAACCCGAACGCGGCGACGAAACCCCAGCATCAGGCAGCCAGACCCTGCCTGATTTCCTCTAGCCCCGGCGCCTTGCCGACGGGACCATAAAGCGCGACAGCGGTCTGTGCCGATGTCAGCCGGGCGGCATAGTCGCGCACGCCGGTTGCCGTCACATCGTCGATCTTCTGCACCGCCTCGGCCACGTCGGGCACGCGGCCCCAGATCGACAGGAGCCGGGCGTTGCGCTCGGCCCGGTTCGACGGGCTTTCAAGACCCATCACGAGGCCCGCCTTCAGCTGGGCGCGGGCGCGCGACACCTCGGCTTCAGTCATGTCGTCGGCGGCGCGCTTGATTTCGACCACGGACAGTTCGGTCAGGGCGGCGATCTCGTCGATCGAGGTTCCGGCATAGACAGTGATCTGGCCGGTATCCTCATAGGCGCCGGACTGGGCAAAGATCGAATAGCACAGACCCCGCTCCTCGCGGATTTTCTGGAACAGGCGGCTCGACATGCCGCCGCCCATCGCGGTCGCATAGACCTGCGCGGTATAGACATCGGCATCGCGATAGCCGGGGGCCTCGAAGTTCAGCGCGAAATGGACCTGTTCCAGGTCCTTGATCTCGCGCCGCTCGCCGCCGGAAAAGGCCGCAGGTGCGATCAGGCCGTTGCCGGCGGGCTTCAGCCCGCCGAAAATCTCGGTCGCCAGCGCGACAAGCTGGTCATGGTCTACCCCACCCGCGGCCGAGACGATCATCTTGTCCGGCCCGTAATGCGCCCTGACAAAGCCCTTGAGATCGGCGCGGCTGAAGTTTGCCACCCGCTCCTCGGGGCCAAGAATGGTGCGGCCAAAGGGCTGGTCGGGATAGCTGACCTCGTGCAGCCAATCGAAAATGATGTCGTCGGGGGTGTCCAGCGCCTGACCGATTTCCTGCAGGATGACGTGGCGCTCGACCTCGATGTCCTTGCTGTTGAAGACCGGGTTCAAGACGATGTCGGCGATCACATCCATCGCCAGCCCCACATCTGCCGTCAGGACGCGCGCATAATAAGCGGTCATTTCGCGGCTGGTATAGGCGTTGATATAGCCGCCCACATCCTCGATCTCTTCGGCAATCCGGCGGGCGTTGCGCTTTCGTGTGCCCTTGAACGCCATGTGTTCCAGAAAATGCGCCACGCCGTTCTGTTCGGCCTTTTCGTGCCGTCCCCCGGCGCAGACCCAGACCCCGACCGACGCGGACAGAAGGCCTGGCATGTGTTCGGTCACGACGCGCAACCCGTTCGGCAACGTCGACAGTCGCAAGCTCAATGCGCAATCCTTTCGCGGATCAGGCGCTGGATAGCCACCAGATCATTGCCAACCCGCGTAATCCGCTCTGGCCGATGATGCAAGTCGCCCATGCGTTCGGGCAATGCAGGGCGCTGACCTGTTGCAGCCTCGACCGCATCGGGAAATTTGGCGGGATGCGCGGTGGCAAGGGTGATCATGGGGTTTTCACCCATCAGATCCTCGGCCACCTTGACGCCCACGGCAGAGTGGGGGCACAGCAGTTCGCCCGTCTCGGCCAATGTCCGGGCCATGGTGGCGCGGGTCTCATCCTCGGACGCGCGCCCCGATGCAAAGGTCGCGCGCAGGGGCGCAAGGGCATCCGGGGCGATCTGGAAACCGCCCGTGGATTTCAGGTCGTCCATCAGCGCCGCAACCGTCTTGCCATCACGCCCATAGGCATGAAACAGCGCGCGTTCAAAGTTGGACGACACCTGGATGTCCATCGAGGGGCTGATCGAGGGCCTCACGCCATGGGTTCGGTATTCGCCCGTCGCCATGGCGCGGTGCAGGATGTCGTTGTGGTTCGTCGCGATGATCAGCCGCCCCAGCGGCAATCCCATCCGCCGCGCGACGTCGCCCGCAAAGATGTCGCCGAAGTTGCCGGTGGGCACTGTAACTTCCACGGTCCTGTGCGGTGCGCCAAGGGCCACGGCACCGGCAAAGTAATAGACCACCTGCGCCAGAACCCGCGCCCAGTTGATCGAGTTGACCCCCGCCAGATGCACACCATCGCGAAAGGCAAAGTCGTTGAACATGTCCTTTACGCGGGCCTGGCAATCATCAAAGTCGCCATCCATTGCCACCGCGTGAACATTGGCCTCGGTCGGCGTCGTCATCTGGCGGCGCTGCACGTCACTGACCCGGCCATGCGGGTAAAGAATGAACACATCGACATTGGACAGCCCCCGGAACGCCTCGATCGCGGCTGACCCGGTATCGCCGCTGGTGGCCCCGACGATGGTGATCCGGTCCCCCGATTTCGCCAGCGTGGCCTGCATCATCTGCCCGATGAGCTGCATGGCAAAGTCCTTGAAGGCCAGAGTCGGGCCGTGGAACAGTTCCATCAGGAAATGGTTCGGGGCCAGTTGCACGAGGGGGGCGCGGGCCCTGTGGCCGAAACCGGCATAGGCGCGTTCGATCAGCCCGCGAAATTCGTCATCGCCAAAGGTGTCGCCGAGAAAGGGGCGCATGACGCGAAATGCGACCTCCTCGTAGGGCAGACCCGCAAGCGCCGCGATGTCATCGCGTGTCATCACCGGGATCGCATCGGGCACATAAAGCCCGCCGTCGCGCGCCAGTCCGGTCATCATCGCGGCGCGAAAGTCCAAGGTCGGGGCGGTTCCCCTTGTCGAAACATAGTGCATCATGGCCCTCACGCCGTCCGCCGCCTGATACGCCAGATGAGGTAGATTGTCATCCCCACCCACACCAGGGCCAGCGAAAACCAGGTCACGGCATAGGTCAGGTGATCATTCGGGATCTTGGCCGTGTCGACGGGGATCGCCACCAGCGCCGGGTCGGCCGGATCGACGGCCCGGGCGACGACCATCACGGCTTCGGTCTGCAACGCCGCCGCCATTGCGGGCACGTCGCGCGCGAACCACAGGCCGGTCTTGGTGTCGGGCGCTGGGGTGTAGCTGTCGACCTCATCCGGCCAGTGCAGGTTGCCACGGATGCGGGCGGGGCCAAGGGCGGCCTGTGCCGTCTTTTCGATGGGCAGAAAGCCCCTGTCGACCAGGATGCGCCGCCCGTCCGTGGTCTGCAGCACATCGATCAGGCGGTAGCCCGCGCCGATCTGTTTCAGGCTGGCCAGCACGCGCAGGCCCTGCCCGGTAAAGCGGCCCTCGACGATGACCGGCAGGTACTGGTCGCGCGCGAGGTCCGGTTCGCCAGGCAGCGCCACCGGATCGGCGGAAATCCTGGTCTCGATTTCCGCCAGGATGCCTTCCTTCCAGGCCATCCGCTGCACCTGCCAGATGCCGAGGCCGATCAGGACCGCAGCCCCGGACAAACCCAGAAGGATGGCAAAGACATAGCGGCGCATGGGTTTTCCCTGAATGAAGCGGGCGCGACCCGCACGGCCGCGCCCGACAAACCGTTTTGTTCAGCCCATGCGACGCTTAGCGACCCCAGACATAGATCGACGCGAACAGGAACAGCCAGACCACGTCAACGAAATGCCAGTACCAGGCGGCGGCCTCGAACCCGATATGCTTGTCCGGGGTAAAATGGCCTTTGAGCGCGCGGATCAGGCAGACGGTCAGGAAGATCGTGCCGATGATGACGTGAAAGCCGTGAAAGCCCGTCGCCATGAAGAAGTTGGCGCCATAGATGTTGCCGGCAAAGCCAAAGGCGGCCTCGCTGTATTCGTAGGCCTGAAGAACGGTAAAGAAGATCCCCAGAAGGATCGCCAGGATCAGCCCGTTCACCAGGTCCTTGCGGTTGTTTTCATGCACAAGCGCATGATGCGCCCAGGTCGCCGCCGCACCCGAGCACAACAGGATCAGCGTGTTGATCAGGGGCAGGTGCCAGGGGTCCAGCGTCTCGATCCCGGCGGGCGGCCAGACGCCGTCCACCGCAGGCGACAACGGTCCCATCGGGTACATCGCATGCTTGAAGAACGACCAGAACCAGGCCGCAAAGAACATCACCTCGGACATGATGAACATGATGAAGCCATAGCGCAGGCCGATGCTGACCACGGGCGTATGATCACCCGCATGCGCCTCGTCGATCACGTCCGACCACCAGGCGAACATCACATAAAGGACCAGCGCAAGGCCGATCAGGCCCAGCCAGGGGCCATAGTCGTTCATCCACAGAACCGCGCCGAACAGCATGATAAAACCGCCGAGAGCGCCCAGAAAGGGCCAGATCGACGGTGGCAGGATGTGGTAGTCGTGGTTCTTTGCGTGGGCCATGATGGTGTGGCTTTCCTTAAGGTCTGGGTCTCAGTTCACCGGGACGGGCTTTGCGGTTGCGCGCGCGGCCTGTTCCGCAGTCAGCGGCGTTTCGTGAAAGGTGTAGGACAGCGTGATCGTGCGCAAGTCCTTTGCCTCGGGGTCATCGACGATTGCGGGGTCGACGTAAAAGCTGACCGGCATGCGGACCCGTTCGCCCGGCTGCAGGATCTGCTCCCGAAAACAGAAGCATTCGATCTTGGTGAAATATCCGCCTGCCGAATAGGGAAACACATTATAGCTGGCAGTGCCCGCGACGGGCCGGTCGGTCGGGTTGTAGGCCTCGTAATAGGCGAGGTTGGTTTCGCCGATCCTGACCGTCATCTGATATTCGACAGGTCTGAAATCCCACGGCATCCCGGCCTCTTTCGAGGCGTCGAAGTTGATCTTCATCGTGCGGTCCAGGATGATGTCCTGCCCGGCATCGGCGACGCCGGTGGTGCCGCCAAAGCCCGTCACCTTGCAGAACCAGTTGTAGAAGGGAACCGCCGCAAAGGACAGGGACGCCATGACTGCGACCATGCCCACCAGACCAAGTGCTGTCTTGCGGTGCGGCGTCATGGCGCGGGGGCCTTGGGCGACGGCTCGACCGGCACCATTTCAGGGCGCTCCTGATTGTCATAGGCCTGCATGGGATCGCCGCGCGTGACCTTGACCACGGTCAGCGCAAAGACGGTGCCGATCAGGCCGAACAGGGTCAGGCCGACCCCCAGATTGCGCCCGAACCGGCGCCGGTGCATTTCGTGCGGAGGGCGAAAGTCCGACATCACCAGCCCCCGAAGCCATAAGGCCGCAAGGCCGCCTCGGCCAGGAACGCGCCGAAATGCAGGAAAAGGTACACAAGCGAGAACCGGAACACCGCTTTTTCGACGGCGTATCTGTCCGCCTCTGCCTGCACCTCGTCGCGGCGGAGGATGCGCCAGGCCCCGATCAGGAACCAGGCGTTCAACCCGACAGACACCGCCAGCGTCAAGGGACCGCCGATCGGGGTCAGCGCGGCGGCAATGCCGACAGGGGCCAGCAGGACCGTGTAGGCAAAGATGTGGCGGCGGGTCGATTTGCGGCCATGCGTCACCGTCAGCATCGGCACGCCCGCCGTGTGGTAGTCCTCTTTCATGAACAGCGCCAGCGCCCAGAAATGCGGCGGCGTCCACATGAAGATCAGCGCGAACATCAACAGGCTTTCGAGCGAGACGCCCCCGGTCGCGACCGCCCAGCCGATCATCGGGGGAAAGGCACCGGCCGCCCCGCCGATCACGATGTTCTGCGGGGTGCTGCGTTTCAGCCACATCGAATAGACGACCGCATAGAACAGGATCGTGAAGGCCAGAAGTCCCGCCGCAAAGAGATTGGCCGCAAGGCCGAGCATGACGACCGCGATGCCCGACAGCGCAAGCCCCAGCCCCAGCGCCTCGCCGGGCTGCACCTTGCCGGCCGGAATGGGCCGCGACCGTGTCCGCTTCATCACCGCGTCGATATCGGCGTCCCACCACATGTTCAGCGCGCCCGACGCCCCTGCCCCAAGCGCAATGAACAGGATCGAGGCCACCGCCACCACCGGATGCACACCCACCGGCGCGACCAGGAGGCCGACCAGGGCGGTAAAGACGACCAGCGACATGACGCGCGGCTTCAACAGCTGCACGTAGTCGCCGAAACCTGCTTCTTGGACCGCGTCAAAGGTCCGGCTGTCCGCCATCGTTGTTTCTTTCCCAGGGCCGCATGCGCGGCAGGCCGTCACGGCATCATATCGCCGCAGCGCCGGTCAAACTTCAGTCGTTCTGCGCCACCGTCACCGGCTTTGCCCCGGCCGTGGCATCCGACAGCACGATCTCGCCCGTCTTTGCCTTGGCGAGCCATTGATCATACACTTCCTGACTGACCACCTTGACGGTAATCGGCATGTAGGCATGCGAGATGCCGCACAGTTCGGAGCACTGGCCGAAATAGATGCCCTCGCGGTCGGCCCTGAACCACAGTTCGGCCAGACGGCCCGGCACGCCGTCCTGCTTGACCCCAAAGGCCGGCATGGCCCAGGAATGTATCACGTCCGCACCCGTGACCTGCATCACCACGGTCTTGCCTACGGGTACCACGACGGCGGTGTCGGTCGCCAGCAGGAACTCTTTTTTGGAGTACCCTGCCGCGACCAGCTGCGCCTCCACCTCGGGGGTCAGGCGATTGTCGCCGCCGGTGGCCGGGCTGCCGATCATGTAGCTGTCAAAGGCCACATCCTGTCCGACATATTCATAACCCCAGTACCATTGGTAGCCGGTCGCCTTGATGGTCAGGTCAGCCTCGGGGATTTCCTGTTCCTCGAACAGGACAGGCAATGAGAACGCCCCGATAAAGACCAGGATCACGATCGGAATCACCGTCCAGGTGATTTCGACCGGGGTGTTGTGGGTGAATGTCGCGGGCGTCGGGTTGGCGCGGCGGTTATAGCGGATGATGCACCAGACCAGCAGGACGGTCACAAACACCACAATGACGCCCATGATGATGTTCAGCATGTAGTCCAGCGCCTGCAGGTCCCGCGCCGCCGGTGTCACGGCAGGCTGGAAGCCTGTCACCTTGTCGACAGGCCGACCCACGATCTCAAGCCCGCTTTGTGCAAACGCCGCAACCGCGACCCCAAGGGTCAGCCCGATGGTTGCAATCCCCGCCAGAATTCTGTGACGCATCTTCCTCATCCCGTTCCTTGGCGCGGACGCGGCCGGCCACGGCAGGTTCTGCCGACAGATCGGCACCCCCCGTTGTTTACATGCCCCCTAGAACCATATTAGGGGCGGGACGACAAGCAAAACCGTTGCGGCAAAGTAGCGCCGCATGCCCTTAGGCGAACATACAAAGGCCCTGCCATGACCCATGACCGCTTTGACCCCTTTGCGACCCATCTCGATGCCGAGGGGGCGCTGGAGATCCTGCGCCGGGCGACCGCTGGGGCGGATGATGGCGAACTGTTCCTCGAACGCAGCCGGGGCGAGACGATCCTGATGGATGACGGGCGCATCAAGACCGCGAATTACGAGGCGCATGAAGGGTTTGGCCTGCGCGCCGTGCGCGGCGAGGTGGCAGGCTATGCCCATTCCACCGAGATTTCCGAGGCCGCGCTGATCCGCGCCTCGGCCACGGCGCGGCTGGCGGTGGGCGATGGCGGTGGCACCATGGCGCCGCCGCCGCCCGGCACCAACCGCCACCTTTACGGCGGCATGGACCCCACCGCGGACACCGCCTTTGCCGTCAAGATCGACCTTCTGCGCGAGATCGACGCCTATGCCCGCGCGCTCGACCCGCGTGTGGTGCAGGTCACGGCCTCGGTCGGCGCCAGCCTGCAAGAGGTGGAGATCCTGCGCCCCGAAGGCCTGCGCCTGTCGGATGCCCGCCCGATGGCGCGGATGAACATCTCGGTCATCCTCGAGGAGAACGGTCGCCGCGAATCCGGCGGGACGGGCGGCGGCGGCCGATACGGCATGGCGGGCCTGCTGGCCGCAGATCGCTGGAAGCCGATGGTGGCCGAGGCGTTGCGCATCGCGCGGGTGAACCTGGGCGCGACCCCGGCCCCGGCGGGCGTGATGGAGGTGGTCCTCGGGCCTGGCTGGCCCGGCATCCTGCTGCACGAGGCGATCGGCCACGGGCTTGAAGGCGACTTCAACCGCAAGAAAAGTTCGGCCTTCTGCGGCCTGATGGGTCAGCAGATCGCGTCCAGGGGCGTCACGGTGCTGGATGACGGCACCCTGCCCGACCGGCGCGGATCGCTGACATTCGATGACGAGGGGACCCCTTCGGCCCGCAACGTGCTGATCGAGGACGGCGTGCTGACAGGCTACATGCAGGACCGCCAGAATGCCCGTCTGATGGGGGTGGCCCCGACCGGCAACGGCCGGCGTGAAAGCTTTGCCCATATCCCGATGCCGCGCATGACCAACACCTACATGCTGGCGGGCAAGGACGATCCGGCGGGGATCGTGGCCAGCCTTCGGGACGGCATCTACGCCGTGGGCTTTGGCGGCGGCCAGGTCGACATCACCAATGGCAAGTTCGTCTTTTCCTGCACCGAGGCCTACCGCGTCAGGAACGGCAAGGTCGGCGAGGCGATCAAGGGGGCGACCCTGATCGGCGACGGCGCGACCGCGCTGAAAGGCATCCGCGCCATCGGCAATGACCTGGCGCTGGACCCCGGCATCGGCAATTGCGGCAAGGCCGGGCAATGGGTGCCGGTCGGCGTCGGCCAGCCCACGCTGATGATCGGCGGGCTGACGGTGGGGGGATCGGCGGCCTAGCAAGGGGCTGCCGGGCCGCCCCGCTTTCGCGGCCGCTCGCGATTGTGCTAGGCTGACCAGCAACCGAACAGCGTCACCCAGCGGAAAGAGGGCGAAATGACTAGCTTTGTCCCCGACATGACGATCCGGCCAGAGGTTGCGGGCTTCTTCGATGCTGCCACCAACACGATCAGTTATGTCGTGCGCGACCCGGCCGGGACCGCCTGCGCCGTGATCGACAGCGTGATGGACCTTGATTACGCGGCCGGGCGCATCACGCATGACCATGCCGACCAGATCATCGCGTTCATCCGCGACAAGGGCTGGCAGCTGGAATGGCTGATCGAAACGCATGTCCATGCCGACCACCTGAGCGGTGCGCCCTACATCCAGGCCGCGCTTGGAGGGCGCATCGGCATCGGTGCAAAGATCACCGAAGTGCAGGAAGTGTTCGGCAAGATCTTCAACGAAGGGACCGAATTCCAGTGCGACGGATCGCAGTTCGACGCGCTGTTCGATGACGGCGACAGCTACCGGATCGGCACCATGACGGCGCAGGTGCTGCACACGCCCGGCCATACCCCGGCCTGCATGACGCATGTGATCGGCGACGCGGCCTTTGTCGGCGACACGCTGTTCATGCCCGACGGCGGTTCGGCGCGGGCGGATTTTCCCGGCGGCGATGCCGGTGCCCTTTACGACAGCATCCAGCGCGTGCTGGCCCTGCCGGACGACATGCGCCTGTTCATGTGCCACGACTACGGGCCGAACGGGCGCGACATAAGGTGGGAAACCACGGTGGCCGAGGAACGTCGCCACAACATCCACATCGCGGGCAAGTCGCGCGACGCGTTCATCCAGTTGCGCACCGAACGCGACAAGACACTGGGAATGCCCCGGCTGATCCTGCCATCGCTGCAGGTGAACATGCGGGCCGGCGAAATGCCCACGGATGACCAGGGCCGCCCCGTGCTGAAGGTGCCCGTGAACGGGCTTTGACGACGGACGTGGACCGCTTTGCACTGTCACGCGCTGCCGTGACCGTGCAAGACTGCACGTCATGGCAATCCGGCTTACCCAGGCAACGGTGCGCGGCATCATCGGCGGCGCGATCGCGACGGCAATCCTTGTCGCCTCGGTGCTGGCCTGGCTTTACCGCGACACCCTGCCGGTTCTGGACGAGGCGTGGCTGCGCGGCGTCATCGGCCAGCCCGGCATCGTCGGGCCAGGCGTGCTGATCGGCCTGATGGTGCTGGCCGTCATTGCCAGCCCGATCCCCAGCGGGCCCATCGCCATCGCCGCCGGGGCGATCTTCGGCACCATGGCCGGGGCGATCTATGTCATCATCGGGGCAGTTGTCGGGGCTATCCTGGCCTTTGCCATAGCGCGCAGCTTTGGCCATGACGCGATCCGGCGGTCCGACAACGCGGTGATGAAATACATCGCGAAACCCCGGTCGCAGTGGTCGCTGATGGCGGTGGTCTTTGCGTCGCGTCTGGTGCCGTTCGTGTCTTTCGACGCGGTCAGCTATGCGGCGGGTGTCACCAACCTGACCTATCCGCGCTTTGCGATAGCCACGCTGGCGGGCTGCGCGCCGGTCAGTTTTGCGCTGGCCGCAATGGGGGCAGGATTGAAGGACAGCACGATCAGCCCGGTCCTGCTGGCGGTACTCGCCGGCGTCACGCTGGTGCCGGTCGCCGGCAAATGGCTTTGGGACCTGTGGCGCGGCAGGGCGTGACAGCCGGGCGTTGACAGGGGGCGGTCGATGCGCCGAACTGACCACGACAGAGTCGCATCGGGGGGGGCGCGGGACAGGCGGATGGCAGAACTCTACGGCAGCCGCCTTGGCCGGGCGGATCTTGCGCAAAGGTCGGGCAGCCTGACGCAGTTCGGCGGCGTGCGTCTGGTCAGCCTTGGCGACGGGGTGGAGCGCGGCCTGCGCGCGCTGGAGTTCCGCACCGGCAGCGGGCTGGCCTTTGACGTGCTGGTCGACCGGGCGATGGACATCGCCGGGCTGTCGCACGCCGGTCGTTCCATTGGCTGGCATTCACCCACCGGGTTCCGCCATCCCGGCCTGCACGATGCCGAAGGGGAGGATGGCCTTGGCTGGACGCGGTCCTTTTCAGGGTTCCTGTCCACCTGCGGCCTTGACCACATCCTGGGCCCGGAAGAGGTTCCGGCCGACAACTACAACTATCCCCGCAAGGCAACCGTCCGGCACGGGCTGCACGGACGCGTCGGCGCGATCCCGGCCCGGCTGACCGGCTATGGCGAGCGGTGGGAGGGCGACCGCTGCATCCTGTGGGCCGAGGGGGTCGTGATCCAGGCGGCGGTCTTTGGCGAGGTTTTGCACCTGCACCGCCGCATCGAGGCGGACCTTGGCGGCAACGAGGTGCGGCTGACCGACCGCGTGGTCAATGCGGGCTTTCAGCCCACGCCGCACATGTTCTTTTACCATGTCAATCTGGGCTATCCGGTCATCGACGACGGCGCCCGGTATCTGGCGCCGGTCCGCGATGTGGTCTGGGCGTCACATGCGGACCGGCTGGGGGCACAAGGCGTGGGCTACAGCCGCTGTCCCCCGCCCCGGATCGGGTTTTCCGAACAGGTCTGGGAACATGACATGGCCGCCGATGGGGCCGGGCTGGTGCCGGTGGCGGTAGTGAATGACCGGATCGGCCTGGGATTGCTGGTGGAAACCCGCAAGGACCAGTTGCCCTGCGCCTATCAGTGGCAGAACTTTCAGGCCGGGCATTACGTCATGGGCGTGGAGCCTTCGACGCATCACGTGAAAGGCGACCTTTTCGCCCGGGACCGGGCCGAGATGATCTGGCTTGAGGCGGGCGAGGCGCGCGATTACGCGACCCGGTTCGCTGTGCTTGACGGGGCGGGGGCGATAGCGGCGGCCGAAGCGCGGATCACCTCCATCGCGCACCAGCCGGACGTGGACTATCCCGAACCGTCGGGCAATTTCCCGCCACTGAGCGGCGCAGGACGCAGATGATCTTGAAGAACCCGGATGGCTGCGCATGAAGATGGGGCTTGCGGACAAGGTGATCCTCGTCACCGGCGCAGCGGGTGGCATCGGTCGGGCCATTGCGCGGATGGCCGCGCGCGAAGGTGTCGGTGCGCTGATGCTGACGGACCGCAACGGGCCGGGCTGCGAGGCGCTGGCGGCGGAACTCGCAGGCAGCACGGATGCCGCAACCGTCACAGCCGATCTTGCGGATACCGCCACGACGGCAACCATCGCGCAGGCGACGCTCACCCGGTTTGGCCGCATCGACGGACTTGTGAACGCGGGCGGGATCACCACGCGGGGGTCTTTCCTCACCGGCACACCAGCTGACTGGGACCAGCTTTTCGCCGTCAATGCGCGCGCCGGGTTCTTTCTGATGCAGGCCGCGATTGGCGACATGCGAACGCGCAGGGCGGCGGGGTCCGTCGTCAACATCCTGTCGATGAACGCCCATTGCGGGCTGCCGGAACTGGCGATGTATGCAGCCACCAAGGGCGCGATGCAGACCCTGACGCGCAACGCCGCCCACGCCCACATGGCCGACCGCATCCGCGTCAACGGCATCAACCTTGGCTGGGTGGCCAGCGATGCCGAGGATCACATGCAGGCGGTCGTACTGGGCAAGGGGCCAGACTGGGAAAGGGCCGAGGCCGCGCAATTGCCCCTCGGGCGTCTCGTGACAGCCGAGGAATGCGCCCGGCTGGCGGTCTTTCTGTTGGGTGATGCATCCCTTCCGACAAGCGGGGCGATCGTTGATCTGGAACAGAAAGTGGCGGGGTCGATCTAAAGCGGCCCCCTTTGCCGCGTCATGCCCGGTCACAAGGCATCCCGCTGCTGCATCGACAGTTTGAATGGCAGTTTTTTGACCGATTGCACAAAAATCGCGATTGCAAACTTTTGCGTGACGGCAAAGGATTGGCCGGGGGAAGAGATGAACATGTCTGACGCGCTTTTCGATTTTGCCGGGGCCAATGTTCTGGTCGTCGGTGCCAGCCGCGCCGGGATCGGGGCCGCCATCGCACGCGCCTTTCAGGATGCCGGGGCCACGGTGGCGATCACCGGCGCGGAACCGGAACCCGCCCCCGAGGATCGCGCGCGGTTTGCCTATATCCAGCTTGACGTCACCGACCTTGCGGCAGTCGAGGCGCTGGCATCGGCCACGTCGCGACTTGACGTGCTGGTCAACTGCGCCGCGATTACCGCACGGGGCGAAGAAATGGCCCCCGCCTTTTTCCAGCGCGTCGTGGATGTGAACCTGCATGGGACGTTCCGCACCGCACAGGCGTTTCATCCGCAGCTCAAGGCTGCGGGCGGCGTGCTGATCAACATCGCCTCGATGTACGCGACCTTTGGCAGCCCACGGAACCCGGCCTACGGCGCCAGCAAGGCAGCCGTCGTGCAACTGACGAAATCGCTGGCCATCGCCTGGGCGGCGGATGGCATAAGGGTCAACGCGGTGGCACCGGGGTTCATCGTCACCGAACAGTCCGCCCGCAGCCGCACTGACCCCGCGCACGTCGCCGCAGTCAACTTGCGCACGCCCATGGGCCGCTGGGGCCGGCCGGACGATATTGCGGGGCCGGTCCTCTTCCTCGCCTCGCCCGCTGCGGGGTTCATGACCGGCGTCTGCCTGCCGATCGACGGAGGGTATTCGATTGCCTGACATTGCAGCCGCCGTCATCGGCACCGGGTTCATCGGCACCGTGCATATCGGGGCCTTGCGCCGCCTGGGCGTGCCGATTGCCGGGGTGCTGGGGTCGAGCGCCGGGCGGGGGGCAGATCGGGCGGCGGCCCTGGGGATCGGGCGGGCCTATGGGTCGCTGGCGGAACTGCTGGCCGATCCCGCGGTGACGGTCGTGCATGTCACCTCGCCCAACGTCGCGCACTACGAACAGGTCAAGGCGATCCTCGCCGCCGGAAAGCATGTGATATGCGAAAAGCCGCTGGCGATGACGTCCGCCCAAACCGCCGAAATGGTCGCCGTGGCCAAGGCCAGCGGCAAGGTCGCGGCAGTCTGCTATAACACCCGCTTCTATCCCCTGAACCAGCAGGCGCGCGGCATGGTGGCGGACGGTGATCTGGGGGATATTCGTTTGATCTGCGGTTCCTACCATCAGGATTGGCTGGCAAAAGAGACCGACTGGAACTGGCGGTTGGAGGCGGATGAGGGCGGTGCCCTGCGGTCCGTCGGCGATATCGGCACGCATTGGATGGACCTGACCAGTTTCATCGCGGGCCAGCGCATCACGGCAGTCTTTGCCGAACTCGCGACGTTTTTCCCGGTGCGCCAGAAACCCTTCGGCCCGGTGGAGACATTTTCGGCGGCCAAGGGCCTGACCGAACCCCGCACCATCGCCACCGACGATGCTGCGACGATCCTTTTGCGCTATGCCAATGGCGCGCGGGGCGTCATGTCCACCAGCCAGATCAGCATGGGGCGCAAGAACGCGCTGACGTGGGACATCGCAGGTTCCGCCGCCTCGGCGGCCTGGCATTCCGAGACGCCGGATCACCTCTGGATCGGCCACCGTGACGCGCCGAACGAGGTGTTGCAGCGCGATGCAAGTCTGATGAACGCGACGGGTGCGGCGGCGGCCTATCTGCCCGGCGGCCATGTCGAAGGGTTCGCCGACACGTTCCACGCCCTCTTCGCGCAGGTCTATCGCGACATTGCGGATGGCGCGCGCGGACAAGACGCCACCTATGCAAGCTTTGACGATGGGCATCACGAAATGCTGGTCTGCGATGCGGTGTTGCAAAGCGCGCGGACGGGCGCTTGGGTCGCGGTGCCGCATGCCTGAACATCTGGAGGGATGGACATGAAACTGGGGCTCTTGACCGCGCCCTTTGCCGATTCCAGCCTTTCCGAGGTCGCCCGGTGGTCGGCCAGCGCGGGTTTCGAGGCGCTGGAAATTGCCTGCTGGCCCTCGGCGGGCAGCGAGAAACGCCGCTATGCCGGAACCGCGCATCTGCCGGTCGAGGACATGACCCCCGCGCAGGGTGCCGAGATCATGGCGATGCTGGCGGACAAGGGGCTGGCGGTTTCGGCCCTCGGCTACTACCCGAACCCCCTTCACGCCGAAGCCGCCCACCGCGATGCCGTGATCGGACACCTGAAAAAGGTCATCACCGCGGCTGGCATGATGGGGGTCGGGGTCGTCAACACCTTTGTCGGCGGCGACCGCACCCTGACGGTCGATCAGAACTGGGCGCGCGCCGAGGCGATTTTCCCCGCCATCGTCGCCCATGCACGCGACGCGGGAGTGACACTCGCCTTTGAGAATTGTCCGATGATCTTTTCCCCAGACGAATGGCCGGGCGGGCACAATATTGCCTATGCACCAAAGGTTTGGCGGCGTATCTTCGACGCATGGGGGGACGCCGTGGGGATGAACTACGACCCAAGCCATCTGGTCTGGCAGATGATCGACCAGGCACGGTTCATCCGCGAATTTGGCGGCAGGATGGTCCATGTCCACGCCAAGGACCTGATGATCGACCGCGACGGGCTTTATGAACATGGCATCCTTTCGGCGGGCATGGGCTGGCAAATCCCCCGCATGCCGGGCCTCGGAGAAGTCAACTGGGCCGAAACCTTCGCGGGGCTTTACCGCGCGGGATACGACGGCCCGGTGATCATCGAACACGAAGACCGCGATTTCGAGGGATCGGACGTGGCCATCAAGCGCGGTTTTGCGCTGGCGCGGGATGTTCTTCGGCCATTTACAAAGTAGATCAATATGTTACCATCTAAACTTGAACCTGAATGGGAGGAAGACCAATGAAGAGAACCTTGTTTGGCTCGATCGCTCTGGCCATGGCAATCGGCTTTGGCGGCATGGCGTCGGCCGAAGGCTACAAGATCGGCATTTCGAACACCGTGCAGGGCAACGGCTGGCGCGAGGAAATGGTCTGCGCGATGAAGGCCCAGGCACTGGCCTCGGGCAAGGTCGCCAGCCTGAACATCGCGCATCGCAACACGGACGCGGCGGGCCAGCTTGAGGATATCCGCAACCTGATCCAGGCCGGCGTGAATGCCATCGTGGTGAACCCCGCCAACGCCGACGGCGTCAACGCCGCGATCAAGGAGGCCACGGACAAGGGCATTGTCGTGGTGGCGGTAGACCAGGCCGTGACGGAACCTTCGGCCTACATCCTGTCCAACAACCAGGAGCAATACGCCTATCTGGGTGCCAAATGGCTGTTCGAGACGATGGGCGGCAAGGGTGCGGTCGTCTACATGCGCGGCGCTGCCGGTGCCGGTGCCGACAATGACCGCGACAAGGGCTTCAAGCGCGCGATGGCCGAATACCCCGGCATCACCGTCGCGCAAGAGGTGTTTACCGGCTGGCAGCAGGACCAGGGCAAGCAGCAGATCAACGACATCATCGCGGCGGGCGTGCCGTTCCAGGGCATCTGGACCAGCGGCATCGACAACGTGATCGTTGATGCAATGGTGGAATCGGGTGCCCCGCTGGTGCCGATCGTGGGTGCGGACAATGCGGGCTTTGTGGGCCAGCTGTCATCGGTCCCCGGACTTGTTGGCGCGGCCGTGACGAACCCCGGCTCGGTCGGCGGTGCGGGCGTGGAACTGGCAATCCAGATCCTTGACGGCAAGATGCCGGCCGCAAAGACCGTGCTGGTCGATCCCGTCGTCTGGGCCAACAACACCGATGCGGGCAAGGCCGAACTTGCTGCCGCCGCCAACCCGAAGCTGTCGCCGGAATGGCCGGTTTCGGTGTCGATCCCCGGCTGGACCACCTACACGATGGACCAGATCATCGCCTGCAAGGGCCCGGGCGAGTAAGAGCCGCAACCTCTCCCCCATCCCCTCTCCCACGGGAGAGGGGTGCCGTAAGTCGTCCCCTCTCCGCCTTGGAGAGGGGCTAGGGGAGAGGCTCTCACTCTTGAATGCAAACATGACAGACCCAACCACCCACCCTCCCGTTCTCGATGCCAAGGGCGTGGCCAAGCGCTTTGGCGCGGTCGTGGCGCTGCGGGATGCGTCGCTGCAGGTGGCCAGGGGGCAGATCGTCGCCCTGATGGGCGCGAACGGTGCGGGCAAATCCACCTTTGTCAAAATCCTGACCGGGGCGTTGAAGGCGGACGCAGGGCATGTCCGCATCAAGGGGCGCGACAGCACCGTGGGATCGCCCGCTGCCGCGCGCAGATGGGGGCTGGTGCCGGTTTATCAGGAACCCTCGCTGATCCCCGATCTTGACGTGGCGGACAACCTGCGGCTCGGTGACACGCCGGTGGATCCGTTCCGCCATTGGGTCAGCGAACTGGGCATCAGCGGCTTGCGGCTTGACGAGCTGATCGGGCGTCTGCCGCTGGCCACCTTGCGCATTCTTGACCTTGCGCGATCCCTGGCGGCGGAACCTGACGTCCTGATGCTGGACGAGATGACCGCCGCCCTGCCGACCGACCTTGTCGACCGGGTGATGACAGTCGTGCGCGCGCAGGCCGATGCCGGGCGGTCGATCATCTACATTTCGCACCGTTTCACCGAGATCGCCCGCATCTGCGACCGTGCGACGATCCTGCGCGACGGCGCGACGGTCGGCGATGTGGCCATCGAGCCCGGGATCGAAGAACGCATCGTCGAAATGATGCTGGGATCCGAGGTCGCCAGGGCTTCGGGCCGGGCGACCGAACGCAGAACGGCTCAGGCCAATGCGCAAACCCCGCGCCTGCGGGTAAGCGGTCTGAAGGCCGGAAGCCGCCTGTCGGACGTCTCCCTTGATCTCCACAAGGGCGAGGTTCTCGGCGTCGTGGCACTGGAAGGCCAGGGACAGGATGAGCTGTTCGATGTTCTGGGCGGTCAACGCCGTCCGCTGGCCGGCAGACTGGAGGTGGACGGCCACCCGACGTCCTTTGCCCACCCGTCGGATGCCATCGCCGCCGGGCTGACGCTGGTGCCGGGCGACCGCGCCCATGCGCTGTTGATGCCGCGATCCGTGCGCGAGAACATCGCCCTGCCGCTGATCGCGCGGTTTGGCAAATGGGGTGCGATTCCGATGCGCGATGAGGCGGCGCGGGTGACTGCGGCGATTGAACGGCTGCAGATCGACACCCGCGCGCAGGGCGAGGTGCGCCGCCTGTCCGGTGGCAACCAGCAAAAGGTCACGATTGCCCGCTGGATCGCCAAGGGGGTGCAGACGCTGTTGCTGTTCGATCCGACGCGCGGGATCGACATCCGCACCAAGCGCCAGATCTACGCCCTTGTCCGCGATCTGGCCGATCAGGGCGCTGCGGTTCTGTTCTACACCTCGGAACTGGCCGAAATCCGCCTCGCCTGCGACCGGGCCGTGGTGATCTTCAACGGCCGCGTGGTCGACGTGATCGACGCCGCCGATGCCGATGAGCCGACGCTGATGCGGGCGGCCTATGGGCTTACCGAAGCGCGGGCAGTCCCGGCATGACGCGGATATTCGCGGGCGATGGCTGGACGCTGGGGCTGGTCGGGCTCCTGGCGCTGTTGCTGGTGGCGACCAAGCTGATCCAGCCGGATTTCGGCGTGTCTGGGCTTGATTCAGTGGCGCGGTCGGCGCTGCCCTTTGCCCTGGCGACCGTGGGCATGGCCATCGTGGTCATCGCGGGCGGCATCGACCTTTCTGTCGCCGCGATGATGTCGGTGGCCAGCGTCACGGCGGCGGTCCTGATGGCGGGGGCAGGCGATGGCGAGGCAGCACTGGTCGTCATCTTGGTGCTGGCACTGGGACTTGTGATGGGGGCGATCAACGGCGCGCTGATCGTGCTGACCCGGGTTCCCGACATCGTGGTCACGCTGGCGATGCTGTTTGTGTGGCAAGGCGTCGCCCTTCTGGTCCTGAATGCCCCCGGAGGCGGGGCGGCCCCCTGGCTGCGCGCGCTGATCGTGGGCGGCGTGACCCTGCCGGGGGTGCCCCCTGCCCTGACCGAATGGCTGCCCAAGGGCGTCGTCTTCCTCGGCGTCTGCGTGGCAGTGGTCTGGGTGCCGATCCGGCGGTCCAAGCTGGGCCTCATGCTCTATGCCATCGGATCGGACCAGCTGGCAGCCTTTCGGTCCGGCGTGCCAGTCGGACGCACGCGGATCGCGGCCTATGCGATCTGCGGGTTGTTCGCGGCGCTCGGTGGCCTTTCCGTCACCATGAGCACCGGCATCGGAGAGCCGATCCCCGGCCCTTACCTTCTGGCCTCTGTCGCCGCCGTCGTCCTTGGGGGCGTCGTCCTGGGTGGCGGACGCGGTGGCATCCTGGGGCCGATCCTGGCGGTGTTTGTCCTGCGTCTGGTGCGGCTGGACCTGACCCTGATGTCGGTCGATCCCAACGTCGCCGCGATCATCGAGGGGTCGATCATGGTCGCCGTCGTCATGTTCGGCGCCGTATTGGCGACACGGGGGCGCCGCACATGAGCATGACCGCCGACCAGCCGACCACGATGGGACGCATTGGCCGCCGGATGGTGGACAACCCCTTGATCCCGCTGGTCATCCTGCTGTTTGCGCTGATCGGGGTGCTGGCGATCCTCAACCCCGCGATCATCAGCACGTTCTGGTTCAGCAATACGATCAAGATCGCCATTCCCCTGGCCATGCTGGCGGCCTGCCAGACGCTGACCATGCTGACCGGCGGCATCGACCTGTCGGCGGGCACCGTGGCCACGATCACCGCCTATGTCTCGGCCACCCTGGCGCCGATTGTCGGGGCGCCCGCAGCCATCGCGATCGCGATGTCCTGTGCGGTGTTCGTGGGTCTGCTGAACGGCTTTGGTGTCGCCATCGCCCGCGTGCATCCGCTGATCATGACGCTGGGCACGGCGCTGATCGTCAACGGCTGCCTGCTGGTCTACCAGCGCTTCGTCATCGCGACCGGCGTGCAGATCCCCGAGTTTCTGGTCTGGCTCGGCACCGGCCGCAGCTTTGGCCTGCCGAACAGTCTGATCGTCTTTGCCCCCTTTGCGGTGCTAATCATCTGGGCGCAGAGGCGCACCGGGTTCGGGCGACTGCTCTATGCCATCGGGTCGAACGAGGCAGCGGCGAGGCTGTCCGGCGTGCGCGTCTGGCAGGTCCAGTTCCTGCTTTATGCGCTGTCGAGCGTCATCGCGGGACTGACAGGGCTGCTCTATCTTGGCCAGATCAAGACTGCATCCCTGTCGCTCGCCTTGCCCCTTGACCTGCCTTCGGTTGCGGCGGCTGTCATCGGCGGCACCTCGATCTTTGGCGGACGCGGCGGCTATGGCGGCACCATCATCGGGGCGCTGATTCTGACTGTCCTTGTGACGATGCTGACGCTGATGCAAATCCCCGAAGGCGGGCGGCGCATCCTGTTCGGGCTGATCATCCTGTTGGTGACCGCGCTCTATATCCGCCTGACGGACCGCAGCTGAGGGAGGTTTGGATGGCAAGATACAAGATCGTCGGCATCAGTTTCGACCATATGCACATGGGCGACCTCTTGCGGCTCGTCGCGGACCATCCGGATGCAGAAATCGCGGGGATTTTCGATCCGGACCCGGCTAAAATGACCCGCGCCGTTACAAATTTCAACATCCCCCCGGACCGCGTCTTTACCGATTTCGACGCCTGCATGACGGCGGCCAAGCCGGACCTCGCGATGCTTTGTGCCGCCACCGCCGATCATGCTGCCTATACCGGACGCCTTGCCGCCTATGGCTGCCACGTCTTTGTCGAGAAGCCCTTTGCCGCCTCGGTCGCCGATGCCCGCGCAATGATCGCGGCGATGAAGCCCACGGGGAAACTCATGGCGATCAACTGGCCGCTGGCCTGGGTTGCGTCCCACGTCACCGCCAAACGGCTGATCGACCAGGGCGTGATCGGCGACCTGTTGGAGGTGCATTTCTACGACGGCAATCGTGGCCCCCTTTACCATCTCGCCGACAAGGTCGAAGTCACGCGCGAAGAGGTGGAGGCGCAAAAGACGACATCATGGTGGTACAAGCGCAGCGCGGGGGGCGGCAGCCTTCTGGACTACCTCGGCTATGGGGCCACGCTTGGCACCTGGTTCCTGGGCGGCAAGGCCCCGATTGAAGTCACCTCCACCACCGACCAGACGCCGGGGATCGAGGTCGACCAGCATTCGATCACCGTCTGCCGCTATGACCGGGGCCTGTCCAAGATGGAGACCCGCTGGGGCACATTCACCGATCCCTGGATCACCCAGCCGCAGCCGCAATGCGGGTTCGCCTTTGTCGGCAGCGAGGGCACGATCCGCAGCCTCGACTATGCCGATCATGTGACGGTGCAGACCCGTGCCCGGCCCGAGGCGCATGCGATCCTCGCCGATCCCCTGCCCGAGGGGCGGCGCAATGCCATCGAATACGTGCTCGGCTGCATCGCGCGGGGGGAACCGCTGACCGGCCCGCTCGATCCCGAGGTCAGCCTCCTTGGCCAGCGCATCGTCGATACCGCCGCCCAATCCGCCCGCGAAAAACGCACCCTGCCGCTGGTCCCATGAGTATCCCCGACGCTGACACCTATGCGCTGAAGACAGCGACCCTGCCCGAGGTTGCCGGCCCCGCCCTGCCCTACCAGCCGCCGATGCCCCGCGCCTATCGCCCGCGCATCGGAGTCATCGGCGCGGGCGGGATCGTCTCGGCGCATCTCGATGCCTATCGCATCGCGGGCTGGGAGGTTGCCGCGATCTGCAACCGCTCGCTCGCCAAGGCCGAGGCGGCGGCGCAATACTTCGCCCCAAAGGCCCGCGTGACCGACAGCTATGCCGACATCCTGTCCGACCCCGCCATCGACGTCGTCGACATCACCCCCCACCCCGCCGACCGCCTGCCGATCATCGAGGCCGCCCTGCGCGCGGGCAAACACGTCCTGTCGCAAAAGCCCTTTGTCCTCGACCTCGACGACGGCCACCGCCTTGTCCGGCTTGCCCGCGACAATGGCGTCAAGCTGGCGGTCAATCAGAACGGCCGCTGGGCCCCGCATCTGGCATATATGCGTCAGGCAGTGCGGGCCGGGGTCATCGGCGAGGTGCTGTCTGCCCATGTGTCGATCCACTGGAACCACGGCTGGATCGCAGGCACTCCGTTCGAGCGGATCGAGGACCTGATCCTTTACGACTTCGGCATCCACTGGTTCGACTTTCTGGCCAGTATCGCGGGCGACCGGGTCGAAAGCGTGTTCGCCATGGCCAGCCCCGCGCGGGGGCAAAGGGCTGCGGCCCCGCTGATGGCGCAGGTTCTTGTGCGGATGTCGGGGGGTCAGGCGTCTGTGGTCTTTGACGGCGCCGCGCCGCACGGCCCGCGCGATACGACCTATATCGCCGGGACCAAGGGCAGCCTGCAAAGCGACGGGCCGGACCTTGGCGTGCAGCGTGTAACCCTGATAACAGCCGAGGGCGTGGCCCGACCCGACCTGCAAGGCACCTGGTTCAATGACGGGTTCCGAGGGGCGATGGGGGCGCTGCTGGTCGCCATCGAAGACAACGCGGAGCCTGCCAATGGCGCTGCGGAGAACCTGCATAGCCTCGCCTTGGCCTTCGCCGCCATCCAGTCGCGCCGGACCGGGCTTGAAGTCGCTGTGGGCGACGCGACGAGGTTGGAGGTTTGATGCCGCCCGCGCGCGTTCTGATCGTGGGTCTGGGGAACATGGGGCGGTCCCATGCGCTGGCGCATCACCATAGCCCGGCGGTGCAGATCGTGGGTCTGGTGAACCGCTCCACCCCCGCCCTGCCCGAGGAACTCCAGGCGTATCCTCAGTTCCAGACGATGGACGAAGGCCTGGCCCTGAACCCCGACCTGGTCGTCATCGCAACCTATGCCGACAGCCATGCCGACCTTGCCGTCCAGGCGATGAAGGCGGGGGCGCATGTTTTTGTCGAAAAGCCCCTTGCTACCACGGTCGCCGATGCGGTCCGCGTCGCCGACACCGCTCGCCGGACGGGCCGCAAGCTGGTCGTGGGCTACATCCTGCGCCACCACCCCAGCTGGCAGCGCCTGATCGCCGAGGCGCGCGCGCTGGGCGGGCCATATGTCTTCCGCATGAACCTGAACCAGCAGTCCAAGGGGCATGAATGGGAGGTCCACAAGGCCCTGATGCGCTCCACCTCGCCCCTGGTGGATTGCGGCGTGCATTATGTCGACGTGATGTGCCAGGTGACGGAGGCCAAACCCGTCCGCGTGCAGGGCATGGGCCTGCGGTTGTCCGACGAGATTGCGCCCGACATGTACAACTACGGCCAGTTGCAGGTCGTCTTTGCCGACGGCTCGGTCGGCTGGTATGAGGCGGGCTGGGGTCCGATGATGTCGGAAACCGCATTTTTCGTGAAGGATATCGTCAGCCCGAACGGAGCGGTCTCCATCGTCGATGGCGACAAGGGCGCGTCGTCGGACATCGACGGACATACCAGGGTCGGCGGCATCCTCTTGCACAAGCCGACCGGCGACCGGCGGATCGACACGGGCGACGAGCCGGGGCATCAGGGGCTGTGCGATCTGGAACAGGCCTACATGCTGCGCGCCATTGCCGAGGATATCGACCTGACAAGGGCTATCGAGGATGCGGTGCAGAGCTTGCGTATATGCCTGGCGGCGGATGAAAGCATCCGCACGGGCAAGGCTGTCGCGTTGTAGGGCAATGATGGTACCGACACCCCGGCTCGAACGGGGGACCCCCAGATCCACAATCTGGTGCTCTAACCAACTGAGCTATGTCGGCACTCGCGTCGGGACTTACGCCGCCGACCCCGTGAATGCAAGGGGAAGGATTGCGCGATCCGCCGCCACAAGATACGCCTCATGTCGCGCAAGGGGGACCGCCATGGGCATCGACAAAGAAAGCAACGTCGCCGCAAACATCCAGATCGGGCCGACCGATCTTGGGATGGTGCGCATCTACATCGAGGCGGATGGCGGGATCGAAATCCCATTGGACTTCAACCCCGACGAGGCCGAAGAAATCGCCGAGGAACTGCGTGCTTCTGCCCAAGCGGCACGGGCCGTGGCGGACGGGCGGTCTAAAGGAAAACGGCGGTAGGATCGCGCAGAGCCTGCAGCCGCAGGGCGGCGTGCCGGGCGAATTTCTGCACCATCACCTTGCGGCGGGCGGGCGGCAGCGCAGTTTCCGGCCCCATCGCGAGGATCTCGGCATCATAGGCGTCGGCGATGATCAGGCCGGTCCCCTCTGGCAGCAATTCCGCCAGGAAATCCGCGTCCACCGCCCAGAAGAACCTGTCACACCATTCCAGATAGCCGTGCCACTTGCGGTCGGCCACATAGTCGGCGCGGCCGGATTTGCATTCCACGATCCAGATCTCGCCCCTTGGCCCCAGCGCCATCACATCGACGCGCAGATCGGGCGCGGGCACCAGTTCCTCCACCACCACGAAATCCAGCGCCCGCAGTGCCCGGCAGACCCCGCGCGCAAGGCGCTGGCCCGGCATTGCTGGCAGGGTTTCCACGACCTGATCCATCCGCCGATCATGAACCAAAAGTGAACATCTGTCCAGCCTTGCGAAGCTCCCGCCGCCGCCCTATCTTGACCAGTGGCGGGTGCTGCTCTTCTCGTGCAAGGCCCAATTTCCAGTGGCCGATAAGCAAACGTATGGGGGCTGGCTCTGGCAGGATCCTGGTCTTGCTATCTGGTGCCCACCTGAGACCTCTGGCTCTCGGGAAACCCCGGCCTTCACGGTCGCTGCGGGCCCGCCACCTGCCACCGCCATCCGGCTTCTGATTTGCCAAAATACTCCCGCCGGAGGCATCGGCGCGAGGGCAGATCACGAACGGCGTGCGTGGTCTTGGCGCTCCGGTGTAGAGCCTGGCACAGAAACCCTCCCGTTGCGATAGTGACAATCTTGTAGCATCACACACTGGGCCTAGGGTCAGGACTTCGGTAACGGGGATGTCCCGGTCAAGCCCTTTTAGGCGTGAGATTTCACCCGCGGAGGAGCGGATGGGTTGAGGCAATCGTCTTTTGTCGCCCATCTCGGGCCTGCCTTCGCCTGAGATCACCCCGGGTGCATGCTTCGGTCCGTGGTCGGCGCAGCGGCCGCCAACATGATGCTGGTTCAATGCAATTCCGATGTGCCCATCTCATTGGCGTGCTTCGCGGAGCGGGCAACAGTCCAGACCACGGCATCATCGGAACCGCGTCCCTGGGGGGACCTCGAAGGCCTGCCGTCAGGCGGGCGTCAGCTGGGGCCCTGCGTCTCAGGCCACCTTCGGTGCGGGACCATCGGAACGGAAGTCCGTGCCCTCGACCCACATGCGATGCAGGATGACACCGATGCGGCGCGCCAGCGCGACCATCGCACGCTTCGATCCTCGGCGGCGGGCAACCTGAGCGGCCCATGTCCTGAGCCAGGTCGAACGGCCACGGTGCATCATAACTGTGGCGGCTTGGCACAGAGCGCGTCGAAGGTTGACGTCGCCGGCCTTGGTGATCCCACCCGAGACATCACGCTCACCCGACTGGTTTCGCGAGGGCGTCAGTCCAACCCAAGGCCCGACCTTCTTCGAGGACGTGAAGCGGCCAGGGTCATCCACCGCGGATCGATAGGTCAATGCGACCACCGCAGCGACTCCGGGCATGGACATCATGCGGCGGCAGGCCGGATCCTCCTGGGCAAGCTGGCGGACACGGCGCTCCAGCCCGGCCAGCTCCTGTCGGAGCGATAGTCGCGCCCGCAGCATCGGTTCTGTTGCCGCTTCCAGCATCGGGTTGCCCGCGGCCAATTCGCGAATGCGCTGTTCGAACCTGCCGCGCGATATGGAGCCGACCTTCAGGCCAAAGTTCCGCAAGAGCCCGCGAAGAGACATTTCCAGTGCGATGAAGCCCTGTTGCACTGCCTTGCGCGCGTTCAGAACAGCGCGAACCTCTTGTGCTGACACAGATTTACAGTGAACCGGTCGGAACCATCCCAGATGAAGCAGGCGCGCGATCCCTTCGGCATCCCTGCGATCGGTCTTGATCGGCATGGCCTTCAGCGCCCCCTTCACCTGCCGGGTTTCCATCAGCACGACGTCAAGTCCAGCCTGGGTCAGCCCGCGGTACAACCATTGCGACAAGGGACCGGCTTCCAGGCCGATGACGGCGATGGTGCCGTCGAGGTCCCCCATCCAGCGTATCAGCACTTCCGGCTCGCTGGCCGCCTGCGACTCCCTCACGATCTTCCCATGCTCGCTGATCACGCAGATCGCGGTCTTCTCCAGCGACACGTCCAGTCCGACAAACAGCCTCATCCCGCAGTCCTCCTTTTGGATCCAATACGGGAATGGCGCCAGCTTACCCTCGACTTTGCAACGGTAACGGGCGGGTCGCGACGCAGGCCCCGTTACGGCATCTCGTTTCTGGAAAACTGGATGGCCTACTACGACAAGCTGGCTGAGGAAGACCGGGCCCTCTTGCGTCTACGCCCCGTGTTTTTCCTGTCGCCAAGTTAGCGGCAGATAGATTTGGCGATTTACGCTTTTGGGTTCGGATGTGGCGTCCAGAGGGACGGCCAGCGAGCGCCGCCTTGATGCTTATAGAGCGTGCATTTTCGGTCTGGTCAGCTTGGGGCAGGTTGATCATATGAAAAACATCGTGTGCCTTCCCTCGCGCCCCGCCCGTCTGTCCCACAAGCTTCAGGAAGCGATCAGGCTGACTGTTGTGGAAGGGCTGACCATCATCGCTGCCTGCGAACGTGCCGGCATTTCCCGACAGGGCTATCACAAGGCGATGAAACGGCCCGCGGTGCGCGATCATTTGCAGGAGGTGCAGCGCCAGTTCGTGGCAGATGCCGATGTGAAACGGGCGTACCTCAAGGCACGTGCCTTCGAGGTGGCTCTCGATCTGATGTTGAACAGCAAGAGCGAGGCGATCCGCGCTCGCATGGTCGAGTTTCTTGCAGGCGATGCCAAGGTTTCGCCCGTCGCCGTTAACATCGACGCGCGGCAGGCAAAGCCTCAGGCATTTTACAGCTATCAGCGCCCTCCACAGGACGTGGATGGCTGACCTTTTGGTTTCAGATCCCGCTTGATCAGTTTGAAACGCAGGTCACTGTGCCGTCGCCGCCTGGAAAGCATTTAGTGACGGTCCCACCGGTTAGTCTGGCCTTCTCTTCGTTGTAAGCCGCAATGCAGGCTCGCGTGTATGCCTGCATCATTTCGCCGCCATAGGACACCGGGCATCCCTCGGGCGTCGTCGGCGCAGTGCCGGGTTCGGAAACACAGCCAGCAAGCAGAACAAAACAGAGCGCGGAAATAGTTTTCATAGGATCCCTCGGTTAAACATGGATCAACATAACTGGTTTGAGGTCCACATACGCAACCGGGATGTTGATGGTTAGTCAAAGTTTTTGATCCGAAGGGAGTGCTCTTTGCTCGATGTCCTTTAGGCCCACGTCCCGAATTTGCCCCTGCCTCGGCGGTAGGACCAAATTCCACCTCGCAAGCACGCGTGCCGCATCATGTACCGCAACGGTCACCAAGGAAACATAAAGGCCGGATGGGCCTCTCTCCCGCTCCCTAGGCGCGTGCAGTGGCATTTGAGGGCGCGTCTTTCGTAAGGAATGAGACATGAGGGTAACTTTTCAACACGCCGCGCAAGATCAACAGAAAAAGGCCCGCACGGAACCGCACGGGCCGGAAAAGTGGTCAGGGGGGTGGTGTTGCTCACGTGCGAGCCACACGCTAGCCGCCAATTGCAGCCTTCAGGTCAGGCATTCGACTGGGCAGCGCCTCGCCTGGAAGCCAATAAGCCTCTGACGCCCTGCCATTGGACCGCTGACGTGCCACCCTGTGCATGGCATTGATGCTTTCGGGATCGAGCATCAGCTGAAGGCGGTCAAAGAACAGCCGGTCGAGCGCGACACCGAGGGCGGGCAGATCACCTCCCGGCATGTACCGGTTGGCGAGTTTGACTGTTTCGGTTGGAAAGTCCGAGCCTGACGTCACTAGGCGCGCCAAGTCCTGCATGAGAGCAATACCAGGCCCCGCGGTATAGGTTCCCAATCCGCCGAAGGGGGACTGCGTGGCACCGGCCACATCGCCTGCGATGCCAAACACGCCACCCCGCACCGCCGCCGATGCCCAGAAGGCCCCGTTCGTCATGTCCTGCGGATCGTTGCCGTTCACGACCTCTGCGAGCTGCAAGGCAACTGCGCCCATGACGGTTGCGCCAGCCGCAAGGTCGACGAAGTACATGACCCGGCCTGCAACGGTCGGCATAGCCATGATCCGGCGGAATTGGTTCACGGTGTAGGTCATGGGGAAGGATTTGAACATCATCCCGGACTTCAGGATTTCATAGCCCAAGGTGCCGGGCTCAAGGCGGCCCTCAACATGCGCACGCGCCCACGTCGAGGAGGTCGGAACTGGACTTGCCCGACTTTTGTGGAGAGCGTTTAGCTCACTTCCCGGACCTTTCGCTCGAAGGCGATGGGGCTTTGGAAGCCGAGCGATGAATGCCGCCTGATGGGGTTATAGAACCCGTCGATGTATCTGGCGACGGCGA
>JAJNPS010000028.1 GCA_021155205.1 Rhodobacterales bacterium
TCTCCCGCCGCGTCCGGCCACTGGTCAGTGCGAGCCGCACCGCTTCACGCCGAAACTCCGGCGTCGGTCTGTTCCCGTTTCCCATAGAACACCTCCTGGTTCCTCAGTTGGTGCTCTCCACATTTTCCGGGCAAGTCCAAAGATGGCACCCACCGGACGGCGAGCGAACCATGATCGGTGTCTCCCCGAAGCGCTTAAGGGTGTCGTTCAAGAGTTGATCATTGGGACTGTCGATGTCGACGACCGTGACGCGCGTGCGCGTCCCTGCCACGAATGCCAGCGCTTCGGCTTCAGGAAATTTTAGAGGAAGCTGACCCGACAGACGGCTGCCTATTGTCTGATACCCGCTGACGGCTGGCTTCTTACCTTCGGTCGGAAAGGTCGGGATGCCGTGCGCTGCATAGACCGGCTGATACTTTGCGAAAATGCCCAATTTGGGCGCTCCTTGTGGAGCCCGCCGAGAGGTCGAACTTGCCGTGACTGTTGTTATCGTATAACGTCAGTTTTGCCCGGAAGCGCCCCTGGAAGGCTGTTCCTTTTGGAGCCCCGGTCCTTGAGTGAAGGGCTGGGGCTCTTTCATGTTCGGGCTATGCGGCCACGCTGTTACCTGCGGTGACGCCCTCGATCTCAGATCGACGCCAGCGTGTCAGCCCGCCGATTTTGAAGGACTTGGGAATGATCCCAGTCTTTTCCCAACGCCAGACGGTTGAGACGCTGGCGTTGAAGTACTGAGCGACTTCGCGGACGTCCATGCTGTAAGAGGGAAGCGGGCGTTTTGTCATCTGGTGGCCTTTCTCGTTAACCTGATGCCAAACCATCGCATGGCGCTGCACATCAACGAATGCACACGGCCCGAAACCTCCCCACGCTCCGTCAACCTTGCCGCTTCGACCTGCTGTTACGTCGTGCGCCCCTGAAAATGTCTCTGATTGCCTCGGGTTGAGGCACAGCATTTGGAAAGTCTGCGAGGACCGGATGCTGATTGAGGCGCTCGACCAGCGCTCTAGAAGTGGCCACTTCGTCAAGCGGTGGCCAATCCCAAGGGTCGTCAGTCGTCTTTTCAGCCCTGCGGATTTCCCAGTGGTTCTCCTCATCAAGCAAATCGCGGATGCGCATCGTCAGCAGTTTCACGCCAATGCGACCCAATGGAACGCCCTTTTGTGAAGGTCGTTCTGCCTCAAGCAACGCAGCGGCACGGCCGATGATGCTGAACCCTTGGACCATGTTTATGGGGCGGTCCGGTCCACACCGAAGGTCAGCCGCGGCCTGATGCCTGGCGAGATCGAACAGCAGAGGGTCAACCAGAACGAGGTCACTGAAGGCGTCCCAGTTTAAGAGCCAAACGCTGGGCCACTTCGATTGATCCTTAAGCGGAAAAGGCGACTTAATCTGCCTGTGCAACCAAGCTAGGAGCTCAAGATGTTGATCCAAGACGCGCCGGTGCGCCTCGACCTCTTCCTCCCACTCCGCCTCGATCGCACGAATTTCCTGGCGAATTTCAAGATCAAGCGCCGCAACCTCGGCTGGCGTAGGCGCTTTCGTCACGCGCGTACCAACTGCACAACGTCACCTGCAATCGCCCCCGTCGCATAGCGCGCCCAAGCGTTCATCAATTCCCGCCGCCGGTCCATGAGATCAGAACGAGCATAAGCCTGAACCACAGAGTTGCCTGTGGCGTGGCTTAGAGCCGCCTCGGCTAGCTCGGGGTCAGCCTTCGCGCTTTCGCTGCACCAGTCCCGGAAAGCCGACCGGAAGCCATGCGTCGTGAAGCCGTCAACACCCATGCGGCCGAACATCAGCTTGAACGCCATGTCGCTAAGAGGCCGCACGCCGTCCTTGCCGCGCTTTGGGGAGGGGAAGCACAGCACGGGGTCAAGACCGCGCATGTTCTCAAGGATTGCCACAGCTTCAGGCGCCAGCGGCACCCGATGCGGCTTACCACGCTTCATGCGGTCGGCAGGAACATTCCAAGTTGCTCCCTCAAAGTCGATCTCTTGCCAGTTTGCCCCGCGCGCCTCGCCAGACCGCGCTGCCGTCAGGATGATGAAACGCAGGCACGCAGATGAAATGCTGTCTCGGTCGGTCAGTTGTGACCAGAAGCCTGGCACCTCACGCCAAGGCAGCGCGGCAAGGTGCGTCTTGACCTTGCGGACCTGCGATAGACCAAGCCCGATCTGATCAACGGGGTTTTCGCCTTGAAAGTGTCCCTCGCCCTTGGCCCATTGAAAGATCGTGTGAAGTCGCTGGCGAACGCGCCGACCGGTTTCAACCCTCGATGTCCAGATGGGTTCAAGCACTTTGACAAGATCGGCGCGCGTGACCGACTGGATCGGCTTGTTCTCAAGGCGTGGAAAGGCATGAAGCTTCAAGCCGCTGAGCCAGGTGTCGGCATGCTTCTTGTTCTTCCATTTGGGGAGAAGTGTCGCGTGGACGGCTTCGGCTGCTTTGCCAAAGGTCATCTGATTTCGGTCTGCGGCCTCTTTGGCAGCCCGCACAATCGCCTTGCGCTCTGCATCTGGGTCTCGCCCGGCCCGTGCCGCCTTGCGCAGTTCCGTGGCCTTCTCGCGCGCATGGGCGAGAGAGACCAGGTCGACACTGCCGACGCCCAATTCCCGGCGCTTGCCATGGATCACCGTTCTGACAATCCAACTCTTTGCGCCCGTTGGCCCGACACGCAGGTAAAGACCACTGCCATCCCCATACATCCCAGGCTCGCGCTTGGCCTCGATCCCCTTGACGGTCAGCGGCATTTCCAATCCCTTCCGCTCGCCTGACCCTCCAATCATCCCACCACTTGGCATGCGCTTTGGTGGGACAATGGTGGGACAGATTGCGTCAACATGAAACAGATTGATACATGAACACGGATATGATAGCAATAAAAACAGGATGATATGAGATAGGTTTGCGTCAGATTGGTTTAGCAGTTTGGTGGACCTCGGCTCCACCAGCCTCTCCTACGCCATGCGATACCGCGCCCACCCGATGCGGTCGAACACCGGCGCATAATGCCCGGCAAGCGCGCGCAGCCCCACCCCGTCCACGCTGTCATTCACATCCCAGGCCTTGTTTGCCAGCCCCAGTATCCGCGGCGCCAGCATCGGTTCCATCTGGGCGTCCTCGGTCGTGAATTCGCCCCAGAAACAGCCCTGCACGCCCACGACACGCTGCGCGATGTCTTCGGCGCCTTTCGGTATAGGCTTCCACGAAACGGTATCCTCCAGCGCGATGAAGCCAGCCCAGGCGGCACCCCAGTCGTCCGGGTCGGCGGTGTGGGCCATGTCGAGATAGGTGTGCTGCGCCGGGCACATGACCACATCATGTCCCATTCGCGCGGCGGCGACCCCCGGACCCTGGCCAGTCCATGAAAACAGCAGCGCATTGTGCCCGATGCCGCCTTGGGCACCCTTGGCGGCCTCTTCCCAGGCGGCGGGGCGGATGCCCTGGGCGGTCAGGCGTCCGGCAAGCCGCGCCATTGTCCACCCTTGCAGGTCGTCGCGACCCTGCAGCCCCTCACGCGATTTCAGCGCACTTGCGGCGGGCGACTGGTCCCAGGCGGCGGGGGGCAATTCGTCGCAGCCAAGGTGCAGGATGCCGATGGGGAACAACGACGCCACCTCGGTCGTCAGGGGTTCCAGCAGCGCCCAGGTCTCGGGCTTGGCAGGGTTGAGGATGTTGCGGGGATAGCCCTGGATACTGACCTCGGGCAGGGGGTCGGACTGGTCGGTCAGGCCGGGGATCACCGCATTGATGCAATAGCTGTGGGCGGGCACCTCGATCTCGGGCAGGATTTCGATGTGCAGGTCGATGGCATGGGCGATCAGGGCGGCGACATCTGCCCTGGAATAGCTGCCGCCCGCCCGGATGCCGCCGCCAAAGACGCCGGGGACGGGCAGGCCTTCGCCGCGAAAGGCGGTCAGCCGCCAGAGGTCGGGGGCGCAGTCGACCTGCAGGCGGAACGCTTCGTCATCGGCAAAGTGCCAGTGAAAGCGGTTGAGCTTGAAAAGGGCCATCACGTCCAGCAGGCGACGGATCGTCGCGATCTGAAAGAAATGCCGCGCGCAGTCGAGGTGCTGGCCACGATAGCCAAAGCGCGGGGCGTCGGTGATGGTGCCGCAGGGCAGTTTCTCGCCATAGGTTTCGCGCAGGTTCAAAAGCGTGATGCCGGCAGCGAAAATGCCTGCGGGGCCAGCGGCGCGCAGGGTGATGGATGTTGCCTCAAGGATCAGAACGTAAGCCTCTGCCGGCAAAGACGGATCCGTTTCAATAGCGACGGGCGCACCGCTGGCTGTCAGGAACGGGGGCAATCCAAGGCGGGCTGCCAGCCGGGCGACGGGTCCCAGAGCCTTGCGATCGCCCGCAAAGCCGATGGCCGTCAGCGTGCCTCCACTGGGTCGCCAGCCGGTCGGTTGCGGGATCAGGCGAAGGCCGTCGAAAGGGGGGGACTCGGGCGCATCGTCGGCCGGACCAATGCCAAGCGCCAGCGGTGGAAGCGGCATCGTCTTGTTCCTGACGCGCAAATACGCTCCCAGCGGCAGCCAGGCGCGGTTGCGGGGCGCGTAGTCGGGGTTCTCGTGCGCCAGCCGCACATGCGCGACCTCGCCTGCATTGAGATCCGGCAACTGCACCTCGCCATATCCCGCGACCCGGCGCACCATCGTGCCACCAGAGACGACACGCGGTGCCGCCATCAGGGAAAAGCAGAACACCGGCGCGGCAAGGTTTTCGTCGCTGCCGATCTCGCAGGCGATCTCGCGGCCCTCGATGCGGGCGGAAAAGGTCAGGGTCACGCCGGTTGCTCCAGCCGCAGGTCGGCGACGAAATCATAGATGTCGGACCGGTACAGGCCGCGCGTGAACTCGATCGGGCGACCGGATGGCAGATAGGCGGTGCGGTCGATGCGCAGCACTGCAACACCCTCGGGCAGGTTCAACAGTCTGGCATCCGCACCCGTCACGTTGACCGCGGTGATGCGCTGAACCGCACGGGTCGGCGCCGTGCCTGCGGCGCGCAACACGTCATAAAGCGAGGTTTCCACAGCATCGGGGTCAGGCAGGATGTCGGTGGGCAGAGACGACCACTCCAGGGCCATCACCGTGTCGTCGGCGCTGCGCAGGCGATCGACGCGGGCGACCCGGTCGGTCCCGCCCAGACCCAGCGCAATCTGTTCATCCGGGTTGGGCAGGAAAATTCCCCGGCGCAGGATGCGGCTGGAAGATGCCTTGCCGCGCTGGCGCATGTATTCTGTAAACGACAGCAGGGCCGACAGCGAATGTTCCAGCTTGGCCCGCGGGGACTTCACGAAGGTTCCCGCCCCCCGGCGCTGTTCCAGCACGCCATCCTCGACCAGTTGGGCCACGGCCTTGCGCACCGTCACCCGGCTGACATCGGCAATCTCGGCCAGTTCGCGTTCGGGCGGCAACTGGCTTGCAACCGGCAGGTCGCCCGCCGCGATGGCCTCGGCAAGATGGCGGTAAAGCTGTTCATAGCGCGGTCCGCGCCCCGCACGGAACCAGCTAGGCGGCCTGAAGAAGGCAAGAGCGTCCATGCTGCGCCTGACCCCGTAAATTGGTATTATTCAAAAATGACCAATACTGGTCTTTCGCGCAGGATGCCCCAGAATCTGACGCAAAAACAAGCAAAAACTTCCAAAATTGCCAATTTTCTCCATAATTGGTATTAAGTAGGTAGTAATTCGAAAAAGTTTTGGTATCGTTAAGGCAATGGGGGGGATTCGGTGGCCGCAGCCCTGCGCCGCCGTGTTCGATGTCACGGGGATCGCATGGCCGACACTGGCAGAACCACGCAGCCCGCACGCCGCCGTGCCGTGACAGAGTCGGTTTTCGCCTGGTGCCTGATCGCGCCCGCACTGATTTTCATCGCCGTCATTGTCGCCTGGCCGCTGGTTGAAACGGTGCGTCTGTCCTTCACCAATGCCGACATGGGCGGCGAGGAATGGGTGGGCCTGGCCAACTATGAAAAGCTGATGGCCTCGCCCCGGTTCTACGAGATCATCGGGCGGACGTTCTTCTGGATGGTGCTGTCGGTGGGGCTGAAACTGGTGTTCGGGCTGATCGGGGCGACCTTGCTGAATGCCGCGGTGCCGGGGCGGGGGTTGTTCCGGGTGCTGGTCATGCCGCCCTGGGTGATCCCGATCGCCATCGGCTGCATCGGCTGGCTGTGGCTGTACAACGGCTATTTCGGGCTGATCTCGGGTGTCGCGATGCGCACGGGGCTGATCGACGGGCCTTATGAGATCCTCGCCTACAAGACCTCGGCCTTTTACGCCGCCATCCTGACCGATGTCTGGGTCGGTACGCCGATGGTCAGCCTGTTCTTTCTGGCCGCGATGCAGGGCGTCAGCCGCGATCTGTACGAGGCGGCCTGGGTCGACGGGGCGGGGCGCTGGTACCGCTTCCGGCGCATCACCATCCCGCAGATCATGCCGGTGATCGTGTCGATGGCGCTGCTGTCGGCGATCTGGACCTTCAACAGTTTCGAAATCATCTGGATCCTGACGCAAGGCGGGCCGCGCGGCGGCACCACGACGATGATCATCGACACCTACAAGACCGCGATCGGCAATTTCAAGTTCGGCGAGGGTGCTGCGCGTGCCGTGGTGATCGTGGTGCTGCTGGCGGCGTTCAGTCTGGTCTATCTGCGGGTGCTGACCTGGGTGAACCGGAAATATGCGGTGAAATGACATGCTGATGGACCGCTACAGCCTTTTGCAAAAGATCGGCATCTACGCCGCGATCGCGTTGTTCCTGACCTTCATGCTGCTGCCGTTCTTCGAGATGTTCATGACCAGCCTGCGCCCCATGGAGCATCTGTTCCGCAGCCCCTATCAGTTCTGGTCTGACGGGTTCGGCTTTGACGCCTATGAACGGATGTGGGTCACGGTGCCGCTTCTGGGTCGCTATATCGCAAACTCGATCTTCATCGCGCTGTCGGTGACGGGGCTGACGATGATCTTTGTCATCCCTGCGGCCTATGCCTATGCGCGGCTGGAGTTTCCGTTCAAGTCGGCAAGCCTGGGCGCGTTTCTGGGCGTCAACATGTTCACCGGCGCGGTCCTGCTGATCCCGCTCTACCGTGTGCTGCGGACTCTGGGGATGCTGAACACCTATTGGGCGATGATCATTCCGGGGGTGGCTTTCCTGATCCCGACCGGCATCTGGCTGCTTCGCTCCTACCTTGAGAAAATCCCCAAGGAACTGGAAGAGGCCGCCTATGTCGATGGCGCAAGCCGCCTTTATACCCTGCGCCGCGTGGTGCTGCCGCTGGCGGTGCCGGGGCTGATCGTGGTCGGCGTGTCGGTGTTCATCGCGGCCTATGCCCAGCAGTTCCTGTTCGCGATCACCTTCAACAACATCCGCGAATACCAGCCGCTGCCTGCGGGCCTGTTCGAATTCATCGGCTATCAGACGACAACCTGGAACGAGATGATGGCTGCGGCGCTGGTCGGCGTACTGCCGGTCATGGTGATCTTCCTGTTCCTGCAAAAGTACCTCGTCGCCGGGCTGACCGCCGGTGCCATGAAAGAGTGACGACCAAGAAACCGACGTTCAACAACGGGAGAAAGACGAATGAAACATCTGCAGACCCTGACCGTCTCGGCCATGCTCTTGGGCGGGACCGCGCTGTCGGCACAAGCGCAAGAGCTGAAATTCATCATGTGCGGCGGCGAGGTGCGCCCTGCCGATCAGGTCGTGATCGACAAGTTCCAGGCCGACAATCCCGGCGTCACCGTTGCGATGGAGGCGGTTCCATGGGGCACATGTCAGGACAAGTCGCTGACCCTGGCGGCCGCCGGTGATCCCGTCGCGGTCGCCTATATGGGGTCGCGCACGCTGAAGCAGCTGTCGTCCAATGACCTGATCGTGCCCGCGCAGATCACGCCCGAGATGGAGGCGCTGTATCAGCCGGGCGTCTTGAAAACCGTATCGGATGGCGGCAAGTACTGGGGCTATCCGCACGCCTTTTCGACCAAGGCGCTGTACATCAACTGCGATGTCGTCAAGGCGGCGGGGATGGAATGTGTCGGCCCCAAGACCTGGGACGAGATGAAGGCGATGGCCAAGGGCATCAAGGAAGGCGCAGGCGTTGCGGGCATCGGCATCGCCGGCAAGGACTTTGACAACACGATGCACATGTTCCTGGATTTCCTTTATTCCAACGGCGGCTCGGTGCTGAATGCCGATACCGGCGAGGTGACGCTGGACAGCCCGGAGACGCGCGAAACCCTGCAGCTTTATGCGGACCTCTTGCCCTACATGCAGGAAGGCCCGACGGCCTGGGAACGCGACCAGATGAAAGATCTGTTCAACGATGGCAAGCTGGGGATGTATGTCAACGGGCCCTGGGGCAAGGGCCAGCACAAGCCGGAAATCAACCAGCTGATCGTGCCGGTACCGGCAGGCCCGTCAGGCGTGTCGGGGACCATCCTGATCACCGACAGCATTGTCGTCTTCAAGCAGAAGGATCCGGCGGTGGAGGCTGCGGCCCAGAAACTCGCTGCGGCCCTGACATCGGGCGAGGCGCAGTATGACCTCGACAAGTCCTGGGGGCTGACGCCGATCCTGCAGTATGACAAGGCCGGTGTTGCGGCGCCCTATTATGTCGGGGACGAATTCTGGCAGATCTTCGTGAACGGCATCAGCACCGGCGGGCCGGAGCCGCTGGTAACGGATTTCAAATCGCTGCAAGGCGTGTTCACCACGATGATCCAGGGCGTCCTGCTGGGTGAGGGTGATGTCGACACACTTGTCACCGAGGCCGCCGCCTCGCTGGCCGAAATCAAGTGACCTCGCCGGGCGGGCGACCGTTTCGGTTGCCCGCCCGCCGTCTTTTGTCCGTCTGCCGGAGACACCATGGCCACGCTTGATCTGCAGAACGTCACCAAATCCTTCGGGTCGGCACATGTGCTGCACGGCATCGACCTTGCCATCCGCGACAAGGAGTTCGTGGTCTTTGTCGGTCCGTCGGGCTGCGGCAAGTCCACGCTCTTGCGCATCATCGCGGGGCTGGAAGAGGCGACATCGGGGCGCATCGTGATCGAAGGACGCGATGTCAGCCGCGAGGCGCCGGTGGATCGCGGCATTGCCATGGTATTCCAGTCCTATGCGCTTTATCCCCACCTGACGGTGTTTGAGAACATCGCCTTTCCCCTGCGCGTCGCCAGATTGCCCGAGGCCGAGGTCGCGGCAAAGGTCGGGCGTGCGGCAGACATCCTGCAACTGACCGACAAGCTGCATCTGAAACCGGGGCAACTGTCCGGCGGACAGCGCCAGCGCGTTGCCATCGGGCGGTCGATCGTTCGTAACCCCAAGGTGTTCCTGTTCGACGAGCCGTTGTCGAACCTTGATGCGGCCCTGCGCGGCGACATGCGGGTGGAACTGAGCCAGTTGCACCGCGACCTTGCCGCCACAATGGTCTATGTCACCCATGACCAGGTCGAGGCGATGACGATGGCGCACCGGATTGTCGTTCTGAACGCAGGCCGGGTCGAACAGTTCGGCACGCCGATGGAGCTTTATCATCACCCGGCAACGCGGTTTGTCGCGACCTTTATCGGCCAGCCGAACATGAACCTGTTGCCCGCGAAAGTGCTGGGGGCGGATGCCAGCGGCCTGATGGTCGAGTTCCACGGCGGTCATCGCATGGCGCTGCCGGTGGATGCGTCGTCAGCCAAGGCGGGCGACGTTGTGGAGGTCGGGATACGCCCCGAAAACGCGCGACCGGGCGCGGGCCTGTCGATGAAGGTCCGGGTGCTGGAGCGGCTGGGCGGGGTGGCGATCACCTATGGCCTGATGGCGGATGGCCAGCGGTTCTGCGCAGCCCTTCCCGGTGATACGCAAGTCGCCGAGGGCGAGACGATCGGGATCGAGGTCACGCCCGCCGACGCCCACGTCTTTGATGCAAACGGCAGGGTCATGCAGCGCCGCATGGCCCCGGGCCTTGCCGCCTGAAGGAGAATTTGATGCGGATCGTCACGGCGGGCATGGGTCTGCGCGCGGGCCACGTTCTGAACACGCTGACAACCGCGATGCCCGAGGCAAGGGTGGTGGGCTTCTACGACCCGCAGCCGACGCATCTGGAGATGATCGGCACCGACACGCCCCGCTATCCGTCGGTCGAGGCGATGCTGTCGGATGCGAGGCCCGACCTTTACTGCGTCTTTTCGCCGAACGTCTATCACCTGGACCAGATCCGGCTGGGGCTGGAGGCAGGGGTGCAGGTCTTTACCGAAAAACCGGTGGTGATCTCCATCGCCGAGACGCTGGAACTGGCGCGGTTGCTGGCCCGGCATGGCGGGGTCAACCGCGCGATGGTGGGGCTGGTGCTGCGCTATTCGCAGCACATGGTGGACTTGCGGGCGGCGATGGCGGCGGGGCAACTGGGCCAGATCGTCAGCCTTGAGGCGAACGAGCATATCGCGCCCTATCACGGCGGGTTCTTCATGCGCGACTGGCGGCGGCGCGACAGTCTGGCGGGCGGGTTCATGCTGGAGAAATGCTGCCATGACCTTGATATCTACAACATGGTGACGGGGTCGCGGCCGTCAAAGGTGGCCAGCTTCGGCGGGCGGCGGTCTTTCCTGCCCCAGTTCGCGCCCGCGTCGAACGCCGAGGCCGAGATGTTCCACGTCAAGAAATCGGTCTGGGAAAGTACGGATGACCCGTTCCGCTCCGACGCCGACATCATCGACTTTCAGACCGCGATCCTTGGCTATGAAAGCGGTGCCAGCCTGGCCTTTCACACCAACCTGAACGTGCCCGATGAACACCGGCGGTTCTGCATCATGGGCAGTCATGGCATGGCCGAGGGGGACTTCGTGCGCGGATACCTGCGCATCACGGCGCGCGACGGGCGGCGGGTGGCCGATCACGACTATACCCAAGGGGCGGCGACAAAAGGCGCGCATTACGGGGCCGATGCGATGATGTGTGCCGATATCGCGACCTATCTGCGGGGACAGGCGGCACGTCTGCCGGTGTCGATCCTGGACGCGATGGAGGCGGGGATGGCCGCCATGGCGCTGGATCAGGCGCGCGTCACGGGGCAGGTGGTCGATCTGACCGAGACCTGGGCCGAACTTGATGCCTTCGGGTTGCGGACATGACCGCCGGTCTGTCCGCCGGGGTGCATATGCGCGCCGAGATCGCCGAGGCGCCGGGCGTCTTTGCAGCAACGCTGCGCAATGCGGTTGATCCGGCGCGGCGCGACCGGATCGCCGCACTCCATCCCGATCACATGCGTGCGGTCTATACGATTGCGCGCGGGTCTTCCGATGCGGCAGCCAACATCCTGTCCTACGAGTTCATGCGCGAGACGGGCAAGCCGATGACCAGCCTGCCGCCGTCGATCTTTTCGGTGGGCCGGGGGGTGGACATGACCGGGTCGCTGTCGCTGATCGTGTCGCAATCGGGGGGCAGCGACGATCTGGTGCGATCCGCCCATGGCATCCGGGATGCCGGGGGGCGGGTGATCGGCCTGATCAACGTCGCAGGATCGCCGGTATCGGCGGCCTGCGATCTGGTGCTGCCGCTGGGGGCGGGGCCGGAACGCGCGGTGCCCGCGACCAAATCCGTCGTGGGCGCGGTCGCGGCGGGCATGGCGCTGCTGGGCGCGATGCGGCCGGGATATGCGCAACGCGCCGCGGCATCTGCGATGGCGGTCCACAAGCTGACCGGCATCCAGCATCCCCGGCAGCGGGCACTCGTGGCGGTCCTGCTGAGGGCGCGGCATGTCTTTGTGATCGGGCGCGACACGGGCTATGGCGCAGCACAGGAACTGGCGCTGAAGCTGAAGGAATGCTGTGCGCTGCATGCCGAAGCCTATTCCAGTTCCGAAGTGCTGCACGGGCCGCTGCAACTGGTGACGAATCCATTGCTGATCCTTATGCTCGATACCGACCAGCCCGATGTGCAACCCAGCCTCGATACCGCCGAGGCGCGGTTTCGGGCTGCGGGCGGGACGGTGTTCCGTCTGCGGCCTTCGGATGCGGGCGCCACGGGCCTGACCCCGGCGGCGGCGGCGGCGGCATTGCTGTGCCTGACCTATCCCTTGGCACTGGAAACGGCGCTCGCGCTCGGGCATGACCCGGATGCACCGGCCACCCTGTCGAAAGTGACGCAGACAACATGACCCCGGACCTGTACCGACATGCCACCTGGCGCGAAATCAATGCGCAACCCGGCATCTGGCGGGACTGGGGGGCAGCACTCGACATCGCCTTATTGCGCGCATGGGTTGCGGCTCTGGACGTGACAGAGGTGTGGTTCTGCGGTGCGGGGTCTTCGGCCTATATCGGCGACATCCTGGCGGCGACGCTTCAAGGCGGATCGCGCCGGGTGCGCGCGGTCCCCACGACCGACCTTGTCAGCCGGCCCGGGGCCTATCTTGATGGCGCGGCCAGGCTGGTCGTCAGTTTTGGCCGGTCGGGCAATTCGGCGGAAACCATCGGCACGCTGGATGCGCTGGATGCGCTGGCGCCGCACTGGCCGCGTCTGAACATCACCTGCAATGCCACCTCGGCGCTGGCAACGCGGGCCGGCAAGACGGTGATCCTGCCCGGGGCGACGCATGACGCGGGCTTTGCCATGACATCCAGCCTGACGACCATGCTGCTGACTGCGCTGGCGATTTTCGACGGGACAGTTGCGCCGGGGCCCTGGTTTGCATTGGCCGATGCGGCCGAGATTGCGATGCCGGGTTTTGTGTCCCATGCACTGACTGCCCGCTGCCCCGAACGCGCGGTCTTTGTCGGCGCGGGTCCGCTGGCCTTTGCCGCGCGCGAGGCGGCGCTGAAGGTGATGGAGCTGTCAGCGGGGCAGATCCCGGCCCTGTGGGACAGCACGCTGGGGTTCCGGCACGGGCCGAAAAGCTTTGTGCGCGGGGCGACGGACATCTGGGTGTTCACCTGTGCCGATCCCCATGCGGCGCGCTATGACACTGATCTTGTAGCGGAACTGCGCGCGCAGTTTCCGGGCTCGGCGATCACTGCGGTCGGGCCGGATGGGGACATCGACGTGCCGACAGATGGATGGAGCGTCGTCCTGCCGGTCGTGCTGGCGCAGATGCTGGCGGTGGTCTGGTCGGACGGTCTGGGCCTGCCCGTCGATGACCCGTTTGCGGGAACGGGCACGCTCAGCCGCGTCGTCTCGGGCGTCAGGCTTTACCCGGTGACGCCGTGATCGCCGTCGGCATCGACCTCGGCGGCACCAAAATCGAGGCGCAGATTTTCGACGCTGACTGGACCCGCGTGGCACAGCGCCGCATCGACACGCCGCGCGACTATCCGGGCCTGGTGGCAGCGATGGCCGACCAGATCGCCTGGGCGGGGGCGCAGGGTGGGCCGCGCCTTCCGGTCGGGATTGCGGCGGCGGGACTGGTCAATCCCGCAACGGGGCTTGCCCTGACGGCCAACCTTGCCGCCACCGGCCATCCGTTCCCCGCCGATATCGCCGCTACCGCAGGGCGGCGCGTCACCTATGTCAATGACTGCCGCGCGCTGACTCTGTCCGAAGCGATCTTTGGCGCGGCGCGGAGCCTGTCGCCTGCGGTCGGGCTGATCCTCGGCACCGGCATCGGCGGCGGCGTCGCGGTCGAGGGGCGGCTGGTCGAGGGGCCGGCGACGCTGGGGGGGGAGTTCGGACACTTTGCCATCGCCGCCGCGCCGGTCGTGGCCCATGGCCTGCCCATCGTCACCTGCGGTTGCGGGCGGCCGGGTTGCACCGAGACGCTGATCGCGGGTCCGGGGCTGGAACGGCTGACGCGACATCTGACGGGACAGACCCTGACCGCGCCTGCCATCACTGCGGAATGGCGTGATGATCCCGACCTCATCCGCGTGCGCGCCGTCTGGGGCGAACTGGTGGCAGAGATGTTGAAAACCATCGTCTTTGTCATCGACCCTGCCTGCATCGTCATCGGCGGCGGCATGTCCCGCGCCCCCGGCCTGACCGATGACCTGACCGAGGCCTTGCGCGCGATCCAGTTGCCGGGATTTGCGGTCCCCGACATCCGCATTGCCCAAGGCGGCGATGCCAGCGGCGCGCGCGGTGCCGCCTATGCCGCCTGGCAGGACGAACACCATGGCTGAAACCTTGCGCGACCTCATCCGGCGCAACCGGGCGGGCGAAAGCGTCGCCATCACGTCGGTCTGTTCGGCCCATCGGGATGTCTTGCGGGCCAGCCTGATGCTGGCACGGGATCTGGCCCAGCCCCTTGTGATCGAGGCGACCAGCAACCAGGTCAACCAGGACGGCGGCTATACCGGCCAGCGGCCGGCGGATTTCATTGCCACGGTGCGACGGCTGGCGGCGAAGGTCGGCCTGCCCCCGGCGCATCTGATCTTTGGCGGCGATCACCTTGGCCCGCAGGTCTGGCGCGCCGGATCAGCGGAGGCCGCGATGGCCAAGGCCCGCGTGATGATCGCGGAATATGCGCAGGCCGGGTTCACCAAGATCCATCTCGACTGTTCAGAAGGCTGCGCGGGCGAGCCTGCTCAACTGGGCGACGCCGTCACCGCCGCGCGTGCCGCAGACCTGGCCGCGGTTGCGCTCAACGCCGCCCCCGACCCTGCGGCACTGCTGTTTGTCATCGGCACCGAGGTTCCCCCTCCCGGCGGCGCGCGCGCGGACGAGGGCGGCGAGATTGCGGCCACGACGCCTGCCTCGGCGCGGGCGACGCTGGCGGCCCATGCCCGGGCCTTTCACGCGGCGGGGATCGCTGCGGCCATGCCGCAGATCGGTGGGCTGGTGGTCCAGCCGGGCGTGGAATTTTCCCCGATGCATGTCCACGCCCTGCCGATGGCGCGTGATCCCGGATTGGCGGCGGTCCTGAAGGACTGGCCCGGAGTGTGTCTGGAGGCGCATTCCACCGATTACCAGCCGCCGCAGGTATTTCCGCGTCTTGCCGAACTGGGGTTCGCATTCCTGAAGGTGGGGCCTGCGCTGACCTTTGCCTATCGTCGTGCGATCTATGGCCTGGATGCCCTGGCGGGGCAGATGGGCTGGCGCGACGGCCCGGCGGTGCCGCTGGTGATGGAGGCGCTGATGCTGGACGCGCCGGGACACTGGCAGGGGCATTACCATTCCGGCAGCGGCGACTTGAAGGTGCAACGTCATTTCGGGCTGGCCGACCGCATCCGGTATTACTGGCCAAGGCCCGAGGCCGTGGCGGCGATCGACGCGCTGATAACGGGACTGTCGGCGCGTGACTTGCCGGACCCGATGCTGGCCCAGGTCTTTGTGCCGGACGTGATTGCCGCTGCACGCGCGATGGGCGGGGCAATGCCGCAGGCGCTGGTCCTGGCGGAAGTCCAGTCGACGCTGCGCCCGTATTTCTGGTTTGCATCCGGCAACGTTCCCCGGCAAGGAGCGCAATCATGATGCAGAACCCCGCGCGCCTTTGGCTTTGCCCCGATCAGATCTTTGATGGTGCCGCCCTGCGAGGCGGAATGGCGCTAGCAGTGTCGGGTGGCGTGGTCGAGGCTTTGGTGCCGGTTTCGGCACTGCCGCCGAAAGCGCATCGCGAACGGCTGCGCGGGACCGTGACGGCAGGGTTTCTGGACCTTCAGGTCAATGGCGGGGGCGGAGCGTTCTTCAACGCGGCGCCCGCGCCTGACACCGTTCGTTCCATCGCTGCGGCACATCGCCGGTTCGGCACCGTCGGCATCCTGCCTACCGTGATAACTGACGCGCCCGAGGTGCTGGACCGTGCGGTTGGGGCAATGTTTTCGGTCTGGGGTGCGCCAGGAATTCTGGGGCTGCATATCGAGGGGCCGCACATTTCGGTGGCACGCCGCGGGACGCATGCGGAACGATTCATCCGGCCGCTGGATGACCGGACCATCGCCCATGTCGCGGCGTTGCGGAAAAACCGCATTCCGGTGATGATCACCCTTGCCCCCGAGGCGACGGTGCCCGGCCAGATCGCGGCACTCGCGGCGACGGGCGCGGTCGTGTCGATCGGGCACAGCGATACCGGCGCCGAGGCCGTGAGGGCGGCGCTTGCCGAGGGGGCAAGCTGTTTCACACATCTTTTCAATGCGATGTCGCCGCTGCTGAATCGTGCGCCGGGGGTGACGGGGGCCGCAATCAATTCGATCGCCTATGCCGGGATCATCTGCGACGGACATCACGTGGCCGACGAGGTTGTGGTCCTAGCGGTCCGCGCGCGTCCGGTGCCGGACCGCATGTTCCTGGTGTCGGACGCGATGCCGACGGTCGGGGGACCGGACCATTTCGATCTCTATGGCCAGGAAATCCGGCTGGTCGGCGGCAGGCTGGTCAACGCGGCCGGGTCGCTGGCCGGGGCACATGTGACGATGGCGGAAAGTGTGACGCGGGCGATCAGGGTGCTGGGGCTGCCGGCGGAAACCGTGCTGAAAATGGCCGTGACGGTCCCGGCACAGGTCATCGGGCAACCCGCGCTGTCGCGGCTTGAGGGGCGCGCCGTCCGCGATCTTCTGGTCCTGAGCGCGGACTGGGCGGTGACGGCGGATGTCGCCACGGCGCTGGACATTCCCTAGCCGGTTTTGTCCTTGCGGGCCCTGCGCAAGACGTAGCCTGATGGCGTCTAGACGGGTTGGCCGGTCAGGGTCGCGAGGGTCTTCACCTCGGTCAGGGCCAGCGTAACACCATTTTCCATATGGGTTTTCCGATTTTCGTGGCGCCGATCCCCTGGCAGGCGGACGCCCGGCTGGTCGGTCATCGCCGTCAGCATCACGCCAAGGCGATCGGCAAAACCGGGTGTCAGTGCTGCGGGGTCGATGGCGATAAAGGTCTGCCCCAGACGCGGCGGACCGCCCAGATCATCGCCCAGGGACGAGGCCTGGAACGACCAGTTCGCGCCGGTCAGACCGGCCGCCAGCACCTCGACCATCAGAGCCAGCGCGCCGCCCTTGTGACCCCCGGCGGGGGCGATGGAACCTTGCAATGCGAGCGTTGGATCCGTGGTGGGACGGCCCTCGGCATCCAGCGCCCAATGCGGCGGAATGGCGGTGCCTGAGGCGGCGGCATTGGCCAGATTGACAAAGGCGGTGGCGGAGGAGGAGCTGTCGATGACCAGCGGGTCATCATCGCGCGGCGCACCGAATGCCCATGGATTGGTGCCGAAAAACGGGGTCTTGCCGCCCCAGGGGGCCATCGTGGACGAGGCGTTGGTGAAGGCCATCGCGACCAGCCCGGCACGGGCCAGACGGTTGGTGAAATAGCCCAGCACCCCACAGGCATAGGCTCCTTGAATCCCAAGGATTGCAACGCCTTGCTCCTTGGCAGCGGAGATCAGCGCGTCTTCTCCTGCCTCATAGGCAGGGTGGGAGAAGCCATCCGCGGCATCGACCAGAATGGCGGCAGGGCGGGGCTGCGACAGGGTGGGAATGGCGTCGCCGACGATCTTTCCCACGCGCAGGTGCCGGCAGTACCAGGGCAGGTAGCCAAGGCCGATGCCGCGCGTCCCCTCGGCCTCGGCGGCGCGGATGGATCGGGCGACCGGCGCGGCTTGCAACGGGGTTGCCCCGGCCTGGATCAGGGCGGTGTTGGACAGGCGTTCGACGTCATCGAGGGGGATCTGCATCGGCGGCTTTTCGGTCAAACATGGGCGTCTGTTCTGCTTGCGCCAGACAGAGGCCGGGCGCGTGCCCTGTGTCGGCTATCTGTCAGGCATCTGTCAGGCATCTGTCCCGACAGTTCTGCCGGTTCTGGCATCCAGTTGGACAGTATCGGCGCGACGAATCAAGGGGGGTCCCCTACCACTGGTCGCAAAAGCCCGTCGAGGAGCCGCCCATGAAGATCACCGCCATCCGCGCCACCCCGGTCCTGATCCCGCTGGAGGCGCCCTATCACTGGTCCTATGGCGTTCTGGACGGATTCACCAAATGCGTGGTGGAGGTGGTGACGGACCAGGGCCTGACCGGCATCGGCGAAGCGCCGAGCCACACCTCTGCCGCGATCATCGCGCGCATGGCCGAGGTGCTGGTGGGCCAGGGCGCGCTCGATATGGCGGGACTGGAGCGGCGGGTGCTGCCGTCGATGCCTGGGGCGCATTCGTTGACGGACTATGCGACGCGCGCGGCCTGGGGGGCGGTGGAGATCGCGCTGTGGGATTTGCGCGGCAAGTTGTGGGACCAGCCGGTTGCGAACCTGCTGGGCGGCATCCACCGGATCCGCATCCCGTTCACCGACTATTTCGGATACCGCCAGGCACAGGATGGCAAGGGGGGCGAGGCGACGGTCGCGCAGGTCGTCGACTATTGTCTGTCGTTGCGACAGGATTATGGCACGACCTGTTTCGAGGGCAAGGTTTCGGATCCTGATCTGAATACGAATATCCGTTTGGTAATGGCCTTGCGCGATGCGCTGGGGCCGGATGCGATGCTGCGGATCGACAGCAACCAGGCGTTCAGCCTGCCCTCGGCAATCCACCTGTCGCGCCCGTTCGAAGAGGCTGGGGTGCGCAACTGGGAAGACCCGACAGCGGACTGGACCGGCATGCGGAAACTGCGGGAACGGACGACAATCCCGTTTTCGGGGCACAACACCGACCTTGCAAAGGCAGTCGCCTATGGCGTGCCCGATGCCATCGTGTCGGATGTCGCAGGGTTCGGCGGGTTCTCCTCGATGATGCGGTTCGTGTCGGCAGCCCAAGGCGCCGGGGTGGATTTCTGGTGCTATTCGGGCGGATCGGGACTGGAGACGGCGGCCTATCTGCAGGCCTGCGCGGCACATCCCCATATCCACGAGCCGAACCAGTCGCTGCTGCGCTGGCAGCCCTTTGACGTGATCGTCGAGGGGCCGTTCAGTCCCCGCGACAACCATCTGGACCTGCCGACGGCGCCGGGGCTGGGGGTGACGCTGGACCCTGGCCGTCTGGCGTTTGCGGCGCGGCTGCTGGCGGAACGGGGGCTGCCGAACAAGTACCTGGACCCCGGCGCGCCGGGGCGCATGCGGCGGATGCCGCTGGCCTGACCGATGCGGCCCGCCGGTTCTTAAGGCTGCATTAATGTAAACTTTTCAATCTTAAGCAATTTTCGGCCCGCCGTGTGCATCTTTGGATTGCAACGCCGCACGGGTCGTTCCATGTTGACCGGGCAAGCAGCACACGCTGTCGGTCGGTCGCACCCACACCCCCCCACTCCCCCCAGACCGGCCGACAGCACCCTTGGCAGACCCCTTGCGTTTTTCCCGCCCTTTCGGAATAAGCAAAGGCATCCAAGGAGTTTACCCCATGCGCGCACGCATCTATCAGCCCGCCCGGACCGCCATGCAATCAGGCAGCGCCAAGACCCGGGGCTGGGTGCTGGAATTTGCGCCCGCTTCGGCGCGGAATGTCGACCCCCTGATGGGCTGGACCTCGTCCAGCGACACGCAAGCCCAGGTCCGCCTGACCTTTGACACCCAGCAAGAGGCCGAGGCCTATGCCGCGGCGCAGGGGATCGACGCCGATGTGACGCTGCCCAAGGACCGCAAACCCGTGATCCGCCCGCGCGGCTATGGCGAAAACTTTGCCACCGACCGCAAGGGGGCGTGGACTCACTGAGAATGGTCACGATTGACGAACAAAACCCGCTGGGGGCTGATCTGGCGGTGTTGATGCAGCGCCACACCGCCGACATGCATGCCGACACGCCGCCCGAAAGCATTCACATGATGGATGCGGGCGCGCTGGCGGCACCGGGCATCCGGTTCTTTGTGATGCGTCAGGATGGCGTCGCGGTCGGGATGGGCGCGTTCAAGCGGATCGACGGTGCCCATGCCGAGATCAAGTCGATGCATGTGCTGGCCGAACATCGCGGGCGCGGGCTGTCGCGGCGCATGCTGGAGCATCTGGTGGCCAAGGCGCAGGCGGACGGGTTCCGGCGGCTAAGCCTGGAAACCGGGGTGCAACCCACCTTTGTCGCGGCGCGGGCGCTCTATGCCAGGGCGGGGTTCGTGGAATGCGGGCCGTTTGACGGGTACTGGAACGACCCGAATTCCGTGTTCATGACCAAGCATCTTGCGTGACGCGCGGGCCTGACGCAAAAGGGCGGCAGCGGGCCCATAGCTCAACTGGATAGAGCAGCCGACTTCTAATCGGCAGGTTGAGGGTTCGAGTCCTTCTGGGCCCGCCATGTCACTTTGGCAGACATCGCCTCGTCGAAGGCCTCTGGCGTCCGGTCGGGGTCAGGTTTTCGCCGCCGGTGCGCCGCCTTCGAACCTGTTTTCATCCGAATAGTTGCACGGCGCCTCCTGCATCTGCAAGTGCAGGCCGGTGCCGGTAAAGGGATGGGCGCGGGCGACGTCCTCGTCGAAGTCGATCCCCAGGCCGGGGGCGTCGGGGGGCAGGATGTAGCCCGCTTCCCATTTGATCGAATTGCGGATCAGTTTCTGGTGGAACGCGCCGCCGGTTTCGATGGTTTCCGCGATCAGCAGGTTCGGGATCGAGGCGGCGAAATGCACGTTGGCGGCCCATTCGACGGGGCCAGCATAGAGGTGCGGGGCCATTTCGGCGTTGAACACCTCGGCCATCGCGGCGATCTTCTTGGCCTCCCAGATGCCACCGACGCGGCCCAAGGCAGGTTGCAGGATTTTCACCCCCCCGGCGCGCAGAAGGGTGCCGAACTCGGCCTTGGTGGTCAGGCGTTCGCCGGTGGCCAGCGGCACATGGACGTGGCGCGCAACTTCGGCAAATTCCAGCAGGTTGTCGGGCGGAATGGGTTCTTCGTACCAAAGCGGGTTGTAGGGTTCCAGCGCCTTGCCCATCCGGATTGCACCGGGGGTGGTGAACTGGCCATGCGTGCCGAACAAAAGGTCGGCGCGGTCGCCCACCGCCTCGCGGATGCGCTTGCAGAAGAGGGTGGAGCGGGTGATGTCCGACAGCGCCGGTTCATGGCCGCCGCGGATCGTGTAGGGGCCGGCGGGGTCGAACTTGACTGCGGTGAAGCCTGCGTTGACGAAACGCAGCGCTGCCTCGGCGGCGGCATCGGCGTCGTTCCAGAAGGCGGGGGATTCGCGCCCCGGTTCGGGATAGAGATAGGTATAGCTGCGGATGCGGTCGTTCATGAGGCCGCCCAGCAAGGCCCAGACCGGGCGGTTGCGCGCCTTGCCGAGAATATCCCAGCAGGCGATCTCCAGGCCCGAGAAGGCCCCCATCACGGTGGGGTCGGGACGCTGGGTGAAGCCCGCGGAATATGCGCGGCGGAACATCAGTTCGATGTTCTCGGGATTTTCGCCCTGCATATGGCGTTCGAAGACGTCCTCGATCACCGCCCGCATCGCCTTGGGTCCGACGGTCGAGGCGTAGCATTCGCCATAGCCGGTGATGCCGTCGTCGGTGGTGAGTTTCGGGAAAATCCAGTAGCGCCCGCCCCAGCCGGGAAAGGGGGGGGCGACGACGAAGATTTCAAGGTCTTTCAGCTTCATGGGGATGGTCCCGATGGTTGTCGCCAAAGCCTAGGGTGCGGCGGATTTCAGGGCGCGTGACCCCGCGACATGTAAGGCGACGCAAACGACCATCAGGAGGGCGGCAAGGACAAAGGGCGCACCCGGTGCCAAGACCGGCGCGGCGGGTCCGGTGAACAGGTGGAACACCTGCGTCATGATCAGCGGCGAGATGATCATCGCGACCGAGTTGATCGACGACAGCACACCCTGCAGCTGGCCCTGGGCATCCGGCGGCGTCGTGCGGCTGGCAATCGCCTGCAGGGCCGGGGTCGCAGCACCACCAAGGGCGGTAAAGGGCGTGACCATCAGGACGAACACCCCGGATGTCGCAAGCCCGATGGCGGCAAGCGTCACCGCGTTCGCGATCATGGCGAACAGGGCGGCGCGATGTTCGCCCAGGCGCTTGATCAGGCGGCCGACCAACAGCGCCTGTCCCAGCGCGAAAAAAATGCCGTACAGCGTCAGCGACAGGCCGACCATGGTGGTGGACCAGCCAAAGGCAACGGGACCGAAGAATGCCCAGATCGTCGGATAGACGTTCATCGCGACCGCGAGGACGAAAAAACAAAGAAGAACGCGGCGCAGGTCCGGCAGGCGGATCGCGGTCCAGATGGCGGTGAAGGGGTTGGACGCGGCAAGGCTGAACGGGCGGCGGTTTTCCGATGCCAGGGTTTCGGGCAGGACGACAAGACCAAGGATCAGGTTGGTCAGGGCAAGAGCAGCCGCAGCGTAGAAGGGGGCGTGCAGATGCACCTCGGCCAGCAGGCCACCGATCACGGGACCAAGGACAAAGCCTGCGCCGAAGCCCGCGCCGATCAGGCCAAAGCGGCGGCCCCGGTCGGCGGGGGGCGTGATGTCGGCGATGAAGGCGGTTGCGGTCGATTGAGTGGCGGAGGTGATGCCGGCAAAGATCCGGGTGGCCAAAAGCACCCAGATCGTTGTCGCCAGCGCCATCGCCAGATAGCTGAGCGCCATGACCGCCAGCGACACCAGCAGCACCGGGCGGCGGCCATAGCGGTCGGAAAGGGCGCCAAGGGGCGGGCCGAACAGGAACTGCATGGCGGCAAAGGAACTGGTCAGGATGCCGCCCCACAGGGCGGCCTCGGAAATCGGGCGGCCCGTGACCTCTTCGATCAGGCGCGGCAGGACGGGGAAGATGAGGCCGATGCCGATGGCGTCCAGCGTCACCGTGGCGACGATGAAGATCAGCGGCAGGCGCGAAGAGGGGGTCATGGGTTCCGTTCGGGGATGGCGGTGCAGGGTGCCGGGCCAAGTTGCCAGCGTCAAGTCTGCGGGGTCAATGCGCGATCCCGCGATGCCCGCGCAGGTCCATCCGCAGGAAGCGCAAGGTCGAGGGCAGGAGCGGGATCAGGTCGTCCCACAGCGTCAGGTCGGTGCCGAGCGCGTGGATCAGGACCAGCGGCGGGCCGGCCTCGGGGCCGCTGATGTCGATGTTGAGCCGGATATCGTCAAGATGGATCAGCGGCATGGCGGTCAGATCGCTGGGCTGTCGAGAGCGGTGCGAAAGACGGCGGGATCGACGTTGCCGCCCGATGCCGTGCAGATGCACGTATCCGCCAGCCCGTTGCGGAAAAGGGCGGCGGCAAGGGCGACGGCCCCGCCCGGCTCCAGCACGATGCGCAGGTGGTGGAAGGCCAGTGCCATGGCACGCAAGGCTTCGTCATCGGTGACGGTCAGGCCTTTGGCGTCCAGGGATTGCAGGATGGGAAAGGTGAGGCGGCCGGGTTCGGGTGTCAGGATGGCGTCGCAGATGGAGCCGGTCAGGGCGGAATTGCGCTGGAGCTGACCGGCGGCGAGCGATCGGGCCATGTCGTCGAAGCCGGCAGGTTCTGCCGTGTGCAGTCGGAATGCGGGGGTGAGGGCGGCAAGCGCGATGCCGGTACCCGACGCAAGGCCGCCCCCGCCGCAGCAGATGATCACGTCGGCGGTGGTGATGCCAAGGGCGGCGGTCTGGGCGGCGATTTCCAGGCCCACGGTGCCCTGGCCCGCGATGACGTCCGGGTCGTCATACGGGCGCACGAGATGGAGGTGGCGCTTGGCGCAGAGGTCGGCCCCAAGGGCGTCGCGGTCCGTGGTGGCGCGGTCATAAAGGATGACCTCGGCCCCGTAGGCGCGGGTGTTGTCGATTTTGACCGCCGGTGCGTTGTCAGGCATCAGGATCACGGCGGGCAGGCCCAGTTCGGATGCCGCGAGGGCCACCCCTTGGGCATGGTTGCCCGAGGAAAAGGCGAGAATGCCGGGGGTTTCAGGCGGCAGCAGGGTCAACGCGGCGCGGGCACCGCGATACTTGAACGATCCCGTTCGTTGCAGGCATTCGGCTTTGACAAGGATGCGGCGGCCCGCGACGCGGTCGAGAAGCGGGGCGTTGAGGAGGGGCGTCCGGGCGGCATGGCCGTCAAGGCGCGTGGCAGCATCCTCGATGGCGGTCAGGCTGGTCATGACAGAGCCGCGAGGAAAGCGCGAATGGCGGTCAGACTTTCAGGCTCGTCCAGGAACGGGGGATGGCCGCGGTCGGGCACGGTGGCGGTAATCAGGTCGGGGCGGCGGGATTTCATTTCGGCCAAGGTGGCGGGGGAAAGGAGGTCGGAATTGGCCCCCCGGATCACCGCGACGGGCAGCCCTGCAAGGGCGTCGTAGAGCGGCCAGATGTCCACGGGGGGCAGGCGGATCGCGGTGACGAAGGCCTCGCGGAGGGCGGGGTCGTAGCGGTTGACCAGGCCGTCGGGCGTTTCCCGCACGCGGCGCCGCGCCTCGTCCAGCCAGCGGGTGGGCGGCACATTGGCAAAACCCGGATGCATATTGGGATAGACCTCGGCCAGAGCGGCACAGGTCCGGGCGGTCGGGTTGCGGCCGATCTGTTCGGCGATGCGGTCAAGTCCGGTCGGGTCAAGAAAGGGGCCGATGTCGTTCAGGCAAAGGCCGGTCAGGCGGTCCCTGGCGGTGGCGGCGATCAGCATCCCGATCAGCCCGCCGCGCGACGTGCCGAGGATCGCGGCTTTCGGCAACCCAAGATGGTCCAGCAGGGCCAGAGCGTCGGCGGCCTCGGTCGGGATGGTGTAGGTGGCAGGCCCGGTCCGATCGCTGTGCCCGCGCCCGCGATAATCCATTCGGATCATGCGGATACCGGGAAGAAGGGGCAACAGGACCTCGAAATCCGCCATGGTGCGGGTCAGCCCGGCCAGGCACAAAAGCGGCGTCCCCGCGCCCTGATCGGCATAGGCAAGGCGTGCGCCGTCCGGGGCGGTGAAAAACTGCGGCATGGGGCGGACCTTTCGCTTTGGCGCGCCGCAAGTTCGCACAGGCAGCGCGGCGCGAAAAGGGCCCCCGCGTCATCCCGGTGCTTGCAGCCCGGACGTCGCTTGCCTAAAGGGCTAGGGCAGGCGGCAAAAGGCGGCGCGATGGCCAATACCCAGGTGAACCCCGAAGACCGGCCACGGTCGCGCAAGGTCAACTCGCTGAAAGGTCTGTTGCCGTTCATCCGCCCCTATCGTGGCCTTGCATTCCTGGCCTTGATGGCGCTGGTCCTGACGGCGGCGGTCAGCCTGATCCTGCCCATCGCGGTGCGCCGGGTGGTGGATGGATTCGAGACGGACGATGCCGCCCTGTTGGACCAGTACTTTGCGGCGGCGCTGGGCATCGCGGCGCTGCTCGCCGTCGGGACGGGGTTGCGCTATTATCTGGTGACGCGGCTGGGCGAGCGGGTGGTGGCCGACATCCGCAAAAGCCTGTTCGACCGGGTGCTGGCGCTGTCGCCGGCATTTTTCGAACGCATCCTGACGGGCGAGGTTCTCAGCCGCCTGACCACCGATACCACGTTGATCCTGTCGGTTCTGGGATCGTCGGTGTCGGTGGCGTTGCGCAACGTGCTGATCCTTTTGGGCGGGCTGGTGCTGCTGTTCCTGACATCGGCCAAGCTGGCGGGGATGGTCCTCTTGATCGTGCCCTTGGTCATCGTGCCCATCGTGGTGCTGGGGCGGCGGTTGCGCAACCTCAGCCGCGAAAACCAGGACTGGATCGCCAGCTCGTCCGGGTCAGCGTCCGAGGCGTTGTCATCCGTGCAGACGGTGCAGGCCTTCACGCATGAGCCGCAGACGCGGGCGGCGTTCTCGGAGGTGACGGAGAAATCCTATGTCTCGGCGAAAAAACGGATCGCAACGCGGTCGCTGATGACGGTGATCGTGATCTTTCTGGTATTTTCCGGGATCGTCGGTGTCTTGTGGATCGGTGCGCGGGACGTCCGCGGCGGCGTGATGTCGACGGGCGAGCTGATCCAGTTCGTGATCTATTCGGTGATGGTTGCAGGCGCGGTGGGCGCGCTGTCGGAAATCTGGGGCGAGATACAGCGGGCGGCGGGCGCGACCGAGCGGCTGGTCGAGCTGATGCAGACCGATGATCCGGTGACGGACCCGGCGCGGCCAAGGGCGCTGCCACGGCCCGTCAGGGGCGAGATCGCGTTTGATGCGGTGACGTTCCGCTATCCGACGCGGCCCGAAGTGTCGGCGCTGAACGCGGTCAGTTTTACGGTACAGCCGGGGCAGACGGTGGCGCTGGTCGGGCCGTCTGGGGCGGGCAAGACCACGGTGCTGCAATTGCTGATGCGGTTTTATGACCCGCAAGGCGGCAGGATCATGCTGGACGGCGTTCCGCTGACCGAGATGGCGCGGCCCGATTTCAGGTCGGCGATGGCGCTGGTGCCGCAGGACCCGGTGATCTTTGCCGCCAGCGCGCGCGAGAACATCCGGTTCGGGCGGCCCGATGCCAGCGATGCCGAGGTGGAGGACGCGGCCCGCGCGGCGGCGGCGCATGGTTTCGTACTGGCGCTGCCGCTGGGCTATGACACCTATCTTGGCGAGCGCGGCGTGATGCTGTCGGGCGGCCAGCGCCAGCGCATCGCGATCGCCCGCGCCATCCTGCGCGATGCACGCGTGCTGCTGCTGGACGAGGCGACATCCGCGCTGGATGCCGAAAGCGAACAGGCGGTGCAGTCGGCGGTCGAAAAGCTGTCGGCGGGACGCACGACGCTGGTGGTGGCGCACAGGCTGGCCACGGTAAAACGTGCCGACCGCATCCTGGTGTTCGAAAAGGGACTGATCGTGGCCACCGGCACGCATGATGCGCTGGTCGCCGAAGGCGGGCTTTATGCACGTCTGGCGCGGCTGCAGTTTACCGACGGCGCGGTCTGACGGGGAAAACCTGCGCGAGTTTCCCCCTTGCCTGGCACCTCGTTGCGTCAGGGCACCATTTCGCGACAACGGATGGTTGGAATCTGATGCGAACCCGCCCATCTTGGGGCCAGCCAAGAGATCCCCGTCCACGGGGGCAAGGGCTGCAAGGGGGGAATCAATGACCAGCTTTTCGAATCTGGCCGACGCCAAGGCCATCGAGGCCGAAATGCCATGGGCAGACCGGCCTGTCGCCCGCACGATGCACGGGCTTCTTGCCGCGACGCGCGCGGTGCATGGTACGCGACCCGCGATCAGCTATCAGCTTTTGTCGGGGGCCGAGACCAGGGCGGTGACGCTGACCTGGAACGATCTATATGCGCGGGTCACGCAGGCGGCAAACCTGTTGCGCAGTCTGGATGTGGGGCCAAAGGACGTCGTGGCCTATGTGCTGCCGAACTGCGTGGAAACTGCCGTTGTCCTCTTGGGCGGCATGGTGGCGGGGATCGCGAATCCGATCAATCCGCTGCTCGAGGCCGACCAGATCAGTTCGATCCTGCGCGAGACCAAGGCCAGGGTCGTGGTGACGCTGAAGGCGTTTCCCAAGACGGATGTGGCGCAGAAGGTGGCCGAGGCGGTGCGCCACGCGCCGGGGGTCAAGACGGTGCTGGAGGTGGACCTTGTGTCCTACCTGTCCCCGCCGAAATCCTGGATCGTGCCGTTGGTGCGGCCAAGGAACCCGGTGCAGCACACCGCCAGCGTCATGTCCTTTGCCGCCGCCGTGGCGCGTCATTCGGGCGACAGCCTGACCTTTGCCGATCCGCCCGAAGACCGCGTCGCGGCCTATTTCCACACCGGCGGCACCACGGGGATGCCGAAAGTGGCGCAGCATCGGGTGTCGGGCATGGTCTATAACGGCTGGATCGGCCAGCGGCTGTTGTTCCGCGAAACCGATGTGGTCTTGTGTCCCTTGCCGCTGTTTCATGTCCTTGCCTGCTATCCGGTGCTGATGTCGATGATCGCCAGCGGCGGCCATGCCGTGTTTCCGACCCCGGCGGGTTATCGTGGCGAAGGCGTGTTCGACAATCTGTGGAAGCTGATCGAGCGCTGGAAGGTGACCTACCTGATCACCGTGCCGACGGCGCTGGCGGTCTTGATGCAGCGCCCGGTCAATGCCGACATCTCGACCTTGCGGGGCACGTTCTCGGGGTCTGCCGCCCTGCCGATGGAACTGTTCAAACGGTTCGAAGACGCGACCAGGGTGCAGGTCATCGAAGGCTACGGGCTGACCGAATGCACCTGCCTTGTGTCCTGCAACCCGCCTTCGGGGCTCAAGAAGATCGGGTCGGTCGGGATTCCCTTTCCGCATACCGAAGTGCGCATCCTGACCACGGACGGGGCAGGCGGGTGGCGCGACTGCGCGGTGGACGAGGTGGGCGAGATCTGCGTTGCCAATCCCGGCGTGAATGCAGGCAAGACCTATACCGAGGCCGACAAGAACCGGAACCTCTATATCGGCGACAAGTACCTGCGCACCGGCGATCTGGGGCGGCTGGACGCTGACGGCTATCTGTTCATCACCGGGCGGGCAAAGGACCTGATCATCCGGGGTGGCCACAACATCGACCCTGCCGTGATCGAAGAGGCGCTGATGGGCCATCCGGCGGTGGCCTTTGTCGGTGCCATCGGCCAGCCTGACGCCCATGCCGGCGAATTGCCCGCGGCCTATGTCGAGCTGGTCACGGGCAAGTCGGTGACGGTCGCCGAGCTTGAGACCTTTGCGCGCGAGAAAATCCACGAACGCGCCGCAGTTCCGAAATACATCGAGATCATCAAGGCCCTGCCGAAAACCGCCGTCGGCAAGGTGTTCAAGCCCGACCTGCGGCGCAGCGCCATCACGCGCGTCTATGACGCAGCACTGGCCGAGGCGGGGATCGCCGCCCGCGTCGGGTCGGTGGTCGAGGACAAGAAGCGCGGGCTGGTGGCGCGGCTGACGCGCAAAGGGCCGGTGGACGACGCGGCGGTGGCCAGACTGCTGGGGCAGTACACACAAGGCTGGGAATGGGCGGACTAGGGGCGGCCTGACACCGGGGCCGCAATCCACCATGATCGCGCCCTTGACCGATCCGAAGTCGTCGCGGCACGGCGAAACGGAAAGTTTTGGCTTGCGGGAATCGTTTTCAGGCGCAAACTTTTCACCGGACAAGGGCAGGTTGGTGAAATGGCATTTCGTTCAGCACTGGTGGCGGCGGTGGTCTTGATTGCGGAGCCGGGGGTCGCGCAAGAGTCGGAGATGCTGTATTCCAACCGGGCCTGGCAGGTCGAGGTGACACGGTTTGATGATGGCAGCTATGGCTGCGTGGCGCAGGTGTCGTCCCCGGATGGCGGCGAAAGCTTTTCCATATGGACCTTTCAGGAAGGCGGCGTACGGCTGCAATTCTATTCGACGCAATGGGAGTTCGGCGAAGGCCAGACTGCGGATCTGGAGGTGCAGATCGACCGGCGCGGCCCCTGGACGCTGACTGCAGCGGAACTTTACCTCAATTCCGTGCTGTTCGACCTGCCTGCGGGCGATGACGGTGCGCGCTTCGTGCGCGAGGTGTCGAACGGGCAGGTGCTGTATCTGCGCAATGACAGCGGCAAAGACGTGCAGTCCTATTCGCTGGCGGGATCAAGCGCATCGATCAAGGCGCTGATCGAATGCGAAGGCGCGATCGCGGTCGGGTCGCCCAAGAACCCCTTCAACTGACCGCGATCACAGCGCGTCGCTGTCCATCCAGATCGTGACGGGCCCGTCATTGGTCAGGGCGACCGCCATGTCGGCGCCAAAGATGCCGGTGGCGGTCGGGATCCCTTCGCCGGCAAGGCTGTCCACGAAATCGCGGCAAAGCCGTTCGCCGAGGTCGGGCGGCGCGGCGGCAGAGAATCCGGGCCGGTTGCCGCGCAGGTCGGCGGCAAGGGTGAACTGGCTGACCACCAGCGCCGCTCCGCCGGTCTGGGTCAGCGACAGGTTCATCTTGCCCGCTGCGTCGCGAAAGATGCGCAGCCGGGCGATCTTGCCGGCAAGCCTGCGGGCGGTGGCGCTGTCATCCTGCGGCATCGCGCAGACAAGAACCAGAAGGCCCGGACCGATTTCGCCCACGACCGCGCCCACGACCGCGCCCGCGACCGTCACCCGCGCATCCGTGACACGCTGGATCAGCGCCCTCACACCTCATGCGCCCAGGGCGGATTGGCCCCGGCGCGGCTGACGGTCACGGCGGCGGCACGGGTGCCAAGCGTCAGGGCGGCATCAAGCGCCTCGGCGGAAAGGCCGGCAAGGGCGGCTTTCGACAACAGGTTCGCCCGGTGCAGCGCGGTCAGCACACCCGCGTTGAAGGTGTCGCCCGCGCCGACCGTATCGGCCACCATCACGGGGGTTGCGGCGACAAAGCGGTCATGGCGGGCGGTAATGGCGCGCGCGCCGCGCGACCCTTCGGTGACAAGAACGACCTTGGGGCCGCGTGCCAAAAGGGTTCGCGCAAAGGCGGTGTGGTCGCGGGCACCAAAGATTTTCTCGATCTCCTCATCCGCCAGCTTGACGATGTCGGCCTTGGCCATCATCCGGTCGACCCGCGCCATGTAGCGGTCGCGGGTGCCGGGAGACAGGGCATCCTGCGCATCGACAAAAGCGGCGCGGAAATTGGGGTCGATCATCGTCACATGGGTCGTGGCGGCTTTGTCCTGAAAGGCCTCGTAGGTTCCGGCGGCCGGGTCGTTCACAAGACTGATGCCGCCGAAGAACAGTGCCTTGACGCCCGAGAATGACGTGGGCAGATCGTCGCGCGACAGCATCCGCCCGGCGGTGTTTTCGTCGTAGAAGGCATAGGTCGCATGCCCGTCGACCAGTTTCACAAAGGCCACCGTCGTGGGCCTGCCGGTCCGCGCGCAGCGCGACAGATCGACCTGCGATGCCACCAGCGTATCGGCAAGCAACTGTCCGAACATGTCGGTCGACAGCCCCGAAAAGAACGACGACGGCGTGCCAAGGCGACCAAGCGCGATGGCCGTGTTGAACACCGCCCCGCCGGCATGGGGGGCAAAGCAGGCCTCGCCCGCAGCAGAGGTCCGCGGCAGCATGTCGATCAGCGCCTCGCCACAACTGATGATCATCTTGTCCCCCGATTCTGTTGGTTCAGGCTAGTGTACTGCGGTTCGCCATGGCCAGCGCGATCATGCCGTTGCAAAGAACGGCGCAAGGTTCGAGCGGATGCGGTCAAGCGGGGTGGCCCCGGAAACATCCGGGCAAAACACCTCGCCCGTGATCGTCTGGCAGGCGTCGATATAGACCTGTGACGTCTGCGCGATCATGGCGGCCGGGATGGCCGGGATCGTGTCGCGGTAGGGATCGCAGCGCGCGGCAACCCAGGACCGGATGACGTCCTTGTCGAATGACGGGGGCCGTGTGGCGGCGGCAAAGGCTGCATCATAGCCGTCGGCAATCCAGTACCGGCTACTGTCGGGGGTATGGATTTCGTCGGCCACGAAGATGCGCCCTGCGCCGTCAGTGCCAAATTCGTATTTTGTATCCGCAAGGATCAGCCCGCGCATCGCCGCCATGGCCTGTCCCCGCGCAAAAAGCGCCAGTGCCATGGCCGAGACCGCCTCCCACTGATCGGGTGTCATCAGGCCCTGGGCGAGGATGTCCCCGGCCGTCAGCGGTGCGTCGTGGCCGCCATCCGCCGCCTTGGAGGTGGGGGTGATGATCGGTGCGGGCAGGGCCTGATTGTCGCGCAAGCCGTCCGGCAGGGTATGGCCATACATGCGGCGGGCGCCCGCCCTGTACTGCGTCAGGATCGAAGTGGATGTGGTCCCCGCAAGATAGCCGCGCACCACGATCTCGACCGGCAGGATGGTCAGGCGGGTGCCGATCACCACGTTAGGGTCGGGATAGGACAGCACATGATTGGGGCAGATGTCGCCAGTGCGGTCGAACCAGAACCGCGCGATCCGGGTCAGAACCTGGCCCTTGAACGGGATCGCCGCCAGAATCCGGTCAAACGCGCTGATGCGGTCCGATGCGATCAGGATGCGGCGGCCATCCGGGGCCTCGGGCGTGGGCGCCAGATCATAGCAGTCGCGCACCTTGCCGAAATAGGGGTTTGGCAGTTCGGCAATTCGGGCATGGTCCAAGACGCGCATTCACCGCTCCGGGCAGGGTCGGGGCCTTTTGGGTCGGTGGCGGCGGGCTGTCAAGGTCGCGCAGGCACGGTCTCAGTTCCCCATCCAGTCCGGCAGGGCGATGCTGCCGGTCAGTGACCTGAAGGCATTGGGATCGTTCAGATAGACAAGCGCGGCACCCACGGCCAGCACGACGAGCACCGTAAAGGCGATCTTCCAGACCGACCAGGGGCGTTCGCCCTGTACCTCGCCCGTCTGGCCATTCACGAGAAACCGGAAACTGCGACCGTTGTACTTGTAGGCGGCCATCCAGACCGGCAGGAGGATGTGCTTGAACGTTTCGTTGCGGTAATCGGTGTCCAGGCTGTCGATGCGTTGCACATCGCCACCAATGTCGCGCATCACGTCCTGCTGGATCACGCGGGTCATGTCCTCTTTCGCGGTCTGGGAACCGTCGGCCAGCGGGATGGTGTAGCTTTCGGCCCGGAACCCGGCCAGGTAGTCGGGCGCATAGGGCTGCAATGCGGTCAGATCCCAGGGCGTCAGGTCGTTGCCCAGCCGTGCAGGCAGGCTTTTCGATGCCATCACAAGGACATCGTCGAAAACGCGGGCGACACGGCCCGATGCGGGATACCACCGGGTTTTCTGCACCTGCTCCTGGCGGGTTTCGCGCCGGCCATTGACGGTGACGGTGACGGTGCGGGTCTCATAGTAATATTCGCCCCGCTGCCCGCTGTACCGGCTTTGGGTTTCGGCGTCATAGGTCCAGAACGGCACATAGACGCCCGCCAGCGCGCGCCCCTTGCGGGCGTATTCGACAAGGGCGGACGGCGCGAACCACAGGCTGCCCATCCATCTGACCATCGCGGTGCGGGCCTGATCTTCGGTCAGCACGAAGGGCAGCACCGCCTGGGGCCTGATCTGGCGCTGGGTGCCGGGGTCGATGACCACGGGCGTGGCGCAGAACGGGCATTCCTTGGCAAAGGTCACGCCGTCGAATTCGATCTGCGCGCCGCAGGACGGGCAGGAGGTGGTGCGGATCTCGACCGTCGCGTCGCTGTCGAGATCCTGCGCCAGCCCCCGCGCAAGATCCAGTTCCGCCAGCGCGCGCCTGCGACTGCTGGCGGGGGCCGCCGGGATCGGCTGGACAAAGCCGCAATAGGGGCAGGCCAGCTCGGTCTGGCCCGGCGCATAGCGCAGGTCGGCCCCGCAGTTGGCACAAGGAAAGCGGAACTCGGGTGCTGCGGCCACGGGTCGGGTCTCAGGTGCCTGGGGCAGGGGGCGGCTGGATGGTGAAAAGCCGCGCCAGTGGCGTGACATCGCCCGCTTTTTTCCAGCCGTCCTGGCCGGGTGTCCAGACCATGCTGTCGCGGGTCAGGCTGCCATCGCCCGCCATGCGGCCCATGGCGGCGGTGGAGAAAGGCCCCGTCGTCGCTCCATCCCTGGCGATATGCCAGATCGTGTCGGGTGACGGCGGCGGCGGTGCAGGCGGCGCGGCGGGGACGGGTGCGGCCCCCCAGGGTCCGGGCTGCGCCATCTGCTGGCCCATCGCAGCCCCCATCCCCATGCCCATCGCGGCCCCAATGCCCGCGCCAAGCGCCGACCCGGGCTGTGCCAGTCCTTCGGCGGTATTGTACTGCATGTAGCGGTTGAGGTCGCCGACGATCCCGATCGAAGTGCGCTTGTCCAGCGCCTTTTCGACCTCTTCGGGCAGGCTGATGTTCTCGATGTAGAATTCCGGGATCGACAGGCCATAGGCCGCGATCAGCGGGCCGATGGCGGTGGTGATCAGGCGGCCAAGGTCGCCGGTATTGGCGGCCATGTCGAGCACCGGGATCTTGGCCCCGGCGATGACGCGGCTGAATTCCTGCACGATGATGTTGCGCACCTGAAAACTGATTTCATCGGCGGTGAATTCGCCGTCGGTGCCGACGATTTCGGTCATGAACTTGCCGGGGTCGGCGACGCGCATCGAATAGGTGCCAAAGGCGCGCAGGCGCACCGGGCCAAATTCCGGGTCGCGCGCCATGATCGGATTCTTGGTGCCCCATTTCTGATCGTTGAAGCGGGTGGTGTTGACAAAGTAGATCTCGGACTTGAACGGGCTTTGAAAGCCGTGGTCCCAGTTCTGCAGCGTCGTCATGATCGGCATGTTGTTCGTCTCAAGCTGGTAAAGGCCCGGCTTGAACACATCTGCCAGTTGCCCCTCGTGGATGAACACCGCCGCTTGTCCCTCGCGCACGGTCAGCTTGGCGCCGTACTTGATCGCCTGTCCACGCCGTTCAAAACGCCAGACCATCGTGTCGCGGGTGTCGTCGAGCCACGAGATGACGTCGATGAACTCTCCGGTGAGGAAATCGAGGATGGGCATGGGGTTACTCCTGTTGTCGCGACAGTCCGGGTCAGCTTTCTCCGCCCAGAAGTTCGGTGGCAAGCCTTTCGGCGATCGGGCGGGCCTCGGCCTCGGACATGCCGGGACGGAAGGCGGGGTTGTACAGCATTTTCAGCATAAGTTCGTCCTGGCGCGTCAAAAGTGCAAATTCCTCGTCGTCGTTGAAGATCGACGGCCGCGCGCGAGGACTGTCATTGGCCAGACCCAGACCCTGGGCAATCTCTTCGTGCAGGCACGACAGGCGCAAAAGGTCGGGATGTTCGGCGCGCACCACCGCAAAGGCGCGGTCATAGATGCCACTGGAGCCCTTCGACAGGGCATAGACCAGGCAATAGGTCGATTTCGGCATGTTCGTGATGCCCGCGACATCACCGGGCGACAGACCGCGAAGCGCGGCATTGATGGCGGGGCCAAGGGCTTCGCGTTCCTCCTCGGAGACGATGTAAAGCCAGAAATTGGGCGCCGTCTCGCTGAGGCCGATGGGATGGCCGGTCAGACTGGACAACCGCGCAAGATAGGATGCGACGCGCGCCCGGTCCGTTGCCTGGATGTCGCGGGGCACCGATGCCCCGAACCGCAGGCCGACGCGCACCGGATCAACCCAGCGGCGCAGACGGCTTTGCGTTTCACGCTGCACCGGGCCGCCGGCATCGCGGGCATATTCGTCGAACATCGCGATGCGCAGAAAATTGTCGGCCAGCATGCGCGCATCAAACGGCGTGTCGCGCCCGCCGCCATCGGTGCGCAGCAACCCCTGGGCCAGAAGCGCTGTCTGCACCTGTGCATAATAGGCGCGCGCGGCGGCGGACCGGGGCGTGTCGGTGGGCAGGACGGCGGGCGCGCTGGCCGGAACCGGGGGCCGCGCGGCGCCCAGCATGGCAAGGTCGGTACAGCCTGACAGCACGGCAAGGCCGATCGCCGCCACCCCCCATCGACAGGCCGTCCGTGTCAGGCGCATCTGTTATCCCTTTGCCGGCGACGTGCCGGGGCCAAGGCCCGTCTGCTTTGCCCGCGCCTGCGCCAGCGCATCGCGCAGGTCCGCCTCCATCTTTTGCAGTTCGACCTCGGCGGCGGCGCGGCGGGCCTTGCCCTCATCGGCAATGGCGAGGCTTTCGTTGATGGTGGCGATCAGTGTCGCATTGGCGTTCCTGACCGTGTCGATGTCAAACACGCCCCGCTCCATTTCCTGCCGTACGGTGCGGTTGGCCTCTTGCAGGTTCTCGGCATTGGCCTTGAGCAGGTCGTTGGTCAGGTCGGACGCATCGCGCACCGCCCCGGCCGCTTCCTTGCTGCGCTGGATCGTCACGGCCTGCGCCAACTGCGTTTCCCACAGGGGCACAGTGTTGACGAGGGTGGAGTTGATCTTGGTGACAAGGCTCTTGTCGTTTTCCTGCACCAGCCGGATCGACGGCAGCGACTGCATCGTCACCTGCCGCGTCAGTTTCAGGTCATAGACGCGGCGTTCCAGATCGTCGCGGGCGGCGCGCAGGTCGCGCAGTTCCTGGGCGCGGATGACCTGATCGGGTTCCGGCGCGGACTTGACGGCGGCCTCTTTGGCCGGGATGTCCCCGGCATCCACCTCGGCCAGCTTGGCCTCTCCGGCGGCGATATAGACCGCCAGCTCGTCATAGAAGGTCAGCGTCTTGGCATAGAGCAGATCAAGGCTTTTGATGTCCTTCAGCAATGACGTCTCGTGGTTCAAAAGTTCGCCCGTGATCTTGTCGATCTGGCCCTGGACATCCTCGTACCGGGCGACGAATTCGGCAAAGGGCGCGGCGCGGCCAAGCATGCGTTCCCACCAGCTTGCCTCGCGGCGCAGGTCCAGTTCCTCGACCGCAAAGCCGCGGATGGTGGTGACGATCTTGCGCAAGCTGTCCCCGGCGGGGCCGACATCCTTGTTCTTGACGTCCTGCAGCATGGCCTGGCTGATCACCTGCAACTCGGACTGTGCCGCCGAACCGAAGGCGATGATCGACTGGGTGTTTGCAAGGTCCAGCGCATCCATGCGCTTGCGGATCTCGGCGGCCTTGGGCGCGGGGGCTGCATCCAGCGGGACGATCTCGGCCATCGGTTCTGGCAGGATCGTGGCGGTGACTTTCTCCACCTCGTCCAGCAGGGCGGTGGCGTTGGCACGGGGGGCTTCGGTCATGGCGTCACTCTTTCTCGGGACAGGGATCAGGTTTCCAGCTTCAGCCGGTCACGCAACACGGCGATTTCGACGTCAAGATCTGTGCTGGACGCGGTCAAGAGGTCGGTCGTGCGCCGGGCAAAGGTGGTTTCCAGATCGCCCAGCAGCGCCTCATACGCTGCGCGGGCCGCAGCATCGCGGTTTCGGGCGAAAATGTCGGCAAACTTGACCGTCGCGTCGCGCGCGCCCAGCAGATAGACCGACAGGTACTTGCGGGCGGCCGTCAGGTCGCGGGGATCATTTTCGACCGTGCGGAAAAGCGTGCGGGCGGCGGTGGCGAAACGCTCAACCCGCGCCGCAAGCGCGCGGTCATTGGCGCGCAGGATCGCGTCTTTCATCGCCGCCAGATGCCTTTCGCCCTCATCCACGGCACGGGCGACGCGGTCGGTCTGAAAGGCGTCGATGCCCTCCATCCCCTTGTCGCCCATGGGGTCCAGGCCAAAGGACAAAAGGTGCAGGCCCGCGCCGACAAGGCCGTAAAGCACGGGGTAGAGCAGCCCCGTACCGGCGATGGTGCCGCCGAGCGTCAGCGCGGCACCCATCAGGACCGCACCCATCAGCTTGCGTGGAAAGGCGGGACGGCGCGCGGCCTTTCGGGCGTCATAGGCCGCTGACGCGCGCAGGCCTTCGCGCGTCAGCCAAGTGGCGGCAAGGATCAGACCGCCCGCGCCCAGACCCATCAGCATCTCGCGCGGGGTGCCGCGAAAGGCGGGGAACAGGAACGTCAGGGCGGCCAGGTAGAGCACGGCCAGCCGCCACCTGCCGGTGATGGCCGGTGCGGCTGGGGCCGCGCCACCAGGCGATGCGCCGGCCGAGGCCGGGTCGGTGCGGCTGCCGTCGGGGCTGTATCTTCCGCCGAATTTCTCCGCCATCACATGCCCCCCGACCCGGAGACATAAAGGATCAGCCCGACCAGGAGCACAAAGGCGAGGGTTCTGATCCCGCTTGCCGACACGCCCACCCCCTGACCTTTTCACCTGGGCAAACACTAGCCGATGCGGCCCGGTCATGCCAGTGCGGGCCTTGGGGAAATTGGCGCGAAATTCCCCCTTCTGGCCAGCCTTTGGTCCGGTGGCGGGCGGGCTTCCGCCGGTTGCGACAGGGGGTGCAGTCAGCGTTTGGGCGGCGACTTGCGCGGCGGTCCGCCGACATCCGGGGCGGGTTTCGTGCTGCGGGGCGGACGCGGCGCGGCGGGTCTGGCAGCGGTCCCGCGGGCACGTTCGGCGGCGACCTCTTTCGGGCTCAGGGCCTGCTGCCAGGCATCGGAGAGCGATTTCATTCCCTCGGCCGGCTTCAGGCGCCTGCGGGCAGGTTCTGCACCGTCCCGGCCGCCGATGTCCGGATCGCGGCGGCCGGGGGTGGCCGCGGCGGGCTTGCCCGATGGTCTGGTGATCTTTTGTCCCGGGCGGCGGGCGGGTTTGGCGTCGTCTGGCGCGGCGGTTTCGCCCAGCTGGTCGCGCAGAACCTTTGGGCGCACTTCTTCGACCTGGCCGGGTTGCATCTCGCCCAGGCGAAAGGGCCCGTAAGACACCCGGATCAGCCGGTTCACGATCAGCCCGATGGCATTGATCGCGCGGCGGATTTCGCGGTTCTTGCCTTCGCGCAGGCCCACGGTCAGCCAGGCATTGGCCCCTTGATGGCGGTCGAGCGACACGATCATCGGCTGGAATCTCTCGCCATCGACGATGATCCCCTGTCGCAGGGGCTCCAGGTCGGGATCGGTCGGGTTGCCCTTGACCCGCACGCGGTACTTCCGCAGCCAGCCGGTGGAGGGAAGTTCAAGACGGCGTTTCAGTTCGCCGTCGTTGGTGAGAAGAAGGAGACCTTCGGAATTGAGGTCGAGGCGGCCCACCGACATCACGCGGGGCAGGTCCTCGGGCAGGGTGTCGAACACCGTCTGGCGGCCCTTTTCGTCCGAGGCGGACGTAACCAGCCCTTCGGGCTTGTAGTAAAGCCAGAGGCGCGCCGCCTCTTCGTCCGGCATCGCCTCGCCGCGCACGGTGATGCGGTCTGCATCCGTCACGTTCAGGGCGGGCGAGGTGATGACCTTGCCGTTCACCGAGACCTCGCCCAGTTCGATCATCCGTTCCGCCTCGCGACGCGAGGCGACGCCGCGCCGGGACAGGACCTTGGCAATGCGCTCGCCGGCGGGGGTCGGCTTGGCGGGGGTTGATTTCGGGGGCATGAAGTGACCTTCTGGGTGGGGTGCGGACACCCCCGGGGCCTCTGCCCCGGACCCCGAGGATATTTGGGAAAAGGTGAAGGAACAAGGGTTGGCGGGTTTCCGGTCCTTCATGGATCTTGCGCTGGACGAGGCGCGGGCGGCGGGCGCGCGGGGCGAGGTTCCGGTGGGGGCCGTCGTCGTTGATCCCGCTGGCCGCATCGTAGCGCAGGCGGGCAACCGGGTGCGCGAATTGCGCGACCCGACCGCCCATGCCGAGGTGCTGGCGATCCGCGCCGCCTGTGCGCTTGCGGACAGCGAAAGGCTGCCGGGCCATGATCTTTACGTGACGCTGGAACCCTGTCCGATCTGTGCGGGCACCGTTTCGGCGGCGCGAATTGCGCGGCTCTATTACGGGGCGGCGGATCCCAAGGGCGGCGGCGTGGCGCATGGCGCGCGGGTGTTTGTCCATGCCCAGTGCCATCATGTGCCCGAGGTCTATGACGGGCTGTCGGCGGAGGCATCCGAGGCGCTGTTGCGCGATTTCTTTGCGGGGTTGAGGGGGTAGGGATGCAAGGGCGACCGGGATCGAACCTGTTCTACCAGACCGGCAATCCGCGCCCGGTGCTCGACCGCGCCGAGGGTATCTACATGTGGGATACGGGCGGCAACCGCTTCATCGACGGATCGTCCGGGGCGATGGTCTGCAATATCGGGCATTCCAACCCTGCCGTGCTGGCGGCAATGCGCGCGCAGATGGAGAAATCCACCTTTGGCTATCGGCTGCATTTCGTGACCGAGGCGTCAGAGGCATTGGCGGCCAGGACCGCCGCACTTGCCTGGCCGGGGATGGACCGGGTGTTCTTTGTCTCGGGCGGGTCAGAGGCGGTGGAATCGGCGATCAAGCTGGCGCGGCAATATGCCGTGGCGGTCGGGCAGGGCAGCCGGTGGAAGGTGATTTCGCGGTTTCCGTCCTATCACGGCTGTACGTTGGGGGCGCTGGCTGTAACGGGCTACGATCCCTTGACCGACCCATTCGCCCCCATGATGCAGGCGATGCCGAAGGTGGCGGCACCCCGGGCGTGGCTTGACGGGCTTGATCCGGGGAAGGTCGAGACGGGCCTGCACTATGCCGCGATGCTGGAGACGCAGATATTGGCCGAAGGGCCGGAGACGGTGTTGGCGTTCATTCTGGAGCCCGTGGGAGGGGCGTCGACCGGGGCGCTGGTGCCGCCAGCAGGCTATATGGAGGCGGTGCGCGACGTCTGTTCGCGCCATGGCGTCTTGCTGATCCATGACGAGGTGATGTCGGGCGGCGGGCGCACGGGGCGGTTTTTTGGCGGGCAGCATTGGGATGCAGGCCCGGATATCCTCGCGGTGTCCAAGGGGTTCGGCGCGGGGTATGTGCCGCTTGGTGCGATGGTGGCGAAGGCCGGGATTGTCGATGCCGTGATGGCGGCGGGCGGGTTTCTGCACGGGTTCACCTATGCGGGCAATCCCTTGGCCTGTGCGACCGGGCTGGCGGTCATCGACGAGATCGAGCGGCAGGGCATGATGGGCAATGCAGAGCGGGTGGGCGGGTACCTGAAGGCGCAGCTGACGGGGCTGATGGACCGGTTCCCGTTCATCGGCGATGTGCGTGGAATGGGGATGCTGCTGGCGATGGAGTTTGTCGCGGACCCTGTGACCCGCGCGCCGCTGCCGCCTGCGATGAAGGCGCATGAACGGGTGGTGGAGGCCGCCTATGCGCGGGGGTTGATCATCTACTCGCGCCGTTCGCGGGGCGGGTTTTCGGGCGATCACGTGCTGGTCTGCCCGCCAATGATCACCACGCCGGATCAGGTGGATGAGATCGCCGGGCGGTTGGGCGATGCGCTGGCGGCATTCGCGGCGGACGTGAGCCTGCCGGTGGCGGCATGAGCAGGATCATCATTTCGTGCGCGATCACGGGGTCGATCCATACGCCCTCGATGTCGCCCTATCTGCCGGTCACGGCGGACGAGATTGCCTCCGGGGCCATCGGGGCGGCGAAGGCGGGGGCGGCGATCCTGCATCTGCATGCGCGGCATCCCGAGACGGGGCATCCGTCATCTGACCCTGCTCATTGGGCGGGGTTTCTGCCTGCGATTTCCGCCGGTTGTGATGCTGTCGTCAACATGACCACGGGCGGGTCGGCGATCATGACGCTGGATCAGCGGCTGGCGGCACCCAAGGCGATGCGGCCCGAAATGTGCAGCCTGAACATGGGGTCGATCAACTTTGCGCTGTATCCGATGATCGCCAAGGTCAAGGCGTGGAAACATGACTGGGAACGTCCGTTCCTGGAAAACTCCGACGATGTGGTGTTCAAGAACACGCCCCGCGACATCGCCCATGTGCTGCACGAGATGGGGGATCAGCGCGGCGCACGGTTCGAGTTCGAATGCTATGACATCGGGCACCTGACGATGCTGCGGCATTTCGTGGACCGGGGGGCGGTGAAGCCGCCGTACTTCATCCAGTTCGTCTTTGGCGTGCTGGGGGGGATGGCGGCGGAGCCGGATACACTGGCGCATCTGAAACGGACGGCGGATCGGTTGTTCGGGCAGGACTACCACTTTTCGGTGCTCGCGGCGGGGCGCGCGCAGATGCCGATGGCGGCGATGGCCGCCGGGATGGGGGGGCATGTGCGGGTGGGGCTGGAGGACAGTCTGTATATCGACAAGGGGTTACTGGCGCAAAGCAATGCGGAGCAGGTGGAGCGCATTCGCGGGATCGTGGAGCGGCTGGGGCGGCAGGTCGCGACGCCCGACGAGGCGCGGGCGATGCTGGGGCTGAAGGGTCGGGCAGAGGTCGGGTTTTGATCCGCTATCGGGCGATGACGGCGGCGGATGTGCCGGTGTTGCGGGCGATGCTGCAGGCATTGTCGGATCAGGACGGCGGCAAGGCTGTGGCCTCGGAGGCGGCTTTGCTGGAGGGTGGATTTGGCGCGCGACCCCTGTTCCAGGGGCTGGTGGCGGAGGAGGACGGGCCGCTGGGGGTCGTCGTCTACTATCCGAGTTATTCGACCCTGCGAGGCGAACCGGGGATCTATGTGCAGGACCTTTTCGTGCTGGAGGCTGCACGAGGCAAGGGGATCGGGCGTGGACTGCTGGCGGCAGTGATGACGGCCCAGGATTGGGGGGCGAAGTACCTGACGCTTTCGGTTAGTCCGGGGAATGTGGCGGCAAAAGCCTTCTACGACCGGGCGGGGTTTCGGGCGCGGGAGTATGACTTCCTGATCGTCGATGGCGCAGCGCTGGAGGGATTGGCGCGATGATCACAGTGTTTGATCCCGACCAGCGCAAGCACGATCCTCAGTTCTTTTTGACTTCAGGTGCATCTGCACCTTGTCCAGAAAAGCCCTCGCGGGTGGATGCGTTGTTGAGGGGTGTCGGGCGGCTGGGCGGGCCGGTTGTTGCTCCGCCAGATGCGGGGACTGGACCGATACGGGCGGTACATTCTGCGCGCTATCTGGAGTTTCTGCAGACCATCCACACGCGGTGGGCACGGATACCCGGTGCCTCGGCGGAGGTCATCGCGAACATCCATCCCTTTGCCCGTGATGGGGGCTATCCCCTGTCCGCCGTGGGGCAGGCGGGGTTCCACATGACCGATACCTCCTGCCCGATCTCGGGGGCGACCTGGGGGTCGGCCTATGCCTCGGCGCAGACCGCGTTCCATGCGGCGGGTCTGCTACAGGGTGGGGAGCGCGCGGTCTATGCCCTTTGCCGCCCGCCAGGGCACCATGCCTTTGCCGAAGTGGCGGGCGGGTTCTGTTATCTGAACAATACGGCGATTGCGGCCCAGGCGCTGACCGATGCGGGGCGTAAAGTCGCAATCCTCGATGTCGATCTGCACCATGGCAACGGGACGCAGGGGATTTTCTATGATCGCGCAGATGTGCTGACCGTGTCGATCCATGCGCATCCTGAGCGGTTCTATCCATTCTTCTGGGGCTATCCCGACGAGATCGGGGTGGGCGAGGGTAGGGGTGCGAACCTGAATCTGTGTCTGGAGCGGGGCACCGGGGATGCAGGGTTCATCGCCGCGCTGGGCAGCGCGCTTGAGCGGATCGCGCGCTGGGGGGCGGATACGCTGGTGCTGGCCCTGGGGCTGGATGCGTTTGTGGGCGATCCCTTTGCGGGCCTTGCCGTCACGACCGGCGGCTTTGGGCAGATCGGCGCGGCGGTCGCGGGCCTTGGGTTACCGACGGTCGTCGTGCAAGAGGGTGGCTATCTGTGCCCCGAGCTGGGCGACAATCTTGCGGCGGTGCTGCGGGCGTTCGCCTGATCAGGCATCCAGAAAGACCCGGACGGTTTCCTCGAACGCACGGGGTTGTTCGGCATGCAGCCAGTGGCCCGCGCCATAGATCTTGGCAAAGCGGGCTTTGGGGAATTGCGCCAGGATCGCGGGACGGTACTCCGGCAGGACGTAGGCGCTTTGGTCGCCGGACAGGAACAGGGCGGGATGGTCGAAAACGCCGGGCGTGCCGGGCCAGCCGACGACGGCGGGCATCTCTGCCTCCAGCACATCAAGGTTCAGCCGCCAGCCGGGCGGGACGGATTTCAGGTCCAGCGATTGCAGGAAGAACGCCCGCAAGGCGGGGTCGTGTTCGGCTTCGGCCAGCCTGCGATCCGCCTCGCCTCGCGTGGTGATGCCCGTCAGATCCAGCCCCCGCATCGCGTCGATGTGGCGGGTGTTGTCGTGGGTATAGGCGACGGGGGCGATGTCGGCGACGACCAATTTGCGGATCAGATCGGGTTTGGTCAGCGCAAGTTGCATCGCGGCCTTGCCACCCATGGAATGTCCCAACAGATCCACCCTGCCACCGGCGGCCTGCACCACCTCGGCCAGATCGGCGGCCATGTCGGGATAGGTGTTCGTGACGGCCCAAGGGCTGAAGCCATGGTTGCGCTGATCGACCGTCCAGACCGCGCGCCGGTCGGCCAGTCGCCGCGCGATCGCCCCCCAGTTGCGCCCCGACCCGAACAGGCCATGCACGATGACCAGGGGCGGCTTGTCGGCGGTTTCGGTCGCAGGGAATGTCTCGAAGGCGAGCATGGATCGTTTCTACGCGCGCAGTTCTGCATTTGCCAGAGCGGTTGCTCCGTGCCATTGCCAAGCGTAGGATACAGCATTGCAACCAAACAGGACGCATTATGGGGCCTGCGGCAATCCACGCGATGACAGACCGGGTCGCGCAATTGATGGAAGAAAAGCTGGCGGTGCGGGGCAAGGGCCTGGCGGCCAAGCTGCGGCGCGGGGGACGCCTGCTGCCGCGCCAGGTGCGGAGCGCCGCGCAGAATCTGGTGCAGGCGGCCGATATGGCCAACAGCCCGAAACTGGCGATGCAGGTCGATAACGCCCAGGTCGCAGCGGCCTATGATGCCTGCCTGAAACACCTGTCGGCGCTGCCGGCCGCCGCCGGTTGGGGCGCGCATGCGCTGGCCAGCCTGCGCTCCATTGCCTTTGCCGTCCTGGTGATCGGGGCAGGCGTGATCGGCTATATGGTCTGGCGGGGATATGTCTGACCCTGTGGCAGGGCGATCGGGTGCGGTGTGCGGCGGGTGATGACGGTGACGATCACAAACGCCACGTCAGCAACAGATACCATGATCCAAGCTTGGCAAGGCTGACCCAGTTTTCCAGTTTCGCCCACAGGGACAGGACCTGCGTGCCGACGGCGAACAGAAACAGCGCATCATGGCGCTGGATCGGCCAGTCGGGGTTCCAGACCAGCTTGGTCCCGATGAACGCCGTCAGCAGCAGCCCGCCGAACTGGCAGGCCCAGTCCTGTTTCAGCAAGAACATGACGAACTCGGTCAGCGCAAAGCGCAGGCGCGCGCGGGCAAGCAGCCAAGACCGCCTTCCAGGCCCCCCCTTGTCGTCGCGGCGCCGGGGCGCGCCGCAGGCGTCAATCAAAGCCCCGGATAGATCGGGAAGCGATGGCACAAAGCCTCGACCCTGGCGCGGACGGCGGTCTCGACCCCGGCATTGCCGTCCTCGCCATTTGCGGCAAGACCATCGACGACCTCGGTGATCCATTGGCCGATCTGGCGGAACTCCGCCTCGCCAAAGCCGCGCGTCGTGCCCGCGGGCGTGCCAAGGCGGACGCCCGAGGTGATGGTGGGTTTTTCGGTGTCGAAGGGGATGCCGTTCTTGTTGCAGGTGATGTGGGCGCGGCCAAGCGCCTTTTCGGTGGCATTGCCCTTGACGCCCTTGGGCCGCAGGTCGACCAGCATCAGGTGGGTGTCGGTGCCGCCCGTCACGATATCAAGGCCACCTTTCATCAACTCATCCGCCAGCGCCTGCGCATTCCTGATTACCTGCGCCTGATAGGTCTTGAAGCCCGGCTCCAGCGCCTCTTTGAACGCCACCGCCTTGGCGGCGATGACGTGCATCAGGGGGCCGCCCTGGATGCCCGGGAAGATCGCCGAATTGACCTTTTTCGCGATGGTCTCGTCGTCGGTCAGGATCATGCCGCCGCGGGGGCCGCGCAGGGTCTTGTGGGTGGTCGTGGTGGCGACATGGGCGTGCGGGAACGGGCTGGGGTAAAGGCCCGCCGCGACCAGACCCGCGAAATGCGCCATGTCGACAAGGAGATAGGCCCCGACGCTGTCGGCAATCGCGCGCATGCGCGGAAAGTCGATGACGCGCGGAATGGCGGAACCACCGGCAATGATCAACCTGGGTCTATGCTCAGATGCCAGCGCCTGCACCTGGTCATAGTCCAGCGTCAGGTCCTGCTTGCGCACGCCATACTGGACCGCCTTGAACCATTTGCCCGACTGGTTCGGCGCGGCACCATGGGTCAGGTGGCCACCGGCGTCCAGCGACATCCCCAGGATGGTGTCGCCGGGCTGGATCAGCGCCTGGAACACGCCCTGGTTGGCCTGGCTGCCGGAGTTCGGCTGCACATTCGCAAAACCGCAATGAAACAGCGCCTTTGCCCGCTCGATGGCCAGATTTTCCGCGACGTCCACATACTGGCAGCCGCCATAGTACCGCTTGCCCGGATAGCCTTCGGCGTATTTGTTCGTCATCACCGACCCTTGCGCCTCCATCACCGCGCGGCTGACAATGTTTTCCGACGCGATCAGCTCGATCTCGTGGCGCTGGCGACCGAGTTCGTCCGTCATCGCCCCGAACAATTCGGGATCGCGCGAGGACAGGGGTTCGCTGAAAAAGCCGGTGTCTCGATGCGGGGCGTTCATGGGCTGACCTTTGGCATGGGAATGGGAGCAATCCGCTATTTAGAACACCGCGACCGATCCGCAAAGGCAAGAAAACGACGGGTTCGGACAAGGGCGCGAAATCAAGGGTCGCAGGGGGAACCCCTGGCGTCCTTCGCAAACCGGCGCGGTGGCCGGGCATTGGGCTTGAGTTTGCGGATGCGCGCGGTCAAGTTGGCCGCCAGAGGAGCGCCATGCCACAGTCCCGCATCAGATTTGCCGCCAGCCGCGCGCCCGCCGCGGCAGAGGCGTTTGCCGCCCTGACCACGCGTTATGGGCAGGCGGATGCACGGGTGGCCGATGTGATCGTGGCGCTGGGCGGTGACGGGTTCATGCTGCAGACGCTGCACAGCCTGGCCGGGCGTGACCTGCCGGTCTACGGGATGAATTGCGGCACGATCGGGTTCCTGATGAACGCTTATGGGGCGGACGCTTTGCAGGATCGCATTGCCGAGGCCGAAGAAACCGTGATCAACCCGCTGTCGATGCGGGCGGTGAACGTCAGGGGCCGCGCGACGGACGCGCTTGCCATCAACGAGGTGTCGCTGTTGCGGCAGGGACCGCAGGCGGCCAAGCTGCGCATCATCGTCGACGGGCGCGAGCGGCTGACGGAACTCGTCTGCGACGGCGCGCTGGTGGCGACGCCCGCTGGATCGACCGCCTACAATTACTCGGCGCATGGTCCGATCCTGCCCATCGGGTCGGATGTGCTGGCCCTGACCGCGATGTCGGCGTTCCGCCCCCGGCGCTGGCGCGGGGCCTTGCTGCCGCATACGGCAGTCGTGCGGTTCGAGGTGCTGGAGCCGGACAAGCGCCCGGTGATGGCCGACGCCGACAGCCGATCATCGGTGCGCGACGTCGCCTCGGTCGAAATCACGTCGGTCCGCGACGTGCGCCATCGTTTGTTGTTCGACGCCGGCCACGGGCTTGAGGAACGCCTGATCGGCGAGCAGTTCACCTGACGCCGGATCAGACCACGGTCTTTTGCGCGACGCCCCAGCCTTCGATCTTGCGGTAAAGCGTCGAGGGCGCAAGGTCGAGGATGCGCGCGGCCTTGGGCACCGACCCGCCGCAGGATGCCAGCGTTGCCTCGATCACCTCGCGCTCGATCTCGGCCAGGGTCTTGCCGATCAGCCGCTCAACGCTCAGATCGGCCGTCCGCGCAACGGGGAGCGACGTTGGCCCCGCCCATTTGCCCGGCGGCGGCGCAAGGTCATCGGGCAGCATCTCCATCGTCACCCGGTCGCCGTCATTCAAGACCACGATGTTGCGGATCACGTTCAGCACCTGGCGCACGTTGCCGGGCCAGGGCAGGCGCAGGAAAAGGTCGGTCACGTCAGGGTCCAGCGTCCGAAAGGTGCGCCCCTCTTCGGCGGAAAAGTGCAACAGAGCCGCCGTCGCGATGTCGATCACGTCGCCGTCGCGGTCGCGCAAGGGGGGCATGTGGATCGGCACGACATGAAGGCGGTAATAGAGATCCTCGCGGAACAACCCGCGCCGCACCGCATCCAGCGGATCGCGGTTGGTGGCGCAGATGATGCGGACATTGACCTTGCGCGGCTTTGTCGCCCCGACGGGCTGTACGGTCGAGGTCTGCAGAAACCGCAGCAGTTTCGTCTGCAGGGCCGGCGCCATCTCGCAGATCTCATCCAGAAACAGGGTGCCGCCATCGGCCGCCGCCGCCGCCCCCGGCTTGTCGGAAATCGCGCCGGTAAAGCTGCCCTTCACATGGCCGAACACCTCGGATTCCAAGAGATCCTGCGGGATTGCACCGCAGTTCAGCGCGATGAAGGGGCCGGTGGCGCGGTTCGATCCGGCATGCACGGCCAGCGCGCAAAGCTCCTTGCCGGTCCCGCTTTCGCCGGTGATGAAGACCGTGGCCATGGATTTCGCGACAGAGGCGATCTTGGTGTGGATCCGCACCATCGCGTCGGACGATCCGATAAAGGTGCCCGACGTCGCCTCGGTGGTCTGCATCGGCAGGCCCGGGATGCCGCGTTCCTGCGTTGGTGCGGCGCGCAGGCGCGGCGCGCGCGGGTCGGCAGGCGTCACAGCATGGCGCACGGCGTCCAGGAATCGGATGTCGTCGAACGGCTTGACCAGAAATTCGGTGGCACCCGCGCGCATCGCCTCCACCGCCTTGTTGATCGAGCCGTTGGCGGTGATGACGATGATGCGGGTGTCCGGCCGCAGGGCCAGCATTTCATGTATGAGATCAAGACCGTCGCGGTCCGGCAGGATCAGGTCGAGAAGCACAACGTCAAATTCCACATCGCGAAAAAGCGCCATCCCGACCGCGGCGGTTTCCGCCACTTGAACCGTATGGCCAGCACCCTCCAGCACGGTCCGGTAGACGATCTGCAGCGACGCGGTGTCCTCGATCAGCAGGATGGTGGTGGCACGCGCGGGCAGGGGCAGGCGGCTCATCCGGCAGGTCCCGTTGCTGGGGTGGTTGCCGTCTTGTGCTGCGCGCGCACGGTGTCAAGTTCAGCGACCAGCCGGTCGGTCAGCCGGGCGGCCAGCGTTGCCGGGTGCCCAAAGGCCGCCTGATCGGCGTCACGCGCCGCTGCATTCAGGCGCCGCGCGGCGGTTTCCATCTCGCGCGCGCCGACCGTCCCCGCCAGCGCGATGAGGTCATGCGAGGCGCGCCGCAGGCCATCGCGATCATGCCCGGCGACAGCGCGGCGCAGCGCGGTCCCTGCCGACGCCAGATCGACCTGCATCCGGGCAAGGAACGCGATTGACTGCGCCCCGCCCAGCAGGTCCAAAAGCCGCTGCAAGGTGGGGTCGTGCAACAGCCGGTTCCCACCCAAAGCGGTGTGGGACGCCGAATTGTGCAAGCTTCTGGCATTGTGGTTCATCGCATCGCCACGTTACCGCAGGAAACCGCAATGTCCAGCCATGCGCGCCTTGCTCGGTCAGCCCGCAGGTCCACCCGCAAGGCCGATGCCGCGCAAGGCGGCCGCGATTTCGTCGAGGATGGCGGGGTCGTCGATGGTGGAGGGCATTTTCCAGGCCTGGCCATCGGCGATCTTGACCATGGTCGAGCGCAGTATCTTGCCCGAGCGTGTTTTCGGCAACCGCTCCACCACCACGGCGCGCTTGAAATCCGTGACGGGGCCGATCCTGTCGCGCATCAGCGAGATGCAATCCGCGATCACGTCTTCGGGTGCGCGCGTCGCCCCCTTGTTCAGGCACAGGAACCCCAGCGGCGTCTGGCCCTTCAGCGCATCGGCCACCCCGATCACCGCGCATTCGGCGACATCCCTGTGACCAGCCAGCACTTCTTCCATCGCGCCGGTGGACAGGCGGTGGCCCGCGACATTGATCACGTCATCCGTGCGCGCCATCACATAAAGATACCCGTCGGCATCGACATAGCCCGCGTCGCCGGTCTCATAATGGCCGGTGAAACGGGACAGATAGCTTTTGTGGAACCGGTCTTCGGCATTCCAGAGCGTCGGCAGAGTGCCGGGCGGCAGCGGCAGTCGGATGGCGATGGCTCCCAACGTGCCGGGCGAAACCGGATGGCCGTCGTCGTCCAGCACCTGCACGTCATAGCCGGGCATGGGAACGCAAGGCGAGCCGATCTTGACAGGCAGGGCCCCAAGGCCGAGGGGGTTGGCGGCGATGGCATAGCCGGTTTCGGTCTGCCACCAATGGTCGATCACCGGAACCCCGGCATGCGCCTGCGCCCAGTGGATCGTGTCGGGATCGGCGCGTTCCCCCGCGAGGTAGATCGCCTGCAGGTTCGACAGGTCGTGTCGGCCGACCAGCCGCCCCTCGGGGTCCTCGCGCTTGATGGCGCGGAGCGCGGTCGGGGCGGTGAAAAAGCTCCGCACCCGGTGTTCGGCCATCACGCGCCAGAAGGCGGCGGCGTCCGGCGTGCCGACAGGTTTGCCTTCATAGACGACCGTCGTGCAGCCCGCGATCAGGGGGCCATAGACGATGTAGCTGTGGCCCACCACCCAGCCGACATCTGACGCCGCCCAGAACACATCGCCCGGACCGCAATTGTAGATGGCAGCCATTGTCCAGTTGAGGGCGACCAGATGCCCGGCGGTTGGGCGCACGACGCCCTTGGGCGCGCCGGTGGTGCCAGAGGTATAGAGGATATAGGCCGGGTGGTTGCCCGCGACCGCGACGCAATCCGCCGGTTCGGCGCCGGTCACGAACGCTTCCCAGCCGATGTCGCGGTCAGGGACAAGGTCCGCAACCTGCTGTTCGCGCTGCAGGATCACACAGAAGGCGGGCTTGTGGACCGCCATGCCGATGGCCGCGTCGAGAAGCGGCTTGTAGGAAACGATGCGCGCAGGCTCGATCCCGCAGGAGGCCGCGATGATCGCCTTGGGGGTGCAGTCGTCGATGCGGACGGCCAGTTCGGCGGCGGCGAACCCGCCAAAGACGACAGAGTGGATCGCGCCCAGCCGCGCGCAGGCGAGCATCGCCTCCACCGCCTCGGGGACCATCGGCATGTAGAGGATGACGCGGTCGCCCTTTTCGATGCCACGGGCCTTGAGCGCCCCGGCAAGGCGCGCGACACGGGTTTGCAGGTCGGCATAGGTGATGACGCGCCTGGTCCCCGTGACCGGGCTGTCATGGATGATCGCCGCCTGTGCCCCGCGTCCCGCCAGCACATGCCGGTCGACGGCATTCCAGCAGGTGTTGACGGTCGCGTCGGTGAACCACTCGTAGAACGGCGCGCGGGCGGCGTTCAGGGCATGTGTGGGGGGCGTGATCCAGTCGATGGCGGACGCGGCGTCGAGCCAGAACGCCTCCGGGTCGGATTGCCAGCGGGCGTAGGTTGCGGCGTAGGTCATCGTGGCATCACCCTTTCAGCCACAGGCTTGCCGTGCGGGCGCGACGAATTCAAGCCGCGGTCCCGCCCTGCCTTGGCCCTAGCCATAGTGCGACACCGGCGTGCCTGCGATGGCTGACACGTTCAGCAACCCGCGCGCGGTGATCGAGGGGTTCACGATATGCGCCTTGTTGCCCATGCCCATCAGGATCGGCCCGACCTCAAGGCCCCCGGCCTTCATTTTCAGGATGTTGCGCACGCCCGATGCTGCATCGGTCGAGGCAAAGACCAGCACGTTGGCCGCCCCTTCCAGGCGGGAATTGGGATAGATGCGGTCGCGCAGGGCCTGGTCGAGGGCGGCATCGACGTTCATTTCGCCCTCATAGCAGAAATCGGGCTGGCGTTCGTCGAGAAGCTCCAGCGCGGCGCGCATCCGGATTGCATTGCCAGTGTCCATGTTGCCGAACTGGCTTTGCGTGCACAGCGCGATCTTGGGCGTCAGGCCAAAGCGGCGGGTGTGGCGGGCGGCGCCGATCACCGTCTGCATGATCTGTTCGGGCGTCGGTTCGGCATTGATATGGGTATCGGCGATGAAGAGGGGACCGTCCTCCAGGATCATCAGGCTGAGCGCGGCCAGCGGGTGCAACCCGTTCCGCGCCAGCACCTGACGGACATAACCCAGATGCCACAGGTATTGGCCGAAGGTGCCGCAGATCAGGGCATCGGCCTCGTCGCGGTGGACCATGACCGCGGCAATGGCAGTGGTGTTTGTGCGCATCACCGCACGGGCAATGTCGGGGGTGACGCCACGCCTTGCCATCAGGTCGTGATAGGTGCCCCAGTAGTCGCGGTAGCGCGGGTCGTTTTCGGGGTTCACCAGGTGGAAATCGCGGTCAGGGCGGATCGGCAGGCCCGCCCGCTCGCAGCGCGCGGCCACAACATCGGGGCGGCCGATCAGGATCGGCACGTCGTTGGTTTCCTCCATCATCGCGTGGGCGGCGCGCAGGACGCGTTCATCCTCCCCCTCGGCAAAGACGATCTTGCGCGCGGCAAGGCGCGACGCCTCGAACACGGGGCGCATGATCAGGGCGGATTTGAACACCGACCCGTCAAGCCCGCGCTTGTAGGCGTCAAGATCCGCGATGGGGCGGGTGGCGACGCCGGTTTCCATCGCGGCCCGTGCAACAGCGGTGGCCACGACCCCCATCAGCCGGGGATCGAACGGCTTGGGGATCAGGTAGTCGGCCCCGAAGGCCAGCGTTTCGCTGTGATAGGCGGCGGCGGCCTCGGCGCTGGTGGTGGCACGGGCAAGGGCGGCGATGCCGTCGATGCAGGCGATTTCCATCGCCTCGTTGATCGTGGTGGCCCCGACATCCAAAGCGCCGCGAAAAATGAAGGGAAAGCACAGCACGTTGTTGACCTGATTGGGAAAATCGGACCGGCCCGTGGCGATGAGCGCCCCTGGCGCGACCGAGCGCACGTCATCCGGCATGATTTCCGGCAGGGGGTTCGCCAGCGCAAAGATGATGGGGTCGGGGGCCATCGCTGCCACCATCGCAGGCGTCAGGACGCCGGGGCCGGACAGTCCCAGGAACAGGTCCGCGCCCTCGATCACGTCGGACAGGGTCGCGGGCGTCGTGCCCTGCGCGAAGGCGGCCTTTTGCGGCGTCATCTGCGCGGCGCGGCCCTGATAGACGAGCCCCTCGAGATCGCAAAGCCAGACGTTCCTGCGCTGGACGCCCAGTTTCACCAGCATTTCAAGACAGGCGATCCCCGCCGCACCCCCGCCGGTCGAGACGACCTTGATGTCGGCAAACGTCTTTCCCGCGACGATCAGGGCATTGGTCGCAGCCGCCCCGACAACGATGGCCGTCCCATGCTGGTCATCATGGAAAACCGGGATCCGCATCCGCTCGCGGCACAATTGTTCAACGATGAAACAATCGGGCGCCTTGATGTCCTCCAGGTTGATCGCGCCAAAGGTCGGCTCCAGCGCGCAGACGATGTCGGCCAGTTTCACAGGGTCGGGTTCGTTCAGTTCGATGTCGAAACAGTTTATGTTGGCGAACTTCTTGAAGAGGACCGCCTTGCCCTCCATCACGGGCTTGGACGCCAAAGCGCCAATGTTTCCAAGGCCAAGGACTGCCGTGCCGTTGCTGACGACGCCCACAAGATTGCTGCGGGTGGTATAGCGGGCGGCGGCGGTGGGGTCGGCCTTGATCTCAAGACAGGCCTCCGCCACGCCGGGAGAATAGGCCCGCGCAAGGTCGCTGCCGTTCGACAGGGGCTTGGTGGCGCGGATTTCCAGCTTTCCGGGTTTGGGAAATTCGTGATAGTCCAGTGCCGCCTGCCGCGCTGCATCCTGTCGCTGATCTGACACTTTGCCTCCCTTGGCCGAAGTCGTTTGGCCTTGAACTATATTCAGCAGCGGGGCGTCAGGGCGCTTTGCCGCAGTTGTGCATGGTTGTCTCTGTGCCATCTGATCATTCAGCACGCGTGGCCGCAAGCATCAAGGGAAAGCTCCAAGGGTGCTACCGCCCCCAGACCGCAACACACCGCCCTGGCCCCTTGCTGCGCGGTCGCTTGCATAACCGGCGCGGCATGGCCAATGTCGGGAGCAGGGTCACGGACAGGATGGCGATGCGATGACACTTTTGGCGGCGGCGACGGCAGTGCGCGACAGGGCCTATGCGCCCTATTCGCAGTTCAAGGTGGGCGCGGCCCTGCGCGGGGCGGCGGGCCAGGTCTTTGTCGGCTGCAACGTCGAGAACGCCGCCTATCCCGAAGGCACCTGCGCCGAGGCGGGGGCGATTGCGGCGATGATCGCGGGCGGCGAGACACGGATCGCCGAACTGCTGGTCATCGCGGATTGCCCCAGCCCGGTACCCCCCTGCGGCGGATGCCGGCAGAAGATCGCGGAATTTGCCGATCCGGGGGTGGTGGTGACGCTGGCGACCACGGACGGGCAGATGAAGTCCATGACCGTCGCGGACCTGCTGCCCGGTGTCTTTACGGCAGCCCACATGGACCGCGACTGATGGATGCCCGCGGCATCATCACCAAGCTGCGCGATGGCACCACGCCCTCGGACGCGGAACTTGGCTGGTTCGCGGCAGGTCTGGCGTCTGGAGAGGTGACGGATGCCCAGGCCGGGGCGTTTGCGATGGCGGTGGTGCTGCGCGGACTGACCGATGCGGGTCGGGTGGCGCTGACGCGAGCGATGCGGGATTCGGGGCAGGTTCTGCAATGGGACTTGCCCGGACCGGTCGTTGACAAGCATTCGACGGGGGGCATCGGGGATTGCATTTCGTTGCTGCTGGCCCCGGCGCTGGCATCCTGCGGGGCCTATGTGCCGATGATCTCGGGCCGCGGGTTGGGACATACCGGCGGCACGCTCGACAAGCTGGAGGCGATCCCCGGTTTCCGCACCGGCCTGACATCCGACCAGTTCCGCCGCCAGATGAGCGATGTCGGCTGCGCCATCGTGTCGGCCAGTGCGGAAATCGCGCCCGCAGATCGCAGGCTTTATGCGATCCGGGACGTCACGGGGACGGTGGAGTCGATTGACCTGATCACCGCGTCGATCCTGTCGAAGAAACTCAGCGCGGGGCTGGAGGCGCTGGTGCTGGATGTCAAGGTCGGCTCCGGCGCGTTCATGAAAACGATGAAGGATGCCGAGGCGTTGGCCCGGGCGCTGGTCAGTACGGCGCAAGGCGCGGGCTGCATGACGACGGCGCTGATCACCGACATGAGCCAACCCTTGGCGACGGCTGCGGGCAACGCGCTGGAGGTGATCGAGGTGATGGAGACGCTGACCGGCACGTCGGTCAACGTGGCCTTGTGGGACCTGACCGCAAAACTGGGCGGTGAGGCGCTGGCGCTGGCCGGGATCGCGTCGGATGCCGATGACGGCGCGCGGCGGATCGAAGAGGCGCTGGATTCGGGTGCGGCGGTGGAGTGCTTTGGCCGGATGGTCACGGCGCAGGGCGGACCTGCCGATTTTACCGAACGCTGGCCGGACCGCCTGCCCTCTGCCCCGGTGATCCGCGAGGTGCCCTGCAGCGAGGACGGCTTTGTCAGCGCGATCGACGGCGAGGCGCTGGGCCATGCCGTCGTCCATCTGGGCGGCGGGCGGCTGAAGGGGGGCGACAAGATCAACCTGTCGGTCGGGCTGTCGGACCTGGCGGGCCTGGGCGAAGAGGTCCAGCGCGGCGTGCCCCTGGCGATGATCCATGCCGCGACCGAGGCGCAGGCGGATGCGGCAATGGCGGCGGTGCAGGCGGCCTATCGCTTTTCGACCGAGCCCGAGGATGAGCCGCCGCTTGTCCATCTGAGGATCGCCTGATGGCGCGCGCCTTTCTGATCGTGATGGATTCCGTCGGCTGCGGCGGTGCGCCGGATGCGGCGGCCTTTGGGGACGAAGGGTCGAACACGCTTGGCCACATCGCGGCCGCCTGTGCGGCGGGCCGCGCGAATGTCGGGAGGTCGGGGCCATTGCGGCTGCCGGTGCTGGACGGGTTGGGATTGTCGGCGGCGGTGCGGCTGGCGTCCGGTGCCGACATGGCAGGTGTATCTGCACCAACGGGGCGCTGGGGGGCCGCGACCGAGGTCAGCAAGGGCAAGGACACACCGTCAGGCCATTGGGAACTGGCCGGAGTGCCGGTGCCGTGGGAGTGGACCTACTTTCCCGACACGATCCCGGCCTTTCCCGACGATCTGGTGGCACTGGTCTGCAAGCTGGCCGGAACCGACGGCATCCTTGGCAACTGCCACGCCTCGGGCGTGCCGATCATCGCGGAACATTGCGAGGACCACCTCAGGACAGGCTGGCCGATCTGCTACACCTCGGCGGATTCGGTGTTCCAGATCGCCGCGCATGAAGAGGCGTTTGGCCTCGACCGGCTGTTGAAGCTGTGTGCGGATCTTGCCCCGCATCTGCATGCGATGAAGGTTGGCCGGGTGATCGCCCGGCCCTTTACCGGCACCTGCGGCAATTTCAAACGCACACCGAACCGGCACGACTATGCGATTTCCCCCCCAGCGCCGACGCTGCTGGACTGGGTGGCGGGGGCGGGGCGGGCGACCCATGCGATTGGCAAGATCGGCGACATCTTCTCGATGCGGGGGATCGGCACCTTGCACAAGGGCAAGTCGGATGCGGATCTTTTCGACCATCTTGACCGGCTGGGGTCCGAGGCGACTGATGGTTCGTTGACCTTTGCGAACTTCGTCGAGTTCGACACGCTTTTTGGCCATCCGCGCGACGTGGCGGGCTATGCGCGGGCGCTGGAATGGTTCGATGGGCGGGTGGGCGCGTTCCTGTCGCGGTTGCGGGCGGGGGATTTGGTGATCTTCACCGCCGATCATGGCAATGACCCGACCTGGCGGGGGACCGAGCACACGCGGGAAAGGGTGCCGGTCCTGTGCGCGGGGATCGGTTCGGGGTCGATGGGGCATATTGCCTTTGTCGATGTGGCGGCGTCCGTCGCGGCGCATCTGGGGGTGCCATCGCAAGGGCCGGGGCGGAGTTTGCTGTGAGCGGATTGGCGAAAGTTGAACTCCACCTTCATCTCGAAGGAGCAGCGCCGCCTGCGTTCATCCGCGGCCTCGCGCGGGAAAAGCGCATGGACCTGTCGGGGATTTTCGATGATCGCGGCGGGTACAGATACGCCGACTTCTGGGATTTCCTGAAGGTCTATGAGGCCGCGACCGAAACGCTGAAATCACCCGAGGATTATGCGCGCCTGACGCTGGCTGTGCTGGAGGAAAGTGCGGCAAGTGGCGTCGTCTATAGTGAAACTTTCCTTTCCCCCGATTTCTGCGGCGGACGCGACCTTGGGGCGTGGCGCGAATACCTGCACGCCATCCGCGAAGCGGCGGATCAGGCCGAGAGAACCATGGGCATCACCCTGCGCGGGATCGTGACCTGCATCCGGCATTTCGGGCCGGACAAGGCACGACAGACGGCGCTGTGTGCGGCGGAAACGGCGGGGGACTGGATTGTCGGGTTCGGCATTGCGGGGGACGAAAAGATAGGAAAACCCAAGGACTTCCGCTGGTCCTTTGACATGGCGCGCGAAGCAGGTCTGCGCCTGACCGCCCATGCCGGGGAATGGGGCGGGCCTGACTCGGTCCGTGATGCGCTGCGCGACCTGGAGGTGGAACGGATCGGCCACGGCGTCCGCGCCATCGAGGACTTGGCACTGGTCGATGAGCTGGCCGAAAAAGGCGTCGTGCTGGAATGCTGTCCGGGATCGAACGTGGCGCTTGGCATCTATCGGACTTTCCGCAAGCACCCGATCGGCGAGTTGCACCATCGGGGCGTCAAGGTCACGATCTCTACCGACGATCCGCCGTTCTTTCACACCACGATGGCGCGCGAATACCAGATGTTGAACGAAGCGTTCGACTGGGACGACGGCGTATTCCTCCAGATCGCCCAGACCTCGCTTGACGCCGCATTCTGTGATGCCGATACCAGGGCGCGCATCGCCAAACGCCTGGAGGCCTGAATGCTGGACCATCTGACCGTCGTTTCGCACCCGCTGGTCCAGCACAAGCTGACGCTGATGCGCGAGCGGGACACCTCCACCGCGTCGTTCCGCAAGCTGTTGCGCGAGATCAGCCTGCTGCTTGCCTATGAGGTCACGCGCGAATTGCCGATGACGACCAAGCGCATCGAGACCCCGCTGGAGGCGATGGACGCCCCCGCAATCGACGGCAAAAAGCTGGCGCTGGTGTCGATCCTGCGGGCGGGCAACGGGTTGCTCGATGGCATCCTGGAGCTGGTCCCGGCAGCGCGGGTGGGGTTCGTGGGCCTTTACCGCGACCCGGAGACGCTGCAACCGGTGCAGTACTACTGCAAATTGCCCGACCGGCTGGAGGAGCGGCTGTCAATTGTTGTGGATCCTATGCTCGCGACCGGAAATTCGTCGGTTGCGGCGGTTGATTTGTTGAAAAAGTCCGGTGCGACCAATATCCGGTTCCTGTGTCTGCTGGCCGCACCCGAGGGAATCGCGCGGATGAAAGAGGCGCATCCCGACGTGCCGATCGTCACTGCGGCGGTGGACAGCCATCTGAATGAACACGGATATATCGTTCCGGGCCTTGGCGATGCCGGGGATCGGATGTTTGGTACCAAATAGGGGCCAAGGGGCTTTGACTTGGTGATGCAGCTTCGCCATCATCCGCACGAGGTGAGGTCGGGGGGGCAGATGTTTTCAAAATCAGCGGCGATTGCGGTTTCAGTGACGCTCATCCTTGCGTCACTGGCGGTGGCGCAACCCTCGGGCCTTTCCGAACCGGCCGAACTTCCGCCTGCCAGCTTTGCCGGCCAGCAATATGTCGACAGCAAGGGCTGCGTGTTCCTGCGCGCAGGCCTTGGCGGCCGCGTGACCTGGGTGCCGCGCGTCACCGCTGAACGCAAGCAGTTGTGCGATCCGCCCGTCGCCGCGACCGAAACCGGCGCGGCGGTCGATCCTGCCCCGGCGGTTGCCGCCGTGGCGCCTGCCAAGCCCGCACCCGCCGCCGCCCCACCCAAAGTCGCTGCGCCCGCAAAGATCCGCAAAGCCGCCGCCCCGACCCCGGCCAGCCCCAAAGGCCTGCGCATGGCCTGTCCGGCGGCGACGCCGTTCCTCGAACGGCTGATCAGCGCCTCAGGCGACAGCAAGCTTTACTGCACCAGGGGCGACGGTACGGTTGACGGGGCGACGCTGCCGCGGATCATCGAGACCGGCAAGGTCGTCGGCCATCTGGCGGATGCAACCATCGTGCCGCCGTCGCAGTCCCCGCCGCCGGTGCCCAAGGGCTATGTCCGTGCGTGGAAGGATGACCGGCTGAACACCGCCCGCGCGCAGACCACGGCGGCAGGCTCGGCCGCGCAGGACAGGGTCTGGACGCGCGAGGTGCCGTCCAAGGGCGTTGCCGGTGATGCGGCCGTGGCACCCGTCAAGGGGCCGGTCATGGCCCCCGCCAAGGCTGCGTCCGGCGCGATCTATGTGCAGGTCGGGTCGTTTGCGGTGGCGTCAAACGCAGAGGGTGCTGCAGATCGCCTGTCATCGCTGGGCCTGCCCGTCGCGCGCAAGGGCGGGCGGATCAACGGCAGGGCGGTGCAGGTTGTCTATGCCGGTCCTTTCGCATCAACTTCTGATGCGCAGGCCGCGCTGTCCGCCACCCGGCGCGCAGGCTTTGCCGACGCCTTTGTCCTGCGCTGATCATCCGCCGCAGATCGCCTGCAGGGCCAGCCAGTCGGCATCGGGCATCAGCGGTGCCGGTGCCGTTCCGGCAAGGGGATCGGCCGCGATGAGGGCGTCGCGGTCCGGACCCGCCGCCAGAACCGCCGCCGCATAGGGGCCGACCGGAACGCCTGCCGCAGAAAACCGCGCCAGCAGACGGTCCTGCGGCACCATCATGGGGGCTTTTGCCAGCAGCACCTCGCCATAACCCGAAAGGCTGTCCTTCGGCAGATCGCCAGAGGTCAACAGCCGGAATGTCGACACCAGGCCGGCCTGCCACAGCACGCCCGTCACGGGATCGGTCTGGGCGGCGCGCTCGGCCTCGGCCAGCAGCGCCCCGGCAAAGGCCTCCGGTCCCTTGGCCTCGGTCAAGAGACGGTTCGAGGCCAGGATCAGGCGGCCCGGCAGATGCGCGCCCGTGTCAATGCCGTCGCGCATGACATAGACGATGGGGGTGTCCTTGGGTCCGAACAGGCGCTCGGACAGGGCCGCCAGGGCGACAAGTCCCGCCCGTTCGCTGCAGGGCGCGCCCGTCAGGGGGATCACCTCTTCCAGTGCCGTCTGGCCGATTTCGGCCTGCTTTGCGGGCGGCAGGACGGACGCGGTATGGGCTATGAGCGCCCTTGGCACCCAGAAGATGCCAAAGACCACCAGCGCCGTCGTCACCCCGGCGACCAGCGCTGCCCGCAACCGGCCGGGACGCGGCACGGCCGCTGCAAGGACCGCGCGCACCTTGTCCAGCGCCGCGATCATGTCGGGGTCGTCCAGTTCCAGCGTCTCGCGCGAATCCGGCGCGGGGCTGTAGATGGCGGGGGCAATCCCCGGCGAGATGCGCGCCACCGCCGGCAGCGACCAGTGGCTGAGCGCGGCGCTGGTGCGCGGGTCGGACAGGACCAGCGTGGCCTCGCCCAGATGAACGATGACCTCGCGGCGTTGATCGGCCGGATCATCGCGCCACAGCCCGGTGCATTCGAGGCGATTGTACTGTGTCAGCGCCGTCATGCGCGATGCGCTCTCTGTCCCTGTTCGGCGGAAACCTTATCCGGTCGCCCCGGCCGCCACAATCGCCCGTCCCGGCACAAAGGGCATTCGTCCACAGCCCGGCATTGCGGCCAAGTGTCGTTTTCGGGCGCGCAGAGCTGACGGGCGCACGCTTGATAGGGACATCGCAAGTTCGGGGGACCAGCCGTGAACCAAAGCCAGGACCGCATGCTGTTGGCCGCCGGACTGATCCTTGGCTATGCCGTGATCATCGGCTTTACCGACAATTACGTGAAGGTGATCGCCGCCGAGGCCGGCTTGTGGCAGTTTCATGCCACCCGCAGCGCAATGGCGGCGGTTCTTTTGGCCGTTGCAGCCCCGATCATGGGTTTGCGCCTGCGTCCACTGCGCTGGCGGGGCGTGGCGGGCAGATCGCTTTTGCACGGGCTGGCGATGCTGATCTATTTCGGGGCGCTGGCTTTTCTGCCGGTGGCGATCGTCGCGGCGGGCCTGTTCACGGCGCCGATCTTTGTGCTGCTGATCTCGCGACTGGTCTATGGTCAAGCGATCAGCGGGCTGCAGGTTGCAGCGGTGGCCGTTGGTTTTGCGGGCGTGATCCTTGTCCTTGGCCCCGAGGCGATGGAAGGCGCATCGCTTGCGGCATTGCTGCCGGTCCTTGCCGGGGCGATGTATGCCATGGGCAATGTCGCGACCCGCGCCTGGTGTGCGGGCGAAAGTGCTGAAACCCTTCTGGCCGGCTTTTTCGTCGTGCTTGGGCTTTTGGGCGTTGTCGGGATGATCGCCTTGTCGATTTATCCGTTGCCCGCCCCTGAAGGCACGAACGGGTTCCTGCAACGCGGGCCGGTCTGGCCGTCGGGGACGTTCCTGTTCTGGACCTTTGTCCAGGCGGCAGGGTCGATGGTGGCCATTGCGCTGATGATCCGCGCCTATCAGATCACCGAGGCAGCGCGGGCATCGGTCATGGAATACGTCATCCTGCCTGCCGCGGCTTTCTGGGGATGGGCGCTCTGGGGACAGACGCTGCAGCAACAGGCCGTCCTCGGCATGGGGATGATCGTAGCTGCAGGCATCCTGATCCTGCGGCAGGGTCGGCGAGCGGCCGTGGCGCCCTAGTCGTCCATCGCCGCGCGCCAGTGCCGTCGGCAGAGGCTCACATATGTTTCATTGCCGCCAATCACCACCTGTTCGCCTTCGTGCAGAGCCCGCCCGTCCGACCCGCGCCGGATCACCATCGTGGCCTTGCGTCCGCAATGGCAGATGGTGCGGACTTCGCGCATTTCGTCCGCCCAGGCGAGCAGTGCCGCCGAGCCGGGAAAAAGGTTGCCCTGGAAATCGACCCGCAAGCCGTAGCACATCACCGGCACGCCCAGGTCATCGACGGCGCGGGCCAGTTGCCAGACCTGATCCTTGGACAGGAACTGCGCCTCGTCGATAAAGACGCAGGCCACCGGCCCCTGCGCCTGCCGTGCCGCGATCTTGGCGAAAAGATCCTCGCCCGTGGAAAAGGTATCGGCATCCTCGCCGATCCCGATGCGGCTTGCGATCCGGCCACGACCGGCGCGTTTGTCGAATTGCGCCGTGATCAGATAGGTCTGCATGCCTCCCTCGCGGTAGTTGTGCGAGGCTTGCAGAAGCGCGGTCGACTTGCCCGCATTCATGGTGGAATAGTGAAAGTATAGCTTGGCCATGGGGCGGTCTAGCCGATCGCCGCTGTCTCGCGCAAGAGACGCCGGGCATGCCCGTCCCTGCAAGAAGGCCGCCCGGCGTCAAGTTGTCAGCGCACATGCCGGCATTCGCGCGGCTGTTGCATTACCTCTTACGACTGCCAGCACGTAACCCTGGCGGCACCGACAAAACCCGGGCAGGTCCGCCACGCGTCCACACACGACGGCAGATGGCGGACCCATTTGGGCCGGTTGTCGCTGGGGACGCCAACAGGCTTGTACCGGTTCCGGACGTTCGGAACGGCCCATCCATCGCAAACTGCCATCTTGTGCATAAGGGGAAAACCTGAGACGAATTCCCCAGTTCTGGGCAAGTCCGGCAGGGTGCGTATGAGTATCGAGACCTATCTGAAAAAGCACAGCGAAGCGTTGGTCAAGGACGTCGGGATTGAGGCCGCCTGCGCCCTGACGGGCCGGTCCAAGGCGACGCTGGGCCGCTATTATTCGGATGCCGACGAACACGGTGATCGCTTCATGCCCATCGACGTGGTGGCCCAGCTGGAGGCCGCCGCCGAGTTTCCCCATGTGACCGCCGCCCTGGCCGACATGCGGGGCATCACGCTGTCCTATGACACCGACCGCAAGAACTCGCCCGCACATGGCGTCAATCAGGATGTGGTGGCGCTGGCGCAGCGATTTGCCATGCTGATGAGCGAGTACAACCAGGCCATCGGTGACGGCAAAATCACCGTGAACGAGGCCAAGCGGATGCTGCGCGAGGCGACCGCCTTGCAGCAGGTTCTGCTGGCGATGAAGCTGAATCTTGAGGATGAGGTCGACTAGGGTTTTCTACCGTCAATGCCCTTGAAAAAGCTGGAAGATTTCACATCCTCCAGTCCGGCCCCGCCACAGGTGGGGCATTCTTCGCGTCAAGCTTTCTCTGAAAGGTTTCTGATCGCTCATCACCCGCCCGCGGGGTTTTTTTCAAAGCTGAACAACAGGTTGGGAGGCCGCCGGGGTTTTCAGGCGACCTGACCGAAGTTGGGTTCAGCCCGGTCGACGCTGTTGCGGTTTGCCACCTTCAGACCGGCGCGGGCTGAAGGTGCCACCCTGAGGCTTGGCCCCGCCGGAACGCCCTTGGCCCTGACCCGCGGGGCGCTGGCCTTGCGGTTTGGCGGGGGGTTTGGCGCCCGGTTTCTGGCCGCCCTGACGCTGCGGACGCTGGCCACGGTTCTGGCCGGGCTTTGGTGCCGCCGCCACGATGTCCGCCGCCCATGGCGCACCCGCAAGCACCGGGATCGGCTTTTTCAGCAGCTTTTCAATCGCTTGCAATTCGCCCATTTCCGCCGGGGCGCAGAAGGCCACCGCCGTCCCCTCGGCCCCCGCCCGTGCGGTCCGGCCGATCCGGTGGACGTAGTTTTCCGGGACGTTCGGCAGGTCGAAGTTGTACACATGACGGACCGTCGGGATGTCGATCCCGCGTGCCGCGACATCGGTGGCCACCAGCACATCCAGCGCCCCGGCGCGGAACTCGGTCAGGGTCCGATCCCGCTGCGACTGCGATTTGTTGCCATGGATGGAGCCGACCTTGAAGCCCCAGGTCGCCAGCAATTTCATAAGCTTTTCAGAGCCATGTTTGGTCCGGCCAAAGACCAGCGCCTGTTCGCCGATATGCTTTTTCAGGTACTCCTCCAGGAGCCGCGCCTTGTCGCCGTTGGGGATGTAGTGGACGCCCTGACTGATCTTCTCGATCGGCTTGCCTGGCGGGGCGACCTGCACCCGGACCGGATCGCGCAGGTAGGTGTCGGCAATCTCTTCGATGTCTTTCGGCATCGTGGCGGAAAACAGCATCGTCTGGCGTTTTTGCGGGATGTGCTTGGCAATTTTGCGCAAGGAATGGATGAAGCCCATGTCCAGCATGTGATCCGCCTCGTCCAGCACCAGATAAGCGCATTGGTCCAGCTTCACATCGCCGCGCTCAAGCAGGTCGATCAGGCGGCCGGGGGTGGCGACGAGGACATCGGTTCCCTTGCTAAGCGCTTGAGCTTGCTTGAACAAACTCGCGCCGCCGACCACCATCGTTACCTTGACGGCGGTACCTTTGGTGAAGACTTCGAGGTTGTCCTTGATCTGCCCGATCAGCTCCCTCGTGGGGGCGAGGATCAGGGCGCGCACGTTTTTCGGGCCGGGGGGGTGACCGAGGTCGAGAATCCGGTGCAGCAGCGGCAGGCCGAAGGCCGCCGTCTTGCCGGTGCCGGTCTGCGCCAGACCCATCAGGTCGCGGCCCGCCATGATATGCGGGATCGCCTGCGCCTGGATCGGCGTGGGTAGTTTGAGTGTTGTCTTTTCAAGGGCTTTCAGGATGGAGGGCGACAGGCCCAGATCGGCAAAGGTGGTCATTTCATATCTTTCCGGCAGCCCGGCAGGCGGCCTGATCCGCACCCATCAAGGGCGCGGCAGCGGGAAGCGACGCCCCCTCACCCCGGGCGATTGCCCGAGCCCGTGGATGCCGCGGAACCCCTGCGTGACGGTGGGAACCTTACGTCCGAGGCCTTTCACATGCTCACGCGGCACGGGCACATGGACTGGAGGGGGAAATGGGGGAAAACGGGGGGGAAGTCAAGGGTGGAGGGTGGGATGATGGGGGGAGGCCGCCGCAGTTTCCCGCAGCGCCCGATGTCACTTTTCTTTTCGAACGCCCTTGAAGGGCGTTTTGTCGGTCGTCTTGACGTCCATGAAGCGGCCAGTATTCGTATCGCGCTTCACAAAGTGCCCAGACGGCGTTTGCGTTTGGGAGCGATCCTTGACCGCGCCATTGCGTTTGCCGTCTCCGGTTGGGGGATTGGTTGCCATCACTTCCCCCATCAAGTCGTGTGGCATGATGGGATGCAATAGTAGCATCCGTTGATCCGATGCCAGGTCGGGTGCCTGCGCTTTGCATCAGAAACTGCGAGACCGCAGTTTGAGTGCCAACCGAGGTCTTCGCGGTTTGCGACCAACGGTAGTCGATTGCAGTTCATTTCGTGAACTTCAAAGTCACCGTTTGGTTGCTGGTTCTTGTTCAAACAATAGGACGGCATTTGGCACCCTTTCGCCAAAAGAGAGCGAAGGCTGCTTGACTCATTCGGCTAGGTTTGATTCAACCCGCTTGCACACCGAACTACCGCCGCAGCCTTCATCGTTGCGGAGCCGGAGTGAGACGCCGCCTTGGCCCGACAGCCAAGGCGGCGTTACGATTCTCCGACCGTCAGTTTCGACTTTGTTCTGCGGATATGATAAAGTCAAGCGGGATGCACAAAATATATGTGCATCGTCCAAAGACGCGACTTTTATGAGTTGTGGATCAATAGGTGGTATAAGTCAAGGGAAAAGTCACAACTCGTGACTGGCGCCATTCATCATTTGGTGTCCTTGAGCGAACATATACCTAAATGTAGCAAAGCTACAACCGTCCCTCTGCAAGAAAGACTCAGTTATCCACAGGCCCCCGGCCGCGCAGGCGTGCGCGCCCGTAAATCGCTGAAAACGCTCCACTGGAGCGTTTTCGCCCCGGCAATGCCGTGGCCGCGATTAACCCTGCAACGTCCGCACCCCATACCCTTCCCCCCTGGCCTTCATAGCCGCCACCACCGCAATGCTCGCCGCCGCCGTGGTGAAGTACGGGATCTTGTCCATCAGCGCGACGCGGCGGATATCGCGGCTGTCCGAAACCGCCTGTGACCCCTCGGTCGTGTTCATCACCAGCGCGATGTCGTCGTTCTTCAGCCGGTCGACGATGTTCGGCTGGCCCTCATAGACCTTTTTCACCAGCGTCGCGGGCACGCCCACGCCCGCCAGCCAGGCTGCGGTGCCTTTGGTCGCGACGACTTCGAACCCCATCGCCACCAGATCGCGGGCGGCGGCTCCGAACGCGTCGGTCTTGTCCATGTCCTTGATGCTGACGAACACGCGGCCTGTGTCGGGCAGGACGGTGCCCGCACCCATCTGCGCCTTGAGGAAGGCCAGCGCAAAGGTGCGGTCCCAGCCCATGACCTCACCCGTCGACCGCATTTCCGGCCCGAGGACGGGGTCGACGCCGGGGAACCTCGCGAAGGGGAGGACGGCCTCTTTGACCGAAAACCACGGGGTCTGCGGGTCGGCCAGCGTGTTGGGGTCCATCAGGGGCAGGGGCGTGTCGGGACCGACGCCCTGCGGGTAGGGGGGGCGGAGGGGGAAGTTTGTCAGCGGTTCACCCGCCATGACGCGGGCGGCGATGGCGGCGATGGCAGAGTCCGTGGCCTTGGCGACGAAGGGGACGGTGCGGGACGCGCGGGGGTTGACCTCAAGGACGTAGATTTCGCCGTCCTTGATGGCAAACTGAACATTCATCAGGCCGACGACGTTGAGCGCGAGGGCCATCTGCACGGTCTGGCGTTTCAGTTCGGCGATGGTGTCAGGCGACAGGGAGTGGGGCGGCAGGCAACATGCAGAGTCGCCGGAATGAACGCCCGCCTCTTCGATATGTTCCATGATTCCGCAGACATGGACCGCCTTGCCATCGGACAGCGCATCGACATCGACCTCGATGGCGCCGCTGAGGTAGCTGTCGAGAAGCACGGGGCTGTCGCCGGATACCTGAACGGCGGTTCGGATATAACGCTCCAGCTGGACATCGTCGCGGATGATCTCCATCGCGCGGCCGCCGAGGACGAAGCTGGGGCGGATCACCAGCGGGTAGCCGACGGTCTCAGCCACCTTGAAAGCCTCGTCCCGGCTGCGGGCGGTGCCGTTGACGGGTTGTTTGAGGCCAAGTTTGTGGAGAAGCTGTTGAAATCGCTCGCGGTCCTCGGCGAGGTCGATGGCGTCGGGGGTGGTGCCGAGGATCGGGATGCCTTCGTTTGCCAGCGCCTGGGCGAGTTTCAGAGGCGTCTGGCCGCCAAGCTGCACGATGACGCCGTGGAGCGTGCCGTTGTCCTGTTCGACGCGCAGGATTTCGAGGACGTGTTCGAGGGTGAGCGGTTCGAAATAAAGCCGGTCCGAGGTGTCGTAGTCGGTGGAGACGGTCTCGGGGTTGCAGTTCACCATGATGGTCTCATAGCCCGCGGCGGTCAGGGCATAGCAGGCGTGGACGCAGCAATAGTCGAACTCGATGCCCTGGCCGATGCGGTTCGGGCCGCCGCCGAGGATGACGACTTTCTTGGCGTTGCTCGGGCGCGCCTCGCATTCGACATCGCCCATCGCTGGGGCTTCGTAGGTGGAATACATGTAGGGGGTCTGAGCCTCGAACTCCGCCGCGCAGGTGTCGATGCGCTTGAAGACGGCGGTGACGCCGAGGCGCGTTCTTGCACGGCGGACCTGCGATTCCTCGCGCCCGGTCAGTTTGGCCAGACGGGCATCGGTGAAGCCCATCATTTTCAGGCGGCGCAGGGCGTGCCCGGTGACAGGCAGGCCACCTGTGCGCAGCCCGGCCTCGGCGTCGATGATTTCGCGGATGCGCGACAGGAACCATGGGTCAAAGGCGGTGGCCTGGTTGATCTCGTCGTCGGTAAGGCCATGACGCATGGCCTGGGCAATCACACGGAGGCGGTCGGGGGTTTGTTTGGACAGGGCGGAGAACAGGGCCGCGCGGGCGTCGGGGGTCAGCGCCCCCCCACCCCGGCCCTCCCCCACGGGGGGGGAGGGAGGCGCAAGGCCGGGGATGTCGATCTCGTCGAAGCCGGTCAGGCCGGTCTCCAGGCTGGCCAGCGCCTTCTGGAGGGATTCATGGATGGTGCGGCCGATGGCCATGACTTCGCCGACGGATTTCATCGCCGTGGTGAGGTTGGGTTCCGAGCCGGGAAATTTTTCGAACGCGAAGCGGGGGATTTTGGTGACGACGTAGTCAATGGAGGGCTCGAAGGACGCGGGCGTGACCTTGGTGATGTCGTTGTCCAACTCGTCCAGCGTGTAGCCGACAGCCAGCTTTGCGGCGATCTTGGCGATGGGGAAGCCGGTGGCCTTGGACGCCAGGGCCGAGGACCGCGACACGCGGGGGTTCATCTCGATCACCACCATGCGGCCATCAGCCGGGTTGATCGCCCATTGCACGTTGGAGCCGCCGGTTTCCACCCCGATCTCGCGCAGTACGGCGATGGAGCCGTTGCGCATGATCTGGTATTCCTTGTCCGTCAGCGTCAGGGCGGGGGCGACGGTGATGCTGTCGCCGGTATGGACGCCCATCGGATCGACGTTTTCGATGGCGCAGACGATGATGGCGTTGTCGGCGGTGTCGCGCACCACCTCCATCTCGAACTCTTTCCAGCCCAGCAGACTTTCGTCCACCAGGACCTGTGCCACGGGCGAGGCCTCCAGCCCCGAGCGCACGATGGCCTCATAGTCGTCGCGGTTGTAGGCGACGCCGCCGCCGGTGCCGCCGAGGGTAAAGGCGGGACGGATGATCGCGGGCAGGCCGACATATTCGATGGCGGCAATCGCTTCGGCCACGCCGGCGGCGATGTCGTATCTGCCGGAGGGGAGTTTCGGGGCGGCGATGATCGTCGCCTTGGGGTTCTCCAGCCCGATGCGGTCCATCGCCTCGCGGAAGAGCTTGCGATCCTCGGCCATTTCGATGGCTTCACGCTTGGCCCCGATCAGTTCGACGCCGAACTTTTCCAGCACGCCCATGTCGGCGAGGGCGAGCGCGGTATTGAGGCCGGTCTGCCCGCCCATGGTGGGCAGCAGCGCGTCGGGGCGTTCCTTTTCGATGATCTTTGCGACGACTTCGGGGGTGATCGGCTCGATATAGGTGGCATCGGCGAGGCCCGGATCGGTCATGATCGTCGCGGGGTTGGAGTTGACGAGGATGACCCGGTAGCCCTCCTCGCGCAAAGCCTTGCAGGCCTGGGCACCGGAATAGTCGAACTCGCAGGCCTGTCCGATGACGATGGGGCCCGCGCCGATGATCATGATCGACTTGATATCGGTCCGCTTCGGCATCCTGGCCCCACCTGTTGCGCAAAACTTCGCGGGTTATAGCGATGGGGGACGGGGGTGCAAGGGGCGAATGGGGGGTGGTGACAATGAAAAAGGCCGGGGTTTCCCCCGGCCTTTTCCTGTCATGTCGCCGTGATCAGACCGTCTCGCCCACCGCGCGTTCGGCGGCGGCAATCGCAGCCTTGCGGGCGGCGATTTTCTCGCCCGTGGGCGGGCCTTCGAAGCGGCGGTTCTCAACCGCAAACCAGAGGATCAGCGCAAGTGCGATGAAGCCGACGACGACGTAGAGCACGCGCTCGTTCGGCGGGGCGACAGCGATGAACAGGATCACGGCCATGCCGACCACGGCCAGAACCGTCACCAGTTTGTAGAGACCCGCCGACATCGCCCACGGGCCGGGGTTCGGCCACCTGGAGGAACCATAGGCAAGCAGGCCAGCGACCAGCGGGATGGTGAAGCTGAGGAACAGGAACACCAGCGTCGAGTTCACCACGATCACGTAGATCGAGGTGCCCGCGATCTTGATGGACATCGCCAGCACCACGTAGAGGATGCAAAGCACGGTGGCCGTCCAGATGGCAGTGACCGGAGTGCGGTATTTCGGCGACACCGAGGCCAGTGCCTTGGACCCGACCGGCATGCCGTCATCGCGCGAGAACGCAAAGAGCATGCGACTTGCCGAAGTTACCGTCGCCAGGCCGCATAGAAGCTGGGTGATCAGGATGCCCAGATAGAGCACGGTCTTCAGACCCGCGGGAATGATCGCGTCCATCGTGGCAAAGAACATGCCCCAGCCCTGGCTTGCCGCGACGGCAAGATCAGGAATCGACAGCGTGATGGCGCTGACCATGATCCAGCCGATCAGCGATGACCACAGGACCGCGCTGACGATACCACGCGGGACCGAGGTGGCGGCACTTTTGGTCTCTTCCGAGGTATGCGCAGATGCGTCATATCCGGTGATCGTATAGACCGGCAGCAGCAGGCTGAGCAGGAACAGGTAGGCGATGCTGGTCGAGGCCGGGAACACGTTACCGCCTGCTTCGCCCGAAAAGTTGGTGAAGGTCCAGAGCCGCGAGATGTCGATTGCGGGCGCGAAATACAGCGCCGCCACTACAAGTACTGCGGCGGTGGCAAAGATGATGTAGCCAGAGATGTCGGTCAGGAAGGTCGTGACCTTGATGCCGACATGGTTGAAGATCGCCTGCAGGATGGTGATCGCGGCGACGAACAGGACAACCTGTGTGTCGGTGCCGGTGAAGCCGAACCACGCCCCGAAGGTTCCCGCGAAGAAATAGGCGGTGCCGATGTTGATCGCCCCGAGAACGGTGATCAGGCCCAGAAGGTTCAGCCAGGCGGTCAGCCAGCCCCAGAAGCGGTTGCCCAGGATCGAGGCCCAGTGATAGAGGCCGCCGGCGGTCGGAAAGGCGGACGCGATCTGTGCCATCGCCAGCGCGAACATGCCCGAGATGATGCAGCCGACGATCCAGCCGATGCCGGCCCCGGCCCCGCCGACCGAGGAGATTGCCTGGGCGAAGCTGTTGATGCCGCCCGACAGGATGTTGATGATCGAGAACGAAATCGCGAAGTTGGAGAATTTCGACATGGAGCGTGACAGCTCCTGCGCATATCCCATGCCATGGAGGACCTTGATGTCCTCGTGTTTGTCCTTTTCGGTATAGTCTGACATTGATGTCCCCTTGCTGTTGGTTCCCTGGGCCCAGCGCCCACAAGGGCGGGTTGACCCGCCTCATGGCACCCATTCAGCACGGAAAATTTCAGCCGGGCAAGCACTGAAACGATTCGTACAGAATTTCCCGGTGCGGCTGTTGCAACTCATGTCGGAAAACCGGGCGAAGGGGGGCGGGTTTGCGGTGGCAGAATGGGGCGCTTGAGCGTATTCCGCCGCAAAGGAATGGGGGATATGCGGCGTTGATCCTGGTCGAACATGGGCCTGATGGCGGACCTGCGCTGTTTCAGGACGCCGCCGAGGTCATCGTGGCCCGGACGGCGCCGGACGTCGCGCCCGCGTTGCGTCGGGCCGAGGCGGCACGGGCGGCGGGGGGCTGGATTGCGGGCTATCTGGCCTATGAGGCGGGCTATGCCCTGGAGCCGCGCCTGTCGCGCCTGATGCCGGGCGGGCAGGAGGCGCCCCTGCTGGCGCTTGGGGTGTTTGACGGGCCGGTGGCGGCTGAGGCGGTCCTGGCGCAGGCGGTGGACGAGGGGCGTGCGACAGCAATGACCGCGCCCGAACCGATGGTGGCGCGCAGGGCCTATGATGACGCGATGGCGCGGGTGCTGGACTACATCGCCGCAGGCGACTGCTATCAGGTGAACCTGACCTTTCCGATGGCCGCACGGCTTGTCCGGGGTACACCGCTGGGGCTGTACGGCGCGTTCCGGCGGACGGGGCCGGTGGGGCATGGGGCCTTTGTCGATCTGGGCGTGGGGCCGGTTGTGGTGTCGCGCTCGCCAGAACTGTTTTTCAGATTGGAGGACGGGCGGCGGATCATCACACGGCCCATGAAGGGCACCGCACCGCGCGATCCGGACCCTGTCCGGGATGCTGCGATTGCGGCGGCATTGCAGGTGTCGGTCAAGGACCGGGCCGAGAACCTGATGATCGTGGATCTGTTGCGCAACGATATCAGCCGGTTGGCGAAGGTTGGATCGGTCAGGGTGCCGGCCCTGTTCGCGATGGAGACGTATTCGACGGTGCATCAGATGACCTCGACCATCGAGGGAGAGCTGGCGGAACCGGCGACATTTCCGGCGCTGATGGCGGCGCTGTTTCCCTGCGGGTCTGTGACTGGCGCGCCCAAAATCCGCGCCATGGAGATCATCGGCGAGGTGGAGCCGCTGCCCCGTGGTGTCTATTGCGGGGCGGTGGGGTGGATGGCCCCGGACGGATGTGCCGATTTCTCGGTGGCGATCCGGACGCTGTCGGTCACGGGCCGCGACATCTTGATGAATGTGGGCGGCGGGGTCGTGCATGGCTCCACCGCCGCGGGCGAATGGGAGGAGGCGTTGTGGAAAGCGCGCTTTGTCAAGGCGGCCGTCAGCCAGGTTTGAGGCTGATCGAGACGATGCTGTGGGACGGGACTTCGTTTCCCCGGCTGGCCTTGCATATGGCTCGACTGACGCAAGGGGCAGGTGCGCTGGGCTGGGACGTGCCGGAGGCCCGCCTGCGCGCGGCCTTGGGTGGGTTGGGGGATGTGCCGATGCGGGTGCGGCTGACGCTGGACGCGGGCGGCGGGGTGGAGGTCGAGACCGGACCCTTGCCGCCGGTCAAGGCAGAATGGCGGGTGGGGCTGGCAAAGGCACGGCTATGGTCGGGTGATCCATGGCTGAGGGTCAAGTCGACGAACCGCGCGGCTTACGACGCGGCCCGGGTGGGATTGGCAGCGGGGCTGGACGAAGTGCTGTTACTGAACGAACGCGGCGAGGTTTGCGACGGGACGATCACCACGGTCTTTTTCGACCGGGGGCAGGGAATGCGGACGCCGCCCTTGTCTTGCGGGCTTCTGCCGGGGGTACTGCGGGCCGGGACGGCGTGCCCGGAAGAAGTGCTGATGGCAGCGGACCTTGCAAAGACGCGCCTCTGGGTCGGCAATGCGTTGCGCGGGCTGATCCCGGCGCTTTGGGTTGGCTAGCGCGCAAGCCTCCGGCGGGGATATTTGGGCAATCAGAAAGTTGGGTCGGGTCAGACCCCGGCAGAGCGCCGGTCCTTGGCCGCGTCGACCGCCACGGGGCGCTGCGGGCCTTCGGGGGCGGCGTAGAGATAGTCCCGCGTCAGGGGCACGGCGTCCTGGCGTTGCGCCAGCTGGATCTGGAACACGACCTGCTGGAAATGCCGGAAGGTCATTTCGGACGAGATCAGGTAGTAGCGCCACATCCGGCAGAACCGCGCATCGTAAAGGGCGGCGGCGGCGTCGAGATTGGCCTCGAAACGCTGACGCCAGTGCAGCAGGGTGGTCGCATAATGCAGCCGCCAGACCTCGATGTCGGTGGTGAAAAGGCCGGTCGTCTGCACATGCGGCATGACCTCGGACAGGGCCGGGCAATAGCCGCCGGGAAAGATGTATTTTGATATCCAGGGGCTGGTGATGCCGGGGGTGCCGGAGCGGCCGATGGTGTGGATCAGGGCCACGCCGTCCGGGTGCAAGAGGTCGCGCACCTTTTTGAAATAGGTGCCGTAGTTCGGGCGGCCCACATGTTCGAACATGCCGACCGAAACGATGCGGTCGAACTGACCCGTCACGGCGCGGTAGTCGGTCAGCCGAATCTCGACGCGATCGGAAAGGCCTGCGGCGGCGACGCGGTCGAGGGCGATGCGGTGCTGTTCTTCGGACAATGTGACGCCAAGCACACGGGCCCCGTGATCGCGGGCAAGAGTGATCGCCATGCCGCCCCAGCCGCAGCCGATGTCAAGGACGCGCATCCCCGGCTTCAGCCGCAGCTTGGCGGCAATATGCGCCTTTTTCTGGGCCTGAGCCTGTTCCAGCGTGTCGTCGGGGGTCTTGAAATAGGCGCAGGAATATTGCCGGTCCTGATCGAGGAACAGATCATAAAGCGCGCCGGACAGATCGTAATGGTGCGCCACATTGGCGCGCGCGCGCTGGGCGGGGTTCCATTCCTGCGCCTTGCCCCAGAGCCGGTGCGCCCGCGCCAGCGGAAAGCGCCACCAGTCCGCCCGGCCGGTCGCTGCATTGCGCAACAACAGTGCCAGAAACCCCGGCAGGTCGTCGTTGTCGAGCGCATAGGCCTGATCCATGTAGCCCTCGCCCAGCGCAAGGTCGGGCGCGCGCACCAGGCGACCGGGCAGGGCGGGATCAGTGATCCGCATCGTAACGGGAACACCCGAACCGTCGCCATAGCGATGCTCGGTGCCGCCGGGAAGGTGCAGCACAAGGCTGCCTTGCCGGATCAGTGACCGGCACAGACGGTCAAGCAGTATGTCCCACATCGCGTCACCTTGGCCACTCGCGGGGAATCGCCCCATTGTAGGCCTTGTTGCGAGGAGTTCAACGCAGGACACGGGCAGCCGGGTTCCCGCTCTGCGCGGTTGCGCCATGCTCTCTTGACATCAACGGCCGCGCGCGGTCATTCGGGCGGTCTGAAACTGTCGCCTTTCGGCCAAGGAACGCCCCATGCATGCCTATCGCAGCCACACCTGTGCTGACCTGAACCGTTCCCATGTCGGGCAGGACGTGCGCCTGTCGGGCTGGGTGCATCGGGTCCGCGACCACGGCGGCGTGCTGTTTGTCGATCTGCGCGACCATTACGGGATCACGCAGGTGATCGCCGACAGCGACAGTGCGGCATTTGCCGACCTCGACAAGGTGCGGGCCGAATGGGTGATCCGCATCGACGGGCGGGTGAAGGGGCGGGATGCCTCGCTGGTCAACCCCAAGCTTCCGACCGGGGAGATCGAGGTTTATGCGACCGGGGTGACGGTGCTGGGGGCGGCGGATGATCTGCCGATGCCGGTTTTCGGCGATCTGGAATACCCTGAAGAGACGCGGCTGACCTACCGGTTCCTCGACCTGCGGCGCGAGAAACTGCATGCCAACATGATGCTGCGGTCGAACGTGGTGCGGTCGATCAGGAACCGGATGTGGGATCAGGGGTTTACCGAGTTCCAGACGCCGATCATTACCGCGTCGTCGCCCGAAGGCGCGCGCGATTTCCTCGTGCCGAGCCGCCTGCATCCGGGCAAGTTCTACGCGCTGCCGCAGGCGCCGCAGCAGTTCAAGCAGCTGATCATGGTGGCGGGGTTCGACCGCTATTTCCAGATCGCGCCCTGTTTCCGCGATGAAGACCCAAGGGCGGACCGTTCGCCGACCGATTTCTACCAGCTTGATATCGAGATGAGCTTCGTCGAGCAGGAGGATGTCTTTGCCGCCGTGCAGCCGGTGGTGCAGGGCGTGTTCGAGGAGTTCGCGCCGGGCAAGAAAGTGTACGGCGACTGGACCAAGATCGCCTACCGCGACAGTCTGAAATGGTATGGGTCCGACAAGCCTGACCTGCGCAACCCGATCAAGATGCAGGACGTGAGCGAGCATTTCGCAGGGTCGGGGTTTGCGATCTTTGCCAAGCTGTTGGAGGTTGAGGGTAACGAGATCCGTGCGATCCCCGCGCCGAAGGGGGGCAGCCGCAAGTTTGCGGACCGGATGAACGCCTATGCCCAGAAGGAAGGGTTGCCGGGGATGGGGTATATCTTCTGGCGCGAGGTCGAGGATGGATCAGGCATGGAGGCTGCCGGGCCGGTTGCCAAGAATATCGGGCCGGAGCGGACAGAGGCGATCCGGTTGCAGTTGGGGCTTGGGTTGGGCGATGCCGCGTTCTTCCTCGGCGGACGCCCTGAGACCTTCGAGGCCATCGCGGGCCGCGCCCGGAACGAGATCGGGCGGGAACTCGGGCTGACGGAGGAGAACTGCTTCAAGTTCGCCTGGATCGTCGATTTCCCGATGTACGAGAAGACCGACGAGGGCGGGGTGGATTTCAGCCACAACCCGTTCTCGATGCCGCAGGGGGGCCTCGAGGCGCTGTCGGGCGACCCGCTCAAGGTCCACGCCTACCAGTATGATCTTGCCTGCAACGGGTATGAGCTGATCAGTGGCGGTATCCGCAACCACAAGCCTGAGATCATGTACAAGGCGTTCGAACTGGCCGGGTATCCGAACGCCGAGGTCGACAAGCGGTTCGGTGGCATGGTCAAGGCGTTCAAGTATGGGGCGCCTCCGCATGGCGGCTGTGCCGCCGGGATCGACCGGATCGTGATGCTGCTGGCGGATGAGCCGAACATCCGCGAGGTCATCATGTTCCCGATGAACCAGCGGGCCGAGGACATGCTGATGAATGCGCCATCCGAGGCGACGTCAAAGCAGCTGCGCGAATTGTCGTTGCGGGTGGTGGCGAAGGACGCTTGAAGGCGCGTGGTGGTGGGCTGGAGCCCGGCTTATGGGGCCGGGGCATGGCGGGTTTGGCGGCGGGGTGAACCCCGCCGTTGAATGGCCCCCGCACTGGCCGATCCTTGCGTCCTCTGCCACAGTACCGCGCGACAGACCCGCCGAAAGGACCGCAGCCCCTTGCGCATCGACGCCGAGACACCGCCGCTCTATGCCGCCTCGGTGCCGGTCTTTCGCCACTACCTCGAACGGATGTCGGGGATGGTGGCGCTGGCCGACGAGGCGGCGCTGATGCACCGGATCGCCGACACCTTTCCCGCGCGCCAGCAGTTTGCCACTGCCGCCGGGTTCACCTTGCGCATCGCCTGTCCCCTGGCGGGGCGCGACCTGCCGAGCCTGCCCGAGGCGCTGGGGCCGCGGCTGGCGGTGGCGCGGGCGCTGCTTGGGGGGATGCGGCCGGACGAGTTTCTGGGGGCAGAGACCCTGATGATTACCCATGTCGCGGGGTTTTCCGAAATTACCCAGACGGGGGCGGATTTCCTGTTCCGGTTCGGGCTGCCGAATTTCTTTTTCCACCTGACGATGGGATATGCGGCGCTTCGCGCTGCGGGTGTCCCCCTGGGCAAGGCGGATTACGACGGGTTTCACGCCTATCCGGCCGATTTCCGATTTCCGGCGCCGTGACCGGATACTGCCACGGGACGGAAAGCCGCCGGTCTGCCGGACGACCCTCGGCATCTGACGATCAGGCTTGACCCCCAAAACGAAAGCTTCGGCACGATGGACACGGCCAACCAGATCGCCGTCGCCCTGTTGCCGACCTCGGATATGCGGGCCTGGGCGGCGCTTGCGATGCGCGGGTTGTACGGGCTGGGCCAGCGGGCCGGTGGACGGGCTGATCCTCTAGCCAGTTGCGCCCGCCCTGAACGCACCGCATAACCGCGGAAAAAGTCGGGAATGTGGGGGAAACGGATCATGTCGGATGAGGCGCGCCTTGGGACGGTTCTGCCGGGCTGGACGCCGCCGCCCCGGCCGGATGGGGGCGAACTGGTCGGCCGTCACGTGCGGCTGGAACGGTTCAGCGCGGACCGCCACGCCGCCGACCTGCACCGCGCCTATCAGGGCCAGGATGCGCTGTGGGACTACATGCCTTACGGCCCCTTTGCGTCCGCCACCGCCTATCACCGCTGGGGCAAGGAGTCCGGCAGCGGCGATGATCCCCTGTTCTACGTGCTGCGGGATGCAGGCACCGGGCATTGCGGCGGTGTTGCCAGCTTCATGCGCATTGCGCCCGATCATGGCGTGATCGAGGTCGGCGGCATCTGCATCGCCCCCGAACTGGCGCGCGGGCGCGCCTGGACCGAGGCCATGTTCCTGATGATGCAATGGGCGTTCGATGCGGGCTATCGGCGGTACGAATGGAAATGCAATGCACTGAACATGGCCTCTCGCCGGGCAGCGCAGCGGCTGGGGTTCAGCTATGAAGGCATTTTCCGCAATCACATGGTGATCAAGGGACGCAACCGCGACACTGCGTGGTTTTCGGTCATCGACGGTGAATGGCCGGCCCTGCGCGCGGCGTTCGAGGCCTGGCTGGACCCGGCAAATTTCGACGCATCGGGGCGACAGAAGGAACGGTTGTCGGACCTGACCCGGCTGGTCTGGCACATGGCCGACCCGGCGCTGTAGCCCGGGTCAGGCGTGCAGGCCAAGGCCAGCAGCCTCGACGCCTGTCTGTGCGAGCCGTACGCCGATCGCGCGCGCCAGCACAGCAAGCGCCGACGCCCCCTGACCCGCGCTTGCCGCCGCCAGCAGGTCCGCATCGCCGCATTGGCGCGCAAGTCCGGCGACAAAACCCAGAAGATGCCCCGGTTGGTCGCGGACACGTGGCGTTTCCAGCCAGGCGAGCGCCTGTCGCAGGTCGTCGATCAGCGCCATCGGATCGGGCTTTGGCGTCTCGGCCGCTGCCGCGCCGACGTCCCGGTTGCCAAAAGGTGCGAGGATCAGGCGCTGGAACGCGGCAAGTCCGGCGATGGGCTTTTCCACGAACGCATCCGCGCCTGCGCCCATGGCGGCATCGCGGGCGGTGGGGTCGCCGCTCATCCCCAGGATCAGGCCGGGGCGCGCGGGGCGCTGCGCCAGATCGGCAATCAGATCCTCGCCCCTTCCGTCCGGCAGGCCCAGGTCTATCAGCACCGCATCGGGGCGGTAGACGCCCAGATGCGACCGCGCTGTCGTCAGGCTGTCGGCGCGGCGCAGGCGTGCGCCCGACCGCTGCGCGAAAAGGCGCAAGGCATCGGCGGCAAAGCGGCTGTCCTCGACCGCCAGCAGGGTCAGGCCCTGCAATGGCAATCCGGTCCCGGCGGGGGGGCCAAAGGCGGCGGTCGGTGCGCGTCCCGGCGGGACATGAGAGGAGGGTGCTGCGGGCAGGAACAGCGTCGGCATGGGATGGCTCCGTTCAGGCGGCGGGGGCCTTCAGTAGCGCCGAACTTCGTCAACGCGCGGTAAACGGCGCTGGCCCTCCGCAATGCCGCATCTGTCGGCGCCATCACGGGCTTGCAGCCACGCGCGCGGAATCGCATAAGCAGGGGTAGCCAGCATCGGAAAATCGGGGGCGACGGATGATCGGGCGGTTGAACCATGTGGCCATCGCGGTGCCCGACCTTGCGGCTGCCGCCGCGCAGTATCGCGGCGCGCTCGGGGCCGAGGTCGGTGACGCCCTGCCGCAGCCCGATCATGGCGTGACGGTGATCTTCATCACCCTGCCCAACACCAAGATCGAACTGTTGCAGCCTTTGGGCGATGCCAGCCCGATCAAGGGGTTCCTCGAGAAAAACCCTTCGGGCGGCATCCACCACATCTGCTACGAAGTGCCCGACATCCTTGCCGCACGCGACCAGTTGAAGGCAACGGGCGCGCGCGTGCTGGGAGAACCGAAGATCGGCGCGCATGGACGCCCGGTCCTTTTCCTGCACCCCAGGGATTTCAACGGCTGCCTGATAGAACTGGAACAAGCATGACCATCACCGCCGCCATCGTTCTTTTCTCCGTCACCTGGTTCATGGTGTTCTTCATCGTGCTGCAGGTGCGGTTCAAGTCCCAGGCCGACATGGGATCGGTGGTGCCCGGCACGCCGAAATCCGCACCCGGAGAACTGGACATGCCCCGCAAGGTGCGCATCACCACGATCTGGGCCATCGTGATCGCGCTGATGATCTACGGCGTCATCCAGTCGGGCTGGATCACCCGCGACAACATGGATGTGTTCGGCATCATGCGCTGAGCCGCGCGAGCCTGTGGAACATGTGGGTGAAGGTCGCGGCCCCCAGGACCGGGATCAACAGATTGACGAACGGGATCGACAGGGGGGCGGCCATCAGGGCGCCGGCCAGCCAGATGCGCCCGCTGTACCTTTTGCGCAAGGCGCGCGCGACGTCCTTGCCCAGCCGCCGCGTGGCGATGGACAGGAAGTATTCACGACCAAGAAGATAACCGTTCACCGCCCAGAAGACCAAGGGGGCAAGAGGGCCGGAGAAAAGATAAACGACCAGCGCCACCGCGTTGACCGCGATCACCAGGCCCAGAAAGTTGACCGAACTGACCAGACTGTCGCCCAGGGAAGGCTGCGGCGCGGGGGAAAGATAGGCGTAGTGGCGCGCCTCGACCGCGTCGGCGACATCGTCGGCGAAAACCCCGGCAAAGGCGGCCGCGACCGGGACCATGAGGACAATCGACAAAAGGATCATCAGGCCAAGCGACGCCCAGCCGAGCAGCGCATCGACGCCGGAAAATGTGCCGATCCAGGGCAGGGTGATGGTGTCGGGAACAAGGTAGGGCAGGACGGTCACAAAGGCGGCATAGATCGCGGCCAGCAGCAGCGCCGCCAGGCCCACGCCCTTGGCGATCACGCCCCAGAACCGCCGGTCGCCCATCTGGGACAGGGCCTTGAGGAAATCCCCGAGGATCATGCCGCGACCCAGGTGACGATGCGGGAAAGGTCGGGGCGCGGGCGGTCGGGGGGGATCACGGTCGGGGTGGCGATATGGATCAGGCCTGCGACCCTTTCGGCATCGGTGCAGCCGAAGGCGCGGGCGGCAAAGACCGGATCATGTGCGGGCCAGCCGGTCAGCCAGCAGGCCGCCCAGCCCGCCGCCGTGGCGGCCGTCACCAGCCCCATGCACAGCGCCCCGGCCGACAGCACCTGTTCCGCGACCGGCACCTTGTCCGAGGCCTTCGGCGACGAGATCACGGCAACCGCCAACTGCCCGGCATCATATTGCCCGCGCCCTTTGCCGACCTTTTCCGCATCGCCACCAAGTTCATGCGCCCGCGCCTCGGCGAGGCCCGCCAGCCGCAAAAGGGCAGGGCGCTCCAGCACGATCAGGCGCCAGGGTTCCAGCTTGCCATGGTCGGGGACCCGCAGGGCGGCCGTCAGGATCACCTCCAGATCGGCACGGGTCGGAACCGGGACGTTGAAGGTCTTGGCGGGCAGGGACCGCCGTGTCAGCAGGAAATCGAGGGCGGCTTGATTGGGATCGGGCATCGGGCGGCCTTTTCGGGCGGTGGCTATGGCGGGCCAGAGATAACCCCGCGGTACGCGATCCGAAATGGGCATCGCGCAATTATCTTCGGCACCTTCACCTGTTTGCAAATATCACGGGGCGGGGACAGAGCCCCGGTCGGCCTACGCGCTGTCCGGCCTTGCGATGCGGTAGCTGCCTTCGGGCAGGTTCAGCGCCGCGGCCAGATCGCGCACCTGGGCCAGTGACAGGACCAGCCGCACCGGGGCCTCGGCACGTGGGTCGAACTGTTCCAGCGTCACGCAATCCTCGAAGGCGGCGATGACGACATCCTCCTGCAGGGGCAGGTCGGCCCCGTCATCGACCAGGGTGATGACGGTCGCGTCGAATTCGTGCTCGATCGTGAACATGGGCGGGACTCTAGGCGGCGGAGGGCGCGATCACAATGGGGGCGAGGCCCTGATCGGGCGCAGAAACTTCCGTACCAGCCTGAAAGGTGCGTGATCGGCACTGGCCGCGCGCGGGCATTCTGATAGTTTGGCGGAAAAACCACGACCGAGGCACGGCAGACCACATGCGCACCGCCCTATTGGCGTCTTTTCTTGTTCTTGCGGGCTGCGTCGGCGTCCTGCAGCCGCCGCAACCCCTTGCCCCGCGGGCTGCTGCAACGGCGGGCCGCCTGCCGCCACCTGCTGCGGCGGAGTTGTTCGTGTCGGTCGTCGCGCGGGTGGAGCCGGTAGCCGAGGCGCTGTGTCGCCAGCGCGCGGCAGGCGTGAACTGCGACCTGCGGATTGTCGTCGATGACCGCCCCGGCCAGCCGCCGAACGCGTTCCAGACGGTTGACAGGTCGGGTCGCCCCATTGTCGGGTTCACGCTGGCGCTGATTGCGGATGCGCGCAATGCCGACGAGATCGCCTTTGTCATGGGCCACGAGTCGGCGCATCACGTACTGAATCACATCCCCCGGCGGCTGCAGACCGCGCAGGGGGCGGCGATCCTGGCCGGGGCGCTGGCGCGCGCGAACGGGGCGACGGCCGAGGGCGTGCGTCAGGCCGAGGCGTTCGGTGCCGAGGTCGGCGCGCGCAGCTATTCCAAGGAGTTCGAGCTGGAGGCCGACGCGCTGGGCGTCGAGATCGCCTATCTGGCGGGCTATGATCCGGTGCGGGGTGCGGCGTTCTTTAACCGCCTGCCCGACCCCGGCGACCGCTTCCTCGGCACCCATCCGCCCAATGCCGAACGCCAGGCGCAGGTCGCGCAGGTGGTGGCGCGGCTGCGTGGAGCCGGGCGGTGACGCCGGACGCTGCCGCAGCTTTGCCGGTGGATTGCCAGTGCCCAAGGCCCTAGATAGGCGGGACACCCTGCAGAAAGCCCTCCCATGCCCGCACCTTCGCCAGCACCCCGACTGCAGACCATGCCAAGCCCCGAGGCGTTCAAGTCCGCGATGCGCGACTTTGCCGGGGCGTGCAGCCTGATCACCGTCGGGCAGGACGCGGCGGCGACCGGCCTCGTCGTGACCTCGGGCGTGTCGCTGACCGCCGATCCGCCGATGGTGCTGGCCTGCATCAACCGCACATCGTCGAGCTGGCCCCTGCTGCAGGTGACGGGCGCGTTCGGGTGGTCGGCGCTTGGCGCGGCGCATCAGGCTGTGGCGGAACGGTTTTCCGGGCGCAGCGGGCTGAGGGGTCCGGCGCGCTATGACGGTGCGGACTGGGTGACGGCGGCCAATGGCACGCGGTTGCTGGCGGATGCGCCCCTGGCCTTTGCCTGCGAGGTGGACGAGATGCTGGACCGGGGCACCCATTCGATCTTGATCGGGCGGGTGCTGGAAATCAGGACCCTGGCCGGGCAGGGCGGGCTGATCTACTGGAACGGGGTCTATCGGCCGCTGGCGGCGTAAAGAGCCTCCGGCGGGGATATTTCCGGCAATCAGAAAGCCGTCAGGTGAAGCTCGCGACGGTCTGAAGTGCGCCGTCCAGCGCCTTGCCATCCTCGTCCCTGAGCGCGGCCTCGCGCAGGCGGCGGGCCCAGTCAGCGGCATCCGCACGCGCGGCAACCCGGGCGATGCCCGCGATGACGCGGTCATACTTCGACAGGCTCCGCGCATGGGTGTCGGAATAGCCCTTGATCAGGCGGCGGCAGCGGATCACCTCGACCGCGAGGTCATGGTTCTGTGGCAGGTAGGCGAGGGCGGTGGCGATCCAGGCGTCGAGGTGCGTCAGTTCTTCGGCATGGCGGCGGGTGCGGCGGCGATACCCGCGCAAGCCCCCGATCAGATAGAGGATCAGATAGGCGGGCAGACTGTCGGTGCGCAACCGGCGACCCCGGCTGAACCAGCGGTCAAGCCGGGCCATCGCCCTGGGGTTGGACTGGACGCGCGCGCCCCAGGCGTTGGGCAGAAGGCCTGCGATTTCCTCGGCGCGCGGGTGGAAAAACTCGGTCAGTTGCAGCACATGCGCATCGGTCGCGCCCATTTCACCCTTGATCCGGTTGAACCGCTCGCCACGTGTTTTCAGGTCAGCAACCCGGATCACGTCGTCATAGGCCATGGCGTTGGCGATGTATTTCGCCGCCTCGCGCGTCAGGTCATGCGGCGGGCGGTCCCTGGCGGCGATGGCATCGAGGCGGTCGAGATAGGTCGTGCCATAGGCGATGTCCTGAAACGCCACGACCTTTTGCAGACCTGCGCGGGCGATATCCTGCGCCGGGGCGGGAAGGGCATCGATGCGGCGGGTAAGGCGGGTCCAGTCGGCGATCAGGGCTTCGGGGCCGCGCAGGGTGGGGGCGGGTTTGTCGGCGGGTTCGGGCGGGGCGGTGCCGGAGAGGGCCGCGTCATACCCGGCGGCAAAGGCGCGGACCGAGGGTTCCACCCCCTTGCCGCCGGCGCGGATCGCAGCCTCGAACGCCTCGCGCGGGAAGGGCAGGGCGTCAGACGCGGAAAGCGCGCCGAACAGGGTGGCCGAGATCACGGATCCGTGCGCCACCGCCACGGCGTCGAAATCGGCGGCGATGACGCGGCGGGCGGCAATCTCGGCGGCGGCGATGACCTCGGCGGAGGAGGCGATGCCGTCGCCCGGCACCATCTTTTCACTGACCGCCAGCGCGCGGTGGGTGGAGGTGATCAGGGTCGTGCGATCCGGCGTCACGAAACCCCGGATGATGGCGCGACCGGCCTCCATCATTTCCGCCGTGATCATGATGTCGACATCGCCTGCGGCGGGCATCAGGTTGAAGACGGGCTGACGGTCGGTCGCCGGGCACATCTCGACATAGTAGACGGTCGCCCCCGTGCGCTGGGCGACGCCAGCGACGGAGGTCGCCTGACAGGCGTAATTGTTTGCCCGCGCGAGGGTTTCGATCCACCCCGTAAGCACGCCGCCGCCCTGGCCGCCCACCGCGAGGACAGCCAGCTTGATGATCCCGTCCATGCGGGGGTCCTGCGGGACCGGGACAAGGGCCAGATGCGCGGTCATTGCACCCAATCCAGCCGTTTCGCGGCACGGCGGCGTTGCAGCCAGCCGATGACGCGGGTGCGCAGGCTTGCCCGCCAGCGTTCGAAGCCGGTGGGGTTATGGACAACATCGGCGCGGTAGAAGCTGGGGCAGAGGACGGCAGCATCCGCCACCTCGCCACAGTTGCCGCAACCGACGCAGGACTGGTCGATGGATGCGACGGGATCATCGCGAAGGGGGTCGTCGAGTTTCTTGAGGCTGAGCGACGGGCACCCCGACAGCCGGATGCAGGCGTGATCGCCGGTGCAGATATCCTCGTCGATGCCAAAGCGCGGGATGTCGACGCGGCGCCCCTCCTTGATCGCTTGCGTCCGCAGCGGTTTTTCCCGCCGCTGCTTGTTCAGCATGCACTCGCTGGAGGCGACGATCACCTTTGGCCCCGGTTCCGTGGTCGTCAAAGCCTCGCGCAGGGTGTCGCGCATTTTCTTGACGTCATAGGTATGGTCGATCTGGCGGATCCAGTTGACGCCGACCCCCTTCATCGCCTTGGAGATCGGGTTCTGCGTCGCCTTCGTCACGTTGTCGGCGCGGGATGACATCACGTCCTGCCCCCCCGTCGCGGCGGAATAGAAGTTGTCGACCACCATCACCACGCCGTCGGACTTGTTGAACACCATGTTGGTGATCGAGGACGAAAGCCCGTTGTGCCAGAACCCGCCATCGCCGATGACCGCTATGGGACGTTTCTCGCCACCCCCGTCGAACGCGCCGTTGGCGGCGGGGCCAAGGCCGTAGCCCATGGTGGCACCCCCGATCTCGAAGGGCGGCAGCGAGCCAAAGAGGTGGCAACCGATATCGGCGGCAATCTGGTGCTTGCCCAGTTCCTTTTCCACCAGTTTCATCGCTGCAAAGATCGGTCGCTCCGGGCAGCCGGTACAGAATCCCGGCGGGCGGATCGGGACGGTTTTGGTCAGGTCCGGGATCTTGGGGCGGTCCACGTTCGGGGCGCGCACCGTGGCGGGCAAAAGGTCCGGGGCGGCGGCCTTCAGAAAAGCCGTCACCCCGTCCAGCATGACCTGCCCGGTGTATTCGCCCGCCATCGGAAAGACACCCTTGCCGTAAAGGCGGGTGTGGGCGCGGGCACGGTAGAGGAACGAACCCAACTGCGTTTCGATGAATTCGGGCTGGCCCTCCTCGACCACAAGGACGGAATGCTTGTCCTCGGCAAAGACCAGGAATTCGTCTGATATCAAGGGGTAGGTGACGTTAAGGCAATAGATCGGAACCTGCGTACCACCATGGATGTCCGCCAGCCCCAGCCGCTGCAGCGCGCGTATGACGCCGTTGTACATGCCGCCCTGACACACGATGCCGATGGTACCCGAAGTCCCGAACACCTCGTTGAGACGGTGTTTCCTGATGAACGCCTCGGCGGCGGGCCAGCGGTTCTTGACCTTGTCCTGTTCATGGACATAGGACATTGGCGGCAGCACGACGCGGTTGAAATCCGAGCGTGGGTTGGACAGGGCATCGCGGACCGACAAAGGCGGGCGCTGGTTGTCCCTGGTCGTGAACGATCCCGTCACATGGCAGGACCGGATGCGCATCATCAGCATCACGGGCGTATTCGACGCCTCGGACAGGGCAAAGCCGTCGCCGACCGCCTTGACGATGGAGGGCAGGTTGGGACGCGGGTCCAGCATCCAGAACTGCGACTTCATCGCGAAGCCGTGGCTGCGTTCCTGCATGATGCTGGACCCTTCGCCGTAATCCTCGCCCAGGATCACCAGCGCCCCGCCGGTCACTCCCGACGATGCCAGGTTTGCCAAGGCGTCGGACGCGACATTGACCCCGACCGGCCCCTTGAACGTCACCGCCCCCCGGATCGGGTAATGCACCGAGGCCGCCAGCATCGCCGCCGCCGCCGCCTCGTTGGCGTTCGCCTCGAACCGAACGCCGAGTTCCGCCAGCAGCCCTTGGGCATCGGCCAGCACGTCCATCAGATGACTGATCGGCGCGCCCTGATAGCCGCCGACATAGCCCACGCCATTTTCCAGGAGGGCCTTGGTGATGGCCAGGATCCCCTCGCCGGTGAAGGTGTCGCCATCACCCTTGCGCAGGTCCTCGACCTCGGCGGCAAAGCTGCGTTCGGCCATCTTCCCCCCCCTTTAGATTTCGTGCTTGCGGATGTTCGCCAGCATCTTTTGCAAGGTGCCGACAAAGGCGCGGCGTTCTTCCTCGCCGATGCCGCGGAACATGCGCGCGTTGGCCGCCGCCATGTGCGGCCACAGGCTGTCGAACATCTTGCGCCCGACATCGGTGATTGTCACCCGCGTCGCGCGGCTGTCGGCGGCATCGGCGGTGCGGCGGATCAGCCCATCAGCCTGCAACTGGTCGAGAGCACGGCTGAGGGTCGAGGGGTCGGTGATCGCATAGACCGCAAGCTCGCGGATCAACGGGGCCTCCACCACCGACAGCACCGCCAGCGCGCGCATCTTGGGGGTTGTCAGGCCGAGGCCCGCCATTTCGTCCCGCAAGGACGCGTTATAGCGCCCCATGATGCGGTTCATCAGGTAGGGCACGTAATTCGAGAGGCCAATCTCGCCAAGGCGCTGTGCCGTGATGGGGGTCTCGTCGTTCATGCCCCCAGCCTTTTTGCCGCGTTGTAGCCCGACCCGCCGCCCAGCCCAGGGCCGGGATGGGTCGATGCGCCGATATGGATCAGCCCCTTGATGGCGCCGGTGCCGTTGGTCGTGTGCGCAAACGGCCGCCAGATGAAGAACTGGTCGATGGAACAGGCCCCGCCATAGGGATCGCCGCCGACAAGGTTGATGTTCATGCGCTCCAGGTCCTTGGGCGAACAGGCCTTTCGCGAAAGGACAAGCTTGTCGAAGCCTTTGATATGGTGTGCTAATATCCGTTCGATCCGGTCGGCGAAGGCCTCGCGCACCGTGTCCCAGTCGCGCCCCTCGATCTCGCCCGCTGCGTCGCCCTTGATCATCCGGGGCGCGTCGGGGACTTGCAGCCAGAGGACCGCCTTGCCTGGCGGACAGCGGCTTGGGTCAAGGCGGCTGGGCTGGCCGACGCAGATCGTGGGCATGGCGGGCAGCATGCCGCGTTCCGCCTCGTTGGCGGATTTTGAGACAGAATCGATGCCGTCCGCCAGATGGATCAGCGCCACCTTCTCCAGCCCCGGCGACTGCCATTCCGGCACAGCGTCGAGCGCGTAGTGAAGCTGGAAGTTGCCGCGTCCGTGGCGGAATTTTCGCACTGCCGATCTGTCGGGGGCCAATATGCTGGCTTCGGCTGAATTATTTCCGAGCAGTCGTTCATATAGCTGCCCCGGAGCGACAGATGCCAGGACGGATTCGCTCGAAACTACCTCTCCTCCCGCCAATGCAACGCCTGTAACGCGGCAATTATGAACATTTATTCGCTCAACATCCGCACCGGTGCGGACCGTGCCACCCTTTTCCTCGATCAGTCGCCGGAACGCCTCAGCGGCGGCACCCGAGCCCCCTTTGGCAATCGGCGCACCTGCCGCCTCCAACGCAAACGCAATGACGCGGCCCATCTGGCCGGAATAGGCGCTTTCCGGTGTCAGGCCGGTATGCAGCACCCACGGCGCGAGCAAGGCCCGAGCGCCGGCACTTTGGTAGGTCGTCTCCAGCCAGCCCCGCGCAGGGTCCAGCGCGCGGCCAAACCAGGTCGCAAGGCCCCTTACCCCCCGTTTCCGCATCTGGCCGAGCAACAGTTTCGCCGTAGGCCACGACCAGAGCGACCCACCCAGAAGCGCAAACAGAAACGGCGCGTCCGCCGCAATCGCGCCGGTATCGGCAGCAAAGCGGTCGCCATCGCCGGGGGCGAGCGCGTTCAACGCCGCCACGTTCGCGACCTTGTCCGTCGTCAGCACCACCGCCTCGCCGTTCGGACGGATCACGGCGGTCGGGTGCGGGCTGTGGCAATAGTCGAACCCGTGTCGCGCCAGATGCGGCGTCAGCGCGGCCCCGGCAGGCCCGGTCATGAACAGAACCCAGGTCGCCGCCATCACATCATGCCGGAACCCGGGATGGAGTTCATCGGTCCTGAGGCAGCCGCCGATCACGGATTCCCGTTCCAGAACCGTCACGCGATCACCCTTCAGGGCCAACAGGCTGGCCGCGACCAGCCCGTTGATTCCTGACCCGATGATGACGTGATCAGTCATCCGTCAGTCTTTCGGCACCAGTGCCAGCGCGCGGATGGGCGATCCGGTGCCATGCTCGATCTTCAAGGGGGCCGCGATCAGGATGGCGCCCTTGGGGGGCAGTTTCGACAGGTTCGACAGCGAGGCGAGGCCATAGCAGTTGTGCTTGTGCAACAGGTTATGCGCCGGAAAGGGCGGAGTCATCCCCCCCGCCTGGCCCGCATCGGTGCCGATGCACTGGCTGCCCCAGCCGACGATGCCCTTGGCCAGCAGATACTGGATGACCTCGGCGGTCGGCCCGGGGGTGTGGGGACCAGTCGCGTCGGCGTTCAGGAACAGACCTTCGTCATGGGCGCGACTGTCCCAGTCCGATCGCAACACCACCCATTCGCCCTTGTTGATCGGACCGTGCTTGGCCTCCCAGTCCTGCACATGTTTCACCGTCAGCAGGAAATCCGGATCGGCATTGCATTCGCGCGAGAAGTCCAGCACGTTCACCGGCGCCACCAGTCGTTGCACCGGCAGCGTATCGGTATAGCCGTCGGGGAAATCCTTGCCGGTGATCCAGTGATGCGGCGCATCGAAATGGGTGCCGGAGTGCTCCCCGAGCTTAAGCCAGTTCCACGCCCAGAAGGGGCCGTTCGCGTCATATTCGCTGATGCGGTGAATCTCGATCTGCGGCGTGTCCTTGGCAAAGTCGGGCGGCAGCTTCAGGATCGGTGTCTTGGGACCAAGGGTGCCGGAGCAATCCACCACCTCGATCCCGCCCGAGGCCAGCATCCCGGCCAGCGACGAAAGTACACTTGCAGATGTCATCTTGTTCTCCCTGACAGGCCAAGTTGGGCCGACGATTGAGCAGACGTTCGGCACACGACCGGCAGACGTCTGGCACGCGATCTGCAGATGCCGTTCATTGCCGCGATTTGTCCGTCCTCGCCCGGAATCATGCTAGACAGAATTAAATGCATTTGCAAATATCCCGACGTCAAGCGGGGTGGGGAATGGCCGACAGCTATGATGCGATCCTGATCGGGGCGGGGCATAATGCGCTGGCCTGCGGATTGCATCTGGCCGCCAAAGGCTGGTGCGTCGGCATCTTCGAAAGCGCGCCGGAACCGGGCGGCGCGGTGAAAACCGGCGAATACACTCTGCCGGGTTTCTTCCACGACTGGGGCGCGATGAACCTGTCATTGTTTGCGGGATCGGCGTTCTTCAAGGCCTATTCTGCGGAACTGATCGCCAAGGGGCTGGAATTCCAGCCGGTGACGCATCCTTTTGCGTCGGCCTTTCCTGATGGCACCTGGTGTGGTGTCTCGACCGATCTTGATGCAACGACCGCCCGTATCGCAGCGCATTCTGCAAAAGATGCCGAGACCTGGGGGCAGTTGCTTGCGGATTTTCCCGGCCAGGCCGAAACCGTCTTCGGCCTTCTGGGCAATCCGATGCAATTTCGTGCGCTTGCATATTTCATGCTTAAAACGCTGCGAAGACGGCGGATGGGCGGAACGCTGGATCTGGGCCGTTTCCTGACCCTTTCCCCGCGCCAATGGCTGCACGAGACCTTTGAATCGCCGCAAGTCCGCGCCATGCTCGGGGCCTGGGGAATGCACCTTGATTTCGCGCCGGATGTGGCTGGCGGGGGGCTTTTCCCTTATCTCGAGGGGATGGCGGGGCAAGCTTTCGGAATGGTCATCGGCAAGGGCGGTGCCGACACGATCATCCGCGCAATGGTTGCCGCGATCCGGGCGCGGGGCGGGGTGGTGGAGTGCAACGCCCCGGTCCGGCGCATCCTGCACCGGGAGGGCCGCGCGCAGGGGGTGGAGCTTGCCGATGGCCGCAAAGTCATGGCCAGCAAGGCGGTTATCGCGGGTGTGGCACCCAAGGCGCTGGTGCGGATGACGGGGGGGATGGCCCCGGTATTCGACAAGGCGATGACCGACTTCGTCCATGCGCCGGGCACGATGATGATCCATCTGGCGATGAAGGGGCTGCCGGACTGGACGGCGGGGGCACAGGTGCAGCGCTTTGCCTATGTCCACCTTGCGCCCTCGCTTGACCAGATGGCGCGCACCTACCAACAGGCGCAGGCGGGCCTTTTGCCGGATGAGCCGGTATTGGTCGTGGGTCAGCCCACGGCCGCCGATCCGACCCGCGCGCCGACCGGCAGCCATGTCCTGTGGCTGCAGGTCCGCATGGTTCCGGGTGTGATCAAGGGGGATGCGGGCGGGACCATCACCGCAACCGGCTGGACGGATGCGGCCGGGCCGTTCGCGGACCGGGCGCTGGATATTCTGGACCGCTATGCCCCCGGAACGCGGGCGAAAATCCTCGGCAAGCGCATTCTCTCGCCGCTGGACCTGGAGGCGGAGAATGCCAACCTCGTCGGCGGCGACCAGCTGTGCGGATCGCACCACCTGTCGCAGCATTTCCTGTTCCGTCCCGCGCGTGGACATTCGGACGGATCGACTCCGATCAGGGGCCTGCACCTGACGGGTGCCGCCGTCTGGCCGGGGGCGGGCACCGGGGCGGGGTCTGGTTTTCTGTTGGCCCGCAGGCTTGCGGGAACATGAGCCGAACGCATGACGACCAAAAAGACCAACCAACAGGGATGAAAAACATGAAACTCAACCGTCGCACGCTTTTGCAACTGACTGCTGCCGGGGCCGCCCTTGGCGTCACAGGCCTGCCTGCCCATGCCGCCATTGACGAGCTGGTGATCGCCTACAACGTCAACCTGCCCAGTTGGGACCCGACCGTCGGACCATCCGCGGTGAACCCGACGATCCAGGGCCTGTACCAGTCGGTCTTTGACCAGTTCATCCTGCAGCAGCCGGACCTGAAACCGGCGCCCGGCCTTTTGACCGAATGGGGCTGGAACGAGGACAAGACCAAGGTTTCCATGACCGTCCGCGACGGGGTCACATGGCATGACGGGTCGCCCTTTACGGCAGAGGATGTGGCCTGGAGCCTGACCCGCGCCGCCGACGCCGCCACCGGCAACCCGATCCAGTTCATCTGGTCGACGCTTGCCAACATCAAGGCCGAGGGGAACACCGTCACCGCCGATGTCGCGCGGTTCGAACCCACGATCTTCAAGTGGATGTATTTCCTGACCGGCTATGTGCTGCCCAAGGCCTATTACGAAAAAGTGGGCGCGGAAGGGTTCGAAGCCGCCCCGATCGGCACCGGCCCCTATATGGTCGACAAGTTCGAGCGCAATGCGTTCGTGCGGCTGAAGGCCAATGCGAACTACTGGGGCGGCAAGCCGGATTTCGAGACGGTGACGATCAAGTTCGTGACCGATGCGGCGGCGCGGGTTGCCGAGATCGAGTCCGGCAATGCCCATGTCACGCTGGAAATGCCCTATGAGGAATATGACCGACTGAAGGGCTCGATGAACGGTGTCGCAGCACCCATTTCCGACATCGGGATGATTTTCCTGAACGATATCGAAGTGATGACTGATCCCAACGTGCGCAAGGCCGCAGTCTGGGCGATCGACAAGCAGACCATCATCGACCGGCTGCTGTCGGGCTATGGCGTCAAGATCGACACACTGGAGACCCCGGAATACGAGGCTTTTGACCCTTCGATCACGGTGCCCTATGACGAGGCCGCTGCCGTCGCCGCGCTGGCGGCTTCGGGATACGGCCCGGACAACCCGGTCAAGTTCAAGATCCAGACCACCAAGGGCTTCAAGCCCAAGGATTACGAGATGATCCAGGCCATTGTCGGGCTGTGGCGCAAGGTCGGCATCGAGGCCGAGATCGAGGTGTACGAAATCGCCAAGCACTATGAACTGCGCGCCGCCGACACGCTGGCCCCGGCGGCGTTCTACAACTGGGGGAACTCGGTGGGCGATCCCACGACCTCGACCGGGTTTGCGATGTTCGGTCCCTCCCCGCATTCGGTCTGGGACGGCGCCGATCTGGTCGAGATGATCGGACCCTTGTGGGGCGAGGCGGACGAGGCCAAGCGCATTGCGGGCTGGAAGGCGGTCGACAAGTACATCGCGGAAAACGCGCTGGTCATTCCGCTTTTGCAATATGTCCAGCCGATCCTGTCGGCGAAGGAGGTCCTGGTGACGCCGCATGGGTCGGGTGCCTTGCTGCCGCATCTGATGAAGAGGGCGTGAGTCAAATCGGCTTGGATGACTGTCGCCTCCCTCCCCCCATCGTGGGGGAGGGCTGGGATGGTGGGACGTTTGTCCGGCTGCCCCCCACCCCCATCCCCTCCCCACGGAGGGGAGGGGAGGCGCCCTTCCTGAAAAAGTATGGCAGGCCAATCTGCGGCTTTCGATGCCCCTGATCCGCGCCATCCTGTTGCGCCTTTTGACCACCGCGATCACCCTGCTGGGGGTCGCGGTGATCGTCTTCGTCGTCATCCGCGTGGTCCCCGGCAACCCCATCGCGATGATGCTGCCACCGGGCGCGACCGAGGCCGACATCGCGCGGCTGACGGCGCAGTATGGCCTCGACAAATCCATTGCGGAACAGTTCCTGATCTGGGGGCAGGGGGTGCTGCAGGGGGATTTCGGCACGTCGATCACCGCGCGCCAGCCCGTGCTGGACCTGGTGCTGGGGCGCCTGCCCGCCACGCTGGAACTGTCGGTGATGGCGCTGGTCATCGCGGTCGTGCTGGGCGGGTTCGCGGCCCTGACCGGCACCCGGCTGCGCGACACCAGGACCGAGGCCGTCCTCGACATCGCCAATGGCATGGCTTTGTCGGTGCCGGATTTCCTGTGGGGGCTCTTTCTGATCCTCGCCTTTGGCGTCCTCATCCCGGTCTTTCAGATTTCGGGGAGGGTGACGCCGTCGCTGGACCTGCCCTTCACCACCGATTTCTATCTGGTCGAAAGCGTGATGCGCCTGCGGTTTGATCTGTTCGCCGACATCCTGTCGCACATGTTCCTGCCGGCTTTGGCTCTGGCCATCCCGTTGGCGGCGATCATCGGGCAGTTGTTGAAGCAAAGCCTCAAGGAAACCATGCACCTTGATTACGTGACGCTTGCCCGCACGAAAGGCTACGGCGAAAACCACGTCATCCTGCGCGAGGCCTTGCCGAACGCGATCCTGCCGACGCTGACGCTGGTGGGGGTGCAGTTCACGTTCCTGATCGGCGGCACGGTCATCATCGAGCGGCTGTTCAGCTATGAGGGGCTTGGCAACATGGCCATCGACGCGGTGATCAACCGCGACTTGCCGCTGATCCAGGGGATCGTGATCCTGTTCGCCGTGATCTTCACCGCCGTCAATCTGGCTGTCGACCTGACCTATGCGCTGCTGAACCCGAGGCTGCGGCATGGCTGACGCCCGCACCATGGTCAAACGCCGCGCGGGCCTGCGCTTGTGGCTGAGTGCGGGATGGATCGTCCTGATCGTCTTGGCGGCGTTTCTGGCGCCATGGATCGCGCCCAAGGATCCGCTGGCGCAGGACATGTTCATGGGGCGTTTGCCGCCGTTCTGGGTGCAGGGGGCAGAGCCGGGGTTCTGGCTCGGCACCGACAGTCTGGGTCGCGACGTGCTGAGCCGCATCCTGCATGGCGCGCGGGTCGCGCTGATCGTGGCGCTGGTGGCGGGGACGCTGACCTGCCTGATCGGGGCGACCCTGGGCCTGCTTGCGGGGTTCCTGCGCGGTTGGGTGGATGTCGTGATCAGCCGGTTGATAGATATCTGGATGGCATTTCCGCCGGTCCTCTTCTCCATCCTCTTGATTGCCGTCCTTGGCCCCGGCCTGATCTCGATCATCATCGCCATCGTGGTGATCGACTGGACCCGGTTCGCCCGTGTCGTCCGGGCCGAGGCAATGACCCAAGGGACGATGGACTATGTGGCCTCCGCGCAGGTTGCGGGGCGAGGACGGATCGGGACGATGCTGACCGAGATTTTGCCCAATGTGCTGCCCACTATCGTTGTGTTGCTGACCCTGGAAATGGGTATTGCGGTGATCGTCGAGGCGATCCTGTCTTTCGTGAACCTCTCCATCTCCACCGACGATCCGACCTGGGGCGGCATGATCGCCGAGGGGCGGACCAGCATCCATCAGGCGTGGTGGGTGCTGGTGTTTCCGCTGGTCACGCTGTTCCTGACCGTGCTGGCATTCAGCCAGTTGGGTGAAGGTTTGAAGGACCGTTTCGACCCGGTGCTGCGATGAGTTTCCTTGTCATCCGCAACCTGACCGCAAGGCTGAAGGGGACCGACCACCTGCTGCTGCGCGGCGTGTCGCTGGAGGTTGCGGCGGGCGAGGTGCGGGGACTTGTCGGCGAAAGCGGGGCGGGCAAGTCGATGATCGGCAAGGCGGTGCTTGGGACGCTGCCCCGTTCGGTGGAAATCATTTCGGGCGAGATTTTTCTGGACGGCACCGACCTTCTGACCTTGCCCCCAGCCCACCGCCGCACCGCTATCGGGGCCACCGCGGCGCTGATCCCGCAGGACCCGCTGACGGCGCTCAATCCCTCGCGCCGGACGGGTGCGCAGATCACCGACCGACTGGTGGATATCCTCGGCTGGACCCGCGCCGATGCCGATGCGCGGGCGCTGGAACTGTTGGGTGAGGTGCAGATACCCGACCCCGAACGCGTGCTGCGCGCCTATCCGCATGAACTGTCGGGGGGGATGCGCCAGCGCATCCTGATCGCGTCGGCCTTTGCAGCGGAACCAAAGCTGATCATCGCGGATGAACCCACAACAGCGCTGGATGTGACGGTCCAAAAGCAGATCGTGAAGCTGATCGCCGCGATGCAAGGCAGGCATGGGACGGCGCTGTTGTTTGTGACGCATGACCTTGGGGTGGTCTCGAAGGTCTGCCAACGCCTCTCGATCCTCTATGGCGGTCTGGTGCTGGAGGATACCTCCGCGCGCGACTTCTTCGCCGGTCCTCGTCACGCCTATTCCCGCGCGCTCTTGGCAGCGACGCCGAAATACACCGACCCGGAGGCCAGCCTTGTGCCGGTGCCGGACGCGGTTCTGGCTGGGGTACAGGCTGAGGTTGCCGCCTTTGACAGGCGCACGCCATGACGGACCTTTACACCATCACCGACCTGCACCTGTCCCTCCCGGACCTCAACCGCAAGCCGGTCCTCGGACCCGCACCCCGGATCGACATCCTGAAGGGCATCACCTTCACCCTGCCCAAGGGCGAAATTCTTGGCATCGTCGGCGGGTCAGGCTCCGGCAAGTCGACCCTTGGCCGAGCGATGGTGCGACTGCTGGAACCCACTGGCGGCAGTATTCGGTTTGACGGGCAGGACATCTCCCACCTGCCGGACACCTCGCTCCGCCCCCTGCGTCGCCGGTTCCAGATGATCTTTCAGGACCCGATGTCGTCGCTCAACCCCCGCCATCGCGTCGGGCAGATCATCGCCAGCCCCCTTGACCTGCACGGGTTCACCGACACTACGGCGCGGATGTTCGAGGCGCTTGATCAGGTGGGCCTCGCCCGCAGCTATGTCAACCGCTTCCCGCATGAACTTTCCGGCGGCCAGCGTCAGCGCGTCGGGATCGCGCGGGCAATCGCCCTGCGACCGGAGTTCATTCTGGCCGACGAGATCGTGTCGGGCCTCGATGTGTCATCCCAGGCGCAGGTCCTGGCGCTCCTTGAACGACTGGTGCACGACCTTGGCCTGACACTGGCCTTCATCAGCCATGACCTGTCGGTCATCCGTCGCCTGTGCAGCCGCGTTCTTGTCCTGCATCAGGGGGTGGTGGTCGAAAACGCCCCCACGGCGCAGGTCTTTGCCGACCCGCAGGCCGCCTATACGCGCGACTTGCTGCAGGCGATCCCGCTGCCCGATCCTGATCAGGCTTGGGTGTGACGCCAGTGTTTGCCCCGGGAATTCACTGATTTTCGCCTGAAACGCCGCAAACACGACCTGATTCCGCTTGAAAAGCGGTTGCCAACGGCGCATCTAGCGCGCTTATGCCCAAGCCCCCAAGGCGAGGGCCCAACCCCAATCGGAGTGACCATGGCCAAGGAAGACATTCTCGAATTCCCCGGTGTCGTCAAGGAACTCCTGCCGAACGCGACATTCAAGGTCGAACTCGATAATGGCCATGAGTTGATCGCCGTGATGGCAGGCAAGATGCGCAAGAACCGCATTCGCGTTCTGGCGGGCGACAAGGTTCAGGTGGAAATGACCCCCTATGACCTGTCCAAGGGCCGCATCAATTACCGCTTCAAGTAAACGCCGATGCGCCTGATCCTGGGGTCCGCCAGCCCGCGCCGCCGGGAATTGCTGGCGACGCTGTGGATCGTGCCGGACCTGATTTCCCCGCCCGACATCAACGAAGACCCGCACAAGGCGGAGCTTCCGCGCGCCTATTGCAACCGGCTGGCGGCGGAAAAGGCGTGGGCAGTTGAGGCCGACCCCGACGACATCGTCCTGTGTGCCGATACCACCGTGGCCCTGGGCCGCCGCATCCTGGGCAAGCCCGCCGATGCGGGCGAGGCAGCGGCGTTCCTGACCGCGATGGGCGGGCGGCGGCATCAGGTGATCACGGCGATTGCGGTGCGGCGGGGCGACAAGGTCTGGCAAAAGGACAGCGTCAGTGCAGTCAGGATGAAACGCCTGTCGGATGCGGAACTGAACGCCTACCTTGCCAGCGGCGAATGGCATGGCAAGGCCGGGGCCTATGGCATTCAGGGACTGGCAGGTGCGCTGATCCCGTGGATTTCGGGGTCCTATACCGGCATCATGGGCCTGCCGGTGGCCGAAACTGCCGCCTTGCTGATGACAGCGGGCTATCCGGTCTGGAAGATGACATGAAGGGTCGCGTGGTCGTCCTTGACGAGATTGCCGGGCGTCAGGCAGCGGCCCTTGTGGTCGACGGGCGGCTGGAAGACCTGCGCGTCGACCCGGCCGATGACCGCGCGATCCCCGGCGCGATCTACCGCGCCGTCGCCGACCGGCCGGTCAAGGGGCAGGGCGGGATCTTCGTCAAACTGCCGCGGGGCACGGGATTCTTGCGCCAGATCTCCGGTATCGCGCCCGGTCAGCGCCTGCTGGTGCAAGTCACCGGGCCTGCCGAGGACGGCAAGGCGGTGCCGGTCACGGCGCGCCTGCTGTTCAAAAGCCGGTTCGCGATCCTGACGCCGGACGCGCCCGGTCTGAACATCTCGCGCCGCATCAGGGACGAAGATCGCCGGGTGGAGTTGCAGGCGATCGCCATGGCGCAGATGGCGGGTGCGGACGACAGCCTCGGCCTGATCCTGCGGTCGGCCTGCTGGGACGCCGAAGCGGATGCGGTGGCCGAAGACATCGCCGCGATGCGGGGACTCGCCGAGGCGGTTCTGGCCGACTTGACGGGCGGACCGGAGCTGATGGTCGATGGCGCGGGCGCGCATGAGGTGGCGTTCCGCGACTGGCTCGACCCCGAGCCGGATGCCGTGGAAACCGAGGCGGGCGCGTTCGAGGCGCAGGGTGTTCTCGACCTGATCGACGTACTGCGCCGCCCGGATGTGGCGTTGGAACAGGGCGGGATGTTCATCGAGGCCACCCGCGCGCTGGTGGCAATCGATGTGAATACCGGCGGCGATACCAGTCCTGCGGCGGGCCTCAAGGTCAATATCGCCGCCGCCCGCGACCTGCCCCGCCAGTTGCGGCTTCGGGGGTTGGGCGGGCAGATTGTCATCGACTTTGCCCCGATCCCGAAGCGCGACCGGGGGGTGCTGGACCAGGTGCTGCGCGCCGCGTTCAAGACGGAATCCGAGACGCATCTGGCCGGCTGGACGGCGCTGGGTCTTTACGAGATGACGCGCAAGCGGGACCGTTTGCCGCTGGCTGAGCTTTTGGCATGATGGCCGCGCTGCGCCAAAGGATGCCAAGATGAGCTGTCCCGTCTGTTCCCGCCCCACGGACGCGAAATACCGCCCGTTCTGCTCGCGCCGCTGCGCGGATGTGGACCTGGGCCGCTGGCTGACCGGAACCTATGTCATCCCGACGGAAGAGGCCGACCAGGAGGACACGCCCGACCCGCACCCCGACGACGACAGCCCCCGGCGCCCCAGCTGACTGTGGTTTCCTGCGCCTCACGGCGTTGCAAAAACCCTCTGGACAGCCCCCCGGCCGTACCGTATCACCCGCGCCAGCCAGTCGGCTGCGACCCGAAATGGTCCCGGTGCCCAGATAGCTCAGTTGGTAGAGCAGCGGATTGAAAATCCGCGTGTCGGCGGTTCAATTCCGTCTCTGGGCACCACTTAACACCTTGTAATAGCTACATAATAACCGTGATGGCTCGACGGATCGGTAACACGACCAAGGTCTTGGGTAGCATTTGGGTATCAATGGAAGCGCTTGACGATCTGGCCAGCGTCAACGCTCTGGCTGGCACTGGTTCGCTCTTGCACCACGGCAGAGGGGTATTCAGTCGAACGCAGAAGCCTGTGGCATTCTTGCTGTCGCCTCTCACAGTCTCGCGTGGACGGCACCATTTTCTTGCCCTGCAGGACCCGGTCAACCATTGATTGCAGTCAAAACTCCCACTTCAGGGGAGTGCCGGATGCTGGGAGCAAACCATGGCGAGAGGGAGAAAACCGGGCAGCAAGAACGGAGCGGCGAAGGCCGTAAAACCTAGCACGACCATTGGTGCAACGCTTTTTGCTGCCGCCGACAAGCTGCGCGGCAACATGGATGCCGCTGAGTACAAGCACGTCGCGCTTGGGCTGATCTTCCTGAAATACATCTCGGATCGCTTCGACGCGCGCATGGCCGAGGTCGAGGCTAACCCGGAAGAAGCGTTCCTACTGGAAGACCCCGACGCGGCCCGCGACCTGATCGTCAGCGCAGGCATCTTCTTTGTGCCGGACAAGGCGCGCTGGACCTACCTGAAAGAGAACGCCACCAGCACCAAGCCAACCATCGGTGAGTTAATCGATCTGGCCATGATCGCCATTGAGGCGGAGAACCCTACTCTCAAGGGTGTGCTGACCAAGAATTACGCCCGTCAGGAACTGGACCAGACCAAGTTGGGCGAGGTGTTGAAGTTGTTCTCGGACATCAAGTTCGAGGATGCACACCACGGGCAGGACGTGCTGGGGCAGGTCTATGAGTACTTCCTCGGCGAGTTTGCCAAGCTGGAAGGCAAGCGCGGCGGGCAGTACTACACGGCGGGCTGTGTGGTGAAGCTGCTGGTCGCGATGCTGGAGCCGTTCAAGGGTCGCGTCTATGACCCATGTTGCGGGTCGGGCGGGATGTTCGTGCAGTCCGAACGTTTCGTCGAAGAGCATGCGGGCAAACATGTGGATCCTCGGCAAGCGCGCGACCAGATCGCGGTCTATGGGCAAGAGTCGAACGCCACCACATGGCGACTGGCCAAGATGAACCTCGCCATTCGGGGGATTGAGGCGAACCTCGGGTCGAAATGGGCGGACACGTTCCATGAAGACCTGCACAAGGGACTGATGGCAAAGTACGTCCTTGCCAACCCGCCGTTCAACGACAGCGACTGGGGCGGCGAAAAGCTGAAGGGCGACACCGAACGCTGGAAGTTTGGCGTGCCCCCTGCTGGCAACGCGAACTTCGCGTGGCTTCAGCACATCATCTATCACCTCGCGCCGGATGGCTATGCGGGCGTGGTGCTGGCCAATGGTTCGCTGTCCAGCCAGCAGTCGGGCGAAGGCGACATACGGCGCCGGATGATCGAAGCGAATCTTGTGGATTGCATCGTGTCGCTTCCGGGTCAGCTTTTCTCGACGACGCAGATTCCGGTCTGCCTGTGGTTCTTGACGCGCGACAAGTCGAACGGGCTGGTGCGGGACAAGACGCTGCGCGACCGGACGGGCGAGATACTCTTCATCGATGCGCGGGGCTTGGGCACGATGGAAACCCGCACGCTCAAAGTTCTGCAGGATGAAGACATCGCCAAGGTCGCCGACACGTATCACGCGTGGCGCGAGAAATCGGGCGGCTATACGGACGTAGCGGGCTTTGCGAAGGCCGCCAGCGTGGCAGAAGTGGCGGCGCAGGGCTTTGTCCTGACGCCGGGGCGGTATGTCGGGACTGAAGAGGCAGAGGCCGACGATGAGGCGTTTGACGCCAAAATGGCGCGTCTTACCAAGGCACTGCGCGATCAGATGATCGACGGCGCGGCGTTGGACGAGCGCATCGGCAAAGTCTTGGCCGGGGTCGGTCATGGCTGGTGATTGGCCTGCCGTCAGTCTGGGAAGCTATACGACCAAGATCGGCAGCGGTGCGACCCCGCGTGGTGGAGCCGACGTTTATCTTGACGAAGGGCCGTTCGCCCTGATCAGGAGTCAGAATGTCCTGGACTTTCAATTCAAGCATGACGGTCTCGCTTTCATCAACGATGCTCAGGCTGCGCTCCTAGACGGCGTAAATGTCGAAAAGAATGACATTCTGGTTAACATCACTGGGGACTCGGTTGCACGGGTTTGCCTCGTTGACCCCGAAGTGCTGCCCGCGCGTGTGAATCAGCATGTGTCCATAGTCCGAGCTGATCGTGCGCATTTTGACCAGAGGTTCCTCTTCTATGTTTTGGTCTCGCCTGCATGGAAGCAGGTTCTGTTGATGATTGCCAGCTCGGGTGCTACGCGCAACGCGCTAACCAAGGCCGACCTTGAACGCCTCGTCGTGCCAAAGCCTTCGATGCCCGAACAGCAAGCCATCGCCAACCTCCTTGGCTCCCTCGACGACAAGATCGAGTTGAACCGGCGGACGGCGGCGACGCTGGAGGAAATGGCGCGGGCGCTGTTCAAGAGCTGGTTCGTGGATTTCGACCCCGTCCGCGCCAAGGCCGAGGGCCGCGACCCCGGCCTACCCGCCGAAACCGCCGCCATGTTCCCCGACAGGTTCGGCGATGATGGGCTGCCGGTGGGGTGGAGTTCCACCGCAGACAGTATCGGGCGGAGTATTCGAGAGCAGGTGCAACCGGGCGAGGTCGATCCACATACTCCGTATGTGGGTTTGGAACATATTCAGAAGCGCAGTCTGGCTTTGGACATATGCGGTCGAGCCGAGGAGGTTGACAGCCAGAAAGCCCTTTTCAAGCGCGGTGATCTGCTCTTTGGCAAGTTGCGCCCCTACTTCCGCAAAGTTGCTATCGCCCCTGTGGATGGCATCTGCTCGACAGACATCTTTGTGTTCAGGCCACAAAACGGAGTGCCCCAGACTTACCTATACCTTGCCTTCTCCGAAGACGGCTTTGTGGCCAAAGCTTCAGGGGCGCAGGAGGGAACAAGGATGCCGCGCGCGGACTGGGGCTTTATGCGCAAGCTGGCCATGTCCAAACCGGAACCTCAGATTTTGACTGCTTTTGACAATGCAGTCATGCCCATGATGGATCGGCTCCTTGCGACAGTCGCGGAGGCCAAGTCGTTGGCTTCGATCCGTGACACCCTGCTCCCTAAGCTAATCTCCGGCGAGTTGCGCATCAAGGACGCCCAAGCGGCGGTAGAGGCGGCCTGACGCATGCCCTACGCCCTTCAGATGCTACGCGCGCTACTGGATGCCCACCCCGACCGGGCAGAGCCTTTGCGTATCCACATTGAAGCGCTTGAGCGAAGCATCGAAAGCCAGCCCGCCTTCTGCCTGCAAAACGTTCGCACCCTGTTCGAGGCGGCGCATGCAACCATTGCCCCTCGCCTAGGCGTGGACTTTGGCAAGAAAACCGGCTTCCCCGACAGGATGCGGGAAATCATCGCCGCCTTGGACTTCTCTATCATCGATCATCCCGACGCCGCCGAGATCAACCAGCAAATAAAGGCATTGACGACCGGCATAGACGACATGGCTTTCGCCCTGGCCCGGCTTAGCAACTTTCCAAACATGCGCCACGGCGGGTCTCTCGATTGGGGCACATTGCAGCGCCAGCACGCGCTGATGCTTGGCGGCCTATGTGACAGCCTCGTCGCCTTCCTCTTCGACGTCGCTTGGAGCCGGGGGGCCGAGAAGGCCGAGGAACCCGCGCAACCTGGCTACGATGACTTCCCCGCCTTCAATGCCTATCTTGATGCGGAGTATGAGGTGGAAATCGCCGGTTCGACGTTTGATGCCAGCATCGTTCTTTTTCGGCTCGACGAAACGGCCTACGACGCGGCGCGGATCGACTGGGAAGCCGAACAGGGCCAAGACCAAAACGCGGACGAGGAGGCCGCTGCATGACGCGTGTTGCCGTCAGACCCGAGTTGTTGCGCTGGGCGCGTGAGCGCGCCGGTATGATGACGGCTGACGACTTGGCACCGCGCGTCCCGCGATTGGCCGAGTGGGAGGCCGAAACGGCGCAACCCACGCTGACGCAGCTTGAGGACTTCGCCCGCGCCGTGCATGTGCCGGTCGGCTATCTGTTCCTGCCCGCCCCGCCCGAAGAGCCGTTGCCCATCCCGGACTTTCGCACCCACGACGGGCGCGGCGTGCGTCGGGCCAGCCCAAACCTCCTTGACATGCTTTATGTCTGTCAGGAACGGCAAGGCTGGTATCGAGACTTTGCGCAAGCCAGCCGGATGCCCGAAGCCGAGTTCGTAGACAGCGCTACACTCGACCAGCGCCCGGATGTTGTGGCGGCGGCGATGGCCCAACGCCTCGGCTTTGACCTCGCAGCCCGCGCCGCCTGCCGGACATGGGAAGACGCGTTGCGGTTGTTCATCGGGCAGGCTGAGAAGCTCGGCGTGCTGGTGATGGTCAGCGGCATCGTGATGTCCAACACGCATCGTGCCCTTGACCCACAGGAGTTCCGCGGCTTCGCTTTGGCCGACCGTCGCGCGCCGCTTGTGTTCATCAACGGCGCTGACACGAAGTCGGGCCAGATGTTCACGCTCGCCCATGAGTTGGCACATCTTTGGCTGGGAACTTCCGCCCTTTCCGATGCAACCGCCGCACCTCTGAATGGGTATCGCCGGGAAGAGGTATGGTGCAATGCCGTTGCGGCCGAATTGCTGGTTCCGCTGGCGGCGGTTCGCGCCGCTGTGCAGCCGGGTGAATCTGTTGACGCGGCAATGACTCGGCTCGCCCGACAGTTCAAGGTCAGCACGCTGGTGATCCTGCGGCGGCTTCTCGATGCAGGGGCAATCAGTCGTGATGCCTTTGGGCAGACATGGGCGATGGAGCGCGAACGCTTGCGGGCGTTGGCTGACGCGCCGGGGGCTAGCGGGGGGAACTTCTATCGAACAACGCTTGCCCGCGTCGGCAAACGCTTCGCCCGCGCAGTAGTCGAAAGCACACTCGAAGGCCAGACGCTGTATCGCGATGCTTTCCGCATGCTTGGTGTCACCAAGACCGAAGTATTCCACACCATAGGTCGGGAAGTGGGGGCGATGCTTTGACGCGCTACCTGCTGGATACCAACATCTTCATTCAGGCGCGCAATCTGCACTACGGCTTCGCTTTCTGCCCGGCTTTCTGGGACTGGTTGATTGGCCAACACGTGGCAGGGGTAGTTGGAAGTATCGACAAGGTGGCCGACGAGCTGGCTGCTGGCGGCGATGATCTTTCCGATTGGGCAAAGGCGCTCGGCGATGCTTTCTTCGTGCCGCCCGATGATTTGGTTGTGCCAGCACTCGCGCGGGTCAGCGTTTGGGCAACAAGTCAGACCTACGAACGTGCGGCTATTGCGACCTTTCTGCAGGTTGCTGACTATTGGCTGGTCGCCCACGCTCTCGCGCATGGATGCACCGTTGTGACTCACGAGGTGCCAGCCGAGTCTGTCCGCAAGATCAAGATACCCAACGCGTGCATCGGGCTGACTATCCCTTGCATCAGCCCCTACGAGATGTTGCGCCGCGAACGGGCGCGGTTCGTGTTGGGCAGATTGCCGGGGGCAGCATGAGCGAAGCGTTCCCTCTCGCGCCCGAAAGTCCACGCTTGGAACTTGCCGAGGAAGCTGTCGAGTTGGCGGCGCTGTCTTGGTTCGAACTGATTGGATGGAAGAGTGTGCCCGGCGATCAGATTGCGCCTGATGGTCCGATGCACGCACGCGCTGATTATCGCGAAGCGATCCTTGAACCTGAACTGCGCAGCGCCATCGCCTCACTCAACCCCGATGCGACTGCCGATATGGTCAATTCCGTCGTTCGCATAATCAAGGCATCACAGAGTCAGGACCTTATCGAGAATAACCGGCTGTTTCACCCCTACCTCGTCAGCGGGGTTCCGGTCGAGATCAACGAGAAAGGGATTACGCGCACAGTCGGTATCAGGATCATCGATCAGGAAAATCCGCGCGCAAACCGGCTCTTGGTTGCAAATCAGTTCATCGTCAAAGGCGATAAGCGAGCAATTCGGACCGACGTAACCGTGTTCGTCAATGGACTGCCCTTGGCAGTTTTGGAGCTAAAGAGCCCTTCAAACGCATCTGCAACGCTTGAGAAAGCCCACACCCAACTCGATAACTACAAGACGTGGACTCCGGAATTGATGCGCACCAATCAGGTGCTTGTCATCAGCGACGGTAGCAATGCCCGCATCGGCTCACTCACCGCCAGACTCGATAGGTTTGCACCTTGGCGCACCATCAATGGCACGGATTATGACGACACGGGACGTTCCGAGTTGGAAGTGCTCATTCGGGGCGTGTTCGCGCCCGAACGGTTCATCGATTTCGTCACTGATTTTGTGGCATTCGAGATCAAGGACGGGACGGTCAAATCAAAGAAGCTTGCTGGCTACCACCAGTTTCATGCAGTCAAGAAGGCGCTCGCGTCAACCCTTACCGCCGCGCAGACAGGTGGCACGCGCAAAGGTGGCGTTGTCTGGCACACGCAGGGTTCGGGCAAATCTTTGACGATGTTGTTCTTCGTGCGCCAGCTTCAGCTTGCGAAGGGTTTGAAAAACCCCACCATCGTGCTTGTCACTGACCGCAACGACCTCGACGACCAGCTTTTCGGCACCTTTTCTGACCACGGCGCGACGCTCCGTATTACCCCTGTGCAGGCGGAGACGGCGGAAGAAATGCGACGCCTGTTGGCGGTAGACATTGGTGGTCTGGTTTTCACAACGATCCAGCGCTTCAGGGGCGAAGACGGCTCGCACCCGCTCCTTACGGACCGCAGCAATGTTGTCGTTATTGCGGATGAGGCACATCGCACGCAGTACGGTTTCAAGAAGCGCTATGTGGAGCGCGACGGCGGAATTCGCGAGGCCGTTGGATTTGCTGACTACCTTCGGCAGGCCCTGCCTAATGCAACGGTCGTTGGCTTCACAGGCACTCCCATCGAAGAGCGGGACCGCGACACATACGGCACCTTCGGCGAGGTAATCGACACATACGACATGACCCGCGCCGTGCAAGACAATGCCACGGTCCCGATACATTACACTGCACGTCTCGCCCGCCTGCATCTCGCCTTGGACGACGCTGAGCGTGCTCAGCTCGACGATCTTGCAGAAGAACTGGCCGAGGGTGACGATGCTGCGGTTGAGCGCATCAAAGGCAGGCTGGCGCGATTTGAAGAGGTCGTCGGCTCGCCAGACCGTGTTGCGCAGATCGCTGCGGACCTGGTTAGCCACTTCGATACCCGTCGCGAGGCCATGGCTGGCGGCAAAGGCATGATCGTAACGGTAAGTCGCCGGGTCGCTGTGATGCTCTATGATGAAATCGCAAAGCTGAGACCAGAGTGGGTTTCAGCCGAAACAAGCGACGACAAGGCAGGCCTTCTCAAGGTGGTAATCACTGGCAACCGCGCAGACGATCCCCAACCACTCCAACCTCATTTGCGGACGAAGGCAAGATTGGAGGCGCTTGCTTCCCGGTTCAAGGACCCGGCGTCGGGCTTTGATCTGGTCATAATCCGCGACATGTGGTTGACCGGGTTCGACGCGCCATCGCTGCACACGCTCTACATAGACAAGCCTATGCGTGGGCATGGTCTGATGCAGGCGATTGCGCGGGTCAACCGAGTATGGGGCGACAAGCCCGGTGGGTTGGTTGTCGACTATCTGGGGATCGGGGCTGAACTGAAATCAGCCCTAGAAAAGTATACTCAAGGCGACCGTGATCAAGTTAGGATGGACCCCGACGAAGCAGCGGGCCAGACGATCACATTGCTAGAAAGTGCGCTGGCGTTGCTGGACGGCGTTGCGTGGAAGGATTTCTTTACCGCACTGCCAACCATACGGCTGACGATCCTAAAGCAATGCCTTGAATATCTGCTGGCGACCGGAAGGCGTGACTCCTTCATCGAGACCGGCTTCAAACTGGAGGTCGCCTACGCGATCAGCGCTGGCGACGACCGTGTGAAGGACCGAGCGCACGAGATCGCATTGGTTGTGGCCTTGAAGGCCAACTTGGCGAAATACACCACAGGGGCGGGCCGAAGCCGTGCGTCTGTGGAGCGTGACATTCGGCAACTGCTGTCGAAGGCCGTTATGGCGGACGGGATACTTGACGTGTTCAAGTCTGTCGGGCTTGGCCAGCCCGATCTTTCAATTTTCTCAGACGAGTTCCTTGCCGAAGTGCGCGGCACAAAGCAAACGAACCTTGCGGTCGAAACTTTGCGCCGCTTACTCGCCGACACGATCAAGGCCAATGCCCGGACCAATATCGTTCAATCGCAGAAACTGAGCGAGAAGCTTGATGAAACCTTGCGCAGATATCACAACCGCGCAGTCGATAGCTTGCAGGTTGTCGAGGAACTGATTGCACTTGCCAATGAAATTCGTGCCAATGCGTCGAAGGCCGCTGAGCTTGGCTTGTCTCCAGAAGAAGTAGCCTTTTATGAGGCGCTGGCAGAAAACGGATCAGCCAGAGAGTTGATTGCCCACGATACACTGCGCACCTTGGCGAAACTCTTGGTAGTAGCTATTCGATCATCAGCAACCATCGATTGGACCCGCAAAGAAGGCGTGCGAGCCAAGATGCGGATCGAGGTGCGTAAACTGCTCGCCCGATACGGTTATCCACCAGACCTCCAAAAGGCCGCTGTAGATTTAATCGTGCGTCAGGCAGAGTTCTTTGCCGCAGAATGGAACTGAAGGCGCACGTTTGGGAATTAGACACTTGTTGTGAAATGGAAGGGCGGCAACTTGCCGCCCCCTCATTTTCTTTTCGGACACTTTGGCGGTCTATGTGGCCTTCACGGGCTGCTTGGCAGGCTGCAGGATGCGCCGCGCTTCTTTCTCGGCGGCGGACCCTTTCACCCACTGCCACGGCGTCCGCGATTTGCGGGCCTTCGCCATTTCGGGGTTTGCCTTCGCATCGGTGACGGCGGCGCGCAGGCGTTCGCGGGCTTCGCGCGGGTCGAGCTTCAGTTCGTCGCAGATGGCCTTGAGGGTAACGATGTCGGTCATGTCGATCTCCTTCGGGTTGCCGATGAAGATCGATAAGATGCGGGCAAGAGGGTTGTCAGGGATAACCCTAGACGGCTTTGAAGATTTCCGAGACGTCGACGCCCAGCGCGTTGGCGATGCGCTCGACCACGAGGATTGACGGGTTGCGTTTCCCGGTCTCGACGCCGCTCAAGTAGGTTTGGTGAATAAGTGCTCGATGGGCGACCTCTTCTTGCGACAGGTCCTTTTCCCTTCTGATCCGCTGGATGTTTCTCGACACGCGCGCTTTGACCGACATGCGCGGCATGGCGCACGGCAGTCAGCAGTACGACCATAGACTATAAGTTATAATCGGCTTAGCTTCGCGGGCGGATCGAGTTCATCGGCGGCAAACTGGGATGGATCATGACGCAAGGCGCGCGCCCGATGACTTGACTCATAGTCTGTGGGACGCCTCGCAGTGCGTTCATTCACCTGACCGCCTGATACCACCTGTTGCAATCGTGGATCACCTCGCGTCGACCGGGATCACGCACGGCGTCTATGGTTGGTGGTTCGATTCAGACCTCGACATGGTTCCTCGAGACGGTTGCCGGGAAATGGGCGGGAAGCACCTGCTGTATGTCGGCATCGCTCAGCCCGGCCAGCGAAGGGGGCATTCACGCGCGGCTGCACGCGACAGGCTTTGGCGCAACCATCTTCGGGGGAGCGTTCGGATATCGACGCTGCGGCTGTCGCTTTCTGCGCTGCTGGCCGACAGGCTGGGGCTGGCGTTCTTTCGCGATGCACGCGGGCGCGTGCGCATGGCAAAGTCCGACGAGCAAAAGCTGTCGGCGTGGCTCGATCAGCACGCCGCTATTTCCGTCGCGCATCATGATGAACCGGCGGCACTGGAGCGGCTGCTGATCACCGGCGGCCCCGCGCTGCCCCTGAACCTGAGCGCGTCGATACATCCGTTTCGCCAGACGCTCAGCGAACTGCGGCGTCAGCTTGGCCGTGCCTTGCCGAAAACCCCACGAGAGAAAGCCTAAGGCGCGCGTGGGCGCGTTGTATGGCGGCCAGCAGCGGCGTTCTGGGCGCTCCGGGCAGTGTGACCATGCGCGGCGCGCTGGGGCGGCTTGTGGCTCACCGTTCGCCGTCTGGCAGCGCCCAGAGGCACCGGGGATTACCCTGACAGGCGATACGCAGCCGCCTTATTGCGCTGACGCGACTTCACTCAAGGGGAGAACCGAGCATGACCGTTCGCGCTAAGTGGGCCTTTAATGGCCAGACCAAGACCATCCTCGGCAACTGGCATCGACTTTGGTGCCTGTTGTTCGGGCCGTTCTACTACCTGTTCAAGGGCATGTTCCTGTGGGCGATCCTGTCACTGATAACGGCCAACGGCCTGTGGATCGGCTTTCCGCTGTTCAACAGGTCCATCGTACTGCGTCACTATCATCGTAAGGGATGGGTGCAAGACGACGATCAGAGCGCCTGATCGGTCAGAATGCTACCCACATGAAACCCGGCGCGATACCCGGCGATCTGTCACCGTCGCGGAGAAATTGAAAAGGTTCAGATATTCAAGTCCGGCCTGCGCCCGACAGATAGATACATTATCCGCGTGTCGGTCCGATGCCGCGTGTGGGACTCGCGACTGGCGGTGCCTGATGATCCACACCGGGGCGCAGGGGGCGCGTTTTTTTTGACAGAGCGCCCTGTGCAGGCGGACCGCCAGGCATATCGACTGCCGAGGTTTTTAGCGCCTAGCCGATACGAAGACCGCCAACACCGCCAACGGCGTCATGCATGTTTGTGACGATCTTGGAAATCGAAGTGCGCCGGAACACAACGTGGCGACGTTGACGCTCTTGGCGCACTTCAGGTCTAGGGTCGCTGCTCGCTAGGCAATGAAAGGAACCATCGGGTCCCCTTCTTGGTCGACTTGACTTCAAGGACTCGTCGGGCCCGTTCCAGCGTTTTCTCCGAGATGTCGCGCGCCGCCGCGTCCGTCTCGACCTTTGAAGCTGCCTGCGGCCCGTCCTTAAGCGTTTCCTTCAAGTACTGAATCGCGATGTCGAGGGCGGATGTGCGGGCATTTCCTTCCGAAGAGATCAGGTCATCGACGGTGAGGTCTGACGGCCCAAGCCACTTCAAGGTCGCCATCCCACCCTCCTCAGCGGAAATGCGGTAGCTCTGCGTGACTCCTCGGATGGCGATGTTATGCTTGATGTGAAGGATGAGCTTCGTCGAACTGTCCTTTGGGTGTTCGCACACCAGAAACGCTGACCTTGCCGCGCCGATCACGTCCATTGATCCGCCCCCGCTATAGATCGCTTTGTCGTGCTTGGCCTTGGTCAAGTGTCGTATGACAAGGACGGCAGTCTCGCCCGCTTCGGCAATACTCTTGAGGAACGACAAAAGCTGACGGATGACGTTCGGTCGATACATGTCCTGCCCGCTTGGAATATAGGCAAACAACGGGTCGAGGATCAGAAGGTCTGGCGGCTTCCGCAGAACTTCGTTCTTGAGGGCTTGCAATCCTTTCTCGTCAAGCGACAGGAAGTCGCCCTGAACTCGAATGCGCGACGGGTCGCCGCCCATCGCGTCGATTCGCGGTCTGATCGTATTGGACTTGCCCGACTTTTGTGGAGAGCGTTTAGCTCACTTCCCGGACCTTTCGCTCGAAGGCGATGGGGCTTTGGAAGCCGAGCGATGAATGCCGCCTGATGGGGTTATAGAACCCGTCGATGTATCTGGCGACGGCGA
>JAJNPS010000031.1 GCA_021155205.1 Rhodobacterales bacterium
TCTCCCGCCGCGTCCGGCCACTGGTCAGTGCGAGCCGCACCGCTTCACGCCGAAACTCCGGCGTCGGTCTGTTCCCGTTTCCCATAGAACACCTCCTGGTTCCTCAGTTGGTGCTCTCCACATTTTCCGGGCAAGTCCAGCAAGTTGCATCGCAAGGAACGATTTCCCGACGCCAGGGTCACCCTCCATGATCGTGATCATGCTGAACGGAATGAAGGGTTCCCAGAGCCAATCCACCTCCTGGGGGTCAACCGTGTCCAACCCGATGAACAAATCTTTCTTCGGCTCGGTCATTTTTCTCCCCCGATCTTTACGATGATGCGCGAAATCTCAGTTTCCAGCGCGTCTCGGTCCTCGCCGTATTTGTCGCGGAAATAGGGGCTGCTCCAGACCACGCTGGCGATTTCGTCCATCGTTGCCCCGGCCTGATACAAGCCAGCGACCATCGCAAAGATCCTTCTGGAACGGTCCGACGCGATGACCTGATTGTGGGCGATCAAGTGGCGGGTCGAGACGTCGAGCTTCGACCGATACTTCTTGAGGACTGAGCGTCGATCATGGGCATCTGGGTTCACGGTCGCGGTGGTCAACGCGCCCGCAGGACGCCGCTGCGCCTCGGTAAGCTGGGCAGGCCGTTCCTTTATCGGGGTCGGGTCGAACCGCAAAAGCGAGATGAACGGCTTGCTGTAGTCCGGCTTGTGGTTGAAGGACCCCGGTAGCCGCAGCAGCTTGTTCGGGGCGCTGCCGCCCCTGTCGCCGCCGTGGCGATAAGTGAGGGCCTTGGAGTAAGCCGCCGCCCGTTTCGGAGAATGATACGTATGCCAAAACCACAGGGCCTGCGTTCGCCCCGGCGACGTCTGCCAGACCACAGATGGCGCGGGCGCAAAGGCGAAGGGGTCAGCGTGGTCAACATCGCACCAGCCAAGCCGGGTCGAGCGCACTTCGCTCAGCTTGCGGCTTGGGCTGCGATACAGGTTCGGACTGAAGTATTGGTCCCAGTCGTGACGGCTGAACCGCTCAAGTTCGGGATCGGTCGCCGCGCCACTCGACCACGGGATGAACCTGTGGATCATCCTAGACGTTCCGTTGTGGCGGAAGCAGAGCGCGCCGAAGGCGTTGTGACGCGCTGACGAGGGCGGTCCCCAGATCGCGCAGAGAAATGCGAACTGGTCTCGAAGGATCGCTTGTTCAGGTGATGTTGCGTTTTGCAAGGCTGCAAGTGCAGGCCTGCTTCGTGGAGTGGTCATGGTGTTGGCTTTCGTGAATGTGCGGGCGACCGTGCGCCAAAGCGCAGGGATGCAGACCGGCAGGATTTCTAGGAGTTTAGTATTCGGCGTAGTGCGTGCGAGCGCGCTCGGCAGCCCGTGCAGCGAGCCAGTCCTCGATTTCGCACAGGAACCAAGCAACGCTGGTCCCGGCCATCCTGATGCGCCGTGGAAAGCGTCCACGCGCTTCCCAGCGCAGGAGCGTTGTATTGCTCACGTTGATGCCGACTCGCTTCAGATCAGCGCGCGTGGCAAGGGTCTTCTGTCCGTCTTCGATCTTCATCTGTCTGTCCTTCATCATGAGTGTGAAGGAATGCGCATTCCGTTCAATCAGCCGATGAAGAGAATTTAGCAGGAGTGTTACCCCGCTATTAGTAGGTAGAAATCACTTCATGTGGTGATACGATTTTTGGGTCGGCCCGCACTGCTCAGATCTTTGCGCCCTGTTTGCCTGATGGCGTCCAAGCGAGCCCGGTCGAAGGCTCGAGCAGACAAACCGGAAAACCTTCGCATCGCATTGATTTTTAGAGCTTCCTTAGTTGGTACGGTCGTGTCGTTAACCGAGAAGAGGCCAACTAACCAAAGCAGACATTCCTTCTCCGCTCGATTTGACGAAGAAAATGGTTGCTCCATAAATGGCTTTAGCAGACGACCTAAATCCCGTGCACTGATCCTACAGCGAACTGGTTCGTTTAGCCGGGGATGAAAAACAAGGTCCTCCTTTACCATGAAGCGGAAAAACTCTCCGTCCACGTCAAGAGGGCGAAGATCGCCGGTCTGTCGAAAATCCAAAGTGTCCCATTGGGCCGCGACTTCCCCTGACCTCAGTGCATCGCGTAGCTCGGCTAGCACCGTTTTGTGCTGCGACTTCACCGGGTCCTCAATGTACTTTGCTTCCCATTCATCGCCAAAGCGGTGTTTGCCGACGAACTGAAATGCCTGTCGGGGTCCAAAAATGTAGTCACGTTTGGGCTGCTCTGACTCGGACATCTTCTACCCCGCCAACCAAGGCCGTGATGGTTCTCCCCCACCGTGCCAAGGCGTCCCGTTTCTCATCCGCATAGGAATACACGTTGTAGATCGCTGCAACACCGGAAACCACTCCTGACCTGTGGTTCAACAGCGCCTCCGTGACGGGCTGCGGGACGCCCAGCATCGCGAGGTTGGTCGACATGGTGCGGCGCAGGTCGTGGATGGTCCATGGCGCTGTGCCTTTCGGCAGGGACTTGTCCATCCGATCCTTCACGCGACCGAAGCCCGAGATCGGGGTCTTGCCCGTGGTCGTGAAGACGAAATCGCTGGACAAGTAGCGTGGGACGCGCCGCAGGACGGTTAGCATGGCGTCGGTGATCGGGACGGTGTGCTGCTTGCCGTTCTTCGCCCGCGCAGACGGGAGCGTCCACAGGCGCTTGTCGAGGTCGAGTTCCGACCATTTCATTTCGGCGACCTCGGTGCGTCTTTGGCCGCTGAGGATCAGCAGCTTCATGCAATCCCCGAACGGATAGCCATCGGCGTCACAGGCCGCCCAGAGCGCCCGCAGCTCATCATTACTCAGCACCCGTTCGCGCGGCGTTTCCTTGGTGGGAAGCTTCATGCCGACGAGGGGCGATGCGTCCAATATCCCGCGATCCACACACCAATTCATGAGATGCTTCAGATGTGCCAGCGCCCGGTTGGCGCTGACAGGGGCGGTCATGACGATGGTGTCGAGTGTCTTGACCACGTCGGCCCGCTTGATTTGGTCGATGCGCTTGCCGTGCAGGTCGGTGAACTTCGCCAGTAGGGATGCCTTGTTCCGCCAGTCGCGGTTCTGCGACTTGGCGTGCTTCTCGACATATTCTGGGATCACCTCGCCAAGAGTCGTGCGGTTCTCGACTTCGATGCCGGTGCGCTCTTCGAAGCGACCTGACTCGATTTCGTAAAGCAACTGCCGCACCCGTTCCCGCGCCTCGGCAAGCGTGATGACGCCATAGCGTCCGATGGTCAGGCGCCGCATCTTGCCGTTGATGCGACCATGCAGGCAGAAGGTCTTGGTGCCTGACGCGCTGACGCGCAGGACAAGACCGGGCATCAGGTCGTCGCGGAAATCGAGGCGCTTCGACGGGTTGGGCTTGATGCTATCAATGAACTTGGGTGTGAGCTTGCTTTTCATAAGCTCATGATAAAACGCCCGGACCTGTCTCGTCAGGGACAAGTCTAGACGGGTAGCAGGATTGTGGGTCAACTTGCGCCGGACTGTGAAAGACGTGCTGCCGTAGGTGGCTTTGGGTATCGCGTGGGTATCAGTTGCCCCGTGCAAGGATGAAATGGGTAGCAACGGTCCGTGGCGATGTGTTGATAAAGGTTTCTTGTTTTTTCAACGACCTATGCGGCAGTTTGGAACGTCTTGAGACAGGACAGGCGGACTAAAATGTAAATTGAAAATCCGCGTGTCGGCGGTTCAATTCTGTCTCTGGGCACCATTTAAGTACCTGAAATTACTGTCTTATTTCCTTGACTGCGGTGAGTGATTGCGGCGTCGGCAATGTCTTGGGTGGCATTTGGGTATCATTTGGTTTCCGACATTGGTTCCTTGCCCGAATCCAGCAACGGGCGGGTGCAGCGACTTCTGGGCAGAGCCTTCACCAGACTCCGACGTTGTGCGGCAGGTATCGACGGCCAATGCCGGGAGGTCGTGACGTTGCCGGAAAAGCAAACTGTCTGCTGGCTGACTTCGACTGCCACTTGGTCGCGAGGTCCACTGCAAGCTAACTTGATCGCAGTTTGACACAGTAGAGGCCAAGATGGCGTTAACCCCCCCGTCAGGACCGGGTCACTTCAGGGTTTTTGATACCCTGCAATCGCCTTGGCGACGTCCTTGTGCAATTGCTTCAGGTCTGCCAGTGACAGGGAATTAAAGTCCAGATCGGTCATTAGGTGTTCCACGCTCCGGCAAACCAGGGGCGGTTCACACATCCAGCTCCTCCACAAACCGCGCGTTCTCCTGGATATACTGGAACCGCAGCTCCGGTCGCTTGCCCATCAGCCGTTCCACCAGATCCCCGGTCTCGCCCGGCGCTTCCTCGTCGATGCTCACCCGGATCAGTTTTCGTGTCGCGGGGTTCATCGTGGTGTCCTTCAGGTCCTTGGCGTCCATCTCGCCCAGGCCCTTGAATCGCTGCACGTCGATCTTGCCCTTGCCGCCGACCGATCCTTTCGCCAGCCAGGCCTCTTTCTCCACGTCATCGGCCACATAGATCCGGTGCGCGCCCTGCGTCAGCCGGTAAAGGGGCGGACAAGCCAGATAAAGGTGCCCCTTGTCGATCAGCGGGCGCATCTGGGTGAAAAAGAATGTCATCAACAGGCTGGCGATATGCGCGCCGTCGACATCGGCGTCGGTCATGATGATGATCTTGTCATAGCGCAGATCGTCGACCTTGAACCGCGTGCCCATCGATACACCCAAGGCCTCGCAGATGTCGCGGATTTCGGAATTGTCGTTGAGTTTGGCCGATGCCGCGCCAAGGACGTTCAGGATTTTCCCCTTGAGCGGCAGCAGGGCCTGCGTCTCGCGATCCCGCGCACCCTTGGCGGAACCGCCGGCGCTGTCGCCTTCGACGATGAAGAGTTCTGTCCCCTCGCGGGTTTTCGACGTGCAATCGGTCAGCTTGCCCGGCAGGCGCAGCTTTTTCGTCGCCGTCTTGCGGGCGGTTTCCTTTTCCTGACGCCGCCGCAGGCGTTCCTCGGCCCGCAGCACCAGAAAATCAAGGATCGCCCCCGCCGATTTCGGGTCCTGCGCCAGCCATGTGTCGAAATGGTCGCGCACCGCGCCCTCGACCAGACGCGCGGCCTCTTCGGTCGCCAGCCGGTCCTTGGTCTGGCCGACAAACTGCGGTTCGCGGATGAAAACGCTGATCAGCGCCGAGCCGCCCGCCAGCATGTCGTCGCGGGTGATCTGGTCGGCCTTGCGGTTCCTGATCCGCTCGCCATAGGCGCGGATGCCTTTCAGGATCGCGGCCCAGAACCCTGCCTCATGCGTGCCGCCTTCGGGGGTGGGGACGGTGTTGCAGTAGGAATGAATGAAGCCGTCGCGCATCGGCGTCCAGTTGATCGCCCATTCCACCGATCCGGGAAGCCCGTACTTTTCCTGAAAGCTGACCTTGCCGGCAAAGGGACGCTCGGCATAGGTCGTGGCCTTCTCCAGCGTGTCGGTCAGATAGTCCGACAGCCCGCCGGGAAAATGGAACACCGCCTCGGCCGGGGTGTCCGCATCCGTCACGGCGGTTTTCCAGCGGATCTCCACACCCGAGAACAGATACGCCTTGGACCGCGCCATCCGCATCAGGCGGGCGGGTTTGAGGGTCTGGTGGCCGAAGATCTCCGGGTCGGGGCGAAAGGTGACGGTGGTGCCGCGGCGGTTCTGGACGGGTCCCAGCTTCCGGATCGGCCCGCGGGGAAGGCCGCGCGAAAAGCTCTGCTCGTAAAGCTCCTTGTTCAGGGCCACCTGCACCGTCATCAGGTCGGACAGCGCGTTGACAACGGACGACCCGACGCCGTTCAGCCCGCCGCTGGTGGAATAGGCCTTGTTGGAAAACTTGCCGCCCGCATGCAGGGTACACAGGATGACCTCCAGCGCGGATTTGCCGGGGAATTTCGGATGCGGATCGACCGGGATGCCCCGCCCGTTGTCGCGCACGGTGACAGCGTTGCCCTCGTGGAGTTCAACCTCGATCCGGTTGGCGTGACCCGCCACGGCCTCGTCCATCGCGTTGTCGAGGATTTCGGCGACCATGTGGTGCAGCGCGCGTTCATCCGTGCCGCCGATATACATCCCGGGGCGCTTGCGGACCGGCTCCAGCCCCTCCAGTACCTCGATGGAACTGGCGTCATATGTCTGGGACGCGCCGGACAGAAGGTCGTTGGGCATGGGGGCTCGCTGTTGGTTGGGCGGGGTGCCGCTGGCATTAGACCATTGGCAGGGGCAGGGGTGCAAGATGCGGGGGCGGTTGCCGTCGCGGTCGGGTCGGCCTAGGTTCCCGCAAGGCAACAGGAGGGATGCGATGCGGGTACTCTTTACGGGCGGATCAGGCAAGGCGGGCAAGCATGTGGTGGCCTATCTCGCCGCCGCCGGGCACAAGGTGCTGAACGTCGACCGCGTGCCCCTGGGCCATCCCGGCGTGCATGACCTGATCACCGACATCACCGATGCGGGGCAAATGTATTCCGCGATGTGCAGCCATGCCGGGTTCGACGAGATGGAGACCGGCAAGGGCGCGCAGGTGTTCGACGCGGTGGTGCATTTCGCGGCGATTCCGCGGCTTTTGATGGTCCCGGATGCCGAAACCTATCGGGTCAACGTGATCGGCACCTACAACGTCATCGAGGCGGCGGTGAAGATGGGGGTCAGAAAGATCATCATCGCCAGTTCCGAGACGACCTATGGCGTGTGTTTCAGCGACGGGGTGGTGGACCCCAAGGTGCTGCCGCTGGAGGAGGATTACGACATCGACCCGATGGACAGCTATGGCATGTCAAAGAAGGTGAACGAGGTCACGGCGCGAAGTTTCCAGCGCCGGTCGGACGCGGATATCTACGCCCTGCGGATCGGGAATGTGATCGAGCCGCATGAGTATGCGACGGTCTTTCCGGCGGCCGCCGCCAATCCCGGACTGCGTCGGCGCATCACCTTCAGCTATATCGACGCGCGGGATCTCGGGCAGATCGTGGATCTGTGCCTGAAAAAGGACGGCCTCGGGTTTCAGGTCTTCAACGCCGTCAACGACACCAATTCGGTGCCGCAGCCGAATGCGGATCTGTTGGCGACGTACTTCCCCAAGGTGCCATTGTCGCGCCCGGTCGCGCCCCACGAAAGCCTGCTGTCGAACCGCAAGATCCGCGAGGTTCTGGGGTTCAGGGAACAGCACAACTGGCGGCGATACGTTCCCGGCCCGCGCGCCTGATGCTTTCTGACTGGGCAAAATATCCCGGGGGTCCGGGGGCCGGCCCCCGGCCTTACGCCGGTTCTGCCATCCGCTTTGCCCACATCGCCGTGAACGCCGGGCGCGCCTGGCAGCGTTCCAGCCACTCCTTCACCGCCGGATACTCCGCCACCAGCGTCGGGTGCCCCTGGGCATAGCGCAGGCACTCGGCCAGGTTGATGTCGGCGACGGTAAAGCGGCCGCCGACCAGCCAGAGATGCCCCATCAGATGCCGCTGCAGATGTGCCAGGTACCGACGCAGCTTTTCCGCCGCAATCGCGATGACACCGTCGCTTGCCGGCGCGCCATCCGCCAGCGCAAAGGTGATTTCCAGCGCGGCGGTCTCGATGTTCGATGTCCCGAACAGCGCCCACTGCATCATGAGGGCGGCCTCGGCGTCGGATTGCGGCCCAAGCGCCTTGCCGTGTCTGCGCGCGAGATGAAGCGTGATTGCAAGCGACTCGGTCAGTACCAGATCATCCTCGACCATCGCCGGAATCTGTCCAAGCGGGTTCACGGACAGGAATGCTGATGATGCGGTATTGAGCGGCGCATCGCCCGCGCGCGCATCTTTCAGACGGTAGGCCTGGATGACCGGGACATGTTCAAAGGCGACGCCAATCTCGTGCAACAGCCACAAGGGGCGCGATGCCCGCGACCGATAAACCCCGTAGATCGTGATCATGATGTCCCCTGCAACATTACCCCGCCATGCTAGACCGCAGGGCTGGGGAACGAAAGCCCGACGATCGACCGTGCGCTTGCGGCGTTTCTGTCGATAGCGCCGCTGCCATTGCCTTGGCGGAAATTGCGGCGTAACCGACGTTACATGACCACCGTTCAATCCTATCCGTCCCATGCCCGCGCAACGCTGGCGCTGGGCCTGCCGCTGATCGGCAGCCATCTTGCGCAATCGGCCCTGCACGTCACCGACACGATCATGCTGGGCTGGTACGGTGTCACCGAACTGGCGGCGGTCGTGCTGGGCGCGTCATCGTTCTTTGTCGTGTTCATTCTGGGTGCGGGCTTTGCCCAGGCCGTCATGCCGATGGTCGCCGCCGCCCTGGGGCGCGGGGACGAAACGCAGGTGCGCCGCGACACGCGCATGGGCATCTGGCTGTCCATCGCCTTTGGCGCGCTGAGCTATCCCCTGTTCTGGTGGTCCGGGCCGATCCTGCTGCGTCTGGGTCAGGCCCCCGATGTCGCGGCGCTGGCGCAGGACTACATGCGGATTGCAGGCCTTGGCATGATCCCGGCGCTGGTGGTGATGGCGCTGAAAAGCTTTCTGGCTGCACTCGACCGCGCACAGGTCGTGCTGTGGGCCACGGTAGCCGCCGTCGGGGTGAATGCGCTGGTCAATTATGCGCTGATCTTTGGCAATTGGGGCGCGCCGGAACTTGGCGTCAGGGGGGCGGCCATCGCGACCCTGTTCACGCAGGTCCTGTCGCTGGCCCTCATGGGTCTTTATGCCCACATTCACCCCGACCCTGCGCGGTTCCGCATCTGGCAGCGGTTCTGGCGGCCGGATCGGCAGGCACTGGCCCAGGTATTCCGTCTTGGCTGGCCGATCGGCGTGCAAGGACTGGCCGAGGCTGGGCTGTTCGTCGCTACCGCGATGATGATCGGCACCATCGGCAAGGTGGAACTGGCCGCGCACGGCATCGCGATGGAAATCGTGTCGCTGTTCTTCATGCTGCATGTGGGGCTGGCCAATGCCGCGACGATCCGGATCGGGCGCGCAGACGGGGCCGGCGACGCGCGGGCCCTGCGCGACGGGGCCAGGGTGGCGCTGGCTCTGTCCTTTGTCACCGGCCTGATCGGGGTGACGCTGTTTCTCAGCCTGCCGACCTTTCTCATGTCGGCGTTTCTGGACCTCAACCTGCCGTCCTCACCTGCGATCATCGCCTATGGCACCGGACTTCTGGCCGTGGCCGCGCTGTTCCAGATGGTGGATGCCGGGCAGGTCATGGCGATGGGCCTGCTGCGGGGCTTGCGCGACACGCGCGTGCCGATGGTTCTGGCGGCGGTCAGCTATTGGGTGATCGGCATTCCAAGCGGCTGGTTCATCGGCCTTTATCTCGGTTATGGCGGCATGGGGGTCTGGGGCGGACTTGTCATCGGCCTCATGGTCGCGGCGGGCAGCCTGATGTGGCGGTTCTGGGCGCGCGCGCGGGGTCTTGCGGCTATTCCGCCGCCTCGTCCCTGATCAGACGTTCGGACTTCTTGCGCACCAGCACCGATCGCAGGTCATGCATCGCCAGCAGAAGTGCATCCGTCACCCGGTCGAGATCCTGATCGGCGGCCCGCGACTGCGCCCACTGCGCGGTCAGGTTCAGATGGTCTACCGTGCGCAGGATGTCGTCGATGTCGCGCATCGCCAACTGCGCCTGCCGCGCCGCCAGCCATTCGGCGATCACCTCGCGGTCGCGCGGCGTCAATTCCACCTCGCCATGCGGCTTGATGGTGCTGTTCTTCACGTTGACGACGGCGATTTCGTCCATCTCGATCCGGCGCTGGCGGTTCTCGGTCTCCACGCGGAACACGACAGCGCCGTTCTCGCGGATGCGAAAGTAATAGTCGGGCAGATCACCGGCCATCACGGTCCTCGCCAGCGTCACGGTTGTCGATCACCCGCAAAAGCGAGCCGTCAGGGTCGACCAGCGCAAACATCCGCGGTGCTGGACCCGGTTTGAAGAACCCGGTCAGGCGTGGCGTCGACCTTGGATCTGATGACAAGCCAACGGCCTGCCAGTCGGCAAAAAGGGCATCGGGGTCATCCACACGGATGCAGGCCGAGAACGAACTCGTCAAAGGATCGACGTCGGGATGGGGAAAAAACTCCAGCACCAGCGGGCCGCGCCGCAGGATCATCCAGCCTTCGCCCCGGTAGGCTTCGGCAAACCCCAATGCGGCATAAAAGGCTGAAGTCGCTGCGAAATCGCGCGCAGGCAGGTTGGCTGTGATCCTGTCGGCCATCTGACCCCTAGACCAGCGCGGCGCAGAACCGCTGGATGCGGGTGCAAGCCTCGCGCAAGGTATCGTCCGATGTAGCGTAGCTGATGCGGAAGTTCGGCGAAACACCAAAGGCGGCGCCAAACACCACCGCGACACCGGTTTCTTCGAGGAGGGCGGTTGCAAAGACCTCGTCATTGGTGATCACGGTGCCGCCGGGCGTCGCCTTGCCGATGCAGCCGGAGATGTCCGGATAGACGTAGAACGCGCCTTCGGGCTTGGGGCAGGTGATCCCCGTGGCGGCGTTCAGCATCGACACCACCAGATCGCGGCGGCCCTGGAAGAGCTTGCGGTTGGGCGCGAGGAAATCCTGCGGACCCGACAGCGCCTCAAGTGCTGCATACTGACTGATCGAGCAAGGGTTGGACGTCGATTGCGACTGGATCGTCCCCATCGCCTTGATCAAAGCCACCGGCCCGCCCGCATAGCCGATGCGCCAGCCCGTCATGGCATAGGATTTCGACACGCCATTGCAGGTCAGGGTGCGGTCGTAGAGGGCGGGTTCGACCTCGGCGGGGGTGCAGAATTCGAAATCGTCGAAAACGAGGTGTTCGTACATGTCGTCCGACATGATCCAGACCTGCGGGTGGCGCATCAGCACATCGCACAGCGCGCGCAGTTCGGCGCGGGTGTAGCCTGCCCCGGTCGGGTTGGACGGCGAGTTGAAGATGAACCATTTGGTCTTCGGGGTGATCGCCGCCTCAAGCTGTGCCGGCGTCAGCTTGAACTCGGTCTCGATGCCGGCGACGACCGGCACCGGGGTTCCGCCCGCCAGCAAGACCATGTCGGGATAGCTGACCCAATAGGGGGCGGGAATGATCACCTCATCCCCCGGATTGCAGGTCGCCATCAGCGCGTTGTAGAGGATCTGCTTGCCGCCGGTGCCGACGGAAATCTGGCTAGGCGTGTAGGTCAGCCCGTTCTCGCGCAGGAATTTGGCGCAGATCGCGGCCTTCAGTTCCGGTATGCCGTCGACGGCGGTGTATTTCGTGCGGCCTGCGTCGATGGCACGTTTGGCCGCGTCCTTGATGTTCTGCGGCGTGTCGAAGTCCGGCTCTCCGGCGCCCAGCCCGATGACATCGCGACCGGCCGATTTCAGTTCCGCCGCCTTGGTGGTAACGGCGATTGTGGGCGATGGCTTGACGCGGGCGAGGGTGTCGGAAAGGAAGGCCATGGGATCGGTCCTTGTGCGGCGTGGCGTTTTGGTCGCGCCCGTCTTATGGTCCGGGCAAGGCGGCTTCAAGCCGGAATGGGGCGTGATGTGACCGAAACGGCAGAACACCGGCTGAAACGGATGACGATGCGCAGCTGGCGGCGTGGGACCAGGGAAATGGACCTGATCCTGGGGCCGTTCGCCGACGCGCGGCTGGCGACGCTGGGGCCAGGCGACCTTGACCTTTACGAGGCGATGCTGGACCAGAACGACCAGGACCTGATCGGCTATGTGCTGGGCCAGATCGCGCCGCCGCCGGATCTGGCACCGCTGCTGGGCCGGATCGCGGGTCATGCCCGCGACCGTCTGGCGACCGGAACCTGACGCAGAATCGATTCGAGTTTACGGAATGTTTTCTTTTTGTACGCAGTCTGCCCCTGTTCTGGATAAGGTGGAGACCGCGCATGACCTTGCAAGTACCGCTGCTGGATGGCTCGCAAAGGGCTTATCTGGCCAGCTATCTGGATAACCTCGCATTGATCGAACGGCTGCACCGGCTGCTCTTGGACGTGATCAAGGACGAATTCGAACGGGTGTCGATCCTTGAGATCAACTCGGTCCAGGCCCTGTTGCTGTTCAACATCGGCGACAACGAGGTGACGGCGGGGGAACTGAAATCCCGCGGCTATTACCAGGGCAGCAATGTCAGCTACAACCTGAAGAAACTGGTGGATCTTGGCTACATGCACCATCAGCGGTCCGAGATTGACCGCAGGTCCGTGCGGGTGCGGCTGACCGAAAAGGGGCGCAATCTGCGGGTGCTGTTGTCCGACCTTTTCGCGCGCCATGCCGAAACGATGGAAAAGCGCACCCTGATCGACGTGTCGGGGATCGAGGATGTGAACCAGGCCCTGCGCCGGATCGAACGGTTCTGGACCGAACAGATACGCTATATCTACTGACCACCCTGCGGACATCTTGGCGACAACCGTCCTGCGGCGTTGATCCCGCGGCTCGTCGGTCAGGCGGCTCAGTTCACCCGGCGCAGCGGTACAAAGGGCAGGGGTGCCACGGGCACGCCGTCCTCCAACAGTTTTCGCGCCTCGTCCGCCCGCGCCTCGCCATGGATCGAGCGGGCCGGGGCGTCGCCGTCATGGATCGCCCGCGCCTCGACGGCAAAGTTCATGCCGACATATTCCGAGTTTTCCTCGATCTGGCGGCGCAGCGCGGCCAGCGCCTCTTCAAGCGCGGTCGCAGGCGCATCCAGCGGGCGCAGAGGAGCGCCGTCCTTGTCCGTGCGGGCGACGGTCTCTCGCTGCGTGACGGCTGGCGCCATCAACCCCTTTGCAATGCGGGCCGAACCGCAGACCGGGCAGACCAGCTTGCCCCCCACAGCCAGCGCGTCATAGGCCTGTGCCGAGGCGAACCAGCTGTCAAACGGGTGGTCGCGGTCGCATCGCAGGGCAAAGCGGATCATCGCAAAGCGCCTTCAGGGTCAGGGCAGGGCCGATCATGGGTCATGACTGGAACATGGTCACGCACGCGGTCACGTCAAGGGCTCACGGGTCTCGGACAGGTCCGCGCCGGCCGCATCGGCATCCGCGGCCATCGGCAGGCCGCCCCGCACCGCCAGCAACAGTGCCCGCAACTCCGGTTCCGCCACGCGCCGCGCCGCCTTTTCGACGCTGAACCATTTGCGCCTGCGCTGGCTGCGTTCGGGAAACCCGCGCAGCAGCCGCCGGACCCGCAGGCCATAGACACCCACGACGCAAGGGACGCAGAGCAGTGTCGGCTGCACCTTGTCATAGCCAAAGACGCCGAGACAACGCGGATCGACCGCACCCTCGACACCCGCCTCTTCCCAGGCCTCGCGCGCTGCCGATGCCGGGCCGTCAAGTCCGTCATGGGGCCAGCCCTTCGGGATGACCCAGCGCCCCGTATCACGGCTGGTGACAAGCAGGACCTGCAGGCTGTCGCGACGCAGCCGCCAGCAAAGCGCGCCGTACTGCGTGCGCCGTTCGGATGTCTCTTGGCGAAAGAGACCGTGATGACTGGACTGCACTGCGGCGCCTCGAACAAAATACCGGGCCTTTGGCCTCTATAGCGATGAATATGGCATGAGAAGGCCGGAATTGCGAGGCTTTGCGGGACAAGTGATCGCCAACACCCCGCCCGTGACTTTGACGTGGCGCAAATCCACCCTATGTTTCGATACATCAATGCAGGGTGAACCCGATGCACAGATGCAACGCCCTGTTCCTTGCCGCAGGACTGACCGCGTTCGACCTTCGACCTACCGGCGCGACGCCCGCGCAAGGCGGATTCAGCTTTGTCTCGATCGACGGCGGGCGCATCGCCCTTGACGACCTGCGCGGGCGTCTGCTTCTGATCGTGAACACGGCATCGCTGTGCGGTTTTGCAGGTCAGTTCAACGGCCTGCAGACGCTGCAGGGCAGATACGGGCCGCGTGGACTGTTCGTTCTGGCGGTGCCATCGAACGACTTCAAGCAGGAGCTTGCCACGGGCGACGCGGTGAAAACCTATTGCGCGATGACCTTTGACATCACGCTGCCAATGACGGACATCACGCCGGTCACGGGTCCGGGTGCGCATCCCTTCTATGCCTGGCTGCGCGACACCCAAGGGTTTGAGCCGACGTGGAACTTCAACAAGGTGCTGCTTGACGGGCAGGGCAACGTGGCCGGAACCTGGCCTGCCCCGGTCAGCCCGACCGGCCGTCAGATCGCCGGCGCGATCGAGCGTCTTTTGCCATGATGCCGACGGCATGACGCCCCCGCGGACGGTCGGGCCGCTGTTCTTCGGGTCCGACATCTATCGCGGCTCGACCTACGGTGCGGCCCATCCCTTGCGCATTCCGCGTGTATCGACGGTGATGGACCTGTGCCGGAGCCTGGGCTGGTTTTCGCCCGGCAGCTATAGGACCGCCCCTTGCGCAAAGCCCAAGGCGTTGGAAATCTGGCATGATCCGGACTATCTGGCGGCGCTGCGGGCGGCAGAGCAGGCGGGCGACGTGACCGATGACATCCGCCGCCGCCACCATCTGGGCACCCTGTCAAACCCGGTATTTGCGCAGATGTACCGCCGCCCCGCCACCGGTGCGGGCGGGGCGATGCTGGCGGCCGAGCTTCTGGCGGGTGCGGACAGGGGCGCGATCTTCGTGCCCGGCGGCGGCACGCATCACGGCATGCCCGACCGCGCCAACGGGTTTTGCTATCTGAACGACCCGGTACTGGCGATCCTGACGCTGCAGCGGGCGGGCCTGGGCCGGATCGCCTATCTCGACATCGACGCGCATCATTGCGACGGGGTGGCGCATGGTTTTGCCGCCGATCCGTCGGTCCTGATGATATCGGTGCATGAAGAGGCGCGCTGGCCCTTCACGGGCGGACCAGACGAGGTCGGCGTGGGCAACATGATCAACCTGGCTGTCCCGGCAGGCTTCAACGACACCGAGATGCAGGCGGTGATCGACCGGCTGATGGTGCCAAGGATCACGAATTTCGCGCCTCACGCCGTCGTCCTGCAATGCGGCGCAGATGGGGTGGCCGAGGACCCCTTGTCGCGCCTCGCGCTGTCGAACAACGCCCATCGGGCGGTGCTGGCGGCGGTTCGCGGGCTGGCGCCGCGTTTGCTGGTGCTGGGCGGGGGCGGCTACAATCCCTGGACGGTGGCGCGGGCCTGGTCCACGATCTGGGCCGATCTGGCGGGATTTGCGGTGCCCGAACAATTGCCCCCCGAAGCCGAGGCGATCCTGCGCGGCATTGGCTGGGGCGGCAGCGGTCGCCCCCCGCCCAGACCGGCCTTGCTGACCACGATGGCCGACCCACCCAGACATGGCCCGGTCAGGCCGGAAGTCCTTGACCGGATCGGGTATCTGATGCGTCCGCAGATGGCATTGCAAAGGGTCGTCTGACCCGTGATGCCAAGGCAAGAACCGGCGGCCTTTTCCCCGGCCAGTCGGTTGCCAGATGGTAGGCCTGCCCGATTGCCAGCACCCTGGCATCTGCACCCGTAGGCGCCGCGATCTGCATTCCCATCGGCAGGCCCCGCGACCCGAACCCGACCGGCACAGACAGGCAGGGCAGGCCGATCAGGCTGACCGGCACGACCACCTCCATCCAGCGGTGATAGGTGTCCATGGCGTTCCCGTTGATGCTTTGCGGCCAGCGCCAGTCGACCGGGAATGGCCAGACCTGCGCGGAAGGCAGGACGATCGCGTCATAGGTCCGGAACAGCCGGGCCGCCATGGCGTACCATTCTGACCGGATGACGGACGCCGAATGGACCTGCGCCGCGCTCAGACCCTGCCCGCTTTGGATTTCCCAGATCGTCTCGGGCTTGGTCAGGGCGCGCTGGACGGGGTCGTCGTGGATAGCGGCCAGCGCGTTTGCATTCAGCATGCCGCGCAGCGTGGTCCAGGACTTCCAAAGTGCCACCGCCGGAAAGGGCGGGGGCAGGGGTTCAACGATTGCGCCCAGGTCTTGCAGCACGCCAAGGCCCGTCTCGCACTGCGCAAGTATCCCCGGCTCGCTTGGATAGGCCCCACCCCAGTCGCCCAGCCAGCCGATGCGCATGCCGCGAAGGTCCGCCTGCAAAAGATCGGCATAGGGCTCCTGCCTGCGTCCGAAGGGCATTTCGGGGTTCTCGCCTGCGATGACCTGCAGCAGCCGCGCCACATCCTCGACCGTCCGGCCCATCGGTCCCTCGGTCGCCAGCGTCGCGAGAAACGTGTCGCCCTGCGCATCGCCGGGCACCAGGCCAAAGGTCGGACGAAACCCGTAGACGTTGCAGAACGCGGCCGGATTGCGCAACGACCCCATCATGTCGGACCCGTCCGCCACCGGCACCAGCCGGGCCGCCAGTGCCGCCGCCGCCCCGCCGGATGACCCGCCTGCCGTCCGTGTCAGGTCATAGGGATTCCGGGTGGCCCCGAACACCGGGTTGAAGGTATGGCTGCCCTGGCCATGCTCGGGCACGTTCGACTTGCCAATGAAGATCGCCCCCGCTGCCCGCAGCCTTGCGGCCAACAGGTCGTCCGCAGCCGGAACATGATCGGCAAGAAGGGGCGAGCCTCGGGTCGTGCGAAGGCCCCTTGTCGCGCACAGATCCTTGACCGCAAAGGGCATTCCATGCAGCCAGCCCTGACGCGGGGCATTGTCTGCCGACCGTGCCTCAGCCAAAAGCACGTCCCTGTCGCGCAGCGAGACGATTGCGTTGATCGACGGGTTAAGGCGGTCAATCCGGTCCAGATGCGCCGCCATCAGATCGGACGGGGCGATGTCGCGCGACGCGATCATCGCGGACACTTCGGTCGCGGACAGTTCCGTCAGATCCGCCACGTCGCTCTTTCTGATTGCCCAAATATCCTCGGGGGGTCCGGGGGGCAGACGGCCCCCCGGTCCTTCTTCACTTCATCAGTTCGGTCCAGATTGCCGTGTAGTATTCCTGGGCCTTGGCCGAACAGGTCGGGATGAACTGTCCCAGCGCCACAAACTCCTGCGGGATGACCACCTCGGGTGCGGTTTTCATGTCGTCGGGCATGAAGGCCTCCGAACCGGCAATGCCGTTGCCATAGCGCGCAAAGGCCGACAGCATCGCGGCGTTTTCCGGCAGCATGATGAAGTCCATGAACTTGTAGGCTTCCTCGACATTCTTGGCATCCGACAACAGGGCGACGCTGTCCATGAACAGCACATATCCCTCTTTGGGATAGCCGAATTTCACATCCGGGTTCTTCAGCCGCGCGCGCATGATCGCGCCGTTCCAGTACATCGAGGCGGCGACGTCATTGGTCGCCATCTTGTCCTCCATGCCGTAATCCATGCTCATCCAGGATGGCTTTGCGGCCATCAGGACATCGCGCACCTTTTTCAGCACTTCGGTGTCTTCGGTGCAAAGTTCACCGCCGACATAGAGCGTGGCCATGGAAATCGCGTCCATCATCTCGGGCGTCACGTTGACCTTGCCGACCAGGTCCGGCGGCGGGTCAAGAAAGATCGACGAGGTGTTGATGTCGCCTGTGTAGACCGAGGTGTTGACACCCACGCCGGTCGATCCCCACTGCCATGGCACCGAGACCTTGCGGCCAGGGTCCCAGGACACATCCATCCATTCCGGCGCGATGTTCTTGTGGTTCGGCAGTTTCGACAGGTCGAGGGGGACGATCAGCCCCTTTTCCAGAAAGATCGGGATAAAGCTGTTCGATGGCACCACCAGATCATATCCGGCCCCCCCCCGCCTCGATCTTGGCCAGCGCCTCGTCATTGCTGGCATAGTCGGTGACGGTGACCTTGATGCCGGTTTCGGCCTCGAATTTCGCCAGCAGTTCGGGGCTGGTGTAGTTGCCCCAGTTGTACAGTTGCAACTCGCCCTGGGCCTGGGCGGCGGCGGCGGTCAGGCTGATCGCGGTGGCCAGCAGCAGTTTTTTCATCGTGGTTGTCTCCGCAGTTGGTGGATGGAAGGCGCGGGTTTCAGTCCCGCTTTCGGGTCAAGAGAAAGAATGTGGTCAACAGCAGCACGGTAAAGCACAACAATACGGTCGCAATCGCGTTCACGTCGGGTTTGGTGCCGCGCCGCAACTGGCCCAGCATGTAGGTCGGCAAGGTGTCCTGTCCGCCGGATTTCACGAAGCTGGTGATCACCACGTCATCGAGCGAAATGACAAAGGCCAGCATGCCGCCCGCGATGACCGCAGGCATCAGCAGGGGAAGGGTGACATGGCGGAACGTGGCGAAGGGCGTGGCGTAAAGGTCTGCGGCGGCAGTTTCCAGCGACAGATCCATGCCCTGCAGCCGCGCCTTGATCGGCAGGTAGGCAAAGGGCAGGCAGACCGCGGAATGGGCAAGGATCAGGTACATCAGGCCCTGATAGCCGGTCGCCACCTTGATCGCGGCCACGAAGATCAGCAGCGACACCGCCGTCACGATGTCCGGCACCAGCAAGGGCTGATTGATCATCAGTTCCACCGCCCCGCGCCCGCGAAAGGCGCGGCGGCGCGTGGTGCCAAGGGCCGCCATCGTGGCCAGGGTGGTGGCGATCAGGGTGGCCGCGCCGGCCACCGTCAGGGACCGCAGTGCCGCGTCCTGCACATCGGCGTTCGACCACGCGATGGCGTACCATTTCAGCGAGAACCCCTGCCAGTCCGACACCGCGTTTCCGGCGTTGAAGGAATAGAACACCATCGTCAGGATCGGCAGGTAGAGCGCGATGAACACGATCACCGCGATGGTGCCGAAGCCCGGCAGGCGCTGTACGGAAAAGCGTTCAGCCATGGGATGCCTCGCGGTCCGTCGCGCGGATGTAGAAGTAAAGCGCCGATCCCACCACGATCAGCAAGGCCACCGCCATCGCGGCCCCCAGCGGCCAGTTGCGCCCCTGGCCAAACTGCAGGTCGATGAAATTGCCGATCATCATGTTCTTGCCGCCGCCAAGGATGCGCGGGATCACGTAAGCGCCGAGTGATGGCACAAAGACCAGGATCGACCCCGCCACGATGCCCGGCTTGACGATCGGCAGGATGATGCGGCGCAGCACCTGGCCCCGGCTGGCGTAAAGATCATACGCCGCCTCCAACAAGCGCATGTCGAAACGGTCGATGGCGGCAAAGATCGGCAGCACCATGAACGGCAGATAGATATAGGTCATGCCCATGAAGATCGCGACATCGGTATAGATGATCCGCAAGGGTTCGGTGATCACCCCGGCCCAGATCAGAAAGGTGTTGAGGATGCCTTCCTGCCGGATCACCTCGTTCACCGCGAATGTACGGATCAGAAGGTTGGTCCAGAACGGGATGGTGATCAGGAAAAGCCACAGGACGCGAGTCTTGGGCGGTTTGGTCGCGATGAACCACGCGGTCGGAAATCCGACCAGGCAGGTCAGCACCGTCGTCATCACCGACAGTTTGACCGACCGCCACAGGATCGTGAGGTTTGCGTCGGCCAGCATGTATTTGCCGGGCTCGAAAATATCCTCGGACCACAGGATCCCGGGCCAGCCATTGACCGAAAAATCCCAGACCACATTGCCGTATTCCCCGGGCGACAGGAACGAATAGACACCATGATCAAGAGCGGCCCGGCGGCGGCCAGCGACAGCAAGAGCAGCGCCGGTATGGACAGCGCCCAGGCGCGGCGGACCGATGCAGCGTCCCTGGCCAGTTCTGCGGGGCTCATGGCGTCATTCCTCCAGCACCTGCACCGCGCCCGGCGCAAAGCGCAGGCCGACCCGCTGGCCCTGTTCCAGCCCGACCTCGCCCGTGGCACTGCTTTGCCGGCGGGCGACGATTTCGCTGCCGTCGGCCAGCGCCAGATGGCAATGCGTGTCGGTGCCGAAATAGACGAGGCTGGTCAGCGTGGCCGCGATCGCCCCCGTCTCGGCCGGATCGCACAGGCGCACCTGTTCGGGACGGACGGTCAGGGTGACATGCGGGGCGGTGCCGGTCCCCGCAGCCTCGACCAAAGCGCCCGTAGGCAGCCGGAAGCCCGCCGCCTCGCGCGTTGCGGGCAGAAAATTCGTCTCGCCGATGAAGCTGGCGACAAAGCGGTTCGTGGGCCGGGTATAGATGTCCTTGGGCGTGCCGACCTGCTGCAACCGGCCCGCGCTCATCACGCCGATGCGGTCGGACATTGTCAGCGCCTCTTCCTGATCGTGGGTGACAAAGACAAAGGTGATGCCGGTCTCTGTCTGCAGGCGTTTCAACTCGGTCTGCATTTCCTTGCGCAGCTTCAGGTCCAGGGCCGACAGGGGTTCGTCCAGCAGCAGCACCTTGGGTTGCGGGGCGAGTGCGCGCGCCAGGGCCACGCGCTGCTGCTGGCCCCCCGACAGCTGGCTGGTCTTGCGCCCGGCCATCGCCTCCAGCCTGACCAGCGCCAGCATCTGGTCGGTGCGCGCAGCCACCTCGGCGCGGGGCTTGCCCTGCATCTGCAAGCCAAAGCCCACGTTCTGCGCGACCGTCAGATGCGGGAACAGAGCATAGCTTTGAAACACCGTGTTCACCGGGCGCTGGTTCGGCGCCAGACAGGTGATGTCCTGCCCGTCCAGCAGGATGGTGCCGGATGTCGGCATCTCGAACCCGGCGATCAGGCGCAATAGGGTCGTCTTGCCGCAACCGGAGGGGCCAAGCAGAGTAAAGAACTCGCCCTTGCGCACATCCACCGACACATCGTCCAACGCCCGCACCACGGCATGCCCCTGCCCGAATTCCTTGACGGTGTTGCGGGCCTCGATTGCGGCGGGTTGGGACACGGTGACTCGATTCATGGAGGGTTTGATCATATTGAATGCGAGGTTCCGGCGGGTTCAACGAAAAGTTACGGTCTGGCGGCCATCGGCGCGCGATGCGCCACCCAAGGCTTCGCGGATTCGATTTCTGCACAAAGCGCGATCAGTCTTTCGTCGTCCCCAAAGGCCGCCGCCAGATGGATGCCGATGGGCAGGCCGTCGCGGGACCAGCCTAGCGGCAGCGACGCGGCGGGCTGGCCGCTGGCATTGAATGCGGCACAGAACGGCGAATAGGCAAAGATGCCGTCCGGCCCGATGCGGTAGCCCAGATAGTCCTCGGTCGCGTGATTGAACCGGCCGATCCGGGCGGGCGGCTCGGCCAGCGTGGCCGTCAAGAGGATGTCCGGCCCATCGTGAAAGAACGCGGCCATCTGGCGGCCAAAGGCGTGAATGTCGTTGACCGCCGCCAGATAGCGCGTCGGATGCAGGGTTTCGGCATGGGCGGCGGCCCCGCGCCCGACGCCTTCGACCAGATCGGATGTCAGGGCGCGGCCCTTCAGCCCCGACCGGATCGTCAGCGCCGTGCCGATGGCCACGATGTCGGTCCAGGCGCGCATCATCATCGCGACATCGGCACCGGGCCGCGCGGGTTCGACAGCGTGGCCAAGGCTTTCCAGCAACGATGCGGTGGCAAGGACGGCGGCCCGGACCTCGGGGTCGATGGGTGCGCCGGTCAGCGTGGTGTCGCAAAGCGCGATCCGCAGACGACCGGGCGGGCGGCGGATCGCGGCGGCGTGCCCGGCCAGCAGGGGCGGCGCCGCATAGGGTGCGCCAAGGTCTGGCCCGGCGCAGGCATCCAGCATCGTCGCCGTGTCGCGGACCGACCGCGTCAGGAACCCGTCAATGGCCATGCCCGCCCAGCCCTCCCCGGCATAGGGCCCGTCCGGCAGCCGCGCCCGCGTCGGCTTGAACCCGAAAAGGGCGCAATTCGAGGCCGGGATGCGGACCGACCCGCCGCCGTCGGATCCGTGCGCCATCGCGACGATCCCGGCCGCCACGGCCGCCCCCGCGCCGCCCGATGATCCGCCGGGGGTGTGGTCCAGATGCCAGGGGTTGCGGGTCGGCCCGCCATAGACCGCCGCCTCGGTCGCGGCCCCGATGCCGCCTTCGGGGCTGGTGGTGCGGCCGAACGTGACAACGCCGGTGGCCCGGATGCGGTCGAAGATCGCCGAATTGCGGGCATAGCGGGAATTGGCGAACAGGCGCGATCCGGAATGCGACGGGAACTCCACCGCCTCGCAGCCCAGGTCCTTGATCAGGAACGGCACGCCGCGGAACGGACCATCCGGCACGCCCTGGGAAATGCTGCGCCGCGCGACATCTTCCTGCACCAGCACCACCGCGTTCAGCGCCGGATTGCGCGCCGCGACTGCCGCCAATGCGGCATCCAGCGCCTCGTCCACACTGACATCGCCCCGCGCCAGCATTGCGGCCAGCGCCGTCGCGTCCACCGCCCCGAAATCACCGATCACGCCCGCCCCCTCGCCTTGGCCACGACCCGGCCGTCGCAAGGCCTTGGCGCCCGCAGCGAAACGTCCGAAATGTAGCGCGTCCACGTCACACGGGCATCGACCGCTGCGCAAGCGCCTCTTTCAGCGTCTGCGCCAAGACGGTTTCCGTAAACGGCTTGGCCAGATAGCCGTCCAGCCCGGCAGACAGATACCGCTCTCGCTGGATCGCAAGCGCATCCGCGGTCATCGCGATCACGGGCGCCCGCTGCGACGGTCCGGGCGTTTCGCGCAGGCGCCGAAGCGTCGCCAGGCCGTCGGGGTCGGGCATGTTCATGTCCAAAAGCACCAGATCGACCGCCGTTACGGCCAGCACCGCCAGCGCCTCGGCCCCCCCGGCGGCGGACAGCACCGTGGCCCCCAGGTTGAAAAGATGGGCCTCGGCGACCAGCCGGTTGGTCGCCACGTCATCGACCACCAGCACCGAAACGCCGTCGAGGTGCAGGCGCAGGTCTTGCGGCGATGCCGCGTCGGATACGGACATGTCCAGCGCGATGGTCAAAAGGAACCGCGCCCCGGTCTGGCCCGGTCCGTTCGGCAGCAGTTGCAGATCGCCGCCCATGCCCTGCGCCAGGGCGCGGGTGATGCCAAGTCCAAGCCCGGTCCCTGCAACCTGTCCCTCCGCCCGCATGAAGGGTTCGAATATCCGGGCCTCGGCACCCGCCGGAATGCCCGGACCCGTATCGCTGACGCGGATGCGCAACATCCGGTCCCAGCTGGGCGGACTGTCGGCCTCGACCATGACGCCGCCAACCCTTGTGTACTTCAGCCCGTTGGAAATCAGGTTCGACAGGCACTGGCGCAGACGCTGCACATCGAACCGCGCCAGATCCGGCAGATCTTCGCCCGGCGCAAAGCTCAGCGACAGCCCGGTCTCCGCCGCTTGCAGCTCGAACAGGCGTACCGTCGCCGCCAGCACCTCGCGCGGTGACGCATCCGACGTCACGATGGAAACCCTGCCCGACTGGATCGCCGACATGTCGAGAAGATCGTCCAGCACTACGCCCAGGCCTTCGGCGGCGCGCACAAGGATGCCCAGCCTTTCGCGCGCCTGACCATCGGCGGTGCGCCGCATCTCGGTCTGGCCGATGCCGAGGATGGCATTAAGGGGGGTGCGCAGCTCGTGGCTCATCTGCGCCAGAAACCGCGATTTCGCCGCATCGGCATGTTGTGCTGCGGCGCGGCCCTCTGCGGTCGCGCGGTGCAGGCGATGGTTCGAGATCATCGCGGTGACGCCATAGCCGACCCCCGCGGCGGCGGCGGCCGACGACACGGCCAACCCGGCCAGATCAGCAAGACCCAGCCAGTAGGCGGTGTTGCTGACCGCGACGGTCGCGGCAAGACCGGCAAACCCCGCAAAGCCGTGCGGCAGATAGATCGCCCGCACCGTGGTCAGGTGGATGATCGTCATCATGATCATGCCAAGCGCAAAGGCCTTGGCCGACGGGTCGTCCAACTGCCAGATCAGCCCGGCGGGCAGGGCATAGGCGATCTCAAGCGCCACGACCATGGCCAGCACCGCCCGATGCTTGCGCCGCTGCGTTGCCGGGTCCAGATCGCGCATCATCAACATGCTGGCGATTTCGGCCACAAGATTGACCAGCGCACAGAGCAGGCAAATCCACAGCGGCAGGTAGATCGTGCAGACCGCAAAGGCCACGCAGGTCAGACCAAGCCGTTGCCCGCGTTCCCGCCACAGGATGTCGTGCTGGCGCGCCATTTCGCGCCGCGCCTGACCGGTGTCGGGGCTGGCCTGACTGGCGGGAAGGTACTCGGACGTCGTCATCTGCGCGGGCGGCCCATGCGGTCAGGTCGCCCAAACCCTGCACGGCACGGGGTCAGTCGGCAAGACCCTCGACCACCGCGACCTCCTGGCGCAGCTTGCCCTGCCGGTCAAAGATCAGGATGCGGTTGTCGGACGTCACCACCGCGATCCAGCCCCGGCCCTGCGTGACGGCCATGGCGGTCGTGCCTGCGGGCAGGGCCAGTTCCGGCGGCACTGGCGGCGCGCCGCCAGCCGCAAAGACCTGCGGCGCGCGGGTGACAAGGACGCCCGTGATGGTTATGACGGCCACGATCATCGTCAGCGTCAGCACGATGACCAAGCCTTGCAGCCATTTCAGTCCGGGCGGAAGCGGCCCGGGCGCTGGAGCCTCGTCCATGACCCATCCCTTGCAGTTCGAGGACGACCAGTGGCTGACCCTGCGGCTGCCCGACGACGTCCCGCCTGACCGCCTTGATAAGGCGCTGGCCCGCGAAGTGCCAGTCGGGGTTGCGCTGTCGCGGTCGCGGCTGGCGCGGATGATCGTCGAGGGTGCGGTCTTTCGCGACGGGCAGGCGGTAACGGACCTCAAGTCGCGTCCCCAGCCGGGCGATTATCTGGTCCGGCTGGACGACCCGGTCGATACCGAGACCCTGGCCGAGAACATTCCCCTGTCAGTCGTCTGGGAGGATGCCGACCTGATCGTCATCGACAAGCCCGCGGGCATGGTGGTGCATCCGGCGGCGGGAACGCCGTCGGGCACGCTGGTCAATGCCCTGCTTGCGCATTGCGGCGATACGCTGTCGGGCGTAGGGGGTGAACGACGCCCCGGCATCGTCCACCGCATCGACAAGGACACGACGGGGCTGTTGGTGGTGGCCAAGTCCGATCGCGCGCATCACGGGCTGGCCCGCCAGTTCGAGAACCACTCGGTCAATCGCCGCTATCTGGCGGTGGTCCATGGGGTGCCAAGCGCCGCCGATCCCCGGCTGCGCGGCCTGAAGGGGGTGTCGTTCGAAGATGCCGGTATCCTGAAGATCGTCACCGGCCTTGCACGCCACAAGACCGACCGCCAGCGGCAGGCGGTGGTCTGGGACGGGCAGGGGCGGCATGCCGTCACCAGGGCCAGGGTCATCGCGGCGTTCCGCGGGCAGGCGGCCCTGATGGAATGCTGGCTGGAAACCGGGCGTACCCACCAGATCCGGGTGCATCTGGCCCATGCCGGACACGGGCTGGTCGGCGACCAGACCTATGGCGGCAAGCGCAAGCTGTCGCCTGCGGTGCTGGGCGTCACGGCGGCGACGCGCGGCAACACCTTTCCAAGACAGGCCCTGCACGCCGCAACCCTGGGTTTCGTCCATCCCGTCACGGGGGAAACGCTGGAATTTTCGTCACCGATGCCGGGCGACATGGCCGATCTGGTTGCGGCGCTGGCGGGACCGGGCTGATCGCACCACATTTGCGTGAGGGCCCTGTCACAGTCTTTTAACGCCCCGGTGCGAGGCGTATCGTCTGATGCTCGCTGTGAATGCGTTGGGGGCATCCCTTGAAGATGAGACCTTCACATCATAAATTCAGCGATCCGCGGGGGCGCGACTGCACCGCGGCCAACATGGGGGGCACTTATGAGCACCTATACGAACCTACCCGCACCAAGCCCGGAGCAAGGCTTGAACCGCTACATGCAGGAGATCCGCAAGTTTCCCCTGCTGGAACCGGAACAGGAATACATGCTGGCGAAATCCTGGGTTGACCATCAGGATACCAACGCCGCGCACCAGCTTGTCACCAGCCACCTGCGCCTCGCCGCCAAGATCGCCATGGGCTATCGCGGCTATGGTCTGCCGCAGTCCGAGGTGATTTCCGAGGCGAATGTCGGCCTGATGCAGGCGGTCAAGCGGTTCGATCCCGAAAAGGGGTTCCGTCTGGCCACCTATGCGATGTGGTGGATCCGCGCCTCGATCCAGGAATACATCCTGCGGTCGTGGAGCCTCGTGAAGATGGGCACCACCAGCGCGCAGAAAAAGCTGTTCTTCAACCTGCGCAAGGCCAAGGCCAAGGTCGGCGCATTGGAAGAGGGCGACCTGCGCCCCGAGAACGTCGCCAAGATCGCCCGCGACCTGTCGGTCACGGAAACCGAAGTCATCGACATGAACCGCCGGCTGTCGGGCGGGGATGCCTCGCTGAACGCGACGGTCGGGTCCGACGGCGACAGCAGCACCCAGTGGCAGGACTGGCTTGAGGACGAAGACAGCGATCAGGCCCTGGCCTATGCCGACAAGGATGAATTGCAGGCGCGTCAGGCACTGCTGGCCAGCGCGATCTCGGTCCTGAACGAGCGCGAGCGCGATGTGCTGGTGAAACGCAGGCTGTCGGACGAACCCGTGACGCTGGAAGAATTGTCCGAGGAATACAAGGTCAGCCGCGAACGCATCCGCCAGATCGAGGTGCGCGCGTTCGAAAAGCTGCAGGAACGCATCCGCACACTGGCGCGCGCCAAGGGTATGCTAGTGCCGGCCTGACCGGATTGCGGGAACGGGTGCGACAAGCCCGTTCCGGCATCCACGCGACGGCACGTTGATCCCGTGCGCGTCACGGGGTAGGTAGGCCGGATTGCTGGATCAGGACATCTGCCCATGAACATGCTCGATACCTTTGTGAAGCCGATGCACCGCGAGGGCTATCGGTTCGTGGCGATCTTTGCTGCAGTCACACTGGTGCTGTTCTGGGTCTGGGATCCACTGGGCTGGATCGGGGTGGGCATGACCGTTTGGTGCTACTACTTTTTCCGCGATCCAAGGCGGATGGTGCCACAGGGTGCCGGCCTCATGGTCAGTCCCGCCGACGGTGTCGTGTCGCTGATCGAACGCGCCGTGCCGCCCGAGGAACTGGGGCTGGGGTCCGGCGCCTTGATGCGGGTGTCGGTCTTCATGTCGGTGTTCAACTGCCACGTGAACCGCGCGCCCATTGCCGGGCGCATCACCGCCAAGGCCTACCGGCCCGGCAAGTTCCTGAATGCCTCGCTGGACAAGGCCTCGTCCGACAATGAGCGGATGAGCTATGTGCTGGAGCTGCCGGACGGGCGCAGCATCGTTGTCGTCCAGATTGCCGGGCTGGTGGCGCGGCGCATCGTCAGTTTCGTGGAGGAAGGACAAGGCCTGCGGACGGGTGAACGGATCGGACTGATCCGGTTCGGCAGCCGCGTCGATGTCTATCTGCCCGAGGGCGTGGAACCCCAGGTGGCGCTGGGCCAGACCGTGCTGGCGGGCGAGACGGTGATTGCGGGGCTGGGCCAGGCCTGGCCACGGCGCAGCGCGTCGCTGGAATAGGCCATGACCGAGCCCGCCCGCCGCAAGGTGCCCGAATTGCCGCTGTTCCAGCTTTTGCCGAACATGATCACGGTCGCCGCGCTGTGCGCAGGGCTGACTGCCCTGCGCGCCGCCTTCAACGGCGAATTTGGCCAGGCGGTGATCCTGATCATCATCGCAGCAGTGCTGGACGGGCTGGACGGGCGGCTGGCGCGCCTGCTGCGCAGCGAAAGCAAGATCGGCGCTGAACTCGACAGCCTGTGCGATTTCGTGAATTTCGGCGTGGTGCCCGGCATCGTGCTGTATCTCTGGGCGCTGGGGAACCTGCCGCGCGTGGGCTGGATCGCGACGCTGATCTACATCGCCTGCTGCCTGTTGCGCCTTGCGCGGTTCAACACCGACACCAAGGCGGCGGTCGCCGACGGCGAGCATGCCGATGGCAGTTTTGTCGGCGTGCCGTCGCCCGCCGGCGCGATGCTGGCGTTGCTGCCGATCTTTCTGGCCTTTCTGTTCGAAGTCTCGGCCGCACCCCCGACCGGCCTTGTCGCCGCCTGGATGGTCATCGTCGGCACGCTGATGATCGGCACCTTTCCGACCCCCTCGCTCAAGGGCATGTCGGTCGCACGCGAACGGGCAACCTATGTGGTGATCAGCTTTGTTGCCGTTCTGGCGCTGCTGACGGCCTATCCCTGGGCGACGCTGGCGGCGCTGGACCTTGGCTATCTGGCGATGCTCGGCTGGGCGCAACTGGCCCGCTTGCGGCGGCCCAAGGCCTGAAGTTTGCCAAGCGCCCGCTTGCGCGCCCCCGGCCGCGCGCATAGCCTTGCGCGCAGTAACCGGCACGAAACAGGGGCGCGTCATGGTCAAGCCGATCCGTTGGGGAATACTCGGGGCGTCGAACTTCGCGCTCAACTTCATGGCGCCCGCGATCCATCTGGCGCGCAATGCCGAACTGGCGGCCCTGGCCACCAGCGCAGCGGCAAAGGCAGCGCCCTTTCAGGAGCTTTGCCCCGGGCTTGAGGTGCAGCCAAGCTATGAGGCCCTGTTGGCCGATCCCGCCATCGACGCGGTTTACATCCCGCTGCCGAACCACCTGCATGTCGAATGGACCCTCAAGGCGCTGGCGGCAGGCAAGCATGTGCTGTGCGAAAAGCCGATCGCGATGCACGCCGCCGACATCGACCGCATCATTGCCGCACGCGATGCCAGCGGACTTCTGGCCGCCGAGGCGTTCATGATCGTCCACCATCCGCAATGGCTGCGCGCGCGCGAATGGGTCGCGGGCGGCGAGATCGGCCGCGTGGAACATGCCGATGCCGCCTTCTGCTATGACAACCGCGACGACCTCGACAACATCCGCAACCGGCCCGAAACCGGCGGCGGGTCGCTTCCCGATATCGGCGTCTATACGTTCGGGTCGATGCGCTTTGTCACCGGCGCCGAACCCGCCGACATCACGGCCGCCATCCGGCGCGAAAACGGTGTGGAGACGTTTGCCCAGGTGACGGGGACGATGTCCGGCCCGACAGGCGGCTTTACCTTTGCCTCGATGACCTCGATGCGCCTTTTCACCCGCCAGGAGGTGGTGTTCCAGGGCCCCAAAGGCCTGATCCGGGTTGCGCATGGTCCGTTCAACGCCAATGTCTTTGCCGAAGCGAGGATCGAATTGCACCGTCCCGGCCTGCATGTCGTGACCGAACGGTTCCCGGCGGCCAACCATTATGTGCTGCAGGTTGAGGCTTTTGGCCGGTCCGTCCGCGAGGGCGTGGCCTACGGCTGTCCGTTGGAGTTTTCGCGCGGAACGCAGGTGGCACTCGACCGCGTCATGGCCGCAGCAACCGACATTCCCCTGTAGCCTCTTCCCGACGAAATGATCTTCGAAACTCGCGGCAAGGTTGTTGCTTGCCGTGGGGGCATTTGATGATAGTGTAAACCTGCGGCGCCAGATTCTGCAGACTTGTCCGGGTTACTTCCGCAAGGCCCGTTTGATTGCCACACCGCCAAATCCAGGGGTCGGCAAGCCGCACTATAAATTTTTAGAACAAAAACAATAATTTGGATCGTGACGACGCCGACAGGCGCAATGATCACGGCCGATCGGACGAAAAAGGGGGGGGATATGGTGCAAGATGTGTCGCCTGGTCAACGCTTGGACTTTGTGCCGATCGCTGACCCGTTGCGGGAACTGCTTTTTCCGGGGGGCAGCGGACATTCCGATGCCGTGCAGGCCCTGGCCCGCGAGGTCATCATCCGTCTTGAACGATCCAAGCAGCGTCTTGGATCGGGCGACGACGCCGTCGATGCGGCGGAAGTAACTCTTCTTTGCGACGCGCTTTTGTCGGTGGATGAAACGGCGGCGGAAACGCGGGTGCTGGCAGCCGCCGCGCGCGGCATGTCGGCGGACGCGCTGCATCTGTCCTATATCGCCGAGGCGGCGCGCCTGATGGGCGACCGCTGGAACAATGACACCGCGACCTCTGCCGAGGTGATCATCGGCGCCAGCCGCATCTATGCGATCATGCGCCGCCTGCGCGGGATGTTCGTATCCGCCCAGGCGCAACGGCCGGACAAGTTCCGCGCCGTCTTTGCCGCCGCGCCCGGCGAGACGCACACCATCGGGCTGACCATGGCGGCCGACCATCTGCGGCGGCGCGGCTGGGATATCGACGTCAAGATGGCGATGTCGCACGAGGATCTGGTCGACCAGATCGGCCATGAACCCTATCCGATCATCGGCCTGTCGGGGTCAAGCCCTGCAATGATCTTCCCGCTGGCACGCCTTATCGTGGCCCTGCGCGTCAGCAATCCGGGTGCCTGGATCACCATCGGCGGCCATATCGTCGAGGATGAGCCTGACATCGTCCGCCTGATTGATGCAGATGCCAGGGTCGCGACGCTGGATGATGCCGTGGCGCAGATGGAACTCGTGATCCAGGGCGGTCTGGCGAAACATCACGGCTGATGCCCCGGCGACATGCTGCGCGCGCGGGCGCCCCCGCAGCAGGCAGCATGGGAGACCCTAGCCCTCCATTGTCTCGAGTTCGTCGATGAAACCGGCGATCATGCTCAGGCCCTTGTCCCAGAACTTCGGGTCGCTCGCGTCCAGCCCAAACGGTGCGAGCAGCTCCTTGTGGTGTTTTGATCCACCCGCCTTGAGCATGTCGAAATACTTCGCCTGGAAATCCGGCAGGCCATCGGCATAGGCGGCGTAGAGGGCATTCACCAAACCATCGCCAAAGGCATAGGCATAGACATAGAACGGCGAATGGATGAAATGCGGGATGTAGGCCCAGAACGTCTCGTACCCATCCATGAATTCGAACGCGTCGCCAAGGGATTGCGCCTGGACGCTCATCCACAGGGCATTGATGTCGTCGGGGGTCAGTTCCCCCTCGGCGCGGGCGGCGTGCAGCTTGCATTCGAAATCATAGAACGCGATCTGGCGGACAACCGTGTTGATCATGTCCTCCACCTTGCCTGCCAGCAGGGTCTTTTTCTCCGCCGGGGTCTTGGCCCCGTCCAGGAGTTTGCGGAAGGTCAGCATTTCGCCAAAAACGGATGCCGTCTCAGCCAATGTCAGCGGCGTCGAGGACAAAAGTTCCCCCTGACCCGCCGCCAGCACCTGATGCACGCCATGGCCCAACTCGTGCGCCAGCGTCATCACATCGCGCGGTTTGCCAAGATAGTTGAGCATGACATAGGGGTGAACCGTGGTGACAGTCGGATGGGCAAAGGCTCCGGGCGCTTTGCCGGGTTTGACGCCCGCGTCGACCCAGCCCTTGGTGAAAAAGGGTTTTGCCAGGTCCGCCATCGCCGGGTCGAACGCGCCATAGGCGTCCAGTACGGTCCTGGTCGCGGTGTCCCAGTCCACCAGCTTTGGGCTTTCCTGTGGCAGGGGGGCGTTGCGGTCCCAGACCTGCAGTTTGTCCAGCCCCAGCCATTTCGCTTTCAGCCGGTAATAGCGATGCGACAGTTTCGGATAGGCCGCGACCACGGCGTTGCGCAAAGCCTCGACCACTTCGGGCTCCACGTGGTTCGACAGGTGCCGCCCGTACTGCGGCGTCGGCATCTTGCGCCAGCGGTCGTCCAGTTCCTTGCCCTTGGCCAGCGTGTTATGAACACGCGCGAAAAGCTTGATGTTCTTGTTGAAAACCTCCGCCAGCGCGCGTGCCGCAGCCTCGCGTTTCGTGCGGTCAGGGTCGGTCAAGAGGTTCAGCGCGGCCTCAAGGTTCAGGGGGTCCTCTTGCCCTGCGACTTCGAACATCAGGCCCGCCATCGTCTCGTCGAACAACTTGTTCCAGGCGCTGGCCCCAACGGCAGAAGTGTCGTGCAGGTACCGTTCCAGCTCATCCGACAGCTGGTGCGGACGCATCGCACGCATGCGGTCCAGCACCGGCTTGTACCGCGCGAGATCGGCACTGGTGGCATAGGCCTGCGCCAGATGATCATCCTCCAGCCGGTTGAACTCCAGGCTGTAGAACACTGTCGGCGTTGTGAAATTCGTGACCTTGTCTTCAGCATCGGCCATGAACTTGGCGCGCTCGCTGTCCATGGTGTTCTGGTAATAGCGCAGGCCCGCATAGGACATGATCCGCCCGGCGGTGATGCTGATCGCCTCGTGGTCCCGCACGGACGCCAGAAGGCCTGCGGCATCCAGCGATGCCATCTTGCCCTCGTATTTCGCGGCAAAGTCGGCGCAGGCCTTTTCGAGCCACGCCATGTCGCGCGCAAATTCCGGCGCGTCGGGACTTGGGTAAAGGTCGGTCAGGTCCCAGTCCGGCAGGTTGCCGAAGCTGCCCGCGCTGGAATTGGCGTCAAAGACGGGGCGGGGAAGGGGGAATGTCATGGGGCGGCCTTTCGTTTCGGGTTGCGCAACATGTAGGTTGGATTGCCCCCGATCTTCAACCCGCCAGCCTTTCCGATTGGCTCAAATATCCCCGGGGTCCGGGGGTGGACCCCCGGTCGCGGCCAGCAACCGGCGCAACTCCGCCAGGGTGTCGATGTCGGCCACACCCTTGTCGCGCCGCCAGCGCAGCATGCGGGGGAACCGCAGCGCGATCCCGGACTTGTGACGCGGGCTGGCCTGGATGCCCTCGAACGCCAGTTCGAACACGAGTTCCGGGATCACGCGGCGCACCGGGCCGAACCGTTCGAGGGTGTTCTTGCCGACCCATGACGTGATCTCGGCAAACTCGGCATCGCTCAGGCCCGAATAGGCCTTGGTGAACGGCACGAGGTCGTTGCCATCGCGCACCGCAAAGGTGAAATCGGTGAACAGGTTCGCCCGCCGCCCGTGACCGGCCTGCGCATAGACCATCACTGCATCGACGGTGTAGGGGTCCAGTTTCCATTTCCACCAGTCGCCGCGCTTTCGCCCGGTGAAATAGGGCGAAGACAGGCGTTTCAGCATCAGCCCCTCGGCCAGAAGGTCGCGCGCGGTCAGGCGCTGGCGGGCGAGGTCGGGCCAATCCTCCGCGTGGACGCGGGGCGAATTGGCAAGCGCCAGCCCGGATGGCACGGCGGCGACGATGGCCTCGAGGCGGGCGCGACGTTCGGACAGGGTGCGGTCGCGCAGGTCCGCGCCGTCTGCCTCGAGGAGGTCATAGGCCAGAAACCGCACTGGTGCCTGGGCCAGCGCCTTTTTCGACACGACCTTGCGCCCGATACGTGTCTGCAGGGCCGCAAAGGGCAGGGGGGCATCGCCCCGCCATGCGAGGATCTCGCCGTCCAGCACTGTGCCCAGTGGCAGGAAATCCGCCAGGGCCGCGAATTCGGGAAAGCGGTCGGTAATCAGTTCCTCGCCCCGGCTCCAGAGCGCAAAGCCCCCGAGGCGGTGGACCAACTGGCCCCGGATGCCATCCCATTTCCACTCGGCAATCCAGTCGGACAATGGCCCAAGCGTCGCCGCTTCGCCTTCCAGCGGGGATGCCAGCGCAAAGGGATAGGGTTTCGCCCCCAGCCCGTCATCGCCCGCGATGAGCGCCGCGAAATCCGTGCGGGCGGGATCCCAGTCCCCCATCAGGCGGTGGGCAATCGTGGTTTCCTCCAGCCCCGTCGCCGCCGCCAGCGCCTTGGTCATCAACCCTTGGGCGATCCCCATGCGGAAACCGCCGGTCAAAAGCTTGTTGAACAGGAACCGCTGATCCCCCGGCAGCGCGTCCCAGGTTGCCATAACGCGCGCCTGGCGTTCCGCGGCGGGGAGGCCGGTCAATGCGATGATCGCCTTGATGGTCTCGGTCAGGGTCAGGTCGCATGTGGTGGAAGGCGGCGGCAGGACCAGCGCAATCGTCTCGGCAAGGTCGCCGACGACACTGTAGCTTTCCTCGAATAGCCATAGGGGAATGCCTGCCGCCCCAGCCGCCCAGGTGCGCAGTTCGGTCGAGGTCACGGCACGCCTGGGGCGGCGGCCCGACAGGATGGCGATGGTCCAGACGCGGTCGGGTTCAGGTGCGTCGCGGAAATAACGTGTCAGAGCGGTGGTCTTGGCCCCGGTCTTGGTGGTGCCGTCGAGGGCCGCGAAGAGGGCGGCAAAGTCTTTCACTGCAGGCCCCCCCCAGCGTCCGCGATATCGGCGCCGTCGCCTGCGAATTCCGTGGCGACGATGCCCGCGTCATGGCCCTGCGCCGCAAGCCACTGGCGAAAGGGCGTCGTGTAGCCGTGCGTCACATAGACCTTTTCTGCCCCTGTCGCCTTGATCGCCGCGTTCAGGCCATCCCAGTCGGCATGGTCCGACAGCGCGAATCCGGTGCCAAGGTTGCGCCGTCGCCGGATGCCGCGCACCGCCATCCAGCCCGACGCAAAGGCCTCGTCGGATGGCGCGAACCGGCCCGCCCAGACCGATCCCAATGCCGACGGTGGTGCGATCACCAGGGCGCCCGGATGGGTCTTGCCCGTCACCTCGCGCGTCACGCGGATCGTCGGCGGCAGCGCGTACCCTTGCGCGCGCAGGATCGCGGTCACCTCCTCGACCGCGCCATGGGTCAGGATCGGGCCGACAGGGGGCAGCCCCGCCATCAGCCGCTGCGCCTTGCCGAAACTGTAGGCCCCAAGGATCGAGGTCTTGCCCGCTGCCGCGTTGGACGCCCACCAGTGGGCAATATCGTCCATCACCTGCGGCTGCGGCGCCCAGCGAAAGACCGGCAGGCCAAAGGTGCATTCGCTGATGAAGGCGTGGCAGGCGACTGGTTCGAACGTCTCGGTCAGCCCGTCGGCCTCGGTCTTGTAGTCGCCTGAGACGACCCAGACCTGTCCCTCGACCTCGACCCGGATCTGCGCCGATCCCGGCACATGGCCCGCAGGGTGAAAGCTGACTACAGCACCGCCGACCTGTCGCCGTTCACCATAGGCGATCGCGTCTGCAGTGATCGGTCCGAGGCGGTGGCGGATCACCGGCAAGGCGGCATGCGTCGCAAGATAAGTCCCATGCCCCATCCGCGCGTGATCCGAGTGGCCGTGGGTGATCAGCGCCCTGTCTACCGGGCGCCACGGGTCGATGTAAAAGTCGCCCGCAGGGCAGTAGATGCCCTGTTCGGTAAAGGTCAGGACGGGCTTGGCCATGCCTTCAGGATAGCGCCCCGGTCGCCGATGGCAAAGCCGCCCCTTCCCGTGGACAGGTTTGCTCAATTCTTGGGCAACTGCACACCATGCGCCCGATTGTGCCGCCTTTCACTTCCCCTCGGTTCAAGGGGTTGATTTACTGATGCCAGGGCGCAGCGGGGAATTCGGGTGCATCCATATTTCAACGAAATGTACCAGGGCACCGATGTGCGCAGCCCCTATACGCGCCTGCAGGACTGGGTCAGCGCCATGCCGGCCGAGCTGCGCAGCCTGAAGCAGGCCGAGGCGGAGGCGCTGTTCCGCCGGATCGGCATCACCTTTGCGGTCTATGGCGAAGGCGGCGATCCCGACCGGCTGATTCCGTTCGACATGTTTCCGCGCGTGTTTTCCGGGGCGGAGTGGTCGCGGCTGGAACGCGGCATCAAGCAGCGGGCACGGGCGCTGAACGCCTTTCTCGTCGATGTCTACGGGCGCGGGGAAATCGTGCGCGCAGGCCGGATACCGGCGCGACTGGTCTACCACAACGAGGCCTATGAAAAGTCGGTTGCGGGTTTTGTGCCGCCCAAAGGCGTCTATTCCCACATCGTCGGCATCGACCTGGTGCGCACAGGGCCGGACGAGTTCTTTGTGCTGGAGGACAACTGCCGCACGCCGTCCGGCGTCAGTTACATGCTGGAAAACCGCGAAATCATGATGCGGATGTTTCCCGACCTGTTCCGCGAGAACCGGATCGAGCCGGTGGACAGCTATCCCGAAAAGCTGCGCCGCACGCTGGCATCTGTCGCGCCCGCGAAATGCGACCGCGAGCCGACGGTGGTGATCCTGACGCCGGGATCGTTCAATTCCGCCTATTACGAACATTCGTTCCTTGCCGACCTGATGGGTGTGGAACTGGTCGAGGGCCAGGATCTGTTCGTCGATGGCGCTTTTGTCTACATGCGCACCACCGAAGGCCCGCGCCGGGTGGACGTGATCTATCGGCGCATCGACGACGCATTCATCGACCCGTTGTGTTTCCGGCCCGACAGTGTGCTGGGCATTCCGGGGCTGATGGATGTCTATCGGTCGGGCGGGGTCAGCATCTGTTCCGCACCGGGGGCGGGGGTCGCGGACGACAAGGCGGTCTATACCTATGTGCCCGAGATGATCCGGTTCTACCTGGGCGAAGAGCCGATCCTGCAGAACGTGCCGACCTGGCAATGCGGCAAAGCGGACGATCTGGGCCATGTCCTTGATAAATTGCCGGAACTGGTGGTGAAAGAGGTGCATGGGTCGGGCGGCTACGGCATGCTGGTCGGGCCCCGCTGCACCAGGGCCGAGATCGAGGCATTCCGGGCCAAGATCGTGGAAAACCCCGGCAACTACATCGCGCAACCGACCCTGGCCCTGTCGACGGTGCCGACATTCGTCGAGGCTGGCATCGCGCCCCGCCATGTCGACCTGCGGCCCTATTGTCTGGTGGGGGAACGGATCGAGCTGGTTCCGGGCGGGCTGACGCGGGTGGCGCTGAAGGATGGATCGCTGGTCGTGAACTCGTCGCAGGGCGGGGGCGTCAAGGATACATGGGTGCTGGCGGAATGAGCAGGAGGTGGAGGATGTTGCAAGGCCAGTCGCCCCGGCCAAAATTTTTCGGCGAAAAATTTTGGCCGGGATCGGTCCCTCAATGCTGAGCCGCACCGCCGACAACCTGTACTGGATCGCGCGATACATGGAGCGCGCGGATACCTCGGCGCGTCTCTTGGAGGTCGGCAGCCGGATCAGCCTGATCCCGTCCGCGCATGGCTATCGCAGCGAGTGGGACAGCCTGTTGCAGGCATCGGGCATGGCCGAGGGGTTCGCGAAAAAATATGGCGACCCGGTGCAGCGCAACATCGAAAGCTATCTGTTCTTTGACCGCGACAACGGATCGTCCGTCGCCAGCTGCATCACGGGCGCGCGCGAAAACGGGCGGATCGTGCGCACCGCGCTGACGGCACAGGTCTGGGACGCGCTGAACGTCGCCTATGAGGAATTGCGGGCGCTGGAACGCCGCCCGCGCAGCGAGTTGCAGCAGTCGCGCCTGACCGAATGGACGATGCGCCAGGCGGCGATGGTGCGCGGGGCCATTGATGCCACGCTTTTGCGCAATGACGGCTATAACTTCCTGAACATCGGGTACTATCTGGAACGCGCCGACAACACTGCACGCCTGATGGACGTGAAATACTACGTTCTTTTGCCGCGCGTCGATTTCGTGGGGTCGGGCCTCGACAACTATCAATGGACGACCCTGCTGCGGGCGATGGGCGCGCACCGGGCCTTTCACTGGGCTTACGGCGGCGAGGTGACGGCGGCAAAGATCGCGCATTTCCTGATCCTGAACCCGCAATCGCCCCGGTCGCTGACCACCTGCGTCGCAGGGATCGCGAACCATCTGGGGCGGTTGGCCAAACTTTATGGGCAGGAGACAGAGGCCCAAGCCCGCGCCCGGACGATGCTGGCAGGGCTGGAGGGCGAAACGGTGGACCGCATCATCGACGAGGGCCTGCACGAATACCTGACGCGGTTCATCGGCGATGCTGCGGGCCTCGGGCTGGCAATCCAGCAGACCTATCTCAGCCGGGCGCACGCATGATGCTGTTGTCGGTCGATCATGTCACGCGCTATCGCTATGACCAGCCGGTGCGCGCGGTCGTGCAAAGCCACCGGCTGACGCCGTCGGTCCATGACGGACAGCGCGCGGTCGACTGGCAGGTTACGGTCAGCGGCGGCACCAAGGGCGGATCGTTCCGCGATGGCGCGGGCGACGTCGTGCAGGGCTGGACGGTTGCGGGGCCAGCCGACGAAATCGTCGTGACCGTCAAGGGCACGGTCGAGACGACCGACCTGACCGGCGTGCTGCGCGGCCACCGCGAGACGGTCAATCCCGAATGCTACATGCGCGGCACGGGTCCGACCCGCATCGACATGATGCTGCGACGCCTCGCGGATGGGGTCGCAGGGGCGGCGGGTCTTGATCTTGCACATGCCTTGATGGGCGCGGTTGCCGATGCCATTGCCTACCGCCCCGGCGTCACCTCGGCCCATACCACGGCGGCCGAGGCGCTGGCCCTGGGCGAGGGGGTCTGCCAGGACCACGCCCATGCCCTGATCGCCCTTGCGCGGGTGCGGGGCATGCCTGCGCGCTATGTCTCGGGCTATCTGCATTCCGATGCCACCGGAGAGGCGCATGAGGCAGCCCACGCCTGGGCGGAACTGCACGTGCCGGGGCTTGGCTGGGTCGGCTTTGATCCCGCCAACCGCTGCTGTCCCGATGACCGCTATATTCGCCTCGGGTCCGGCATGGATGCCCAGGACGCCGCCCCGATCCGGGGCATTTCGCGCGGATCGGGACACGAGGCGCTGGATGTGGTGGTTGCGGTTCTGGCGGGTGCCCAATAGGGTAACGGCAGGGCCGAACAAGCTCCGGGCGGGGGAACGGGAATGACGTATTGCGTGGGCCTTCTGTTGAACGAAGGCATGGTCCTGCTGTCGGATACCCGCACCAATGCGGGGCTGGACAACATCTCGACCTATCGCAAGATGTATACGTTCGAAGACCCCGGAGAACGGGTCATCGTGATCATGACCGCAGGCAGCCTGTCGGTCACGCAAACCACATTGTCCCGCCTGCGCGAGGCGGTGGACGACCCCGAGGCCACGCCCGAGACGTCGATCATGCTGGCGCCGACGCTTTTGAAGGTGGCCGACATCGTGGGCGACATGCTGGCCGAGGTGCGCGGCGAGGTGGACGAAAAGATCAGCGCCATGCAGGGAGCCACCGCCAGCCTGATCGTGGCGGGTCAGCGCAAGGGCGGCGCCATGCGGCTCTTTCTGATCTATCCCGAAGGCAACCATATCGAGGCGACCGAGGATGCGCCGTTCCTGCAGATCGGCGAGCACAAATACGGCAAGCCGATCCTCGACCGTGTAATCAAGCCCACAACCAGCCTGCTGGATGCGCAGAAGGCCGTGCTGTTGTCGATGGATTCGACGCTGCGGTCGAACCTGTCGGTCGGGATGCCGCTGGACCTGGCGGTGATCGCCAAGGACGACTGCAAGGTCACGCACAAGCGGCGGATCGAGGCAGGGGACAAGGGCTTTCAGGCGATGAGCGAGGCCTGGTCACGCGCGCTCCGCGACGGGTTCGGCAGGATCGAGATCTAGATGTTCAGTCCCGGCCCCGCCGCTATGGCTGACGTTCGAGCCTGCGCACCGGGGCGTTCGTGCGGCGGCCTGACGATCAAGCTGCACGCCGTGACCGACGCGCGCGGGCTGCCTGGCACCTTGCGTCTGACCCCCGGCCAGGCCCATGACGGCAAGACCGGACTTTGCGCTGATCGGCACGCTCGGCCGGGGCCGGCGCCTGCTCGCCGACGCCGCCTACGACATGAATGCACTGCAGAGTGGTCTCGCGGCGCGCGGGGCCGAGGCCCAGATCAAGCCCACGGCCCGCCGCAACCCGATGCCCGCCTTCGACGGACCGCCTATCGCAGGCACAACCGGATCAAGAGGTTCTTCAGCAAGCTCAAACAGTTCCGGGCCAACGCCGCGCGCTATGAAAAGCACGACGAAAACTTCCTCAACCTCATCCGCCTCGGCTCCATCCGTATCTGGTTGCGCCACTATCAGTCGGTGACCTAGGCCGCCCCCATGTAGTCACGTTTGCCGATCTTGACGCCGTTGTGGCGCAGGATGTTGTAGGCGGTCGTGGCGTGGAAATGGAACTGCGGCACCGAATACATCGTCAGATAGTTCAGACCCGGCATGGTCACATCATTGCCCCGCATCTTGATCGTGATCGGGCGGGTTTCCGCGCCGTCATGAGCGGTTGCGGGAAACTCCGCCATATAGGCGCGGGTGGCGGCAATGCGCTGCTGCAATCCCTCGAACGTCGTTTCGGTGTCGGGAAAGCTGCGCGGTTCCTCGCCGGCCAGCCGTGCCGCGGCACGGGCGGCAAAGTCGCAGGCCAGCTGCACCTGCCGGGTCAGGGGGTACATGTCGGGAAAGAGGCGGAACGTCAGCAGCGCCTCGGGCTGGATGTTCTCTGCCGCGCAATGCGCTTCGGCCTTGGCAAGGATTGCCGACAGCGCCCCAAGGGTGCGGTCCATCGGGGGGACGATATGGGCGTGCATGGGGGGCCTTTCCATTTGGGGGGTGCTGCCCGGCATGCTAGCCCGGCGGGATCGTGGCGAACAGGGGGATTGCCCGTATCGCGCGGGGCTGACATCGCAGGGCGACCTATTCCTTGAGTGTGTAGCGGTCCGGCTCCTCGAACACATCAATCACCCGCGTCCCGGCCCTGATCTGCGCACCATGTGGCACGCCCGCCGGGATGGAATAGCTGTCGCCGGGTCCATAGATCCGGGTCACACCCCCGATGGTGAACACGATCTCGCCCTCGATCACGCTGCCCCATTGCGCGCCATGCGCGTGCATCGGCAGGGTCAGGTCCTTCAGAAAGGTGAAGAATGCGACAAGACCCTTGTCCGACCGGATCGCAGCGGTCTGCACGATGTTGGCGGGAAAGGGCACGTCAAGACCGGGAAAGGCTGTGAAGAAAGCTGGAAAGGGCATGCGGCGGATCCTTACTGTAGGCGTTTGCCAGAACACCATAGCGACACCTGATCCATACTCAAACTCAGGCAACATTTCGCGTGACCGCCACCCCAGGGCTGCGTGCCACCCGAGGGCAACGTCTGGCCGCAAGTCAGGCGCTGCCAGACGGCGTTCTGCGCCGTCGCTCCGGGCCATGGCGCATGTTCTGCAAGCTCGGTCCCTTTGACCGGCGGACGGCGCGCCCCTCCTCAAACCCCCAGACACCAGCGCATCACCGCCTTTTGCGCGTGCAGCCGGTTCTCTGCCTCGTCAAAGATCACCGAATGGGGGCCGTCCATCACCGCACTGGTCGCCTCGTCATTGCGGTGTGCGGGCAGGCAATGCATGAAGAGTGCGTCCGGTTTCGCCCGCGCCATCAAGGCCTCGTTCACCTGATACCCGCGCAGCTGGTTGTGGCGGCGTTCCTTGGCGGATTCCGGGTCGTGCATGGAAACCCAGGTGTCGGTGACGACCAGGTCGGCGCCCGCAACGGCCGCATAGGGGTCGCGTTCGATGTCGATGCGCGACCCTTGGGCGCGGGCAAAGGCAACGGCCTTGTCCTCGGGGTCGAGCGTTTCGGGGCCGGTAAAGGTGAAGTCGAACCCGAACTGCCCGGCGGCGTGAATGAAACTGGCACAGACATTGTTGCCGTCGCCCGCCCAGACCACGCGCCGCCCGGCGATGGGGCCGCGATGTTCCTCATAGGTCATCACGTCGGCCATGATCTGGCAGGGATGCGTCCGGTTCGTCAGGCCGTTGATCACGGGGACGGTGGCGTGTTCGGCCATCTCCAGAAGTGTGGCCTCTTCAAACGTGCGGATCATGATCAGATCGACATAGCGCGACAGGACGCGGGCCGTGTCGGCGATGGTCTCGCCATGGCCAAGCTGCATCTCCTTGCCCGACAGGACCATGGTCTGCCCGCCCATCTGGCGCACGCCGACATCGAAGGACACGCGCGTCCGGGTCGAGGGTTTCTCGAAGATCAGCGCAACCATCTGCCCGGCCAGCGGCTGGTCGTCATCGGGCATGCCCTTGGGGCGGCCGTTGCGGGCAGTTTTCATCGCATGAGCGGAGTTGATCATGGCCCGCAGGTCGCCCGCAGCGGTTTTGTGGATGTCGAGGAAATGGTTCATCTGGCGTCTCGGTTGCGGCACGTGCCGGGGGTTTTCCACCCCCGGACCCCCGAGGATATTTGTAAACAGGTGAAGAGACTAGACGGCAACTGCTGCTGCCGTTCGCTCCAGCCGTGCCAGCGCCTCGGCGATATCAACATCGGGGATGTTGAGTGCCGGAAGCAGGCGGATCACGTTGTCGGCGGCGGTGACGACCAGCAGGTTCTGGGCGTAAGCCGACTTTTGCACATCGGTGTTGGCGGCGCGGCATTTCAGGCCGAGGATCAGGCCCTGTCCCCGCACCGCCTCGAACACCTTCGGATGCCGTGCGACGAGGGATTCAAGCCCCTGCCGGAACGCCGCGCCCTTGCGGTTCACATCCGCAAGGAAGGCATCGTCTGAAACGATCTCCGTGACTTTCGCACCCACCGCGCAGCCCAACGGATTGCCGCCATAGGTCGATCCGTGCGTGCCTGTCGTCATGCCGGAGGCGGCGTTTTCGGTGGCCAGCACGCAGCCCAGTGGAAAGCCACCGCCGATGCCCTTGGCGACCATCATGATGTCGGGCGTGATCCCCGCCCATTCATGCGCGAAAAGCTTGCCGGTGCGACCCATTCCGCATTGGACCTCGTCAAAGATCAGCAGCGCACCCGTGGCGTCACAGAGGTCGCGCAGCCCTTTGAGGCACTGGTCGGGCACCACGCGGATGCCCCCCTCGCCCTGAACGGGTTCGATCATCACGGCGGCGGTCTTGGTCGTGATCGCGGCGCGCACCGCATCATGGTCGGCCCAGTCGAGATGGGTGAACCCCGGCATCAGGGGGCCAAAGCCCTTGACCATCTTTTCCGATCCGGCGGCGGCGATGGCCCCGGTTGACCGGCCATGGAACGATCCGGCAAAGGTCACGATTTCGATCCGGGGATCGCCCTTTTCGGTCCAGTATTTCCGCGTCATCTTGATGGCGAGTTCAGCCGCCTCGGTCCCCGAATTGGTGAAGAACACCGTGTCAGCAAAGGTCCGGTCGACCAGCATCTCAGCCAGTTGCTCCTGCTCCGGGATGCGGTAGACGTTGGAGACATGCCACAGTTTCGCGGCCTGTTCGGTCAGTGCGGCTACGAGGGCAGGGTGGGCATGGCCAAGGGCGTTGACCGCGATGCCAGCGCCAAGGTCCAGATGGCGGCTGCCATCCTCGGCGATCAGCCACGATCCCTCACCCCGAACAAACGCCAGCGGGGCACGGTTATAGGTCGGCAAAACAGCGGAAATCATGCGGTGCGGGTCCTTCTGACAGCAGGCAAGGCCATGGGGCGGGGAATAAACGGCGACGTTGGCCCCCCAGGGCACGGACCCGGGGGCAGGATCAGACGCGTCGGCGTCGGGCGGACAGGGGCTTGCGCACAAGGACCAGCATGGATCAGGTGCATAATGTATTCGAGCATCAAAGAAAAGTCCCGCGTAACGGTTGTTTTCGCGGATAGCCCGGCGGACGTTGGTGATCGCACGGGTGCGATGGTGAATCGCTTGACCTCTGCCCTGAATGCCCCTAAAGGCAGGCATCGAATTCGGCGCGCTGCCTGTCCGGCGGTGTGCCTTCATGTTGCAAACGGGGCGCCAAGCGTCCCGCCACCAAGGGATCAAGGCGATGTCGCGCGTCTGCGAACTTTCGGGCAAAGGCCCGATGTCCGGCCACAAAGTGAGCCATGCCAACAACAAGTCCAAGCGCCGGTTCCTGCCGAACCTGAACGAGGTCACGCTGATCTCGGACGTGCTGGGCCAGTCCTTCAAGCTGCGGATTTCGGCGGCGGCACTTCGCACGGTCGACCATCGTGGCGGGCTCGACGCATTCCTGGCCAAGTCCAAGGACGACGAGCTGTCGGCGGATGCGCTGCGCATCAAGAAAGACATCGCGAAGGCGCAAGCCACCGCCTGATTGCGGCGCATGACTTTGGAAATCGACCCCGCACCGGACCGGCGCGGGGTTTTTCGTTGCAGGCGCGGCGCGCAGCGTGGACAAGGCGAGACGCGATGGTGCGTGGATGCCCCGATGATGCCCAGCCCTTTGATCCTGTCCGGCCTTGCCGCCGTCATCCTGTCCGATCAGGGGGGGCGCGGGCGATGAGTCCGTTTCATGTCATGCCGGGCGCGATGTCGCCAACCGAATGCGCGGATCTGACCAACCTTTGCACCAGCGCCCCGATGCGCGATGCGGCCCTTGTCGGTGCCACGACTGCCCATCAGGTGCGCCGCGCCGACATCTTGTGGCTGGACGATCTGCCTGGGGCCGCCTGGGTCATGGACCGCATGATCGGCATCATCGTCGTCGCCAACCGCGAAGGCTATGGCTTTGACCTGACCGATTTCGGCGAAAGCGCGCAGGTCGCCCGCTATGACGCCGCGCGTGCGGCGCATTTCGACTGGCATGCCGATATCGGCGGCGGCATGTGGGCGATGCGGCGCAAGCTGACGGTGGTGGTGCAACTGTCCGATCCCGACGCCTATCAGGGTGGTGCCCTGAACATCTGGTCCGGCCACACCCCCCAGACCGCCCCGCGCGAAATCGGCACGGCGATCGTGTTCCCGTCCTTTCACCTGCACCGCGTCCAGCCTGTCACCACGGGCCTGCGCTGGTCGCTGACGCTCTGGGCGCATGGCCCGGCCTTTCGCTAGGCGCGGGAGCGTTTGATCATCGGTGCCGGTCGCGTTAGGCTGTGGCGGCATAACCGGCGACCGACGCCATGATGATCACGGATATCGAAGACTACTTCGCCCGGGGCTGCGGCCGCTGCCCGCGCTTTGACACGGCGGATTGTTCGACCAGCGTCTGGGCCGACGGCCTTGCCGTCCTGCGCCGGATCTGCCGGGCGGCGGGCCTGACCGAGACCGTAAAGTGGGGCCATCCCTGCTACATCCATGCGGGGCGCAACATTGCGATCATCGGGGCGTTCCGCGGCGATTTCCGGCTGAGTTTCTTTGACGCGGGTCTGCTGAGGGATCCTGAGGGCGTGCTTGAAAAGCAGGGGCCGAACACGGCGCATGCCGACGTGATCCGGTTCACCGGCACAACGCAGGTGCTGGGGCAAGAGCCGGTCATCATCGCCTATCTGGCCGAGGCGATGGGCTACGCGGCGGCAGGCATCAAGGCCCCGAAAATGGCCCGCGACATCGACCTGCCGGATGAGTTGGTCGATGCCATGGACGCCGATCCCGAACTGGCCGAGGCCTTTCACGGCCTGACGCGGGGTCGGCGGAAAAGCTATGCGATCCACCTGTCATCGGCCAAAACATCGGCGACGCGGACTGCCCGCATCGAAAGGTTCCGCGACCATATCCTTGCCGGCAAGGGCGCGACCGAACGCTAGCGCCCGGATGCCCGCGCGCGGTGTTCAGGGCACGATGACGATCAGCAGAAAGATCGCAAAGATCGCAAGATGCACAGCACCTTGCAGGATCGTCGTGCGTCCGGTGCCGAATGTGAGCGCCGACACGAACAGCGTAAGCACGAGCAGGACCATGTTCTGCGGCGTGATCCCCAGCAGCAGCGGCCGGTCGATCAGCATGGAGACGAGCGCCACGGTCGGAATGGTCAGCCCGATGCTGGCCACCGCCGATCCCAGCGCAAGGTTGATGCTGGCCTGCAGACGGTTGGCCAGTGCCGCGCGCAGTGCCGCCACACTTTCCGGCAGCAGAACGACCGCTGCAACGACAACGCCGACGACCGCACGCGGCAAGGACAGCGCACGGACCGCGCGTTCCAGCGGGGGCGACAGCATTTTTGCCAGCAGCACGACCGCCACCAGCGCCAGAACCAGCAGGACCGCACTGATTGCCGCGACCTGCCGGGGCGGACGCTGCGTCATGTCGCTGGTGTCGCGCGACGTCTCCTGGAAATAGTCGCGATGGCGGATGGTCTGGACAAAGACGAACACGACATAAAGGCCCAGCGACGCCACCCCCACCACCAGCAACTGCAAAGGGACGTAATAGGGTCCTTCCGTCGCAGTCGTGAAATTGGGCATCACCAGCGCAAAGACCGCCAGCGTGCCCAGCACGGACAATGCGGCTGCCGCCCCGCTGATCTGGAACCGCTGTTCATGGTGGCGTCTGCCGCCCATCACCAGACACAGCCCGATGACGCCGTTCAGAACGATCATGATCGTGGAAAAAACCGTGTCGCGGGCCACGGTATCGCTGTTGGCGGCATCGGACAAAAGGATCGACACGATCAGCGCCACCTCGATCACCGTGACCGCGACCGCCAGAAGGATCGACCCGAACGGTTCCCCCATGCGAAGCGCCAGCACCTCGGCGTGATGGACCGCGGCAAACACCGCCGCACCAAGCAGCACTGCCGCCGCCACCAGCAACGGCGTGGTGTCGGTGCCAAAAAGGCCAAAACCGTCCGCCAACAGAAAACCGCTGGCCAGCAAAGGTGCTGCCATCGACCACAACGGCATTCTTGCGGCGTCAGTTGCCGACATCGGCGCAGAATCTCCATCCGGGATGCAGTTCAAGAGTTCGCCAAGCGCGCCGCGCTTGCAACTGGCCAAATGCGCCGGTTCAGCCTTCTGCAGGCTGCGGCGCGCAGTAAAGCTCGGCCGCGGCGCCGAAATTTTCCCAGCGTTGCCAGAACGCGTCGTTGCGCCTGGTGTCCGACAGCATGGTGTCATGCGCCAGTTCCGGGTTGCGAAAGAACCTGGCCGCCCGCCGCTGGTCGGACCCGTCCAGCATCTGGTCCGCCAGGCCCTGGATGCAGCCGCAGATCGCGCGGTCGGCGGCGTCGCGACCTGACGACAGGCAGGCCCCCTCGATCGGCCCGGCGTCGGCGGTACTGGCAAGGGCCAGCATCGTCACAGTCAGGGCGAGCGGTCGGATCATCGGTCAGGGGGCCTTTCGCGCAGGTCGCTTCTAACCCTTATCCGCTGCCACGCCCCGATACAATCGTCGCGCAAGCCTGGCTCAGGCAGTCCGCCGCAACCGGCGCGCCTGCATCGCCTCATGCGCCTGCGGACTGCCATCGTGGAACGACCCGAACCAGCGGTCCAAAGGCACCATTCCGTCCGAGTAGTTCACCTCGAAATACTTGTGGTGCAGGTAATGCGCGTAATAGCTCGCCTCGAAGCTGGTATTGTCCCCCAGTACCACCCGGTCGAACCCTGTATGCCCCTGCGCCGGGGAAACGCCAAGGCGCGAGGCGAGGTTGATCATGTGGACCGGATGGCTGGGGATGATGAAGAACAGCAGGATGGTCGAAAAATAGATCATGTGCTCGATCGGGTGCATCGACAGTCCTGACCATGGCCCGGGGTTGATATTGCGATGATGCAGCTTGTGCGCAATCTCGTAGAGCGGGCTGAAATGCAGGAACCGGTGGCAGAAATAGAACCCCACCTCGTGGATCAACGGCACCAGAAAGAACACCGCAACAAACCAGACCGGGTTGCCGGCCCAGGTGATCATCGGCGCCCAGCCATTGGCATAGGCCCAGAGCAGCAGCACTTCGTAGGCCGTCCAGATCGGGACACCGCTGACGAGGGTGTAGAACATGTTGTCCCAGGTCTGGTTGCCGAACAGGAACCCCGGTGACTTCTCGCGCGGGAACTGCCGGTTGTACTTGAACGCGGTGCCCTGCCGGCGCCACGAATACAGCCACAGGTGCCACGCGCCATAGACCAGCACCGCCAGGATTTCATTGCGGATCAGCAGATAGGCGATCCAGCCGGGGGCGAGGTCTTTCGTGGTCTCGAGCGACGGTGAAAACCACGTCCAGAGGACCACCGCCATCACTGCGTAGAACAGGTTCCACGGCAGGAAATACCCCGGAAACCCGAACAGCCATTTTGCCAGATGCCGCGGGTCGGGCGGCCAGTCAAAGGCCGGACCGTAGGAAATCGGCCGATCCGGCGCCCAGTGCCCCCGCGCATCCTCGGTCCCGAACTGCCTGTCGTCCATGGCTCTGGTCTCCCTGCCGCTTTGCCAGACTGCTGCCGATCTCGGTGTCGGTCAAGAAGGCTGCAACGTCCTTGGATTTGCCATCCAACCAACCCCTTCCCGGCCCCCCCGCTTCCCGCTATATGCCCCCCATGACCGAGCTTCATCTCATCCGCAACTTCTCCATCGTGGCGCATATCGACCACGGCAAATCCACCCTCGCCGACCGGCTCATCCAGATGACCGGCACGGTGGCTGCGCGCGACATGAAGGCGCAGATGCTGGACAGCATGGATATCGAGCGTGAACGCGGGATCACGATCAAGGCCAACACCGTCCGCATCGAATACCCCGCGAAGGACGGCCGCACCTACATCCTCAACCTGATCGACACCCCCGGCCACGTCGATTTTGCCTACGAAGTCTCCCGCTCGATGCGCGCCGTCGAAGGCTCGCTCCTCGTGGTCGATGCAAGCCAGGGCGTCGAGGCCCAAACCCTCGCCAATGTCTACCAGGCGCTGGATGCGGGCCACGAGATCGTGCCTGTCCTGAACAAGATCGACCTTCCCGCCGCCGAACCCGAGCGCATCAAGCAGCAGATCGAGGATGTCATCGGCCTCGACGCCTCCGACGCCATCGCCATCTCCGCCAAATCCGGCCTCGGCATCCCCGACGTGCTGGAAGCCATCGTCCACCGCCTGCCCGCCCCGAAAGGCGACCGCGATGCGCCGTTGAAAGCCATGCTGGTCGATTCATGGTACGACGCCTATCTCGGCGTCGTCGTCATGGTGCGCATCATGGACGGCGTCATGCGCAAGGGCGACCGCGTCCGCATGATGCAGACCAACGCCGTCTACGGCATCGACAAGCTGGCCGTCCTCAAACCCCAGATGGTCGACATCGACGAACTGGGTCCGGGCGAGATCGGCATCCTCACCGGCTCCATCAAGCAGGTCCGCGACACCCGCGTCGGCGACACCATCACCCACGAACGCCGCGGCTGCGCCGAACCCCTTCCCGGTTTCAAACCCGCCCAGCCGGTCGTCTTTTGCGGCCTTTTCCCCGTCGATGCCGCCGATTTCGAAAACCTTCGCGAGGCGATCGAAAAGCTCTCGCTCAACGACGCCAGCTTCAGCAGCGAAATGGAAACCAGCGCGGCCTTGGGCTTCGGCTTCCGCTGCGGCTTTCTTGGTCTTCTGCACCTGGAGGTCATTCGCGACCGGCTCGAACGCGAATACGACCTTGATCTCATCACCACCGCGCCCTCCGTGGTCTTCAAGCTGCACATGAGGGACGGCGAGGTGCGCGATCTGCACAACCCCGCCGACATGCCCGACCTCACCTATGTCGACCATATCGACGAGCCGCGCATCAAGGCCACCATCATGGTGCCCGACGAATACCTCGGCGATATCCTGAAACTGTGCCAGGACCGCCGCGGCATCCAGCTGGACCTGAGCTACGCCGGTTCCCGCGCAATGGTCGTCTATGACCTGCCGCTGGCCGAGGTCGTCTTTGACTTCTACGACCGCCTGAAATCGGTGACCAAGGGCTATGCGAGCTTTGACTACCAGATCAGCGAATACCGCGAGGATTTCCTGGTCAAGATGTCGATCCTGGTGAACGAGGAACCCGTCGATGCCCTGTCCATGATGGTCCATCGCGACCGGGCCGAGGCGAGAGGTCGCGCGATGGTGGAAAAGCTGAAAGAGCTGATCCCCCGCCACATGTTCAAGATCCCGATCCAGGCCGCCATCGGTGCCCGCGTGATCGCGCGCGAGACGCTGTCGGCGATGCGCAAGGACGTGACGGCGAAGTGCTATGGCGGGGATGCGTCAAGGAAGCGGAAGCTGCTGGACAAGCAGAAGGCCGGGAAGAAGCGGATGCGCCAGTTCGGCAAGGTCGAGATTCCGCAGGAGGCGTTTATTTCTGCTCTCAAAATGGACAGCTAGATCCGAACATCAAATGATGCACTATGAAACGGTGTATCCCACCGACCAAATCCGCTCAACATACCCCGAGGCCCGGCTCGCTGGGCAGAGCCCGAACCGCCCCGGCGGTCCGGGCACCGCGCTCTGGCGTGATGATCCTTCATCGGGAAAGAGGACCCAATAACCGCCCGGCTAACCGTCCGGCCCGCGAAGGCGTTCGCGGGCGTTCGGGGCTGAAAAGGGTCTGCTGGACCCTTTTCGCGTGCCTTTGGCCCGCGCCGCCCCTCACCCCAATCAGAATAACCCGTCGCCGCCGTTCTGGTCCTCGACAACCTGATCGGCGACAATCGCCCCACCGCCGCCGATCAGCAAGGGCGCGCAGGCGGACAAAAGCCCCGCTGTCAGCAAAAGGGCTGCCAGCCCCAAGGTTCTTTTCATCATCTGTCAATCCTTTCTGAACCCGCCCCGGCCTTGGGTGCGGCGGTGATGCTATCGGGCCGGGGTCGCGCTGGCTACCCCGGCCCGCAACGCCGTCACATCTGGGTCTTGGTTTCCTGGGCCTGGTCGGTGATCGCCTCACCGGCACCTTCCAGGTCGCGCCCGGCGCCCTTGATCGTCTCGCAGGCGGTCAGGGTCATCAGGGCAATCAGCGGCAGGAACATCATGCGCAGGGTCATCGGGCGGCATCCTTTGTTGGAGTTTCGACGGGCCAACGCGCGGCGGTGCGCCGGGGTTCCCGCCCGACGGCCGTCTTGACGGGTACCCGACAAAAGGCCGACGCAGACCATACGCGGCGCAGACGTCCGGCACGCCTCTGCAACCGTGGCAGTCTTGTTAACGCCGTCTTAACCTTGCTGCCGCCAGATGGGGACATGTTCACCGACCGCACGCCCCTTTTCGCCGCCCTGATGCTGCTGACCGCCTGCGGCGCGTCACCAGCGGTGGAGTTTCTGGGGGCCACGCGCACGGATGTCACCCGCGACGGGCGGAATTACACGGTTTTGCAAAAGGATAACCGGGTGGAGGTGATCCGCCTCGGCTATGCCGCACGCGGGCAGCACCAGGCGATCCGCGCCACGATGATCGCACTGATCCCGGAGGTGACGGGCTGCAGGCTGGTGGAGTCCTCGCTGACCGGCGACAGTGGCGAGATGCGGGCCAGCATCCGCTGTTAACTTGTCCCGAATCGCTCTATGCTGCGCTGCAGCAAGGGGGCGCCATGGGCCAGGTCATCACCATCGCACAGCAAAAGGGCGGATCCGGCAAAACCACCCTCGCGGTCAATCTCGGCATGGCTTTTCTGCAGTCAGGTCAAAAGGTTGCGCTGCTGGATACTGATCCGCAGGGCTCGCTGGGGCGCTGGTTCATGACGCGGCGTGGCTTGGGCGATCCGGGGGTGGAATTTGCCACCGCGTCGGCCTGGGGGGTCAGTTATGAGTGCGAAAAGCTGCGCAAGGTCAATGACATCGTGATCATCGACACGCCGCCCAAGGTCGATGCCGACCTGCGCCCGGCGCTGCGCGAGGCCGATCTGGTGCTGATCCCGGTTTCGGCCAGCCACGTTGACCTTTGGGCGACCGATGGTGTCCTTGATCTTGTCGCCCGCGAAAACCGCCGCGCGCTGATCGTCCTGAACCGCACCAAGACCGGGACACGTCTGGGCGATGAGGTGGCGGCGGCGGCGGGAGATCTGGCACGGGTGGCCGCCGCGACGCTTGGCCAACGCGTTGTTTTCGCTGAAACTCTGGGGCAGGGACGGGCAGTCGTCGAGGCCGGTTCCAGCCCTGCCAGGCGCGAGGTGGAGGCGCTGGCGGCAGAGATTCTGGCGGCCCTTCAGCCCTGATCCGGCCCCTTGACGATCAGCATCCAGAACGCATAGGCCGCCGCCACGCCGAACACGACGGCCCAGCCCGGCCCGCCATAGACAAGCTCGAACCCGGTCATTGCGGCGGGAACCAGCACGGTCGCCCAGCGCACGGCGGGTCTGGCGAAAAACGGGTCGTTGGGATCCAGAAGCTTCATCCCCGCACCTAAACCTTGCCGTCGGGCGCGGTCAACGGATGATCTTTGCGCGATTCTGTGGCATCCTGCAGGATGTGGAGGGCAAGTCATGGAAATCACAAAGACTTTTTCGGGCCAGACGGTGATCACCACCTTCGAGATGACGCCCGCCACCGCGCAGGACCTGATGGAGGCGCTGCAATCGGCCTATGATCAGGTGATCCGCCACCAGCCGGGATTTGTGGCGGCGGGCCTGCACATGAACGACGCGATGACGCGGGTCTGCAACTACAGCCAATGGGCGCGGCGCGAGGATTACCAGGCGATGCTGCGCACCCCGGAAATGCGCGAGCGAAACCGGGTGATTTCGGGGCTGTGCCGGGGGTTCGAGCCGGTGATGTATGAGGTGACGGGGGTGGTGTGAGGGGGGCAAAAGCTGTCACTTTCAGGCATCGGTGAATACGAAACGCAACGTCAAAACAAAAGCTTGCGCGATTTATGGCAGTTCCATTATCTTGAAAGAATGTCCTTTTTCCCGCGCATTCTGCCATTGGCAGAAATTGCATTCCTGACCCCGCCACCCGGCAAGACCGGTATCGCGGAGCGTCTTTTGCAGCAGCCGGTGATGTTGGTTGCGCTGTTCTTCCTCGCCCTTGTCATTCTGGTCTTTTCCGTTGGTCGGCCACGCCGACCTGCAATGGCGGACCCAGAAGGCACCCCCCACTGGATCATCATCGACGGCTCGAATGTTATGCACTGGAAGGACGAAACACCGCAGATCGCATCGGTTCAGGCGGTCATCAAGGAACTGAAAACACGTGGTTTTTCCCCCGGTGTCGTGTTCGATGCGAACGCGGGCTACAAGCTTTCCGACCGCTACATGAACGAACGGGACTTTGCCAAGCTATTGGGCCTGCGCGAGGATCGGGTGTTTGTTGTCCCAAAAGGCACCCAGGCCGACCCCTATCTGCTCAGCGCCGCGCGCGATCTTGGGGCGCGGATTGTGACCAGAGACCGCTTCCGCGACTGGGCTGACGCACACCCCGAGGTGAAAACCACAGGTTTCCTGATCCGGGGCGGCTATCGCAGCAGTGGCGAATTCTGGCTGGACGAGGCTTGGCCAAAGGTGGCTGAGCCCGCCGCCTGACCCTCACCTCCCCCTGTTGCTCCGCTTCCCGCCCCTTTGCCCCGGACGCCCTGCCGTGCTCCGCCCCGTCATCTTGGTCGCCGCCTCCACCGCCTCCTCGACCACCGACTGCCGCGCCAGGGGGTCATCGGCAATCGCCAGTTCCACCGCCTCCAGCCGCTTGACCTCATCTCGCAGGCGGGCAGCTTCTTCGAACTCCAGGTTCTCGGCCGCCTTGCGCATCTGCATGCGCAGCGCATCGAGGTGCGCCGCCAGGTTCGGGCCAACCATCGGCTGATCGACCTTGACGGTGATGCGGGACTGGTCGGTGTCGCCCTGATACACCCCCAAGAGCACATCCTCGACGTTCTTCCTGATCGTCGTCGGCGTGATGCCGTGCAGCGTGTTGTAGGCGATCTGCTTGTCGCGGCGGCGGGTGGTTTCGCCGATCGCGCGCTCCATGCTGCCGGTGATGCGGTCGGCATACATGATGACGCGGCCTTCGCTGTTCCGCGCGGCGCGGCCGATGGTCTGGATCAGGCTGGTTTCGGACCGCAGGAACCCTTCCTTGTCGGCATCGAGGATCGCCACCAGCCCGCATTCGGGAATATCCAGCCCCTCGCGCAGAAGGTTGATCCCGACCAGCACGTCAAACGCCCCCAGTCGCAAATCCCGCAGGATTTCAATGCGTTCGATGGTGTCGATGTCGCTGTGCATATAGCGCACCCGGATGCCCTGTTCGTGCAGGTATTCGGTCAGGTCTTCGGCCATGCGCTTGGTCAGCGTGGTGACCAGCGTGCGGAACCCGGCGGCGGCGACGCGGCGGACCTCGTCCAGAAGATCATCCACCTGCATTTCCACCGGGCGGATTTCGATCTGCGGGTCGATCAGGCCGGTGGGGCGGATCACCTGTTCAGTGAAAACGCCGCCCGACTGTTCCAGCTCCCACGCTGCAGGGGTCGCGCTGACAAAGACGGATTGGGGCCGCATGGCATCCCATTCCTCGAACTTCAGGGGGCGGTTGTCCATGCAGGACGGCAGGCGGAAGCCGTGTTCGGCCAGGGTGAACTTGCGGCGGAAGTCGCCCTTGTACATGCCGCCGATCTGGGGGACGGACACGTGGGATTCGTCCGCAAAGACAATCGCATGGTCGGGGATGAACTCGAACAGGGTGGGTGGGGGTTCCCCCGGCGCGCGACCCGTCAGATAGCGGGAATAGTTCTCGATCCCTGCGCAGGAACCGGTCGCCTCCAGCATCTCCAGGTCGAAATTGGTGCGCTGTTCCAGACGCTGCGCTTCCAGCAGTTTGCCTTCGCCGGTCAGCTGCTTCAGGCGGTGGAACAGCTCATCCTTGATCCCCTTGATCGCCTGCTGCATCGTCGGACGCGGGGTGACGTAGTGGCTGTTGGCGTAGATGCGGATCTGTTTGAAGGTGTCGGTCTTCGCACCCGTAAGGGGGTCGAATTCGACAATCGACTCCAGTTCGTCGCCAAAGAATGAAAACCGCCAGGCGCGGTCGTCAAGGTGGGCGGGCCAGACCTCGAGGCTGTCGCCGCGCACCCGGAACGCACCGCGCTGGAACGACGATTCAAGCCGCTTGTACTGCTGGGCCACGAGTTCCGCCATGATCTTGCGCTGGTCGTAGTTCTGGCCGACCAGCAGGTCCTGGGTCATCGCGGAATAGGTCTCGACCGACCCTATGCCATAGATGCACGACACTGAGGCCACGATGATCACATCGTCCCGTTCCAAGAGCGCGCGGGTCGCCGAGTGGCGCATCCGGTCGATCTGTTCGTTGATCTGGGATTCCTTCTCGATATAGGTGTCGGTCCGCGCGACATAGGCTTCGGGCTGGTAGTAGTCGTAGTAGCTGACGAAGTATTCGACGGCGTTGTCTGGAAAGAAGTTCTTGAATTCCCCGTACAATTGCGCGGCAAGCGTCTTGTTCGGGGCCAGGATGATGGCCGGGCGCTGGGTTTGCTCGATCACCTTCGCCATGGTGAATGTCTTGCCGGTGCCGGTGGCACCGAGCAGCACCTGATCCCGGTCGCCTGCGCGGATGCCAGCGGTCAAATCGGCAATGGCGGCCGGCTGATCGCCGGCGGGCTGGAACGGCGTGTCCAGCACGAACCGCCGACCCCCCTCCAGCTTTGGCCGGGTCAGCACGTCCGGGCGCTCGGTCAGGGCGTTGGCGTTGTTGTGCGGCATGGCTGATTCTCCCTGAGCTATCCAGTCTATTCCGTTTTTGTTCACGGGAAAGGGGGGTGCTTGGCAATCCCGCTGCGCTCACGGTAGATAGTGCGCAGCAGCAATCTGGGGAGATCCGGCGATGAAACTCTTGCGGCACGGACAGGCGGGCGCCGAACGTCCCGGTTTGGTTCACGGCGATGGTTCGGTGCGCGACCTTACGGGCGTGGTGCCCGATATCGCGGGTGCGGTGCTGTCGGATGCGGGGCTCGCGGCCATCCGGGCGGTGGATGCCGATGTGTTGCCGATGGTGCCCCCGGGCACGCGGCTGGGGCCCTGCGTTGGTGGAACGGGCAAGTTCATCTGCATCGGCCTGAACTATTCCGACCATGCGGCGGAGACGGGGGCCAAGGTACCGCCGGAGCCGATCATCTTCATGAAGGCCACATCGGCGATTGTCGGACCCAACGACCCAATCGTCATCCCGCGCGGGTCGGTCAAGACCGACTGGGAGGTAGAGCTGGCAGTGATCATCGGAACCAGGGCGAAGTACGTGAGCGAGGCCGATGCGCTGAAGCATGTCGCGGGCTATGCGGTGACGAATGACGTCAGCGAACGCGCCTTCCAGACCGAACGGAGCGGCCAGTGGACCAAGGGAAAATCCTGCGACAACTTTGGCCAGCTGGGGCCGTGGCTGGTGACGCGGGACGAGGTGGCGGACCCTCAGAACCTTGACATGTGGCTGACCCTGAATGGGCAGACCATGCAAAAGGGCTCGACGCGCACCATGGTTTATGGCGTCGCGCATCTGGTCAGCTATCTTTCGCAGTTCTTCACGCTCCATCCGGGGGATGTGATCTCGACCGGAACACCGCCGGGCGTGGGCCTGGGGATGAAACCGCAACGCTTCCTGAAGGCCGGTGAAGTGGTGGAACTGGGGATCGCAGGTCTGGGTCAGCAACGGCAGGTCGTCATCGCGGACGCCTGAACGCGTTCCCCGCAAGTCCCCTTCTCCTCTGGAAAAGTATCCCGGGGGAGAAGTCCCGGTAGGGGCTTCGGGGGCAGCGCCCCCTTACGTCCTGACGCCCGAAAACCGCACCTGCCAGTCAGCGCGTTCCTCGTCCGTGATCTTGCGGAAAAGGTTCTCCGGCACGGTGAACGGGTGTCCCGGCTGCAACATCCGCATCGCCCTGGAAATGTCCTCGGGCCAGGACCAGTCCTCCGATCCCATGGCGGCCATCATCGCGGCGGCGGCATCGGGGATGAAGGGACGCGACAGAATGGCATAGACGCGGATCAGGTTCAGCGCCAGCCGCACCATCGCCTGCGCCTGTTCGGGATCGGTCTTGACCACGGTCCATGGCGCTGCGGATTGCAGGTATTCGTTGCCGATCACCCAGATCGCACGCAATTCGGCGGCGGCCTTGCGTACCTCCATCGCCTCCATCAGCGTGGCGTATTCGGCGATCCGCCCCCCGAGATCGGCGATCAGCGCAGATTCCATGGCGCCAAAGGTGCCGCCTGCGGGAACCAAAGCCCCGAATTTCGACGTGGCGAATTTGGTGACACGGCTGACAAGGTTTCCCAGCACGTCGGCCAGATCCTTGTTGACCGACGCTTGGAAGTTTTCCCACGTGAACTCGCTGTCGGCGGATTCAGGTGCATGGGACAACAGCCACCAGCGCCAGTAATCGGCGGGCAGGATGGAAAGCGCCTGATCCATGAACACGCCGCGACCCTGCGAGGTACTGAACTGACCACCGTCATAGTTGAGGTAGTTGAAGGACTTGAGGTAGTCGACCAGCTTCCACGGCTCGCCTGAACCCAGGATCGTGGCGGGGAAGGAAAGGGTATGGAACGGCACGTTGTCCTTGCCCATGAACTGGTAATAGGTCACGTCCGCAGCACCCTTGTCGGTGCGCCACCAGCGTTCCCAGTCGGCGTCGGTCTTGCCGTGGGCGTCGGCCCATTCGGCGGTGGCGGCGATGTATTCGATGGGCGCGTCGAACCAGACGTAGAAGACCTTGCCTTCCATCCCTGGCCAGGGCTGGTCGCCCTTTTTCACCGGGATGCCCCAGAACAGGTCGCGCGTGATGCCACGGTCCTGCAACCCGTCGCCGTCGTTCAGCCATTTCTTCGCGATCGAGGTGGTCAGGATCGGCCAGTCCTTCTTGCTGTCGATCCAGGCCTCCAGCTTGTCGCGAAGGCTGCGCTGGCGCAGGTAAAGGTGCTTGGTTTCCCGCACCTCCAGATTGGTGGAACCGGAAATGGACGAACGCGGATTGATCAGGTCGGTCGGGTCCAGCTGCTTGGTGCAGTTCTCGCACTGGTCGCCGCGCGCCGCCTCGTACCCGCAATTGGGGCAGGTGCCGGTAATGTAGCGGTCGGGCAGGAACCTCTTGTCGTCGATCGAATAGACCTGCTTTTCCGACACTTCCGCGATCAGGCCAGCCTTGTCCAAAGCCCCCGCGAAATGCTGGGTAAGGCGGTGGTTGCGCTGGCTGGAGGATCGCCCGAAATGGTCGAACGACAGGCGGAACCCGCGCGCGATCTCCGCCTGCACGGCGTGCATTTCGGCGCAATACTCCGCCACGGGTTTGCCCGCCTTTGCGGCGGCAAGTTCGGCAGGGGTGCCATGTTCGTCGGTGGCGCAGATGAACATCACCTCGTGCCCGCGGGCGCGCATATAGCGGGCGAAAAGATCGGCCGGCAACTGACTGCCCACAAGATTGCCCAGATGCTTGATCCCGTTGATGTAGGGGATCGCCGAGGTGATCAGGATACGTGCCATGAGGGCCCTTTGCGTCTTGGGTCGCCGCAGGGTTTAGCGCATGGATGGACCAAGGACCAGACGGGTTGGCCACTGCCGCCCGCCCGCCAGCGCGGCAGCGGCATCAGGGTGCCGTCACCCGCCGTTTCGCGGCCAAAATGGCGCCGCCCCCACGGTCATCTTGAGGGTCCCGGGCCGGTGACGCGGTGAATGGGCCCATGCGCGAAGGGTGCTTGTCATGGGCGGCAAGACCGCTAGGGTCTGGCCTGACCCGCAACCCCCGGAGACCGGCATGAAGCGTATCCCCCTTGGCCGAACCGGCCTGACCGTGTCGGAATTGTGCCTGGGGACGATGACCTGGGGCACGCGGAACACCGAGGCCGAGGGCCATGCCCAGATGGACATGGCGATGGATCGCGGGGTGGATTTCTGGGACACTGCCGAGATGTATCCGGTCAACCCGGTGTCGGCCGCGACGGTCGGGCGGACCGAGGAAATCATCGGCACATGGTTTGTCGCGCGCGGTCAGCGCAGCCGCGTGGTACTGGCGACCAAGGCGACCGGACCGGGGATGGAGGCGGTGCGCCGGGGCGGGCCTCTGACAGGTGCCATCCTGCGCCAGGCGGTCGAAGGATCGCTGCGCCGGCTGCACACCGACCATATCGACCTTTACCAGCTGCACTGGCCCAGCCGCAGCCACTATCATTTTCGCAAGATATGGGAGTTCGATCCGACGGGTCAGGACCTCTTGAAGATAGAATCTCAAATGATTGATCTTCTTGATGTTTCCGCGCAACTGATCGCCGAAGGCAAGATCGGCCATGTTGCACTTTCCAATGAAACGGTCTGGGGCGCGGCGCGCTGGCTGGCGCTGGCCACAGCACATGGGCTGCCGCGCATGATGACGGTGCAGAACGAGTATTCGCTTCTCTGTCGCCAGTTCGATACCGACTGGGCAGAGTTTTCGGTGATGGAGGACATGCCGCTTCTGGGGTTCTCGCCACTGGCGACCGGGCTTTTGACGGGCAAGTATGTCGGCAACGTGATCCCCGCCGGATCGCGCCGGGTGAACAACCCCGACCTGAGCGGGCGCGCGACGCCGCGCGCCTTTGGGGCTGTCGACGCCTATCTGGCGATCGCCGCGCGGCATGGGCTGAACCCGGCGCAGATGGCCATCGCCTGGTGCCGCGCACGCCCCTTTGTCAACATCCCGATCATCGGCGCCACCAGCCTTGATCAACTGTCGGTGAACATCGGTGCCGCCGGACTGGTTCTGCCGCGCGAAATCCTCGACGACATCGCGCGGGCACACCAGGCACATCCGCAGCCCTATTGATTGTCGGCTTGCATCCGGGCCCGTCATCGGGTCCCTTTGGCGCAATCAAGGATAGAGTGGCGATGCGGCGAACGACGATCATCATGGCGGTGCTGACGGTTATGCTGAACGCTTGCGTTCCGGGTGTTCTGACGGGCGACGCGGCAACGGGGGCTGCCCCCACAGGTGCTGGAGATGCGATTGCAACGACAATGCTGAATGATCCCTTGAAGCCGGCCATGGTCGACGCGGCGGAGCAGCCGACCCCGGTCGAAGCGGTCAGTGCCCCGGGTGCTGGCGGCCCGCCCGCAACGCGCCCCAAGCCCCGCCCTGATACGGGCGCCGCCGTTGCGGCAGATTTGCCTGCGCCGCTGGCAAGTCCGGTCGCGCAAGCACGGAAAACCCCCGAACAGGCAAAATGCGAAAAGTCCCGCGGACGCTGGACATCCATCGGCGGGGGTGCAGGCTATATCTGTGTCCGGCAAACCCGGGACGGCGGCAAATCCTGCGACAGGGAAGGCGATTGCAAGGGTCAGTGTCTGGCTCGATCCAGAACCTGCGCACCCATTGATCCGCTCTTGGGGTGCAACGAAGTGCTGCAGTCAGATGGCGGGCGGGTAACGCTGTGCCTCAACTGACCCTGACGCCACGCCGCCCCCGACCGCAGGTGCGGATGGCCCTGATCGCCGCCATCCTGGCGGGTCTTGCGGCCTGCACGGGGTCGCGTATTGCCCAGCCGCTGCGATCGTCGGGCGACCCGATCTATTCCAATGCAAGCTTTGACCTTTCGCGCCTGACGGGGACGTGGGTGCAGGTCGCGGGATTTGCCGCCGAACCGGGATGCGCCGGGGGCGGGGCGACTTTTTCCAAAGACTTGTCCGGGGCAACCACGGGTGACGCCCGCATCTGCATGGCGGGGCGCCTGCAGGGCTGGTCGGGCGCGGTAACATCCGTCGGGCCGGGCCGCTTCACCATCGGCGGCGGCGAGGCGTGGTGGGTGCTTTGGGATGATGCCGACAACCGCACGCTGGTGATCGGCACACCTTCGGGGGCGTTCGGGTTTGTGCTGGACCGGACGGGCGATCTGCCGGCCGATCGTCTGGCGGCAGCGCGAGAGATCCTTGATTTCAACGGCTATGACCTTGCGCGGCTGCGCATCGATTAGGGTCAGTCGTCCGGCTCGATTCCGGCGCGCAACTGTTCCAGATGGTCGGTCACGGTGCGCGCGCCATGCGCCGCCTCGCGCACCAGCCAGTCGAAATGCTGTGACAGCACCTGCACGGTTGCGTGGTCCTGGAACGACAGATAGTGCCGCCCCAGATAGACCACGGCGCGGTGCGGTCCAAAGATCGTGACCGGGGCCGAATAGACGCGGTGGGCATCGAAAAGATATAGCCGCAACGACGGGTAAAGCGCGTTGCACAGCCCGATGAGGTGGTCAAGCTGGTCGAGCCGCACCTTGGCGGGCAGCCCGTACCAATATCCCGATGCCTCGGCAAAGCAGGTCAGTTCGTGCAGGGGGAGCGCGATCTCATAGTCGCTGCGCGCCCCGCGCAGCCACAAAAGCTGGTCCTGAAAGGCGCTGATCGCCTGATCCGCCGATGCGCCAAGGGCCGCGCGATATTCCCAGTCAACCGTGGCGCGCGTCTTCAGCATGTCGGGCAATGTCGCGGGCACATGGCGGATCTTGTAGCCTGCGGCCTCGCGGTGCCAGGCATAGATGGCGTCATCAAAAAGGGCGCGCGGGGCTTCGGTGATGGTGATCGCCTCGGCCAGAAGTCCCTGCAGTGGTTCCGGTCGTTCCGACAATCCCAACAGCCAGTCCGACGTGACGCCAAGCGCCGTCGCACAATCGGCGGCAAGCTGGGCATTGGGCAACCGCGTTCCCGCCCCCAAAAGCGCCGAAATGGTGGACCTGTCGACCCCCGCTGCCCTTGCCAGCGCGCTTTGCGACAGGCCGCGCAGGGTCAGCCCCTGTGCCAGACGATCACGGAAGATCGCGGATCGGTCACGTTTGTCTTGCATGGCAAACACCTGATGGATTCAATCGCCAAACGTTGACTTCTGTTTCGAATGTTCTCTATTCCCACAATGCCCTGCAACGTATAGATTTCAAAGAAAAAAAGGGACGCCGCAGGCAAGATGGACCAGACTAAGCGCGAATTTGAATGGCCGACGCTCGTCGTCATGGTGGCAACTTATGCGGTCTGGGCTGTCGGAACCACGTTATGGGGCGATCTGGCGATCCTGTCGCTGCTGCTAACGGCCCTGTCGATTGCACAGTTTTCATCGTTGCAGCATGAAGTGCTGCATGGCCACCCTTTTGCAAACAGGCGGCTGAACGAGGCACTGGTGTTTCCGGCGCTGATGCTGATCATGCCCTATGGCCGGTTCCGCGACCTGCATCTGCAGCACCATTACGATCCCAACCTGACCGATCCGTTCGACGACCCCGAGTCTAATTTTCAGGCCCCCCGGGACTGGGCCGTGCTGCCCCGGCCGGCGCAGGCGCTCTATCGCTTCAACAACACCCTGTGCGGGCGCATGGTCGTGGGACCGGCGATCAGTCTTTGGGCGCTGGTCAAGGGCGACTGGCAGGCCTGGCGGCGCGGTGCCCCCGGCATTGCCGAGGCCTGGCTGCTGAATGCTGCAGGTGCGGTGCCGGTATTCTGGTGGCTGGCGAGCGTGGGCACGATGCCGGTCTGGGCCTATCTGCTAGCGGTCTATATCGGCTACAGCCTCTTGAAAATCCGCACCTATCTGGAACACCGCGCGCATGTATCCGCGCGCGCGCGGACCGTGGTGATCGAGGATCGCGGTCCCCTGTCGGTCCTGTTCCTGAACAACAATTACCATGTTGTGCATCACATGCATCCGACGACGGCCTGGTATCGCCTGCCGGCGCTTTATGCCGCAAGGCGCGCGCATTTTCTGCGCCGCAACGACGCCTATGCCTATCGCAACTATGCCGAGATCTTTCGCGAGTACTTCTTTCACGCCAAGGACCCGGTGCCGCATCCGATCTATCCGGTGCAAAAGGCCGACCGGGCCGACGCGGCCTGATCAGTCCAGCCGCCGGAAGGCAGGGCCGGGACCGGAATTGTCAAAAAAGGGCACGCCCGGCTGATCCTGCCCCTGCAGGATCGCCGCGACCTCAGACAGCACGATCTCGGTGACGAAGGGCAGATCAAGCCGGCGCGCCTCGCCAAGGCCGATCCAGTGCAGCCGCCCAAGCTCGCCCGAGGCGCCGGAAAAGCCGTTCAGATCGCCACGCGCCTCGGTCGCGGCAAGAAGGAAGAACCGTGCGTCGAACCGCCGTCCCCGCCCGGGCGGTGTGATCGCGCGAAAGACGAAGCGCAGGTCTGCGCCGGACAACGCCGTCAGCCCCGTCTCTTCGTCCAGCTCGCGCAGACCGGCGCGGGCGATTGCATCCGCATCCGGAGAGTCGGCCAGAGGCGCCAGCGCCAACCGCCGGCGGCACGTCGCGGACAGGCCCGGCATCCGGGGACCGACCGCATCGCCCTGATCCACCGCGCCGCCCGGAAAGACGTATTTCGACGGCATGAAGGCGGCTCCGGCACCGCGTTGTCCCATGACGACCTCCGGCCCCGAACCCGCGTCGCGCCACAGGACGATGGTGGCCGCGGCACGGATGGGAACGGCGTCAATCGTCACGCGCAGCCCCGAAACCGTGCATTTCCCTTGCCCATTGCAACCCGATCATGGCTCCCTTGAGCCGCGGCAGCAAGAACAGCGACAGCCCGATGGTGCCGACCGAAAACACGGATGCCAAAAGCCATGGATCCGGACGCCAGCGCACGAACGAAAACAGCAAAAGCGGTGCCATCAGATGCCCGACGATCAGGATCGTCAGATAGGCCGGGCCGTCATCCGCGCGGTGATGCGACAGCACCTCGCTGCAGACCGGGCAGCTTTCGCGAACCTTCAGATAGCCGCGAAACATCGGCCCCGTGCCACAGGACGGGCAGCGCCGGTTCCATCCGCGCAGCAAGGCCGGGCGTAACTGGCGTTCTTCGGTGCCGGGGGTGAAAATCGCAGGTTCCTGGATCATGGCGGTCGCTGTTGCTGGACAGGGCCCTTGTCGCGAGCGACCGGGGTTCCGATTGCGCATTATGCGCAAGTCACGATGACATAAGCCGCCGCCCCCGAAAAGGTGAGAGGCGGGATCGTCGCAGGGCTGACCGCAGGGGTGCAGCAAAGCCAAGACAGAAATCGCCGGACACCGCGACGGAATCCGCAGGATGTGGCGTTTGTTCTGCATGATTGCCGACCAAGGACATCGCGGCACAATAGCGGGAGACGCATGAGATGACGACATCGAAACTGCTTGCAGGGGTGGTCTTTCTGGGGACCATCGGGATCATCAGCCCGGCCATGGCCGAGCGCGGTCCGGGCGAAGGCGCCTTGTCGGGGTTCAACTTCGACCGGCTGGATGGCGACAAGGACGGCAAAGTCACCAAAGCCGAGATCGAGGCGGCGCGGTCCGCCCGCGTCAAGGCTGCCGATGCCAATGGCGACGGCCTGATGAGCGCCCAGGAACTTGCCGCGATGCAACTGGCCGACATGACTGAGCGCGTGAATGCAAGGGCGGCAGAAATGGTGCGCCGTCTGGACAGCGACGGCGACGGGCTTTTGTCTGCGGCCGAGATGGCCGCGCGCCCCGGCGCCTGGCAGGTCTTTGACCGCATCGATGCCGACGGCGATGGCGCGATCTCGCGGCAAGAGGCGGATGCCGCCGCGCAAAGGATGGCGGACCGCCGGGGTGATCGTCGCCCGAAACGCGGCGATGACCAGCCTGCGAACTGATGCGGCGGCCGCTGGTCCGCGCGACCGTCACGGCGCGCGGGGCCGCGCTTTGCCTTCTGCCAGGCCTGCGGTACATCTGAGGCCGGATGGAGATGGCGCTGGACGGCTTGGCCACAGCCTCGGACGAGGTGCTGCTGGTTCTCTTTGCAAACGGGGACCGGCAGGCGGCGCATGTCCTGAGCAAACGGTTCGTGCCGCGCATCCTTGGCTATGCGACGCGCCTTTTGTCCGGCGACCGCGCCGAGGCCGAGGACGTGACCCAAGAGACGATGCTGCGGCTTTGGCGCGTTGCAGGCGCGTGGAGGCCGGGCGAGGCGCAGGTGGCCACCTGGCTTTACCGCGTGACGACAAACCTGTGCACCGACCGGCTTCGCGGGCGGCAGCGGCGGCGGATCGCGGCGGATCTGGCCGAGGTACCGGATGTTGCCGATACTGCGCCAACCGTTGCGGCAAGGATGATGCAGGCCAACCGCGAAGCGGCGCTGGAACAGGCACTGGACAGATTGCCCGATCGCCAGCGGCAGGCGGTGGTGCTGCGGCATATCGAAGGGCTGTCCAACCCGCAGATCGCCGACATCATGGACATGAGCGTCGAGGCGGTCGAAAGTCTGACGGCGCGGGGCAGACAGGCATTGACTGCGGCGCTTGCGGGTCGGCGCGACGCGCTGGGATACAAGGATGACGAACGTGGCGGCGGATAGCGATAGCGAACTCGACCAGCTTTTGTCAGGGCTTGGCGCGGCGCGACGCCCAGTGCCGCCCGCGCTGATGGCGCGCATTCTGGCCGATGCTGCGGCGGTGCAGGGCCGGGCACAGTCCGTCCCCGTCCGGTTCCGCCCGGCGTCAGGGCTGCAGGGACACTGGTACAGGATCGCGGCGGCGGTCGGCGGTGGCAGGGTGCTTGCCGGTCTGGGGTCGGTGGCGCTGTTCGGCGTGCTGCTCGGGTTTGCGCAGCCCGCCCCGCTGGCGGCACTGACCGATGCGGTCTGGGGTGCGGACCTTGATATCAGCGTCGATCTTTGGCCCGATGCGGGCGACCTGCTGGCAGAAGGATAACAGATGTCCGACGCTGAACCCCAGACCACGCCACCCCTCCCGGCCGCCCGATCCTGGGGCAGGATCGTTCTGGTCGTGTCCTTGGGCCTGAATCTCTTGTTTCTGGGTGCGGTGGGCGGGGCGATGCTGCGGGACGGACCCTTCGCGCGCATGGCCGCGCTGCGCGATCTGAATTTCGGCCCCTTGAGCGAAGCCTTGACACGGCAGGATCGCGAGCGGCTGCGGCGATCCTTGCGGAACGCTGCCCCCGATCTGCGGGCCCAGCGACCCGAGGTTGAAAGCGACCTTGCGCAACTTTTGGCCGTCCTGCGCGCGCCAGAATTTCGACGCGATGACGTGGCTGCCCTGTTCCTGCGCTACAACGACCGTGCGCTGCAGCGTCAGAAACTGGGGCAGGACCTGCTGCTGGACTTGCTGGCCGCCATGCCGCCGGATGCGCGCGCCGCCTTTGCCGACCGGCTCGAGACAACGATCCGGCGCGGCAAGAAAGCGGCCGCGCCCTGATCGGCTGCGGCGGACAGGCGGCATTGTCAGGCCGCGCTGCGGCCAAGCGTGACCTGGTTCCGCCCGGCAGACTTTGCCGCCAAAAGCGCAAGATCGGCTTCTTCGATCAGCGCATTGGCCTGTTCGGCGCGCGCCGCGTCGCTGATCGCCATCCCGATGGATACGGTGATCTGGAGTGTCGTGCCGTCCGGCAAGTGGAAATTGTCGGCCGAGATCGCCCGGCACAGACGTTCGGCGATCCCCTGCGCCTCGGCCAGCGTGACGTTGGGCAGGACCGCAAGGAATTCTTCGCCGCCAATCCGCGCCAGAAGATCGCCCGGACGCAGGTTTGCCGCCATCCGGTGCGCAACCTCGACCAGGACCGCATCCCCTGCAGCATGGCCATGGCGGTCATTCACCCGCTTGAAGCGGTCGATGTCGACAACAAAGGCGGCAAAGTTGGTGCCCTCGTCCATGGCGCGTCGGCCGATCTGGGCCATGTGCGGCAAGGCGAAACGCCGGTTGTAAATGCCGGTCAGCGGGTCGATGACCGCCAGGCGCAACCTGTCCCCAATCGCGGCACGGTGCTGGTCCGCTTCACGTTTGCGCGCCAGAAGGCGTTGCAGCCGGCGCATGATTTCGGCAGGCGACATTGCGGCCGGAACCACGTCGTCGGCGCCCATGTCAAAAGCAAGTGCTGCCTTTTCAGGATCATCATCCGGCCGGATCAGGCAGATCGCGGAATGGCGCGCGATCTGGCTGCTGCGCAGTTCAGACAGGATGCGCAGACCCGATTCGGTGTCATCGGGGCCCGTTTCGATCGCAAAGACATCCGGCACCGTCGCAGCGTCTGCATCCGATATCGCCGCAGCCAGGTCATGTGCGTTGTCAAAGACGGTCATCTGCCCGGAAAACTCCGGATGCAGCGACGCCTGCCAGCCCTTGGCCCCGGTCTCCGTGGTGGTGACGATTGCCATCTTGCCGGGATAGCCGAAGGACGCCGCGGCCTCGTCCAGTTCTGCCGGGCCGTCCAGATCCTGTGCCGGGTCAAGATCGGTTCGCGCGCGGATCAGGCTGCGGATGCGGGCCAGCAGCATCTGGTCATGCACGGGGCGTGACAGGACGTCCTGCGCGCCGGCGGCGAGGGCCGCGATACGGATGTCGGGATCGTGCCGCGATGTGATCACGATCACCGGGATGGTCCGCGTGACGGGATCCTGTGCCAGTCGCCGCAACACTTCGGCATTCTGCATGTCGGGCAAAGCCTGTTCCAGCAGGATCAGGTCGGGACGTTCGGCCCGCGCGAGGGCAAGGCAGGACACCGCATCGGCCGCGATCACCGGCAGGTAGAAGGCCGCGCTGAGCTTGACCTTCAGGACGATGCGGTTGGTGGCCACGTCGTCGACAATGAGGATTTTGCCGACCATCGTCGTGTCGTCTTTCAGACTGTTTCTGCTGACATCGACATTGCTGGCGAAGTGGTTAAGATTTGGTTTCCGAGTCTGCCAAGATTTTCCTTTTCGGTGACAATCTTGGGTTGAAAGTGGGGATCAGACTGCAAAACCGGCAGGAAACCGCTGAAATCCTCGCACTTCGGGCCTTGGAATGGCTCGTGGCGCAAGAAGACCTTGTTAACGCTTTTCTGGGCGGCAGCGGGCTTTCGCCGTCCGATCTGGCCCGGATCGGCGGCGAGCCTGTGCTGATGGCGTCGATCCTGGACTTTCTTCTGGAGGATGAGGCGCGTGTTCTGGCCTTTTGCGCCGATGCCGGGGTGGCGCCGACCGAACCGATGGCGGCGCGGCTGCATCTGCCGGGTGGTGACGTGCCGCACTGGACCTGATTGCGAATCCCCGCCACGTATGCGCCACATCACCAGAACCCTGGCAAAGGACGGTGCTGGCAGTGATTGACGGGATACTATTCGACAAGGACGGCACCCTATTCGATTTCTCCAAGAGCTGGTCCGGCTGGGCTGCGCGCTTGCTGACCACGCTGTCGCGGGACCCGGATCACGCGGCTGCGTTGGCGCGTGCCATCGGTTTTGACGCAGTCAGCGCAACCTTTGACCCGGCCAGCCCGGTGATTTCGGCCACCGCTGCGGACATCGCGACAGCCCTGCAGCCGCAGTTGCCGGGCCGAACGCATGACGACATCGTGGGCCAGATCAACGCCCTTGCCGAAGGCGCGCCGATGGCCGAGGCGGTGCCGCTGGTGCCCTTCCTGACCGCGTTGAGGGCGCGCGGATTGCGCCTTGGCGTGGCCACCAATGACAGCGAGGCCCCGGCAAGGGCGCATCTTGACGCGCATGGCATCACGGGCTTGTTCGATTTCATCGCAGGGTACGATTCCGGCTATGGCGCAAAACCGGGGCCTGGGATGTGCCTGGCCTTTGCCAGGTCACAGGCACTGGATCCCGCCTGTGTCGTCATGGTGGGCGACAGTCTGCATGATCTTGCGGCCGGCCGGGCGGCGGGGATGCGCACCATCGCGGTGCTGACAGGCGTCGCGCGTCATGCCGACCTTGTGGGGCATGCCGATACGGTGCTGGCCGACATCGGCGGGTTGACCGGCTGGCTGGACACAATGCCACGGGCCTGACGCAGGGCGGTCAAAAACGACACAAATGCGTCGCGCTCAAGGTTCCCATTTCGCAGGCGCTTCGTCCATGCTGTTTCTGCACGCAGTTTCGGGGCAACCGAAAGCATCTGATGGGGGCAGGCATGAACGACGATACGGGACGGAGGGTTCGTGCCGGGGGCCGCGCAGGCAACAAGGCGCGCGCAGGCACCGCAGCCATCGACCAGATGCCCTGGCGCATTCCGGTCAATCCGGACCGCCCGACCGAACCCCTGGACCCCGATGCCGTGCAGCGCGTCCACAAGGCGGCCATGCGGATCATCAAGGAGATCGGGATCGAGTTCATGAATCCCGACGCCGTTGCGATCCTGAAGCAGGCCGGCTGCACGGTATCGGGGACCAATGTCCGCATGGACGAAGACTTCATCATGGAAATGCTGGGTCACGCGCCAGCCCAGTTCACCATCACCCCCCGCAACCCCGACCGCGAGATCGTTCTTGGCGGCAAGCACATGGTGTTTGTCAACGTCTCCAGCCCGCCTAATGCCTGGGATCTGGAGCGCGGCAAACGGTCCGGCGATTTCGAGACGTTCAAGGAATTCATGAAGCTGACGCAGTATTTCAACTGCATCCACGTCGCAGGCGGCTATCCGGTCGAACCCATCGACATCCACCCGTCGGTCCGGCATCTGGACTGCCTTTATGAAAAGCTGACGATCACCGACAAGGTCGTGCATGCCTATTCGCTGGGCGCGGAACGGGTCGAGGACGTGATGGAAATGGCGCGCATCGCCGGTGGCCTGACCGAAGACGAATTTCAGGCCAGACCGCGGATGTACACCAACATCAACTCCGTCAGTCCGCTGAAGCATGACTATCCGATGCTGGACGGCGCCATGCGGATGGCGCGGCGCGGGCAGCCCGTGGTGGTCACGCCCTTTACGCTGGCAGGGGCGATGGCACCTGTCACGATGTCGGGTGCCGTGGCGCTGTCGCTGGCCGAGGCATTGCCTGCGGTCGCCTTGCTCCAGTACATCAACCCCGGCTGCCCGGTCGCCATCGGCACCTTCACCTCCAACGTCGACATGAAGTCGGGCGCCCCCGCCTTTGGCACACCCGAATACATGCGCGCAACGCAGATGACCGGGCAACTGGTGCGGTTCTATGGCGTCCCGATGCGCGCGTCGGGCGTCTGTGCCGCCAACGTCCCGGACGGGCAGGCAATGTGGGAGACGTCCAATTCGCTGTGGTCGGCGGTTCAGTCACAGACCAACCTTGTCTACCATGCCGCAGGATGGCTTGAGGGCGGGCTGATCGCCAGCCCTGAAAAGTTCATCATGGACTGCGAAGTCCTGCAGATGATCCAGCGCTATTTCGAAGCGGCGATCACCGCCACGACCGACGATGACCTTGCCTTTGACGCAATCAAGGAGGTTGGTCCGAACGGTCATTACTTTGGCGTGCAGCATACGCAGGACCGTTATCAGACCGCGTTTTATGCCCCGTTTGTGTCAGACTGGCGCAACTACGAAGCCTGGCAGGCCAACGGATCGGTCTGGACGCCCGAACGCGCGCATGCGCTTTACAAGCAGATATTGGCTGAATTCGTGCCGCCCGACATGAACGGCGACCATCAGGAGGACCTGCGCCGGTTCGTCGCCCGACGCAAGCAAGAGGGCGGGGCCCCCACCGATTTCTGACCCGCCCGGCCCGGATTAAATCACTCTCCGTGATTATTTGCCGATTGTTAACGTTTCGGCGCCTAGGATAGCGCGATGCTGCCGGGTCCATGGGCAGCAGGTTGTGGTCGGGGGTGCGGTTCCTTGGTTATTCACGGTCTGATCAATCGCGCGATCCAGACGTTTCTGCGCGATACCTATGGTGCTGCAACCTGGCGCCGGATCGCGCATGAGGCCGGGCTGGGCTTTGACAGTTTTGAGCCGATGCTGATCTACCGCCGTGCGCAGACCATCGCGGTCATCAAGGCCGCGGCACGCATACTGGAACGGACACCCGACAGCCTGCTTGAGGATCTGGGGACGGCGCTTGTCTCCAGCGCAAGTACGGATCCGGTGCGGCGCCTGATGCGGTTCGGCGGCGTGACCTTTGTCGACTTTCTGCAATCTCTCGAAGAATTGCGCGGGCGTGGCCGGATGGCGGTGCCCGAACTTGATCTGCCGGACCTGCAACTGGACGAGGCGGGACCGCAGATGTACCGGCTGACCTGTGTGACCAACATGCCGGGGGCGGCACATGTGCTGATGGGCCTCTTGCGCGCAATGGCCGACGACTACGGCGCGCTTGTGGTTCTGGACTACGAAGGCCGCTCGGACCTGGGCGAGGCGATCCTTGTGCATCTACTGGACCAGAACCACGCCACGGCACGGCGGTTCGATCTCGCCGCTCCGGGGGTCTAGCCATGGGCGGCGGGGTTACGGACGCACCGTTGATGGTCAATCCGGGCGATCTGGACCGCCTGATGCCCCTGCATCTGGCGCTGTCGGCCGAGGGTCGCATCATCAGCCACGGCCCGACCCTGGGCAAGGTGTTTCAGGGTCGGTCCCTGATCGGCCGGAACGTGTTTGACCTGATCCGGTTTCGCAGGCCGGGCGGCATTCTGACGATGGCCGATCTTGTGCAGCGGCGTGGCCAGCGCCTGCAACTGCATCCCCATGACAGCCCCGATGACGTCCTGCGCGGCCTCGCGGTGCCCATGGCGGCGGGCGGGTTGCTGCTCAACCTGTCGTTCGGCATCAACGTCATCGACGGCACGCGCCGCCACGGCCTGACCGATGCCGACTTTGCCACCACCGACCTGACCGTGGAACTGATGTATGTGGTGGAGGCAAAGTCAGCCGTCACAACGGAACTTCGCCAGCTCAACGTCCGCCTGCAGGGTGCAAAGGTCGCGGCCGAAGAACAGGCGATGACCGATATGCTGACGGGACTGCGCAACCGGCGTGCAGCGGATGCCACGCTTGTCGCCCTGTGCGAGGCGCGTGCAGAATTCAGCCTGCTGCACATGGATCTCGACTACTTCAAGGTTGTCAATGACACGCTGGGCCATGCTGCGGGCGATCACGTGCTGAAGGTCGTCGCGCGTGTCCTCGAGGCGGAAATCCGCGGCTCCGACACCGCCGCCCGTGTCGGCGGGGATGAATTCGTGGTCATCATGCCGGGCCTTGTGGATCCCGATCGCCTGCAAGCCATCTCGGCGCGGCTGATCACCAGCATTTCCGAACCGATGTCTTTCGAATCCGCCATCTGCAAGGTGTCCGCCAGCATCGGCATGACGCGATCGGTCATCTATGATCATGCCTTGCCCGACCAGATGATGGCGGATGCGGACGCTGCGCTTTATGCGTCAAAGCATGCAGGACGCGGACGGGCGCAGCTTTACTCGGCCAGGCCAGAGCAGGTTTCGCGATGATCATGCCGGACTCAGTCGCCGCTCAACACGGCGCATAGTGCGCAGCAGTGCGCGGCGGCAGACCGCCTAGCCGTCGATCCGCGCGCCCATCACGGCGATGGCCTGCTGGTAGACCTTGGCGGCATTCCATTCCTTGATGACGGCAAAATTCGGCTCGCCCTCCTGGTAGCCCTTGCCCGGTTTCCACCCCTTTTGGCGCAGGTAGTTGGCGGTCGATGCCAGCGCATCGGCAGCCGTGTTCAGGTCGACCTTGCCGTCGCCATTGCCGTCCACGCCGTATTTGAGCGCATTGCCGGGCAGAAACTGGGTGTGGCCAAGCTCGCCGTGCTTGGCACCGACCGACGCGGCGGTGATTGTGCCCTGATCCACCAGCTTCAGCGCGGCGATCAGGTGCGGGGTAAAGAAATCGCTCCGCCGGCAGTCATAGGCCAGCGTCGCGATGGCCGAGACGATATTGCTGTCGCCCATGAATCCGCCAAACGCGGTTTCCATGCCGTGAATGGCGATGAGCACGCCGGCAGGCACACCATAGGTCGCCTCAAGGCTGGCGTAGAATTCGGGGTTCTTGGCCTTGCGCGCGCGGCCCTGCTTGACGATGGTGCTGGCGCCGCGCACCTCCATGAACCTGTCGAAAGAATAATTGAAGCTTTTCTGGTTGCGGTCGGCGGCGATGGTCGACTTCGAATAGCTGGTCCCCATCAGGGCCGCCAGACCACGCTCTCCCACGCCTGCCGCTGCTGCCTCGGCCTTCATCTGCGGCTTCCAGGAGTCGAAGTTGCCCCCAGTGTCAGAGCAGGGCGCCGCCAGCGCACCTTGGGAAAAACCAACCGTCAGACCAATCACCATGGCCGAAAAAACCGAACTCACCCGCACAGCATGCCCCCGAAGTTTGCGCTGCAAGCACTGTATGGGCAGAACTGTTTTCTGCAAGCACTTCGCAAAACCGCCGCAAGCCGTGATAATCACAGAGCCGTGAAGATGGTGGGGGAACCCGTGGCGCCCGTATGGGGCGACGACAAGGATGATGAGGCAGACGGTTAGGTGGAGGTGGGACGCCAGGACGTTCCACGGATTTCATAGCTTTTCGGGAAAAGTGTCCCACTGATGGATTGGGTAGAAAATAAAATTATTTCAATAAGTTGCTTGATGTCGTGTGCAGTCTGGGCACATCAAGGATTTGGCTATTGTCGCACTTTAGTTTGCGGCGCTGACCCTAGTCATCCAATGCTTTGACACGGACGAACATGCCGGCCGTTGCCATATGCGAAAGTACTGACTGCCCTTCGTACGCTATGGCTGCGACAGGATTCATGTCCGCTTTTACGCTCTGGGCGGTACCTTTCGTCGTCATCAAACGTTCATGCTGCAGTCGGCTATTTGTCGCAAATCTCCGGTATCCGACCATGGCTGATGGTTCGGGGGATGACGGATGCTGCAGGTCAAGGCGGTGACTCGACTCTTTGGGCAAAAGGCCGCCGTTGACAGTGTAAGCTTTGCCGTCGACCGCCCCGCCTTTGTCGGAATCATCGGACGCTCGGGCGCGGGCAAGTCAACTTTTCTTCGGATGATGAACCGTCTGACCGACGCAACTTCGGGCGAGATTCTGGTCGATGGCCGCAACATCCTGGTGCTGAAGGGTACCGAGGCCCGGGCCTGGCAAAGCCAATGCGCGATGATCTTCCAGCAGTTCAACCTCGTGCCCCGGATGGACGTGGCCTCGAACGTCCTGCACGGTATCCTGAATCGCCGCTCTACCTTTCAGACGATGTTCAGCCTGTGGTCCCGGGCAGATATCCTGCGGGCGTTGTCCATCCTTGACCGCCTCGGCATCGCCGAACAGGCCCCGAAACGCGCCGAGGCGCTATCGGGCGGCCAGCAACAGCGCGTCGCCATCGCACGCGCCCTGATGCAGGACCCCAAGATCATCCTCGCCGACGAGCCAATCGCCAGCCTCGATCCGATGAACGCCCAGATCGTGATGGACACGCTGAAGCGGATCAATGTCGAGGACGGTCGCATGGTGATCGCAAACCTGCACACCCTGGATACCGCGCGACGCTATTGCGACCGCGTCATCGGCATGCGCGACGGGCGCATCGTGTTCGACGGGGCGCCAGACCAGCTTTCGACCGGCGTTGCCCGCGACATCTACGGGGCGGACGCGAATTTCAACGAAGCCGCGACATCGACGGCAATTCCCGCCGATGCGACCGCCGACCGCGACTATGCGGAGCGGCTGCTTGCCTGACACCCATCCACCCCGGCCTGATCCCTGGCCGCAACCACCGGAGACGACCATGAAAAAGCTCTTTGCCGTTCTGGCTGCCACAACCACGCTTGCTGCGCCCGCGAATGCGCAGGACGCAATCACCGGATTCAACATCGGCATCCTTGGCGGCGAGAATGCTCAGGACCGCCTGACCTCGACCGAATGCCTGCGCGTCGCGGTCGAAAAGGAACTGGGCGTTCCGGTCAAGCTGTTCACCCCCGCCGACTACGATGGCGTGATCCAGGGCCTGCTCGGCGGTACGCTGGACTATGCCTGGCTGGGCGCATCGGCCTATGCCAAGATCTATCTGACCGATCCCGAAGCGGTCGATGTCATGCTGACCAAGCAGAACCTCGATGGGTCCACCGGCTATTATTCCATCGGCTTTGCGCGCAAGGACAGCGGCATCACCAGCATGGAAGACGCCAAGGGCAAGTCCTTTGCCTTTGCCGATCCGAACTCCACAAGCGGCTATCTCGTGCCTGCCGCCGAATTGTCGGCAAAGTACGGCAAGCTGGAAAACTACTTCTCCGAGGTCAAGATGTCGGGCGGGCACGAGCAGACCATCGTTGGCGTCTCGAACGGTGACTTCGCGGCGGGCGTGTCCTGGGCCGATGGCCTTGGCAACTGGGAAGACGGCTATAACTCGGGCGCCTTCCGCAAGGCGGCTGATGCAGGTCTGGTTGACATGAACAACCTGGTCGAAATCTGGCGCTCAAAGCTGATCCCCGAAGGTCCGCTGGTCGTGCGCCGCGCCCTGCCGCAGGATGTCAAGGACAAGATCTATAGTCTGATGGACACGATGTGGGCAACCGACAAGGCCTGCGCCTACAACGTCGCCGCCGGTGACGCCAAGGACTTTGTTCCGGTCAGACACGAGGATTATCAGGGTATCATCGACGCCCGCAAGCTGCAGGAAGGCATGTAGGCCTCACGAGTGACGACCGGGCCGTCCGACGGGACGGCCCGGCCTTTTTCTTGCGGAGATTCGGGATGGTCGACATTGCCTTCGGGCCGGAACCGGGGCAGCGCCCCGATGTGTCGATGCCCTCGGGGGCCTATCTTGAGATGGTCCGCCGCAAGCGGATGTATGGCGGCATCCTGCTGGTTCTGTTCTTTGCCCTCTTTGCCTCTGGCTGGATGCTGTCTGAACAGCGCAATGCGGGCGGTTTCTGGAGCGGCCTGCCGCAGATCGACGATTTCGCCGGTGAAGTGCTGTCCGAGGCCTGGGCAAACCGCGCCAACCTTCCTGCCCTGTTCGTGGAATTCATCCCCTCCCTGATCGAGACCGTCAATATTGCGGCCGTTTCCACCCTTCTTGGCGGCCTTGCCGCGATGATCCTTGCACTTCTGTCCACCCGCGGCCTTGCCTGTTGGCCACGCCTGATTGGCCCGTTCCGCCGCCTGATGGACGTGCTGCGCGCCATTCCGGAAATCGTCATCGCACTGGTCTTGATCTACATCCTGGGCGGTGGGCCGGTGCCCGCCGTGATCGCCATCGCGCTGCATACCAGCGGGGCCTTGGGCAAACTCTTTTCCGAAGTTGCCGAAAACGCTGACCTGAAACCAGTCGAGGGACTGACGTCTGTCGGCGCAAAATGGGGCCAGCGCATGTGGCTGGGCGTGATCCCGCAGGTCGCGCCGAACTGGATCAGCTACGGGCTCCTCAGGTTCGAGATCAATGTCCGCGCCAGCGCCATCCTGGGTTTCGTCGGCGAGGGCGGCATCGGATACGACCTGAAACTGGCGATGCAATGGGGGCAGGGACGTTATGACCAGGTCGTGGCGATCTTCATACTGCTGTTCTTGACGATCTTCGTGATCGACCGGGTGTCGGACCATTACCGCAACCGTCTGGTCAAGGGGACGATGCCATGACCGCAATTGCCGCTGCCCCGTCTGCGGGCCTCGCAGATCAGGTCGCCGCCAGCCTTGCACGCCGAATGCGTGTTGCCATCGGCATTCCGGCACTGATCCTTGCCTACCTGACCTATACCTTCTTTGCCTTTGACATTCCAGGCCTTGCAGAGCGCGCGCGCATGGACAATGCCGCGATCCTGATGTCGGATTTCTGGTCCTACAAGACCCATGTCAGCCGCGACAACGCTTCGGGCAAGGTCGTCGTCGCGATCGAGGGAGAGAACAAGGGAACCTACCCTGAAGGCATGTTGCCCGACTGGGTCACGATCAACGGGGACGTGACCCGGATCGACCTCGGAACCGGGTATGTCGTGACTTATGACACCGCCGGTGCGCGGTTTGTCGTGCCCGGCTACGGCACCATCGACATCCGGCCTGCGGATGGCAAGCTGGCCTTGAACGCGCCACAGCCGCTGCCCGACTGGATCAGTGCCGCCGACAACAAGGTGTCGGTCACGACCGATGCGGGGCGGTTCAACTATACCCGGTCAAAGGTCGATACCTTCAAGTACCAGCCGGGGTGGGAGCTGTTCTTTTTCACTCTCGACAGCCCGTTCTACAACAAGGGGCCGCTGGAACTGGCGCGCCTTGCGCTGTGGGGCGACCGGGTCGATGCGGCACGCACAAATGCCGGTTACATCGTATCCGAGGTCTGGACGAACAAGATGTGGCGCCACGGCGATGTGCTATGGGCGATCTTCGAGACGATCCTGATGGCGTTTCTTGGCACTGCAGGGGCTGCGCTGATCGCCTTTCCGCTTGGCTTTGTCGCGGCGTCCAACTTCATGCCGGTGCGCGCCGTCCGCTTTGTGACGCGTCGGGTGTTCGATTTTGTCCGCGGCGTCGATGGCCTGATCTGGACGATCATCCTGGCGCGCGCCTTTGGCCCCGGCCCGATGACCGGTGCCCTGGCCATCGTGATTACCGACATGGGCTCGTTCGGCAAGATGTTCTCCGAAGCGCTGGAAAACATCGACGACAGGCAGGTTGAAGGGGTCCGGTCGACCGGGGCGAATGCGCTGCAGCGGGCACGTTTCGGGGTGATTCCGCAGATCACGCCGGTGCTGCTGTCGCAGGTGCTCTACTATCTGGAATCCAACACCCGAAGCGCGACCGTCATCGGGGCGATTGTTGGCGGGGGCATCGGGCTGTTGCTGACGCAGGCCATCCAGACCCAGAAGGACTGGGAAGAGGTCGCCTACTACATGACCCTGATCGTTCTCATGGTGATGCTGATGGACACGTTCTCGGGCTGGCTGCGCCGTCGTCTGATCAAAGGCTGACCGATGCCCAGATTGTCCGCAGAACGACCCCTGATCCATCCCGACTGCCTGATTAGTGAGGCGACATTCGGCGCTTGGTGCGAGGTCGGCGCAGGAAGTCGCATCCTGCATTCGACGTTTCAGGACTATGCCTATTGCGATCGCCTGTCGGACATTGCCAATACCACGGTCGGCCGGTTCGCCAACATCGCGGCAATGACGCGGATCGGGCCGACGGACCACCCGATGACGCATGCCTCGCTCCATCATTTCCTGTATCGATCCAGCTATTATTGGGATGACGCAGAGGATGATCCTGCCTACTTTGCCGTACGCCGGGCACGGCGCACGGTGATCGGCCCCGACACCTGGATCGGTCATGGCGCGATCATCAAGCCCGACGTGACCATCGGGGCGGGGGCTGTCGTTGCAGCCGGTGCCGTGGTGACCAGGGATGTGCCGCCCTACACAATCGTGGCGGGTTTGCCGGCCACTCCAATGCGTCCCAGATTTGCGCCTGACGTCGCAGAACGCCTGCTGGCTCTGGCCTGGTGGGACTGGGATCACGCGCGCCTACGTGTTGCACTGGAAGATTTTCGCAGGCTTCAGGCCGAGGCGTTCCTGGAAAAGTACAACGGCTAAAGCCTGTTCGAGAAAAGCGGAATCCGGTTTTGTCGAAAGACGGGCGGCCAACAAGGAACCGATAGGATGGCCGACGCTGCTGACTGCGCCGGACAGACTCTAGTCCGGGGCCATGGTCAGTGTCACCCGGTCGCCCGCAAACCAGGTCGTGCCGTATTCGACGGGACGCCCTTTGGCATCGACGTTGACCGCGACCGACCGCAGGATCGGGGCCCCGGTCGATACTTGCAAAGTCAGCGCCAACAAAGGTGATGCCAGCTTTGCCGTGATCCGCGTTGACGCGCGGGTATAGTCGGCGACCCCACATGCCGCCAGCGCCGCGGTCACTGAGGCGGTCTTTTCCAGGTGCTTCAGGAGATCGGGAAAGCGATCCGCCTGCATCACCGACCGAAACGTCGCCAGCGGTTGCCCGTCCGCCAGCGACACGCCTTCGACCACATGCACGGCGCTGCCAGGATCAAGGCACAGGGCCTCGGCTTCTCGTTCCGTGCAGGGGCGGGTTTCCTTGCGGGAAATCCGGCGCGACGGTGTGCGCCCGGTGGCGGCGATGTTCTGGTGAAACCGTACCCGCCGCCCAAGCGGATAGTCGGCAGGTTTTGCGGTCACGAATACTCCCGCACCGCGACGGGAATGGACGGTTCCGGCCTTTGCCATTTCCGCAAGAGCGTGGCGCACCGTATGCCGGTTGACGCCGAAACGGGCCGAAAGCGTGGCCTCCGTGGGCAGCTTGTCGCCGGGGTGGAAGATCCCTTGGGCGATTTCCGCCTTCAGTGTGTCGGCGATGGACGACCACAAGGCTGCACGGGTCAAGCGGACCTCCTGTCATGAAAAATTCACAACTCGCCGGTTGTGACAGCTCGCTGGCGGGCGTAAGATTTGTCTAGTTGTATATCAAACTAGACAACCTATGCAAGATGTCGAGGCCAGTATGTCCGATGCCGGGATCAGCGCGCGCAAGGAATGGATGTCCGTTCTCGCCAAGGCGGCACCCGCGCGGCTGGCCGCACTTATGCCAGACCTGCCGGAACATGCGGTGCTGCGTGCGCCTGAGGTCGGCGCGGTCATGCTGCGAGGGCGGATCAGTACGACCGGCGCACCGTTCAACCTGGGCGAAATGACGGTGACGCGCTGTTCGGTGCGGCTTGTCGGTGGGCAGGTCGGCCATGCTTGGGTGCAGGGGCGTGACAAGGACCATGCGAAACGGGCTGCCGTCGTGGATGCGCTGATGCAATCGGGCGACGCCGCGCGTCAACGCGCCACCGTGATCGACGTTCTGTCGGACGAAGCTGCCGCCCGCGCCGCGATCCGGGCGGGAAAGGCTGCGGCCACCAAGGTCGACTTCTTTACCCTTGTGCGAGGAGAGGACCAGTGACCAACCTGTCTGCAGACGCCTTGGCGGGCGGCTTTGCCAAAGCCCCGCTGCAATCAGCCCGGGCCTTTCGCGCGGTCCTTGAGGCGATGGCACGTCCCGGAACGATCCACGCAGTCAGCGGTGCTTTGCCGCCGCCGCCACTGTCGGTCGCGACCGGCGTTTGCCTGCTGACCCTCGCAGACGGCACCACGCCCCTGCACCTGGCCGGGGCGGCCGATTGCCGGGCGGTACGCGACTGGGTGACCTTCCACATCGGCGCGCCCTTTGTGCCCGCGTCCGAGGCAGACTTTGCCGTCGGCAGGTGGGATGCCTTGCAGCCCGTTACCCGGTTTCACATCGGCACGCCGGAGTATCCCGACCGGTCCGCGACCCTGATCGTCGAGATGGACCGTCTGTCTGCCCATGGTCCCTGCTTGTCCGGTCCGGGTATTGAGACAGCGACCTGGCTCAGCCTGCCCGAAACCGCGGCGTTCCGCGCCAATCGCGCGCTGTTCCCGCTAGGGTTCGACTGCTTTTTCACCCGCGGGGACCGACTTGCCGCGCTGCCCCGCAGCACCCGCGTGGAGACCATCTGATGTATGTGGCCGTCAAGGGCGGAGAGCGGGCGATCGACAATGCCCATGCCTGGCTGGCCGAGGAGCGGCGCGGTGATCCGGGCATTGCCGAGTTGTCGGTGCCGCAAATCCGCACGCAACTGGGCCTTGCCGTCAACCGGGTCATGGCCGAAGGGTCGCTTTACGACCCCGACCTCGCCGCGCTGGCGATCAAGCAGGCGCGCGGTGACCTGATCGAGGCGGTGTTCCTGATCCGCGCCTACCGGACCACCTTGCCGCGCCTGGGGGCGTCGCGGCCACTGGACACCGGCGCGATGGCTATCGACCGCCGGATAAGCGCCACGTTCAAGGACTTGCCGGGGGGGCAGGTGCTGGGGCCGACATTCGACTACACGCACCGGCTCTTGGATTTCAAACTGGCCGCCGAGGGTGAGGTTGCACCTGCCGCAACCGCGCCCGCCACGGCAGCTCCCGTGCCGCATGTGACCGGGTTCCTGAACCGCGAGGCGCTGATCGAAGCGGTCCCGGCGTCGGAAGAGGTACCCCTCGACCTGACGCGGGAACCGCTGGAGCTGCCTGCTGACCGCGCGTTGCGCCTGCAGGCGATCACGCGCGGGGACGAGGGGTTCATCCTGTCGCTGGCCTATTCGACCCAGCGCGGCTACGGGCGCACCCACGCGTTTGTCGGCGAGATGCGCATCGGGCGCGTGGCGGTAGAGGTCGACATCCCGGAATTGGGTTTTGCGGTGGAGATCGGCGAGGTCGAGGTGACCGAATGCGAAACGGTAAACCAGTTCAAGGGTTCAAAGATCGAACCCCCCCAATTCACCCGTGGCTATGGTCTGGTGTTTGGCCAGTCGGAACGCAAGGCCATCGCGATGAGCCTGGTTGACCGAGCGCTTCGTTGGGAAGAATTGGGCGAGGATTTCGTCGGGGCACCGGCGCAGGACGAAGAGTTTGTCCTCAGCCATTGCGACAACGTCCAGGCGACGGGTTTCCTCGAACACATCAAGCTGCCGCATTACGTCGATTTCCAGTCCGAACTGGAAATGATCCGGCGCATGCGGGCCGAGGCGATGCAGATCCAGGAGGCAGCGGAATGACCGCCATCGTCTTTGACATCGGGCAGGTCCTGATCCGCTGGGACCCGCATCTGGCCTTTCTGGACGCCCTTGGCGACCGGACGGCGGTGGACGCCTTCTTCGCGCGGACCAGCTTTTCCGCGCTGAACCTGCGGGCCGACGGGGGCGAACGCTTTGCCGATCTCGCCACGGAAGTTGATGACCCCGCCGATGCCGCCCTGCTGGCCGGCTATGTCGATCGCTACAGCCTGACCGTGCCGGAGGCCATCGAGGAAACCTGGGCGCTGATGGACAACTTGCGGGGCCGGGGTCACGCCATCCACGCGATCACCAACTGGTCGGCGGAAACCTGGCCGGTCGGGGTCGCCGCCCATCCCCGGCTGGGCACCTCGTTCGGCGTCACCATCGTGTCGGGCGTCGAGCGGATGCTGAAGCCCGAGCCGCGCATCTTCAACCTCTTTTGCGACCGGGCAGGGGTGGCAGCGTCAGACTGTGTTTTCATCGACGATAGCCCGAAGAACGTCGCCGGTGCCAAAGCCACGGGGATGGATGCCATCCACTTCACCGGGCCTGACGCGCTTTGGGACGCGCTTTCGGATCGGGGGGTGCTGTGACCGACTACAACTTCGCCTATCTGGACGAGCAGACCAAGCGCATGATCCGCCGCGCGATCCTCAAGGCGCTGGCCGTGCCCGGCTATCAGGTGCCCTTTGCCAGCCGCGAGATGCCGATGCCATATGGCTGGGGCACCGGCGGGGTGCAGGTGACGGCGGCCTGCCTTGTGCCCGAGGACCGGCTGAAGGTGATCGACCAGGGCGCGGATGACACCACCAACGCCGTGTCGATCCGCAAGTTCTTTCAGCGTACCGCGGGTGTCGCCGTGACCGAGGCAACGCGCGAGGCCACCATCATCCAGACCCGCCACCGCATCCCCGAGGCGCCGCTGAAGGCGGGTCAGATCCTCGTCTATCAGGTGCCGATTCCGGAACCGCTGCGCTTTCTGGAACCGCGCGAGACCGAGACCCGCAAGATGCACGAGCTGGAGGAATACGGGCTGATGCATGTCAAGCTTTACGAGGACATCGCGCGACACGGTGAAATCGCGACAGCCTATGACTATCCAGTCAAGGTTGAGGAGCGCTATGTCATGGCGCCCTCGCCGATCCCGAAGTTCGACAATCCCAAGCTTGGGGGAAGTCCGGCCATCCAGCTGTTCGGCGCGGGCCGCGAACAACGCATCTATGCTCTGCCGCCTTGGTCCAAGGTTGTCAGCCTCGACTTCGATGATCATCCGTTTTCTGCCTCCAAGGCCCCGCATGACTGCGATCTTTGCGGGGCCGGACACAGCTATCTGGATGAAGTCATCACCGATGATCAGGGCGGGCGCATGTTCGTATGTTCGGACACCGACTTTTGTTCCACCCGCCGAGCGGCGGGCAAGACCGGGCGGCTGGGGGGGGAACGGGCGAGTGCAACAGCGATGGAGGGCGAAGCATGAGCATCCTTCAGAGAGACCTCGCCCTGCCACTCGTGTCGGTGCAAAGTTTGACCAAACGCTATGGTAACCGGATTGGCTGCTCCGACGTCAGCTTCGATCTATTCCCCGGCGAGGTTCTGGGGGTGGTTGGCGAAAGCGGGTCGGGCAAGTCGACCCTGATGTCGTGCCTGGCGGGTCATCTGAGGCCCGATCTTGGCCGCTATGCCTTTGACGGTCGCGATGTTCTGGCGATGTCCGAAACGGAGCGGCGGCGTCTCGGCCGCACCGACTGGGCCTTTGTCCACCAGAACCCGCGCGACGGGTTGCGGATGGGGGTCAGCGCCGGCGGCAATGTCGGCGAGCGGCTGATGGCCATCGGCGCGCGGCACTATGGCGATATCCGGGGCAAGGCGCTGGATTGGCTGGACCGGGTCGAGATCGCCGCTGATCGCATCGACGACCGGCCGTCCGCGTTTTCGGGTGGCATGCAACAACGGTTGCAAATCGCGCGCAACCTTGTCACCGGGCCAAGGCTCGTTTTCATGGACGAACCCACGGGGGGCCTTGATGTCAGTGTTCAGGCGCGGCTGCTGGATCTTTTGCGCGGGCTGGTCCGCGACCTTGGCTTGTCGGTGATCATCGTGACGCATGATCTGGCGGTGGTGCGGCTGTTGGCGGACCGGCTGATGGTGATGAAATCGGGCAGGGTGGTCGAGCAAGGCCTGACAGACCAGGTGCTGGACGACCCTCAGCATGCCTATACGCAATTGCTCGTCTCGTCCGTGCTGCAGGTGTAAGCCGATGATCCACATTGAAAATCTGGGAAAATCCTTCACCCTGCACAATCAGGGCGGCGTCGTGATCCCGGTCATGGCGGGGGCCTTCCTGTCGGTGCTGCCCGGCGAATGTGTGGGCCTGACGGGGGCTTCGGGGGCGGGCAAGTCCACCTTGATGCGCATGGTCTACGGCAACTACCTTGCCTCGGGCGGCAGCCTTCACGTCGGCGATCTTGACCTGGCCCGCGCCTTGCCCCGCCAGATCATCCAGTTGAGGCGGACGACGCTGGGCTATGTCAGCCAGTTCCTGCGCGTGGTGCCGCGCGTGCCGACGCTGGATGTCGTGGCCGAGCCGCTGCTGATCGTTGGGGTGCCGCGCGATCAGGCACATGCCCGCGCAGCGATGCTGCTGGCGCGGCTGAACATTCCCCAGCACTTGTGGTCGCTTTCGCCGACGACCTTTTCGGGCGGCGAACAGCAGCGCGTCAACATCGCGCGCGGCTTTGCGCATGCCTATCCTGCACTGTTGCTGGACGAGCCGACCGCCTCCTTGGATGCCGCGAACCGAGAGGTCGTGCTGTCGCTAATTGAAGAGACCAAGGCGCGCGGCGCGGCAATCCTGGGGATTTTTCATGATGAAGGCGCGAGGGCCCGGCTCTGCGACCGGCTGGTCGACGTGACCGCATTCACACCACGCGTGGACGCATGATCTTTGCCGTCGTCGGTCCTTCGGGCGCGGGCAAGGACACGCTGATCGCAGGGGCCTTGCGCGCGCGGCCCGATCTGCATCTGGTGCGCCGCGTCATCACCCGCCCCGTCGTCGCCGGGGGCGAGGATTTCGAAGGCGTGACCGAGGCGGAGTTTGGGCGTCGCAAGTCGGAAGGTGCCTTTGCACTGGACTGGCGGGCGCATGGGCTATCCTACGGGATACCGCAAACGGAGCTGATCGGATCGGGGGAAGTCATCTTCAACGGCAGCCGACTGGCCCTGCCTGTCGCCAGGGCTGCGTTCCCGGACCTGCGGGTGATCCTGGTGACGGCCCCCGATGCGGTGCTTGCCACGCGACTGGCCGCTCGGGGGCGCGAGACAGCCGCCGACATTGAGGGGCGGCTGGCGCGGGCGGGCTATTTGCTTCCCGACGGGATTTCTGCAACCACGATCATGAACGATTCATCGGTCGAGGACGGCGTTGCCGCGTTGCTGGCGGCACTTCAGCCGGTCAAGGCATAGCGTTGGATCAATTGAAAACTTCCACCGGCATCTTCGCCAAAGATACAAAGGTCCTCGATCGCCAATGGCTGGTCCAGGATGGGCGCGAAATGGGTGATGGCAGCCGCCATGACCGTCGGCACATGCTCGGCTGCCAACCGGTCGGTCAACGTCAGGTGAAAGCGGAATTCTTCCATTACAAATGGATAACCCCACAGTTCCAGCAGGGTGCGCTGGCGTGTGGTCAGGCTTTCCGGGTGCCGGCGGGCGAGATCTTGGGCGTTCAGTGGTTGACGCAGGCTGTTGGTCACTTCGACGACGATTGCGCCGAGCGCCAGCAGCGCCGCTTCACACCCGAGCGGGGTCAGGGCAAGGAACCCTTGCAGGTTCTCGATCCGCAATCCATCGCAGCGGATCGGAGCCAGCCGCACCGCAAGCTCTGCGACGCTGCTGGCAATATCGTCGAAGGGAACCCCAGCCGCAGGTCGAAATGGTGCGCGGATCGTGCCGTGAAACCCATAGCGACGTGCCGCGGTAGTCAGCCGCGTCAGCGGGACAGGCAGAGCAGGCATGTCAGGCTGCGCCAACACCGCACCGGTTTCGACATTCCGGCCAAGCCAATGTCCGGTGAGGTCGGCAAAGGCACCGGGTCGCGGTGCATAGAATATAGCATAGCGCTGGAATTCAGTCATGCAAGGCGGCCTATGCGGACTTTGTCACACGCATGTGACGGACGGGTGGCATTGCAGCGACTTCCCCGCGCGAGCGCAAGACAGGACCAGAAAAGATGACCGAAACGATCCTTGCCAATGCCAGGCTTGTCTTGCCGGACGAGGCGATCACCGGGTCGCTGCGCATGTCGGACGATCGGATCGTCGATGTAGCGCAAGGCAATGCGGTCCCGGCGGGTGCGATCGACTGCGACGGCGATCTGGTGATGCCGGGCCTCATCGAACTGCACACCGACAATCTGGAGCGCCATATGGAACCGCGCCCCGGCGTTCACTGGCCGCATCAGGCCGCGATCATCGCCCATGATGCCGAACTGGCCAGCGTCGGCATCACGACGGTTTTCGACGCGCTGCGCGTGGGGTCCGTGCTTGGTGACGACAAGGCAAGCTACCGCGAATATGCCCGGTCCTTTGCCGATGAAATCCTTGAGCTTTCGGCCGCGAATGCCCTGCGCATCAGCCATTTTCTGCACCTGCGCGCCGAAGTCTGTTCCGAAACGCTGGTAGAGGAACTGGCCAAGTTCGGTCCCGAGGACCGGATCGGCATCGTCAGCCTGATGGACCACACCCCGGGCGAGCGGCAGTTCCGCGATCTGTCCAAACTGTGGGACTACATGGCCGGGAAACGCGGCATGACCGGGGCAGAGTTCGACAATCACGTCGCGACCATGCGCGCCTTGCGCCACCGGATCGGCGATCTGCACGAGGCGGCAGCGGTGGCCGAGGCGCGACGCTTTGGCGCGACGCTGGCCAGCCATGACGACACAACAGCTGAACAGGTCAGCATCAGCGCAAGCCATGGTGCGCATTTCGCCGAATTTCCAACCACCGCTGAGGCGGCGCAGGCCTGCCAGAATCATGGCATCAAGGTCATGATGGGGGCACCGAACCTGATCAGGGGCGGCAGTCATTCGGGCAACATCGCGGCCAAGGAGTTGGCGCAGAACGGGCTTCTGCACATCCTGTCGTCCGACTACGTCCCGTCATCGCTGCTGTCAGGGGCGCTGGCGTTGGGGGATGTCTGGGGCAATCTGGCGCGCGGGATCGCCACCGTCACCGCCGCCCCCGCCGACGCGACGGGGCTGGCGGATCGCGGGCATCTTGCCCTGGGCGCACGGGCCGATGTGATCCGGGTAAAGACCATTGGCACCACCGGGGCCGTGCGCGGCGTCTGGGTGCGGGGCCAGCGCGTCGGCTAAACCGTCATCCGACCTTGGGCCGCCGCTCCACACGATGGACGACCGGCGGAGCGCCAACGCCAGCCTTGATGCGCGCGCCACTTTCTGCGTCGAAAAGGTGGATGTGGCCAACCGGAATGCTGACGCCGACCTGCGTGCCGGGCGCCAGGTGCACCTTGTCCTCGGTCAGCACGCTGAAGGGAATGTCCTCGAACACCGCGTTGCAAAGCCGCGCCGCGCCAAGTTCTTCAACCAGTTCGACCTGCACATCCAGGGTGCCCTGCCCAGCCGCCGCCAGCTTTGCGTGTTCGGGCCGGATGCCGATCTGGACCAGATGCCCGTCGGCGAGCCCCGGCATCTCGGCCAGCGGCACCAGCGCGGCGTTTTCCAGCACCACGCCCTTGCGGGATTGCGACAACTGACCCGGCAGAAAGTTCATCGCCGGGCTGCCGATGAAGCCCGCCACGTAAAGCGTGGCTGGGCGCTCATACACCTCGGCCGGGGTGCCGATCTGTTCGATGGTGCCCTTGTTCATCACCACCAGACGGTCGGCCAGGGTCATACCTTCGTGCTGATCGTGCGTCACAAAAACGCTGGTCGCGCTGATCTGGCTATGGATCTTGCGGACCTCGTGGCGCATCTGGACGCGCAGCTTGGCATCAAGGTTCGACAAGGGTTCATCGAACAGGAACACCTTGGGCTCGCGGATGATGGCGCGTGCCATGGCGACGCGCTGGCGCTGGCCGCCCGACAGCTGTCCGGGCTTGCGGTCGAGAAACTCGCTAAGGCCAACTGACTTGGCTGTAGCGGCCACCCGTGACAGGCGTTCGGCCTTGGGCACGCGCGCCACTTTCAGTGCATAGCCGATGTTTTCGGCCACCGTCATATGCGGGTAAAGCGCGTAGTTCTGGAAAACCATGGCACAGCCGCGTTCGCGCGGCTCCAGCTTGTTCACAACCTGACCCGCAATCGCGATCTCTCCGCTGGTGATCTCTTCCAGACCTGCGATGAGCCGCAGCAGGGTGGATTTGCCGCAACCCGACGGTCCCAGGATCACCACGAATTCACCATCGTGAATGTCCAGGTCGATCCCCTCCATGATTGTCGTCTTGCCAAATGTTTTGCCGACCTTGCGGATGCTGATCTCTGCCATGGCTGCCCTTATTTGTCGGTGTTGATCAGGCCGCGCACGAACCAGCGCTGCATGAGTATGACGATGGTGATGGGGGGCAGCATCACGACCAGCGTGGCCGCCATCGCCAGATGCCAGGTCGGCGTGCCGCCGCCGGTGGTCAACTGGTCGGGCACGAGGTCCGACAGCTGAACGACAACCATCCCATAGTTGGCGCGGTCCGTGATGACGAGCAGAGGCCAGAGATACTGGTTCCAGGCATAGACGAACATGATCGTGGCCAGCGCCGCGATGTTGGTCTTGGACAGGGGGATCAGGATGTCCCACAGAAACCGCAGCGGCCCCGCGCCGTCCATCCGCGCGGCTTCGACGAACTCATCGGGGATGGTCAGGAAGAACTGGCGGTAAAGGAACGTGCCGGTTGCAGTGGCGACGAGGGGCAGGATCAGCCCGGTGTAGGAATTGAGCAGGTTCCACTCCAGCGCCACCTCGATGCCTGACAATGTATTGATCAGCCAGGATATGCCCGTCGCATCCAGGATCGCCTGGAACGGCGACAGCGCATTGGCGGCCACCGCATAGGTCGGCACGATCCGCACCTCCAGGGGCAGCATCAGCGTGATGAAGATCATCCAGAAGATCGGCATCCGCCCGCGGAAGTTGAAGAACACGAGCGCGAAGGCCGTGATGCAAGCCAGCGTGATCTTGCCCACCACCACCCCGGTCGCCACGACCAGCGTGTTCACGAACTTCGGCCCGAAATCCGACCGGACCCAGGCCTCTTGCAGGTTCGGCCAGAGCTGATCGCCGGGCCAAAGCTCGATCGGAGCTGAGTTTACCTGTTGCAGGGTCAGGGTCGCCGCGACGAACGCCAACCAGATCGGCGTCAGGATCACGATCAGCCCGAAGATCAGGATCAGATGCGTCGCGATGTTCAACCAGGGCGTGCGTTCGATCATCGCGGGCCTCAGGTGTAATGCACGCGCCGCTCGACATAGCGGAACTGAACGAAGGTCAGCACCATGACGAGCAGCATGAGGATGATGGACTGGGCGGCTGCGCCCGAGTAGTCGAGGCCCTGAAAGCCGTCGGTGTAGATCTTGTAGACCATCAGGTCTGTGGCCCGGAACGGCCCGCCGCCGGTCAGCGTGTCGACGATCCCGAAGCTGTCGGTGAAGCTGTCGGTGATGTTGATCACAAGAAGAAAAAAGAATGTCGGTGTGAGCAGCGGCAGTTGCAAATCCAGCATCCTGCGCAAGGGACGGGCACCATCCATTGCGGCGGCCTCGGTCAGGCTGCGGGGGATGGATTGCAGCGCGGCCAGGAGGAAGACGAAGCTGTAGGCCACCTGCTTCCACGCGCCCGCGATCACGATGGCGGTCACGGCCTGCCACGGATACTTCGACAGGTCCCACCAGCCGGGGGCGATGGTGTTGATGTAGCTGAAGATGCCCGCGCCGGGGTTGAAGACGAACTGGAACGCCAGGCCCACTGCAGGGGCCGCGACGGCGTAGGGCCAGATGATCGCCACACGGTAGGCCTTGTAGCCCGCCAGTTGCCGGTCAACGAAGATCGCCAGCGTCAGCGCCATCGACATCGCAAGGACCGTCGTTGTCACCGCATAGATCACCGACACCCGGACCGAGCCCCAGTAATAGGGATCCGACAGCACGTTGCGGAAATTGTCGAAGCCTACCCAGGTATTGCCGCCGCCCCAGGGCTGTTCCAGCGTGAAAGCCCAATACAGCGCCTGTGCCGTCGGCCAGTAGAAGAACACGAAAATGATCAGCAACTGCGGCGCAAGCAGCGCAACGGCAATCCAGCTGAACTTGAAATAGGCGCGACGCATCGTGGCCTCCTGCCAAAGGAAAAAGGGCGCGACCGGGATGGCCACGCCCGTCGCCGGTTGATCAGGGGAAGGACTTGCCTTCGTAGGTCCGGGCAAAACGCGCCAGAAGTTCATTCCCGCGCGACACTGCAGTATCCAGCGCCTCTTTCATCGGCTTTTGTCCGGCCAGTGCTGCCTCGACCTCGGCGGTCCATTCGGCGCGGATCTGGATCATGCTGCCCAGACGGATACCGCGGGTCAGTTCGGTCGGTTCCGACCAGGTCAGCGACTTCATCGCGATGTCGCGGTTGATGTAGGGCGCCTTCTTGTAGAAACCCTCCGCCTTCAGCGCCTCGTAGGTCGATTTCGTCACCGGGATATAGCCCGAGTTCTCCAGCAGGAACTGCTGTTCCGGCTTGGTCGCGAGGAAGGCGAGATAGTTGGCCGCCGCCTTGTATTCGTCATCGGTCTTGCCCGACAGCACCCAGAGCGAGGCGCCGCCCACGACGGTGTTCTTGCGCTCCACCCCTTCGTAGGTCGGGATGATCTGCACATCCCAGCCGAAGGTCGGCTTCAGCTTGCTGATCGTGTTGTGGTCGGCGATCGACGAGAAGAAGATCGAGCATTCGCCTTCGACAAAGCTGTCGCGGGCAGTCTTGCCGGCGGCCTGGGTGCGCAAAAGCGCATAGCCTTCCGCCAGCCAGCGCTGGATGTTTTCCATGTGCTTGACGTGCAGCGTGGTGTTGAACAGAAGCACCGTATCCAGCCCGTCATAGCCGTTGTTGTTCGACGCGACCGGCACATTGTTGGCCATCGAGAACTGCTCGAGGTCGATCCAGGACGACGGCGCATAGGCCAGGCTGCACGCCTGCCCGCTGGCTTTCAGGGCCTTGAACGCGGCTTCCATGCCTTCCCAGGTGATCGGCGCCTCGGTGATGCCGGCCTTCGCGAACTGGTCCTTGTTGTAGTAGTAGACCGGCGTGGACGAGTTCCACGGCATCGAGAAGAACTCGCCCGACTTCGACGAATAGTAGTTGGCGATGCCGGGAAAGTAGTCCGACCAGTCGATCGCCACGCCTGTGTCGGCCATCAGCTTGCTGACCGGATAGAACTCGCCCGACAGCATCAGGTCCGCGGTGCCTGCGTCGAACGCCTGGACGATGGTCGGCTGCTTGCCGGCGCGGAAGGCCGCGATCGTGTTCTGCACGGCCTTTTCATAGCCGTCCTGACCGACGCAGACGGCCTCATACTGATCCTGCGAGGCGTTGAAGCGGTTGCATGTTTCCTGCACAACCTCGCCCAGGTCGCCGGTCAAGCCATACCAGTACTCGAACTTGACCTTTTCGGCAGAGGCAGTGCCGACGCTTGCCAGTAGAATGGCGGCAACGGTCGCAATCTTGTGCGTCATTTTCCCGAGTCTCCGTCATGAAAGGGGGCCGCGTGCAGATCGCGGCATGGGTTCCAGATGACATCGGTCTGTGACATATGGATGAACGTCTGGCGAAAATTATTAATGGAAATCATATCATTAAGATAAAAATCTAACGTTCCCGCCGTGCTGCGCGCGGCGGGTCCTGATCATGAATAAAGCCGATGTGCGCCTCAGCGGGGCGCGCATGCGGTCAAATGGGTCACTCGGCCAGGCCGAGTGTCTGCAAGTGGCGCGCCGAGGGGATCACGCCCGCCTTGTCGCGCAGTTCCAGGATCAACCGAGGGTTTGCCCCGGTTTGCGCGATTGCGTCAAAGACCGACGGCCACAGGATCGTGCCATGGCCGATCTGCCAGTGCCGGTCGGCAAAGCCATCGGCATCCTGCAGATGCACATGCCCCAATCGCGACCCCGCGGCGCGCAGGAAAAAATCCACAGGCGGTGCCCCGGTCGACACATGGGCGTAATGCGCGTGGCCGGTGTCGACCGACAGTTCCAGCGCCTGCCAGTCCAGTGCTTCACACAGCATCGCGCGGTCGGCGGGTTCGACATCCTCGATGTTCTCCAAGACGAACGTCACGCCCATTTCGTCTGCCCGACCCAACACGGCGTTCAGCGTCTCGCGCGCCGCTGACAGCATCCGGTCGGTATCGTTCGGATAAAGACCCCGATGGTTGTAGCCCCAGGTCGTAAAGGGCGAATGGATCACCACATGCGTCCCGCCAATCGCCTCGCAGACATCCAGCGCCTGATGAAACCGGCGGGTGACAATCTTGCGCACTTCGGGTTCATAGGACGCGATGGTGAATCCCCAGAACGGGCCGTGGATCCCCAGCCGACCTTCGTGGCCATCGAGCAACTGCTTGGTCTCGGTGGCAAGGCCGGACCAATCGCCGTCCAGCACCTCCGCATCGACAAAGGCCTGCAGTTCTAAATCGCGCGGTGCCTCCAGCAGCCAGTCCCGATGGGCGGCAAGGCTGTCATGGTCAAGTGCAGCGCCGAGAATTGGTCGAGCAGTCATCAAGCGATCCTTTCAGCAATCCGTTTTCTGCCTGCAGGATTTCAGACGCTTGTAACTCAAAGATATCATGAGGAAGACAAACGCGACACGTTGTTCGGGACGGGTGAACAAGTGGCTTGTCTCGTCCAAACATCGGCTTCAACGTCAGAATCAGCTGTTCCGGATTCTAATCACAGGTGCTTTACCAAACGGCGGTGACGACGGCACTCCGTCCGGGTCACACCGCTCCGCTATCAGGTTCCGGCTTGCACCTGCCAGAACGACCGCCGCGCGCTGTTCTCAAAGTGTCTCGAAGTCACTGGCAATCCTCCCCACCACGAAGGACCCGACATGCCGTGATACTGCACCCCCTCAAGCCGTGCACGGTCCGGATGCCTGCGAGCCCGCATGGGAGTGCCGCTGTATTTGGGAGGTGCTGTCCTGATGGGCGGTGCTTGGCGGAACGGCGCCGGAGCTGGCTGCTTGCGGCAGCGGCGGTCGAAGCGCAGCTTCCTTTGCGGTGAAACGCAAGCGCAGGAGACATGAGATGGAGTACTTTGCAGGCCTTGATGTGTCGCTGGACGAGACCGCGATCTGCGTGGTCACGGACGGCGGCGAGGTGGCGTTGCAGGCGTCGGTGGCGACCGATCCGGCGATGATCGCCGGGGTGTTCGGACCCTGTGCCGGGCGCATCCGGCGTGTCGGCCACGAAGCAGGTTCGTTGTCGCCCTGGCTGCATCCCGAGCTGGTCGCGCTCGGCGTTCCGGCGGTGTGCCTGGAGACGCGGCATGTGCGCGCCGCGGTGGGTGCGCAGCGCAACAAGACCGACGCCGCAGACGCGCTCGGCATCGCGCATCTGATGCGCACCGGTTGGTTCCGCCAGGCGCATGTCAAGACCGAGGCCTGCTACCGGATGCGGCTGTTGCTGTCGCAGCGTCGCAATCTCAAACGCAAGTTTCTCGACCTGGAGAACACCATCCGCCACTCGCTCAAGGTGTTCGGCATCCGGCTCGGCAAGGTCGGCCGCGGCGGGTTCGAGAGGGCAGTCCTGGAGGCGGTCGCAGGCGATGCGATGACGCTCGGGCTGATGCAGGCGATGCTGCGCGCCCGCGCCGCGCTGTGGGTCGAATATCTCGCGCTCAACAAGCTGGTGGTGCAGATCACCATGCGCGACGAACTTTGCCGCCGCTTCATGGCGATCCCCGGCGTCGGACCCGTCACCGCGCTCAGCTTCTCCACTGCGATCGAGGATCCGGCGCGCTTCCGGCGCTCGCGCGATGTTGCGGCCTACTTCGGCCTGACCTCCAAGCGATGGCAGTCGGGAACCTCGATCGACGTCAAGGGTCGCATCAGCAAGGCGGGCGATCCCGATGTCCGCCGCGCGCTCTATGAGGCGGCCTAGGCGATGCTGACGCGGTTCAAGGGCAGCGACATCCTCAAGAGCTGGGGGCTGAAGCTGGCGAAGACCAAATGCCATGCCAAGGCGCGCGTGGCGGTCGCCCGAAAGCTCGCCGTGGTGATGCACGCGATGTGGCGCGATGGCACCTTCTACGTCGGTGATCCGACCGCCAGCGCGCAGGATGTCGCCGCGCGGGCGACCGCCAAGGAGAAGCGGCTGAGCTATGCGCAGTCGTGATGATGAACAGGGTTTGCGCCGCCGGTTGAACGGCCGGACGCGCTGAGGAGGTCCGCGCAGGCGGATGAGAGATGGTACAGACCAGGAAGACGGGAAGCACGATATCTTGCCTGTGGCCGGCGCCCTCACCAGGGATGGCGGACCACGCTCGAATGCCTGTGATGCTGCCCCGTGAATCCGATAGCGACATGTGCCGCGACGGTTCGAAAGCTGCGCGAGCGCAGCGGCCACAGCCCGTCGATGAGCCCGGAGGAGTGCACGGCGTACCTGATCTCGATGACTTGCGGAGACCTCGCGGCACAGCGTGGAATGGCGCATGCTGTAGTGGTAGAAAGGGAGAACGACGATGGCGAAGACGTGCAGAAAATCTGGCCCAAATAGGAGGGCCAAATAGGAGGGCGAGATAAAAGTGGCTCGCCTGTCGCTATCCAAGCCATTGGCATGGCTTGTCTTTCTCCGTGCCAGTCGGTCGCGTCGCGTGCCGCTCCTGCAAGATTTCGCAATGTTATCAAAGGGCTTTTCGGCACTCAGGGACAAATCTCAGCCACTATCAATCTGACATGACGGATCAGGATGACTTCCGCATTCGACCTGGAAGTGGCCGCAGCACGCGTGCGCCCAAAACCAGAAGCTTCGTCAATCAGGTTCTGCGCGCGGCCAAGACAGCGGGCCACGTTTCCGGCTCCTCCCGATCCCGCCGCACATCGGGTCTCGGCCGCTCCAGCTTCGGTCGGGGCCGGATAAGCTTCAGCCGGTCCCGGCTGTTCAGCCCGACCCGGCGTGTCATCGTCAAAGCGCGGATCGTGCGCCACAGCGGGCGGGCGTTTCGATCCGCGCCGATGTCGGCGCACCTGGCCTATCTCACGCGGGAGGGTGTCCAGCGCGACAGCGCCGAGGCCACTTTGTTCGACACTGAGAACGATAAAGTTGATGAACGGGATTTTGCCAAGCGCTGCCACCCGGATCGGCATCATTTCCGCTTCATCATCTCGCCGGAGGATGCCGCTGACATGACCGACCTTCGTGCCTACACGCGGGACCTCGTGCAACAGATGGAGAAAGACCTCGGCACAGGGCTAGACTGGGTCGCAGTCGATCACTGGAACACCGACAACCCGCACGTTCATCTGCTGGTTCGTGGTCAGGCAGACAATGGTGCCGATCTAGTTATCTCGCGCGACTATATCAGCCGGGGCCTGCGGTCGCGGGCAGAAGACCTTGTCGGGATCGAACTCGGGCCCAAGCCTGAACACGAAATCCGGACCGCCCTTAAGCGTGAGGTCACTGTGGAGCGCTGGACCAGGCTGGACCAGCAGCTGCGGTTTGCCGCCGATGAAACCGGACACGTCGATCTTCGACCGTTCGCCGGTTCTGGCGCTGATCGCGAGACACGCCGTCTCATGGTCGGTCGGTGTCAGCACCTTCAGAAAATGGGCCTCGCCCACCCAGTTGGCCCCGGCCAATGGGTCATTGGGCTCGAAGCCCAGCGCACCTTGCGCGATCTCGGCTTGCGGGGTGACATCATCAAGACGATGCATAAGGCTCTTTCGTCTCGGGGCAGTGACCGCGCCGTCGCCGACTACTGCATTGATGAGGCGGGTGCAGGGGGGCCGATTATCGGACGCCTCGTTGGCAAGGGCCTGCATGACGAACTGACCGGGGAGGCCTACGTCGTGATCGATGCCATGGACGGTCGCGCGCATCACATGAGGCTCAAAGGCGTTGAAGTCTTCGAGCACGCACCGACCCTTGGCGGCATCGTTGAGGTTCGCTGGACTTGCCCGGAAAATGTGGAGAGCACCAACTGAGGAACCAGGAGGTGTTCTATGGGAAACGGGAACAGACCGACGCCGGAGTTTCGGCGTGAAGCGGTGCGGCTCGCACTGACCAGTGGCCGGACGCGGCGGGAGA
>JAJNPS010000041.1 GCA_021155205.1 Rhodobacterales bacterium
ACTACAACACCGAACGCCCTCACTCGGCCCTCGCATACCAAACCCCTGCAGGCTTTGCCCTGCACCTGACCACCGCAATCGCCCGTCCCGCTGCACGCGATGAAAGTTCCGCGCGCCGGGCGATTGCTCAACCCACGCCAATAGGCGTAAATGACCACCGGGCTCCGGTCGTGGCTGGATGAAAGACCAGTGGCAGGTCAGGCCGAGAACGAAAACCCCGAGCTGGTCGACCGCGACGACGAGATCCCGTTCTGAAAAGAACGGGGTCTCCCCTTTGACACGGCGGGGAAACCCGCCGGGTTTGGCGTTTCCCAATCGGACGCAGGAATGCCTTCGGGCTTCTGTCACCAGAAGCGGCGACAGAGACCCTCCGCCATCATGACGACCGCGAGATCGCGGCCATCGGACAGCCGGCAGCTGCCGATCTTGCGGTCGTAGCTGGACCGCCCGTTCAGATGGCAGGTTAGAGTCTCCCCGGAAATCAGGCTGCGCATCCGGGCGGTAGCGCGCTGGCCTTCCTGCGTATCCCGTTCGGCGCAATCGAGGGAGCCGAAGCGGATGGGGACGCCCTCCACCTCGATCGTATCGCCGTCCCGGACATGACTGACTTGGCCTTCTATAGTTCGCAGGCTGGTCGCGACGACGACGGGGCCGAAGTATTCGGGGAGACGCTCCGCTGCCTCAAATATGCCGAAGCCGAGAAGGCCCAGGACGACCACGCCGCCAACAAAGATCGACCCAAAGTCGGTTTCGCGGCGGTGATGATGGCGATATGTCCAGTCGGACGCGCCGGGCGCCTTGGCCCGACGCTCGGCCTTCATCCGGTTCCAGTCGTCGCGCGTTGGTCGCTTCGTCATGGGTTCAGGTCTTCTCGAAGATTTCGCCCGCCGCGGCTTGCCGCCGGGTGCGATCGTAGCTCGTCCCCGACGCGAGGGCGAGGGCATGGGAGGACGGTCAGCCGCGGGGACAGAGGGCAGGGCGGTGCCTATCGAGCGACGGGAAACACCTAGCCCCTATGGCGCACGCGGCTAAGCTTCGCTGATGAACCCCGCGGACAAAGAACGGATCGCCGCGAGCCTGGCCATGATGTGCGTGCGCAATACCGGGCTGGAGGCCCTCCATGCCGGCACGGTCCCCGTCACCGAGACCGGGGACTATTCGGACGTCTTCGTGCTCGATGCCACTGGTCACAGGATTCCCTGGGCCGAGGTCTCGCATCTCGATGACGACCAGATGCGGGATCTGATGCGCGAGGTCGTCAACCGGCTCTACACCTTTCATGTCAGCTGCGACGATCCCGAGTTCCTGCAACGGGCGGATCGATGGATGACGGTCGCGGGGAAATGGGACGAGCCCGAGCTTGACCGGAAGTTTCTCGGCGCGATCAACTCCGGTTCGGGTGAACCGGGAAAGTGATGCGGTCGCTCCGGCGCGGCCTTGTCGAAACCATCTCACTTTCATAGGGTTAGTGGAAATCGCGGCTGGGAAACAGCTTTTTGGCCTGTTCACGCGGATGGTGGGCGGTGGACCTGATGCTGCCCCCGGCAGGTCGCTTCGTTTCGTCCGCGCGACCATCATTCGCGTCGATGATCACCGGGCGGCCGAGTGTGGCCAGCAGGTTCGACACATCCTCGACCCGCTCTGCGATCAGATGGATGACCGGGCCGTCGCGTTCGATCCAGCCTGTCACCTGGACCAGCCGCCCGGCGATCACTGCCTTGCGGAAGGTCTCGTAGGTCTTCTTCCACACCACGACATTCGCGGTGCCGGTCTCATCTTCCAGCGTCAGGAAGATCACGCCCGAAGCCGTGCCAGGGCGCTGGCGGGTGATGACGAGGCCGGTGACGGTAATGCGGCCCTTGGCTTGGGCCAGCCGGTCATGCGGCAGGCTTTCCGGCAGGCGTGGGCGCAGCAGTTCCATCGGGTGCGCCCTCAGGCTGAGACGCAGCGAGAGGTAATCCTCGATCACCTCCTGGCCCAAGGTCATCTGTGGCAGCGTGACGGAGGGCTCATTGCCGCCTTCACCATCTGGACCGAAGAGGGGCAGTGGGGCAGGAGCTTTCAGCGCCTTGGCGGCCCAGAGCGCATCGCGACGGGTGAGGCCAAGGGCGGCGAAAGCATCGGCCTCGGCCAAGCGTTCCAGCGTGTCAGGGTGAACGCCTGCCCGGCGCCAGAGGCTTTCGACATCGGGATAGCCGTTGCCCCGGGTGGCTGCGATCCAGGAGGCATCCTCTTCGCGCATCCCCTTGATCTGTCGAAACCCCAGCCGCAGCGCCAGTCCCCCATCGGAGCGCGGTTCCAGCGTGCAATCCCAGAGCGAATGGTTGACGGAGACCCCTCGCACTTCGACGCCATGGTCGCGGGCATCGCGCACCAGTTGGGCGGGGGCATAGAACCCCATCGGCTGGCTATTCAGCAGCGCGCAGGTGAAGATCGCCTGATGATGGCACTTCAGCCAGGCGGAGATATAGACCAGCCGGGCGAAGCTGGCGGCATGGGATTCCGGAAAGCCATAGCTGCCGAAGCCTTCGATCTGGGCGAAACAGCGCGCCGCGAAGTCTGCATCATAGCCGCGGGCCAGCATCCCGGAGACGAAGCGGTCGCGGAACGACCCGATGGTGCCCATGCGCTTGAAGGTGGCGAGGCTACGGCGCAGCCGGTCGGCCTCGGATGGGGTGAAACCCGCCGCGACGACGGCAATCTGCATTGCCTGCTCCTGAAACAGCGGCACGCCATAGGTGCGGCCTAGCACCTCCATCATCGCGGGGCCGAGATCTTCGACGGCTTCCTTGCCCTGACGGCGGTTGATGAAGGGGTGCACCATGCCGCCCTGGATCGGGCCGGGTCGGACGATGGCGACTTCGCAGACCAAATCATAAAATTCACGCGGCCGCATGCGGGGCAGGAAGTTCAACTGCGCGCGGCTTTCCACCTGGAAGACGCCAATTGCATCTGCCCGACAGAGCATGTCGTAGATCGGCGGATCTTCGGGCGGGACATTGGCAAGGGTCAGTTGCTGTCCGCGATGGTCGGCCAGAAGACCAAAAGCCTTGCGGATGCAGGTCAGCATACCCAGCGCGAGAATGTCGACCTTCAGCAATCCCAGAGCATCAATGTCGTCCTTGTCCCATTCGATGATGGTTCGATCGTCCATCGCGGCATTCTCTATGGGGCAAAGCTCGTCCAGCCGCCCTCTGGTAATGACGAATCCGCCGACATGCTGGCTGAGGTGGCGCGGGAAGCCGATGATTTCACCGATCAGCTGTACGGCCAGTTGCACCCGCCGGTCCTCGATGGAGAGGCCCGCATCGCGCAAGCGATCCGCGCCGGGGGCGGCAGAAGACCAGCCCCAGATCTGGCCCGATAGCCGAGCGATCACGTCCTGGCTCAGCCCCATCACCTTGCCGACATCACGGATGGCGGCGCGGCTGCGGAAATGGATCACCGTCGCGGTCAACCCCGCACGCTCGCGATCGTAACGCTCATAGATCCATTGGATCACCTCTTCGCGGCGCTCATGTTCGAAATCGACATCGATGTCCGGCGGCTCGCCACGTTCCTTGGAGATGAACCGCTCGAAGATCAGGGTGATGCTTTCCGGGGGCACTTCGGTGATGCCGAGGAGATAGCATACGACCGAATTCGCCGCCGAGCCGCGCCCCTGGCACAGGATACCTTTTGATCGGGCAAACTGGACGATGTCATGCACGGTCAGGAAGTAGGGCGCGTAGTCCACCTCGCGAATCAGGGTCAGTTCCTTTTCGACGCGGTGGTGTATCTTTGGCGGCGGACCTGCGGGATAGCGCCACTGCAGCCCGGCGCGGGCGAGGCGTTCCAGCCGGTCTTGCGCCGGCTCATTATCCTGCGCCTCGTCGGGGTATTGGTAGCGCAGATCGCTCAGGCGGAAGGCGCAGCGGTCAGCAATCTCCAGAGTGCGGCGCAGGGCGGCGGGGTGACGGTGGAACAGCCGCGCCATCTCACCCCCCGATTTCAGGCGGCGCTCGCCATTGGCAAGGCGGTGTTCGCCGATATTGTCGATAGTGCAGCCAAGGCGCAGGCAGGTCAGGACATCGGCCAGCGGGCGCCGGGCGGCGCGGTGCATCAGCACATCGCCCACCGCGACCATGGGCAAGTTTGCACCTTGGGCCAGCACGGCCAGTTGGTCGAGGCGGGCTTGATCGCGGCCGTCATAGCAAGGGGTAGCCCCAAGGAAGCATTGGCCGGGGAATTTGCGAGCGACGCCCAGCAGATCGCTGCGGGCGACCTTCGGTCTGGCATCCTCCAGCGGATCGGGGGGCAGGGCGATCAGGATCATGCCGTGCCCCCATTCTGTCAGATCGGCGCGTTGCAGGTGGCACTCGCCCTTCGGTGCGCGGCACTTGCCCAGAGACAGCAGGCGCGTCAGCCGTGACCAGGCGGCCAGATCGGTGGGCAGGGCCAGCCATTCCACCGTGCTGTCCGTCAGCGCCAACCGCGCGCCTGCGATCAGTTTCGGCAGGGGCGCTTCGCTGTGGGTCGGGGCAGAGGTCGCGCCGGTGAAATGCGGCACGGTCTGGCGGCTGGAGTGATCTGTCACGCGCCGCGACCGGATGGTCGGGCCATCCTGCGCAGCCTCACGTGTTGCCCGCGCCTCGTCGCGCAGCCGGGCCAGTTCCTTCAGCGCCGAATAGGCCCGCACCACGCCCGCCACCGAATTGCGGTCAGTGAGGGCGATGGCGGCAAGACCCAGTTCCGCTGCCCTCGTGACCAGTTCCTCGGGATGTGATGCCCCATGCAGAAAGGTGAAATTGCTGGTGATGCAGAGTTCGGCATAGGGCTGGAAGCGGGCGGAAGTCATGCGAACTCCCCCTGAACGTACCAGTTTTGCGCCCCTGCGGACGCGGGCCAACTTGCATCCTGCGGGCCATTCCACCCCTGCGCTTGTGGGGTCACGAACAGCCAGAGGCGCGGACCTTCCTGCGTCTCGATCCGCCAGTAATCGCGCAGACCAGACCGCCAGGCGGGATCGTCAAACCACCACTCGGGGGTGATCCGCTCCGGCCCCGTCGCGTGCAGCGTGGTGAAGCGCATGCGTCGCCAGCGGAAGCTGGCAGGCGGTGTGCCGGAGGCGGCTGTCACCGGCTCTGGCGGGAACAGCGTGATCGGCCGCGCTACGCCAGCGCGATGCGGGATTGGCTCGGCTGTCGAATAGGCCGCTGGGGCAAGCAGGAAACTGCGTTCCGGGATCAGGCTGGTCGCGGGCAGGAGCCGCAGCACCCGGTCAAAGCCGATCCGGTTGCCGACCGAAGACAGCAGGTCCGCCAGCGCGTCGTCGTGCCGGATCGCCGGGCCACTACCGATCTGTTCCGGCGCAAGGGCCTCGGTGACCGGGGCCGTCAGTCGCAGCGCGTCGATGCCGAAGCCGGAATCCACCTCGTCCACACCCTTGGCAAACAGCGCGGCAATGCGAACAGGATCCCGCATCGGGCGTGCAAGGCCGATCTCGACCTGCTCCGTGCCGCGGTCCACCCGCCGCAGCTCCAGCCGCACCCGCCGCGCGCCCATCCGATGCTGGGCAAGTTTGGCACAAAGCCGGTCCAGCAGATGCGCGAGGCCCGCCATCACATCCTCTTGCTTGCCGATCGGCTCCGGCAGCGTCATCCGCACCCCGAAATGCGGCGCGTCCGGTTCCGCCGCCACCGGCTCGGCTTGCACACCCAGCGCCTGATCCAGCCGCAGCACCAGCCCCGGTCCGAACCGCCTCGCCAGCGGTGCGCGCGGCAAGTGGACCAGATCGGAAATGCGCCCAAGGCCCACCCGAGCCAAGGCCTCGGCCGTATCGTGGTCAACCCGGAGCGCCGTCACCGGCAGATGTCCAATGCCCTCGGCCAAACGCCCATCGGCAACGATGCCGCCGCCATGGCGGGCCAGCCCATGGGCCGCCCCGCGCGTTCCGGCAATGGCACTCGCGGCATGCAGGCCCGACCGTTCCAGCCGGGCTTGCAGATCGTCGCGCAGGTCGGATTCTCCGCCGAAGAGATGCGGCACGCCGGAAATATCGGCCATCAGCCCGTCGACGCCATCGGTCGCCACCATCGGGGCGTAGCGTCCTGCCCAACGGCACAGGCTCGCAAGCGCGGCAGCCTCGCGGGCCAGATCGGCCGGGCGCGTGGCGAGATCGGGACAAATGGCGCGGGCATCGGCCAGCGCCATGCCGCGCGTGAGGCCCCGGGCCGAGGCTGCCGTGTTCAGGCAATGCAGGTGATCGGCATTGCCCGACCGATGGGTCAGGGCAAGGGGGCCCTCAAGGGGCCGTGTCCGCAGGCTCGTGTCGCTGGCGAGCCTCGGAAACCATATGGACAGCAGCCGACGTGCCATTCCAGTTCAAGGTCCAGCTCTCTAGTGTTCCCTTTTTGTTCTTACTAAGGGACCAGCGATGCAGAGTCGAGTCCGGGGAAGGGCTGAGCTGCGGTTCGCAGTTCCAGCGGGTCTCGGTCGCATTGCTGCCCGCATCCTCCCGGATCAGCATCAGGCCGGTGGTGCACCCGGCCTCGGCGGCCAGTTGCAGCCGGCGCCCTGCGGTGAGCGACAGGGGCTTTTCCGGTTCGGCGATGACCAGGCCGACCGGCGCTGCGCGCAAAGCCTCTTCCACGCACCAGAGCAGATCGGTTTCGCCGGAGGGACGGAACAGGTGCAGCCGCTCGCCCACGCCACGCGGCAACCCGCGCAGCATGGGCAGTTCGGGGATATAGGCGGGTGCGATCCAGACCAGCGGTCCGGGATGCCGCACCGCCTGAAACAGCGCAAAGGCCCGGCGGCCGCGCCCCTCGGCCTCGTGCACGCGCCGCGCGCGCAAGTCGAAAGGGTCGATGGGGGCAGGTTCAGGCCGCATCTTCCCGCACCCCTTCCGCTACGATCTGCAGCAGTCCGTCCGCCACGGGGCGTTGAAGCCGCAGCGCTTCGGTCGCAGGCGCGATCAGCCACAGTCGCCATTCCTCGGGCTTGGTCAGAATGACCGGCATGGCCTTGGGGTGGACCGGGGCCACCTCGCGGTTGGGCGGACAGGTCAGAAAGCCGAAGAGGTCTGCCGTGACCTCACCTTCCTTCAGCTTGCGCACCGATGTCCATTCGGTGCGGATGCCTGCGAAGAAGGCCAAGGGACGATCCTCGCCAAGCGCGAACCAGACCGGATGGTTGCGCGGCGCGCCGGGACGGCTGTCGATCTCGGAAAAGCTGGTGAAGGGCACGAGGCAGCGGTGTTCCACCCCAAGCCATCGCTTCCAATGCGGGGAGGCCACATTGCGGATGTTGGTGACGCCGGGGTCGGTGCGCTTGCCTGCCAGAAACACCTGCGGCGTTGGCATGCCCCAGCGCGCCTTGGTCAGTTGCCAACCTCCCTGCAGCCTGTGCCGGATGATCGGCGCGGGATAGTCGGGGAAGATCCCCGCCATCGGCGGCAGGTTGCCAGTATCGTCGATCAGCTCCTCATCCTCTTCCACCATGTCGTCAAAGACATGCCGCATCGCATCCTGGCTCTTGGTCTGGGAGTAGAGGTTGCACATGGGCGGGCTGCGGATTCGGTTCGACGAGCGATAACCCGGAACATTGCCAGAACGTTGATCGCGAGGAAAGTGGTCTCGACAGCCCACTCGCGTCTGACTCTCCAGCTGGTGCGATGGGAAGACGCGTCGGCCGAACGCGGACCTTTCAGAATCGCGGGATGTTCTGTATATGTTCTATGGGTTTGACGATGGAGTGCGGCAGATGAGCGAAACCTCCGACCTTAGCCCCGAAGAATGGGCTCACGAGCTCCACTACATGGCGAATGCCGGTTTCGGGGATCTGGCCCGTGCCTGCGACGGTCTCGATCCGAACGGATAGCCAACCCATGACCTCAAGGACCAGATCACCACCGCCTTTGGTCTGGTGACCGGGGGCATGGAGATGGAACCCGACGCGCTTGCCAGGAATCTCGTCGAGTTCCTCGACGCGGCGGACGTTGCGGACCCAGCTGCAAGGAAGAAGGCGATGGGCCAGGCGCTGACAAATCTGTCCGCGGCGCTTGGCTTCGAAATCTCAGCCTGACCCAAGAAGTCGACGGCCTGTCCCGCGCAACTTTGCGGGTTCCTCTGCAAGGTGTCCCCCCGCCCAGTATTCCTGAAAGTTAGAGCGATGCCGGTTTCCCGGTGACGGGTTGAGGATCGGGAGAGTGGCTCCCGGCGCCCGTCGTGGGAGATAGCCGATGGGCGTTGTGGAAGTTCTGGATCCGGTCGCACCGACGCGGGCGGCTGGCTGGAAAGTGGATGTCAGCCGGGGTGAGCGGAACGGGCGGGTGTCGTCCGAATGGTTCAACCGGCCCGATGACGAGCGGTATCTGTCGCTCGACGATCTCTGGGCATCGGTGAAGTGTCGGTCCGAGCGCAGTCGCAGCCGGGTCGTGCAGACGGCAGACACCCGGGTCGAGGCCACTCGTGACAGCGCCGAACGGCTGCATCTGGTTCTACCGAAGGCGCATGAACCGGTGGCACCCTGAGGTGCCCCTAGATTTGTAGACGCATTGCCCCCTAACTTTGAGGCAAGGAGGCCGAGATGGGGACGAGCAACTACAGCGACGAGTTCAAGCGGGACGCGGTGCAGCAGATCACGGTGCGGGGGTATCCGGTTCGGGAGGTTTCGCGCCGCCTGGGTGTGAGTTCGCACTCGCTCTACAAGTGGATGAAGTTGTTCGCGGAGCCTGCCCCGAAGGCGTCTGGCGTAGACCACGAGGCCGAGAACCGGAGGCTGAAGCGGGAACTGGCGCGCGTGACCGAGAAGCGCGATATCCTAAAAAAGGCGAACGCGTACTTCGCGCAGGATGCAAGGTGAAGTACGCGTTCATCAACGCGCATCGGGAACAGTTTCGCGTCCGTGCCATGTGCCGGGTGTTGCGGGTCCATTTCTCGGGCTTCTATGCCTGGCTTAAGGAACCGTTAAGCCTGCGTGCGCAAGACGACGCGAGGCAGACTGAGCTCATCCGGCAGGCCTGGTCCGACAGCGGCAGGGTCTACGGCTATCGCAAACTGGCTGACGATCTGCGGGATCAGGGGGAACAGGTTTCCGAGAACCGGGTCGCCCGGCTGGCTGCCATGGCGGGCATCGCTGCACAAGTCGGCTATAAGCGTCGCCCGGGAAAGTATGGAGGCAAGCCTGCGGTCGTCGCATCCAACAGCCTGGACCGGCAGTTCGAGGTTGAGGGTCCCGACAAGGTCTGGGTAACCGACATCACCTACTACATCAGGACCCACGAAGGGTGGCTTTATCTGGCGGTCGTGATCGACCTGTTCTCGCGCCGCGTGGTCGGCTGGTCGGCCCAGCCCCGCATGACGACCAACCTGGCAGTGCAAGCCCTGCTTGCGGCTGTCTGGCGGCGTAAACCGAAGGCCAAGGTCATGATCCATTCCGACCAGGGATCGCAGTTCACCAGCCGCGAATGGCAGGCGTTTCTTGGCCAGCATAATCTGGATCCCAGCATGAGCCGGCGGGGCAACTGCCATGACAATGCCGTCGCGGAAAGCTTCTTCCAGCTCCTGAAGCGTGAACGGATCCGACGCCGCACTTACCTGACCCGCGACGCCGCCAGGCAGGACGTGTTTGACTACATCGAAATGTTCTACAACCCGAAGCGCAAGCACACGAACAACGGTATGCTGTCGCCCGTTGACTTCGAAATCCGGCAGCAGAAACTGACCGAGGCAGGTGTCTAGGAAACTAGGGGCACCTCACTTCTACTTCCGGGGCTTCTACTGTTTCTGTATTAAGCCAACCCCATTCAGGGCTTGTTCAAAGAAACTCCATCACCAAGAACATGCTTCTGTCCGTAGTCGGCGCAGGGGCCGCCACACCATGCCTTTCTGTGCTGAACCCGGCGGTCCAATCTGGAAAACACGTGATGGCCGGAAGGACCGGGCTCACGACAGTAGAACCGGACTCGCCTGGCTCGCGTCCCGGCGAAGGGACCTCTTCGACCGCGCTGAATGGGCGGCCTTCAGAGCAGTTTACGTCGCGGGATTGGCATCTCCCGCGCCGAATTCGAATTCAGTTCCGTCGACCCACATCCGATGCATCAACACAGCCAGTTTGCGCGCCAGGGCAACTTTCGCCCGTTTTGCACCACGCCTCTTCACCAGGCGCAGTACCCAAGCCTTCAAGGCAGACGGTTTGACGCGCAGGGTGATTATCGCGTTGGCCGCCTGCCATATGCTCGGCCTCATCCTTCACGACCACATCATTGTCGGCGCGGGCAGGGAGGTCAGCCTGCGCGCCTGCGGTGATCTCGGATGATCTGGAAGCGCACTGCGCTCCCTCGGGTTTTCGAGGAAGAGAAGGGCGGGGGGGGTCGACGGGTTGGAGACCGAGAGAGAGGCTCTCGGCGCCTGTCGGGAGATCGGTCCGATGACCAACATGCAGAAAATTACCCTCGCCTCGTCGCGGGATATCCCCTTCCAGAACCTGGTCCTGAGCCAGGCGAACGTCCGGCGGGTGAAGGCTGGGATTTCGGTCGATGAGCTGGCCGAGTCCATTGCTCGCCGGGGCCTGATCCAGAGCCTGCATGTTCGCCCGGTAATCGGTGAGGATGGTGCGGAGACCGGCAAGTTCGAAGTCCCCGCCGGCGGACGCCGCTACCGCGCGCTGGAACTGCTGGTGAAGCAGAAGCGCCTGGCGAAATCGGCACCAGTGCCCTGCATCGTCAGCGCCGCCGATGATGGCGTCCTGATCGACGAGGTCTCGCTCGCCGAGAATATCGAACGCGCGCCCTTGCATCCGCTCGACCAGTTCCGTGCCTTCCAGACCATGCGCGAGAAGGGCATGACCGAGGAAGCCATCGCGGCGGCCTTCTTCGTCGATGTGAAGGTGGTGAAAGAGCGGCTGCGCCTTGTCACCGTCGCGCCCGCGCTTCTGGAGATCTATGCTGAGGAGGGCATGACCCTCGAACAGCTGAAAGCCTTCACTGTCTCGGGCGATCATGCGCGGCAGGAGCAGGTCTGGGAAGCCGTCAAGAACTCCTGGTCGAAGGAACCCTACCAGATCCGGCGCATGCTGACGGAAACCGCGGTGCGGGCTTCCGACAAGCGTGTCCGCTTCCTCGGGCTTGAGGCTTACGAGACCGCAGGGGGCCACGTCCTGCGCGACCTCTTCCAGCAGGATGACGGCGGCTGGCTGCAAGACCCCGTGCTTCTTGAACGCCTTGTGGGCGAGAAACTGAAGGCGAACGCTGAAGCGATCGCGACCGAAGGTTGGAAATGGATCGAGGTCGCCGTGGGCTTCCCCTATGGCCATACCATGGGGCTGCGCGAGCTTTTGGGCACGGCGGTCGGTCTGACGGACGAGGAGCGGGCCACGCGTGAGGCGTTGCGCGACGAATACGATCAGCTGGAGGCAGAATATGCCGAGGCGGAGGACATGCCCGAAGAGGACGACCAACGCCTCGGCGAAATCGAGCGCCAGCTCAGCGCCTTCGACAGCCGCCCGATCTCATTCGATCACGATCAGGTCGGCAGGGCAGGGGCCTTCGTCAGCATTGACAGCGATGGCACTCTATTGATCGAGCGCGGCTTCGTTCGTCCCGAAGATGAACAGCCGGTGGCACCGGCGGGCGAGGCCTCCGACGATGACCCCGATGGCACTCAGTCCATGGATGCCGATCGCAGCGAAAGCCGTGCTGCGGTGATCAGCATGGGTGGTGAGACCCGAGTGTCCGAGGATGACGAGGACGATGCGATCAAGCCACTGCCCGAACGGCTCGTCATCGAGTTGACAGCGCACCGCACCCTGGCGCTGCGGGATGCGGTGGCGAACAACCCGCGCATCGCGATGACGGCGCTCCTGCACAAGCTCGTCACAGATTGCTTTGTCTCCCGTGCCTCCGGAGCAGCGCTTGAGGCAAATGTGCGGGACATCCACTTGCCGGTGCAGGCCGCCGATCTGGCAGACAGCTGTCCCGCCCAAAACAGCGACGCGCGGCACGCAAGCTGGCGCGCGGACATGCCGCTTGGGCAGGGGGATGATATCCTATGGGACTGGATCCACGCGCTCGACGAGGCCAGCCGTCAGGCCCTCCTGGCCCATTGCCTCAGCTTCGCGGTGAACGCGCTCTATGAGCGTCCGAACCTCTACAGTGGCATGGGGATCAGCCAGCACGGCCTCGACCGCCGCCTGCGCGAAGCGGACCGTTTGGCCTGCACCACCCGGCTCGATCTGGTCGAGGCGGGCTGGAAGCCGACCGTCGCCAACTACCTCGGCCGTGTCACCAAGAGCCACATTCTCGAAGCCGTACGCGAAGGGTTGGGCGAAAGTGCTGCGCAGCTGATCGACCACCTGAAGAAGGGCGACATGGCGCGTGAGGCCGAACGGCTCCTCGACGGGTCCGGCTGGCTGCCCGAACCGCTGCGGCTGGACGACCCGGACCTGCGCCAGGCGGCCGAGACTGAGGACGCCGGTGTCGAACTGCCCGCGTTCCTCACGGGCGATGACGAAGCTCAGCCCGACGACGAGGACCGGCAGCAGCTGATCGCCGCGGAATGACTCAAAGCGGGGTGGCTTCGGTCACCCCGTTTTCTCATGTGGACGGATTCAGGGTCGGCGCTCTCAGGCGAGCTTTTCCGAGTAGCGTTTTCTAACGGCCCGATTGATGAACTCGTTCAACCCATCGCCCGCGCGCGCCAGCACGATCATGCGGTCGAGGTTGGCTCGCCCCGCTGACAGCGCGGTGTAGCGGTAGACCGCGCCGTCCTTGAATGCCACGTCCATATGGAACGACCCGATCTCGTAGGACCGGATGCCGGAATCCCTATCCTAATCGCGATATGGCGTCATTCTGGGCTTCGCCTTTCCAGATATGGATCGAGCCTAAGACATGTTCCCTTTTCGTTCAAGAGTCGACGCAGATGCCCGTGGCGGGTTAGCGTTCGTAGGCCCGCAGCGCAAAATCGCCAGACAGCAGTCCAATTGCCGCGGCCCCCGGGGGTTTCGACGGACCTTTGCCAAGCGATCATTGATGCGGCGGGAAATGGGGCGGGGGAAGAGGGCAATGCCCCACGGTCAGATTGTCATCAAGGTGGGCAGTTGAACTCGTCGTGCCAGCACGGATCGGCCAGCATCTTGACCCAATCGCGGCTCGGTCGTTCGAAAATCGTCTGTTACCAGCCATCACGCTGGTCGACCAGAACCCGGTGGAGTGGCGGAAGCCGCGCGGCTGCAGGGCAGGGGGGAAGCGCAAGCTGGCCTGGAGTCGCCGGAGGTGGTTCTTATCGCCGGTGGTGCCTGACCTGTCTTTCCTGACGGGCCTTAAGGGTCGCCTTGATCTCCATGGTGTCTCTGTCCCAGCCCGCGTCCAAACGGCCTCTGTTGATGGGCTGATCTGCCCGAAGTACGTCTTCGACTCGACCGCTTCGGCGCAACAGCGTCGTCACAACTTTCTTCCCCTGCCGGACCCCACCCCATGCGACAGGTCGCACGGGGCCCCCGGGGTTGGCACCGTCATTCCTCGCGAGACAAGAAAGTTCCTCCTGTGCTGTCAGGCCCCATGAAGGGGGTGCGCCAGCGGTCGCCTCCGGGCTGTCGATCGCCATCGAGGCTGCAAGGACGCGGGCCCGAAACAGAGCAAAACGGAGAAAGAACATGGCGACCATCGGCACCTTCAAGAAGACCGGCACCGAATACACCGGCGAAATCTTCACCCTCAGCCTGCAGGCCAAGGGTGTGCGCCTCGTCCCCGACCTGCGGGCCTCGGGCGAGAACGCGCCCTCCCACCGGGTCCTGGTCGGCCGCGCCGAGATCGGCGCTGCCTGGACGAAGAAATCGAACGAGAACCGCGAATACCTGGGCCTGAAGCTGGACGATCCGAGCTTCGCCGCGCCGATCTACGCCAACCTCTTCGATGACGAAGGCGGCGAGGGCTACAGCCTGATCTGGTCCCGCCCCAACACCCGCCGCGGCGATTGATCGCCAAAGCAAAGGCCCCGGTCGAAAGACCGGGGCCGAAGTGCTTGCACTAGTTCTATCGCAAAAAGTACCGCATTACATGCCGTATTTGGCAGCTATATGATGATAAACTGCCGTATCCGGCGGTGAAGATCACTTCACAGCGCCAGAGCCAGCTCCATCTCCCGATGTTCGAAGGCGGGGGCCAGCTGGCTAAGATCGCGACCCGTCACGCCATGACGCCGCATGATCGTCTGCCAGGTGTCGCGAATCTGCCTCGCCATCACGCGAGCGCGCTGCCGTGCCTCGGACGGGGACAGGCTGAAGAACTCTGCGGCCTCGATCGCCATCTCAAGCGATGCTTCGAAGGGCGCACCCTCGAAAATGGCCGTCTTGAGCAGTCGATGCCGCTCAGGCTGCGGATTCACGTCGAACATCTGAGAGAGGCTCCACTGGCCATCGCCCGCATAGACGAAGCCATGGTTCTTCAGATGGTCGTCGGTGTTGGTGACCAGGACGGTGAACACGATCCGCAGCCAGAGCTCGGTCAGGTCCGCCTGCGGGTTGTCGCTGTGCTGCTGGATGAACCCTGCGATTTCGGTATAGGCACCTTGCTCGGCTCCGTGGCGCTGGAGCGCGGTGCGGGCGGAGATATAGGGGATGCGTGCGGGCCCGTCGCGGTCGAAGCGGCGGATCAGTGCGATCGGACTGTCGGTTGACTCCAGCATCAGGTTGGCTTCGGGGGCGTTCAGCCCCACCGATCGGGCCAGTTGCAGCGTGGCCACCTCGATCCGCTCAACCGGGCTCGCATCTGTCGCTGACGAAAACTTCGCGATCCAAAGCTGATCGTCATCCAGAACATTGGCCTTGGGCCGGGCTCCACCGATGGAGCCGCCCGCGCCGGCCATCTGCCGCAGCGCCTCGTTTGAAACCTCGCCACGGCGTTCGATGGTGGCGGCGATGCTGCGCAGGTCTTCGAGGTCGATCAGCCGTGGAACCGGGGCCGTGTCGCCAGTAATCACACGCCCTTCACCGTCGCAGAACCGCAGCGCGCCTTGCCGGGTGGTATCATCGGTCAGCGTCAGCGTGTCGAACTCGCTTAGGCCTGCCCCGTGCAGCCGTTCCATCAGCATCCGTCCCCAGGCATCTGGCGCCGCATCCTGAAACGCACCAGGCAGACTTTCGCGCTGGTCGCCACTGCGCCCGGATGAGGCGAAGAAGGGTGCAAGTCCAAGAGGAAGATCGGGCGCGAGGGCGAAACCTCTTGGGTCTTCGGTCCACCCCTGACTGTAGCTGAACTCCGAGTGTTGGCGGCCCCGGTCGAATGCAAAGCGCAGTTTTCCCACATGCAGGAGACTGTTGCCGAGATGAACCTCGGCCTCCTGCTTGCCCGGCGCGGAGCGGGTGCGGCGGACGGTCATGCGATCCACTTCGGCCATCAAAAACTGACCCCTTTGCGATCAGGCTTCGGGGCAGGGGATGCTTCATTGCCTCCCGCCTCAGCCTTCGTAGACTTGCCAGGCTTGAAGCTGCGCCCTCGTTTGGGAATGGCATCCAGCGCGCGAGAGAGGCCGACGGGGTCATTTTCTGGTGAGATGAGTTCGGCCAGCCCTTCGGGGCTTCCCAGTGCAGCCAACACTGCAGCGAGATTTCCGATGCCAACTCCGGGATCGCCCTTTTCCAGTCGGATCAGCGTACGCTCGGACACATCTGCCCGCGTTGCCAGTTCCGCGAGGGAGAACCGGCGCGACAGACGGGCTTGGCGCAGGTTCTGGCCAAGGTCAGTCAGGGAGCGAAGGGCTTTCAGATTGGACATGTCTGTCGGATACGGCGTCTATGATCACTTAAACTGCCATATATGGCATAAATCACCAGTTGTAAAGTCGCAGGGGTCCCGGCGGGGTACAGACTCAGTCACGAGGGCACGCTGGAATTATCTCGCATCTCAAATGTACGATACTTCCGGGAAAGGCTTAGCTTCAGCCAAGCACGGCGTCGTTCCGGGCAGGATGCAGCAAGAGTAGAGGCGAAACGGCGCGGTGTTTCAGCCTGATGCCCAGGGGTTTTCCAAGCTGGCGGTCCGGCCCGCCCGTATTCATCGATGGCAAGTTGCCCTTCTGTCTTCCCGGCCTGCACCACGCTGATCGGTAGCGACCAACAGGGTCGCAGGGTTGGCGAGCGGTGGGCATCCTGTGGCGGGGCAGGGCACCTGTCCGGGGTCAAAGCCCCATCCCCCGCTTCCATTCGCTGTCCTTGGTCTGAGCCGTCTCTTTGACACTCAACCCCAGAGGGGTCGGCTACGCGAGCGTGCCGCCCTCGCGGATTTGGACGAGCCGAACGCACGAGGGTGATTGCAGATCCGGTCAGACACTTCGGGCGCCTGTCGCGCGGGGGATGGTCCTCCGCCCCCAAGAAGACAGGAGCCAACCCCATGTCCTACAAGGATGCCACCGCTTTCGCCGCCTCTCTCGCCGCCACGCTGATGGTCTCGATCGTCGTGTTCCAGGCCGGGGACGGCACTCACGCAGCGATGCCGTCCGATGAATACGATGGCGACGAAGCCCTCGTCGCCCTGGAAATCGACCCTTGGCAATGAGGCGCGAAAGCGCCTCACCACCCATCCGGGAGCGCTTAACAGCGCGCCCGTCCGGGGAAACGGCGCCGAACCGAGGGGTCCGGCGAAGGAGAGGTCGAGGGGGAGAGCGGGCAGGGCGAGCCCGCTGAGACAAAGAGAGCGGCGGCGGGCTCACCTTTAACCCGCTCTCCCCGGAGATCCCGAAATGACCATCCATCTTCCCGGCCGCGCTGCGCCGGCCACTGAAACCTCGTCCGAACTGTCTCGCATCCTGGCCGACCAGGCCGAGCGTGACGCTGCCGAAGTGGCGCTGCACGCCCGAAACAGGGAGGTACTGTTCGACGGGCTGCGCCATGTTGGCATCGCACATGTCCTGGTCAGCTTCGATGGCTCGGGCGACAGCGGGCAGGTCGAGAGCATCGAGGCCCGGAGTGATGCCGATCAGAGCGTGACCCTGCCCGCCGCCCAAATCACCTTTGCCGGCATCGATTGGCAGAGCGGGGCACCCACCGAGCGCCGTCTGACCCTCGAAGGTGCCGTCGAAGAACTGGTCTACGACCTCCTCTCCGATACCCATTCCGGCTGGCAGGACAATGACGGCGCCTATGGCGAGTTCTGCATCGATGCCCGCGCCCGGACCATCCATCTCGAGTTCAACGAACGGTTCACGTCGACCGAACTCTTCACCCATGATTTCTGAGGGGCGGCGATGGCACATCCGTATCACCACGCGCTGTCCTCGCTGAAAAAATGGGGCGGGACGGTCGACGACTACCTCGCCTGTCATGAATTTTTCGATGCCTCAAAGCTCATCCTGGCTGACTTTAGGCATCGCGCCCTCCGTCATCATGCCGAGGGGATATTCCTGCTGGTTACATGGACAGGCAAGCGTAAAGGCGCAGGGGTCTTAGGTTCCAGACTTCGGTAACGGGGATGTCCCGGTCAAGCCCTTTTAGGCGTGAGATTTCACCCGCGGAGGAGCGGATGGGTTGAGGCAATCGTCTTTTGTCGCCCATCTCGGGCCTGCCTTCGCCTGAGATCACCCCGGG
>JAJNPS010000046.1 GCA_021155205.1 Rhodobacterales bacterium
CAGCGTGATCCCCTTGTCCGCCAGATGCGCGTTCACATCCGCAAAGATCGCTTCCGTCAACCCGTGCCGCTCCAGCAGGTGACGGAAATCGAGGATCGTGGTCTCGTCGGGAATGCGGTCGTCACCCAGCCCGATCCCGGCGAACCGCCGCATCGCCTCGCTGTCATACAGCGTCTCTTCGGCCATCGGGTCGCTCAGCGCATACCGGTTCTGCAAGAAACAGACCCGCAGCATCGTCTCCAACGCCATCGGGGGGCGCCCCCCTTTTGGCCCGGCCTTCGGGTAATGCGGCGCGATCAGCGCCACCAACCGTGTCCAAGGCACCACCGCATCCATCTCCGCCAGGAACTGCTCGCGCCGGGCCCGCTTCTTCTTCACAGCGTCGCGCAGGCCGGGAAGGGCGGGCTGTTTCGGCATCGGAAAGGCTCCTTGCAGGGATGCCGAAATCTATCAGATCAGACCGAACGTGGTGGGTTTTTCAGACGTTCCTGAGGAATGCAGGACCAAGATGCACGCTGTCTGCCCCCAACTTCCCCTTGCCCCCTGCGCCCATCCCCCCTATACGACGCCATCCAGCGATTCCGGACCTCCGGATTCGTTGGTTTCATATTGATCCGCCAGGTCCTCGGTGACCCTCCAGAAGGGGCCGTCTGGCGATTGTAAAAGGAAACGGCCATGAAAGCCGACGAACTGCGTACAAAGACGCCGGACCAGCTGCGCGACAGCTTGGTCGCGTTGAAAAAGGAAGCGTTCAACCTGCGCTTTCAGCAAGCCACCAACCAGCTGGAAAACACTGCCCGCATGCGCGCCGTCAAGCGTGACGTGGCCCGCATCAAGACCGTCCTGAACCAGAAAGCCGCTGACGCGGCGGCGAACTGAGGGAGCTGACCCATGCCCAAGAGAATCCTGCAAGGCGTCGTGACCTCGGACAAGAACGAACAGACGATCACCGTCCTGGTCGAGCGCCGCTTCAAGCATCCGCTGCTGCAAAAGACCGTGCGGAAGTCCAAGAAGTACCGCGCCCATGACGAAGCGAACACCTACAAGACCGGCGACACCGTCCGCATCGAGGAATGTGCGCCGATTTCCAAAACCAAACGCTGGACGGTTGTCGCCACTACGGCCTGACCCAACGGCTCCATCGAAACCCTGGGGAAAACCCCCAAAGGTCGGGAGACTTAAATGATCCAGATGCAAACCAATCTGGATGTTGCTGACAACTCCGGCGCGCGCCGGGTTCAGTGCATCAAGGTTCTGGGCGGCTCGCACCGCCGCTATGCATCCGTGGGCGACATCATCGTGGTGTCGGTCAAGGAAGCCATTCCAAAAGGCCGCGTGAAAAAGGGCGATGTCCGCAAGGCCGTCGTCGTGCGCACCGCCAAGGAAGTCCGTCGCGAAGACGGCACCACGATCCGCTTTGACCGCAACGCCGCCGTCATCCTGAGCAATCAGGGCGAACCGGTCGGCACGCGCATCTTCGGGCCGGTGGTGCGCGAGTTGCGCGCCAAGAATTTCATGAAAATCATCAGCCTCGCGCCGGAGGTGCTGTAATGGCGGCTAAACTGAAAAAGGGCGACACCGTCGTCGTGCTCGCCGGCAAGGACAAGGGCAAGAAGGGCGAGATTTCGTCCGTAAACCCGACCGCCAACAAGGCCGTCGTCGATGGCATCAACATCGCCATCCGCGCCACCAAGCAATCCGCAAACAGCCAGGGCGGCCGCGTTCCCAAGGCGATGCCGATGGATTTGTCGAACCTGTCGCTGGTCGACAAGAACGGCAAACCCACCCGCGTCGGCTTCCGCATGGATGGCGACAAGAAAGTGCGCTTCGCCAAGACCACAGGGGAGGCCATCTGATGTTGGACCAAGCCACCTACACGCCGCGGATGAAGGCCGACTATGTCGCGCGCATCCGTCCGGCGATGATGACCGAATTCGGCTACAAGAACGCGATGCAGCTGCCCCGCCTGGACAAGATCGTCCTGAACATGGGCGTCGGCGAAGCGGTCAAGGACACCAAGAAGGTCAAGCAGGCCGCCGAGCAGCTGACGCTGATCGCGGGTCAAAAGGCCGTGATCACCCACGCCAAGAACTCCATCGCCGGGTTCCGCGTGCGCGAGGAAATGCCGCTGGGCTGCAAGGTCACGCTGCGCGGCGACCGGATGTACGAATTCCTGGACCGCCTGATCACCGTGGCGCTGCCGCGCGTCCGCGACTTTCGCGGCGTCAAGGGGTCGTCGTTCGACGGCAACGGAAACTATGCCATGGGCCTGAAAGAACAGATCGTGTTCCCGGAAATTGACTTCGACAAGGTCGACGAAGTTCTGGGGATGGACATCATCATCTGCACCACCGCGAAGACCGACGCGGAAGCCAAGGCATTGTTGAAGCATTTCAACATGCCGTTCACGTCGTAACCGCGAGGAACCGAAGATATGGCAAAGAAATCCATGGTGAACCGCGAAGTGAAGCGCGCCAAGCTGGTCAAACAGCATGCTGCCAAGCGCGCCGCACTGAAAGCGGTGATCAACGACCAGGCAAAGCCGATGGAAGATCGCTTCAAGGCGACGATGAAATTGGCCGAACTGCCCCGCAACTCGTCGGCAACGCGGATCCACAACCGCTGCCAGCTGACGGGCCGTCCGCATGCGTATTACCGCAAGCTGAAACTTTCGCGCATCATGCTGCGTGATCTGGCCTCGTTCGGCCAGATCCCCGGCATGGTCAAGTCAAGCTGGTAAGGGGTTCACAGCATGATGATGAACGATCCTCTGGGCGATATGCTGACGCGTATCCGCAACGCGCAGATGCGCGGCAAGTCCACCGTCTCCACGCCGGCGTCAAAGCTGCGCGCCTGGGTTCTGGATGTGCTGGCAGGCGAAGGCTACATTCGCGGCTATGAAAAGTCCGAAACCGACAACGGTCAGGGCGAACTGGTGATCAGCCTCAAATACTACGAAGGCACCCCCGTGATCCGCGAGATCAAGCGCGTATCCAAACCCGGTCGCCGGGTCTATATGAGTGTCAAGGATATCCCGAGCGTCCGCAACGGCCTGGGTGTTTCCATCGTCTCGACGCCCAAGGGCGTCATGTCGGACGCAGCCGCACGCACCGCCAATGTTGGCGGTGAAGTGCTCTGCACCGTGTTCTGAGGAGGGTGGCATGTCACGTATCGGCAGAAAACCCGTCACCCTGGTCAAAGGCACCTCTGCCTCGATCAGTGGCCAGACCATCGAAGTGAAGGGGCCGAAAGGTACCCGCAGCTTTACCGCAGGCGACGATGTGACCCTGTCCATCGAGGGCGAGACCATCAAGGTCACGCCACGGGGAATGTCCAAGCGCGCGCGGCAACAGTGGGGCATGAGCCGCTCCATGGTGCAGAATCTTGTCGAGGGTGTCTCGACCGGGTTCAAGAAGGAAATGGAAATCCAGGGCGTGGGGTATCGCGCCGCGATGGCTGGCAACGTGCTGAAGCTGTCTTTGGGTTACAGCCACGAAGTGAACTTCGAGGTACCCAAGGGCGTGACCGTTTCCGCACCGAAGCAGACCGAAATCATTGTGGAAGGCATTGACCAGCAGCTTGTCGGTCAGGTCGCCGCGAACATCCGCGAGTGGAAAAAGCCGGAGCCTTACAAGGGCAAGGGCATCCGCTACAAGGGTGAGTTCGTGTTCCGCAAAGAAGGCAAGAAGAAGTAAGGGTGGCAAAATGGCTTTGAAGAAAAGAGAGCTGTTCCTGAAACGCCGCCTGCGCGTCCGGAACAAGATCAAGGCGACCTCGCATGGTCGTCTGCGCCTGTCGGTGCACCGTTCGTCCAAGAACATCAGCGTCCAGCTGATCGACGACGTGAAGGGTGTGACCCTGGCAGCCGCCTCCACGCTGGAGAAGGAATTCGGCGTGGTCGGCAAGAACAACGTCGAGGCGGCGGCGAAAATCGGTGCCGCGATCGCCGAGCGGGCAAGGAAGGCCGGGTTCGAAGAATGCTATTTCGACCGTGGCGGCTTTCTGTTCCACGGAAAGATCAAGGCCTTGGCCGATGCGGCCCGTGAGGGTGGCTTGAAGTTCTAGACAGCGGGCGGCGGTTTCGCCGCCCCGATGATCCGGGTCCCCGACATGATCGGCGACACCAGGATTGGCCATAGACGGCGCCACGCGCGCCACCAGTGAAGGAATGCCATATGGCAGAACGTGACAATCGTCGGGACAATCGTGGGGGCAACGACCGCCGCGACAACCGGCCCGAGGAAACGCCGGAATTCGCCGACCGTCTGGTCGCGATCAACCGCGTGTCGAAAACCGTCAAGGGTGGCAAACGCTTTGGCTTTGCCGCACTCGTGGTTGTCGGAGATCAGCGCGGTCGCGTCGGTTTCGGCAAGGGCAAGGCGAAAGAAGTGCCCGAGGCGATCCGCAAGGCGACCGAACAGGCCAAGCGCCAGATGATCCGCGTGGCGTTGAAAGACGCGCGCACCCTGCACCACGACATGGAGGGCCGCCATGGCGCCGGACGCGTCGTGATGCGGACCGCTGTTGCGGGGACCGGCATCATCGCCGGTGGTCCGATGCGCGCCGTGTTCGAGATGCTGGGCCTGCAGGACGTGGTGGCGAAGTCCATCGGATCGCAGAACCCCTACAACATGATCCGCGCGACCATGGACGGCCTGAAGCAGGAAACCTCGCCCCGCCAGGTGGCAGCACGTCGCGGCAAGAAGGTCGCCGAGATCCTGCGCAAGCCCGAAGCTGAAGTGGTGGAGGCCTGATCATGGTTGAGAAGAAAGCCAAGGCTGGCAAGACCATCGTGGTCAAGCAGGTGGCCTCCGCCGCCCGCCGCCCGGCCAAGCAGACCGCGACGCTGAAAGGCCTTGGCCTGAACAAGATGAACCGCACGCGCGAGCTTGAGGATACGCCCTCGGTTCGTGGCATGGTCAACAAGATCAGCCATCTGGTGCAGATCGTGGAAGAACGCGGGTAGTCGGAGCCGGGGCACGGCCCGACCTACGCAACTGCAACGCCCTGGAAAACCCTGGGGCGTTTTGCATTTTAGGTCGGGGTATGCCCCGACTCTGTCCCTCCGAAACGACTCATTCCCTGATCCCAATCCCGTGCTAGTCTCGCCCGCATGCGCCTGTGGTGCAGGTGCTGGATTTCTGGGAGGGAAACCATGGCCGCGAAGTATACCGGGGGCTGCGCACATGTGCATGTGACCGCCAGCGCCGAGCCCATCGACAACCACGAATGCCACTGCAATGTCTGCAAGTCGGTGACGAAACAGCAGCACACGCATGTGGCGTTCTTCAACTATGGCGATGTGAAGGTCGACCATCCCGAAAAGATGAAGCGGGTGCCGTTCAACGCGCAGAACCCGGACGGTCCGCTGGAAATCTGCCTCTGCGCCGAGTGCGGTGCCGCGCTGATGCTGGACGACAAGCAGCACCGCATCCGCGTCGCGGTGCCGAACGTCATGGGCTATGATGATGCGAAGTTCCCCAAGGCGACCTATCACGCGTTCTGGGATGAGACGAAAGGGTATGCGAAACCGCATGACGGTAGGCCGGTCTATGACAGCCTGCAACCGAGTTTTGTTTGGCCGGCATCAGCGTAGCGGCGGCTTCTCCCCGCCAATGAGTCTGCACACGATGTCGATCTTGGCGGCGGGGTAGAACCCGCCCTACAATCCGGCTTGTTCCACTTGGCCTGACCCTCTATACGCCCCCGGTGGCCCCCCTTTCGCCACGACTCAACCCACCCGCCGTGTTGTCCCCCGCCGTCGCAGCAGGGGACCTTCCGGCAAAGGAGAATGCGACATGAAACTGAATGAGCTTGCCGACAACCCCGGCGCTGCCAAAAAGCAAAAGCGCGTGGCCCGTGGTCCCGGTTCGGGCAAGGGCAAGACCGCCGGCCGCGGCATCAAGGGTCAGAAATCCCGTTCGGGTGTGGCCATCGGCGGCTATGAAGGCGGCCAGATGCCGCTTTACCGCCGCCTGCCCAAGCGCGGCTTCAACAAGCCGAACCAGAAGCATTTTGCCGTCGTGAACCTCGGCCTGATCGAGAAATTCATCGCGGCGGGCAAGCTGGACGCCAAGGGCGAGATCACCGAGGATATGCTGGTGGCCGCGGGCCTGACGTCGAACAAGCATGACGGCATCCGCATCCTGGCCAAGGGCGAGATCAAGTCCAAGATCACCCTGAACGTCACCGGCGCCTCGGCCTCGGCTGTCGAAGCGGTGAAAAAGGCGGGCGGTTCGATCACGGTCAAGGCCGCGGCGACCGCCGAATAAGTGGCTTGGCGGCCCCTGCGCCGCATTAAGGGATTGTGAGCGGCCCTGAGGTCGCTTACATCAACCCGGAGTTTTCCCGCGCCGCCTTACCGGAAAACGGTCTGGCGGCGTTGCGCATGACAGAGACGTGGTCTCGGAAAGGTGCTGGCATGGCATCGGCTGCAGAACAAATGGCGGCAAACCTCAGCTGGGGGGCGCTGGGCAAGGCGACCGACCTGCGGGCGCGCATCTTTTTCACCATCGGCCTTCTGATCATCTATCGCCTTGGCACCTATATCCCGGTACCGGGTATCGACGGCGATGCGCTGCGCCAGTTCATGGAGCGTGCGGGGCAGGGTCTTGGCGGCATGCTGAACCTGTTCACCGGCGGCGCGATCAGCCGGATGGGCATCTTTGCCCTGGGAATCATGCCCTATATCTCGGCCTCGATCATCGTGCAGTTGCTGGGGTCCATGTATGCGCCCTGGCAGGCCCTGAAGAAAGAGGGCGAGGCGGGCCGCAAGAAGCTGAACCAGTACACGCGCTATGGCACGGTCGCTCTTGCGATATTTCAGGCTTACGGCGTCGCGGTATCGCTTCAGGGCGGAGGCCTTGCGCATTCGCCCGGGCCGTTCTTTATCGCATCCAGCGTGATCACCCTGGTCGGCGGCACCTTGTTCCTGATGTGGATCGGCGAACAGATCACGGCGCGCGGCATCGGCAATGGTGTATCGCTGATCATTTTCGTCGGCATCGTGGCCGAAATCCCCGCAGCCATCGCGCAATTCTTTGCCCAAGGGCGGTCGGGTGCCTTGTCCACGCCGGTCATCCTTGGCGTCATCGTCATGGTGGTCGCGGTGATCTGCTTTGTCGTGTTCATGGAACGCGCCCTGCGCAAGATCCACATCCAGTATCCCCGCCGCCAGGTCGGCATGAAGGTCTATGACGGCGGGTCGTCGCACCTGCCGATCAAGGTCAACCCTGCAGGCGTGATCCCGGCGATCTTTGCCTCGTCGATCCTGCTGTTGCCGACGACCATCGGCACATTCTCGGGCGGTGGCAGCAACCCGGTGTTTTCCTTTATCGCCGCCTATATGAGCAACGGCCAACCGTTGCACATGCTGTTTCTGGCGCTGATGATCGTGTTCTTCAGCTATTTCTATACGTTGAACGTGTCGTTCAAGGTTGATGAAGTCGCTGAAAACCTCAAGAACCAGAACGGGTTCATCCCCGGTATCCGCCCCGGCAAAAAATCCGAGGAGTATCTGCAGTACGTCGTGGTCCGCATCCTGGTGCTTGGTTCGGCCTATCTTGTGGCGGTGTCGCTGCTGCCCGAGTTCCTGATTGCCAGGGTCGGCCTGCCATTCTACTTTGGCGGCACGTCGGTGCTGATTGTGGTGTCGGTCACGATGGATACCATCCAGCAGATCCAGTCGCATCTTCTGGCGCATCAATATGAAGGCCTGATCGAGAAATCGCAGTTGCGCAGCAAGAAACGCACGACCACGCCCAAGGCCCCGGCCCGGCGCTAGCATCAATGGCCAACATCATCCTTTTGGGCCCCCCGGGTGCGGGCAAAGGCACCCAAGCCAAACGGCTGGTCGATGAACGGCGCATGGTGCAGCTTTCAACCGGCGACATGCTGAAAGAGGCGATTGCCAGGGGTACCGACCTTGGCAAGCGCGTCGAGGGCATCATGGCGCGCGGCGAACTGGTCACGGATGACATCGTGATCGGCCTGATAGAGGACAAGATTGCCGAAGGCACCGACGGCGGCCTGATCTTCGACGGCTTTCCGCGAACCCTGAAGCAGGCGGATGCGCTGGGCGAGATGTTGTCGCGCAAGGGTCTGTCCCTGGATGCCGTGATTGAGATGCAGGTCGATGATGCGGCACTGGTAGCCCGCATTTCGGGCCGTTTTACCTGCGGCAACTGCGGTGCGGTCTATCACGACCGGACCAGACCCACCAAGGTCGCGGGCATCTGCGATGTCTGCGGCAGCCACGACCTGCGCCGCCGCGCCGACGACAATGCCGACGCGCTGAAGACCCGCCTGATGGAATACTACAAGAAAACCTCGCCCCTGGTCGGCTATTATTATGCCAGGGGCCAGCTTGCGACCGTGGACGGATTGGCGGAAATGGACACGGTCGGGGCCGCCATTGCGAAAGTTCTTGACAGAGGTTGAGAATCTCTTTTCGCACCCTTGACGGGGGTGGCAAAAACCCATAGGTCACGGCGTCCTGCGGCGGAATCGCCTGTCAGGATTTCCCCTTGCGGGAAGAGTTTTCGCGGGTTCCTCCGGGCGCTGGCGAAGTTGTGAAAAAAGGTTCTGGAATCACGGAACCGCAACAGAAAAGGACATACGCGTGGCACGTATTGCTGGCGTCAACATCCCGACCGCAAAGCGCATTCCCATCGCGCTTACCTACATCACCGGGATCGGCCCGAACATCGCGGGTCAGATTTGCACCGCGCTGAAGATCGACCAGTCGCGCCGCGTCAACCAGTTGAGCGACGCCGAAGTGCTGGCGATCCGCGAATACATCGACGCGAACCTGACCGTCGAGGGCGACCTGCGCCGCGAAGTGAGCATGAACATCAAGCGTCTGATGGACCTTGGCTGCTATCGTGGCTTGCGCCACCGCAAGGGCCTGCCGGTCCGTGGCCAGCGCACCCATACCAACGCCCGCACCCGCAAAGGCCCCGCAAAGGCCATTGCCGGCAAGAAGAAATAAGGGGGCTGCGAGATGGCACGCGAGACCAAAACCACCCGCACCAAGAAAAAAGAACGCAAGAACATCGCCGCCGGCGTGGCGCATGTCAATTCGTCCTTCAACAACACCAAGATCCTGATTTCGGACGTGCAGGGCAACGCGATTGCCTGGTCGTCGTCGGGGACCATGGGGTTCAAGGGCAGCCGCAAATCCACCCCCTATGCCGCCCAGATGGCGGCCGAGGATGCCGGGCGCAAGGCGCAGGAACACGGCGTGAAAACGCTGGAAGTCGAAGTGCAGGGCCCGGGCTCGGGACGCGAATCCGCGCTGCGTGCTCTGGCTGCTGTCGGGTTCAACATCACCTCGATCCGTGATGTGACCCCGCTTGCGCACAATGGCTGCCGTCCGCCAAAGCGCCGCCGCGTCTAAGACCAGAAGAACAGGGCCAGACTGCGCCATCGGGTGCGGTCTGGCTTGATGCATTGATACGATCCTCGGGCGCCGCTTTCCTTGGGACCATGGGTGAGGCGGCAAGAATGGAGGCGACAGAATGATCCATAAGAACTGGCAGGAAATTATCAAGCCGACGCAACTGGTTGTAAAACCGGGTGCAGATGCGGCCCGGTCGGCCACGGTGATTGCCGAACCGCTGGAGCGCGGCTTTGGCCTGACCCTCGGCAATGCGTTGCGCCGCGTGCTGATGTCGTCGCTGCAGGGTGCCGCGATTACGTCCGTGCAGATCGACAACGTCCTGCACGAGTTTTCGAGCGTTCCCGGCGTACGCGAGGATGTCACCGACATCGTGCTGAACCTAAAAGGCGTCAGTCTGAAAATGGACGTCGAGGGGCCAAAACGCCTGTCGGTTTCCGCCAAGGGTCCGGGAGTCGTCACGGCGGCCGACATTTCGGAATCCAGCGGGATCGAGGTTCTGAACCGCGACCACGTTATCTGCCACCTCGACGATGGCGCCGACGTGTTCATGGAACTCACGGTCAATACCGGCAAGGGCTATGTCGCTGCCGACAAGAACCGCCCCGAAGATGCGCCGATCGGCCTGATCCCGATCGACGCGATCTATTCGCCGGTCAAGAAGGTCAGCTATGAGGTCACGCCGACCCGCGAGGGCCAGGTGCTGGACTATGACAAGCTGACGATGAAGGTCGAAACCGACGGCAGCCTGACCCCGGATGACGCCGTGGCCTATGCTGCGCGTATCCTGCAGGACCAGTTGTCGATCTTTGTGAACTTTGACGAACCCGAAAGCGCCAAGCTGGGCGAGGTCGATGCGGGCCTTGAATTCAACCCGCTTCTGCTCAAGAAAGTCGACGAGCTGGAACTTTCGGTCCGGTCCGCCAACTGCCTGAAGAACGACAACATCGTCTATATCGGCGATCTGATCCAGAAGACCGAAGCAGAAATGCTGCGCACCCCGAACTTTGGCCGCAAGTCCCTGAACGAGATCAAGGAAGTGTTGTCGGGCATGGGCCTGCATCTCGGCATGGACGTCGAGGACTGGCCGCCAGAGAACATCGAGGACCTCGCGAAACGGTTCGAAGACCAGTTTTGATACGTGCGGCGGGGTGAAACCCCGCCCTGAGTAGGGTGGGGTTCGACCCGCCGCCTGAAAAATGCCCGGACAGCCGGGGAATATTCGGGGAGCAATCCCCCAAGGTGAGCGGGGTCCCGTGATGGCCCCGCCGGACAAAGCAAAATGAATGTCAGGAGACGATCATGAACCACGGAAGCGGCTATCGCCGTCTGAACCGCACCCACGAACACCGCAAGGCGATGTTCGCCAACATGTGCGGCAGCCTCATCGAGCATGAGCAGATCAAGACCACCCTGCCCAAGGCCAAGGAACTCAAGCCGATCATCGAAAAGCTGATCACGCTGGCAAAGCGCGGCGATCTGCATGCGCGCCGCCAGGCCCATGCGCAGCTAAAGCAGGACATGCACACCGCGCGCCTGTTTGAAATCCTCGGGCCCCGCTACAAGGACCGTCAGGGTGGCTATGTCCGCGTTCTGAAGGCCGGTTTCCGCTATGGTGACATGGCCCCGATGGCGATCATCGAGTTTGTCGACCGTGATACGTCCGCCAAAGGTGCCGCCGACCACGCCCGCACCGCCGCCGAGGACGCCGCTGAGGCGTAAGCACCGGCGAATGACCCATTCAAGGGCCCGCTTTCCGTGAAGGGGAGGCGGGCCTTTTGCTTTTCTCGGCCCCTCGCGCCCGGTCGAATTTGGATGTCAGCGCGTCCTTTCGCAGCAGACCACAACTGATTAGGCTGCCCTCATGACCGACCTGTTCGACAGAGGTGCCGCAAAGCCCGACGACGCGCCGCGTCCGTTGGCCGACCGGCTGCGGCCCAAGACCCTTTCCGAGGTGATCGGCCAGGAAAAGGTGCTGTCGCGCGATGGCCCCCTGGGCGCGATGCTGGCGGCGAAAAGCCTGACGTCAATTGTCTTCTGGGGTCCGCCGGGCGTCGGAAAGACCACCATTGCGCGGCTGCTGGCAGCAGAAACCGATTTGACCTTCGTGCAGATCAGCGCAATTTTCTCGGGCGTGGCTGACCTGCGCAAGGTGTTCGACACCGCGCGCGCCCGCCGCGGCAACGGGCGCGGCACGCTGCTTTTCGTCGACGAGATCCACCGGTTCAACAAGGCGCAGCAGGACGGATTCCTGCCCTACATGGAGGATGGCACGATCCTCCTGGTCGGGGCCACGACGGAAAACCCCTCGTTCGAGTTGAACGCCGCGCTCCTTTCCCGCGCGCAGGTGATCGTGCTGGAACGGCTGTCGCCTGCCGACCTCGAACGATTGGCGCAGCGGGCCGAACAGGACCTTGGCCGGGCCTTGCCGGTGACGGCGCAGGCGCGCGAGGTGCTGATCGACCTGTCGGACGGCGACGGGCGCGCCCTTCTGAACCTGATCGAACAGCTGTCGGCCTTGCCTGCCGGGGCCAAACCCCTCGGCCCCGACCAGTTGACGACGCGCCTGATGCGCCGGGCACCCAAGTTCGACAAGTCGGGCGAGGAGCACTACAACCTGATCTCTGCCTTGCACAAATCGGTGCGCGGGTCGGACCCCGATGCAGCCCTTTACTGGTTTGCCCGGATGCTGGAGGGCGGCGAGGACCCGCGGTTCCTGGCCCGCCGCATCACCCGCATGGCGGTGGAGGATATCGGGCTTGCCGATCCGCAGGCGCAGGGCCTTTGCCTTGAAGCGTGGCAGACCTATGAGCGTCTCGGCAGCCCCGAAGGCGAACTCGCCTTGGCGCAGGCCGTGGTCTATCTGGCGCTGGCCCCCAAGTCGAACGCCGTTTACACCGCCTACAAGGCCGCCCGTGCGATGGCACGCGAGACCGGCAGCCTGATGCCGCCGCATCACATCCTGAACGCCCCGACCAAGCTGATGAAGGGCTTGGGCTACGGTGCGGGCTATGCCTATGACCACGATCAGGAAGACGGGTTTTCGGGCCAGAACTACTTTCCCGACGGCATGAAGCGCGCGGTTCTCTACACGCCGCTGGAGCGGGGTTTTGAGCGCGAGCTGAAAAAGCGTGTCGACTACTTTGCCAAGCTCCGCGCCAGAAAGACCGCGACGCCGGACTAGACGTGCTGCGCGCCGTTGACCTGAATCTCGGTGCCCGACACATAGCTCGACTGGTCCGAACACAAAAACCAGATCACATCCGCGATTTCGCGCGTCAGACCCAGCCGACGCATCGGGATGTTCTTCACGATCTCGTCCGTCCCCGGTGACAGGATCGCGGTATCGACCTCACCCGGCGCGATGGCATTCACCCGCACGCCCAATGGTCCGAAGTCATGCGCCATTTCGCGGGTCAGCGCCGCCAGCGCCGCCTTGGACGTCGAATAGGCCGCCCCCGCGAACGGATGCACCCGCGACCCCGCGATAGAGGTCACGTTGACGATGGCCCCCCGGGCCGCGACGAGTTCCGTCTGCAGGCCCCGCGCCAGGATCACGCTGGCAAAGAAATTGACATGAAACACCTGTCCCCAGGTCCGCAGGTCGGTGTCGAGCGTCGAGAGCCGCGCACCTTGCGCACCCTTTGGGCTGATCCCGGCATTGTTGACCAACGCATGAACCAGTCCGCCGACCTTGTCCTTGATCGTCTCGATTGCCGCGATGGTCTTGTTGGGGTCGGCGAGGTCGATCTGGATATGGTTGTCCTCGCCCCCCGGCCAGGGGCAGCGTGGATCAAAGGGCTGCCGCGAGCAGGTCAGGACGCGCCAGCCCTCGGCCCCGAACCGCTTGACCGCGGCATGGCCGATGCCGCGGCTGGCCCCGGTCAGGACAAGGTTTTTCTGGTCGGGCATGGTGTGTCTCCTCTTTCTCAAAACCTTACTGTTTCTGTCGGTATTTGGCAAGATGATCGCCGCTTGGCAGGGCCGCACAAAGGCGTTAATTCGGCTTGACCCCTGGAGGGACCCCGATGAAGCAGCAGACCCTGACCATGCAAGACGCCATGAACACCGCCAAGATGCTGTCCGAGGCGCTGCCCTACCTTCAGCGTTATGGCGATGCCGTGGTGGTGGTGAAGTTTGGCGGCAACGCGATGGGCGATGATGCCGCAATGGCGGAATTTGCCCGCGACATCGTGCTGATGCGGCAGGTCGGCGTAAACCCGGTCGTGGTCCATGGCGGCGGGCCGATGATCAACGAGATGCTGGAAAAGCTGGGGATCAAGTCCACCTTCGTGCGCGGCAAGCGGGTGACGGACAAGGCCACCGTGCAGGTGGTGGAGATGATCCTGTCGGGGCTGGTAAACAAGCGCATCGTGCAGGCGATCATGGATGCCGGGGGCCGCGCGGTCGGCATATCCGGCAAGGATGACGACCTTATGGTGTGCGAGGTCGATGACCCGGAACTGGGTTTCGTGGGCCGTCCGGTGGAGATGAACGTGCAGGTGCTGCGGGACTTGTATGCCGCGGGGATCATTCCGGTGGTGGCGCCCGTGGCGACGGGGATGGCGGACAACGAGACGTTCAACGTCAATGGCGACACCGCGGCGGGGGCGATCGCGGGGGCGCTGCAGGCGGACCGTCTGCTTCTTTTGACCGATGTGGCGGGCGTGAAGAATGCCGAAGGTCAGGTGATGACCCAGATCACACCCGAGGAAATCCGCCAGATGACGGCCGATGGCGTGATCGCGGGCGGCATGATCCCCAAGACGGAAACCGCGCTGAAGGCGCTGGCCGAGGGCGTGCGGGCGGTGACGATCCTTGATGGGCGCATTCCAAATGCCTGCTTGCTGGAATTGTTCACCGACCATGGTGCCGGGTCGCAGATCCGGTCCACCACGCCCCGCGTGAAACCGCGCGTCCGGCGCTGAGGGCGATGCCTCTGGCGGGGATATTTGGGCAGTCAGAAAGGGTGTCGGTTGGGTGATCTGACGCTGGAGGGGTTGGTCGCACGGCTGGAGCCTCATCGGCTGGCGGTCCTGGGCGGGTTTTTTTGTGACGGCGATCCCGACCTGCCCAAGGGCACGCGGGTGCTGGTGCTGATCGGCCCGGCAGAACCCGGCTACTGGGACCATGTGACATCACAATCCGAATGGGGTGGGCCTGATCCCGTCGACCGTTGGTCGCGGCGGGTGATCGGGCAGGTCGCCTGCGACATCGGGGCCAAGGCGCTGTTTCCGTTCGGCGGGCCGCCCTGGCATCCGTTCCATCACTGGGCGCTGAAGACTGGGCGGGCGTGGGACAGTCCGGTGCGGTTGCTGGTTCATGCGGATGAGGGGTTGATGGTCAGCTTTCGCGGGGCGCTGGCGTTGAAGGATCTGGTCGACCTTCCGGCCCCGGCGGCCCGACCGTGCGACGGCTGTGCCAAGCCCTGTCTGACCGCCTGTCCTGTGGGGGCACTGACCGGGCAAGGCTACGATCTGCCCCGTTGTCACTTCTTTCTCGACACCGCTTCGGGACAGGACTGCATGGACCGGGGCTGTGCCGTCCGGCGCGCTTGCCCGCTGTCGCAGACCTATGCAAGGATGCCTGACCATTCCGCCTATCACATGAGGCAGTTCCACAGATGAAGCGGCTGATCCTGACGCGCCATGCGAAATCCAGCTGGGATGACCCGCTGACCCCTGACCACGATCGCCCGCTGAATGAGCGCGGCAAGGCGGCGGCGGCGGATCTGGGGCAATGGCTGGACAGCCGGGGTTACGTGCCGGACGAGGTGCTGTGTTCGGACAGCCTGCGGACCCGCAAGACCTGGTCGGGGATCGCGCCCGCGTTACCGGGGACGCCCGTGCTGGAGCTGAAGCCCGCGCTTTATCACGCTGGCCCCGATGTGATGCTGGCGGTGCTGCGGCATGCCAAGGGGGGCTGCGTGATGATGATCGGGCACAACCCCGGCATCGCGGAATTTGCCGGGCGGCTGGTGGCGCAGGCGGTGCCGAACCCGGATTTCGCGCGTTATCCGACCGGGGCGACGCTGGTGGTGGATTTCGTGGCGGATGACTGGTCGCAGGTCGGCTTCGGGCAGGGGGGTGTCGTCGATTTCATCATCCCGCGCGAGATAGTCGCCTGACTGCCGCTGCTTGCAGACCGCGTGCAATTCGGGCATCTGAACGGTCAGCAGGATGGATGAAAGGGTGACCCTGATGGACTATGGAAAATCCGGCAACCCCAAGCTTGGCAAGCACGAGCCGCAGAACAAGGAAGGCGACAAGGGACCGAAAAAGCCCGCAAAGCCCGCGCGACCGTCCAAGGAAGAACTGTTGGCGCGGATGAAGGCGGCAGTGACAGGCAAGGCCTGAGGCACCGGCAACAGGCAACCACGCGTGTGATGGACGCGGCTTGCCTGTTGCCTGTCCGGTCTTTGCCGCGCCCGTTCAATGCCCCAAAATCTGGCTCAGGAACAGCTTTGTCCGGTCACTTTTGGGGTTGTTGAAGAACTCTTTCGGTTCGTTCTGTTCGACGATCTGGCCCTGATCCATGAAGATCACGCGGTTGGCGACGGCCTGTGCAAAGCCCATCTCGTGCGTGACACACAGCATGGTCATGCCTTCCCGGGCCAGCTCGATCATGGTGTCGAGGACTTCCTTGATCATCTCGGGGTCAAGCGCAGAGGTCGGCTCGTCAAAAAGCATGATGCGGGGTTTCATGCACAAAGACCGCGCGATGGCGACGCGCTGCTGCTGGCCGCCCGAAAGCTGACCGGGGAACTTCTTGGCCTGTTCCGGGATTTTCACCTTTTCGAGAAAGTACATCGCGATTTCCTCGGCCTCGCGTTTCGGCGTCTTGCGCACCCAGATCGGCGCGAGGGTGAGGTTTTCGAGGATCGTCAGATGCGGGAAAAGGTTGAAATGCTGGAACACCATGCCGACCTCGGACCGCACCTTGTCGATGTTCTTGAGGTCGCTTGTCAGTTCGGTGCCGTCGACGACAATCTGGCCGGACTGATGTTCCTCGAGCCGGTTGATGCAGCGGATCAGGGTGGATTTGCCGGACCCGGACGGACCGCAGATGACGATGCGCTCGCCCTTGTTCACCGTCATGTTGATGTCGCGCAGCACGTGAAACGTGCCGTACCATTTGTTCATCGCGGTGATCTGGACGGCAACCTCGTCCGATACTTGCATTTTCTGGGCCTGGGCCATGTCTGATCCTTAGCGGTGATCGGTTTTGAGCTTGTTTTCGAGATACATCGAATAGCGCGACATCCCGAAGCAGATGACAAAGAAGATGGCGCCGACAAAGATGTAGGGCTCCCAGTAGATGCCCTTCCAGTTGATGTCGGCGCGCACGGCATTGGTGACGCCCCGCAAGGGGTCCATCAGGCCCACGAACGAGACCAGCGTGGTGTCCTTGAAAAGACCGATGAAGGTTGACACGATCGAGGGGATCGAGATTTTCAGCGCTTGCGGCAGGATCACCAGCCGCTGCGCCTGCCAGTAGTCCAGCCCCAGTGCGTCGGCTGCCTCATACTGGCCGCGGGGCAGGGCGGCGAGCCCGCCGCGGATGACTTCGGCCAGATAGGCGGCAGCGAAAAAGGTCACCAGGATGATGACCCGCAGGATGATGTCGAAATTGGTTCCCGGCGGCAGGAAATACCCAAGCAGCAGCGACGCGGTGAACAACAGGGTGATCAGGGGTACGCCACGGATGAATTCGATGAAACCGACGCAGATCGTCTTGACGATCGGCAGGTCGGACTGGCGTCCCAGCGCCAGAAGGATGCCCAGCGGCAACGAGAAGGAAATTGCCGTCACGCCGATCACGAATGCCAGAAGAAAGCCGCCGAATTCGTCTGATCCGACCGATTCCAGGGACAACGGCGCAACCGCAGAAAGAATGGTCCCTGCGGCATTGTCGACGAACATCCACCACAGGACCGCCGCCAGTGCCGCAATCCCCGCGCCGACCGAAACGCCCACGGCGCCCTGCACCAGGCGGAACACGAGCCAGCCGACGACAAAACCTGCCATTGCCAGCACTGGCGTCCAGACTGGTCCGCCCCAAAGCAGGAAGAACGCGATGCCCGGATAGACGAGGGTGAACCACAGCATCTTGCGGGGCAGGGACAGGAACAGGACGGGCGCGACGGCAAAGCAGAGAAGCGCCAGCGCCAGAACCGGACGCCAGTAGAGCGGCGGGGGGTAAAGCCCGAACATGAACTGGTTCCAGCGCTCCCGAACCATCGCCCAGCACGCACCTGAAGCTCCGGGACCGGCGTTCGCCTCCACGATGTCGCGGCATTCCTGCAAATTGTTCGCGTTCCAGACCGAATTCATCAGCCACGGGCCAAGGCCACGGACCAGAAAAAACAGGATCAAAAGCCCAAGCAGCGTAAGCGCGGTGTTGAACGGGCCGGAAAACAGGTTCTCGCGCATCCACTTGATCACGCCCCGTTCCGTCACGGGGGGCAACTGGGGTGGCAGCATGTCGGTGCGCGCAAAGCCGGTGGTCATCTCAGCGCTCCTTCAATTGCACGGACCGGTTGTAGATATTCATCACCGACGAGATCATGAGGCTGATCGTCAGATAGATCCCCATCATCAGCAGCATGCTTTCCAACTCGCGTCCGGTCTGGTTCAGCGTGACCCCGCCCAGCGTGCCGCGCAAATCCATGTAACTGACCGCGACACCCAGCGAGGTGTTCTTGGTCAGGTTCAGGTATTGGCTGATCAAGGGCGGGATGATCACGCGCAGCGCCTGCGGCAGAATCACCAGATTCATCGTGCGGTTGGGGCGCAGACCCAGCGCAAAGGCGGCCTCGGACTGCCCGCGCGAAATGGCAAGGATGCCCGAGCGCACGATTTCGGCAATGAAGGCCCCGGTATACAGCGCAAGGGCAAGGGTCAGCGCGGTAAAGGGATGCGGCAACAGCACGCCGCCGACAAAGTTGAATTTCGTCGGGGGTTGCGGGATGTCGAGGTAGAAACCGGCCGCCAGCAGCACCAGGACCAGCGGGCCGAACAGCACCAGAAGGCGCTTCCACCAGGTGACAGGACGAATGCCGGTCGCCTCCTGCACGGCGCGGGCGCGGCGCACGATGATCCGGTTGATCCACAGCCCCGCAGCCAGCACGACCAGCGCCGCGAGCAGGGTCAGGTTGACCGGGACACCGCCGAGTTGCACGCTGCCAAAGGGTCGCTCGAACGCGGGCCAGGGAATGTACGTGCCGCGATTTGTAAAGGCGACAGTGCCGAAAACGGCCATGCTGGAGGGCGGCACCTGGCCCGCTTCCTGCATCGCCGGGGTCATTTTGAAGGCATTCGGCGACGGCGTCAGTTCGGTCAGGGGCACGAAGATCACCAGAATCCACAACAGGACCGGGATGTTGCGGAAAATCTCGACATAGATCGTCATCAGACGGGCAATCAGCCAGTTCTTGGACAGCCGCAGGACACCGACAATCACGCCGATGATGGTGGCCAAGATGCAGCCGACAATGGCAACGACGAGCGTGTTCAGCAGTCCGACGATGAGCGCGCGAAAATGCGTGTTGTCGTTTGTAAAGGGGATCAGCGTCTGCGCGATGTCATAGCCTGCGCGGCTGAACAGGAAACCATAGCTGAAAGGTCTGCCCTTGGCTGCAAGGTTGGCCGACACGTTATAGAAAAGCCACGCAAGAAGCGCGCCGAACAAGAGAAGCACGACGATCTGGATGGTGATCGAGCGGAATCGCGTGTCGTATACGAGCATCGAGAGCCGAAAGTTCCCTTTCGGCGCATCTGCGGCAAATGCCATGTCGGAAAGCCCCCTGTGGACAGCTATGCGACGGCTCACCCGTGGTCAGGTGGGGGTCTTGTTGCCCCAAAGCTCGCGCTTCGTTGTCGATTGAACGGGGCGCACCGCGCGAACGGTGCACCCCGGAATCAGATCACCGGAACGGTGCGGCGTATTGCAGGCCGCCCTGCGTCCAGAGCGCGTTCAGGCCGCGTGCCAGGCCGATCGGTGTCGAGGTGCCGACGTTGGCCTCGAAGATCTCGCCGTAGTTGCCACCAGCCATGATCGCGTTCTTGGCAAAGTCGTTTCCAAGTCCGATCTTGGCACCCATGTCGCCGTCGAGGCCAAGCAGGCGGCGCACTTCGGGGTCATAGTTCGGATCGGCGGCCGCGGCGGCCTCGATCTCGGCCAGATTCGCCTTGGTGATCCCTTTTTCTTCGGCGATCAGCAGGACGAAATAGGACCAGCGGACGATGTCGCCCCAGTTGTTGTCGCCATGGCGCACAACCGGACCAAGCGGTTCCTTTGATATGATTTCGGGCAGGATCACATGATTTGCCGGGTCGGCAAAGGATGCTCGGCTGGAGGCGAGGCCCGAGGCGTCGGTGGTATAGGCGTCACAGGCCCCGGCCAGATACTGCCGTGCCGCCTCGTTGTCGTCGGCGACGTTTACCGGCGTGTACTTGATGTTGTTGGTCTTGGCAAAGTCGGCCAGGTTCAGTTCGGTCGTGGTGCCGGTCTGGATGCAGATCGTCGCCCCATCCAGTTCCTTGGCCGAAGACACGCCAAGGTCCTTTTTGACCATGAAGCCCTGACCATCATAATAGGACACGGCCACAAAGTCGAAGGCCAGTTCCGTATCGCGCGAAAAGCTCCAGGTGGAGTTGCGCGACAACAGGTCAACCTCGCCCGATGCAAGTGCCGTGAACCGTGTCTCGCCGGTCAGCGGTACGAATTTGACCTTGGTTCCATCGCCGAAGATCGCCGCCGCAACAGCGCGGCAGACGGACACGTCCAGGCCGCTCCACTCGCCATTGGCGTCGGGCATGCCAAAGCCTGTCAGGCCGGTGTTGGAGCCGCAGTTCAACTCGCCCCGGGCCTTCACGGCCTCGAGTGTGGCTTGGGCCTGCGCGGCACCCACGGTCAGCGCGGCGGCTGCCAGTGTGCCGAGGAATACGGATGTTTTCATTCTTACCTCTTCCTGAGTGACCGCCCCTTCGGACGGCGTTTTTTGTGCCCTGCTTTCACGCAGGTACGAAGACTGTTGGAGGAAGGCCTCTCCCAGTGCCGTCCAGTTTCCGCCAAAGCGCTTCGAGACGTCAAGCGAAACCACGGCGTCCCGAAATGATGCCTGAAAATCAGTCTGTTAGCCTGAATTATCGGCGTTGCTGCCGCGCCGCTGTGCAGGCTGCGGACGGATTGTCACCCGCACAATCGAAAGAATCGCTCGGCCTGCAGAAAATCGGCATGGCGGCGCGCCTCGGCAAGGGCCGCTTCCTCGTCCACGCCCCAGATCTCGGACTGCCACGTTTCGTCGATCCGGGCGGCCGTCCAGGCGTCTTCGGCGGTGACAAACCGGTCCATGACGGCAAGACCCAGGACCAGCGATCCGGTGATCGCGACCAGGTCATGCGCAGCGACGATCTGGAACGGCATCATCGCCGCAAGGCGGGTGGCAAGACGGTCAAGGCTGTCGCGGGGCTGGTCGACGGGAATGACCCCGGTGGTCACGGTCAGCGGTGCGCCATGCGTCCTTGCAGACCAGTCCAGCAGCGGGTCCCACGCGGCGTCCTGGCGTCTGCGCAAGGACGGCTCCGCCCCGCGGTAACACAGAAGATCGGTACCGCCATAGGCAGCAAGCAGGGCCACGACCTCGGCAAATTGGGGCGTGACCTTGTCGATCGCGGAATTGGCGGCGCGGGTAAAGGGCATGGCGGCGGGGTCGATCTTTTCGCCCTGCGCCGCCCATTCGGCGGCAATTGCATCCGCCATCGCCAGCGTCGGCAGGATCAGCGGGGACTTGCCCGGCGTCATTGCCGGCCGCGCGTCCAGCCGGACGACATAGCCGCCGTCGCAGGGTTCCGCCGTTGCCTTGGTCCAGAACCGTTTGGGCACCCAGCCCGCGCTCATCTGATCGGCTCGAACGGGTCGGCGGGAACGTCGCCTTCCTTCCAGTCCATCAAGGCCCAGGTGCGGGCCATATGCTCTGGCAGGGGTGCGGTAAAGGTCATCTCGGCCTTGGTGATCGGGTGCTGCACCGTCAGCGTCCGGGCGTGCAGATGCAACTTGCGCGACATGTCGCCTCCGACCTGCGCGCCCCAGCCGTCGCCCAGGTTCTCCATGCCGGAACCGCCATATTTTCCATCCCCAACAATGGGATGTCCGATCTCGGCCATATGGGCGCGCAACTGGTGCGTGCGGCCTGTCACCGGCTCCAGCGCCATCCAGGCCAGCCGGTCGCCCAGGAACCACAGGGTGAAATAGTCGGTGTGGGCGCGTTTGGCGTCGGGGTGGTCGGCCACCTTGGCGGGGTGGATGCAGATCATCTTTTCGCCCTCGCCGCCGCGACCATGGCCGGGGGCTTTCATCAGGGCGTATTTGATCGACCCCTTGCGGGGGTGCGGGACACCGGCAATGACGGCCCAGTAAATCTTGCGCGCCTCGCGGTGGCGCAGGGCTTCGGACAGCGCACGGGCGACGCGGTCGGTGCGGGCGAGCAGGAGGATGCCGGACGTATCCTTGTCCAGCCGATGCACAAGTTTCGGCTTTTCCTTGTAACCGAATTTCAATGCTTCGGCCAAACCATCGACATGGCGCTCGCCCTGGCCCGAGCCGCCTTGCGACGCAAGGCCCGGCGGTTTGTTCAGGACGATCATGTGCTCATCCTTCCACAGGACCGCGTTCTGGATCATCCTGGTGTCGGCGGCACTGATGCGGCCATTTTCGCGCGTGGGGGCAGGCGTGTCGGGCAGGGGAGGGACGCGGATCGTCATGCCGGGGGCGACGTGGTCAGAGGCCTTGGCGCGCGCACTGTCGATGCGGACCTGTCCGGTGCGGCACAGCTTTTCGATCATGACTTGCGTCAGTTGTGGAAAGCGGCGTTTCATCCAGCGGTCAAGGCGCTGGGCACCCTCGTCCCCCGCGACTTCCAGAAGCTGCACGCCGCTCATGCCGTCACCGCGCGGACAAGGGCCATGCCGGCAAGGACGGCGGCAATGGAGCCTGCGGTGGTCGCCAGAACGTAGGTCATCGCGGTGGCCGTATCGCCACGCTGCCACAGGGCGACGGTCTCCAGCGCAAAGGCGGAATAGGTCGTGAAGCCGCCAAGGATGCCGGTCATCAGGAACGGCGCGAGGCGGGGGCTGGCCTTGTCGGCAAGCAAGGCCGCGAGGATGCCCATGGCGAGGCAACCCAGCAGGTTGACGATCAGCGTACCTGCGGGAAAGCCGGGGCCAAACGCGCGCAGGGCGGCGATGCCCACCAGATAGCGCAACGATACGCCGATGGCGCCGCCGAGGGCGACGAGGGGAAGGGTGGTGAACATGGCCCGTCTATTTGCCGGACCGGGGCGATTGTCAACCGTCCGGGCCTAGACAAGGGTGGTGATGATGGCGCGCAGGGTTTCGATGCCTTCGCCCTTTTCCGAAGACGTCATCACCAGTTCGGGATAGGCGGCGGGATGCCTGGCCAGCGCGGTGCGGACATTTTCCAGCGTGGCGTCGCGGGTGGCCTTGTTGATCTTGTCCGATTTCGTCAGCACGATCTGAAAGGTCAGTGCGCAGCGGTCCAGGAGGTCCATGATCTCCTGATCCGCCGCAAGCACACCATGACGGGCGTCGATCAGCACGAAGGCGCGGCGCAAGGAGACGCGGCCCGACAGGTACTGCCGCAACAAGGCCTGCCATTTGGCGACCACCGCCACCGGCGCCTCGGCATAGCCATAGCCGGGCAGGTCGACCATGTAGCGGTCGGTCCCGAGTGCAAAGAAGTTGATCTCTTGCGTGCGGCCAGGGGTGTTGGACGCGCGGGCCAGGGTCTTGCGGCCGGTCAGCGCGTTGATCAGGCTGGACTTGCCGACGTTGGAGCGGCCGGCAAAGCAGACCTCCAGGCGGTCGGCGGGGGGCAGGCCGGACATCGCGACCACGCCCTTGACGAAATCGACCGGGCCCGCGAAGAGGAGCCTGCCCTTTTCGCGGGCCTCGGGTTCGGGTTCGGCGGCAAGGCCGAAGGCGATGGTCATTGCAAGCTCCATTCGTCGCCGAGCGCGACAGATCCGCCCTCTGTCGCCATGGCATAGACGCCAAAATCCTGGTGGCCGAAATTCTTGCGCAGGGCGGTCAACGTGTCAGCGTCCGAAACGCCGGTATTTGGGTCTGCGGTTGTCGCCTTGCAGCGGGTGGTGCGCTCGCAGATCTCAAGCGTGGCCGCCCCGATGCGGATGCGTCGGCCGATCCACGACAATTCTGCCCAGGGGTCGGCACCCTCAAGCCACAGGTTGCCGCGCCAGCGGTGAATCGACAGGTCTTGCCCCATCCGTGCCGACAGGTCGCGCAAGGACGCCATGGACAGGATCGACACCGACGGAAAGTCGCTGTCGGTGATGCCGCGCCCAATCGACACGATTTCGGTCGGCTTGGGCCGGTCGGGGACCTGCAGCGGGGCGATCCAGTCCAGAAAGCCGGGCAGGTCGCGGGGATCGTCGGGCGACAAGGCCAGCATCCCAAGTGCAGGGTGGGTCAGGGTAACGCGGCGGCTGGTTTCGTCCAGCGTTGCCGTCATCCGCATCAGGGCCAGCGTCTTGGTGACGCTGGAGAAATTGGCGCAAGGCACCCAACTGCCGGTCAGCTTTGACCGGTCATGCGCCACGGCCCATTGCCGGTCGAACGGCAGACATTGCCCTGCCGTCAGCGTCGTGGCCGACAACATCTCGCGGCCATGCCCCTTGATGGGGTGGCGGTTGATATGGACCAACCGACCGCCCGCAGGTTGCGTCATTTCTTGCGGCCGCCGGGTTTGGTCGTGTTCGGGGCGCCGGATTTGTTGGCGGCAGGCTTTGGTGCTGCAGGCTTGGACGCGGCAGGCCTGGATACGGCGGGCTTGGACATCGCAGGCTTCGCGGCCACGGGTTTCGGGCGCGCGGGCGCCGTCGCGGTCAACGAGGCACCCGCGGCCTGCGGTTCCTTTTTCTTGAAGCTGCCCTTTATGTTGCCAAAGATGTCCGGTTTGTGCCCATGGCTGCGCATGATCAGGTATTGCTGGGCAAAGGTGATGGTGTTGTTGGTGATCCAGTACAGCACCAGACCACTTGCAAAACCGCCCAGCATGAACATGAACACCCACGGCAGGTAGGCAAAGACCTGCGCCTGCACCGGATCGGTCGGCGCGGGGTTCAGTTTCTGCTGCAGCCACATGGTGATGCCCAGCAGAATGGGCAGGACACCGATAAAGATCAGGTGCAGCAGGCTGCCCGCGACCGGGGCATCCCAGGGCAGCAGCCCGAACAGGTTGTAAAGCGACGAAGTGTCAGGTGCCGACAGGTCCTTCAGCCAGCCAAAGAACGGCGCATGGCGCAGCTCGATGGTGACGAAGATGACCTTGTAGAGCGCAAAAAAGATCGGAATCTGGATCAGGATCGGCAGACACCCGGCGGCGGGGTTCACCTTCTTGTCCTTGTAAAGCTGCATCATTTCCTTTTGCAGCCGCTGCTTGTCGTCGCCCGCGCGTTCCTTCAGCGCCTCCATCTCGGGCTGCAGTTCCTTCATCCGCGCCATCGAGACATAGGATTTGTAGGCCAGCGGCAGCACGAGCAGTTTCAGCACGAAGGTCAGCCCGATGATGGCAAGGCCCATGTTGCCGATGACCGCGTTCAGCCAGTGCAGCACGGCAAAGATCGGTTTCGTCAGGAAGAAGAACCAGCCCCAGTCGATGCTGTCGATGAATCCGGGGATCGGTGCGCGCGCCGGATCGACCTTGGCGCCGAACAGGCGGTCGAGTGCGCCCGGTTCGTTCTGGTAGGCGCGGATGGTGGCCCATTCCTTGGCCCCGGCGAACAGGCGGGTCGTCGCCTCGGCCTTGGCGCCCGGTGCGACGGCGATCACCGGCTGGCGCACTTCGGCCTGATAGATGTCGCCCTGCGCGACATATTTGATGACCGATGCGTAGGGCTTTCCTTGTTCTGGAACCAACGTGGTCATCCAGTAGTGGTCGGTAAATCCGACCCATCCATCGGTGGTCGCGTCGATAACCTCGGCCGGGACGCCCTCTTTCGGATCGACGGCCAGATCGACCACTTTGCTGTAGTCGATCTCTTCCAGCTTGCCGTCGGTGCGGCGCACTACGCCCTCATGCACGACAAAGATGTTCTGCAGTTTGGGCAGGCCATGGCGGGCGATGATGCCATAAGGCGCAAGGCGCGCCTCGGTTGTCCCGGTGTTTTCCACGCCGTCAGTGACGGTAAAGAGGTAATCCGCGTCCACCGCGATGGTGCGGGTGAACACCAGCCCCTTGCCGTTGTCCCATCGCAGCGTGACGGGCCGATCCGGCGCCAGCGTCGCGCCGGAGGCGATCTTCCATTCCGCCTTGGGGCCGGGCACGTCATCGGCGGTCAGCCCGTTGCCGGGCGACCAGCCAAAGACCGCGTAATAGGGCTGTGCCTTTCCCACGGGCGACAAAAGCTGCACTTCGGGCGAGTTCGGGTCGAGCGTCTCGCGGTAGGTTTTCAGCGCGAGGTCGTCGATCCGCCCGCCCAGCATCGAGATGGAGCCGGTCAGTTTCGGCGTATCGATGGTCAGGCGCGGCGCTTCGGGCAACGGTTCGGTCTGCAGGGCCGCGGTGCTGGCGGGCGCGGTGGCGGTTGCCGTTGCGGCATCCGTGGTGGCTGTCGCATCGGGGATGGTCAGGTTCGGCGCAGGGTCGGGCGGTGGGAAAAGAAAGAACCAGACCACGATCACCAGGAAACTGAGGACCGAGGCCAGGATGAGATTCTTGTTCTGATCGTCCATGACGTTCGCGCTCGCTGCCTGGATTGGGACAGGCTGCTTCAACGGCAGCGGGCGGCAAAGGTCAAGCGGTTTTGGCGTGACCCGCCATCACGCCGCATGGATGCCCACCACGGCGTTGTCGCCGGTTCCACCGATCGGGGGGTGTCGCGCGGCGGTCAGCTGGCGCGATGCCCGATCCTCGGGGTGCGCTGGGCGCGGGCGTGGTGGCGTCGGATCCATTCCATCGTGTCGTCAAAGGGCATCGGACGCGCAATGCCAAAGCCCTGCACATGGCCGCAGCCAAGCTGTGACAGGATCGCGTGCTGGGCGGGGGTTTCGACGCCCTCGGCCAGCGTATCAAGGCCAAGGCGCTCGGCCATGGACAGGATTGCCGACACCATCTGCTGCTGTTCGCGGTCCTGATCGACGCGCAGGATGAAACTGCGGTCGATCTTGAGCCGCCCGACCGCAAAGCGGCGGATGTTGGCGATGGCGGCCTGTCCGGTGCCGAAATCGTCCAGGTCGATGCGGCATCCAAGGCGAGACAGCGCTGCGATATTGGTCACGACGACATCGTTGTCGCCATCGGCCACCACGGTTTCCAGAATTTCGACCGACAGCCGGTCCGGCGACAGGTCGAACCGATCAAGTTCCCATTTCAGCTTTTCGGCAAGTTTGGGGTTACGCAGTTCGACCCCGGAAAAGTTCACGCCGATGGCGGGCACGGAAAACCCCGCCTTGTCCCAGCGCACAAGGGCGCCAAGCGCGTGGTACAGGATGACCTCGCCCAGGCGTTCTGTCAGGCCCGCCTCTTCGATCATCGGCAGGAATTCGGCCGGGGCCACCAGCCCGCGTTCGGGATGCTGCCAGCGGGCGAGTGCCTCAAACCCGGTGATGGCGCCGGTATCGGTCGAAACTTGCGGCTGGAACCAGGGCAGGATTTGCCCCGCATCGAGCGCGTCGTCAAGTTCGGCCCGGAACGCCTCGCGGTCGGCGCGCTTGCGGCTCATGTCGGGCGACCAGGCGCGGATGGCCCCCGGACCGTTGCGCAGGGCATCCTCGGCCGCAAGTCGCGCGGCATCCAGGAGTGCCGTCCCGGTCCGGTCCGGCGCGCGCGCGGCCAGGCAAAACCCGACCGAGGCGGTCATGTGGATGCGTGTGCCGTCGAGGCTGGTCGGTACCTGCACCGCCTCTTGGAGGCGGGCCGCGATCTGCACCAGACTTTCCAGGTCGATGCGGCGGACCGGCGCAAGGGCGATGGCGAAACCGCCGCCTTCCAGCCGCGCGACGACATCGCCGCCGCGCATCGCCCCGATCATCCTGTCGGCGTTGCGCGACATGATTTCCACCCGCGCGGCGCGGCCATGTCGGTCAAGCACGCGGTCGGCATCATCGAACAGGATGACAAGACAGGCCGTGGTCTGGCCCGTCGCATCTTCTGTCGCAAGGATGCCGTCGATCATCGAGACAAGCTGCGGGCGCTGGATCATGCCCGACAGCGGATGGACCGGGGCGGCATCGGCCCGCAGCCGGAAGGCGCCCGCAAAGGTCACGACGAATGGCACGCCGATGGCCAGCGCCACCAGCACCCGCTCGCCGCCATACCAGAACCCCGCCAGCGTGACCGCAGGCAGAAACACCAGAAGTTCCGGCCGGCGAAGCCAGGTGGCCAGACGGCGCAAAAGCCCGATGGTCTGCATGTCTTTCCTCCGCGAAAGGCGGGCGGAATCCACGTCGCCCGGTGCCAAAGGATTGAAAGACAAGGTTGATGGCTTTGTTAACGCACACCCCGAAGTTGCGTTGCATTTTCATCAATCTGCGTGCCGGTTGCGACCGCAAAGCGCGCAATGCTCCCGCTTTGCCGGTGCGCGCAGGCATGCTAACCTCGTGACATTGAACGTGTGATCATTCCACCAATCATGGGAGACGGGCCATGGATTTCATTGTGTGTTGCCGCAGCACGCGGGGCGCGGATTTTGGTGACGATGTCGGCGCGGTGCGGCATCTGGCCGTCCCCAAGACGGAACAGACCCACAGGCCGGTGCATCAGGTTGGCCTGAAGGCGTGGATCGCCGATGTGACGGCGGTTGCCGAAACGTCGCGCGACCCGGTTTCGGGCAATCCCGTGGGCGATGTGCTGTTTTTCGTGCATGGCTACAACATGAGCGCCGCCGACGTGCTGCGCCGACACCGGCTTTTGCGCGCGGGGCTGGAGGTGCAGGGCTATCAGGGTGCCGTGGTCAGTTTCGACTGGCCGTCGGGCACCGTTGCTGCCGCCTACCTGATCGACCGTGAAAAAGCCGATCGCAGCGCCTACAAGCTGGTTTCCGGCGCCATCGAGCCGTTTGTGCGGTTCAACGATCCGGTGCGCTGCGATGTCAAGGTGCATGTGCTGGCGCATTCGATGGGGGCCTATGTCGTGCGCGAGGCCTTTGACAAGGCCGATGACGCGGCTGAGCCAAGTTCAAAGAACTGGTCGGTGTCGCAACTGATGTTCTGCGCGGCGGATGTGTCGTCGGATTCGCTCGGGGCGTCCGACAGCAGCCGGTCGCTTTACCTGCATTCGGTGCGGTTTACCAACTATTACAACCGGCATGACGCGGTGCTGAGCGTGTCGGGGGCCAAGCGCATCGGCATTTCGCCCCGCGCCGGGCGGATCGGCCTGCCCGACACTGCGCCGTCAAAGGCGGTGGATGTCGATTGCAGCGACTATTACGACGCGCATCGGGACAGCTTTGATGCGGTGCCGAACAAGGACCATTCGTTCTACTTTGCCGACAAGGTCTGGACGCAGGACCTGCACGAGACGATCAAGGGCGACCGCGACCGGCTGGCCTTTGACACGCGGGTCGTGCGCGGTGGCAGGGTGCATCTGAAGGTGCCGAGCGCCTAGCTGCCCTTGCGGGTTTTGGCGGCATCGTGATCGGCATCCGTGCCCGGAACCGGGTCATAACCATACCCGCCCCAGGGGTGGCAGCGGCAGATGCGGTGGACCGCCAGACAGCCGCCGCGCAGGCCGCCGTGACGGTCCAGCGCCTGCAACGCATAGGCCGAGCAGGTCGGCTGGAACCGGCAGCCATGGCCGACCCAGGGCGACAGGACCAGCCGGTAGGCGCGGACAGGCAGCGCCAGAACCCGCGAAAACGGCGTCATGGCCGGTCCTTGTGGACGGCATGCAGGGCGCTGGCAAGGTCCGCCCGCAGGTCGGCAAAGCCGCGGGTCACGGTCGCAGCGGGGCGGGCCACCAGCACATAGTCGCAGCCGGGCCGGCCAAGGCCGGGCAGGATGTCGCGCACCAGCGCACGCAGCCGCCGCTTGGCACGATTGCGCAGGACCGCGTTGCCGATCTTTTTCGATGCGGTATAGCCGATGCGAATCTGGGGGTCGCCGTCCTGACGGGTGCGCGCCTGCAGCAAAAAGCCCGGCGTCCCGTGGCGTCTGGCCGAAGCCGCGCGCAGGAAATCGGCGCGTTTGGCCAGCACCAAAAGCAAAACCGCCGGAGCCCGGGCGGGTGCGGGGACGGCCTCGTCCTTACCCTGGCCCTCCGGCGGCATCATCTGTTCACCCTTGTCAGGCCCTGCGGGGCCATCACATCTCAGGCTGACAGGACCTTGCGGCCCTTGGCGCGACGGGCGGCCAGAACCAGACGGCCGCCTTTGGTCGCCATGCGGGCGCGGAACCCGTGGCGACGCTTGCGCACCAGGTTCGAGGGTTGAAATGTGCGCTTCATCGCGATTCTCCATCCGTCACGTAGCCGCAGCCATCCCGCAGGGGGGAGTCGCGGCTGTTCAATCAAAGTCCGTGCTTTACGGTCGGTTTCGGGGCAAGTCAACGCCCGATCCCGCCACCCTGGATGGGAAACCTGCAACATTCGGCGTGGCCAGCGGCCACAAACGGTTCTCTATGTTTCAAACCCGTCACAGTCGCGCCCGAAACGCAGCCTGTGGTTCAACGTGGCGTGAAGGGACTACCGCCGTGCCGCCGCCGGGTGCATCTGTGACAGGCCCAAGACGGAGTGACCTGATGCCCACGCTGCCAGTCCCGTCCCATCCGATCTGGCGCAAGCTGCCGATCCTGATCGTGCTGGCGGCGGCCATCATCGGCGCTTTCACACTGCGTAACCAGTTGAGTTTCGCCGCCCTGGGCGAACACCGCGACCAGTTGCTGGCGTTTCGCGACGCGCATTACCTGTGGGCGGTGCTGGTCTTTGTCGCGGCCTATGCGGTGATCGTGGCGCTGAGCCTGCCCGGTGCCACGGCAGCGACGCTGACCGGCGGGTTCCTGTTCGGGCTGTTTCCGGGAGTGTTCTTCAACCTGGCGGCGGCGACCACGGGCGCCGTCGCCGTGTTTCTGGCAGCTCGCAGCGGGTTCGGCATGGCCGTCGCCGCCCGGATCGAAAGGGGCGGCGGCGCCGCAGCGCGCCTGCAGGCCGGTCTGCGCGAAAACGAATGGTCGGTCCTGTTGATCATGCGGCTGGTGCCGGCCGTGCCGTTCTTTCTGGCCAACCTCTTGCCCGCCTTTGTCGGCACCCGCCTGATGCCCTTTGCGCTGACGACCTTTTTCGGGATCATGCCAGGCGCTTTGGTCTATACATGGGTTGGCGCGGGTCTGGGCGAGGTCTTTGCGCGGGGCGAGACGCCGGATCTGTCGATCATCTTTCAGCCCTATGTGATCGGCCCGATCCTGGCGCTTGCGGCACTGTCGGCGCTGCCCATCGTCGTCAAGGCAATGCAAAAGCGGGGCTAGGTCATGGTGACGCGGATCAGGACGGATATCTGCATCATCGGGGCGGGCTCGGGCGGGCTGTCGGTCGCGGCGGGGGCGGTGCAGATGGGCGCCCGCGTCGTGCTGATCGAGGCGGGCGAGATGGGGGGCGACTGCCTGAATGCGGGCTGCGTGCCGTCCAAGGCGCTGATCGCGGCGGCCAAGGTGGCGCAGGCGATGCGGACGGGTGCAAGCCTTGGCATCGCGGCCGCAGAGCCTGTGATCGACCATGGCGCGGTCAAGGATCATGTGGCGCGCGTGATCGCGGCAATAGCCCCCGTGGACAGCCAGGCGCGGTTCGAAGGGCTGGGCGTGACCGTCATCCGCGAGCGCGCAAGGTTCACCGCGCCCGACGAGGTTGCGGCCGGCGATCACGTCATCCATGCGCGGCGGTTCGTCATCGCGACCGGGTCGCGACCTTTCGTCCCGCCGATCCCGGGCATCGATACGGTGCCCTACCTGACCAACGAGACGATCTTTGCGCTGCGCGAGCGACCCGACCATCTGATCATTCTTGGTGGTGGCCCGATCGGGATGGAAATGGCGCAGGCGCATCGCCGGCTGGGATCTGAGGTCACGGTGATCGAGGCGGCCAGGGCGATGGGCCGCGACGATCCGGATCTTGCTGGCGTCGTTCTGGCGGCGGTGCGGGACGAGGGGGTCAGGATCCTCGAGGGTCAGCCGGTCGTGCGGATTGCCGCCAAGAAGGGCGCAATCGAGGTGACGCTGGGCGACGGCACGCAGCTGACCGGATCGCATCTTCTGGTCGCGGCAGGGCGCGCGGTCGCGGTCGACGGGCTGAACCTGGAGGCGGCGGGGGTTGCCTATACGCGAAAAGGCGTCACGGTCGGGCCGAACCTGCGATCCACCAACCGGCGCGTCTATGCGGTCGGCGATGCCGCGGGCGGCCTGCAGTTCACCCATGTCGCGGGCTATCATGCAGGCGTGGTCATCCGGCAGATCGTGCTGGGCCTGCCTGCCAGGGCCAATATGTCGCATATTCCCTGGGCCACCTATACCGACCCCGAACTGGCGCAGGTCGGCCTGACCGAGGCCGACGCGCGCAAGGTCCACGGCGATGCGCTGACGGTCCTGAGGGCAGAGTTCGCCCATAACGACCGCGCCCAGGCCGGGGCGACGACCAACGGGCTGATCAAGGTCATGGTCGTCAAGGGACGCCCTGTCGGGGCCAGCATCGTCGGGCCGCAGGCGGGCGAACTGATCGCGCTCTGGGCGCTGGCGATTTCGGCGCGGGTCAGACTGTCGGCCATCGCGGGCACCGTCCTGCCCTATCCGACCCTGAATGAGGTGTCGAAACGCGCGGTCGGGGCGTATTTTTCGCCAAAGCTGTTCGACAGCCCGTTGCTGAAGCGGGCCGTCCGGGTGATACAGCGGTTGCTTCCCTGACGCAGGGTGGCCAAAGTCAGAGTTCCATTCCCCAAGAGGACACGCGCAAGGTGGCACGTCGATCCGGTTTCCTCAGAACCCTGTCGGGGCGGTTCCTGCTCTTGACGGTAGGGTTCGTGATGCTGGCCGAGGTGCTGATCTTTCTGCCGTCGATCGCGCGGTTCCGGTACGATTTCCTGGCCGAGCGGCTGAAGATGGCGCAGCTCGCGGCGCTGACCCAGCTTGCGACCGAAGACATGATCACGCCCGAACTTGAGGCCGAGCTATTGGCCAACGCGCAGGTCTACAACGTCGTGTTGCGTCGTGACGAGATCCGCCAGCTGGTGCTGTCGTCGCCGATCCCGGGCGAAGTCAACGCGACCTTTGATCTGCGCATGACCGCACCATTACAGTTGATCCGCGATGCGCTGGCGGCCCTGGCCGACCCGCCGAACCGGATCGTCCGGGTGATCGGATACCCCGTTCAGGATGCCGGAGAGCTGATCGAGGTCACAATGGAAACCAAGGAGTTGCGCGCCGCCATGCTGGAATACGGCCTGCGCATCCTGTTCCTGTCGGCGCTGATTTCCGCCGTCACCGCATTCTTGCTGTTCCTGTCGGTGCAGCGCCTTCTGGTGCAGCCGATCCGGCGCGTGGTGCAGCACATGCAGGCCTATGCCGAAGCGCCCGAGGATGCGCGTCGGGTGATCGAGCCCTCCGCCAGCGTGGATGAGTTGCGCACCGCCGAAGAGGCGCTGAAATCGTTGCAGACCCAGATGACGGGGGCGCTGCGCCAGAAAGAACGGCTGGCACAACTTGGCGGCGCGGTCGCCAAGATCAGCCACGATCTGCGCAACATTCTGGCCACGGCGCAACTTTTTGCCGACCGCCTGGAGAATTCTGCCGATCCGGTGGTGGCGCGGGCGGCGCCGAAACTGATCGGGTCGATCAGCAGGGCGGTGTCGCTGTGCGAGGCGACGCTGACCTTCGGCAAGGCCGAGGAATCCCCGCCGCAACTTAAACGGTTTGCCCTGCGTCCGCTGGTTGACGAGTTGGTCGAAGGCGAGGGTCTGGGCAGCGAGGGCGCGATTTCCTGCCTGATCGACATTCCGCCCAGCCTCGCCGTGCGCGCGGACAGCGAACAGCTTTATCGGGTCCTGGGCAACCTTGCGCGCAACGCCCGGCAGGCGATCGAGGCGACGGGCCGTCCGGGCACGATCGAGATCAGCGCCGGCGAAGGGGACCACGATTGGTGGATCCGTGTCGGTGACACCGGACCCGGCCTGCCGGCGCGCGCGCGCGAGCATCTTTTCACCGCCTTTCACGGCGGTACCCGCAAGGGCGGGTCGGGCCTTGGGCTGGCCATCGCGCAGGAACTGGTGCGCGGACATGGCGGGCGGCTGGATCTGGCGCGCAGCGACGGTGACGGCACCGAGTTCCTGATCCACCTGCCAAAATCCACCGAAGGCCAAGGCGCGGGCTGATCCGTTTTCGCGCTTGCAATGACGCCGCCACGGCGATACATCGCCCGTCACTGCGGACCCGTAGCTCAGCTGGATAGAGCATTAGACTACGAATCTAAGGGTCGGGCGTTCGAATCGCTCCGGGTCCGCCAGCTTTCAAAATAAAAACAAGTACTTGTGGTTGGTGCGCATCGCATGGTCGATTGCATCCAAAATCGGAATGAGCTGTGTTCAAGTTTGACCCGGTTCAAGCATTGGCGAATCCCCCAAATCAACAAAACGCCCCCACCTTTCGGCGAGGGCGTTCTGGCAGCGTCAGGTGAAGGAGATCACCCCGCTGCGGCACCGGATCGATTGACGAGGGTCACGGGTGCTTGACCTCGGCGCGGGTGAGCACCATGTCCGCGCACCGCTGGGGTTGGGTGTCACGGTCCCCAATCGGCACCGCGCTTGGACGATCCTGATGTCGCTATGTGCGGCAGTGGCCAAACCGGAAGCCCAGATTCAGACAATTCTACCACAAAAATACCTTAAATTCAGACATACTTATGACGCATTAGTACTGCTTATTATGCACATCGTGTCGTGAGCGGCACGGGGTCAAGTAACGAGTAGCTGGTCTGGTTGACACCGTTTTCGAGTTGACGTGGTAAGTGGTAGACAAGGCAAGGGCTGACATCAAAGTCAGCATACTGGGCGGTCGCGAGGACAGCATGTGCTCGGGACCGCCATGAAACCGTAAGATGTGTTAAAGGTTGGTGATATGATGGTAATGAGTTTCTTCTTCGCCAGTGCGGTCGTTCTGACGCTGATGTCGGCGCTTTGGTTTCGCATCACGCGACGTGACCTTGAGAAATCAAGGGCCCAGGCCCTCCGGGTGCACCTGGATTGGCATCCGGTTGTCAAGTCGAAGGCGAAAAACCGCACCGCCCACCGACGGTGAGGCAACTGCTGCACAAGTAAACTTCAGCACCGCGACGGGGCAAGCTTTCCGAGCCCCGTCGCACAGTGTCCTCGCGGTGTTTCATGAGTAAATGGCAGGTTCAGGTATGGATGCGTTATCGGTTTATGAAGACAGTGTTTTCCGCGCTATCAGGTCGGCGACTTCGTCCCCTGACGAAGCTTTGTCCGAAGCAAGCGATGAGCCGGGAGAGGTCGACTGGAACATGCCGGGGTTCGCAGGGAACCTGAGGGTTGGAACTGTGTTTGGCGACCTGCCGATACAGGCCTTGCGCATCCGCGACGAAATACGTACCGCGTCCGGTGCCATTGCGCTTGTCCAGTCGATCGACAAATTTCATCTCGATGAAGACTTTCTGCGCAAGCACCCAAGCGCCCATCCGGTCCGCGTGCGCGCCAACTCCCTCGGGATAGGGATTCCCGGGCAGGACATGCTGGTTTCGCCACGACAAGAGATTTGCCCGGACCCCCACGTTTTCTCAAGGCATCTGCAGGCAATCGATCTTTGCAAACAGTCCCGCGCGCATCGTGTCCAGACGCCCGGGCTGACCTACTTTCGGTTTCATTGCGGCCACGCCGTCACGATCAGGGTCGAAGGGGTTTGGGTCAGGGTAGCGCCCTGGCTGCCAGGTGAATTCGGCAAGTAGCCAATCCTGTTGGAACTGCCCGGGTCGAATAGCACCTTGTTTTGGAGGTTGCGACGTTTCTTCAGACAGTTGCACCAGCCTCCAGACGCCGCAGGAACGTCCCCGCGTCCTGCAGCACCCGCCCCTTGTGGCCGTCCTCCATCCGGTCCCAGGTCCGGTACATCTGCGCCATCCTCGGGTTGCCCTGAAACCGGTCGCGATGCCGCATCAGGAAATCCCAGTAAAGCAGGTTGAACGGGCAGGCGTCGGGGCCGGACTTTTCCCGGACCTTGTAGCTGCACGTATCGCAGTAGTCGGACATCCGGTCGATATAGGTGCCAGAACTGACATAGGGTTTCGATCCCACCACGCCGCCATCGGCAAACTGGCTCATCCCGATGGTGTTCGGCGCCTCGACCCATTCAAAGGCGTCGATATAGACCGACAGATACCATTCGTGGACCTGGGCGGGGTCGATGCCGGCCAGCAGGGCAAAATTGCCGGTGATCATCAGGCGCTGGATGTGGTGGGCATAGGCCATGTCACGGGTCTGGGCGACGGCGTGCGACAGGCAAGCCATACCGGTCGGCGCGCCCCAGTAAAGCGGCGGCAGGGCGCGGGTATGGTTCAGGGCATTCAGTTGCGCATAGCCCGGCCCCTTGAGCATGTAGATGCCCCGGATGAACTCGCGCCAGCCGAGGATCTGGCGGATGAATCCCTCGACGGCATTCAGGGGTGCATAGCCGTCGTGAAAGGCCTTTTCAGCGGCGCGGCAGACCTCCATCGGGGTCAGGAGGCCGATGTTGAGATAGGGCGAGATCAGCGCATGGCTGAGCGTCGGATCACCCGTCAGCATCGCGTCCTGTTCATCGCCGAACCGGGGCAAGGCATGGATGATGAAATGATCAAGCGCCAGAAGCGCGCCGGTGCGGTCGGTGGCCCAGCCAAAGGGCTGCGCCGTGCCGAAATGGGCGGGAAAGCGCGCCTTGACCAGTGAGATGACATCCTGGGTCACTGCGTCGGGGGCAAAGCGCAGCGGGCGTGCGCGCAAAAGGTCGGGCTTGGCCGGTTTGCGGTTGTCGTGGTCGAAGTTCCACTGGCCGCCGACAGGATCGCCGCCGTCCATCAAAAGGCCCGTTTCGCGCCGCATCTCGCGGTAGAAGTACTCCATCCGCAGTTGCTTGCGCCCCTCGGCCCAAACTGCAAACCGGGTTTCGGAACACAGGAACCGGTCGTCGGCGAGTTGAGTGACGGGCAGGGGCAGGTCGTCGAGGCCCTCGATCAGCCGCCACTCGCCGGGGCGGGTGGTGATGACGTGGGTCGCGCCATGTTCGGCGGCGCGGCGGATCAGTTCGCCAGTGATCGTCTGCGTGTTGTCGGGATCGTCCAGCGTCGAATACGCGACCCGCCAGCCGTCCGCCCGCAGATGGGTCGCGAATTTGCGCATCGCCGACAGGATCAGGATGATCTTTTGCGGATGATGCGGGACATAGGTGCCTTCGCCCATGACCTCGGCCATCACGATCACGTCGCGGGTCTTGTCTGCGGCACGCAGGGCCGCGATGCAGGGCGTCAGCTGGTCGCCAAGGATCAGGACCAGGGCTACCAAGGGATCGTCTCGCTCTTCCAGTCGAAGAAGCCGCCGGTGTCGACGGGGGTCAGGCGGTCAAGGACGGCCATCAGGTTGGCCGCGGCCTCGGCCGGGGTGACGGTCGGATGACCGCCGGCATGAGCGGCGGTCAGCGCGGTGTCGACGGTGCCGGGATGCAGCGCCACCACGATGGACTGGGGATGGGTCCGCGCGACCTCGATAGACGCGGTGTGGATCAACTGGTTCAGCGCGGCCTTGGCGGCACGGTAGGAATACCATCCCCCCAGGGCGTTGTCGCCGATGGAGCCGACCCTTGCCGACAGGACGGCAAATCGGCTGACCCGATCGCGGGGCAGGTGGCGGACCATGTGTTTCAGCACCAGTGCAGGGCCGATGGCGTTCAGGGCGAACTGGGCGGCCATGGTGTCGGCGGACAGGGACTTGAGCGATTTTTCCGGGACGTGGCCGTTGATGACCAGGGCGCCGGTGGCGACGATCACCAGATCGAAGGTACCTTCGAGGGTGGCGACAGCCTTGGCGATGGTTTCCTCGTCGGTCAGGTCAAGGCCGTTCCCGCGGCGCGAAAAGGCGACGACTTCGCTGTGATTTTCAAGGGATTTGACCAGTGCAGCGCCGATTCCGCCCGACGCCCCGAAAACAACTGCGCGCATGCTCTTCCCGTTCTTGTCTCTGGCGGGGACCTAGCCTGTTGCCGCAGATCTGCAAGCCGTCATTTGCGTGAAACGATGGGGATGCTAGGCTGACATCTGAACAGTCCAGAGCGAGGCCCTGCCATGCGCGTTCCGTTTCTGATTGCGACCCTGCTTGCAGCCACCCCTGCGGTCGCCGAAACCACCCTGCGCGTGATGAGCTTCAACATCTGGGGCGGTGGCGGGAACGAGGAAAAGGGGATCGAGGAAACCGTGGCGGTTCTTAAGGCCGCCAATCCCGATATCGTCGGTATTCAGGAGACGATGCTTGAAGGACCCGATTGCACTGCCGACAGTTGCCCGCCGCAGGGGACCAGCGTGGCCAGGGCCCTGGCCGATGCGATGGGGTATTTCTACTATGACCAGACGGGGGCCAATGCGGCGTTGTGGGCCAACGCGGTGATCTCACGCTATCCGATCGGCGCGGCGACGGCGAACCAGTTGGGCATGCCCATCGACGTGAATGGCAAGACCGTGTGGATCTTCAACATCCACCTCGATGACGAGCCGTACCAGCCCTACCAGCTTCTGGGGATTGAGTATGGCTCCGCCCCATTCATCAAGACCGAGGCCGAGGCGATCAGCTACGCCCGGGACACGCGCAAAGCGGGCCTGGACTTGCTGGAGAGCGAGATGGCGGCTGTCGACCCGGCGGCGACGGTGTTTGTCACCGGCGATTTCAACGAACCGTCCTATCTGGACTGGACCGAGGAGGCGGTGACGGCAGGCAACCATCCGGTCAAGGTCGACTGGCCGACGACCAGGCGGCTTGCCGATCAGGGGTTCGCCGATGCCTATCGTGCCGTCCATCCTGATCCGGTCGCCAAGCCCGCCTACACCTGGACGTCGCGCTATGACGAGGCGGCGACCGATGATCACCCCGACCGGATCGACTATGTGCTGGTCCGGGGCGAAGGCGTCATGGTCAGGGATGCCGCCATCGTGGGCGAGGACGGCCTGCGCAGCGACCTGGTGGTCACGCCATGGCCAAGCGATCACCGGGCGGTGGTGGCCGAAGTGACGATCCCCTAGACGGAAATCGTCGCGCATTCCGGCAGCAAGCGCATCACGTCCTCGGGGCGGCATAGCTGGGTGGCGTCCGTCATCACCGCGGCGGCGGCGGCGGCTGAACCCAGCGACAAGGCCTCGGCAGGGGGCTGGCCGCGCGACATCGCCAGCACGAAGGCGGCGACAAAGCTGTCGCCTGCGCCTACGGTCGACCTGACCTTGACCTTGGCGGCCCTGGCGAAGATGCGGCTGGTGGCATCGGCCATCACATTGCCGTCCGCCCCGCGCGCGATGATGACGTGTTCGGCCACCCCGCGATGCACCAGCGATTGCGCAAAGGCTGCGGTATCCTCGCGGCTGTGCAGTGACGCGCCGGCCAGCCCCTCGCCTTCCTCGCCGTCCATGCGCAGGACGGCAAGGCCGGGGATCGGGTTCCTGACCGCCTCGGTCAGCGCAGTGCCGGACGTATCCAGCACGACCCGGCTGCCCGGCATCGACAGCGCCAGGTCGCGGGGGAAATCGGCCGGCACGCCGGGGGGCTGGCTGCCCGAGATGACCGAGATGCCGCCGGGGCGCGAGGTGGCGCGCAAAAGCGTGAAGACCCGCGCACGCTCTGCCTCGCCCCAGACCGGGCCGGGCAGCATGAAGCGGTACTGCTTGCCGGTGGACGCTTCAGTCACGGTCAGCGACTGGCGCGTTTCGCCGGGACCGAGGATCGACAGGAAGGTGACGCCCCCGGCGCGGATCAGCCCGGCCAGGCGGTCGCCGGTCAATCCGCCCAACGCCACCAGCGCCAGGCTGTCGCCACCCAGCGCCCGGATCGCGCGGCTGACGTTCAGACCGCCTCCGCCGGGGTCCAGCAGCGGATCACTGCAGCGCAGCTTGTGGCCTGGGATGATCTCTGCAACCTCGGTCGCCATGTCGAGCGCGGGGTTAAGCGTCAGCGTCAGGATCGGGGCGGGTTCAGCCATGTGGCACCTTGGGACAGCAGGTTTGTTACCGCTATCATAGGCGGATGCGCTCGCAAGGTGAAGCCTGCAAGATCATGAGCGCGCCGCGGGCGGGACCGCGGGCGGGCCGACCCCCTGCACAGCGCGGCGCAAGGGGTCAGCTTCCGGGGCCTGATCAGCCGTTCAGCATCATCTGATAGCTGGCAGCGACAAACCGGAACCCGTCGCCCAGGGGTTCGACATATCCCAGCGCCGGGAACGGCATGTGATAGCCGATGAAGGGAATGCGGTCGGCGGCGATCATGCCGAAAACCGCTTTCCGAGCAGCGGCGGCGGCGGATTTGTCGGCGTCGAAACGCACCTCCCAGTCCGGTTTCTGCAACGACCAGACATAGTGGTTGGCGGTGTCGGCGGTGATCGCAAGGCGCTGGCCATCCGATTCCACCATATAGATCATGTGACCGGGCGAATGGCCGAACGCCTCCATCGCGGTGATGCCGGGGACCGGGCTGCCGCCGCCGTCAAGAAAGCTGATCTTGTCGTTGAGCGGTCTGACATTCTTGTCGAAACCTTCGTTGGCGGCACCGGACCAGTAGCTGTGCTCCACCCCGCCGGTGACATAGCGGGCGTTGGCAAAGGTGGGCGTCACCCCGTCCGCGCCCATCAGGCCGCCGATGTGATCGCCATGCATATGGGTCAGCACCACCACATCGACCTGATCCGGCGCGATCCCGGCGGCGCTCAGCGCGGCAAGGGTGCCATCGGCGGCAAGGCCGGTGTCAAAGAGCACAAGTTCCGCCCCGGTGTTGACAAGCGTGGGGGTGAAAAAGTTCTGGGTCCGGTCGGCGGGAATGAAGTTCGCTTCGGAAAGTGTCGCGAACTCTTCGGGCGGGGCATTGGTGCCAAAGGTTTCCTGCGGCTTGTCGCTGCTGCGCGTCCCGGCAAGCAGGGCCGTCACCTCGAACGCGCCGAGCCTGAACCGGTTGTACATCGGAAAGGCCGCACCCTGAAGTTCGGCGCGGGCGCGCGCCGGGGTGCCGGACAAGGCCGAAAGACCAGCGGCAAGGGGAAGGGCAGCGGCGGAGATCAGGGCATGGCGTCGGGTCAGGGCTGGCGTCGTCATTCGTCATCCTCCGGGAACAGTTGGCTACATATTCACCGCCAGTTAGCCCTGCCGGGCTGCCGTGCCAGTCACGCGTCGGTGAACGCGCCCGCAGCCGCGCACATCGGCTGTGCGGTCATTCCCACCAGGGATCGACTTTCGCGATGTCGTCGTCTGTCCAGCCAAAGTGATGTGCAAGTTCGTGGATCAGCACATGTGTGACCAGATCGCCAATGGCAACATCGCCCCGTTCGGCCCATTCGTCCAGGATCGGGCGGCGAAAGAGCCAGATCACATCGGGGCCAAGCGGCTGGTCAGTCACGGATTTCTCGGTCAGGGGAATGCCGTCGTAAAGGCCGGTCAGTTCGAACGGATCATGGAGATCCATCGCCTCGAGAAGGTCATCGGGGGCAAAATCCTCCACCCGCAGCCGGATCGCCGATGCCGCGGCGCGATAGGGCGCGGGCAGGGTCGAGATTGCGTCATGCGCCAGCTGTTCGATCAGCGACAGCGAGGGGGCGATGGCATCCGGAGCGGGGTTGTTCATCGGGTCGATATAGGGGCGATGCGAAATCGAGAAAAGGGTGGTATTTTCACCGTCAGCGCATTGGCACGACGAGAGGCGCGAAATGGCATACGAGGCAAAGACCAAACCGGGGGCGATGACGGTCTCTGACTACTTGGCCGGACTGGACCCCGACCGGCGTGCCGAAGCAGAACGGCTGGTCGCGATCTTTTCCGAAGTGACGGGATATCCGCCGGTGATCTGGGGCGGGTCGATGGTCGGTTTTGGCCGCTATGACTATACCTATGACAGCGGCCATTCCGGCAGCAGTTTCGCGACGGGGTTTGCCGCGCGAAAGGCCGAGCTGTCAGTCTATGGACTGTCCGGCGACGAGGCGCAGTTCGCGGCCCTTGGCAAGCATCGGCGGGGTAAGGCATGTACCTATCTGAAGCGACTGGACGGCGTCGACGAGGCAGCGCTTTGCAAACTGATCCGGGCAGGTCTTGACGATCTGGCGACGCGCTGGACGGTGCATCCGTCATAGCTTTTCGGCGGCTGACAAACTGGACATCCGGCCCTTCGTGTGACAGGCAATGGCGCCTGTAGGAGCCCGCCCCATGACCGTCACCACCCGATTTGCCCCCTCGCCCACCGGCTGGATCCATGTGGGCAACCTGCGCACCGCGCTGATGAACTGGATGATCGCGCGCAAGGCGGGTGGCCGGTTCATCCTGCGGCTGGACGACACCGACCAGGAGCGGTCGAAAGAGGAATATGCCGACGGCATCATGGCGGACCTCGACTGGCTGGGGCTGCACTGGGACCGGGTGGAGCGCCAGTCCCTGCGCATGGACCGTTACCGCGAGGCCGCCGACAGCCTGCGTGCGGCGGGGCGGTTCTACGAGTGTTTCGAGACCCCCGTGGAACTGGACCTGAAGCGCAAGAAACTGCTGAACATGGGCCGGCCGCCGGTCTATGACCGCGTCTCTCTCACGTTGAACGATGCCGAAAAGGCCGCGATGCGCGCCGACGGACGCGAGGGATACTGGCGGTTCCTGCTCAACCAGAACCGGATCGAATGGGCGGACGGGATCCTCGGGCCGATCTCGATCGATGCGGCAAGCGTTTCTGATCCGGTGCTGATCCGCGCGGACGGGCAGGTTCTTTATACCTTTGCGTCGAGCGTTGATGACATCGACATGGGGGTGACCTTCATCGTGCGCGGTGCCGATCATGTGACCAACACCGCGACGCAGATCCAGATCATGCAGGCGCTGGGCGGCACCCCGCCATCCTTTGCGCACCATTCGCTGCTGACCGGACCGCAGGGCGAGGAACTGTCCAAGCGGCTGGGTACCCTGTCTTTGCGCGACCTGCGCGCGCGCGGGGTGGAACCGATGGCTCTCCTGAGCCTGATGGCGCGGCTTGGCTCGTCGCGTCCCGTGGAACTTTTCGCGTCGCATGACGAGCTGATCGCGGGCTTCGACGTGGGATCCTTCGGGTCGGCGCCGACCAAGTTCGATGCCGAGGACCTGTTTCCGCTGACCCGGCACCACCTACAGGGCCTGCCGTTCGCGGCGGTGAAAGACCGGATCGCGGCGCTGGGTGTGCCGGACGACGCCGCCGAGGCGTTCTGGGCGGTGGCCAAGGGCAACATCACCGTGCTGGCCGACATGGCCGACTGGTGGGCGCTGTTCCGCGATGGTGCGAAACCGTTGGTCGACGAGGCGGACAAGGCGTTCGTGGCCGAGGCGCTGGCGCTGCTGCCGCCGCAGCCCTGGACCCACGCGACCTGGGGCGAATGGACCGCCGCCGTGAAGGACGCCACGGGCCGCAAGGGCAAGGACCTGTTCCGCCCCTTGCGCCGGGCGCTGACGGGGCGGGATGCCGGGCCGGAGATGGCGGATGTGATGCCGCTGTTGCGCAAGGTGCCAAAGGTCTGAGCCCGATGGCCGGCTCCGGAGGGTTTCGCACCCTCCGGACCTCCTGCGGGATATTTGCGCCAGTCAGAAAGGACATGTGATGGCCGGACCGGGTGAGCAGGCAAAATTCGTCGAAGGCAGCCTGTTCCGCCATGTCTCCGTCATGGCGCTGACGTCGTCGGTCGGGCTGATGGCGGTGTTCGTCGTTGACCTGATCAACATGGTCTACATCGCCATGCTGGGGCGCGAGGAACTGGCGGCCGCGATCGGCTATGCCGGGGCCATTCTGTTCTTTACCACAAGTTTCGGCATCGGGATGTCGATCGCGGTGTCGGCGCTGGTGTCGCGGGCGCTTGGCCAGCGCGATCCCGCACAGGCGCGCGAAAAGGCGACGACGGGTCTGATCCTGGGGTTGGTGTTCGGGGCGCTTTTCGCCGCCGTGGTCTGGGTGTCCCTGTCGCCGCTGGTCAGCCTGCTGGGCGCGACGGGCCAGACGCATGACCTGGCGGTCTGGTTCCTGCAGATCGTGACGCCTTCGCAGCCCTTGTTGATGGTGGGCATGATCGGCGGGGCAATCCTGCGCAGTCACGGGGATGCCCGGGCGGCGATGATGGCGACGGTCTGGGGCGCGCTGGCGACGGCGGTGCTGGACCCGATCCTGATCTTTGGACTGGGGCTTGAACTGACCGGGGCGGCGATGGCATCGGTGGTGGCGCGCGTGGTGATCGCGGCCATGGCGCTGCGACCGATCATCCGCAACTACGGCGGGTTCGACCGGCCCTCGCCCGCGCAGGTCCTGGCCGATATGGGGCCGGTCTGGGCGATTGCGGTGCCCGCGATCCTGACGCAAGTTGCAACGCCGGTGGGACAGGCTTTTGTCACCCGCGCCACATCGGCCTATGGCGAGGCGGCGGTCGCGGGGGTGGCGATTGCAGGCCGCCTGACGCCGGTGGCGTTCGGCGTGATCTTTGCGCTGTCGGGGGCGATCGGTCCGATCATCGGGCAGAATTTTGGCGCGGGTCTGATCGACCGGGTAAAGGGCGCATTCCGCGCGGGTCTGATCTTTACCGGCCTTGTGATCGGGGTTGTCTCGGCGGCGCTGTTCGTGCTGCGGGCGCCGATTGCCGATCTGTTCAAGGCCGAGGGGCTGACGCGCGATCTTGTCTATCTGTTCTGCGGGCCGCTGGCGCTGCTGTGGTTCTTCAATGGGATGATCTTCGTCGGCAATGCGGTCTGCAACAACCTGGGCCGCCCGTTCTGGTCGACCGTGGTGAACTGGGGGCGCCACACGGTCGGAACGATCCCCCTGGCGCTGTGGCTGGGGGGCATCTGGGGCGCGCAGGGCGTGCTGGTCGGGCAGGCGCTGGGCGGGGTGGTGTTCGGCGGGCTGGCGGCGTGGCTGGCCCTGCGCGCCATCGCCGACCCGGTGGCACCAAAACGGCGCGATCCGCCGCCATTGGTGGCAGAGGCGCCGCATCCCGTGCCGGGGGAACGGCAGGCGTGACGCGGTGCCGCCGATTTACGTCTTGCCTTGCCCTTGGGCGTCGCGCTAACCAAAGGCGTCAGGATCGGGAGAATCCGGCGCGCCCCTGTGGCGCGACGGTGCCGAAGGAGCAACCGCCCCGGTAAACTCTCAGGCGCAAGGGACCGTTTCTGGCGACGGAACTCTGGAGAGTTCCCGGGCGTTGCCCGGGACGCCGAAGGGATAACAATCTCAGGCGCACCTTGGTGCAGGGACAGAGGGGGCATCGCGGGGTGGGGATTGGCCTGTCCGGACGATGCCGCGCATGGATGGCGGCAAGACTTAGGGGGACGGCTTGACCGACCTTATGCGTTTGGGGCTGCACGCGCTGCATGTCGAACTGGGGGCCAAGATGGTGCCCTTTGCAGGCCATGAGATGCCTGTCCAGTATCCTGCCGGAGTGATGAAGGAACATCTGCACGTCCGGGACAGTGCCGGTCTGTTCGACGTCAGCCACATGGGGCAGGTCATCCTGCGCCCGAAGGCGTCGATGCAGGCGCTGTGCCTGGCGTTCGAGGCGCTGATGCCGGTGGATGTGCTGGGCCTGGTGCCGGGGCGGCAGCGCTACGGGCTGTTGACCAATGACACCGGCGGCATTCTGGATGACCTGATGTTTGCAAACCGGGGGGACCACTTCTTCGTCGTCGTCAATGCCGCCCGCAAGGCCCACGATGTCGCCCATCTGCAGTCCCATCTTGCGGCCGTCGCCGAGGTGCAGCCCGTGACCGGACGCGCGCTTCTGGCGTTGCAGGGTCCGGGGGCCGAGGCGGCGCTGGCGCGTCATCTGCCGGGCGTGGCGGCGATGCGGTTCATGGATCAGGCCGTGATCGGCGATGTCTGGGTCTCTCGGTCCGGCTACACCGGCGAGGACGGTTTCGAGATCTCGTTGCCGATGGCGGGGGCAGAGGATCTCGCGCGCAGGCTGCTGGCCGAACCTGGCGTGATGCCGATCGGTCTTGGCGCCCGCGACAGTCTGCGGCTGGAGGCCGGGCTTTGTCTTTACGGCCACGACATCGACGAGACGACCTCGCCGGTCGAGGCAGGCCTGACCTGGGCGATCCAGAAGGCGCGCCGGACCGGCGGCGCGCGGGCGGGCGGGTTCCCCGGCGCGAGCCGCATCCTGGCGGAACTGGCGGACTGCCCGGAACGCCTGCGCGTGGGCTTGCGTCCCGATGGCCGCGCGCCGATGCGCGAGGGTACCGAGCTGTTCGCGCCCGATGACACACCTGTCGGCAGCATCACCTCGGGCGGCTTCGGCCCTTCGGTCGGCGCCCCGATCGCGATGGGATATGTCGCGGCGGCCTTTGCCGCCACCGGCACTCCGCTCGAAGGGACCGTGCGCGGCAAGCATCTGCCCGTCACCGTCTGTGACCTTCCATTCCAACCCACCACCTACAAACGCTGAGGATGGCGATGAAATACACCAAGGATCATGAATGGCTGCGCGTCGAGGGCGATCTGGTCGTCGTCGGCATCACCGAACACGCGGCGACGCAACTGGGCGATGTCGTGTTCGTCGAACTGCCCGAGGTCGAGACCATGGTGGCCGAAGGCGACGAGGTTTGCGTGATCGAAAGTGTCAAGGCGGCGTCGGACATCCTGGCCCCGGTCGACGGCGAGATCGTCGAGGTCAACGACAAGCTGACCGATGCCCCCGCGCTGGTGAACGAGGATCCGACAGGGGCTGCCTGGTTCTTCAAGATGAAGCTGGATGACCTGAGCGTCCTTGATGAGTTCATGGATGAGGATGAGTATCAGGAGCTGATCGGGTGAGACGGGTCGTGCGATAACCGAAGAGTTTTGCTGAAAATTCCTGGAAAATCTCTTGAGGAAGAAATTCGGCTGCCGCGAGACGCGGCGGTCAAGCCAAAGAACAAAGGTGCCGCATGACCTACACGCCCGTCGACTATAACCCTTACGACTTTGCCAATCGTCGTCATATCGGACCTTCACCCGCCGAGATGGACGAGATGCTGCGTGCGGTGGGAGTGCGGACGCTGGACGAGTTGATCGACCAGACCGTGCCGCCCTCGATCCGGCAGGCGAAACCGCTGTCGTGGCCACCGCTGGCGGAACACGAACTGCTGGCGCGGATGGGCGAGGTGTCGCGGAAAAACAAGGTCATGACCAGTCTGATCGGGCAGGGCTACTACGGCACGGTGACGCCGCCTGCGATCCAGCGGAACATCCTGGAAAACCCCGCCTGGTACACCGCCTACACGCCCTATCAGCCCGAGATTGCGCAGGGGAGGCTGGAGGCCTTGCTGAATTACCAGACGATGATCTGTGACCTGACGGGCCTTGATGTGGCGAATGCCAGCCTGCTGGACGAGGCGACGGCGGCGGCCGAGGCGATGACGATGGCCGAGCGGTCTGCCAAGTCAAAGGCGCGCGGCTTTTTCGTGGACCGGTTCTGCCACCCCCAGACCATCGCCGTGCTGCGCACGCGCGCGGCACCACTTGGCATCACCATCATCGAGGACGATGTCGAGAAACTGGACCCGGCCGCGGTGTTCGGGGCGATCTTCCAGTATCCCGGCAGCTATGGCCATGTCCGCGACTTTGCGCCCGAGATCGCGCGTCTGCATGACGCCAGGGCCATCGCCATCGTGGCGACCGACCTTCTGGCGCTGTGCATGCTGAAGGAACCGGGCGCGATGGGGGCGGATATCGCGGTCGGATCGTCCCAGCGGTTCGGTGTCCCCCTGGGGTATGGCGGGCCGCATGCGGCGTTCATGTCCTGCCGGGATGATCTGAAGCGGTCGATGCCGGGGCGGATCGTGGGCGTGTCGATTGATGCCCACGGCACGATGGCCTACCGGCTGTCGCTGCAGACGCGCGAGCAGCACATCCGGCGCGAAAAGGCCACGTCCAACGTCTGCACGGCGCAGGCGCTTCTGGCGGTGATGGCGTCGTTCTACGCGGTGTTCCACGGGCCAAAGGGACTGCGTGCGATCGCGGAACGGGTACATTTCCTGACCAACCGCCTGGCGCGGGCGCTCAAGGCGGCGGGGGCCAAGGTCAGCCCGAAAGCGTTCTTCGACACGATTACGGTCGAGGTCGGCGTGGGTCAGGCCGGCATACTGGCAGCCGCGCGGCAGGAGGGGCTGAACTTTCGGAAGATCGGGAATGATCGGGTAGGGATTTCGCTGGACGAGACGACGGATGAGCGCGTGCTGATCCGCGTCTTGCGCGCCTTTGGCATAGACGGCGTGCCGCCGCATCGCGCCACCTTGGGTTTCCCCGAGAATATGGTCCGCAAGACCGCATACCTGACGCATCCGGTCTTTCACATGAACCGGGCCGAGTCGGAGATGATGCGCTACATGCGCCGCCTGTCGGACCGCGATCTGGCGCTGGACCGGGCGATGATCCCGCTCGGGTCCTGCACGATGAAGCTGAATGCCGCGGCCGAGATGATGCCGATCACCTGGCCGGAGTTCGGCAGCCTTCACCCCTTCGCCCCGCGCGATCAGGCTTTGGGTTATGCCGAGGCGATCACGGACCTGTCGGCAAAGTTGTGCGAGATCACCGGCTATGATGCGATGTCCATGCAGCCAAATTCCGGCGCGCAGGGGGAATATGCGGGCCTTTTGACCATTCAGGCCTATCACCGCAGCCGTGGCGATCATGGCCGCAGCGTGTGCCTGATCCCGGTTTCCGCCCATGGCACCAACCCTGCCAGCGCACAGATGGCGGGGATGGAGGTGGTGGTGGTGAAATCTGCCCCCAACGGCGACGTGGACCTTGAGGATTTCAAGGCCAAGGCCGTGGCAGCAGGGGACCGTCTGGCGGCCTGCATGATCACCTATCCATCCACCCATGGCGTGTTCGAGGAAACGTTGACCGAAATCTGCCGCATCACGCATGACCACGGCGGGCAGGTCTACCTTGACGGGGCCAACATGAACGCCCTTGTCGGACTGGTGAAGCCGGGCGAAATCGGGTCGGATGTCAGCCACCTGAACCTGCACAAGACCTTTGCCATCCCGCATGGCGGCGGGGGGCCAGGCATGGGGCCGATCGGCGTCAAGGCGCATCTGGCGCCGTTCCTGCCGGGGCATCCGGAAACCGGCGGGGCGGAGGGGCCGGTCAGTGCGGCACCCTATGGCAGTGCCTCGATCCTGCTGATCAGCTGGGCCTACTGCCTGCTGATGGGGGGCGCAGGCTGCACGCAGGCGACCCGCGTGGCGATCCTGAACGCCAACTACATCGCGGCGCGGCTGAAGGGGGCCTATCCGATCCTGTTCATGGGCAACAGGGGCCGCGTGGCGCATGAGTGCATCCTTGACACCCGGCCCTTTGCCGAGGTGGGCGTGACGGTGGACGACATCGCCAAGCGTCTGATCGACAACGGGTTCCATGCGCCAACGATGAGCTGGCCCGTGGCAGGCACGCTGATGATGGAACCGACGGAATCCGAAACCAAGGCCGAGATCGACCGTTTCATCACGGCACTGCTGGCGATCCGCGAGGAAATCCGGACAGTGGAAAAGGGTGACATCAGCGCCGAGGACTCACCCTTGCGCCACGCGCCCCACACTGTGGCGGCGCTGGTGACCGAGGCCTGGGATCGCAAGTACAGTCGCGAACAGGGCTGCTTTCCGCCGGGCGCATTCAAGGTGGACAAGTACTGGCCGCCGGTGGGCCGGGTGGACAATGTCTATGGCGACCGCAATCTGGTCTGCACCTGTCTGCCGCTGGAAAGCTATCTGAAGGCGGCGGAGTAGGACGGCAAGCCGAGACCTTCCGGATAGCTGGCGTTGCATGCGCGCTGGTCAAAATGGTTTCTTTCCGGGGCCACAAATCGGCCAACTTCGGCCCTGACGTTCTGCCCGGGACGGTAGGGGGTTCAAGGATCATGTCTGTTTCTCAAGCCGCCGTCGGTGCGGTGTTGCGCCCTGCGAACCGCAATCCCGCAAAGGTCGTGCCGCACCCCGCAGACTGGAAGATACTCGCGTTCGTCGTCATGACCGTCGTTGCCGCAGTTGTGGCCTCTCGATTTCGCGGGCAGGCGGTGGACTGGGCGGATTTCCTGCCCGATGTGGCGCTGGGCGTGCAGATAATGCTGATCGGGATGCTGCTTCAGCGGGGGCAGAAGCAGTCGGGCGCGGCGCAATCTTGACAATACCCGCCCCGCCAAGCTACGTCACGCCGCAATGGGGTCGTAGCTCAGTTGGGAGAGCGCGTCGTTCGCAATGACGAGGTCAGGAGTTCGATCCTCCTCGGCTCCACCAAATTCGAACATCCAAGATGTTGAAAAGACAGGAATTGTGGCGCAAGCCTTTTGCCTGTCCCGCCATCTAGCCCACCATCGGGCGCGCGCACCTTAGCTTGTTCATCCATTCACGCCGCAAGGCACAGAAAGGAAGAGAACATGATAGACTTTCAGACGATCCCGCAGGCTTTTGCCGCCTGGGGCGACACAGAGGCCCGCCTTCACACCGTATCAAGTGAAGACTGGTTTAAGGTCGCTGACGAGCAAGCGGCGATCGAGGATGCAGCCGTTCGGCTCCCTGTTCGCACAGCGTCCGAAATGTGGCAGTTGCTCAGCATCGTTGCAAAGCCTAGCAGGGACGTGACATCTGCGACTGAAGAGCTTCTTCGTCGCGCACAAGCCGAGGCGTCAGTGGCCGTGGCGAACTCAACCGATCTTGGAATGATCTTTGACCGCTGGTTGCCTCTGGCTGAGGCGGCGCAGATGCCAGACGCAAGCGAAGAGCAGATTGAGGCCAGCAACGCTCTCGCGGCAGAGGCAATGTGGCTGACTGCCAACGATCCGCTGGATATTTGGCGCAAGGTCGCCATGGCGCTCGACATCACAGACCGCTTTCACACAGGGGCCGCCGCAACGCTCCTGAGAGAGGCAGGCGCGGCCCTTGGGATCAAAGCCGACCAATCCCACTAGGCCTACCACACAGCGCCCCTGACGGCCCCGCGGTCAAGTCTGTGGATCGTCTCCCGCCAGAGGGGGGGGCGTGAAGGGGGGGGTGGGGTCTTTGCCCTAGGGGGGTGGGGGGAAAAATTGGGTCGCGCGGTCTTACTACTCCACCCGCGGACGCGCTCGGCAAATTTTTCTTTTCTGATTTTTCTTGCTTGTTCGGTCGTTTGTCTCGGATTGTACCGAAACCAAGTGTTTCCGGAGTGAATGTCGTTGAGCGTGATGGATTGCAGTGCCTTCATTTGCCGGCGGCCTTCGAAGTGAGCACAAGCTTGTTCAACCGCAAGACCCTCAAGCGGCATGTAAAACCAGTTCCTATCCCCGCCGATCACTTGGCCGCGCTGGCCACTTGGGCAGAGATGATCCATTCTGGGCGCGTCTACGGCCTGAAGGAAACCGCCCTGCATGGGCAGTTCGCGGCAAAGATCATCGAAGGTGTTCTTGGCTATCATGGGCCTGCGGGCGGGGCCGATTACACCGTCGCCACCGAACAGGCGATCTTGCGGGGCAGTGTCGATCTCGCCCTTGGCCGGTTCGGCGGCAAGACCCCGGAAATCCTCGCCCCGTTCGAGCTGAAGGGGGCCGATACCCGCGACCTGGACGCGATCATGCCGGGGCGCAACAAGACCCCCGTTCAACAGGCGTGGGAATACGCCATGAACGCGCGGGGCGTGAAATGGGTGCTTGTCTCGAACATGATCGAGCTGCGCCTCTATGGCTTTGGCGAAGGCACCACCGCCTATGAAGCCTTCCAGCTCGACCGGCTAACCGATCCCGACGAATACGCCCGGTTCATGCTGTTGTTGTCAGCCGACAGCCTGTTGTCGGGCCGCACCCTCGATCTGCTGAAGCAAAGCCGCGCCGAAGACCGCGACATTACCGACAGCCTCTATCAGGACTACAAGACGCTGCGCCTGAAGCTGATCGGGGCCGTCCAGGCCGCAGACGCGGCCATCGCCCCGCTGGACGCAATCGCCGTCGCACAGAAGATCCTCGACCGGGTGCTCTTCATCGCCTTTGCCGAAGATACCGGCCTTCTGCCCGACAACACCCTGTCACAAGCCTTTGTCACCCGTGACCCCTACAACCCCCGCCCGGTCTGGGACAATTTCCGGGGTTTGTTTAACGCCATCGACAAGGGCAGTGAGGCATTGAAAATCCCCCGCTACAACGGGGGCCTGTTCCGCCAGGACGACACGATCAACGCCCTGGCATTGCCCGATGACGTCTGCGAGGGGTTCAAGACCCTTGGCGACTATGACTTCGCGTCCGAAGTGTCTGTCACCGTTCTGGGCCATATCTTCGAACAGTCCATCGCTGACGTTGAACGCCTTCAGGCGCAGGCGCGGGGCGAGGAAACCGAAGAAGAACGGACCACCGGCACCACAGGGCGGCGCAAGCGTGACGGGGTGGTCTATACCCCCGACTACATCGCCCGCTTCATCGTGGCGGAAACCTTGGGCGCACACCTCGAAGAAGCCTTCACCGAAATCTTGCGCGCCCATGCCAAAGCCGGGGCCGATCTGTCCGACTATGCCACCATCCAGTGGCGCAGAAAATCAGCCGAGCTGGAAGCTTGGCAAGCCTACCGCGACCGGCTGAAGACCCTGCGCATTGTCGATCCCGCATGCGGATCGGGCGTGTTCCTCATCATGGCCTTTGACTTCCTGAAGGCCGAGCTGGGGCGGGTGAACGACAAGATTGCCGCACTGCAAGGGCAGGGCCAGCACATACAAGACCTTCTGGACCCAGACAGCGAAATCCTGACGAACAACCTGTTCGGGGTGGATGTGAACTCGGAAAGCATCGAGATTGCCAAGCTGTCGCTCTGGATCAAGACCGCCCGTCGCGGCAAGGTTCTGGACAGCCTGTCGGGCAACCTGCGCGTGGGTGACAGCCTGATCGAAGACAGCAACTTCGCCTATCTCGATCATGCCTTCACCTGGGAAACCGCCTTCCCCGGCGTCTTTGCGGAAGGCGGGTTCGACGTGGTTCTGGGCAACCCGCCCTATGTCCGCATGGAACACCTGAAGGCGCTTAAGCCCTATCTGGAAAAGCGGTATGAGGTGGTTTCCGACAGGGCTGATCTTTACTGCTACTTCTTCGAACGTGGCCTGCGCCTGCTGAAACTGGGCGGACGGCTGGGGTTCATTTCCTCGAACACCTTCTTCAAGACTGGATCAGGCAGGCCCTTGCGCGACTACCTGCTGCGCGAAGCGACTATCGAAGGCGTTGTCGATTTTGGCGATCTGCAAATCTTCGAAGGCGTGACCACCTATCCGGCCATCCTGACCATGAAACGCGGGGCCGCGCCCAAGGCGCATGAGCTGCGCTTCTGGAAGGTCGATACCCTGCCAGAAACCAACTTTCAGGCCACCTGGGAAAAGGCCGCAGGGCCGTATCCCCAAGCCGCCCTTGGGGCAGGGTCATGGGAACTGGAAAACCCCGCCCTGCGCGCCCTGCGCGACAAGATCAGGACGGGCAGGAAGACCCTGAAAGACGTCTACGGATCACCGCTCTACGGGATCAAGACGGGCTTAAACGCGGCGTTTGTGATCGACAGCGCCACCAAGGAACGCCTCTGCGCCCAAGACCCCCGATCCGCCGAGCTGCTGAAGCCCTTCCTTGAAGGCAAAGATCTGAAACGCTGGCGGGCAGAACCGCGCGGCCTTTGGTTGATCTACATTCCCAAGAACCGGATCGAGATTGACGACTACCCCGCCATCCGCGATTGGCTGCTGCCGTTCAAGGCCGCCCTGGAAGGCCGCGCCACGAAACAGGAATGGTTCGAGCTGCAACAGGCACAGGAAGCCTACGCGCCGCGCCTTGCCGCGCCGAAGATCAGCTATCCCCATTTCAACGACACCCGGAACTTTTTGTTCGAACCGCTTGGGGCCTTCTCGAACGACAAATCCTATCTGATCCCGTCCGACGACAGGGCGCTACTGGGGATTCTGAATAGTCGGGTGCTTTGGTTCATGCTGTCGTCTATGAGTCCGCCTGTCCGGGGCGGGTTTCATGAGCTGCGGGTGCAGTATGTCGAAAAGCTGCCCGTCCCTGCTTGGAACGATACCTCACGGGCCGAACTGGCCGCAGTAAGTGAACAGGCCAGCAAGGCGGCACAGGAACGACTGACCCTGCAAACCGCCCTGACCCGCCGCATTCCCGATCTCTGCCCGCCTGACCGTGACCCCAAGCTGACAACCCGGCTTCACGAATGGTGGACCCTGCCCGACTTCGCCGCCTTCCGGGCCGAGGTGAAGAAGGTGTTCAAGGCGGATATTCCCCTGACCGAGCGTTCCGCCTGGGAAGACTGGATCACCCGCGACCGCGCCGAAATTGCCCGCCTGTCAGCCGAGATCACAAAGGCCGAAGCCCAGATCGACAGCATAGTCTACGGCCTGTTCGACCTGACCCCCGACGAAATCGCGCTTCTAGAAAGCGTGGTCTAACCCCGAAGGAAACCGCATGGCCGCGAAACCGAAGCCCACGTCCAAAGCCCGCGCCAGCGTGTTTATCAAGGCTGCGATGGAAGCCCTGAACGAGGCCGGGGGAAGCTTGCCCCTGCGCGACGTCAAGAAGGCCGTGGCGCAAAAGGTGATCTTCGATGAACACGACCTCGCCCGCTATGAAAAGACCGGCTACATCCGCTGGGAAAGCGTCCTGCACTTCTATTCAATCGACGCCGTCAAGGCCGGGTTCATCCGCAAAAACGGGGGTCGCTGGCACCTGACCGACGAAGGGCGCGAAGCCCTAAAGCTGCCCGCAAAAGAGCTGCTGGACGAGGCTGTCCGCCGCTATCGCGTTTGGAAGGCTGAACAACCTACGGACCCGGGCAGCGCCAAGCCCGCAGAGCTGCCCGTGGTGGACGAGGATGCGGCGGTCATCGCCACGGAACGCGCCTTTGTGCTTGAAACTGCCGAATCCGAAGCGCGCGGCGAGATCGAAGACTTTGTGACCGCTCTGGGGCCTTATGAGTTTCAGGAACTTGTCGCCGCACTGCTGCGGGGCATGGGCTATTCTACACCGCACATTGCTGCCCGTGGTCCTGACGGGGGAACTGATATTCTGGCCTATCCTGATGCGCTGGGGGCAAAGACCCCGCATGTTCGGGTGCAGGTTAAGCATCGGCAATCGCAGAAGGCCAGCCGAGAAGAAATTGCAGCACTGCGCGGTATTATCCGGCAAGACCGTGAAATCGGCCTCTTCGTGGCGTCCGGAGGGTTCACGCCTCAAGCCATGGCCGAGGCGCGGAACGGCGCCGTGCATATCCAACTGATGGACCTAGACTTCGGTAACGGGGATGTCCCGGTCAAGCCCTTTTAGGCGTGAGATTTCACCCGCGGAGGAGCGGATGGGTTGAGGCAATCGTCTTTTGTCGCCCATCTCGGGCCTGCCTTCGCCTGAGATCACCCCGGGTGCATGCT
>JAJNPS010000007.1 GCA_021155205.1 Rhodobacterales bacterium
GGTCGCTCGACCTTGTAGTCCGGCTCAGTGCCCTTCTGCGTATCGGTCGTTTCCGGATCAGCCACGTCAGAACTCCCATCCCTGAAGCTTGGCGAGCAGAGCCGGGTCGGTGGTCACGCCGCCAGCCACCCGCTCGATGCAAAGAACCTGCGTGCCGATCCGGATCGAATAGGCGGAGCGCAGCCCCGAGACGCGGACGATGCTGCCCCGCGTGCCGGAGTTCAGCGTCACCTCGCGGCCCGTCGCATCGACGCCAAAGATCGAAGGCCGGAGACCCGGCGCGAAAGCGAAATAGGTCGTCTGCCCATCGTTCCAGATATGGACGGGTTTCAGGGTCTCATCGCCCGACCAGGCATAGCCGATGTCGCGCGATCCTGCGGCCACTGTGCTGCGGGTCGTCCGGCTGGTGCCGGTCTCGGGATAGCGCAGGACCAGTCGATAGGTCGGATTACGGGACCGGCCCTCGCTGATCGACAGCGAGATCGTGCGCCGCCCGGTATAGATCGTCATATTGGTCTCGGCCCCGGCGATCAGGGGTTTCACGGAAACCGTGGTCCGGTTCGAGAGCACCTCGACCTCGAAGGCTTCGCTGTCGCCGAGGAGGACGGAATCGATCCGCTCGCCGGCCCCCAGTTCGATGGCGGTGTTCACGCGGAGATGCGTGTCGAGCCGGATGACATCGACCGGGTTGTAGAGGACCGACCGGACACGTGCGTCAGCGCCCATCGACGCCGGCGCGACTTCGGCGAAGGCAACGGTTCCAAAGCCGAGGGCGCAGGATAAGGCTAGTCCCGAGAGGAGGAGTGAACGGGTCATGGATTGGTCTCCAGGGTTTCGGCGTCGACGCGGTAGGCCGAGACGGTGAAGCCGAGTGGATTTTCCCAGACATGGGCAAGAGAGCGTTCGGTCTTCGGCTCGAAGGCGAACTCGACCGTCGCGACGAAGGGCTGGGTCACCGGCTCCTGCTTCGTCTTGCGCAGGGTTTTCAGGAAACGGATCTGGGCGACGTCTCGCGCGAGGAACGTGATCCGGCGCACGGTCACC
>JAJNPS010000014.1 GCA_021155205.1 Rhodobacterales bacterium
GTCAGTACAGCACGACCGATCGTATGGACTCGCCGCTCTTCATGAGGTCGAATCCCTCGTTGATGCGTTCGAGGGGCAGGGTGTGGGTGATGAGTTCGTCGATCTTGATCTTGCCGTCCATGTACCAGTCGACGATGGTGGGCACGTCGGTGCGGCCGCGGGCGCCGCCGAAGGCCGAGCCCTTCCATTCGCGGCCGGTGACGAGCTGGAAGGGGCGGGTGGCGATTTCCTGGCCGGCGGCGGCCACGCCGATGATGAAGGACTGGCCCCAGCCCTTGTGGCAGCATTCGAGGGCCTGGCGCATGGTGGTGGTGTTGCCGATGCACTCGAAGCTGTAGTCGGCGCCGCCGTCGGTGAGCTGGACGATGTGGTCGACGACGTTCTGGACGTCCTTGGGGTTGACGAAGTGGGTCATGCCGAACTGGCGGCCCAGGGCTTCGCGCTCGGGGTTCAGGTCGATGCCGATGATCTTGCCGGCGCCGACCATTTTGGCACCCTGGATGACGTTCAGGCCGATGCCGCCCAGGCCGAAGACGACGACGTTGGCGCCGGCCTCGACCTTGGCGCTGAAGACCACGGCGCCCACGCCGGTGGTGACGCCGCAGCCGATGTAGCAGGCCTTGTCGAAGGGGGCGTCCTCGCGGATCTTGGCGACGGCGATCTCGGGGACCACGATGTAGTTCGAGAAGGTGGAGGTGCCCATGTAGTGGTGGATGGGCTTGCCGTCCAGGGAGAATCGGCTGGTGCCGTCCGGCATCAGGCCCTTGCCCTGGGTGGTGCGGATGGCCTGGCACAGGTTGGTCTTGCGCGACAGGCAGAATTTGCACTGGCGGCACTCGGGGGTGTAGAGGGGGATGACGTGGTCGCCCTTTTTCAGGGTGGAGACGCCGGGGCCGGCATCGACGACGATGCCGGCGCCCTCGTGGCCGAGGATGGCGGGGAACAGGCCCTCGGGGTCGGCGCCCGACAGGGTGTAGTAGTCGGTATGGCAGATGCCGGTGGCCTTGATTTCGATCAGGACCTCGCCGGCGCGCGGACCTTCCAGGTCCACTTCTTCGATGGTCAGGGGCGCGCCTGCCTTCCAGGCGATCGCGGCTTTGGTCTTCATGGGCTGCTCCT
>JAJNPS010000003.1 GCA_021155205.1 Rhodobacterales bacterium
GATGAACTCCATTTGTCGCCATTGCCCGCAGAGGACGAAGACCCAGAAGTGACCAAGCTGCGCGCGGCTTTGGATCACCGCATCGGTGAGGTTCAATTGCCGGAAGTGATTCTGGCCGTTGACGCCCAGGTGCGCTTTAGGGAAGGTCTGCAAAACCTTCCTGCCAGACTGCCGGGATGGGACAATAGCGACATGAAGCAGATGAGTCTGGAGGCGCCGATGTATACGGGCTTTGAGCTGCGCGCCAAGCGCACCCGCAAGCGTGCGTTTTTGGAGCAGATGGACCGTGTGGTGCCGTGGGCAGAGTTGGTCGCACTCATCGAGCCGTATGCGCCGAAGGCGGGTCCCAAGGGTGGGCGGCCACCCTTTGCGGTAGAGAAGCTGCTGAGGATTCATTTTTTGCAGCAGTGGTTTGGTCTGTCGGACCCGGCGGTGGAGGAAGCCTTGTACGACACGCCGCTGCTGGCGAGCTTTGTTGGTCTGGACCTGGGGGTGGATGTCGTGCCGGATGAGAGCACCATCCTGCGCTTTCGCCACCTGCTGGAGCAACACGGCCTGAGCCAGCGTATCCTCGAGACGGTCAATCGCATCCTGACCGAGCGTGGCCTCATGCTCAAGAGCGGCACCATCGTGGATGCCACGCTCATTGCTGCTCCCAGCTCGACCAAGAACGCCCGCCGTGAGCGCGACCCTGAGATGCACCAGACGAAGAAGGGCAACCAGTGGTACTTCGGCATGAAAGCGCACGTTGGGGTCGACGCCGAGACAGGGCTGGTACACACGGTGGTGGCCACCGCTGCCAACGTCTCGGATGTGACGCAGGCGCATCGGCTCTTGCACGGGCAAGAGACCGACGTCTTTGCCGATGCGGGCTATCAGGGAGTGGACAAGCGAGCGGAAAACCAGGGCAAGCAAGTCGCTTGGCACGTGGCCATGCGGCCGGGCAAGCGCCGGGCATTGGACAAGCGCACTTTTCTTGGCCAGGTGATGGATGCCTTGGAACGCACCAAGGCGCGCATTCGTGCCAAGGGTGAGCATCCGTTTCGGGTACTCAAATGCCAGTTTGGCTACCGCAAGACGCCCTATCGAGGCTTGGCCAAGAACGGCGCGCAGCTCAACGTCCTGTTTGCGCTGGTCAATCTGTGGCTGGCGCGCAAAGCCTTGCTGGCTGCGACGGGATAAGTGCGCCCGCAGTGGGCTCACTGGGGCCGGATGAGGCTGCAGAGGGCCCACGAAGGGGCTTGCTGGAGCCCAAGAACCGTTCAGCATCTGTTTCGATCCCATCCTACGAAACGATATTGACCCTGAACTCGTCGCCACGAACGAGTGGGCGGGGTAGTGCAGAGGTTCCCTTGGTGTCGATGTACAGCAACTCGCCAGGGCTGGCCCGTTCGTAGCGGCACACGGGCACGGGCGGTTGCAAGGCGCTCAAGCGACTCAAGCCCAGGCGGGCCATGTGCCGGGCCACGGTGGCCAGGCCACGGTGGCCAGGCCACGACCGTACTGGCGGGCAATGCGCCACAGGGGCAGGCACTGGCGGCGATGCAGCTCGAACTGGCCTACCTGCTCGGCGCAGCAGGCTGCGGGGCTGTGATGCGGTCGCGAGCTGGGATCACGCAGCCCTGCTGCGCCTTCGGCCCTGAAGCGGGCCAGCCACTTGAAGCAGGTGCGGCAGCTCACACCCATGGCCTGTGTGGCCGCTGCCATGCTCCACCCTTCATGGAGAACCCTCTGGACCAGCAGGGCTCGACCTGCGGGCGTCAATCGCGCATGCTTATGGCTGTTCATCCGTCTCTCCTGTCCTGAGTTGCTGGGCCTGGTAACCACAGCTTCCCAGTTCCGGGACGGATGAACAACCTATTGAGACTTCACACCTAGAGGCGCTCGGGCGCAACTTCACGCCCATCTGGATGCTTTGTCGATGACGAAGTCGATGAAAGTGCGCACCGCCTGGGTCTGGTAGCGGCCCGGCATGCGCAGCAGAAACAGTCGGGTTCCGAAGATGCTCAGGCGCCAGTTGTTCAGCGCGGTTACCACACGGCCGGTGTTCACGTCTTCCTGAACCACATAGCTCGGTACCAGGCCAACCCCCAGCCCCGACAGGATGGCCTCTCGCAGAAACTGGAAGTTCTCGGAAGCCAGCGTCGGGCTCAGTGTGACTTCCTGACGCACCTGATCCTTGTAGGCCGAAAGCCTGAGTTCCCGTCCAACCACCGACGAGGTGATCAGCGGCATGCGCCGCAGGTCTTCCAGATCATCCGGCAGACCGTGGATGCGGGTGAACACGTCCGAGGCACACGCCACGTATCGCACCTGCGCCAGTTCTCTGGCCACCAGTGCTTCTGGTGGCTCCGACATCACCCGAATCGCCACATCCACCTCGTCGCGCAGCAGGTCATCCACCCGGTTCTCGAACAGCAGCTCCAGGCTGATGTCGGCATACAGGCGCTTGAATTCCAGCAGCCAGCCGGTCATGACCAGTTGGCCGAATCCGGTAGGCACGCTGACCCGCACGGCACCGTGCAGGCCGCGGCCCAGGGAGTCTATGGCTTCCCGGGCGGCGGTCAGTTCGTCTCGGATGGCGCGTCCGTGGCGGTAGAGCGTTTGACCGATCTCCGTCGGTTCGATGCGCCGGGTGGTGCGCCGCACCAGCTGCGCGCCCACCGATTTCTCCAGCTGCTGCAGGTGGTAGCTCACGTTGGCGCGGCTGACTTTGAGTTTGCGCGCCGCGCTGCTCAGGTTGCCGGCATCGAGGATGTCCACCAGCAGCACCAGTCCGGTCAGGTCCATGGCATGACTGTCAAACAGTATTTGACGGAGTGTTAAACATTGATCGGATTGTCAAGTCAATGTGCGATCAACACAATCCCCCAACCCCAAACAGCCCTGACCCCAGGGACCTCTTCGGAACTTCAAATCACATGGCACTCGACACGGAAACGTTCTCCCTGCTCAAGGACAGCGTGCAACGCTTCATTCGCGAGCGTCTGGTCCCCGCTGAAAACAGCGTGGAAGAGCACGACGACGTTCCCTCGGGCATCGTGGATGACATGAAAGAGCTGGGTCTGTTCGGCCTGTCGATCCCGGAAGAGTTTGGCGGCATCGGCCTGTCGATGGCGCAGGAGTGCGAGGTGGCCTTCGAACTGGGGCAGACCGCGCTGGCGTTCCGCTCGGTGGTCGGTACCAACATCGGCATCGGGTCGCAGGGCATCCTGATGGACGGGACGGCCGAGCAGAAGGCCGAGTACCTGCCTCGCATCGCCAGTGGCGAGCTGATCATTTCGTTCGCGCTGACCGAGCCCAACGCCGGTTCGGACGCCGCGGCCCTGCAGACCCGTGGCGTGCGCGACGGTGACGACTACCTGCTCAGCGGCAGCAAGCGCTACATCACCAACGCACCGCGCGCTGGCGCCTTCACGCTGATGGCGCGCACCGACGGCCCTGGGGCCGGCGGCATCTCGGCCTTCATCGTGCCCGCGGACCTGCCCGGCATCACCCTGGGCAAGCCAGACAAGAAGATGGGCCAGCGTGGCACCAAGACCTGTGATGTCAACCTGGACAACGTACGGGTGTCAGCCGCCAACATCATCGGCGGCGTTCCGGGCAAGGGCTTCAAGACGGCCATGAAGGTGCTGGACCGCGGACGCCTGCACGTCTCGGCCCTGGCCTGCGGCATGGCCCAACGCATCCTGAACGAGTCGGTCGCCTATGCCCAGGAGCGCAAGCAGTTTGGGCAACGCATCGGGGACTTTCAACTGGTGCAGGCCATGCTGGCCGACAGCCAGGCCGAGTTGCTGGCGGGTTGGTCTATGGTGCAGGCGGTGGCGCAGCGCTACGACGCCAAGCCCTTTGGTGTGACCGATCCGGCGGTGAGCATGCAGGCCTCGTGCACCAAGCTCTTCACGACCGAGATGGTGGGCCGCGTGGCCGACCGTGGCGTGCAGATCCATGGCGGCGCGGGCTACATCAACGAATACAAGGTTGAGCGCTTCTACCGCGACGTTCGCCTGCTGCGTCTGTATGAGGGCACGACTCAGATCCAGCAGCTCATCATTGGCAAGCAGCTGATGCGTCAAGACTGATCCGAGCCCGCCGTTTCGCATTCCAAACACCGGAGACACACCATGTCCAGACCACACGATCCCAGCATCAATCGTCGCCAGATCTTGACCCTGACAGCCATGACTCTGGCAGTGCCCACTTGGGCACAAACTGGCTATCCGAGCAAACCGATCACCATGCTGGTGCCTTTCCCGGCTGGTGGAACCACCGACATTCTGGGGCGTCTAGTAGGCCGCCATCTGGCCACCCGCCTCGGAGGCACCGTGGTGGTCGAAAACAAGCCAGGCGCTGGTGGCGCCCTGGGATCCGCCCTGGTAGCGAAGGCTGCGGGGGACGGTCACACCCTGCTGATGGGAACCATCGGGACCCATGCCATCAACCAGTATCTCTACAAAAAGCTGGCCTACGATCCGTTCAAGGACTTTGCCCCAATCAGCCTGGTCGCCATGGTCCCGAACGTGCTGGTGGTCAATGCATCCTCACCGATCAAGACGGTCAAGGATCTGATCTCTGCCGCCAAGGCCGAACCTGGAAAGCTGAGCTATGCATCGGCCGGCAATGGGACCTCGATACACCTGTGCGGGGCGCTGTTCGAGCAAATGGCGCAGGTTTCCATGGCGCACGTGCCCTATCGGGGGAGTGCCCCGGCCATCACGGATCTGCTGGGAGGTCAGACCACCTGCATGTTCGACAACCTGCCGTCGGCTATGCCGCACATCAGATCCGGCGCATTGCGTGCTGTAGCGGTAACGACAGTCCGGCGTTCCGCTGCGCTGCCCGATGTGCCCACCATCGCAGAGGCCGGTGTGGCGGGCTATGACGCCAGTTCGTGGTTTGGAATCTGGGCACCCGCGTCGACGTCCGCAAGCCTGGTCAGCCGTCTGAATGAGGAAATCAGACAGATCCTGGCCCAGCCCGATGTCAGGCAGACATTGAAGGAGCAGGGGGCAGAAGCCGCACCCGATAGTCCGTCGCAGTTCGCAGCCTTCATCCAGGCAGAGGCTGCCAAGTGGGCGAAGGTGGTGAAAACGGCCAACGTGCAACTGGACTGAAGACATGGGAGCCCTCAGCCACATTCGGGTGCTGGACCTGACGCGGGTCCTGGCAGGCCCCTGGTGCACGCAGACGTTGGCCGACCTGGGTGCCGACGTGATCAAGATCGAACGTCCTGGTCAGGGCGATGACACGAGGCAATGGGGTCCGCCCTATGCGCGCGATGCACAGGGGCAGGACACCACCGAGGCCGCGTACTACCTGGCGGTGAACCGCAACAAGCGCTCCGTCACGCTCGACATCGCCACCGCCGAAGGCCAGGACCTGGTCCGCCGCCTGGTGGCCCAGTGCGATGTGCTGGTCGAGAATTTCAAGGTGGGCGACATGCAGCGCTATGGGCTTGACCACGAGAGCTTGCGCCGCGAGCACCCCGGTCTCATCTACTGCTCCATCACCGGCTTTGGCCAGACCGGTCCGTACGCGCCTCGCGCCGGCTACGACTTCATCGTGCAAGGCATGGGCGGCTTCATGAGCGTCACCGGGGAGCGCGACGGCCAGCCCGGCGCGTCGCCCCAGAAGGCCGGTGTCGCGATCGCCGACCTGTTCACCGGTGCGCACGCCACCATCGCCATCCTGGCTGCTTTGAACCACCGGGAACGCACCGGCGAAGGCCAGTACCTGGACATCTGTCTGCTGGACACCCAGGTGGCCATGATGGCCAACATGGCCACAAACTACCTGGCCACGGGAAAGCCGCCCACGCGCTGGGGCAACGCGCACCCCAACATCGTTCCCTACCAAGTGTTCAAGGTGGCCGATGGCTGGGTCATCGTCGCCTGTGGCAACGATAGCCAGTTCCGCAAACTGACCCAGGTCGCAGGGCAGCCGGAACTAGCCGACGACCCCCGTTTCGCCACCAACCCCGCCCGGGTGCGGCACCGCGACCAGCTGGTGCCCTTGCTGGAGGCACTGATGCAGCAGCGCCCTCGCGACGAGTGGATCCGTCTGCTGGAAGCGGTGGGCGTGCCCTGTGGACCCATCAACGACATGGCCGACGTGTTCCGCGACCCGCAGGTGCTGGCCCGCGACATGCGCCAGGAACTGCCCCATCCCACCGCCGGGCAGGTCAGCGTGCCGGGCAGCGCTCTCAAGCTCTCGGCCACGCCCGTGACCTACCGCAGCGCACCGCCGCTGCTGGGCCAGCACACACAGGAAGTGTTGCAGTCGCTGGCGGCCTTGTCGGCGGACGAGCTGGAAGCCTTGAAGAACCGACAGATCATCTGAATCCCTGAACCATCCCATGAGCCAGCCCGCACCGACAGCGCTTCGCGTCGAACGCATTGAACTCAACGCCCCTCCCGTCAACAGCCTGGGCATCGCATTGCGCCGGCACATCGTCGAATCGGTGCGCGCCGCCGAGGCCGATCCCACCGTCGCGGCGATCGTGCTCATCGGCAGCGACAAGGCCTTTTCGGCCGGTGCCGACGTGTCCGAATTCGGTACGCCGCTGCAGTTTGAAGCCCCCATGCTGCGCGATGTCATCGCCATCCTGGAAGGCTGCTCGAAGCCGGTGGTGGCCGCCATCTCGGGTGTCGCCCTGGGCGGTGGGCTGGAGCTGGCCCTGGGCTGCCATGCCCGTGTGGCGCTGACGACGGCCCGCCTGGGCACGCCGGAAATCCAGCTCGGCCTGATCCCCGGTTCGGGGGCGACCCAGAAGCTGCCGCGGCTGATGGGGCCCGAGAAAGCCCTGGCGATGATGCTCTCGGGCCAGCCCCAGGTGGCCACCGACCTCTCGGCCTCCGGTCTGCTGGACCAGGTGGTGCCGCAGGATCTGTGGGCAGCGGCCTCCGCCCTGGCCCTGGAACTGGCGCAGGCAGACAAGCCCTTGCCGCGGGCGCGCGACCGCAGCGTCAATGCCGGCGCGGCCCAGGCCGCGGTCGATCAGGCGTCGGCCCGCTTCAACCAGCGCCAGCGTGCGCAGCCGGCTTACCAGGCCCTACTGGACGCACTGCAAGCCAGCACGCTACCGTTCGACGCCGGCATGCAGCGCGAGCGCGAACTGTTCCTGTCGTTGATGCAAAGTGGGGAAGCCGCTGCCTTGCGCTACCAGTTCCGGGTCCAGCGCGAATCCGCCAAGCTGCCGGCCCACCTGTCGGCCGAGCCTCGGGCGTTTGAGCGCGTGGCCGTCATCGGCGCCGGCACCATGGGATCGGGCATCGCCATTGCCGCGCTGGAAGCTGGCTTGCAGGTCAGCCTGCTGGAACAGTCGGGCGATGCGCTTGCGCGCGGTTCGGCGCGCATCGCCGAGCACTTCGCCTCGCGCGTGAAGGCCGGCAAGGTGGACTCGGCCAAGGCCGAGCGACTGCTGGGCTGCCTGACGGCGAAGCTGGAGTGGTCGGCGCTGCAGGCGGTCGATGTGGTGATCGAAGCGGTTTTTGAGGACCTGGCGGTCAAGCAGGCGGTGTTCCGTCAGATCGACCAACATGCCCGGCCAGGGGCGGTGCTGGCCACCAACACCTCGTACCTCGACATCGACGCGATTGCCTCGGTCACGTCCCGGCCGCAGGACGTGGTGGGCTTGCACTTCTTCAGTCCGGCCAACGTCATGAAGTTGCTGGAGGTGGTGCAGGGGAGCGACAGCGCGCCCGACGTCATCGCCACCGGCATGGCTCTCGGCCGCCAGCTCAAGAAGACGCCCATCCTCTGTGGCAACGCCTTCGGCTTCATCGGCAACCGCATCTACAACGCTTACCGCAAGCAGTGCGAGTTCATGCTGGAAGACGGTGCCTGGCCCGAGGACGTGGACCGGGCCCTTACCGATTTCGGTTTCGCCATGGGGCCGTTTGCCGTGGCCGATCTGTCAGGGCTGGACATCGCGTGGCGCATGCGGCAGGCCAGCGCGGCCACCCGCGACCCGCGGGAACGCTATGTGCACATCCTGGATCGCCTGTGCGAGATGGGACGCATGGGCCGCAAGACCGAGGGGGGCTATTACAGCTACGCCGACGGCAAGCCCAGCCCCGCCACCGACGAGGTGGTGCGCGGCGTCATCGTTCAGGCCTCGGCCGAGCGCGGCATCGAACGTGTGCCGCTGGAGGCCGGCGCGATCCAGCGCCGTGCGCTGCTGGCGATGGTGAACGAGGCCGCGCTGCTGTTCAGCGAAGGCGTGGCGCACCGGGCCGGCGACATCGATGTGGTGCTGGTCAACGGCTACGGCTTCCCGTCCTGGGTAGGCGGCCCCGTGCACTGGGCCCGGACCCAGCCTCGCGCCCGTCTGGAGCAGGAGCTGGACCAGCTCATCGCGGCCAACGGGTTTGGCGCGGTGCGCGCCACGCCGGCCATGTTGGACCGCCTGCTCGATTGAACCGTTCGAACCCTTTTTTCCGCTGTTGTCCCGTTTTCCTTTCTGCAATGCCATGACCATGTCCCAAGCCTTCATCTGCGACGCGATCCGCACCCCGTTTGGCCGCTACGGCGGCGCTCTCAGTTCTGTCCGGGCCGACGACCTGGGCGCTGTCCCGCTGCGCGAGCTGATGGCGCGCAACCCAGGTGTGGATTGGGCCGCCGTAACCGACATCATCTTCGGCTGCGCCAACCAGGCCGGTGAAGACAACCGCAACGTGGCGCGCATGAGCGGCCTGCTCGCCGGTCTGCCGGTGGAGGTGCCCGGCAGTACCGTCAACCGACTGTGCGGCTCGGGCCTGGACGCCATCGGCACCGCTGCGCGTGCCATCAAGTCCGGTGAAGCGGGCCTGATGATCGCTGGAGGTGTCGAAAGCATGAGCCGCGCGCCCTTTGTCATGCCCAAGGCCGAGAGCGCCTTCAGCCGCAACAACGCCGTCTACGACACCACCATCGGCTGGCGCTTCGTCAACAAGCTGATGAAAGCCCAGTACGGCGTGGACTCCATGCCCGAGACGGCCGAAAACGTCGCGTCCGATTTCAACATCGAACGTGAGGCCCAGGACCGCATGGCCCTGGCCAGCCAGATGAGGGCTGTCGCCGCGATCAAGGCCGGCCACTTGGCGCGCGAAATCTGCGCTGTGACCATCCCGCAGAAGAAAGGCGATGCGCTCATCGTCGACACCGACGAACACCCGCGCGAAACCAGCCTGGAAGCCCTGGCCAAGCTCAAGGGCGTGGTGCGTCCGGACGGCACGGTGACCGCGGGCAACGCCAGTGGCGTGAACGATGGCGCCTGCGCGCTGCTGCTGGCCGATGAAGCCACTGCAGCAAAGAACGGCCTGACGCCCAAGGCTCGTATCGTCGGGATGGCGACGGCCGGTGTGGCGCCCCGCATCATGGGTATCGGCCCGGCCCCGGCGACGCAGAAGGTGCTGACGTTGACCGGCCTCACGCTCGAACAGCTGGACGTGATCGAACTCAACGAAGCCTTTGCCGCACAAGGCCTGGCTGTGCTGCGTCAACTGGGCTTGCAGGACGACGATGCACGCGTCAACGCCTGGGGTGGCGCCATCGCCCTGGGGCATCCGCTGGGCGCCAGCGGCGCGCGGCTGGCCACCACCGCAGTCAACCGCCTGCACGCCACGGGCGGTCGCTACGCGCTGTGCACCATGTGCATTGGGGTGGGGCAGGGCATTGCACTGATCATCGAACGCGTCTGAATGGAGCTCACAACATGAAAATTCTCGTTCCCGTCAAACGCGTGGTGGACTACAACGTCAAGGTGCGCGTCAAGAGCGACGGCACCGGCGTGGACATCGCCAACGTCAAGATGAGCATGAACCCGTTTGACGAGATTGCGGTGGAAGAAGCCGTGCGTCTGAAGGAAAAGGGCGCGGCCACCGAGGTGATCGCTGTCTCCTGCGGCGTGGCCCAGTGCCAGGAAACCCTGCGCACGGCCATGGCGATTGGTGCCGACCGCGCCATCCTGGTCGAGACCGATGTCGAGCTGCAGCCCCTGGCCGTGGCCAAGCTGCTCAAGGCCCTGGTGGACAAGGAGCAACCGGGTCTGGTCATCCTGGGCAAGCAGGCGATCGACGACGACGCCAACCAGACCGGCCAGATGCTGGCGGCCCTGGCCGACCTGCCGCAGGCCACCTTTGCCAGCAAGGTCGAAGTGGCTGGCGACAAAGCCAAGGTCACGCGCGAGATCGACGGTGGCCTGGAAACGCTGGAAGTGAGCCTGCCGGCTGTCGTCACCACCGACCTGCGCCTGAACGAGCCGCGCTACGTGACGCTGCCCAACATCATGAAGGCCAAGAAGAAGCCGCTGGAGACGGTCAAGCCGGCCGACCTGGGTGTGGACGTGACGCCGCGCCTGAAGACGCTGAAGGTGGCCGAGCCGGCCAAGCGCGGCGCCGGTGTGAAGGTGGCCGATGTGGCCGCCCTCGTTGAAAAACTCAAGAACGAAGCCAAAGTGATCTGAGGAAGAAACACCATGACCGCACTCGCAAACATTCTGGTTGTGGCCGAACACGACAACGCCACCCTCAAGGGCGCGACCCTCAACACCGTGACCGCCGCCGCTGCTTGCGGCGGTGAGGTGCACGTGCTAGTGGCCGGCCACAACGCCGGCGCTGCTGCTGCCGCCGCCGCCCAGATCGCCGGCGTCGCCAAGGTCATCCACGCCGACGGCGAAGGCTTCGCCCGCGGCCTGGCCGAAAACGTCGCGGCCCAGGTACTGGCGATTGCCGGCGCCTACAGCCACATCATGTTCCCCGCCACCGCCGGCGGCAAGAACGTGGCCCCGCGCGTGGCCGCCCAGCTCGACGTCGCGCAGATCAGCGAGATCAGCAAGGTCATCAGTGCCGACACCTTCGAGCGCCCGATCTACGCCGGCAACGCCATCGCCACCGTGCAGAGCAGCGACGCCACCAAGGTCATCACCGTGCGCGCCACCGGTTTTGACGCCGCAGAGCAGGGCGGCTCGGCCGCCGTGGAAACCGTGACAGCAACCGCAGCCAGCGGCAAGAGCGCCTACCTGGGCAGCGAAATCGCCAAGAACGACCGCCCCGAGCTGACGGCGGCCAAGATCATCGTCAGCGGTGGTCGCGCGTTGGGCAGCAGCGAGAAGTTCAACGAAGTCATGACGCCGCTGGCGGACAAGCTGGGCGCGGCCATCGGTGCCAGCCGCGCGGCGGTGGACGCGGGCTACGCGCCCAACGACCTGCAGGTGGGCCAGACCGGCAAGATCGTGGCGCCGCAGCTGTACATCGCAGCGGGCATCTCGGGCGCGATCCAGCACCTGGCGGGCATGAAGGATTCGAAGGTGATCGTGGCGATCAACAAGGACCCCGAAGCCCCGATCTTCTCCGTCGCCGACTACGGCCTGGAGGCCGACCTGTTCTCGGCTGTGCCGGAACTGGCAGGCGCAGTCTGAAAATGCCTGCCCCTGAACGACAAGGGCGCCCATGGGGCGCCCTTTCTGCGTGGTGAGCGAGGCTCAGTCCAGCGACCAGGTGGCCTTCATTTCCGGGCGCTGGCCGTAGGTGGCGTACCAGTCGGCCACGTGGGGATGCCGCTCTCGCCAGCCCCAGTCGGCAAAGCGCAGGTCCAGGTACCACAGCGCACAACCCACGGCGATTGAACCGAGATCCACGCGGCCGGCCAGCTTCTGCGGTACAGCGTTGAGCGCGGCCAGTGATGTCTCCACCTTGTCCAGTTGGGCCGCTTTCCAGTCGTTCCAGCGCAAGGCCTCGGGGCGCGCGGCGTCTTCGTAGGGGTCTCCTCGTTTTCAGTGCAATAAGTGACGGTACGCAAAGCTAGCACTGGCGCGGGGGTGGTCTGGGTAGACCGTTGATTTCATTGACTTTCCTGTTCGCTTTGTAAACGGGTATGGTGGCCTCCCACTTTTGAGGT
>JAJNPS010000025.1 GCA_021155205.1 Rhodobacterales bacterium
GACACACCTGACCCGGGTCAAGGTCGGCCAGATCATCGCGGAAAGCGTGGTGACCCAGCTTCTCTACCCGAACCCGCGCGCCAACCCCGAGGATTACCGGATCCTGCGGCTGAACGAGAAAGAGGCCGAGTTCCTCTGCACGCCAACGGGTGGCCTGCGCCTCGCCCTCCTGCGCTCGGCCGGTGACTCGGTCTTTGTAAACATGGATCTCGCGGCCCTGGGGCCCGCACTCACCGTTCTCGGCGGCGGTCGATCCGGCGAAGACCGCGCACCCTATGGCTGGCGCGACACCCCCGACTTCTGGAAGGACATGACGTGACCCGACGCAACCGCCTGATCCCTATGTCCCTTCTCGGGCTCACCCTTCTCTCTGCTTGCGCTGGCGTCGAGACGGGGGCCGTCTCCCCTTGCCACGGTCAGTTCCGGGCCGAGGGCAAATACTTCGCGGCGCGGGAGCAAAGCGACGGCACGAGGGTCGTCGTCTCGACCATGAACGCTCCCTACGCGCCTTGCGCGAACTGAGCCATCGCATGCGTCGCGCACCCCTCCTTCTCGGACTTCTCCTCGGCACTACGGTGCCCATGGGCCTCCTGGCCCAGGGCGTGCCGATCATCGACGGCTCGCGGCTATCGAACTTCATCTCGCGTCTTGTCGAACAGGCCGAGGACGCCGTGAAGCAGGGGGAGAAACTCGCCACGCGCACAGAACTCAGCGAGATCGAGGACGACCAGCTGGACGCCTATGAGCGTTTCCTCGCGGATACAACCGGCGTGACCGACCTCAGCGGCTTCGAGATGGGGACGGGAACCTTCCCTCCTGCCGACGAGGTCTATCCCCTTGAGGAGACCAGCCCGGAAAGCCAGCGGCTCTTCGGGATCGGCGAGACGGTCGAGGCGATGATCATCGCGACGGCGGCGCGCTATGAAACCCACCCCGGTGTCGTGAAAGTCGGGCTTACGCCCACAACCTGGCGCATTCTTTTCCAGTCGCTGGTGAAGCAGGAAAGCGGGTTTTCCAACGCGGCGATCAGCCCCGTCGGGGCCATGGGC
>JAJNPS010000026.1 GCA_021155205.1 Rhodobacterales bacterium
GACACACCTGACCCGGGTCAAGGTCGGCCAGATCATCGCGGAAAGCGTGGTGACCCAGCTTCTCTACCCGAACCCGCGCGCCAACCCCGAGGATTACCGGATCCTGCGGCTGAACGAGAAAGAGGCCGAGTTCCTCTGCACACCAACGGGTGGCCTGCGCCTCGCCCTCCTGCGCTCGGCTGGTGACTCGGTCTTCGTGAACATGGACCTCGCCGCCCTCGGGCCTGCGCTCGCCGTTCTTGGCGGCGGCCGATCCGGCGAAGACCGCGCCCCTTATGGCTGGCGCGATGCCCCCGACTTCTGGAAGGACATGACGTGACCCGATGCAACCGCCTGATCCCTCTCTCCCTTATCGGGATCACCCTCCTCTCCGCCTGCGCTGGCGTCGAGACGGGGGCCGTCTCCCCCTGCCATGGCCAGTTTCGGGCCGAGGGCAAGTACTTCGCGGCGCGGGAGCAAAGCGACGGCACGACGGTCGTCGTCTCGACGATGAACGCGCCCGACGTGCGCTGCGCGAACTGAGCCACCTCATGCGTCGTGCCCCCCTCCTGCTCGGGCTTCTCCTCGGCGCTGCGGTGCCCATGGGCCTCATGGCCCAAGGCGTGCCAATCATCGACGGCTCGCGACTGTCGAACTTCATCTCGCGTCTTGTCGAGCAGGCTGAGGACGCGGTGAAGCAGGGGGAGAAACTCAGCACCCGCACAGAACTCAGCGAAATCGAAGACGATCAGCTTGCTGCCTATGAGCGTTTCCTCGCGGATACGACCGGCGTGACCGACCTCAGCGGCTTCGAGACGGGGGCGGGAACCTTCCCCCCTGCCGACGAAGTCTATCCCCTTGAGGAGACAAGCCCGGAAAGCCAGCGGCTCTTCGGTGAAGGCGAGACGGTCGAGGCGATGATCATCGCCACGGCGGCGCGCTATGAAACCCACCCCGGTGTCGTGAAAGTCGGGCTTACGCCCACAACCTGGCGCATTCTTTTCCAGTCGCTGGTGAAGCAGGAAAGCGGGTTTTCCAACGCGGCGATCAGCCCCGTCGGGGCCATGGGC
>JAJNPS010000039.1 GCA_021155205.1 Rhodobacterales bacterium
ACGATCCCGGACAAAAAGCTGCCGTGCCCGCTGGACCGCGTGAACCGCCAGTTCCGCGTGTCGGCGCCCAACATGCTCTGGGTTTCGGATTTCACCTATGTCGCCACTTGGAAAGGCTTCGTCTATGTCGCATTCGTCATCGACGCCTATGCCCGACGCATCGTGGGCTGGCGGGTCAGCAGCACCCCTCATGCCGGGTTCGTTCTGGATGCCCTCGAACAGGCCGTCCACGAACGCCGCCCGGTCAAGGCCATGGGGCGTTCGCCATTGGGCTCGAACCAATGGCGCCTCAATGGCTCACCATCATTCGGACCGTGGGTCGCAGTATCTGTCGATCAAATACACCGAACGGCTGGCCGAGGCAGGCATCGAGCCCTCGGTCGGCAGCGTCGGCGACAGCTATGACAACGCTCTGGCCGAGACGATCAACGGCCTGTTCAAAGCAGAGGTCATCCACCGTCGCGGCCCATGGCGCAGCTTCGAGGCCGTGGAATACGCCACGTTGGAATGGGTGGACTGGTTCAACAACCGCCGCCTGCTCGAACCCCTCGGGAACATCCCGCCCGCCGAAGCCGAAGCAATCTTCTACGCCGCTCTGGAAACTGAACCCATGGCCGCGTAACTAACGTAAATAAGCCTCCGGCAAACCCGGAGCGGTTCATGGACGCGGTTGTCCAGCACCTTTTCCGCCTGTTCCACACCATGCGCCATCCGTTCACGGGCCTTGCGCGCCTGGGCCGAAGCTTCTTTCGCGGCGGCCTCTGCGGTGGCCCCGAAGGCATGGACCTTGTCGCTGACAAACGCGCTCATCATTTCGGTCATTGCGGCAACTTCATCTCGGATGGCCTGCAGTTGCGTCTCGATGTCGTCGTCAGGGGCAGGCTTGGACCCACCGGGTTTCGCTGTCTTCTGGGCGGTGTCCGACATGATGTGATCTCCTTGATCTGAAGTTGCATTGGGGCGGCCCGCCGCTTTCGAACAGGTGGCAAGCTGTCAGAAACCGCCCCTTGGAAAGACTGATTTCGCAGCGATGTCCCTGTCATCCCTTTGTAAAGACATGATCGGTCACGATCCGCCGCAAGTCGTGCGGCGTTTCGTGCAACAGGTTTCTGGGCATCTCCACGACAATGGAGCGTTCCAGGTCCTTCGGCAGACCATCGCGCAAAAGACCCAGCATTTCCGGGCCTGCAAAGACGGCAAGACGCGTGAAATCATGCTGGGCAAAGTGCCGATGCAGAAGCGTGACCACGTCGTCGACGAAAGCCCTCTTGGCGTCCCTGACCGGGTCGGATGCATACTCCATCGCCGAACGCCCCGGCCCGACCGACGAAAAGCTGCGCCCCGGTTTGTCGGACATGATCTCGCGCAGATCCTTGTGTTCGGCGTGCAACGCCAGTTCCGGCACGTCATCCACAGCGCCCCTGGCGATGCCCCTGACGATCCGCGCCTGCGTTGAACTCATCACGAGGGCCCAGACAACGTCTTTCATCCGATCAGTCCTTTCGTTGTCACCCCGGGGCATGCGCCATGGGATAAGGTGACCTGAACACTCGCAGGCAAATCCGCGAGCCGCATTGATTTCCATCAATCGCGTCCTTTGCCTCGGCATGGGACGACGGGGGATGTACGGCAGCTACAGCTGGTCGCGCGCAAGGAACGTCGTCCAGACCGCGATGAACATCGCGGCGACAACCGGTCCGGTGATGAACCCCTGCAGCCCGAAGGTCGCGATACCGCCCAGGGTCGAGATCAGCACAACGAACTCTGGCATCTTTGTCGTCTGGCCCACCAGAAAAGGACGCATGAAATTGTCGATCAGTCCCACCACCAGAACCCCGTAAACAAGCAATCCGACGCCCTGCAGGATCGCTCCGGTCGCGATGAAATAGATGGCGAATGGCAGCCAGACCAACGCCGCGCCGAACAGGGGCAGCAGTGCCAGAAATGACATCAGAACGGTCCAGAGGATCGTCGCATGAATGCCAAGCACCCAGAAGCCGAGCCCGCCGAGCCCACCTTGCACCATGGCAACAAGAATGTCGCCCTTGACCGTGGCGCGGACAACCAAGGTAAATCGCGCCAACAGCGCATCCTGCTGCGATGGAGGAAATGGCGCGGCGGCCTTGAGATGCCCGATCAGCGTTTTTCCATCACGAAACAGAAAGAAGGTCAGGTAAAGCATCGCGAACAGGCTGATAAAGAAGTTTACTGTGCTTTGCCCGATCGAAAACACCTGCGGCGCAATCGCCTGGACCCAGCCACTGAGGGCCGACGCGATGCTGGTCCGAATTGCCTCAAGGTCGGTGAAGCCGAACCTTGTGAGTATGGACGTCAACCATTGCGGCAACACCGCCTGGACGTTCTGAAAAAGGTCCTGCAGGGCCATGTCGTCCGACTGGATGTTCGCAACGACCGCCGTGGCCTCCTGGACGATTGCCACGGCAATCAAGAGCAACGGGATGACCACGATCAGAACCACGATGACAACCGTCGCAAGCGACGCAAGATTGGGGCGGCTGTCCAGCGCGACCAGCAAGCGCTCATAAAGCGGATGGAACACGATCGCGATCACGACCGCCCAGAACATTGCCCCCAGAAACGGCGAAAGGACCCAGCCGAACGCAAGAGTGGCCAAGACGACCAGCACGACGAAGGCCTTGTTTTCGCGCATCTGTTCAGAAATCTCGCGTTAAATCTATGCGTACCTGTGGCCCTGGTGGCCCGTCGGTCTTGCAGTTTGCAAACCGACCCTTCACCCCGCAAGCGCAAGGTTCCGGCAAACCAGTCCAGCCCGCACAGTGACCGACCCGGGCGCGTTGCACATTGATCGCTGTCAATGCCGGAGGCCGGATCAGCGGTAATGTCCGCGAAACCCTTGTCACACAGAGGATCATCATGATCGGACACAAGATACGGATCACCGCACTCGTCTTGCTGGCATTGGCCAGCCCGGTTCAGGCCGAGATGCAGACCGAGATTGTCGGCGGCGATACCCTGATCATCGGCAGCGGCCCAAATGCCGCGCTTGCAGCCGCGCGCGATGTCGTGGCGGCGGGCGGGGCAGTGACGCTTGGCGGCACTGTCGGACAAGATGTGCATGCCATGGGTTTTGACGTCGAGATTGATGCCACAACAACAGGCGACGTGACTGCGATGGGGTTTTCCGTTGGTCTGCGCGGACCGGTGGGCGGCGATCTGACGGCGTCGGGCTTCACCCTGCGCATCTCGAATGCGGCGGCGATTGCGGGCAACGCACGGCTTGCCGGCGGCACCATCACGATCGACGGACCAGTGCGCGGCAGCCTTGCGGCGATGGGTGGGGATGTCATTCTAAATGCCGAGGTCACCGGGGACGCGCGGATCACGGCCGAAACAATCACCTTCGGACCGCAAGCGCGGATTGGCGGGACCTTGACCTATTCGACGCCGGAAAGGGTCGAAATCCCGGGTGGCGTCATTGCGGCGGAACGCGTCACGTACTCCGAGCTTGATCGGAATGAAATGATGCGCGACGCGGGCGAGATGTGGAGCGACTTTGAGTATCCGGTGCTGCCGACGTTCATGTCGCTCCTCGGCGGCTTCATTGTGACCTTGGGTTTCTTCGTGGTACTCGGCGCGATCTTCTTGTCCTTGATGCCGAAAAAGGTCGCCCGTCTGGAACACCTCATCACCGAGCGTCCGGGGATAGCGCTTTTGTCGGGTGTGATCGGGCTTTCCATCCTTTTTGGGCTGGTTCCGATCAGTGCGCTGACCATTGTCGGCATTCCCCTGGTTCCGATCGTCCTTCTGACCACAATCGCCGTCTGGACCCTTGGCTACGTCCTCGGGGCGTATGCCGTCGCCATGCGCGCCTTGCGCGGGGCCGGGGCCCCTGAAAATCCGACGATCTGGATCAGGCTGCTGGCGCTGGTGGTCGGCGTGACACTGGTCGCCCTCTTGAATTTCATTCCCTTCCTTGGCTGGATGGCGAACCTGGCGCTGGTGTTAGTGGGCATCGGCGCCATGACAATGGCCCTTTTCAACCAGATGATCGGCACCCCCGACCCGGTGCTCGACGTCGACATGAAGCCCGTCAGCGACAAGCCAGAATAGGAGAGGATCATGTCGTCCCAAGGCCTGGAGGTTATCGACCACACTGTTCAGCTGACCCATGAATGGATCAACGAGCTTTGCGAGCGGCTGGACTGGACCAGCCATCGTGACGCCTTGCGGTTGCTGCGCGTGACACTTCGGCAAATCCGGGATCATCTTGGCCATGAAGAAGTGGCGCAGTTCTCGGCCCAGATGCCGCTTCTGGTGCGCGGAATGTTCTTTGAAGGCTGGACCCCGGCACACACGCCGATCCACGACCGCAACGCCGATCACTTCGTGGCAGCAATCAGCGCGCAGGTTGGCGACGTTCCAGGCTGGCGCGGCATCGACGATATCGTCGCGGTGTTCCAGACGCTGAACGCACGGATTTCAAGGGGCGAGATTGCCGATATCAAGGCCGGCCTGCCGATGCCTATTCGTCAGCTGTGGCCAAGCTGATGGAACCGAACATGTCAATATGAGCTTGTCGCGCTGATGTGGATCGGGCGGGGCGACTTTGGTGCAGGACCACGTCTTGCTGGATGGCGGCTATTGATCATGTGCCCTTCGGCGACGCGAAGCCTTCAGGACGCGCTGGGGGTGCCGCAGGATCGGACCGGCACGGGCAGTGTCTTGGCTCCTCCGTTGACATGCCGTTCATACGCTGGCGCGCATTCCCTCAATGCGCCATGAAAACCGCAAGACTTTCTTGCTCGACAAGAGTCCGCGTCGTCCCGCCAAAGACGATTTCGCGCAATCGGGAATGGTCGTAGGCTCCCATGACTATCAACTCGGCGCCCGCCTCGCGCGCCCGCTTCATCAAGACATGCCCGATGTCCTGACCACCACTCGGGCATTGCTGGACGGTCACTTTGCAGCCCTGATGGCTGAGCCAGCGGGCCGCGTCGGCACCCGGATCCTCGCCGTCGCGCATCGGCGTCATGACCGGATCCACGACAACGAGCGTCACCTCGTCCGCAGCCCGCAACATCGGCATGGCAGCATGAACCGCACGCGCACATGCCTTGGCAGGACACCATGCCACCAGAACCCGTTTCGGGGCCAGCGTCGCAGGCGAAGCTGCCGCATTCAACAGCACACCAGTTGGGGCACGAAACAGGGCCGCCTGGACGGCGACATTGAACAGGCTCGCATTCCCGCGCAGGTCGTTCGACACCACAACCAGATCACAGACAATGGCCGAGCGCGCAATGGCCTCGGCGATCGCAACCTGCTCGGCGCAAACGACCGAGACTCCGAACTCAACCTCTTGGGGGGCAAGGTATTCCTTGATCGCCTTTGCCGTCTTGCCCAGGGCCGCGTTCGCTTTCTCGAAGTCCTGCTGCCAGGCGCTGGCCATGACCGTTCCGCCATATTGGCCCAAGCCATCGGAGTAGTATGGAAAATCCGGGGCCTCACCAATCACGAGGATTGATAGAAACAGGTTGTCCTCACGAGCCCGTTCGACAATTCGCTCGATGTCGGCAGGCTGCCCCGATTTGCCCAACAGCACGAGCAGGCTAGACTTTTCCATGGCATTTTTCCCCTTGTGATCCTGTGCCAAACTTAGCCGCCCGGTTGGGGCGCAGATTGACTTCGATCAAATCGATGGTGCGTTGATCACGCCGGCACCACCCCGCGCGGCACAATCCGCAGCGCCCGCAAGGCGTTGAGGATGACGGCCACGTCTATCAGCTCTTGCAAGACAGCCCCCTCGACCGGCGTCAGGTATCCAAATGCGGCGGCGACCATTCCGGCACAGGACAATCCGATGCCCGCAAAGACGCTTTGCAGCGCGATGGTGCGCGACCCGCGCGCGATCTCGACCCCCGACAGCAAGGGGTCCAGGCGGTCGACCAGCAAGACCACATCCGCCGCCTCGGCACTTGCCGCAGCGCCGCGCGCACCCATGGCCACGCCAAGATCGGCCGCCGCCAGCGCTGGCGCGTCGTTCACACCGTCCCCCACCATCATCACGGGACCGTTCTTGCGCTCGCTCAGCACCAGCAGCACCTTTTGATCAGGCGTCAGATCGGACAACACCGCATCGAGGCCCAAACCTTTGGTGATCGACATAGCCACCGCCTTGCGATCACCGGTCGCCAGTACGATGCGATTGACCCCCTGACGCCGCAATCCGGCAAGAAACGCAGCCACGTCAGGCCGCAAGGCATCTGCCATCGTGATGCGTCCCGCCAGTCGCCCGTCGACCCCGAGGGCAACAACAACCGAACCGTCATCGCGGGCGTGCATCGCTGCGGCATCATGGGATACCTGCGCCATCACGAAGGCGTCGCCGCCGACAATGACCGACCGACCGGCGATACGGCCGGCAACCCCTTCGCCCGGCGTCTCATGCACGTCTTCGGGAAAGGCCAGCACCTGGCCGCGTTCGTGGGCCTCGGCGACCAGAGCCTGTGCGATGGGGTGCTTCGACGCCTGATCCAGCCCAGCCGCAAGGCGCAGGACGTCGGCTTCGCCATATCCATCAAATGCCTCGGTCAGCACGATCTGCGGTCGCCCATCGGTCAACGTGCCGGTCTTGTCCAGGATCAGCGTTCTTACTTGTGCCAGCATTTCCAATGCTTTGGCACCCTTTGTCAGCACGCCATACTTGGCCGCCCGCGAAAGCCCCGCAGTCAACGCAACGGGCACCGCAAGGATCAGTGGACACGGCGTGGCCACGACCAACACCGCCACGGCGCGGATCGGATCGTCGGTAAACCACCACGCCGCCCCCGCAATCCCCACCGTCAGCAGCAGGAATACCAGCGAATACCTGTCGGCCAGACGCGACATCGGGGCTTTCGACTTTTGCGCAGCCTCGACCAGCCGCACGATCCCGGCATAGGTGCTTTCGGCGGCCAGGGCTGCGGCCACGAGATCAAAGGCGTCGCCTGAGTTGGTCGACCCGCTCATGACCGGATCGCCATTGCCCAGCCGGACCGGCATCGCCTCTCCGGTCAGGGCGGACTGGTCGAGCATGGCCTGCGCGCTGGCCAATGTGCCATCGACCGGTATCACCTCGCCCTGTCGGATCAGCAGCCTGTCGCCAGGCCGAATGGTGTCCAGATCGACTTCTTCCAAACCGGCGGCACCATAGCGCGTTGCTGCCCGCGGTACCCTGCTCAGCAAGGCATGCATCTCGCGCCGGGCCCGACCTTCGGCAAACCGCTCGAGGAACGTGCCCCCCGAATACATCAGCGCGACAACGCTTGCGGCCAGATTTTCGCCAAACAACAGCGCGGCGGACATCGACAGCGCCGCGACAACATCAAGTCCCACCTCGCCGCGCGCCAGACTGCGGACGATTTCCACAATCAGCGCAAGCAAGACCGGGATCGTTCCGGCCAACCAGATCCAGCCGGCCAACAGTGGATCACCGTAAAGCCAGGCACCACTTCCAGCCACCAGCCCAACTGCCGCAAGCAGAAGCTGCGTCTTGGCAGTATCGTACCGCGGTGTTTCAGCAGGCATTCGTTTGACCCCAGACCAAGCGGCGGCAACCGAATGATGCCGACCCACAATTGTCGTTTAGGTGGTTGTGCCGGCTCACTTCATGACATGGGTCAAACGGACTGCTTGTGTCGCGTTGACGCAAGTCAAAGCCGCCCAGTTACGACTGCGCTAGGCTGCTCGGATCAGGGCTGTCTCTGGCAATCGACGTTCTCCAAGTTGCCGGGCACAGCCTGGCGTTTCGACGGGGCGAGTCGACCTCCCAGCGCCAGCCGTCGCGGAAAACCAGATGGAGCGAAGCCATGCCGATGATGAAAGCCGCCGTATTTGTCGAACCGGGTCGTATCGTGCTGTAGGATAAGCGAATACCCGATGTCGGGCCGCTCGATGCGCTGATCCGCATCACGACGACCACGATTTGCGGTACTGATGTTCACATCCTCAAGGGTGAATACCCGGTCGCGCGGGGGCTGACGATTGGCCACGAACCCGTTGGCATCATCGAAAAACTGGGCTCTGCGGTGACCGGTTTTCGCGAAGGCCAAAGGGTAATCGCCGGGGCCATCACGCCCAGTGGCCATAGTGCTGCCTGTCAGTGCGGCCAATCCTCGCAGGACGGGCATGGATCGCCGCATGGCTGGAAAGCCATGGGTGGCTGGAAGTTCGGCAATACGATTGACGGCGCGCAGGCC